>NZ_JBIAJR010000004.1:122509-592043 GCF_042872025.1 Streptomyces sp. NPDC005494
AGCGCACCCTCAGGCGTAATGCCGTAGATCACGCCGTTACCGCCGCTGAATACGGTGCTGTAGATGTTCCACCCATCACTGACGTTGTTCCCGCCTCCCCCGGCCGTCCACCGATTGGTGCCGTCCGTGTAACCGTCGTGGCGATACCACTGCAGCGCACCCTCAGGCGTAATGCCGTAGATCACGCCGTTACCGCCGCTGAATACGGTGCTGTAGATGTTCCACCCATCACTGACGTTGTTCCCGCCCCCTCCGGCCGTCCACCGATTGGTGCCGTCCGACCGCCCGTTGTGGCGGTACCACTGCAGCGCACCCTCAGGGGAGATGCCGTAGATGGCGAGCGTGGTGTCGTCTGCCATGACTCCTCCGCTTCGTTCACCGAGACACCCTGTACAACCAGCTGGCACGGGGTGGGGTCCCGGAGTCTCGTTTCGCCGTGGCCGGATTTCCCGCCCGGCGGGGCGAGTAGGTAAGGACGCGTCGTGCCGATCGACACGGGTGTACGAACGTGACCGCGGCAGATCTCTCATCGCAGGGTCACGCGCCGCTGCCGCCCCTGAGGCGGGCCACAGGTTGCCTTCTCCGGAATCGTCCCGGGCTTCCTCGGATGTGCTGCGGGATGCCACCAACTGTGTCAGCGCTACCCCTGGATTCGCCGCTGTCCTGTTCTCAAGTCACCTGACCCGGTGGGCGGTGGCCACCGACCTGCGTCTGTCGGGCTCCAGCACGCAGCGGGCTTCCGGGATGGTCGGCAGGTGCTTCGGGACTGGCCCTGGCCGTCTGCCGGTTTCCGGTGTACGGATTTTCGGTCGCCAGAGGATTCCCCCGGCAGCGCATAGGTTCCGTGCACGCGCGTCCCTTCTTCCTGTATACGCCTCTTGGAGGCATATCGCTCGGTGCGAACGGAAGGGCAGACTGCCGGTGGCCTGTGGATACTCCCCGTAGGCGGTCACTTGTCCAGCACGTTGTGGCCGCGATGTCCCCCACTGGCGGCGGATGCCTCGCCGGGCCCGTACGGACACCGGCCGGCGAAGCTTGACCGGTGTGAACTCACGAACCGCCCCTTGAGGCCCGTCAGTTGATGGCGTCGAACAGCCGCTGCGGCAGTGCCATGTTGAGCGCCGTCACGACCGGCTTGTCGTGCTCCGTGCCGAGGCGGGAGACGGCGCCCGTGGCGAGCTGGAACAGTTCTCCGCTCGCGGGGGTCAGCCGCAGGTAGCGGGCGGTGAGCACGCGCAGGAAGTGCGAGTGGGCCACCAGGGCGATGTCCGCCTCCCCGAGGCGCGAGGCCGCCGCCCTGACCTCCGCGAGGATCCGGTCCGCGCGCGCACCCACCTCCTCCGGGCTCTCCCCCGGGTGCTCCTCGGGTCCGGGCGCGACGCCGTCGGTCCAGAGGTTCCAGTCGGGGCGGGTGCGGCGGATGTCGACGGTGGTCACGCCCTCGTACGCCCCGTAGTCCCACTCCCGCAGGTCAGGTGTCTCGCGGGGCGCGGGCAGACCGGCCAGTTCGGCGGTGCGGCGGGCGCGCAGGTAGGGGCTGACGAGGGTGAGCCCGATCTCCCGCTCCGCGAGCAGCGGCACGAGGGCACGGGCCTGACGCTCGCCCAGCTCGGTGAGGGGCAGGTCGGTCCAGCTCGTGTGCTGCCCGGACCGGGACCACTCGGTCTCGCCGTGCCGGATCAGGATCAACTCGCCCATGGGAACTTCCGCTCTGTGTGCCGTACTCGTACATATGTGCCGCTGGTTCCAACCCGACGGCCCACGATCGCATTCCACCGGCCAGGCACGGAGCGGCACGCCCCGGGGTGGACTCCGTACGGCGGAGCGCCCCGGTGGCCCTCAGTCCGTGTTGTACCGCGTGGTGCACGCCCACGCGAGCGTCCGGCCTCCGCCCGCACGCGCCCTCGCGTCCGCCTCGGCTTCGGCGCGGGTGGCGCCGTGACCGCCCCAGTAGTGGTTGGTGGCGGCGTTGTGGACGACGGCGCCGCAGCTGTTGCTGAAGGACGCGAGAATCTTGCAGCCGGAGCCCGGGCAGCGCTTCAACGCCCCCTGTTCGGCGGCCTTCCGGGAGCTGTAGTCCCACGACTCGCCGTTGCTGCCGTCCCGGCCCACCGCTATGGCGCCGTAGCGGTCCGGCGGTGGTGGAGGCGGGGCGGCGGGCGCGGGGTCGGGGTCCGCGCCGGGTGCGTCGGCGGTGGGCACTTCCCGTTCGGTGGGGTCCTCGGTCACAGGTGTCGTGAAGTCCTCCGCGGGAGCGGACGAACTACCGGAAGGGCTCGTCAGGGGTCCGGCTCTGAAGCCGCCGCCGGACGTCCCGCAACCGCTCAGGCACATCGATCCGAGCACCAGGGCCAGGACTGCCACGACGGCCCGAGCCGCGGCCCTCCCCGGTGGGTGCCCTCCCCTGCCGCCCGTGCGGGACGGTGCCGGGGTGGCGCCGTTGGCCGGCCCGTGTCCCGTGCGTAACACACCCGTCGTGTCAGCCATCCGAACTCCCCCGAATTCGGGCCGGGCCGCGCGTCCCGGCCATGGCGGCACCCCGTCGAGAAGTGCCCGTACCGAGTGCGATTGTCCCCAAGGGGAAGCGCGTGCGGAAGTGCCCGGGTGGCCGTCACTCGTCCGCTTCCCGCCGGACACCGGATCGGTCCGGTGTCCGGCGGGAAGGGGATCAGGGACTCGCGGCCGTCAGTCCTTCTCCCCCACGACCGTGACCGTGTACGGCCGGTCGGTGTCCGCCGTGACACGGACCTCGCCGCCCTCGCGGACCACCTCGTACGTCGCAGCCACCGCGCCCGTGTGGTCGGGGACGGTCACCGTGCGGGTGAAGTCACCGGTGCCCGCCGGGGCGAACACGCGGAGTTCGAGGTTGTCGAGCCAGTCGCCGTCCGGGCGGGACTCGTCCGCGCCCAGCGCGAGCACCGCGCCCTGACGGACGAGCAGGGGCAGGCTGTCGAAGCCGTGGGTCTCGCGGCGCCAGGCGGGGCCGGTGACCGTGTCGCCGGTCAGCAGGTGGGTCCAGGTGCCCTCGGGCACGTAGTACTCGACCTGGCCGTCCTCGGTGAAGACGGGCGCGACGAGGACGTCCGGGCCCAGCAGGTACTCGCGGTCCACCGTGCGGGCGGTCGGGTCCTCCGGGAACTCCAGGAGCAGCGGGCGCATCGTCGGGACGCCCGTGCGGTGGGCCTCGACGGCGGCGCCGTAGATGTACGGCATGAGGCGGTGCTTGAGCCGGGTGAACTGCCGGGCCACGTCGACCGCTTCGTCGCCGAACTCCCACGGCACGCGGTAGGACGAGGAGCCGTGCAGCCTGCTGTGCGAGGAGAGCAGGCCGAAGGCGAGCCAGCGCTTGAAGACGGCCGGGTCGGGGGTGCCCTCGAAACCGCCGATGTCGTGGCTCCAGAAGCCGAAGCCGGACAGGCTCAGCGACAGCCCGCCGCGCAGGGACTCCGCCATGGCCTCGAAGGAGGACCAGCAGTCACCGCCCCAGTGGACCGGGTACTGCTGGCCGCCGGCCGTGGCCGAGCGGGCGAAGAGGACGGCCTCGCCCGCGCCGCGCTCCTTCTCCAGGAGCTCGAAGACGGCCTTGTTGTAGAGGTGCGTGTAGTAGTTGTGCATGCGCTCCGCGTCGGAGCCGTCGTGCCACACGACCTCGGTCGGGATGCGCTCGCCGAAGTCGGTCTTGAAGCCGTCGACGCCCTGGTCCAGGAGCACCTTGAGCTTGCTCTGGAACCACGCGGTCGCCTCGGGGTCGGTGAAGTCGACCAGCGCCATGCCGGCCTGCCACTTGTCCCACTGCCAGACGTCGCCGTCCGGGGTCTGGACGAAGTACCCCTTCTCCGCGCCCTCTTCGTACAGCGGGCTCTTCTGCCCGATGTACGGGTTGATCCAGACGCAGATCTTCAGGCCCTTAGCCTTGAGCCTGGCGATCATGCCTTCCGGGTCGGGGAAGACCGCCGGGTCCCACTCGAAGTCGCACCACTGGTACTCGCGCATCCAGAAGCAGTCGAAGTGGAAGACGCTGAGGGGGATGCCGCGCTCGGCCATGCCGTCGACGAAGGAGTTGACCGTCGCCTCGTCGTAGGAGGTGGTGAACGACGTGGTGAGCCAGAGGCCGAACGACCAGGCCGGCGGGAGGGCCGGGAGGCCGGTGAGGGAGGCGTACCGGGTGAGGACGTCCTTGGGCGTGGGGCCCGCGACGACGAAGTACTCGAGGGTCTGGTCCTCGACGCTGAACTGCACCTGGCCGACGGCCTCGGAGCCCACCTCGAAGGAGACCTTGCCGGGGTGGTTGACGAAGACGCCGTAACCACGCGAGGAGAGGTAGAAGGGGACGTTCTTGTAGGCCTGTTCGCTGCTGGTGCCGCCGTCGGCCTGCCACATGTCGACGACCTGGCCGTTCTTCACGTACGGCGTGAAGCGCTCGCCGAGCCCGTGGACGGTCTCGCCCACGCCGAGGGCGAGCTGGGCGAACATGTGGTGGCTGCCGTCGGCGGTGGCGAAGGCACTGCCCTTGCGCCCGGCGGAGGTCAGGACCTGGCCGTCCGCGTCGAGGAACTCCAGACCGAACGCACCCTCGGTGGGCAGCCGCAGGGTGAGCGGGCCACTGGTCAGTTCCGCGGCGGTGCCCTCGGTGCGTGTGGTGGCGGCGGACCGCGCGGAGGCACCCGGCAACTCGAAATCGGGACCCTTGCGGCGCTTGCCCGCGAGGTGCGTGAGGCGCACCGCGATGACGCCCTCGGCCGGGGCGTAGGCGTCCACGGTGATCAGCGGGGCGTTCAGCGTGTCGCCGCGACGCTCGACCCGCTTGACGGAGGCGTAGGCGGCAAGTCGGTCGTCGTCGAGGCGGACATCGCGGACTTCGGTGGCGTACGAGGCGTGCACACCTTCGCGCATCTGCCAGAAGCCGTCGGTGAACTTCATGGGGGTCCGTTCCTGTGGGTTCCTGATTTTGATCGTACACAAAACAAATATTTTTCGAAGCGCTTCGACGATGCCTTCCGGGCCCCGAGGGCCGCCCCGCCTGGGCCGTCCGGACCCCTGCGAGAAGGCCGTGATGCCCCTATGTGACGTTGATGTCACAGGGATGGTCTAGAAAGAAACGCCAGGATGCCGTATTAGTACTGCCAGCCAACAAATCGGTCGGACGGCAGCGCAGCCGGCCCGGCCCATGTCGACAAGAGGCAGCCCCATGTCGAACCGCTTCACCCCCACTCCCGCGGACAGGTTCACCTTCGGTCTGTGGACCGTGGGCTGGCGTGGCAACGACCCGTTCGGTGACGCGACGCGTCCCGGGCTGGACCCGGTCGAGTCGGTGGAGCGGCTCGCCGAGCTCGGCGCCCACGGTGTCACCTTCCACGACGACGACCTGATCCCCTTCGGGTCCGACGACGCCGAGCGCGCCCGCCTGATCGGCCGCTTCAAGGACGCCCTGGACCGCACCGGGATGAAGGTCCCGATGGCCACCACCAACCTGTTCACCCACCCGGTGTTCAAGGACGGCGGCTTCACCTCCAACGACCGCGACGTACGCCGCTTCGCGCTGCGCAAGGTCATCCGCAACATCGACCTGGCCGCCGAGCTCGGCGCGAAGACCTACGTCGCCTGGGGCGGGCGCGAGGGCGCCGAGTCCGGCGGCGCCAAGGACGTCCGCGTCGCCCTGGACCGGATGAAGGAAGCCTTCGACCTGCTGGGCGACTACGTCACCGAGCAGGGCTACGACCTGCGCTTCGCGATCGAGCCCAAGCCCAACGAGCCCCGCGGCGACATCCTCCTGCCCACCATCGGGCACGCGCTGGCGTTCATCGAGCGCCTGGAACGCCCCGAGATGGTCGGCGTGAACCCCGAGACCGGCCACGAGCAGATGGCCGGACTGAACTTCCCCCACGGCATCGCCCAGGCCCTGTGGGCCGGCAAGCTCTTCCACATCGACCTCAACGGCCAGTCCGGCATCAAGTACGACCAGGACTTCCGCTTCGGCGCCGGAGACCTGCGCCAGGCCTTCTGGCTGGTGGACCTCCTGGAGACCTCCGACTACACGGGCTCCCTCCACTTCGACTTCAAGCCGGTACGCACCGACGGCATCGACGGCGTGTGGGAGTCCGCGAAGAACTGCATGCGCAACTACCTCATCCTCAAGGAACGCGCCCTCGCCTTCCGCGCCGACCCCGCCGTCCAGGAGGCCCTGACCGCCTCCCGCCTCGACGAACTCGCCAAGCCCACCGCCGAGGACGGCCTCAAGGCCCTCCTCGCCGACCGCACCGCCTACGAGGACTTCGACGCCACCGCGGCCGCCGAACGCTCCATGGCCTTCGAAGCCCTCGACCAGCTCGCCATGGAACACCTCCTCGGCGTCCGCTGACCCACCCCCGGGGTGTCCGACGGCCCACCGCCGGACACCCCCGCCCCTCACCGCCGTGACACCGCCGGATCCGCGCAGGGGCTTGACGAGAACCCCGTGGGAGCGTTCCCATGGGGCCGGCCACCCTCTCACCGCAAGGGCACCACCGTGACAGAACCCTCCCCGGACGGACGGATCCGAGGCCGCAGCCGCCGCACCAGGCGCATCGTCGTCCCCCTCACCGTCGTCTCCGCGATCGTCGTCGGCACCGTGCTCTCGGGGTGCGGCCAGCAGCGGGACGAGGACGTCTACACCGTCATGAACTCCTCGACCGACGAGTCGTACCACCGCTGGGACGGCGACACCCTCAAGCGCTGCAGCAAGCAGCTCGGGATCACCATCGAGCAGCAGAGCGTGCCCGCCGCGCAGCTCATGACGAAGGCGCTGCGCATGGCCTCGTCGAAGTCGCTGCCGGACGTCCTCCAGCTGGACGCGTCGGAGATGCCGACCTTCGCCGAGGCCGGCGGGCTCATACCGCTGAAGGACCTCGGGCTGACCACAACGGACATCCCCGAGGGGATCGTCGACTTCGGGTCGTTCGACGGGAAGTACTACGGGGCCGCGCGCACGGTGAACACCCTGGCGCTGTTCTACAACAAGGACACCCTCGACAAGGCCGGCCTGAAGGTGCCCACCACGTGGGCCGAGATGCAGTCGACCGCGAAGAAGCTGACCAAGGGCAAGCAGTACGGGCTGGCCCTGAGCGCGGGTGGCGCGGAGGACGGCGTCTTCCAGTTCACCCCCTTCATGTGGTCCAACGGCGGCGACGAGTCGAAGCTCGACACCCCCGAGGTGGCCGAGGCCCTGGACTACTGGAAGGCGCTGCTGAAGGACGGCTCGCTCTCCAAGTCCACGGTCAACTGGACGCAGGCCGACGTGAACGACCAGTTCATGGCCGGCAACGCGGCCATGATGATCAACGGCCCGTGGCAGGTCGAGACCCTGAACGCCAAGAAGGGGCTCAACTGGGGCATCGCCGAGATCCCCGTGCCCGAGGCGGGCGACGACTCGGTCGGTCCGCTGGGCGGCGGCGTGCTGACCGTGCCCAACACCGGCGACACCGAGCGCGAGAAGACGGCCGCCAAGATCATCGGCTGTATGGCGGGCGAGCAGGAGCAGATAACCTACGCCCTGAACAGCTGGATGGTCCCCGCGAACACCAAGGCCGCCGCCGTGTGGCGCACGAAGGCCCCGGAGCTGGCGGCCCTGGCCGGACAGGTCTCGACGGCCCGCTCCCGCACCGCGAAGGTCGGCGCGCAGTGGTCGTCCGTGTCGCTCGCCCTGCAGAGCGCCTTCCAGTCCGCGCTCACCGGCGAGTCCAGCAAGGCCGCTCTGAAGCGTGCCCAGCAGCAGGTCACGAGCGGGAACTGAGGTAACGAACCATGTCATCCACCACAGCCTCGGCCACCGCGCTGCCGGCCGGCCCGACGGCCCCCGCGGCCGGCGCGGTGAAGAAGCCCGTGAACCCGCGGAGCGCCAAGCGCCGCAAGTCGCTGGCCCAGTGGGGGTTCATCGCCCCCGCCGTGATCTTCATGGCGCTGTTCTTCGGCTACCCGCTCGTCCGCAACATCGTCATGAGCTTCCAGGACTACTCGCCGTCCACGTTCTTCACCGGCGAGGCGCCGTTCAACGGCACGGACAACTGGAGCAACGTCTTCGAGGACGGGCTGTTCGGCAAGGCCCTGTGGCAGACGATCCTCTTCACCATCGGGTCGCTCGTCGGTCAGTTCTGCATCGGTCTGGCGCTCGCCGTCTTCTTCACCCGCCGCTTCCCGCTGAACGGCATCCTGCGCTCGCTGATCCTGCTGCCGTGGCTGGTCCCGATGGTCGTCTCCGGCATCGTGTGGCGGCGCATCTTCGACCAGGACACCGGTGTCCTCAACAGCTTCCTGGGCACCGTCGGCCTCCCCGGTGACACGCCCTGGCTGACGAGCACCAGCATGGCGCTGATCTCGGTGATCCTGGTGAACATCTGGATCGGCATCCCGTTCAACATGGTGATCCTCTACGGCGGCCTCCAGGAGGTCCCCAAGGAGCTGAACGAGGCCGCGGCCCTCGACGGCGCGTCCGCCTGGCGTACGTTCCGCTCGGTCACCCTGCCCATGCTCAAGCCCGTCATCACCGTGGTGCTGGTGCTCGGCTTCATGTCGACGGTCAAGATCCTCGACCTGGTCCTCGCCCTCACCGACGGCGGCCCCGCCGACTCCACCCAGACGCTCGGCACGCTCACGTACCAGAACTCCTTCGTCCAGATGGACTTCGGGGCCGGTGCCGTGGTCGGCAACATCCTGATCCTGATCTCCGCCGTCTTCGCGGTGTTCTACCTGCGGGTCAACCGCAACGAGGGGAAGTGACCGGCATGGCGACCACCACCCAGATCCCCGCCGCCCCGGCTCCCGCAACCGTCCACCGGCCCAAGCGCCGCTGGGGTGCGACCGTCTTCGGCGTCGTCGTCCTCGCGGTCATGCTGTTCCCGCTGTACTGGATGATCAACACCGCGCTGCAGCCGGACGCGAGCCTGGTCGACGTGGGTCCTGTCCCGACGGGCATCGACTTCTCCGGCTTCACCTCCGCGATCACCGAGCAGGGCGGCAACCTCCTGACGTCGCTGGCCGTAGCGCTCGGCGCCGTGGCCATCTGCCTGGCGATCTCCGCGCCGGCGGCCTACGGCCTGGCGCAGTTCAAGCTGCGCGGCAGCAAGACGATCGTCTTCGGCACGCTGATCACCCAGATGGTGCCGGGCATCGTCATCGCGAACGCCCTGTACAGCGCGTACGTGGACCTCGGCCTGGTCAACTCCTACTTCGGGCTGATGCTGGCGGACGCGTCCCTGGGCATCCCGTTCGCGATCGTGCTGATGCGCTCGTTCATGGTGTCGATCCCCCGCGAGGTCATCGAGGCGGCCGAGGTCGACGGCGCCGGTCGCATCCGTACGTTCGTTCAGGTCGTCCTGCCGATGAGCCGCAACTCGCTGATCACCGCCGGCCTCTTCTCGTTCCTGTACGCGTGGAGCGACTTCATGTTCGCGCTCACGCTGAACACGACCGACGACGTCAAGCCGATCACACTGGGCATCTACCAGTACATCGGCGCGCATGTCGGCGACTGGGGTTCGGTCATGGCCGCCTCGGTGCTGTCGGCGGTGCCGGCCGCCGTCCTCCTCGTCCTGTCCCAGAAGTACATCGCCGCCGGCATCACCGGTGGCTCGGTCAAGTAAGGGTTTCCATGAGTGACTTCCCGGTCTTCCCGCCCGGATTCGTCTTCGGCGCGGCCACGGCCTCGTACCAGATCGAGGGCGCCGTGGAGGAAGACGGCCGCGGCCCGTCCATCTGGGACACCTACAGCCACACGCCCGGCAGGACGGACGGCGGCGACACGGGTGACGTCGCGTGCGACCACTACCACCGCTACCCGGAGGACGTGGCGCTGCTGCGCGACCTGGGCGTGGAGTCGTACCGCTTCTCGATCGCCTGGTCCCGGATCCAGGCGACGGGCAGCGGGGCGGTCAACCCCAAGGGCCTCGACTTCTACTCCCGGCTCGTCGACTCGCTCCTGGAGGCAGGCATCGAGCCGGCCGCCACGCTCTACCACTGGGACCTGCCGCAGGCCCTGGAGGACAAGGGCGGCTGGCGTTCGCGTGAGACCGCCGAGCGCTTCGGCGAGTACACCGCGATCGTCGCGGAGCACCTGGGCGACCGTGTGCCGCGCTGGATCACCCTGAACGAGCCGTGGTGCAGCGCGTTCCTCGGCTACTCCGTGGGCCGGCACGCGCCGGGCGCGCAGGAGGGCCGCGGGGCCCTGGCCGCCGCGCACCACCTGCTGGTCGGTCACGGCCACGCGATGAACGCGCTGCGCGCGGCGGGTGTCCGCGAGGCGGGCATCACCCTCAACCTGGACCGCAACGTCCCGGCCACCGAGTCGGACGCCGACCTCGCCGCGGTCGTCCGCGCGGACACCCAGCACAACCTGGTGTGGACCGAGCCTCTCCTCGCGGGCCGCTACCCGGCCACCGAGGAGGAGACCTGGGGCGAGCTGATCACCGGCCAGGACTTCCGCCGCGAGGGCGACCTGGAGCTGATCTCCCAGCCGATGGACTTCCTGGGCATCAACTACTACCGGCCGATCGTGGTCGCCGCCGCCCCGCACCGCGAGGCGGACCCGGCGCTGCGTGTGGCCACGGACAACCGGTACGCGGAGGGGAACTACCCCGACGTCCGCAAGACGGCGATGGGCTGGCCGGTCGTCCCGGAGTCCTTCACCGATCTGCTGACCGCGCTGAAGCAGACGTACGGCGAGGCCCTGCCGCCGGTGCACATCACGGAGAACGGCTCGGCGGAGTTCGACAGCGTCGAGGCCGACGGTTCCATCCACGACGCGGACCGGGTGGAGTACCTCCGCACCCACCTGACGGCGCTGCGTGCGGCGATGGACGCGGGTGTCGACGTGCGCGGCTACTACGTGTGGTCGCTGCTGGACAACTTCGAGTGGGCGCTGGGTTATGCGAAGCGGTTCGGGATCATCCGGGTCGACTACGACACCCTGGAGCGCACCCCGAAGGACAGCTACCGCTGGTATCAGCAGCTGATCGCGGCCCACAAGGCCTGACCGTTCCGGCTCACCGGCGCGGAGCAGGCTTTCGAGGTCTGATCCCGCGTCCGGCCGAAGTGCGGCTCACCGGTTGCCGGTGGGCCGCACTTCGCCGTCCCGGCCCTTCGCCGTCCCGGCCCTTCGCCGTCCCGGTCAGGACCGTCCGGACCGCCCTGACCGTCGGAACGGGAAAGGCGTCCACGGCCCCGGCCCTCAGCGCACCGCGTGCGCCGCCGGGTTCTCCAGGACCTCGTGGACCACCCGGGCCGCCGCTCCGCGCGCCGCGTCGCCGGAGAGGGACGAGGCACGCAGGCGGCTGCCGTTCTCGTGCCATCGCCCGGAGACGACCCGCGCGGTGAGCTGGGCGTCGGCGGACTCCTCCAGCCAGGGCATCAGGGTGCGGTAGATCCCGCCGAGGACGACCGCCTCCGGGTCGAACAGGTTCACCGCGCCGGCCAGCACCACACCCAGCCGGTCCCCCGCGTCGCGCAGCGCCGTGACGGCCCGCCTCTCGCCGGACGCGGCCCGCTGCTCCAGCTCGGCGATGCCGCGTACGCCCGTGGCCGGGTCCATCCCGGCCGCACGCAGCAGGGCCGCGCGGCCCGCGTACTGTTCCAGGCAGCCGTGCGCGCCGCAGCGGCAGAGCGGGCCCTGTGGGTCGACGACCATGTGCCCGATCTCGCCCGCGAAACCGTGCGCTCCGCGCAGCATCTCGCCGTTCACGACGAGCGCGCCGCCGACGCCGATCTCACCGGTGAGATAGAGGAAGGTGCGTACGCCCCCGAGGCCGCCGAACCAGAGCTCGGCCAAGGCCGCCAGGTTGGCCTCGTTGTCGGAGCCGACGGGCAGGGCACGCCCGGCCGGGCGCAGGGTGCTGAGTGCCTGCCCGAAGATCCCTTCGGCCGCGACCCTGCTCCAGCCGAGGTTCGGGGCCTGCCGTACGACACCGCCGGAGACGAGGCCGGGCAGCGCCAGTTCGACTCCGGCCACTCGGAGTTCCTGTTCCCGGGTGGAGGCGATGACGCGGTTGGTGAGCCGGGCGGCGTGGGCCAGCACCTCGGCGGCCGGGACGCCCCGGTGGTCGGTGTGCTCGGTGACCCGGACCCGGTCGGTGCCGGTGAGGTCGACGGCGCACACGGACACGTAGTCGATGTTGATCTCCACCCCGAGGCCCGCCGGACCGGTCCGGGACAGCTTCAGCACGGTGCCGGGGCGCCCGGCCGAGCCGCTGGAGGTCTTGCCGGACTCGCTGACGCAGTCCAGCGCGAGCAGCTCCTCCACGAGCGAGGAGACGGCGGCCCTGGTGAGGCCCACGAGGCTCGCCACCCGCGCACGGGTGACCTCGCCCTCGTCCCGGACGGTCCGCAGGACGAGGCTCAGGTTGTGACGCCGCACGGACTCGTGTCCGGCCTTGGCCGCCGGCGCGGCGAGGTTGTTCTTCATCTGACCTTCGAGCCTAGGGCCTTTCGTCCGGCGTGGCCCGGACGAGAGGCCCTGACCGGCGAAGGGCCGCACCCGGGGGGTGCGGCCCTCGCTCACTTCCTGAGTGCTTACTTGCGGATCAGGCTGCGGAGCACGTACTGCAGGATGCCGCCGTTGCGGTAGTAGTCCGCCTCACCGGGGGTGTCGATGCGGACGACGCCGTCGAACTCCACACCGGTGTCGGTGGTGACCTTGACGGTGCGCGGCGTGGTGCCGTCGTTCAGCTGGGTCACGCCGGAGAAGGAGAAGGTCTCCTCACCGGTCAGGCCGAGGGACTCGGCGGTCTGCCCCTCCGGGAACTGCAGCGGCAGGACGCCCATGCCGATGAGGTTCGAGCGGTGGATGCGCTCGTACGACTCGGCGATGACGGCCTTGACGCCCAGGAGCGCGGTGCCCTTGGCCGCCCAGTCACGGGACGAGCCGGAGCCGTACTCCTTGCCCGCCAGGATGACGAGCGGGGTGCCCGCGGCCTGGTAGTTCTGCGAGGCGTCGTAGATGAACGACACCGGGCCGTCCTGCTGCGTGAAGTCGCGGGTGTAGCCGCCCTCGGTGCCCGGCGCGATCTGGTTGCGCAGGCGGATGTTGGCGAACGTGCCGCGGATCATGACCTCGTGGTTACCACGGCGCGAGCCGTAGGAGTTGAAGTCACGGCGCTCGATGCCGTGCTCCGTGAGGTACTTGCCGGCCGGGGTGTCGGCCTTGATCGCACCGGCCGGGGAGATGTGGTCGGTGGTGACCGAGTCGCCGAGTTTGGCGAGCACCCGGGCGCCGGCGATGTCCTCGACCGGGGTCGTCTCCATCGTCATGCCCTCGAAGTACGGGGGCTTGCGCACGTAGGTGGACTCGGAGTCCCACTCGAAGGTGTTGCCGGTCGGGATCGGCAGCGCCTGCCACTGGGCGTCACCCGCGAAGACGTCCTGGTAGGACTTGTTGAACATGTCCTCGCCGATGGCGTTCGCCACGACGTCGTTGACCTCGGCCTCGGAGGGCCAGATGTCCTCGAGGAAGACCGGCTTGCCGTCCTGGTCGACGCCGAGGGCGTCCTTGGTGATGTCGACCTTCATCGATCCGGCGATGGCGTACGCGACGACCAGCGGCGGGGACGCCAGGTAGTTCATCTTGACGTCGGGGTTGATCCGGCCCTCGAAGTTGCGGTTGCCGGAGAGCACCGAGGTGACGGCCAGGTCGTGGTCGTTGACGGCCTTGGAGACCTCGTCCGGCAGCGGGCCGGAGTTGCCGATGCAGGTGGTGCAGCCGTAGCCGACGAGGTTGAAGCCGACCTTGTCGAGGTAGGGGGTCAGGCCCGCCTTGTCGAAGTAGTCCGTGACGACCTTCGAGCCCGGGGCGAGGGTGGTCTTGACCCACGGCTTGCGGGTCAGGCCCTTCTCGACGGCCTTCTTCGCCACGAGCGCCGCGGCGACCATGACGTACGGGTTCGAGGTGTTGGTGCAGGAGGTGATCGCGGCGACCGTGACGGCGCCGTGGTCCAGCTCGTAGGTGGTGCCGTCGGGGGCGGTCACGGGGACCGGGTTCGACGGAACACCGTTGGGGGACACGGCCGGGGCGTCGGAGGCCGGGAAGGACTCCTTGCTGGCCTCCATGTCGTCGGTGACGTAGTTGCGTACGTCCTCGGCGAACTTCGCCTTGGCGTTCGCCAGGACGATGCGGTCCTGCGGGCGCTTCGGGCCGGCGATGGAGGGGACGACCGTGGAGAGGTCGAGCTCCAGCTTCTCGGAGAAGTCGGGCTCGGCGGCCGGGTCGAGCCAGAGGCCCTGCTCCTTGGCGTACGCCTCGACGAGCGCGACCTGCTGTGCGTCACGGCCGGTCAGGCGGAGGTACTTCAGCGTCTCGTCGTCGATCGGGAAGATCGCGGCGGTGGAGCCGAACTCGGGCGACATGTTGCCGATGGTGGCGCGGTTCGCGAGGGAGGTGGCGGCGACGCCCTCACCGTAGAACTCGACGAACTTGCCGACGACGCCGTGCTTGCGGAGCATCTCGGTGATGGTCAGCACGAGGTCGGTGGCGGTGGTGCCGGCCGGGAGCTCGCCGGTCAGCTTGAAGCCGACGACGCGCGGGATGAGCATGGAGACCGGCTGGCCGAGCATCGCGGCCTCGGCCTCGATGCCGCCGACGCCCCAGCCCAGCACGCCGAGGCCGTTGACCATGGTGGTGTGCGAGTCGGTGCCGACGAGGGTGTCGGGGTACGCCTGGCCGTTACGGACCATGACCGTGCGGGCCAGGTGCTCGATGTTGACCTGGTGGACGATGCCGGTGCCCGGGGGGACGACCTTGAACTCGTCGAAGGCGGTCTGGCCCCAGCGCAGGAACTGGTAGCGCTCCTTGTTGCGGCCGTACTCCAGCTCGACGTTCTGGGCGAACGCGTCGTTGGTGCCGAACTTGTCGGCGATGACGGAGTGGTCGATGACCAGCTCGGCCGGGGCCAGCGGGTTGATCTTCGCCGGGTCGCCGCCGAGCTCCTTGACCGCCTCACGCATGGTGGCGAGGTCCACGACACAGGGGACGCCGGTGAAGTCCTGCATGATCACGCGGGCCGGCGTGAACTGGATCTCCTGGCTGGGCTGGGCCTGCGAGTCCCATCCGCCCAGCGCCCGGATGTGGTCGGCGGTGATGTTCGCGCCGTCCTCGGTGCGGAGCAGGTTCTCCAGCAGCACCTTCAGGCTGTAAGGGAGGCGCGCGGAGCCCTCGACCTTGTCCAGCTTGAAGATCTCGTACGACTCGTCGCCCACGCGCAGCGTGCTGCGGGCGTCGAAGCTGTTCGCCGACACGACAGTCTCCTTCTTCAATGTGCGCGTTCAACCGCGCCGCGCCTCATGTGCGGCCGGCGCCGCCTGCGGCCCCCACCATCCGCTAAGGTAAGGGTTAGTTAGGTAACCCTTACCGTGCGGCGGCTGCGGTGCGCCTCGGCAGATATCTCGATGTCGAGATAACTCTAGTACATCGCCGCCGCGCGGTCATGCCCGGGCACCCGTGTCCTGCGCCGCACCGACGCGGGTAGGCGGCCTACCCGGGCCGCCTACCCGCTCGTACGGTGATCGCACCGGCCGGAGCACGGCCGTCACGCCTCCGGGGTCACGCGGTGAGCGCCGCCCTCCTGCGGAAGAGGTCCTCGGCGGCGCTCTGGGCCCGGTCGCGGACGGTCATCGGGTCGACGCTGCGGACCCGGCCGCCCTCCACCAGCCGGTGGCCGTCCACCCATACGTCGGCCACGTCCGCCGCACCGGCCGAGAAGACCAGGTGGGCGGCGGCGTTGAAGTCGGGTCCGTGCAGCAGCGGGGTGGTGTGCAGGGCACGCAGGTCGACAGTCACGACGTCGGCCTTCTTCCCCGCTTCGAGCGAGCCGGTCTCCCCGTCCAGGCCGAGGGCCCGGGCACCGTCGAGCGTGGCCATGGCGAGGACGTCCCACGGGTCGCCGGTCGTGGGGTCCAGGGTCGTCAGCTTCTGCAGGAGGGACGCGAACTTCATCTCCTCCAGCAGGTCCAGGTTGTTGTTCTCCTTCTCGCCGTCGCTGCCGAGCCCCACCGTGATGCCGCGGCTGCGCATGTCCCTGATGCGGGCGGGACCGGAGGAGAGCTTCATGTTGGAGCAGGGGCAGTGCGCGACCGCCGTCCCGGTGCCGGCGAGGAGGTCGAGTTCGTGGTCGTCGAGCCAGACGCAGTGCGCGACGACCGTGCGGGGGCCGAGGATGCCCCGGTGGTGGAACTCCTCGATCGGCCGGCGGCCCGTCAGCCGCAGGGACTCCTCCACCTCCCAGGTCGTCTCCGAGGAGTGGGTGTGCAGGCCCGTGTCGAATTCGTCGGCCAGAGCCGCAGCTGCCTTGAACGCCTCCTCCGAACAGTAGAAGAGGTGCTCAAGACCCACCCAGGACCGGACCCGGCCCCCGGCGTGCGTGCGGTACTCCTCCAGCAGTCGGCGGTTGGTGTCGAGCGTCTCGAAGTAGTCGTAACCGGGCAGGTCCGCCACATAGGGGACGAGGGTGGCACGGATGCCGACTTGTTCGGCGGCCCGCGCGGAACCCTCCATGTGGCGCCACATGTCCATGACCGAGGTGGTCCCCGCGCGCAGCGACTCGGTGTAGCAGAGGAGGGACGCGGCCTCGGCGATCTCGGGGGTGAGGGCCTTGTGCGCGGGGTCGACGTAGTCGCGCAGCCAGTCCCACAGCGACTTGGACTCGGCGGTGCCACGCAGTAGTCCGGAGTGCAGGTGGGTGTTGTGCAGTCCGGGGATGACCGCGTGCCCGGTGGCGTCCACGACGACGGCGTCGGCGGCCGCCGCGTCCAGGTCCGCGACCGGGCCCACGGCGGTGATCCTGCCGTCCTCGATCAGGACCGATCCCGGGTCGAGGACCGCCCTGCGCCCTTCGCAGGGCAGGACGATGCCGTTGCGGATCAGCGTGCGGGGGTGACGGGCGGTCATGCTCCGGCCCCCGTCCAGAAGCCGGCGTGGACCGCCGCGGCCCGGTCGTGCAGGTGCGGTCCGGAGACCTCCACGGGCCGCTGACCGGAGGCGAAGACGGTGCGGCAGGGCAGCGCCATGGTGGGGTTCTCCTCGTCGGCGCCGGTGAGGGCGAGGAGTTCGTCCTCACCGAGGGCGTAGACGACGCGTCCGATCCCGCTCCAGTAGACGGCGCCGGAGCACATCGCACAGGGCTCGGTGCTGGTGTACAGGGTGGCGCGGGCGAGTTCGGCGCGCGTGTACGCGCCCGTCGCCAGCCGGACCAGGTTGGTCTCCGCGTGGCCGGTGGCGTCCCGGCCGGTGGTGACGGTGTTGCCGGCCTCCAGGACGGCGGTTCCGTCCAGGACCAGCAGGGATCCGAAGGGGTGGTTGCCGTCCTCACGCGAACGGGCGGCGAGGTCGATGGCGGCGATGAGGAACGCCTCCTCGTCGGGGGTCAGGGGGGCGGGGGCCGCGGGGTTCAAGGGATCTCCTCGGTTCGTGGGGTTCGGTACGGGCGCGCGGAGCGGACGGGCGCGCGGGCGCCGGAGCGGGCGGTACGGGGTCGGCGGGCGGTACGGGGTTGGCGGGGCGGCGGGCGGATCGGGGCGGAGAGGGCGGATACGGGTCAGGTGGTGGGCAGGGCCTCGGCGGGTGCGGCGGGGGCGGGGAGGCCGCCGGGCGGGGTGGGGCGCCAGGCGGTCAGCCCGGCGTACGCGACGGCCGAGACGACGAATCCCACGAGCAGCCCGAAGGGCCCCACGGCCGGGTGGGCGGCGGCCAGCGGTCCCGTGTACAGGGACTGGTTCATGAACGGGATCTCGGCGAGCAGGGCGATCAGTACCGACGGCAGCCCCCAGCCGAACCGGTGCCGGGAGTCGTACAGCCGGGCCGTGTCGTGCAGACCGCGTTCCCGCCACCAGTACGCCGTGATGAGCACCGCACCCCAGGGCGCCAGCCAGTAGCCGGTCATCAGCAGGAAGTCCTGAAGCTGCGCCGCGAAGTCGCCGTGCCCGGCGTACCACGACAGGACGGTGCCCAGGCCGCCGACGGCCAGGACGGACACCCAGCGGGGAAGGGCGAATCCCGCCGCGAGCGCGGCCATCGCACCCGAGTACAGGTCGATGACGGTGGACGCGAGGGTGGAGAGGAGCAGTGCGCCCAGGACGATCGTGCCGAGGACGTGCGGGAGCAGGCCGCTGACCATGGTGCTGGGGTTGTCGACGGCGGCCACGGTGCCGATCGCCGCGCCCAGCGAACCGATCCACACCCCGGCGAGCGCGCTCCCGCCGCCCGCCGCGAGGAACACCCGGCGGGGGCGCACGGTGGCCGGAAGGTAGCGGCTGTAGTCGGAGGCGTATGCCGACCAGCCCAGACCCCGCGCCGCGGTGACCGCGGTGACCAGCAGGAACGCGGCGGTGGGGCCGCCGGAGGGGTCGGTCGGCGCGGTCGCGTGGGCCGCGCCGAATCCGTAGACCGACACCACGGCGAAGACGACCACCAGCGCGAGCGCGAGACCGCGCTCGACGGCGTGGATCATCCGGTAGCCGAGGACCGCCACGGTCAGTTGCGCCGCCGCCATGAGCAGCAGCGCGGGAGCGAACCCCAGGCCGGTCAGGTCACGGAGAATGAACATCCCGAGCAGGGTGTCGGCGACGCACCAGCCGACACCGTTGACGACGGTGAACGCGGCCGACGGCAGCGCGCCGAGCCACCCGAACGGCCCTCTTGTCTGGATGAGCTGCAGCACGCCGGTGAGCGGGCCGCGGGTGGAGAAGAGGCCCACCATCACCGCGCTGAGCACGGTCCCCAGAGCGATCGCGAAGACCGCGGGCAGCAGGTCGAGGCCGAACACGGAGGTGGAGAGGGCGCCCACGCTGAGCGTCGCGAACTGCACGTTCGCGCCGAACCACAGGGTGAACAGCGACCGGGGCCGGCCATGCCGGCGGTCCACCGGCACGGGTTCGGCACCGGCCCGCTCGACGCCGAGCAGGGGCGCCCCCGGCCCCCGGTCCCGCGCGGGCGCACGGCCGTCGGTGGGGGGCGGGGTGACGGAGGGTGGGCTGGTGGGCAGCGGTTCGGCGCGCACGGGATCTCCTCAGGGGCGACGGGAGTGCGGCCGGACGCCGGGACCGACCGGGTCGGAAGCGGCGTCGAGGCCGCGGGGACATGCGGCTCAGGGCGGGTGGTGCGGTGCTGCTGTGGTCCTGCGGGGACGCGAGGGGTGCGGTCCTGCGGGTACGCGGGTGGTGCAGTGCTGCTGCGGCCCTGCGAGGACGCAGGTGGTGCGGTGCTGCTGCGGCCCCTGCGGGACACGGGTCGTGCGGCCCCGCGGGAACGCGGGTCGTGCAGTACTGCTGCGGCCCCGCGGGGACGCAGGTGGTGCGGTCCTGCGGGGACGCGGGTGGTGCGGTGCTGCTGCGGCCCTGCGAAAACGCAGGTGGTGCGGTGCTGCTGCGGTCCTGCGGGGACGTGGGTGGGCTCGGCTGCGGCGCGCGGACTCCGGTGTCCCGCGAGGGCGCACGGACCGGGCGGCGAAGGGTCGCTGCCGGGTCCTGCGATGTCCCTCAGTGAACCCCCGGCGAACGGCGGGCGGACCGGTACGGCCCTCCAGACGAAGGGCCGGGGCGGGAGGGTGACCCCGTACTATTCTCCAAACCCCGTGCCCAGCGGTGTGCACGCCCGTAACACACCCACGGGAGGCCTGGCCGTTCCCGCCGCGCCTCTCCCGTCAGGCAGGAACCAGGTGCTGCTGTCCGAACTCCTCGGGATACCCGGCCTCGGCCTCACCCCGCTGCTCCCTGCCGGACGGGACCGCCGGGTCACCGGCGTCTACACCACCGATCTGCCCGACCCCGGCCGCTACCTGGACGGCGGGGAGCTGGTCCTCACCTCCACCACCTGGTACCGGGATCCCCGGGACGCCGACGTGTTCGTCGCGGCGCTCGCATCGGCGGGGGCCGCGGCCCTGGTGGCCGGATCGGCGGCCGTCGGCGAGCTGCCCGGCGCGCTCACCGACGCCTGCGAGCGGCAGGGGCTGCCGTTGCTGGCGGTCGGTGACGACGTGTCGTACGCCGCGCTCACCGAGACCGTGCTCGCCGTGCTCGCCGGCCCCGTCGGCCGCTCCCCCGGCGCCGGACTCCATCGCGGGCTGGTGGCCAGCATGGCGTCCGGAGCCGGCGCGGAAGGCCTGGTCGAGGTGCTGGCCCGGTCCACCGGCGTGCACTGCGCGGTGCTCTCGGCCACGGGGCGGCCCACCGCGGGTGCCGTGCCGGACGTGTCACCCCATCATCTCCGGCGGTGCCTGCGGGCGGCCTTCGCCGCCGGCGCCTTCCCCTCCGTACAGCCACTGCCGGGCGGCGGGCACCTCACCTTCCTGCCCGTGCAGTCCCCCGTCGCCCACCGCCCGCCCGCGGGCTACCTGGCCGCGGCCGGGGACCACCGGGACTGGGCGCCCGGGATCGCGGACGCCGCCGCGGAGGTGTGCGCGCTGCTCGCCCTGGACGGGGTCGCCCGGCAGGAGCGCCGGCGCATCGAGGAACGGTTGCTGCGGGAGTCCGTGGACCTCCTGCGCGAGGGCCGCACCGAACCCGCCGCGGGTCGCCTGCGCAGCCTCGGGCTCGACCTGGAGGCGCGGCCGGCCGTCGCGTACGTCACCACGACCGGCCGTCCGTACGGCACGGAGCTCGCCGCGGTGATCCTGGACGACGTGCACGAGCAGGTGCCCGGTTGCTCGGCTCCGTTCGCGGCGGCGGAGGGCCACCTGATGTTCGTCCCGGCCTCCGGCAGCGGTGGCCGGGACGACGCACTCTCCGGCCTGCTCGCTGAGGCCGCCCGCAGGCTCGGCCCCTTTCTCGCGCACGGCTGGGCGGCGATCGGCGTATCGGGGCCCTCGACGGGGCAGGACGGGCTGCGCCGTGCGCTGGAGGAGGCCCGGCACGCCCAGCGCGTCGCCCGGCTCGGCACAGGCCCCGTGCGGGTCGCGGGCACCGAGGCGCTCTCCTCGCACCTGATGCTGCTGGCCGCTGTCCCCGACGAGGTCCGCCTCATGTACCGGGAGCGGCTGATCGGCGTGCTGGAGCGGTACGACGCCGAGCACCACAGCGACCTCGTGGGCACCCTCAGCGCGTTCCTCGACGCGTCCGGCTCCTGGCAGCGGTGTGCACAGCAGCTCCACGTCCACGTCAACACACTGCGCTACCGCCTCCAGCGCGTCGAACAGCTCACGGGTCACAGCCTGGCCACCCTGCACGACCGGGTGGACTTCTGCCTGGCGCTCGGAATCAGGTAGGCCACCCCAGGGCGCAGGGGGCGACGGCCCGGAGGCCCGTCCCGGGTGCCGCTCCGACCCGGCAGCGGCGGCGCACGTGGCACGACCGGTACATTTCGATGCCGACCACCCGCCCGCCAGAGAAGGCACCGTGCACTTCACCAGCACCTCCGAGGCCGTACACGCATGGGTCCACGGCTGGGCGCTCTCACGCGGCGCAGCCGAGCCGGTGCGGCGGCCGTGGGGCTACACCGTGCACCTCGGCCACCCCGGGCACACCACGAGCCACGTCCTGCCCACCGCCGACGAGGCGACCGTGCGCGAGCTCACCGGAAGCACCACCGGGCCCGGCGTCCGGGTGAAGGCCTTCGTACCGGCCAAGTCCCTGGCGTCCTGGACGGCACCCGGCTGGTCCCTCCCGGACCCGCCCGGCTTCCTGATGTCCACGACGCTGCGCGGCCCGCGCGCCCACACCCCGCCTCCCCTTCCCGGCGGCTACCGGCTCCGCACGTGGACCGACTCCGGCGTCGTCCACGTGCGGGTGCACGCATCCGACGGAACCGCCGCCGCACGCGGCCAGACGGCGGTCACCAGCACCGGCGCCGTCGTCGACAAGGTGGAGACCCATCCCGCACACCGGCGCCGCGGGCTCGGCCGGGTGATCATGCACACCCTCGCCGAAGCTGCCGCCACGCGGGGCGCCACGACGGGCCTCCTGGCATCCACGCCGGAGGGCCGCGCCCTGTACGAGTCGACAGGATGGCAGGTGGCGGCGCCACTGGCCAACGCGCTGCGGGGACCGGACCCGGCTGGCTGACGCACCGTCAGAAGGATGCGGAGTACCGGCGCTTACCGGTGCGTTCCGGCGAACGCGTCCGTACACGTTCCCGGGCTGCGTAACGGCGAGCGCGTTCGCAGGCGTCCCCACGCATGCCCTCCGCCACTTCGGGATACGCGGATTCCGGCGCACGCCGCGCCGCTTCGGAGTAGCACGAATTCCCGCGCATGACCCCGCTGCTTCGGGATACCCGTACCTCAGACAGAGGAGGCACAGATGCCGCTCACATTCCGCAAGAGCTTTCAGATTCTCCCGGGCGTCCGGCTGAACATCAACAAACGCTCGTGGTCCGTCACGACGGGTGGACGGCACGGCCCGAAGCGGACCCACAGCAGCACCGGCCGACGCACCACGTCGATGGACCTGCCCGGCCCCTTCGGCTGGCGCAAGACGACCAAGCGCAGCCGCCGCAGCTGACTCACCCGATCGGCGGAACACCACACGCCGGGCCGCCGGGTGCGCCTGATCCTCGAATCAGGCCTCCACCCGCGGTCCGGCACAGCGCTGTTACCCGACTCGCACACCCCCGGCACGATCTTCATCTCATATCTGAGATAGCGTGCAGGCATGGAAGACGACTACCTCGCACGTATCGGCAAGCTCATCCGTGACGCCCGTCAGCACCGTGGCTGGACACAGAGTCAGCTCGCCGAGGCGCTCGCCACGAGTCAGAGCGCCGTCAACCGTATCGAGCGCGGCAACCAGAACATCAGCCTTGAGATGATCGCCCGCATCGGTGAAGCCCTCGACAGCGAGATCGTGTCTCTCGGCTACTCCGGCCCCATGCACCTGCGGGTCGTCGGCGGACGCCGGCTCTCCGGCTCCATCGACGTCAAGACGAGCAAGAACGCCTGCGTCGCACTGCTCTGCGGCTCGCTGCTCAACAAGGGCCGCACCGTGCTGCGCCGGGTGGCGCGCATCGAGGAGGTCTTCCGTCTCCTGGAGGTCCTCAACTCCATCGGCGTGCGTACCCGCTGGATCAACGACGGCGTGGACCTCGAGATCCTGCCGCCCGCCGAGCTGGAGCTGGAGGCCATCGACGCGGACGCCGCGCGCCGGACCCGCTCGATCATCATGTTCCTC
The DNA here is from genome assembly GCF_042872025.1 of Streptomyces sp. NPDC005494. Lineage (NCBI taxonomy): Bacteria > Bacillati > Actinomycetota > Actinomycetes > Kitasatosporales > Streptomycetaceae > Streptomyces > Streptomyces sp. NPDC005494. The sequence continues at coordinate 145,619 of NZ_JBIAJR010000004.1, forward strand.
GGCCCGCTGCTCCACCGCACGGACCGCTTCACCCTGCCGTACGCCGGCGGCTGCGACCTCGGTACGCGCACCATCGAGCCGCACATGATCGCGCTGCGCCGCTTCGGCCTGGAGATCGCCGCCACCGACGGGCTCTACCACGCGCAGGTCGACCGCCAGGTCCGCCCGGGCCGCCCCATCGTGCTGACCGAGCGCGGCGACACGGTGACCGAGAACGCCCTGCTGGCCGCCGCCCGGCACGACGGCACGACCGTCATCCGTAACGCCTCCTCCAACTACATGGTCCAGGACCTGTGCTTCTTCCTGGAGGCGCTCGGCGTTCGCGTCGACGGCGTGGGCACGACGACGCTCACGGTGCACGGCGTGCCGGAGATCGACGTGGACGTCGACTACTCCCCCAGCGAGGACCCGGTCGAGGCGATGAGCCTGCTGGCCGCCGCCGTGGTGACGGAGTCGGAGCTGACGATCCGCCGGGTCCCGATCGAGTTCCTGGAGATCGAGCTCGCGGTCCTGGAGGAGATGGGCGTCGACTGCGACCGCACGGCGGAGTACGCCGCGGACAACGGCCGCACCCGGCTGGTGGACCTGACGGTCCGTCCCTCCAAGCTGGAGGCGCCCATCGACAAGATCCACCCGATGCCCTTCCCGGGGCTGAACATCGACAACGTGCCGTTCTTCGCGGCCATCGCGGCCTCCGCGCACGGCCAGACCCTGATCCACGACTGGGTCTACGACAACCGCGCGATCTATCTCACCGACCTCAACCGCCTGGGCGGCCGGCTCCAGCTCCTGGACCCGCACCGCGTCCTGGTCGAGGGCCCGACCCGCTGGCGTGCGGCCGAGATGATGTGCCCGCCCGCCCTGCGCCCGGCGGTGGTGGTGCTGCTGGCGATGATGGCGGCGGAGGGGACGTCGGTCCTGCGCAACGTGTACGTGATCAACCGGGGGTACGAGGAGCTGGCGGAGCGGCTGAACTCGGTGGGGGCGCAGATCGAGATCTTCCGGGACATCTGAAAGCCCGCAAAAATGGCCCCGTCACACCCCTTCTGACCTGCACAAATGCAAGTTGAGGCGGGGTGTGGCGGAGTCCCTGGGACTTTTCTGGGACTTTGAACCAGGAGCGACGACTTCCGTGCACCGCGATCTTCACGTGATGAGTCATCGAAAAGACGTCGCGGGGAGTGGGCCAGTAGGAACCGCTGGTCAGGGCATTCTTTCCGATCGGGGTGTGACACCTCGGGGCCCGGAGCGTCATGGCCGGACGGCGCCGGGAAAGGGTCGACGTGGAGATGCGCTCCAGCGGCCCGGGTCCTGAGGTAGCGCTCGCTCCCCGTCGGCGCCCGAGCCGCGGAGCCCCGATCCCGTCCTTCTGGCCGCGCCGCCCAGGTCGCCCCGCGACTTCCGACAGCAGAAGCACCGGCGGCGACCGCCGAGGGTCCGTTGAACGGAACGGGAACGTCGTCCACCTGCTGCACGAGCCCCATCATGGCTGCCCCATTGCTCCAGCATCTCAGGAGACTCCGTGCGCGCTACTGTTCGAAGAGGGCTGGCCGGCTTGACAAGCCTGTTCGCCCTGCTGACGTTCATAGCGGCTGTCCCCGCGTCAGCCCTCCCACACTCCTTGACCATCTCCACCGACAGGGGAGCGGTGGCAGGGACGTCGGCCGAGGAAGTCGACCGCTTCCTCGGTATCCCGTACGCCGCGCCACCGGTCGGCCCCGGACGCTGGCAGCCTCCCGCTCCCGCCTCCTCCTGGACAGGCACCCGGCCTGCGATGACCAGCGGCCCCCGCTGCCTGCAGTTCGGCGGTGACGGCGGTCCGGGGATGAGTGAGGACTGCCTGTACCTGAACGTGTACACCCCGGCCCACCGGACAGCGCGGCCACTGCCGGTCATGTTCTGGATCCACGGCGGCGGCTTCTCCTTCGGTTCGGGCAACTCCGAGGACGGCTCGCAGATCGCCGAGGCCAACGACGTCGTGGTTGTCACGATCAACTACCGCCTCGGCGTGTTCGGATTCCTCGACCTGCCCGGGCTGAGCAGGCAGGGCGCGGGCAACTACGGTCTGCTCGACCAGGAGGCCGCCCTGCGGTGGACGCAGCGCAATATCGGCGCCTTCGGCGGGGACGCGAGCCGCGTGACCATCGCTGGTGAATCCGCCGGCGGCCACTCCGTCTGCGCACTCCTCGCCTCGCCGCCGGCCCGCGGTCTCTTCTCGGGAGCGATCATCCAGAGCGGCGGCTGCCCCAGCCACACCGCCGCCCAGGCAGTCGCCCGCGGCAACAAGTACGCTGCGGCAGCCGGCTGCTCCGCCTCCCCGGCCCCCCTCTCCTGCCTGCGGGCCAAGCCGGCCGGAGAACTGCTGGCCACCAGCGGTGGTTTCGTGGGCGGCGTCCTGAGCGGACCGCTGCCCGTGTCCGGAGGGCCCGAACTTCCCCTCCCGCCGAGCGAGGCCGTGCGCACCGGCAGAGCCGCGAACGTCCCCCTTCTCATCGGAAGCACGCGTGACGAAGTGCGCCCATGGGCGCTGCCGTTCGCGCACGCCACGAAGGCACAGTACGAGCAGGCGGTCCGCATCGAGTTCGGGGCCAAGGCCCCCGCCGTACTCGCGCACTACCCGTTCGACGCCTACGGTGACGCGTACACCGGGACTTACGCCTTCGCCGCGCTCTGGGGCGACAGCAGCGTCTTCTACGGGCTCGGCGGCTGCCAGTACCAGCATCTCGCGGGTCAGTTCGCCGGTCTGCAACCACGCACGTACTTCTACGAGTTCGACGACCCGCACCCGCCCGTCCTCGGCACCCTGCCGCCGGGCTTCGACCCCGGGGCCTCGCATGCCAGCGAGATGCCGTACCTGCTGCCCTCGGCGGCCTCGAAGCTGCTGTCTCCCGGGCAGCAGCAGCTGTCGAGGGAGATGGTGCGCTACTGGGGCTCGTTCGTGAAGCACGGGAATCCCGCAGCTCCGGGACTCGCCGCCTGGCCTTCGTTGCGGGCCGGGAAGTACATGTCCCTGCTGCCGGGTGGCGCCAGCCGGGCACTGAAGACCGATGTCTTCGAGGCGCGTCGCCAGTGCGCCTTCTGGAATACCCTCGGCTACGACTGGCTTCCCGTCAACCCGGACCAACTTGCTGCGCAGGCCGGTGTTTCCCAGTCCTGAGACCGGCGGCGCCACGGGCCCGTCTCGCGGGCGGTACTTGGGGATCGTCGCAACACGTGGCCGTGCTGATCAGGCCGCGAGCAATTCAGGGCAGGCGCTCGGCTGGGTTTCCCAGCCGAGCGTTTTGCTTGGATGGCCGTCGAGTTCGGCGGGGACGGCGGTCAGTTGTGCACCTTCGTGGGTGGGGTGGACAGGTCGGAGGGCCTGGTAGTCGTCTCGGGGGCCGCGTGCATCTCCGGCCGTTGAAACCCGGGACCGCCGATCCTGGCAGATCTGCTCGGGGCCAGGTCTGCGGACATCGGCGCGGGCCTGGCGGCGCAAGACCGGCATCGGCCACTGGGCGGGTGCCGGTTGCGGCGGATCTCGCGACTGATAGTGGAGGGCTGCGGTCCAGCTCTGCGGGCATCGGCGCGGACGCCGGCCTTCTCCCGTAGCCGGTCGGCGATGGGGATGCGGCCGGCCTCGCCCGGACAGCGGGACGACGGACTCAACGAAGGCGGCGCCTCCTGATAGATCGAAGGCGCCGCCTTGTCATTGTCTCTGTAAGCGTGGCGGCCGTTGCGCCACTTCCTTCCGGTCCGCACGTCGATACCGACGATCCGGCAGCCTTGCCTGCTGCTGCAGCCCTGTCGCATGAGCTGGAAGTATGCCGCCCGCTCGCGGGTCGGCTCCTGCCTTCCCTGCGGCTTCCCGTGCCTCCGGATCTCGAAGTCCGTCGCACCCTTCATCTGGGGTGTTGCGACGACCACTGAAACCCGGGTGCGTGAGGGGGCCCATGAGCACGGGACCGGGGGACCCAGTCGGCGCCGAACGCTCGAGGCCCGGCCGGACTTCACCGGCCGGGCCCCGTGCTCGCCGCGAACCCTCCCGCTCGGGGGGAATTCAGTGTCCGGCATTCCCCATCCGGAGCACGATCTTCCCGACCGCCGCACCCGTGCGCAGCCGCCCCACCGCCTCACCGAGGGCATCCATCGCGTAGCTCTCGTAGGGCAGCGACAACGCGCCCGTCGACAGATCGGGCAGCAGGCGCAACACGTCGGGGGCGACCTCCGCCCCGCGGGAGATCATGTTCACCGGCAGCAACGAGACGTCGGCGAGGAAGAAGTCCGCGAGGTCCAGCGTGAGCTCTCGGCCGGCCGTGTAGCCGAGGAGAGCGGCTCGGCCTCGCGGGCGGACCAGGGTGAGGGCGTGGCGCAGGATCGAGCCGCCGACCGTGTCGATCAGTACGTCGGCCTTGCCGCCGATCGCTTCCTCGGAGAGGTCCGAGGCGAGCAGTGCCTTGGCGACGCCGGGTACGTGCGGCAGCTTCGCGGGACGCCCGACCGCGCCGATCACCTCCGCGCCGGCGCGCGCCGCGAGCTGCACGGCCATGGCGCCGACCGCGCCGGACGCGCCGGTGACCAGCACCCGCTCCCCCGGCCGTACCCGGGCAATCGAGTGGACGGTCGCCCAGGCGGTGCCGACCGGCGAGAAGTAGATGCAGGCCAGGGCGGGGTCAGTGCCCTCGGGCATGGGCTCCACGGCGGCGTCGCGGACGAGCGCGTGCTCGCCCCAGGCGCCGTCCCGGCTGAGCCCAAGCCCTTCACCGCGCAGCCGTACCAGGGCGCCCACGGGGTGCGTGTCCGACGCGACTACATAGCCGCTGCCCTGGGTGCCGGGGACGAACGGCAACTCGGGCAGGATGCCGAACCGGCCGTCGAGGATGTTCAGGTCCAGGTGGGCCACGGTGGCCGCCGCCACCCGGACGAGGGTGTGCCCGGGCTGCAGCTCGGGCACGGCCCGCTCCTCGAGCCGCGGCAGGGTACCGAACTGCTCAAGGACCAGCGTGCGCGATGTGGTCGAGGAAGTGCTCACGTGCTGTGTTCTCCGATCTTCCCCCGTTGGTCACTGCGCCTCCCCCATTGATCACCATTCCCCCTTTACACGTTAACGCCATACTTGCGCAGTACACGCATCGCGACCAGGCGCAGCACACGGTCGTAGACGAGACCCAGGATTCCGAGGGTGATGATGCCGACGAAGACCCAGTCGATGCGGCCGTAATTGCGAGAGGTCCAGATCAGGGAACCGAGGCCCACCTGGGCGGCGACGATCTCGGCGGAGACGATCGTCAGGAAGCTGTTACCCATGGCCAGGCGAGCGCCCGTGAGGATGTAGGGAACGGTGGACGGCAGCACGACGCGCTGCAGAATCTGGCGGCGGCTCGCTCCGAGGCTGGCCGCCGCCCGCAGCTTGGACTCGTTGACGGCCATCACGCCCGCGCTGGTGTTCAGGGTGACGATGAAGACGGCCGTGTAGAAGATCAGTACCACCTTCGACGTCTCACCGATGCCGAGCCACACCACGGCCAGGGTCACGAAGGCGACCGGCGGGATGAAGCGGAAGAACTCGATGTACGGCTCCAGGAGCTGGCGGACGATCCTGATCTGGCCGACGAGCAGGCCGACCGGGGCACCCACCACGACGCCGAGGCCCCAGCCGATAAGGATGCGGCGACTGGACGCGATGACCGAATTGCCCAGAGTGCCGTCGGACGCCAGTTCCTTGGCCGCCGACAGGGTCTCCCTCGGGGAGGCGACGAGGGAAGGGCCGTACTTCATGGCCACGAGTTGCCAGACACCCAGGCCGACGAGGACGGCGAAGCCGTACAGGCCGAGGGTGCGCAGCCCCTGTCCGCCACTCACCCCAGGGGTACGGCGCGCGCGGGTGCGTGTGCGGGGCGGGGCCGAAGCCTCGGTTGTGGTGATCGTCATGCGCCCTTCGCCTCTCGGTCGAAACGGTCGTCGAGTCCTTGATCGCGCATGGCCTTGCGGACCTCTTCTCCGATGTCTTCCCGCAACCGGTCGCGCAGGCGCCGGGCGGCGGGGCCGGACTCGTCACGCGGACGCGGCAGGTCGACCGTGTACAGGGACTTGATCGAGGCCGCTGGGCCCGCTGTCATGACCGCGACCCGGTCGGCGAGGAGTATCGCCTCGTCGATGTCGTGGGTGACGAAGACGACGGTGCAGCCGGACGCCCGCCAGATGCGAGCCGTCTCCTGTTGCAGTACCTGCCGGGTCTGCGCGTCGAGCGCGCCGAAGGGCTCGTCCATGAGGACGACACCCGGTTCGTTGGCGAGGACTCGTGCGATCTGGACGCGCTGGCGCATACCGCCGCTGAGCTGGCCGGGATAGCGGTCCGCGCAGTGGCGCAGGCCGACCAGTCCGAGGAACTCGTCGGCCACCCGGTTCTGTTCGGTGCGGCTGCGGCCGCGCATGCGAGGCCCGAAAGCGACGTTCTGGTGCACCGTCATCCAGTCGAAGAGGGCCTCGCTGCTCTGGAAGACCATGCCGAGTTCGGGGTCGGGGCCGCTGACGGGGACGCCGTTCGCGGTGAGCGACCCGTCGCTGAGCTGGACGAAGCCGGCCATGGAAGACAGCAGCGTCGACTTGCCGCAGCCGCTCGGACCGAGCAGGCAGAGGAACTCGCCGGCTGGAATGTCCAGGTCGATCCCCTGGACGGCCCGGAAGTCACCGAAGGAGATGCCCGCTCCTTCGACGCGCAGGGCCGCGCCCCGTCCGGCCGCCGCTTCACTGCGCGGGCCGGTCCCGGTGGTGGCTCCGACGTCGGTTGCCGGTGCCGTCTCCTTCTCGATCCCCTTGGTCGCCTCGGTCATCGGGACACCTCTGTGTTGTCGGAAAGCCAGCCTCGCTGGACGGCGCGGGTCACGTCGGGGCGGGCCTTGAGTTTGCCGGTGTCCGAGTAGAAGCGGGCGGTGTCCTCATAGCCCTTCAGGTCCTCGGCCGTGAAGTCGCGGACGGCGAAGTCGATCTCCTTCACCGCGTTCACGGTCTGAGCGGTGGGTATCTTCGCGGCGTCCTGGGTGGCCTGTGCGGCGGCCTGTGGATCGCTCTCGGTCTTCCGGGCCGCTTCCGCGAGGGCCGCGGCCACCTTGGCGGCGACGTCCTTGTGGTCCTTGAGCCAGGAAGAGGTCGAGAGCAGCCAGTGCTGGTAGCTGAGGCCGTAGTCGCCCGTGGTCTCCTGGATTCGCAAGCCCAGTTCCGCTCCCTTGGCCGGCCACGGCTCCCACAGGACGTAAGCGTCCACATCGCCCTTCTTGGTGAGGGCCGGTATCTCGGCGGGGTCGGCCGTGACGAATTCGACCGAGCCCGGCTTGATGCCCTTCGATTCCAGGAAACGCGTGGCGGCCAGTTCGGACAGGCCCGGCACCACGGCCATCTTGCGAATCTCGGACGGTGACTTCACATCGGGCGCCAGAACGACTTTGAGGTAACGCCCGGAGTCCTCGTACACGAGGAGTGAGCGCAGGTCCGGGTTCTGTCCGAGCAGCCCGATGGTGGTGGCGTCGGAGTTCCCCGCCATCTGGACCTGTCCGGCATTGAGGGCGTCGACGCCTTCCCCGCCTTTGGCGAACTGTACGAGGTCGACATCCACCCCGTGCTTGGCCCACAGACCCTCGGCACCGGCGACGAAGAACGGCGCGTACGAGGCGTCGACACCGACCGCGATGCGAAGGTGCTCACCCGCCCCGCCGGAGCCCGAACCGGCCCCCGCGTCGGTGGTGCCCGCGCCGCACGCGGTTGCCGCGAACAGTGCGGCGGTCAGGAGAGCGGAGCCGGTGATGCGCCCTGTCGGGCGGGTGTTCGGGTGAGACGCGGTATTCATGGCCACCTCGGATCGGGACGCTTTTCGGCAGGTCATCGGGTTACTGGCTGGGGAGTTGGCGCACGCTACTGCCGGTCGGAGGGCAGGTGCATGCACGGCGGTCCGCTCAGCGGACCGGCCGGGGAATGATTCGTCTGAGCCGGTCATCCGGCATACCTGTCGTACCAACCGCGCAGAAGTACCGTGTCGAGTTCAGGAGCGCTTCTGACGAGGTGCTGCTCCAGGAGGAAGTCCACGATCCGGCGCGAGGACGCGACATCGGCCGTCGTCAGAGCCCGGGACTCGAACGAGATCTCGCCGAGCGCCTTCTGTGTTCCCGCGACCGGCAGCTGGGCCTGCTCGTGCGCTGCCAGGGCTGCCGCGTGCGGGTCCTTCGCCACCAGCCGGTCGGCCTCGGCGACCACCTTGAAGACCTTCCCGGCGAGTACCTGGTTGTCCTTCAGCCACTTGTCGTCCGCGAGAAGCCACTGCCTGTACGTCACGCCGAAGTCGCCGATGGAGCCGGCGATGTGTCCCCCCGCCTCGACGCCCTTGCTCACCCAGGGGTCGAAGAGGATATAGCCGTCGATGTCGCCACGCTGGAGCATGGTGGGGATCTCCTGCGGCGCGCTCTGCTGGATCTTCACGGAGTCGGGGTCGATGCTGTGGTGCCGCAGGTACTCGTGCGTCGCGTACAAGCCGAGGCCCTGGATCGAGCCCATGGTCTTGATCTGGCGCGGTGCGGTGATGCCTTCGCGTAGAACGACCTTGAGGTAGCGGCCCGACGACTGGAAGACGCCCAAGGCACGCAGACGCGGGTTGCTCACCATCTGCGGCAGTGCGGTGGAGTCGGCGTTGGCGGAGATCTGTGCGGAACCGGCCGTGACCGCCTGGGCGGCGGCGGGTCCGCCCTCCACCTTCATCAGTTGTACGTCGAGGCCGGCCTTTTTGAACATGCCACGCTCGGCGGCGAGATACAGCGGGGCGTACGAGGCGTCGACGCCGAGGGCGATTCGTACGGTCGGGCTCCCGCCGCCCGTGGAACCCGCCGAATCGGTGGTACCGGCGCCGCAGGCGGTGGCGAGGAGGAGTACGAGCGAGTGGAGCCCGGCGGCCGCCAAGCGCCCGGTCGTGCGGTGGAGACGGAACATCGGAAACGACCTCCGGGTCGAAGTGATGTCGAGGTGGCGGAAACCTGACATCCCGGAAGGCCGACGGAAAGCACGGTGTCCCACCTGGCGGACCGCATGGGCGAGGCAGCATGTGCCGCTTCGTACGCTCCACCGGTCGCAGGCGAGCGGCGAGGAGCACTCATGCCTACTCCTCGGAGGTACATCAGGCGCCGCTGAGCCACGAGCGCCGGTGGTGGCGACGGCGCTGGTGGCCGCCACCGACCACTTCCTGCCGGTTGAGCTGCTGACCGTGGGATGGCGCTCGTCGGACTGGAGTCGCTGCTCTTCGCGCACATCCCGAACGACCCGGGGCGGTGCGCCCAGGGCGCCGACCGGCCCCGGAAGGAGAACGTCACGACGTCCGTTGCCCGATGGTTATCTTCCCCTCTATGCAACATGGCGTTGCTGCACGTCAAATGGCCTGTACCGCCATGCGACGAATTAAGGGGATGCTGATGGAGTCGTACGACGACGAGGACGTCCTGCCTCCGAATTCCGTCCTGGGCAAGGCTCAGCTGCTCCTCGCCGCGTTCGAGTCGGGGGCAGGCCGGCTGAGGCTGAGCGAGCTGAGCCGCCGGTCCGGCGTGCCCAAGGCTTCGGCGTACCGCCTCGCCCAGGAACTGGTGCAATGGGGGCTGCTCGACCGGCACGGTGACACGTATGAACTCGGCATCAGGCTTTTCCATCTCGGACAGCGCGTACCCGCGTCCGCCGTCCTGCGCAGCGTGGCCCGCCCCCTGATGACCGACCTGTTCACCCGGACCCGCACGGCCGTACACCTGGCGATCCTCGACGGCACCCATGTGCTCTTCCTGGAGAAGATCGCCGGTGAGGCCAACGTGCTCACACACTCGTACGTCGGCGGCAGGCTGCCCGCATCCTGCACGGCCACCGGTCAGCTGCTGCTCGCCCTGGCCCCGGACGGGCCGGAGCGGGTCGCGGACATCGCCCGTGCCGGGTTCCCGGTGCTGGCCGCCCGCTCCGTGACGGACCCCGGGGTGCTGGCCCAGCGGCTGGCCACGGCGGCACGCCAGGGATACGCGCTGGAGATCGGGGGAGTCAGGGCCGGGTACGCCAGTCTCGCCGTACCGGTGGCGCTGCCCGGGTCGCAGTACGCGGCACTCTCGGTCACCGGGCCGGTCGCGCAGGTGTCGGTGGACCGATACCTCGCGGCGGTGCAGGCCACGGCGGAGAGCATCGGGCGCGGTGTCGCGCAGAAGACGTCGTACGACCCCGCTCGCGCGGCGCGGACACCGAAACGCCGGCCGGCCGCCGTGCGGGCCGTCGCGAGCTGACGGCACACGGCAGCGGACCCGGTCCGGCCAGCGGAACAAGGTGGTGGCCCGCTTCTCCTCCCACGGTGATCGTGAGGTGCCGCAAAGGCTGCGGACATGGGAGGAGAAGCCGTGGTGGTAACGGAACCGGATGCGACGCCGCTGCGCGTGCTCGATCTGACCGATGAGCTCGCCTTCCAGGGTGCCCGGCTGCTCGTGGGGCTCGGAGCCCACGTCGTGCGGACCGATTCGGGCGCGGGTCTCGGCCCGGCGGCCCGTGCCCACTGGCACGCGGGCAAGCGCTGGACGCCGGTACGCGACGCGGCGGAACTGGACGCGCTTGCGGCGGCTGCCGACATAGTTCTGGAGAGCGGACCCGTGGCACGGCTGCGCGGACTGCGACGGGACGGCTCCTCCCGCTGGCCGCACGCCGTGCACGTGGTAGTGACACCCTTCGGGCTGACCGGACCGCGCCGCGACTGGGTCGGTGACGATCTGATCCTGGCCTCGGCCGGCGGCATGACCTGGCTCGGAGGGCGCCCTGACGGGCAGCCCAAGCCGCCACCGCGTGAGCAGGCACTGCAGACCGCCGGGGCGCACGCGGCGATCGGGGCACTGCTGGCCGTGGTGTCGGGCACCCCTCAGCTGGTGGACGTCTCCGTGCAGGAGGCCACCGCCGCCACGCTGGAGACCGCCGCGCTCGCGTGGATCCACGCCGGACGATTTCCCGTACGCAACGGAGGGGTGTACGAGCACGTCGCCCACCGGATCTTCGACGCCGCGGACGGGTACGTGGCCGGGGGTTACTCGGGCAGCGACCGGATGTGGACAGGCCTGCTGGCATGGATGGCCGAGGGGGGAGAAGCGGACGACCTTCTCGACGAGCACTGGCAGGACGCCGCGTTCCGATGGCGGCAGCGCGCCCACGTGGACGCTGTCGTGCAGCGGTTCGCGGCGCGACGCCCGGCGGCGGCGCTCGCCGCCGAGGCAAGGGAGCGTGCCCTGCCATGGGCGGAGGTGGCACCGCCCGAGCGGCTTACGGCCAACCCGCAACTGCGCGATCGCGCGTCTCTCGTCACCATCACCGGTGCGGGGCTGCCGGACGGCGGCGTCGAGGACGCCGGGTTTCCGTGGGCGGCGCTGCCCCGGCCGGTTACTCTGTCCGCGCTCCGGCAGGTCGCTGCGGGCGAAGCCCCATGGCCCACGTCGGGGCCGGGAAAGGCGCGCGGCCGTGACGGGGGGCCGCGGTCTAAGGCTCTGGCAGGGGTCAGGGTCCTCGATCTCACCTGGGTGCTTGCCGGACCCTACGTGACCAAGCAGCTCGGAGAACACGGTGCGGACATCATCAAGATCGAGTCGCGGCACCGCCAGGACCCCACGCGCTTCGCGCCGTCGATGCATCTACGGCAGGGCTCCGACCCCGACGACAGTGGCTACTTCCTCAACTTCAACCGCAACAAGCGCGGCGTCGCCCTGAACCTGCGGACCGAGGAGGGCCGCCGGCTGCTGCGCGAGCTGGTCCCGCACTGCGACATCGTCGTGGAGAACTTCAGCCCGGGCGTGCTCGCCCGATGGGGCATGGACTACGCCTCGCTGCGCGCACTGAACGAGGACGTCATCCTGGTGTCGATGGCGGGAGTCGGGCAGACCGGGCCCTGGCGCAACGCCGTGACGTTCGCCGACACGCTCGCCGCGATGTCGGGCCTGTCCAGTGAGACCCGCGATCCGGGAGGCCCGCCACAGGGCCTGACGTTCGGGCTCGGCGACATGATCGCGGCCAATTCCGCGGTGCTCGCCACGCTCGACCTGCTGGCCCGGGGCGCCGGCGGACACGTGGACCTGTCACAGCTGGAGGCGATGGCCGCGACGATGGGCCCGGCGGCCCTGGAACCCGTCCTCGGCACCGGCGCGCCCGATCCCCGGACCCCTGCACACCCGAACCGTTCACCCCATGCGGTGCCGCACGGCGTGTATCCGGTGATCGGGGACGACCGATGGGTGGCGGTGTCGGTGACGGACGAAGCGCAGTGGCGCACCTTGGCGCACCTCGCCGGTCTCCCCTGCGCCGAAGGCGATGTGGATGTCAGGCGCACGCACGAGGACGAGATCGACGCGGCCCTCGCCGCGTGGACGAGTCGGCAGGACGGTCACGAGCTGGCCGAACTGCTCCAGGCCGAGGGGGTGGGGGCAGCAGTCGTGGCGACCGGGCAGGACCTTGTCGAGGCCGACGAACAGCTGGCCGCCCGCGGCTTCTATCCCACACTGGACCACCCCCTGACCGGGCCGGTCCGGCACGAGGGCATCGTCGCGCGGCTTGCCGAGACACCCGGCGGGCTCGACCGTCCCGCGCCTCTCCTCGGCGAGCACACGCACGAGGTGCTGCGCGAACTGCTGGGCCTGAACGACGAGCAGCTGGTGGCGCTGGCCGCCGAGGGAGTGACCGAATGAGCGAGGCCAGGATGTCTGAGGAGAAGCGCTCCGTACTGCACGTGACGCGTGACGGCGCCGTCGCTACGATCCGCGTGAACCGGCCCAAGGCGAACGCCGTGAACCCGGCCATGATCGAGGAGTTCCTTACCCTCCTGCGGCCGCTCGCCGCCGAGCCTGAAGTGCGCTGTGTCGTCATCACCGGCACGGGCCGGTTCTTCATCGCGGGCGCCGACATCGCCGTGATGCGGGACCTCTCGGTGGCGAACCAGGCGAAGATGCGCCGCTGGATCGACGTACAGCGGGTGATCGAGCAGGCGCCCAAGCCGGTCGTGGCGGCGATGAACGGCCACGCGCTCGGCGGAGGAGCCGAGTTGGCACTCGCCTGCGATCTGCGGGTCCTGTCGTCGGAGGCCACGTTCGGCTTCCCGGAGATGCGGCTCGGCCTGTTCCCCGGGGCCGGCGGCAGTCAGCGCCTCCCCCGGCTGGTCGGCCCGCACATGGCGAAGCGGCTGATGATCGAGGGGGAGAGCCTGACGCCGCAGCGCGCCCTGGAGCTCGGACTCGTCGATCTCGTCGTGGAGCAGGCCGAGTTCGACACGATGGTGGCCGAACGGGCCCGTCGGCTCGCCGCGCAACCCACGGCCGCCATCGGGCTGCTCAAACGGGTCGTCGACGAGGGATACGGGCTACCCGTCGAACAGGCACTGGAACGAGAGGAGAGAGGCGTCGCCGACCTGACCGGCACGGCCGACGCGGCGGAGGGGCTTCAGGCATTCCTCGACAAGCGGGCGCCTGTGTTCACCGGGCGGTGACGACAGGCCCGACGCGGGCGGTCCGGTGGCCGGACCACCCGCGTTGGCGCGCCCCCGGCCGGTCCGCATGCTCGCCGGATGACCTCCACACACCACATCGAGGAAGCCACACAGGCCGGGCCCGTACTCGTCACGGGCGGCACCAGCGGGATCGGCCTCGCGGTCGCCGAGGCCGTAGCCCGCGCCGGGAGGCCCGTCGTGGTCACCGGGCGTTCAGCGGAACGGTGCCGCACGGCGGGGCACCGGCTCGGGCGCACTCACGGGAACACGCACCTCTCGCTCGTCGCGGACACCACGGAGCCGGAGGCGCTGGCCGAGGCCGTGGGCCTGGCGACGGACCGTTGGGGGCCGGTCACCGGCCTGGTGACGGCAGCCGGACGCCTGGCCCGCGGCTCGGTCCTCGCCCTGCCGCCCGACGACTTCCGAGCCGCTCTCGACACCAACGTCATGGGGACGTGGCTGGCGATCCGCGCGGTCCTGCCCGGCATGCTCGACACCGGTCATGGCCGCATCGTCACGATCGGCTCCGTGCTCGGTTCGACGGGCGCCCCCGAGCGTGGCGGATACGCCGCCACCAAGGGCGCGGTCGCCGCGCTCACCCGGTCGGTAGCCCTTGAGGTCGCCGGAACCGGCGTCACCGTGAACTGCGTCGCCCCCGGCCCCGTGCGTACGCCCATGAACGAGGGCGACACCTCCAGCGATGCCGCCGCCCAGGCCGCCTTCACCACCAAGGTGCCGCTGGGCCGGTGGGGCAGGCCCGAGGACATCGCGCACGCGGTGCTTCCCCTGCTCGCCGCCGGATCGTCCTTCACCACCGGTGCGGTGGTGCACGTGGACGGCGGATACACCGCCCAGTGAGCCGCCCAGCGGGAGGGGTTCACTGAGCGGACCGAGGAGCTGGGCCCACGCCCGGCGCGGTGATGGGCTCGACACCGTACCCCCGCATTCGTACGGAAGGACTCGCATGTCACCAGCACCGGAGAGCCGCTACGCGGACGGCGCGGGCATCCGCTACCACTACCACGACCTCGGATCGGGGCCCGATACGGTGTTCCTCCACGGTGGCGGACCCGGATGCACCGCCTGGAGCGATTTCGGGCCCGTCGCGCCTCTGTTCGCGGCTGACCGGCGCTGTCTGCTCGTCGACATCCACCAGTACGGCAAATCGGAGAAGTCCCGCATCGAGGGCCCGATGTGGGACCACCACGCGACGAAGACGGTCGGTCTCCTCGACACGCTCGGCGTCGACCGCGCGGACTTCGTGTGCAACTCGTGGGGCGGCACCATCGCCCTCAATCTCGCGGCGAAGTACCCGGACAGGGTCCGGTCCCTCGTCATCACCGGCAGCATGCCCGTCTTCTACGGCCCGCTCGCCCCGCTTCCCGAGAACGGCCACCGCGGCCGCACGGCCCGGGACGTCTACTACGGCGGCGAGGGCCCGACCCGGGAGAAGATGCGGCAGCTCATCACGAAGCTGGAGTGGTACGACGGCGCGAAGCTCCCCGAGGAGACGCTGACGCTGCGCTACGAGCAGAGCCTCGACGAAGGCGAGCGCGCGCTCGCGGCCATGTCCGACTCGCCGCGAGGCGACTGGCAGGACCTCACCGAGGAGCTGGGCCGGATCCAGGCTCCGACGCTGTTCATGTGGGGCATGCAGGACGCGTTCCTCACCCCGGACTACCCGCTGATGCTCGCCCGCATGGTGCCCGGCGGGAACCTCCACGTGATGGACCACGCCTCCCATCACCTCCAGGAGGAACGCCCCGAGGCGTACCACTCGGTGGTCAGCGGCTTCCTCGATTCCTGGAACTGAAGCTTTCCCACTCTCCCCGACCGTCTTACGGAGTGCACATGTCCATCTGGACCGAGATCAGCCCCACCCCTTTCCGCGTCGAGTACGTCGACGCCGCCGGCGTCCCCACGCGCACCCTGCGCGCCGGCGACCCGGACGCCCAGGCCGTCGTCTTCCTGCACGGCACCAGCGGCCACCTGGAGGCGTTCGCGCGCAACATCACCGCGCACGCCGCCTACGACCTGCACGCCATCGACATGCTCGGCCACGGCTACACCGGCAAGCCCGACAAGCCGTACGAGATCGGCGACTACGTCACTCACCTCCTCGACTACCTGGACGCTGTCGGTGTCGACAGCGTGCACGTCGTGGGCGAGTCCCTGGGCGGCTGGGTCGGCGCCCGCGCCGCCATCGAACACCCCGAGCGGATTCGCAGCCTCCAGCTCCTCTGCTCGGGCGGCACCGTGGCCAACCCGGAGGTCATGGACCGCATCCGCACCAGCACCAAGAAGGCCGTCACCTCCGACGACATCGACCTGACCCGCAAGCGGATGCGGCTGCTCATGGCCGACGACGCCTCCGCGACCGAGGAACTGGTCGAGGTCCGGCACGCGATCTACCACACGCCGGAGTTCGTCGCGGGCGTCGACAACCTCCTCTCCCTCCAGGACATGGAACGCCGTCAGCGCAACCTGCTGCGCCCCGAGCACCTGGCCCGGATCACCCAGCCGACGCTGGTGGTGTGGGGACGGCAGAACCCGTTCGGCGACACCCCCGAGGCGACGGCGCTGCACGAGGGCATCCGCGGTTCACGCCTTGAACTGTTCGAGGACTGCGGGCACTGGCCGCAGCACGAGCAGGCCGAACGTTACAACCCCATCAGCCTCGAATTCATCGCCAAGGCGGCCGGCTGATGCGGGCCGTACGGTTCCACGCGTGGGGCGCCGCTCCGGTCCTCGACGAGGTCCCGGAGCCCGTCCGCGCACCGGGCGAGGTCCTCGTCCAGGTCACGGCGGGCGGCGTCTCGCACCTCGACGCCACCGTCGCCACCGGCGACTTCGAGCTGAAGCCCGCACTGCCGTACGTCGGCGGTGTCGAGGGGGCGGGCACGGTCCTGGAGGCCGACGCCGACTCCGGCCTCACACCGGGCACGCAGGTCGTGCTGCGCGGTGGCGGCCTGGGCCTCCTGCGCGACGGCACGTGGGCGGAGCGCGTCAGCGTCAAGCGCAAGGCCGTCACCCCGCTCGCGGCTCCACTCGCCCCCGCTGTGGCAGCGAGCTTCTTCGTCCCCGCCACGACCGCGTACGTGGCTCTGCACGACGTCGCCCGGATCGGCCCGGACGAGGACGTAGTCGTGGTCGGCGCCGCCGGCGCGGTGGGCGCGATGGTGGCGCAGCAGGCGCTGGCCGCGGGCGCGCGGGTGACCGGTGTGGTCGGCCGGGAGGACCAGCTGGCCGACGTGCCGAAGGGCGCGGAGGCCGTGACGCTGGAGGACGCGGCGGGTCTCGCCCGGGACCGGTCGGCCTCGCTGCTCGTCGACACGCTCGGCGGCGCCGGCCTTGTCGGCCGCAGCCGGTGGGTGCGGCAGGGCGGACGCGCTGTGGTCATCGGGTATGTGGCGGGCTCGGGCGTGGAGCTCGATCTGCCGAGCTGGCTGCTCGACGAGGTGGCACTGGTGCCGGTGAACATGATCCGCCAGGAGCGCCGGGCCCGCGAGGTTTCCGGTGACCTGGTCCGGCGGCTCGCTGAGGGTGAACTGCACTTGACTGTCGAGGAGTTCGGGCTGGCGGACGCTTCCACGGCACTCGACGCCCTGCGCGGCGGGCGGGTGCGGGGGCGGGCGGTGTTGTTGCCCGGGTGAAAGCTCGGGGCTGTGCGTCGTCGCCCGGGTGAGGGGGCGTGGGAACCGGTCGGGGTTCCCACGCCCCCGAAACATGCCCATGCCCCGCACCCTGCCGGTACGCGCTCTACCCGCACCGGTCCCACGTCTCCCCGGTCACCCCCCGCCCCCGCAGCACGGACTTGCGTACCTTTCCCGTCTCGGTGAGCGGCAACGCCGCGACCACGTCCACATACCGTGGCACCGCGAAAGCGGGGAGCTCCATCGCGCAGTGCCTCGCCACCTGCGCCGGATCGAGCACACGGCCGGCGCGCGGGACGACCGCCACCATCACCTCGTCCTCGGCGAGTGCGGACGGGACAGGGAACGCGGCTGCCTCGGCGATGTCGGGATGCGCCCGCAGCGCGTTCTCGACCTCGTAGCACGAGATGTTCTCGCCACGGCGCCGGATGCAGTCCTTGAGGCGGTCGACGAAGCGGAACCAGCCGTCGGGCTCGCGCACCACACGGTCCCCGGTGCGGCGCCACGCGCCCGGAGCCGGGGCCGCATCGCCCAGGTAACCCGTGGCGAAAGCATGTTCCCGGTCGGTGCGGACGAGGAGTTCCCCGGGCGTGCCGTCCGACACGCACGCGAGGTCCGCGTCGACGATCCGCGCCTCGAAGCCGTCGCGCACCGTGCCCATGTAACCGGGGCGGCAGTCCTCCGGCACGGAGCCGATGACCAGGTTGGTCTCCGTGGAACCGAACCCGTCGACGAGGGTCACGCCGAACCGCTCTCGGAATACGTCCCACAGCGCGCCGGGCGTGCCGGGGCCGAGCCCGCGCCAGGCCCGGTGCGCCCGGTCGTCGGGCCCAGGCGGCTGCGCGAGCAGCATCGGCACCATGGCGCCCAGCACATACACGCAGGTGGCCCGAGCCCCGGCGGCACGCGCCCAGTACCTGGACGCGGAGAACCGGCGGTCCACGACCACCGAGGCCCCCACGGTCATCGCCTGTGCCAGCGCGTGGAGCGCGTTGGTGTGGAACAGGGGCAGGCACGTGTAGAGGGTGTCGTCGGTGTTCAGCCGCAGTGAGTCGGCCACGTTCCGGCCCCACCAGACGAACTGGGCGTGCGGGCAGCGCACGCCGCGGGAGGGACCGGTGGTGCCGGAGGTGAAGAGGATGGCGGCCGTGTCACCGGGACGGGAGGGGTAGGGGTCGAGCGCACGCGCGACGCCGTGGACGGGCGTCGACGACGAACCCGCCACCCATACCTGTCCCGCGTATCCCACCTCGCCCACACGCGCGGCCAGGTCCTCCTCCACGTAAAGGAACCGCGCTTCCGACTCGTCCAGTGCGTGCCGCAGCAGCCGGCCATGCAGTGCCGTGTTGAGCGGGACCACGACCGCACCGAGCCAGGCGCATCCGAGCACCACATCGACGAGTTCGACGCGATTGGAGAGCAGCGTGGCGACCCGGTCCCCCGGCCGACAGCCTCGGTCCGCCAGCGCGCCGGCCATCGTGGCTGCGGCCGTTCGCGTCTGCGCGTAGGTGCGACGGACGCCGTCGACGGTGAGGAAGGCCCGCTCGCCGTGGTCTGCGGCCGCCGCGTCGACCAGGCCGGGAATTGTCATGCGGTTCATGAACGGATGCTGTTCGCCTGCCTTCGGATGATCAAGAGCAGTGGTTCGCTGACCGGTCCGCCGCCGCCATGGTCCGCTCACCGGAACAGGTTCATAGGCAGGCGCAGCGTCTCGCCGGATGCTCGTGCCGCAGACCCACTGGAGCTGGAGGTCACGACGAGATGACGACGAGCGAACGTCCCCCCGCGGTGAAGAAGACCGCCGCGAGAGAGTCCACCCCGGCGCGCCGCGGATCCGCCGACAAGATCGGCCGCCAGGACTGGTCGTCCTGGCCCCACTACGACGCGGCGGCGTCAGGCTTCCGCGGCTACTGGTACCCGGTCACCTGGGCAAGCCACATCACCGGCGATCCGAAGCCGTTCACCCTCTGCGGCGAGAAGATCACGCTGATCCGTGACAGCGGAAAGGTGTACGCGCTGCACAATCGCTGCCCGCACCGCGGCGTCCCGCTGTCCGAGGGCAACCAGCAGTTCCCCGGCACTGTCAGCTGCCCCTATCACGGCTGGACGTTCGACCTGCCCACGGGCAAACTGTCCGCGGTCATCACCGACGGTCCCGGCTGCCGTCTCACGGGCAAGCTGGGTGTGCGCACGTACGCCGTCGAGGAGCGCCTCGGCATGGTCTGGGTGTACATGCCGGTCGCCGAGGAGGAACCGCACCCGATCGACGAGCAGCTTCCCGAGGAGCTGGTGTCGAACGCCTTCGTGATGGGCGGCCGCATCGAGCCGCGTGGCGGCAACTGGCGCTTCGCCTGCGAGAACGGCTTCGACGAGGGACACGCCAAGTACCTCCACCGGACGGCCCTGTGGCGGCTGTTCAAGCCGATGCCGACGTGGAACATCACCCGGATCGTGCCGAAGGACCGCTGGATCTACCGCGTCCAGGACGAGGTCTACTGGGAGGCCGACTTCCCGGGCGTGGGCCGCTGGTCTAACAAGCGGTGGTGGAAGAAGCGGCCGCCGGAGGAGACGTTCAACCTCGGCAACACCGGCAAGACCGACGCCGTCGACCCGGTGATCGAGGCCCAGGAGTTCCCCGGCTTCGCATCCCTGTCGATGCCGGGCGTGCTGCGGATCGCGTACCCCAAGTTCATCCACTACGAGTTCTACGTTCCGGTCGACGCGGAAAACCACCAGTACGTCGGCGTGATGGTCAACTTCACGCAGGGCTGGGACACGCTCCGCTTCTACGCCAAGTACCTGGGAGCCGTCCGCTGGCTGTTCCACGGCCAGTTCTCCGGTCAGGACGCCTGGATGGTCGACGTGACCGACGCCCCTCCGGAGAAGCTCTACCGCCCGGACGTGTCGCTGACTTCGTGGCGCAACCTCAGCGAGGAGGAGTACGGCAAGAAGCTCGCTGCCGCCGGCGTCACCGGCCCCGCCATGGACACCACGGAAAGGGAAGCCTGATCATGGCCCGCACTCTGTTCAAGATCCTCCTCGGTGTCGCCGTCGCGGTGGCACTCCCCCGCGCGAAGAGGCGCTTCGCCCGGACGACGATGACCCAGGTCCACCGGGTCAACCAATGAGCGGCGACAACGAGCCCGACGGGCTCTCGGGGCTCACCGACCGGCGCCGCAGCTGGGTGACGGAGGCATGGCGACATGTCACCGAAGAGCGGCTGCGTGAGCTGGTCGTCGGCCTGGTCGGCGTCTCGAGCCCCACGGGCGACGAACGCCCCCTGGCCCAACACATCACGAAAAGCCTCGCATCGGTGGGTCTGCGAGCAGCCTGCCAGCCGATCGACGCACGCCAGGCGAACTCCTGGGCGCGACTCGAAGGCGACGGCACCGGGCCCGATCTGATGCTGTACGCGCCCATCGACACCCTCACGGTGGGCGAGGAGAGCGAGGACGTGCCGTGGATCGGGCCGGCGCTGCGGGAGGACATGCGCTCCGAGGCCACCGTCTACGACGACCTGGTGACCGGCCTCGGCGCCTCCAACCCCAAGGGACACGCGGCCTGCGTGATGATGGCCGCAGAAGCGATCGCGCTGGCCGGAGTACCGTTGACCGGGGACCTGGTGGCCGCGTTCGGCGCCGGCGGCATGCCGACCAACGCCCGGCCGGGGAGCGACCGGCTCAACACCGGTCAGGGGGTGGGCTGTTCGTTCCTGCTCGAGCAGGGACTCCACACCGACTACGCGGTCATCGCCAAGCCGGGGTGGACCGTGTCGTGGGAAGAGGTCGGGCTGGTCTGGTTCGACGTGACGGTACACGGCACCCACACCTACGTGGGCTCGCGCCACCGGCTCCCGTACGACAACGCGATCAGCCGCGCCGGCGACGTCGTACGGCACCTGGAGCGGTGGTTCGCCGAGTACGCGGAGCGGCACACCACTGGCACGGTCGCCCCGCAGGGCATCGTGTCGTCGGTGCGGGGCGGCTGGCCACGTACGGCCGCGGTGACCACGGCGGCCTGCACCCTGCGGGTCGACCTGCGGATCACCCCGGAGACGACGCCCGTGCAGGCGAAGCGTGAGTTCATCGCGGCCGTAGCGGACCTGAAGCGCGCGATGCCGGGGCTCGACGCCACGGTCGAGATGATCCTGGCCATCCCGGGGACCACCACCAGCCGGGAGAGCTGGATCTTCCGCAGCGCGGTCGCCGGATGGGAAGCCCTCGAAGGGCGCCCGCACGAGGTGGTGAACGGCAACAGCGGCGCGACCGACGCCAACATCCTCCGCGGGCGCGGCATCCCGACTGTCCGCGTCGGCATGCCGAAGGTCACCGAGGCGCCCTTCGACATCGACTTCGCCCGCGGTATGAACACCGTCTCCGTACGGGAGATGCAGAAACTGACCCGCCATCTGATCCGCACGGCGGTCGACACCGTCACCCGTTCACACGCGGAGTGCGACTCCGCCGTGGAGTCCGGGCCCGCCGTGGAGCCGGAAGGAGTATCGGCATGAGCGAGATCGTGCTCGGCGTGGGGGCCTCCCACAGCACGCTGATGAACACGCACTGGGAGGAAACCCTCCACAAGGACCGCGCCGAACGCTTCCGTGACGCGCTCCGCGCGGCCCGCGACGAACTGGCCCGGACCCGTCCCGACACAGTTGTCCTCATCGGCTCGAACCACTTCCGCGGTTTCTGGCTCGATCTGATCCCGCCGTTCACGCTGGGCGTGGGGGAATGCATCGCCAGTGGTGAGTCCGGCACTCCGAAGGGGCCCCAGCCTGTGGACGTGCCCCTGGCTCAGCACATCGCCGACTCACTGGTGGAGAGCGGGCGGTTCGATCCGGCGTTCTCCGCCCGGCTCCAGATCGACCACGGACAATCCCACGCCATCCAGTACCTGCTGGACGGGCTGGACGTGAAGATCGTTCCGTTGGTGGTGAACGTCTTCGCCCATCCGCTGCCGACCCTTGAGCGGTGCGACCAGTTGGGGCGCGCCATTCGTGACGCCGTACTCGCCTTCCCCGGCGACCGGCGCGTCGCCGTGGTCGGCTCGGGTGGGCTCTCCCACCGTCTGCCCTGGCCGAACTGGCGCGAACCGCACGGCACGGACGAGGAGTTCATGGTCGGCGCATGGCTCAACGGCCGCGAGAACTGGCAGGACTACGACGCCCGTCGCCGCGAGATCATCCGGGCCGCCGAGGCTTCCCTCACCCCGGAGTTCGACAACGAGTTCCTGACCCTTCTCGAACGCGGCGAGGCCCACCGGATCACCGACTTCACGAGCGAGGAACTGGAGAAGGCCGCGGGCAACGGCGCACAGGAACTGCGGACGTGGCTGCTGATGGCCGCGGCCCTCGGCCATGCGCCCGCACGGCGTCTTGCGTACGAGCCGATGCCCGAGTGGCTCACCGGGATGGGCGTCGCGGTCATCGACCCGGTGGACGCGGACCCGGCGCAGCCGGCATGAAGGCGCCGGCCGACGTGGCGATGTCGGGTCAGCGCTTCCTCGCCGGACCAGCGCCCCACGCCTGCTCGTTCTCCGCGCGCCCAGCGGCGCTGGAATCCGAGGCCGCTTCGGACGCGGCCGCCGCGGCGGCCGGTGCCGACCCCATGAACTCCGTCCTGGGCAAGGTCCGTCCGATCCTGGAGGCTTTCACCTCCGACGACGCCGCTCTCTCGCTCGCCGAGCTGGTGCGCCGGTCGGGGGCGGCCAAGGCCACGGTGCACCGGCTGGCCCAGGAGCTCGTCACCTGGGGGCTTCTGGAGCGGGAAGGGTGCGACTACCGGCTCGGTCTGCGCCTGTTCGAGCTCGGGCAGCGGGTGCATCGCCAGCGCATTCTGCGCGAAGCCGTTCAGCCGTACATGGAGGACCTTCTCCTGATCACACGGGAGACGATTCACTTCGCCATCCACGACAGCCTGGACGTCGTCTACCTGGACAAGATCTTCCCGCACCGCGGGCTGAACGCCGAGTCACGGGTGGCGGGACGGCTTCCCCTGTACTGCACGGGCACCGGGAAGGCGATCCTTGCGCACTCACCGCCGTCGTTGTTCGTCGACGTGATCCGCAGCGGCCTCAAGCCGCTCACCCGGCACACCGTGATCTCACCGGGGCGGCTCCGCGCCCAGCTCGACGTCATCCGCCAGGAAGGGATCGCTCTGGAGTCCGAGGAGATCCGGCTCGGGTACGCGAGCCTGGCCGTCCCGGTGTTCGCCGGGGGCACCACGTTGGTGGGCGCGTTGTCCATCACCGCACCCACCTACCGGATGGACGCGGCGGGGCACGCGACCGCACTACGGACTGCTGCGCTGGGCATCGGCCGGTCACTGGCCTAGCCGCGCCACTCGCACGAGCACGAGACCGCGCCACCTCACACGAGCACGAAGGGGCCCGCCGGACGGCGGGCCCCTCGCCGTGTTCCGGTGCCGCGACGCCTTCGCCGTACGCCCCTGACCAGCCGCGTCCTGCTCACCGGAACGACTCCGTAGGGAGAACCGCCCCTCGTTCCTAGGCTCACCGACATGAGCCAACTCACCGACGAAACCGGCGTCCTGAGCACCGACGTCCTGATCATCGGCGCCGGTCCGGCGGGTCTGTACGGCGCCTACTACGCCGGCTTCCGCGGCCTGACGGTGACCGTGATGGACGTCCTGCCGCAGCTCGGCGGGCAGATCAGCGCGATGTACCCCGAGAAGCCGATCTTCGACATCGCCGGCTTCCCGTCCGTTCGCGGCCGCGACCTGGTGGACGCTCTCGTGGGCCAGGCCGAGCCCTACTCCCCCCGCTACCTCCTGGGCCACCGGGCCACCGAGCTGACGCACGACGCCCACGGCATGCCGGTCGTCCGCAGCGACCAAGGGGCGACGGTACGGGCCAGGGCCGTCGTCATCACCGGTGGAGTGGGAACGTTCACTCCGCGTGCGCTGCCCGCCGGAGAGGAATTCCTCGGCCGCGGACTGGAGTACTTCGTGCCGGACCCCTCCGTTCACGCGGACCGGGACGTGGTGGTCGTGGGTGGCGGTGACAGCGCCTTCGACTGGGCGGCCCTCCTGGCACCTATCGCCCGTTCGGTCACCCTCGTGCACCGCACCGCCCGCTTCCGCGCCCACGCGGCGTCCGTCGAGAAGGTCCGCACACTCGGCGTGAAGATCGTCACCGACAGCGAGGTGAGCCGGCTCACCGGCACCGACCGGGTGGAACAGGCCGAGATCCGGCACCGCACGAGCAAGGAGATCCGCCTCGTCCCGGCCGGCACCGTCGTCGCCGCGCTCGGCTTCCTCGCCGACCTCGGCCCGCTGCAGCACTGGGGACTCGACCTCCAGGCGCGGAAGATCGCCGTCGACACCCACATGGCGACCAACCTGCCACGGGTCTTCGCGGCGGGCGACATCACCGACTACCCCGGCAAGGTCCGCCTCATCTCGGTCGGCTTCGGCGAAGCCGCCACCGCCGTCAACAACGCGGCCACCGTCATCGACCCGGGAGCTGCCCTGTTCCCCGGCCACTCCACCGAGAAGGAGCACTGAACACACCATGGCGTACGTCATCGGCGCGTCCTGCGTCGACATCATGGACCGGTCCTGCATGGAGGAGTGCCCGGTCGACTGCATTTACGAGGGCGAGCGCAAGCTCTACATCAACCCGGTGGAGTGCATCGACTGCGGCGCCTGCGAAGTCGCCTGCCCCGAACAGGCGATCACGGTGGACCGCAAGGCCGATCCCGACTTCCGCGAGGACAACAGGCGCTTCTTCACGGAGATCCTCCCCGGCCGCGACAGCGCCCTCGGCTCCCCCGGCGGAGCGACGCCACTCGGTCCTGTGGGCGTCGACACACCGCTGGTGAGCGCCCGATGAGCGCCGCGATCGTGGCGAAGGCAGCCGACGCCCTGCTGGCAGCCGAGCGCACGGGCGAGCCCTGCACTCCCGTACGGTCCCTGCTCCCCCGGGGCGACATCGACAGCGCGTACGGCGTTCAGCGCCTCAACGTCGAGCGCGGCCTGGCAGCGGGCCGTCGCATCGCCGGACGCAAGATCGGACTGACCTCCCCCGCCGTGCAGGCACAGCTCGGCGTGGACCAGCCGGACTTTGGAACGCTCTTCGCCGACATGGCCGTACCCGACGGCGGCACCGTCGCGGCCGGGCGACTCATCCAGCCCAAGGTCGAGGCGGAGGTCGCTCTCGTACTCAAAGCGGACCTGCCGCACCGGGAGTGCACGGTGGCGGACGTGATCCGGGCGACCGACTTCGCACTCGCCGCCCTGGAGATCGTCGACAGCCGCAACGCCGACTGGGACATCACCATCGTCGACACCGTCGCTGACAACGCCTCCAGCGGCCTGTACGTGCTCGGGGGCACCCCCGTGCCGCTGTCGGGCCTGGACCTGCGCGCCGTACGGATGACGATGACGCGCGAGGGCGCCGCGGAACCGGTCTCCACGGGCACGGGCGCGGACTGCCTCGGCTCCCCGCTCAACGCCGCCGCCTGGCTCGCCTCGACGCTGGCCGCGGCGGGCGACCCGCTGCGGGCGGGTGACGTCGTGCTCACCGGGGCGCTCGGCCCGATGGCCGCCGCCTCGCCCGGCGACCGTTTCGAGGCCCGGATCAGTCAACTTGGCCGTATCAGCGTGCAGTTCGCAAAGGAGGGACACACCGCATGAGTACCCGCACCAGGGCCGCCGTCATCGGCTCCGGAAACATCGGAACCGACCTGATGATCAAGATCCTCCGGCTGTCCGAGACGCTGGAGATCGCGGCGATGGCCGGCATCGACCCGGACTCCGACGGTCTGGCCCGCGCCCGCCGTCTGAAGGTCGCCACCACGCACGAGGGCGTCGAGGGCCTGGTGAAGATGGCGGAGTTCGCGGACGTGGAGTACGTCTTCGACGCTACCTCCGCCGGGGCCCACCGCCACCACGAGGACGTCCTGCGCCCCCTCGGCCGCACCCTCATCGACCTGACCCCGGCGGCCGTCGGCCCGTACGTCGTCCCATCGGTGAACGGCGACGCTCACCTGGCTGCCCCGAACGTCAACATGGTCACCTGCGGCGGCCAGGCGACCATCCCCGTCGTCGCCGCGGTCGACGCGGTCACCCCGGTCCACTACGGCGAGATCGTCGCCTCGATCTCCTCGCGCTCGGCCGGCCCCGGCACCCGCGCCAACATCGACGAGTTCACGGAGACGACCTCCTCCGCCATCGAGCAGGTCGGCGGCGCCGCCCGCGGCAAGGCGATCATCGTCCTCAACCCGGCCGAGCCCCCGCTGATCATGCGGGACACCGTGCACTGTGTCGTCTCCGCCTGCGCCGAGGAGGCCGTCACGGCGTCGGTCGAGGAGATGGTCGGCCGCGTCCAGGCGTACGTGCCCGGCTACCGCCTCAAGCAGAAGGTTCAATACGAGACGGTCCGCCCCGGCGACCCACTGCATTCCCTCGCCCCCTCCGGCACCGGCGAGGCGCTGAAGGTGTCCGTCTTCCTCGAAGTCGAGGGCGCCGCACACTACCTGCCCGCCTACGCCGGGAACCTCGACATCATGACGTCGGCCGCGCTGCGCACTGCCGAGCGCATGGCCGCGCACCACGCGACGGAGGCCGCCAAGTGACCAGTCTCTACGTCCAGGACGTCACCCTGCGGGACGGCATGCACGCCGTCCGCCACCGCTACACCACCGACCAGGCACGCTCCATCGCGGCCGCCCTCGACGCCGCCGGGATCGCCGCCATCGAGATCGCGCACGGCGACGGCCTCGCGGGCTCCAGCGTCAACTACGGCGTCGGCGCGCACACCGACTGGGAGTGGATCGAGGCCGTCGTCGACGCCACCAACACCGCCGTCCCCACCACGCTCCTCCTCCCCGGCATCGGCACCATCCACGACCTCAAGCAGGCCCACGCGCTCGGCATCCGCTCGGTGCGCGTCGCCACGCACTGCACCGAGGCCGACATCGCCGCCCAGCACATCGCCGCCGCGCGGGAGCTGGGCATGGACGTCGCCGGATTCCTGATGATGTCCCACATGGCCGAGCCCACCGAGCTCGCCCGCCAAGCCAAGCTGATGGAGTCCTACGGCGCGCACTGCGTCTACGTCACCGACTCCGGCGGCCGCCTCACCATGGACGGTGTACGCGACCGGTTCCGCGCCTACCGCGAAGTCCTCGACCCCGCCACCGAGCTGGGCATCCACGCCCACCACAACCTCGCCCTCGGTGTCGCCAACACGGTCGTGGCCGTGGAGGAGGGCGTCACCCGCGTCGACGCCTCCCTCGCCGGCCAGGGCGCGGGCGCGGGCAACTGCCCCCTCGAAGCCTTCGTCGCGGTCGCGGACCTCCTTGGCTGGAAGCACCACTGCGACCTCTTCCCCCTGATGGATGCAGCAGACGACCTCGTCCGCCCCCTCCAGGACCGCGAAGTGCGCGTGGACCGCGAGACGCTGAGCCTCGGCTACGCGGGCGTCTACTCCAGTTTCCTGCGCCACGCTGAGGCGGCAGCCGCCCGCTACGGCCTGGACACCCGCACCATCCTCGTCGAGGTCGGCCGCCGCGGCATGGTGGGCGGCCAGGAGGACATGATCACGGACATCGCGCTCGACCTGACGGCGCGCGACGCCAAGTGAGCTGGTCGGCAACCCGGTTGAAGGCCGACATCCGTATCCCGCCCTGCGACCGCGCCGACAAGGATCGTGGCGACGGTGCGCAGGGCGGAGGCGCTCGGCTTCGACAGCGCGTGGTCGGGCCGGCCTGCTACGGAGCATGACCGCCGCGCTGCGCGAGGGCCTTACGGTGCTGCGTGCGCTCATGAACGGTGACGAGTGCGCGTTCACGGGTCCGGCGCAGGATCACGCCATCGGTCGCCTCACCGGCGAGCCGGAGGTTGCGTGGTCCGCTCGCCACCGTGTGCAGCGGCACCGCGGGCTGCGGGTCGCGCAGCCGGGAGCGGACCGTCCCCCTGCATGCCGACGGCGTGCGTGCAGGGGGTGTTCCTGCAGCACGTCGGCTCGTACGCCCAGCCCACCGACCTCATCGAATCCGTCGGCGCCTCGGTGCTGCCGGCCCTGTGACGAAAGCGACTCCCGCATGACGGACACGAACACGCTGCGGAAGGGCTATGTGCCCAGCCGCTTCGGCCAGTTGCATTACGTGGAGACCGGCGACGGCGAGCCCGTACTGCTGCTCCACCAGACGCCCCGCTCCTGGACGGAGTACCTCGACGTGCTCCCCCTGGTCGGTGCCCGGTACCGGGCGATCGCGATGGACACCCTGGGCTACGGAGCGTCCGCGAAGCCCGAGGGGCAGCACACCATCGAACGCTTCGCGGACGGCGTCGGCGACCTGATCGAGGCGCTCGGCCTGCACCACTTCCACCTGGTCGGGCACCACACCGGCGGAGTGGTCGCCGTCGAGGTGGCAGCCCGATTCCAGGACCGCGTGGCAAGCCTCCTCCTTTCGGCGACGTCGTTCGTCGACGACGAGAAGCGGGGCTCCCGCGGGCGCGTCGACCATGTCGACCCCGCGCCGGACGGCACGCACCTGCGGCAGCTGTGGGACAACCGGCGCGGCTTCTACCAGCCGGGCGAGGAGGCGGCCCTGGGCCGGTACGTCATCGACGCGCTGACCGTCCTCGACCGTGTCGAGGAGGGCCACCAGGCGGTACGCCGCTACGCCATGGAACCCCGCCTGCCGAAGATCACCGCGCGCACGCTCGCGGTCTGCGCCCCCGACGACGGGTACTCCATGCCATCCCTGACGAAGTTCGCGGCGGCGATCGGCTGTCCGACCCGAGTGCTGTCCGCAGGACACGCGGCGGCGCCGGAGCAGGTGCCGCAGGAGTTCGCCGCTACCGTCCTGGAGTGGGCCGGCCGCGGCTGACCCGGCAGGACGAGCGCGCCCCATCGGAGGGGACACCACATTTCCCCGCAGGCCTGCTGATCGCGAGGGTCGTCGCCCCCATGGCGGCGGCCCCGGAGCACCAGCGACGCGTGCGCGAAGGAGCGAGGGAAGCCGTGCCGTGGGCCCTCAGGGCTCCGTGGCCGCGGCGGCGGGCGTCGCGAGCAGTTCCCGGGTGATCAGCAGCGCCGATCCGGCGACGCCCGCAGAGAGCGAGGATCCCGCGACGATGACGCCCGGAAAGTAACCGGATCATCTACTTCGCTCATCGATACCTCCCTGCATGGTGCCGGCCGGCGGTGGTTCTGCCCGGGGAGGTCCGCCTTCAGTGCCGACGCTGGGCGGCCATCCACTGCCAGATGTGGGTTCCCTTGGTACTGGGGTCATTGCGGGCGACGTAGATCCACGACCAGTGGCCGACGAACCGGTAGCCGTTCCAGTCGACGTGGTCGTAGAGCGTCATCAGCGAGCCGGGGATCACATGGTGCGCGTGGGCGGTGTTGGCCTGCGGGTCCACGGTGAGGTCGTCGTTGGAGGCGACAAGCCAGCTGGGCGTGGTGATCTGCGCCAGCTCGCTGTCGGGGAGCAGCGGGGCGCTCCCGGGCGGGAAGGCCGTGACGATGCCGCAGATCGGCACGGAGGCGGCGAACAGATGGGGATGGACGGTGGTCATCTTCATGCTCATGTAGCCACCGTTGCTGCAGCCGGCAACGTAGATCCGGTCGCGGTCGATGTGGTTCCCGCGCGTGACGTCGCTGATGATCTCGTGAATGAGAGGGGCGAAGCGGGGACCGTCCTCCATCCAGTAGGAGGTGCTTTGCGGGGCGACGACATAGGCGCCGTCGAAGATGCGCTGTGCCTCGGGGGTGGCGAAGCCCAGGGCGCCGCGGTTGGCTCGCAGCGTGACTTCGTTGTCGTAGTAGTCGTTCGGCAGTGAGGCGCCCTCACCTCCGCCGTGCAGCCAGACGATCAGCGGGCGCTTGCCGCGTCGCGAGTAGCGGGAATCGGCGGGCGAGTACAGCCGGTACTTCATCCCCGAGCCGGATATGTGGGAGCTGAACGCGTCCACTTCGGGGTCCGAGAGCTGAGGGTTCTGCACGAAGGTGCCGATGGTGATCGACCGGTGATTGCGCAGGGCGATCGGGGCCCGCTGCGTGAGGGTGTAGACGAGGTCGAGCATCACGTTGCGGCCCTCGCTCGCGAGGTAGCCGAGCGTGCTCGCCCCTGACTGGCCTTCGCCATGAGCCAGTTCGAGCACGAGGTTGCCCTCGCGGTCGAGCCGCACAGCGGTCACCGTGCGGTCGAGGTCGTACGCGAGCCTGCTGTCGTCGGGGGTGAGGGCGAACGGGCGGGTGGCCTTGGCGTGCACGCCGAACGTGCCGGTGGTCAGACCGGCCGGGTCGATCGGGCCGAGCCGGGCGGTCTCGAGGGTGATCGAGGTGACTTGTTCGCCACCATCGAGCACCTGGGCGTTCAGGGTGAATCTCACGCTGGTGGGCGCACGGTCGACGGCGTACGCGGCGACGCCGGGCAAAGACAGCATGCCGGCACCGGCGCCGGCGCCGGCGGCCAGGATGGTGCGACGGCTGATGTGTGTTGCCATGCGAACTCCTCAAGGGGTGCGAAGGCTCTATCGCGGCCTGTGTGCCGAACCGAGCACGGCCGCCGTCGAGTGGGAGAAGGGTCGGCCTCGTCCGACTGGAGCTGAGGCGAGAACAGCTCAAGCGGGAACAGCTGGCAAAGGGGTGCTCGAACGAGGCGGTTCGTCAGGCAGGAAATGCGCTGCCCAACAGCGGATCGTGCTGAACTTCCTGAGAGGCCGGAGCGACGAGGGAGTCATCATGTGACTCGCTCGACAGGGGCGCGACGCTTGTGTTCCGCTCAGCGGACCGCGGCGCGGGAAAAACGAATCTCCGGCAGGTCTTCCTGCCGCCGCTGTCTGCTGCGCCCCGCTGCCGCGGCCGCCACACCGGCAAACGCCGCGCGGCACAGCCCGCATGACCTGGAAAGAACGCCTGGTCTCCTCGGGAGCCCTCTGGGACTTTCCTGGGACTTTCGGCCGCATCAAGGGGCACAAGCGTGAAACAACCGAAAGGCCATTTGCCCAGGTCAGAGGCTGATGGTCGAGCGTTCCTGCAGGTCAGCTGAGCGACTGCTCTCTTCCGGGACATCTGATGTACGGGTGCCGCCCACGCCCCATCTGACCTGCTGCTCAGCGAGTCAGGAGGGATCGCGGGCGGCACCTCTGGGACTTCTACGATCGATTCGCTCGAGTTCCCACTCCGGCGTTCACGGTTGCTGAGCGGCGCTCCGCCCGCCTCGTCCCACGCTCCCCCGCACGACGGGTCCGGGCCCGCCGGAAGTTCCGACGGGCCCGGACACGGTGCACGGTTCTGCCTACTCCCGTTCGAGGAGGAAGCGCAGAAGCCCCTTCAGTGTCACCGCGATGTCCTCGCGGTCGATGCCGGCTCCTTCGAGGTGCAGGAGAACGCACGCCTCGCCGGCCCGGTCCGGGAACGCCTCCACGAACGCCGCGACACACGCGTCGAGCGTCTGTGACACGTGGCTCGCGATCTGGTCGTCACCGGGGTCGGGGGCTGCGGCCCTCGCAGCCATCGGTGCGGTCGCCAGAATCACCTCCGGTGCGCCGTCGCCCCGTTGGTTGAGCAGGACCTGGACGCTCCCGATCCTCGGAACGCCCCCGTAACGCTCATGTGCCAGGGGTGAGTTGAGGACTGCGGCGTCGCAGCCCGCGCCGGTCTCGGGAACCGAGCCGGTACGGAACGCGGTTCCCGGCACGTGT
This sequence comes from Streptomyces sp. NPDC005494, assembly GCF_042872025.1. Classification (NCBI taxonomy): domain Bacteria; kingdom Bacillati; phylum Actinomycetota; class Actinomycetes; order Kitasatosporales; family Streptomycetaceae; genus Streptomyces; species Streptomyces sp. NPDC005494. The sequence goes on from NZ_JBIAJR010000004.1 coordinate 177,442, forward strand.
CCCAGGGCCCTGCGGCATTCCTGGACCATCGCGTCGGACGACGCCGCCACCACGAATCTCATCGTCCTCACCCGCAGCTCATGGTCGGCATGATCTGCGGCCTGCTCAGCTTGGGGAGCACATCGTCCTGCAGCGCCACTCCACCGTCGACGACGTCCGCCGTGTAGGCCATGCGCGCCGATTCTGGCAGATCCGACAGTTTCACCTTGGTCCGGATCATCGTGTAGGTGCCTTCCTTGGGGTACGCGGCGTGTGCCCGTCGCGAGTACTCCGCCGCTCCCTTCTCCGTGAAGGAGAAGTACTTGATCCCCTGGGTGCTCTTGAACGTACGGGTCTTGTGGATGTTGTCACGCTCACGGCCCGTGACGCCTCGCCAGAGGTGGATCTCCCCCTCGCCGAGCTCTCCGCCCGAGTTGTGCACCAGGAGCGGCGTCAGTCCGGCTACCACGTAGTAGGTGTGGATACCCGCGATGGTCAGGTCGTAGGTCCGCTGGCGCTTGTCGAAGTGACGCACGCCTTCGAGGGCGACCGTGTCGCCGTCCGGCGTCCGCAGGGTCATGCCGGCACGCAGGCTCCCGGCCTCGACCCAGTCCCCTTCCGACACCGACCAGAACGGATGCGTGGTCGTGGACACGAGGGACTCCGAAACACCGGAGCCGCCCGTGACGGTCAGGTCGACGAAGTGCTTGTCGTCCTCGGTCGTGATCGTGGCCACCACGTCCCGGACCGTCGTCTCACTGCTCTCGGGATCGGTGACGACGACCTCGTCCCCGAGTTCGATCCCTTCGATCGGCTGCATGGTGCCGTCGGCGAGCAGCACCTTCGTACCCGGCAGGAAACTGTGGTTACCCGGCCGGATCGGACAGGAACCGCCTTCGCCCTTCTTGAGGGCGTTGGCCGCCTTCTTCTTGGCCGCGGCCAGGGCGTCCGTCGCCTTGGCCAGTCCGTCCTTGGCCTTGCTGACGGCCTTGCTGGCGTTCCAGTAGTCCTTGGCCCCGCCGACGAGGTCGCCCACGAGATTGACCACGCGTTTGGCGAGTCTGGCCCCCTTGGCCCAGTTCCACGGAGCGCCGTACTTGGCGAGTATCTTGCCCGCCAGGCCGCCGGCGAAGCTTCCCGCGATGTTGAGCAGCGTCTCGCCGCAGGCGCCCATGTCGCCGCTGGAGACGCAGTCGAGTGCCGCGTCCACACCCAGAATGTCCCTGGCGATCTTGACCAGGGCCTTGGCCGCGGACTTGATGCGCTGCTTGGCCGCGGACTGCTGCCCCTGGGCCCCCGAGAGCGCGCTGGAAGCCTGGTCGACCGCCTTCTCCTCGTTGAACGTGGAGCCCGGCTTGCTGACGGGAAGGCCGCCCTGGCACTCGATCAGGCCCTGCAGGCACTCAGGGATGGCCATGCCGCTCGGGTCGGCGTGGGTGACGGGGGTGTTGTTGGCGTAGGCGTAGCCGTTGATCTGCTGGGGCTGCGTGTAGTCGATGACCGGGTCGACGGAGATGAACTTCCCGATGACCGCGTCGTATTCGCGTGCCCCCAGGTGCGTCAGCCCGGTGGACGAGTCGATCGTCCCGCCGACGTAGCCCTTCTCGCCCGGCCACGTGCCCGTCGCCTTGCCGCGGTCGACGCCGAAGGGATCGAAGCGGCGCTGGGATACCGCACCGGTGGTGGCGTCGATCGCGAGCTCGCCGGTGCCGTGGTGGTCGCCCGCCACGAACGACAAGGTGCCGTCGTTCGTCCGGACCGCGACCGTTTGGTCGGCATGCGAGTAGTAGCGGGTGGCCTCCTTTTTGGTGCCGTCCGCGGACAGCTTCAGCTCGACGCCGGGCAGGTACACCGTCGTGCCCGACGGGTCCTTGCGCTGGATCCGGTTGCCGTCGGAGTCGTACAGATAGGTGGTCTCGGCTCCGCTCGCCTCCGTGGCCCTGGCCAGGTTGCCGGTGTCGTTCCATTCGAGGACCTGGGCGTCGCCACCGATGGTGCGCTTGGTGGTGTTGCCCGTGTCGTCGTACTCGTACGACGACTGGCGGTCGCCGGTGGGCGTCTTCTCGACGACCTTGGTGACCTGGTGAGGACCGTCACCGAGGGTTCCTGCTCCCCCGTAGGTGTAGGTGCGGGTGACGTCGCGGGTCTCGTCGAGACCCGTGTCGTGCGAGGTGTCGGACGTCCTGTTGCCGATGGCATCGGTGACGTACGACTTCCAGTAGGGAGCGGGTCCGCCCAGCGGGGATGCTCCGGGGGCCGCCTGGCAGGCCTTCGGACCGGTGCCCTCCAGCGGTGCCGGCGAGCCGAGCGTGCCGCTGCCTGCGGCGTCCGCGGCGCTCGACGCAGGGCTCCACGCCTCGGCCAGGCGCTGCCGGCTGTCGTACGCGAAGCACTGGACGTCGGGTGAAGCGGCGTTCGCCGTGTCAGCGATGGACAGGACGTTGCCCGCCTGGTCGTAGGAGTAGGTGGACTCCTTCGCCGGAGCGGACGCACCGTAGACGTCGACCACGGAGCGGGTCAGCCGGTCCGTGCCGGTCTCGTAGTCGAAGGTCTGCCAGACCTTCTTCCCGGTGCCGGCCGACAGCTCCAGCTGCTGGACGTGGCTCTCCTTGGAGTAGACGGTCCGTGTGACGTACGGCGTCGAGCCCGTGAGTGTCGTGGGTCGCTGGAGATCGTCGTACCCGTTGACCAACACCTCTGCCGGAAGGTCACCCGTGGCCGGGATCCCGGTCGACTGGAGGGTGCCGTCGCGGTTGTACTCCGCCGTGAAGGTGTATGTGCCCGCGAGCGAGCCCTGGGAGGCGGGCACCACGTAGTTCGTCTTCGTCGGCCGGTAGAAGTCGTCCATCGTCTGGATGACGGTGCCGAACGACTCGGTCGGCGAGAGGTAGCTGATGTTGGCCCATGCCTGGCCCAGCAGCCCTGCCTTGTCGTAGCGGACCTCGGAGAGCCGGGTTCCGGTGGTGGCCTCCCCCTGCCACGTGGAGAGGGTACGGCCGAGCTTGTCGTAGAGCGTCGAGATCTTCTTGTTCCGGCTGTCCGTGGTGGACGCCGGACGGTCGAGGGTGTCGTACGCCGTGGTCGATGTCCCCGTGTCGGGGTCCACTGCCTTCGTCTGGCGGCCCAGCTGGTCGTACTCGTACCGCCACACGTTGCCCTTGGCGTCCGTGACCGTTTCGAGCTGATTCTTCGGCGTGTAGGTGTACTTGGTCACGTCGTAGCCGGCCAGCGGGTTCGGGGCGTCGCTCCGGTAGTGCCAGATCTCCTTCGTGTTGCCCGCGAAGTCGGTGACCGTCGTGGTGGGTACGCCGCCCTCGGGCGGATCGATCGTCGTGCGCTCACCGTCGTAGGTATGGGTGGTGCGCCACTGCTCGACGCCGGAGACCGCCATGACCTGGGCGGTCGGGCGGCCGAGGCCGTCGTACTCCAGCAGGCTCTGCTGGCCGACTTCGCCGTTGTGGACGATCAGCAGTTCGTCCGACGCGGCGCCGGCGGCATTGTACGTGGCGTTGGTCTTCTTGACCTTGCCGGTGCCGTCGTAGAAGGAGTCGGCGACCATGCGCGTGCCGCCGGGACCCTCCGTCTGCAGCTGCCGCGGTCGCAGCAGGCCGTCGTAGAGCTGGTACTCCGCGCCGTAGGAGCCGTCGTTCTCGATCTTCTCCGTCTTGATCGCGACGACCTTGTCACGACGGACGTTGTAGGAGTACTTGATGGACGGGGTCTGGGTCTTCGCGCGGTCCGGGAACCAGACCGAGGTGAGACGGCCCAGACCGTCGTAGGCCAGGTCGGTCCGCTTGCCGTTCGGGTCCGTCTGGCCGGCCGACATGCCCCAGGCCGGGGCGTAGTCGGTGGTCGTGACGTGGTTCAGCGCGTTGGTGCTCTTGGTCTGCGAGATGAGACCGTTGACGTCCGTGTACGCGGTCTTCGTCTCCGCCTGACTCGCGTCCTTCTGGGACGTGGGGCGACCGAAGGCGTCGTAGGCCGTCGTGCCGGTGACCTGGTAGGTGCCCGTGGTCCCGTTGTGCGAAGTCAGGCGCTCGGTCGTCGTGGCGTCACCCTTGGTCGGTGCCGCGCCGAAGGCCTTGTAGTCGTAGGACGTGCGTTCGTCCGCGTGGACCTGGGTCCTTCGGTCCGGCGTCACCGAGCACTTGACGCCTACGACCTCACTGCGCGAGGGCAGGGTGAGGAGGTTGGCGGCCGTGTTGTCGGCGTACCAGGTGCGGGCGCAGGTGTCGTCGGCGGCCGTGGAGACGTCGCCCTGGTCCTCGACCTCCAGGACGCGGCCCGTTCCGTTCGCCGTGTCGTACTTGATCGTGCTTCTCGTCGCCCGCCAGGTGCCGTCGGAGAGCAGGTTGTAGCCGCGCTCCGTGTCGGAGCGGACGAGCACCGAGTGCGAGGTGCCCCAGTCACGGGTCTGGGTGGCCGTGTTGAATTTCCACGGCTCGCTGATGACCTTGGAGACCAGCTTGGTCCCGTCGTAGGTGTGCGCTTCGAGCTGGTGCCCGGTGAACTCCTCGGACGAGGTGTACTCGACGCCCGTGGAGTCCTTGACCTTCACCGAACGGGTGCCGCCGGCGGGATCCTTGTCACCGTCCATGCCCTGCAGGAAGGTGTAGTCGATCCGCGAGGTCTGCTTGTCGGCGCTGCCGCTGGTGACCTTGACCTTGCCGTAGCCCTGCCAGCCGCCCCACGTGAGGTACTTGTCCTCCGTGATGCCGTCCGGCTTCGCCTTACGCCAGGCAGCGTCGCCCTGGTAGTCGTAGCGGGTGACGAGACTGTCGCCGCCGCCCGTGCGGTCGGTCTCGACGATCTCGGCGACGACGTACTTGTGGAACCAGTCCGTGATCGGTTCGACGGTGCCGGGCGGGGCCCACTTCACCGGGTAGCAGCGCTTGGTCGACTCGCCCGGCTTGGGCAGGGACGCCTTGGTGCAGTCGGTCGCCGCGTAGTTGACGTCCAGCTGGGCACCTGTCTCGCTCAGGACTGCGGCGAGGCGGAAGCGGTGGAACGGCGCGATGTTGTCGCCGACGGCGTCGACGCGGTTGACGAGCTGCTCGCCGTAGAGTTCGAGCGTCGGCAGCTTCGCAGCCGTGCCGACGCGGCCCTCGTGGTCGATCTTCGACAGCCAGAGGGTCTTGGAGTCGTCACCGTTGTCGGTGAACAGGTGGGTGAAGGTCCACGCGTCCACGTCCTGGTACTCGGTGGCGCTCTTGCGCATCTGGGTGGTGATGCCGGTCAGGCGCTTCGTGGTCCAGAAGGTCTGGCCCACGGTGCACTTGGTGGCCGCCTTGCACTCCTGGTCGACCGGGGTGTCCGGCCAGTGCGCGGCGTTCGCCTTGGTCCGCTTGGATTCCGCGCAGTCGAAGTCGGCGGTGGGCAGGCAGCGTTCGGCCACGTCGAAGACAACGCGGGCGGGTGCCTTCGCCGCGTAGACCTGGCCGTCACGCTGGCCGTAGTCGACCCTCTTCAGGTAGCCGCCGCGGTGGTAGGCGGTGCCGTTGACGTCCGTCTTGCCGTTGAGGGCGTAGTAGTTCGTCTCGGGAGCGTAGAAGTAGGACATCACGTTGCCGTGGGTGTCCTTGACGTGGTCCAGGCTCCAGCGCCAGGCCTGCTTGCAGTGGGCGCTGGTGAACGTGGCGTTGTAGCAGGGCTCGCCGGAGTCGTCGCCGAAGACGGGCACGGTCCAGGTGGAGTCCGTGGTCTCCTTGCCGTCGGTCCAGCCCGGGAGGCGGTTCAGTCCGAACCAGTACTCCGTGCCGTCGGCGGTGGTGACCTTCCAGTGCTCGCCGTCGTTGTCGCCGTTCGTCGCCCCGGTCAGCTTCTCGACCTTGGTGCCGTCGTCGGAGGAGAACTTCCAGGCGCCGGTCTTGTCGTCCTTGATGAGCTCGGACGAGCTGCCGTTGAGCATGATCGTGGCGTTGTCGAAGGCCCAGCACTGCTCGCCGGAAGTCGAGTGACCGTCGTCGGAACAGGGCTTGTAACGGCGTTCGATGTACCCGGGGTCGTAGGAGAAGCCCTCACCCGCCCAGGAGCCCTGGTTGTTGGTGGCCGAGGTGCGGCCGTCCGCGGACTGCGAGGAGTAGCCGAGCCCGATGCTTGGCGACTGCCCGCCGGGCGTGGGCACCGTGCGCAGCGGATAGTTCCAGCTGAATCCGCCGGACGAGGTGGCGACGCTCCAACTGGCGGACGGGGCCAGGGCGGTCGCCTTGTAGCTGCCCTGTGAGGAGGACGGGCCGGCGGCCAGGGCCACCAGCGGCGCCGTGCTCGGGGCCGCCTTCGCCAGGGTGCCCGAGGCGGGTGCCGCAGCGGCCTGTACCTCCGCCGAGACGGTCCGGTCCTCGGCGCTGTTCACCGTGGCCAGCGGCTTGGGCTGCTCTGGGCAGGCCGCGCTGCCGGGGGTCGCCACGGCGGCACACGCGGGGAGCTGGACGAGACGCAGACGGGCCCCGTAGTCACCACCGTAGGCGTCGGCGAACGCCGAGTAGTCCACGGACAGACGGACCTTCGCGCTCTTCTGCGCCGCGTCCGTGCGCCCGATGCGCAGGAGCGCCCCGGCGCCCAGGGCAGTGGCACGCTTCGCGGGCAGCACCTCGACCGAGACCTCCGCGGGGCCGGCCGGCGACACGGGACGCTTCGCGGCCCCGGATGCCTTGGGCATGACCGCTGCGACCGTGACGGGCAGGCCGCCGACGGTCTTCTCGACGAGCGACGTGGTGGCCACGGCGACCTCGGCACTGCCGCCCGTCGGCCAGACGGCCTCGTCCAGCCGTTTTACCGCGGCCTTCTTCGCGGGATCGGCCGGACGCTTCTTCGCCTGCGCGATCGTGCCCTCGACGGGGTCGCCGAAGTCCTGGACACCGGGACGTCCGCGCCCCTCCTGCCCCGGCACCGATGGCACAGCCTGGACCGCGCCTCCGGTCAGTGCGAGGGTGACGCCCAGGATGGTCGCCATGAGCAACCTCCCGGGCATGCGCCGGTTCAGCAACCGGCTTCTGAATGCCATCACGTGTCTCCGCACGTAGTGAGGGATGGGACTGAAACGGGCGGGTGTGCCGGTTCTGTCCGGAACCGGCACACCCGCCCGCCTGGATCACATGTTCGGGAGCGGTGTCCCGTTGGCCATCTGCCGGATCGCTGTCATGTCCGCTGCCCCGGTGTAGACGCGCACCTCGTCGATGGCGCCCGCGAAGTACTCGCTGCCGCCGCCGAGGGCCGAACGGCCCACTTGCAGAGCGCCGGTGGCGCCCCAGAGGGTGTCGTCGGTGCCGTGCGCGATGTCGGCGAGCTGTCCGGCGACGTACAGCCGGATCTCGTTGGCGAACGCGTCGTACACCACGGCGAGATGCTGGCCGGCCATGTCGACGTCCGGGAGCGTCTGGTCGTCGGTGAAGGTCTTCACCGGTGCTGTCGCCGAGTCGGACTCGGCGACGGCCAGCTCCCATGTCGAGGACGATTCCGCGTCGGCGGCGGGCCGGTAGCGGACCGCGAGCCGGTTGGCTGTCTGGCCCGGCAGCGACAGCACGGTCTGCGGCTCGGTCGCGTCCAGGGAGGTGAGTTGTACGCGGGCCGTCACCGTGAAGCTGGCTGTGCCGGTGACGGGTGCGGTGGCCGTGGACGCGTAGTCCCCGTCACCGTCGAGGACCAGGTGCCCCGCGCCGACCATCGGGAACGGGCCCTCGAAGTACGGGTCGTCCGTGGGCGCGTTGTAGATGGACGCGTTGCCCGCGAGGGTCAGCTTCTGGCCCGCGCCCGTGTCCGCGGAGGCTCCCGCTGCGGCCGAGTCGAGCTGCCAGTAGTTCATACGGGTCGGCTTGACCGTCATCATCTCCGCCACCTGGGCGGCGGGCAGGACGCGGTCGAACACGCGGACCTCGGCGAGGTCACCGGAGAAGTTGTCCCGGTAGCCGCTCTTGGCCGTGGTCCGGCCGATCTGCAGCGGCCCGTACGACTTCCACACCGAACGGCGGGATACGGTGCCCTTGGAGTCCTTGTTGATGTAGAGGCGCAGTTCGGACTTGGCCGCGTCGTAGACGCCGGTCAGCAGCACCCACTGGTCAGGGACGACGCTGACGCCGGTGGCGACGGCCTTCCACTGGCCGAGGGTGTCGACGTCGGTCACCGGGACGGAGAACGCCCAGGTTCCCGCCACCTGGTCGTAGCCGAGGGTGAATCCGGGCTCGCCCGTGCCGTCCTGGCTGACGACCGCCATGTCACGCGTGGGAGTGCCGTTCGGGCGGACCCAGGCGCTGACGCTGAAGCTCTTCGAGGAGTCCAGCACCGTTTCGTTGACGTCCGCGTACGCGGCGCCCGTGCCGTCGAAGCGGGCGGCCGAGTCGGCCTTGCCGCCGGGGCCTTCCACACCGAAGGTGACACCGGTGCCCGTGTTCGCGGAGAACGCCCCCGTCTCGTCGTGGGCCTCGGTGCTCGACGGCTCGTCGGCGAGGTTCCACTGGGCGGCGACGGGGGTGCCCTCGGTCACCAGGAACTCGTAGTGCGCCTTGGTACTGGGGTTCTCGGCCTTGTCGACGGCGATGACGTCGACCCAGTGGCGTCCGGAGCGGGTGGGCATCCAGCTCACGGTGGCGGGCCCACCGGGTGTGGCGGCGTTGACCGTGGTGGCGGGGGTGGCGGTGCCATCGAACGCGTACCGGTACTTCACGACGTCGGTGTCGGGCACCGAGTCGTTCGGGTTCGGGGCGAAGGTGAAGGAGCCGTAGGTGCCGACGCCGTCGTGGTACACGGTGTCGGACGGGTACTGCTTGGACAGCACGTTCGGCTTGCCGGGCAGCGTCTTGTCGTACATGAACTCGCAGCGCACGGTGTCCCCGTCGTAGCTCCAGGGGCCGTATCCGTCACCGTCGTAGGCGCGCGCGCTCCAGTAGATGACGGTGTTCTGCGGGATGGACGACTTCACCGTGTGGGTGAACTTGGTTCCGGACGTGGGCGCGAGCCAGGACGGGGTGAGGTAGGAGTATGTCTTCGCCTCCTTGGTGACCGGGTCCGTCCAGTCCACCTTGAACTCGACCTTGACCTTGTCGGTCACGCCGTTTCCGTGGTCGGGGTCGCTGGCCACGGCCTGCAGCTGCGGCGGCACCTCGGAGTACGGACGGCCGGCACCGCTGGTGCAGATGCCGCCCGGGTTCTGAGAGAGCGTCGTGATCTTCCGCGGCAGGTTGTTGTAGCTGATCGACAGGTAGGCGTTGCCGCAGACCCGCTTCCATTCGGGCAGCCGGGACTCGTCGGCGGCCCGCAGCCCCAGCGTCATGGACGACCAGCCCTCGGCCGCCGCAGTCTTGACCTCGGTGGTCAGCTCACCGGTCGCGCCCGCCTCGAAGTGCAGGTTGGCCTGGCTGGAACAGCTCGTCGGCGAGATGGCCTTGTCGACGGTGCCGATGTGGTCCGTCCAGTCGTCCGAGGTGTTGGACCAGCTGGACGAGGAGGTGATGCTGTAGTTCTTGCCGCCGATGCGGTAGAGCCGGATCGGTTCGGCGGTCGGCGAGGCGCTGTAGATGTGCTCGACGCGTGCGGAGAACGTCGCGCCGAGGATCTGCTTGCCCTTGTAGAACGACATGGGCATCGTGAAGAGCGTCCGGCGCACCCCCACTCCGTTGCAGGAGACCGGGCTGTAGTCGGTGGGGCACTTGCCCACACCGGCGCTGCCGGAGTACTTCCAGTCCTGCTCGCCCGGCTTTCCGGACATCACGCCGGTCCACGCGCTGCGCGAGGTGGTGCGCTGGATCGGGTCGATGACGACCGGGAAGACGGTGTCGTCGCCCTGGAGCAGCTTCTGGTCGGGGACGAGGGACAGCTTGCCCTTGCCCACCTCGACGCCCAGCGGCGAGGTCCGGCCACCGCCGCCGGGGCCGGTGAGGGCCGCCTTCGGCGCGACCGCCGGGGCGGGTGCGGCATCGGCGGCCGCGGCGGCGAGCGCCTTCGACACGGCCTTGGGGCCCTGGGCCTTGGCCGCGGCTTCCTTGACCGCGGCCGAGTCCCACATCACGGGCTTGCCGGCCTCGAAGACGGTTCCGCCGACGGCCGCGTCCTCGGCCCTGATGGCGCCGGAGGCGTCCTCCTCGACCTTGAGGCCGTCGGTCTTCAGACCCAGGTCGAGCCGGGCCAGCCTCGGGTCGGCCGCGGCCTCGGGGGTCTTGACCACCAGGAGGTGGCCGAAGCCGTCCGCCTCGGCGCGCACCGTGAGGTCGACGCCGGGGAGGGCGTCCTTGTACGTGGCCGTGTCCCCGTCGAGCGCGGGTGCGGGAAGCTTCCCGTACGGCCAGGTCAGGGCCATCTCGCGGCCCGCCTGGTTCATGGTGACGAACGGCTTGCCGGCGGTGCCGTCCGAGAAGGACAGCGCGACCGCCGCGGCCTTCGGCGAGACCGAGCCGTCGGCGTGCCGTACGAGGGTCCGGTCGATGTCGACCCACGTACCTTCCTGGAAGGTACGGACGGGGTCGGTGTACTCGCGGGCCGTGAACGTGCCGTTCGGCTCGGCGTAGATCTCCCGGCGCGAGGTGCGCATGCCGAGGATCTCGACCTTCTGGCCGCTCTTCTTGGCGACGGTCAGTGCCTCGGCCTCGCTCTGTACCGGCTTGCCCGCCGCGGCGATCGACGGCTCGGAGGCCTCGTCGGGAGCGGGACCCTCCGACTGGGCGCTGAGGATCCCGGTCATCACAGCGCCCGCCACCACTGCGGCGAGCGCGCCACGCAGCACCGGGCCGCGTCGTATGCGTCTGGACATGCGTCTGTTCTCCAGGTCGTTCGTCAACGGGTCACGGCTCCGAACGCGACATCGCCCGTGGGGACGCCGTCCCAACCGGGCTTGAAGGTGCGGGTGGGCGTGCCGCCGGACGCCACGTTCCAGCTGAAGGAGTGGACGGCGTGTTCCGCGGCGGGCCCGTAGGGCATGCCCACGTACAGGGCGGACGGGGTGGCGCCCAGGCTCATTCCGGCGAGCTGGCGGGGCGCGGGTTCTCCCGGGATGCCCCAGCCCGGGTCGATCCAGGCGTCGGAGGCGCCGGCCGCGCCGACGAGCGGGAAGATCTGCACTCCGCCCTTCTCCATGTGTTCCTCTGAGGACTCCTCGCCCGGCACGCCGACCGCGAGCCGGACGGTGGTGGCCGAAGCGGTGCTGTTGGGGGCGGTGTTGACCGCGGCGAGCCGCTGTCCGAAGAAGTCCCCGGCCTCGGTCTGCTCCTCGGCGTCCGCGGTGTTCTGGTCGAGCCAGTAGACCTGTGTGAAGGTTCCGGAGGCCGTGATGCGGAAGACCTGGACGGCTCCCGCGTCGACCGTCGTGGACAGGTCCTCGCCCGGGATGCCGACGGCGAGCAGGACCTCGGTCGTCGAGGTGGCGCCCGAAGGCCGGTACGGGACCATGGCGAGCGCGGTACCGAAGGCGTCGCCCGCCTCCTCAGCTCCCTGGATACCGTCAATGTCCTGGGACAGCCCCACCAACGGCTTGGGGAGGCCGGACACGAGGGTGTGGCTGAAGACCGCGACACCGCCGGCGAACGGTACGTCGCCTATCGCCTCGCCCGGCCCGGCCACGGCGAAGTGGGTCGGGGTGGTCGCGAACGACGAGCCGAAGCGGTCGTCGACCTCCATCGTCCCCGGCACCGCTCCGGCGGTGGTCGTGTCCTGGTTGATGCCGACGGCGGTCGCCGCGTCGGCGGAGAGGTAGAAGAAGACGCCGGCGTCCTCGACCGTCCCCAGGGCTTCGCCGGGGGCGCCGATCATCAGGTACGAGGTTCCCGCCGCGGTCTTTCCGCCGGCCAGGGCGTAACCGACCCAGTCGCCCGTCTCCCTCCCACCGCCGAGCGAGGAGGTCGCACCCTGGGAGTGCTCCTTGACAGCTTTCCCGCCGGCGGGTCCGGCCGCCGAACCGTAGACGATCTGGACCAGACCCGCGTCGCGAACCGTGAGGTCGTCCGCGGCGAGGTCCTCGTACGGGATGCCGACGGCGATGTCGCTGCACCCGTCGGCGTCCGCGTCGTAGACGGCGAAGGAGAAGCCGAATTGGTCGTCCGGCTCGGCGCCCCCCGGAACGTTCGGCGTCTCCTGGGACAGTTGCGTGCTGCCCTTGTCGCCGCCGTAGACGATGTGGATCAGACCGGCCCCCGGGACGTTGTTGACCGTCCCTTCGGGGTCGGCGATCACGGTGTCCCTGACGCCGTCCCCGTTGAAGTCGGAGTCCACGCCCGAGCATCCGGCGGCCAGGGCGGTGGCGGGCGCCGTGAAGGGCGCCCCCGGGCCGAAACCCAGGGCAAATGCGGTCAGGATCACGGCACTTGCGGCAAGCGCTGTTCTTCCTCTGGCCGTGCGCCGCGGTGGGCGCATCGGACTGGTCACAGAAATGGTTCCTCCCCTGATCGTTCCGGCTCGCCGTCGGCCGGAGGTCCCCGAAACGGCTTCGGGCATGGTGGTGACAGCCGTCTCGCGACGGAGTCGTACGGCGCTCATGGGTGTGGAAGGCGTGGCGGCCCCGGACAGCGCGGGAACACGCGACGGCAGAAGGCCGGGCGGGCGGCACCCGGCCGTACGGCATTCACCGCCGCACCGGTTCCGAGGGTCACTGCCGCGCGGGGTGCACACCGGCATGTGCCGTGCACCCCGCCCGCGCCGGGTATCAGCTCAGCCGGACACCGAAGGCGACGGCGTCGGCCGGGATACCGCCTTCACCGGGGCGCCAGGTCTGCGTGGGTGCGCCGCCGTTCGGGGTGTTCCAGGGGAACGCGTGGACGGCCTTGTTCCCTGCGGGGCCGTAGGGGACGCCGACGTACAGCGACGTCGGGCTCGAACCGAGGCCCATGCCGGTGAGCATGCGGGGCGCGCGGAGGGCGGGAACGCCGTCGCCGGGTGAGATCCAGCTGTCACCGGCTCCGGGCTCGCCGAGCAGCGGGAGGATGTGGACGCCGCCCTCCTCCGGGTACTCCTCGGTGAGCTCCTCGCCGGGCGCCGCCACGGCGAGCCGCATCGTCGCCGCGGTGCCTGTGGCGGTCGGGGCGGTGTTGGCCGCGGTGAGGCGCTGCCCGAAGAAGTCGCCCGCCTCGGCCGAGCCTTCGACGTCGGGCTGGTTCTGGTCGATCCACTTGAGGGGCTGGAGGGTTCCGTCCGCCTTGATGTGGTACGTGTGGACGGCTCCGGCGTCGACCGTGGCGGCCAGATCCTCACCGGGAACGCCGACCGCGAGAAGCGAGTCGTTGTTCGCGGTCGCCCCGGCGGGACGGTAGGGGGCCATCCCCAGGGAGAGGCCGTACTGGTCTCCGGTCTGCGCGGTGGTGTCACCGGTGCCGCTGCGGCCCTGGCCCATGCCGAAGAGCGGGGCCGGGATGCCGTCCGTGTTGATCGAGGGCCGGAACGCGATGACAGCCCCGGCGAACTCGACGTTCTGGGACGTGGTGGCGATGGATTCGCCGGGGGCGCCGACGACGAAGTGGCGGTCCGTCGCGGCGATCGACGCGCCGAAGCGGTCGTTGGGCTCGGGATCCTCCCAGACGCCCGCCGAGTCCTGCGCGACGTGGGCCACGTCGTACCCGGTGCCGTAGACATGGTGGAACATCCCCATGTCCTTGCCTTCGGCACCGTCCTCGCCGGGCGCTCCGATGACGAGGAAGGGGATGCCGCTGGCCGATGTGCCTGCGGCGACGGCGTATCCGACCCAGTCCTCCGCCTCGTAGCCGCCACCCAGTTTGCCGTCGGCTCCCTGCCGGAAACCGATGGTGCCGAGTCCTCCGGACGCGATGCCGGTGGGCGAGCCGTAGATGAGGTGGACGAGCCCCGCGTCCTTGACGGGGCCTTCCGCCACGTTGATGTCCTCGAACGGGATGCCCACCGCGATGTCGCTGCAGCCGTCGAGATTGGCGTCGTACACGGCGTAGGAGAAGCCGAAACGGTCGTCGGTCTCGGCGCCGTCCGAGACGTTCGGGGAGTCCTGCGACAACAGGAACGTTCCCTTGCCTCCCCCGTAGACGATGTGGATCTGGCCTGCACGTTCCTTGCCCGAGACCGTGGCCTCGGGGTCGGCGACGACGGTGTCGCGGATCCCGTCCCCGTTGAAGTCGTGCTGCACTCCGGCGCAGCCCGCGGCGGCGACCGCCTGCGGAACCGGCAGCGCTCCCGGACCGAGCAGCGTGAAGGCTGCCACCAGTGTCATACCGGCCACGACGCGGCCGCCCCGTCTGCCCGCGCGAACCATCATCAAGCCCCCCGCCCCCTGCCACGACGCTCATCGAACGTCCGCAGCCTCCCCGACTGTCACCTCCGGCCGGCCTGCTGCGCTGCACGCCACGACAAGGTCCCGCACGTCACAAAGTCCATAGGACTGGTACGGCAGTTCACATGTTTGACCGAGGTTCACGGGACTCTGCCACGCGTCACAGGGAATGCACAAGAACACATGTCCGACATCAACTCATCGGTAACAATCACGACTCCGTCACAGCTGATTCACCCGAGGGTCATGGCTTCGCCACAGCGACGCCACCACCTGGATCGGCACGACACAGTGCGGCCGAACCCACTCAGGGCTTGGCCGCACAGGCGGATCAGCAGAACGCTTATCGCGGGCAGGCCGCCCCGCACAGAGGCCCGGTGCGGGGTGACCTCAGTGGCGGGCGTCAACTGCGGCGCGGTGGAGGTCCGCCCGGCCCCGGCCGTCGGCCGCGTACCCGGCGGGATCCGCAGCTGCGAGCCTCCTACGTATGAGCACGCGTCGGGAGGAGGCGGGTGGGCCTCGCCAGGAAGCCGCTCAGGGAGCGCACCGCGGCGCGTGACCGGAGGGACTCGGCTCGGCCTCTGCCCGCTTCACGGCATCGTCCGGGCCCGAGGTCGCCGCCACCGTCACGGGCAACCCCGCTTCGGCGCCTCGGGGTCCTCGGGTCCTTCGGGCTCTTCGGAGTCTCCGGGGCCTCCGGGGTCTTGGGGGTCCTCGGGCTCCTCGGGGTCTTCGGGGTCTGCGGGGTCTTCGGGCAGTGAGGGGCGGTTATGGCAGGACGATGTCGCGGCCGTCCCCGCCGTCGAGGGCGTCCTTCCCGGCTCCACCCCAGACGAAGTCGTCGCCGCCTTCCCCGTGCACCATGTCGTCGCCGGAGCCGCCGAGCAGGACGTCCCGGCCGTCCCCGCCCATGACGTGGTCGTCGCCGGAACCGGCGTACACGGTGTCGTCACCGCCGTAGCCCTCGATCATGTCGTCGCCTCGGCCGCCCCACATCCGCTGGTTCTCGCCGTCGCCCATCAGGTGGTCCATGCCGTCCCCGCCGTGCAGGGTGGCGGGCCCCATGACCATGTCGTCCCCCGCGTCACCCAGCACCGTGCGGGCGGTGTGGGCGTGCAGTTCGTCGTCGCCCGCGCCCCCGCTGACCGTGTTCATTCCGGGCGTGAAGGCGGCGATCGTGTCGTCGCCGTCGCCGAGGAGGACGTCGATCCTGTCGGGCCGTGCGCTGTCGGCGGGCAGTTCGCAGACGACGGCGGTGGTGTCCTCGGCGCTGGAGTACGCGCAGTGCTCGCCCGGTTCCAGCGGTACCACGTCCCTGAAGCCGATCCGGCGAATCCCGTCGCTGGTGTACATCGGGTAGATGCTGAGGTCGTTGGTCTGCCCCGCGGCGGCGGCGAAGACGATCGACTGGGTCTCCCAGTCGCCCCCGACGCGCGCCTTCGCCTCGGAGGCGGAGACGGAGACGGCTGCGGAAGCGGAAGCGGAAGCGGAAGCCGCTGCGGAGGCGGGGCCGACGGCGAGGCCGGCTGATAACAGGGTCACGGTGACGGTGCTGACGACGGCTCGGTTCCGGTTCATGAGACCTCATCCCGGGGGAGTGACGGTGGACCGATCTGCCCGCGGCCGCTCGGACCTGTTCGGCGTGGTGCTGCCGGGTACGGAGTGGACCGGGGGATGAAGGCAGTCTCCTCGGTCGGTCCGGATCCGCAAGAGCGCAAACCGACGCGGTGTCATGGCAAGCCGGTCCCTCTCCCGACATGACGGCGAGGGCCCGCCTTCCGAGGCTCACGGCACATCCCACGGCCCCGCCCCTTTACGAGCAACTTGGTTTGTTTCATTGACAGTTCACGTGAAAGTCGTACCGTTGGGAGCGCTCCCATCACAGCCTTGCCACTGGAAGGAGTCCCCCCACATGCACAACAAGATTCCGTTGACCGGGCGTTCGAGGTCTTACCTCCGTCGGCCCCTCCAGGCATTCGTCATGCTGTTCGCCGTCGTCGCCGGCGCGCTGGCCTGGTCGACCCCCGCCCAGGCCCATGGCACCATCGTCGGCCCCGCCACCCGCGCGTACCAGTGCTGGTCGACGTGGGGCAGCAACCACATGGACCCGGCCATGCAGACGCAGGACCCCATGTGCTGGCAGGCCTGGCAGGCCAACTCCGACACCATGTGGAATTGGATGAGCGCTCTGCGCGACGGCCTCGGCGGCCAGTTCCAGGCGAAGACCCCCGACGGGACGCTCTGCAGCAACAACCTGTCCCGCAACGCCAGCCTGGACAAGCCGGGGGCGTGGAAGACCACCACGATCGGCAACAACTTCTCGGTGCACCTGTACGACCAGGCGTCCCACGGTGCCGACTACTTCAAGGTCTACGTGAGCAAGCAGGGCTTCGATCCCAAGACCCAGACCCTGGGCTGGGGCAACCTTGACTTCATCACGCAGACCGGCAGCTACGCGCCGACGCAGAACATCACGTTCCCCGTCCAGACCTCCGGCTACACCGGACACCACATCGTGTTCGTGATCTGGCAGGCCTCGCACCTCGACCAGGCCTACATGTGGTGCAGCGACGTGAACTTCGGCTGAGCCCAGGAGCGCCGTACAGGGCACCGGTCCCGGCCGGCGCCCCCGACGCACCGTCCGTCCGGCCGAGCCCCGCACGGGTCCTCCGCGACGTCTGAAAGCTCCGGGAGAAGGTCATGCGGGTCCCCTCCTGACGTGTACGCACGTCAGGAGGGGACCCGGCTGCACCTGCGGGACTTCTCAGGCAGTGCCCTGAGCCGGGCCGACCGACCGACCCGGACGCTCCTCGTGCGCGGCATCGGTGATCGAGCCCTCCACCGGAGGGGTCTCAGTGGGCCGGCGAAGTGGTTCGGCCGTGCTGCTCACCGCGTTCCACCGCCCCCGTCCTGCGTACGGCAGGGCGGGGGCCGCCTCGCGTTCGCGTGCCGCCTGATCCGGGTGCCGGCGCTGCCAGTAGGGGTTGTCGTGCGTCAGCTTGCTGGACACCCGGCCGTACATCCCGAACGTGGCGATGAGCAACCCCATGACGAAACTGAAGATCACGTTGGTCATGCCGAAGTCGAGGACGTTGGCAGGACGGTCCAGGACGAAGATGTGCGCGAAGCCGCTCAGCACGAAGAGCGATCCGACCGTCATGTTGAGGACGGAGGCGAAGTTGCCGCCGATGACCGCGCCGGCGAGCAGCGCGATACCGACGACGGTGGAGACGGCGCTGAGGCCGACGTTGGTGGTCATGCCGGCGATGGTGTCGCCGGCCGTGTCGAACGGGCTCAGTGCGTCGGCGAAGCCGAGTCCCGCGAAGACCAGCAGGACGACGCCGCAGAAGCCTGCGCCGTAGCGGTAGACGGTGGCCAGATGGTGATCGACGGGCAGTTCGTCCTTGAGTTCCATGATGCCGTTTCGGCTCGCGTGCCCGCTTTGGATGCGTGCGGGGCATTTTCGATCCCGGCAGTCCGGTACCGGAGCGGGCCGGCCCCTCGGGAGCGGCTGACATGCCCCCTGACCGTGAGCCGTCTAGCGTGGGCCGGGCAGGTGCCACCGCGGAAAGGAATTCACCATGCCGGTCGACCGCAAGCCCCTGCACGGTCGCGTCGCCGTCGTGACCGGGGCCGCGCGCGGCCTCGGGGCGGCGATCGCGGAGGTACTGGTCGAGCGGGGTGCGCGGGTGGCGCTGCTGGGCCGGGAGGAGCGCACACTTGCCCGGGTCAGGGACTCGCTGCCGGCGGGGACTTCCGCGTGCTGGGAGGTGGATGTCACCGACGACCGCGGCATGCACCGGGTCAGGTCCGAGATCCGTGCCCGGCTCGGGCCTCCCTCGGTGGTCGTCGCCAACGCGGGAGTGGCGGAGGGTGGTCCGTTCATGGAGTCGGATCCGGCCGTCTGGCGCCGCGTCGTGGAGGTGAACCTCGTCGGCAGCGCGATCACCGCGCGCACGTTCCTGCCCGACCTGGTCGACACGCACGGTTACCTCCTGCAGGTGGCGTCACTCGCGTCGATCGGTGCGGCACCGATGATGAGCGCCTACTGCGCGTCGAAGGCGGGAGTGGAGTCCTTCGCCCACGCGCTGCGGGCCGAGGTCGCTCACCGCCGGGTGGGCGTGGGGATCGCCTACATCAACTGGACGGACACCGACATGGTGCGCGACGCCGACGAGCACGCGGTGCTGAGGGAGCTGCGCCGGCACATGCCGGCTCCGGCGCGCAAGGTGTTCCCGGTCACCTACGTTGCGGCGCGGCTGGTCGCCGCCGTCGAGCGTCGCCGTGCGTCCGTGTACGTCCCCCGTTGGCTGCGCTCGGCCCAGCTCGTGCGGGCCGCGATGCCGCCTGTCGTCACCTGGATGTCGCGACGTGAGCTGCCACGGCTCGCGGAGGCGGAGCCCTTCTCGGCGACAGGACTTCTCGGCGTCGGCGGCCGGGCCGGCCAGGCGGCGCACCACGATGGTCCGCCGGCGTGAGTGTTCGACCGCGCCGGCCGCTCAGCCGCCGGATCGGCGTGAGCAGCACATCGGCCACCGGCGCCGGCCAGGAAGTGCCCGTACGACCACGACACGCTCGGTCGTCCGGAACCGATCGTCAACCCTGCCGACGGGCTCGCGCGCTTCAGCCCGCCCGTGGCCGCGACTGAGGAGAGACCTCTCGTGCACTGGCTCTTCGGCGACCAGCTCGGCCCCCACTTCCTCACCCCGGACGAGGACCGGCCGGGGCGCGACACCCCTCTGCTCATGATCGAGGCCCGCTCCGTGTTCCGACGGCGCCGGTTCCACCGGGCCAAGGCCCATCTCGTGCTGTCCGCGATGCGACACCGCGCGGCCGAACTCGGCGACCGCGTCACCTACGTACGTGCCGACACCTACCGCGACGGCCTCGACCGGGCGGCACACGGGCGCCCGATCAGTGTCCACCACCCCACCTCGCACGCGGCGCTCCGCCTGGTGCGGGCCCTCCCGCGCGTGACGGTGGGCCCTGCACGGGGGTTCCTCGTACCCATGGCGGACTTCGCCGGGTGGGCGGACGGCCACGGCGGAAAGCGCCTGCGGCAGGAGGACTTCTACCACTGGGTCCGTCTCAGGCACGACCTGCTCATGGACGGCGGTCGACCGGCGGGAGACCGGTGGAACACGGATCACGACAACCGGGAGCCGCCGCCCCGCGACACCGCCTCCCTCGGGATCGGCCCTCCGTACCGGCCGCGGGAGGACGGCATCGACGAAGAGGTCCGCCACGACCTCGACCGCTGGGAACGCGACGGGGACGTCTCCTTCGTCGGACGGGACGGGCCCCGTCTGTTCCCCGCGACCCGGGCGGAGGCGCGACGAGCCCTGCGGCGCTTCGTCGGGCACCGGCTCGCCACGTTCGGACCGTACGAGGACGCGATGCTGGCCTCCGACCCGGTCATGAGCCACAGCCTGCTCTCCTCCTCGCTCAACCTCGGTCTGCTCGATCCCGCCGAATGTGTCGAGCAGGCGGAGCGGGCGTGGCGTGCGGGGCGGGCGCCACTGAACAGCGTGGAAGGCTTCGTGCGGCAGATCGCCGGCTGGCGCGAGTACGTCTGGCAGCTGTACTGGTACTTCGGCGAGAACTACCGGCGCTCCAACGAGCTCCGGCACACCGCGCCGCTGCCCGGCTGGTGGAACGACCTGGACGCGGACGCCGTCCGGGCCAACTGCCTGCGCACGGTCCTGGCCCAGGTGCGCGACACGGGATGGACCCACCACATCCCCCGGCTGATGATCCTCGGCAGCCACGCTCTTCAGCGGGGCTGGGACCCGGCCGCCGTCACGGACTGGTTCCACCGCTGCTTCGTGGACGGCTACGACTGGGTCATGCTGCCCAACGTCGTCGGCATGTCCCAGTACGCCGACGGCGGACGCATGACGACCAAGCCCTACACCTCGGGCGGCGCCTACATCAACCGCATGAGCGACCTGTGCGGTCCCTGCGCCTATCGGCCGGGCGACCGGACCGGGGAGCACGCGTGCCCGTACACCGCGGGCTACTGGACCTTTCTCGACCGGCACCGGAAGCGGCTGGCCGGCAACCGTCGCACCGCCCAGCCGGTGCGGCAGCTCGACCGGCTCACCGATCTCGCGAAGGTCCGCGAACAGGAACAGGCGCGGGGCGACACACCGCCGTAATGGCGCTCCGGCGGGCCGTCGAGGTGACGTCCGTCCGGCCCCGGCGCACAAACGGGGCAGGAATCAGCGCATCCGTCCCGCCTCAGGTGCCCGGTGGTGTCCGTCGCCCACAGGACTACGACGACGCCGACGACTCCAGAGCGGCGACCGCCTCGGCGAGCCCTGACGGACGCGCGAGACCGGCGACTGCCTGCCCCGCCCAGCCAGGGCCCAGGGTCAGGACGACCGGCCTGCGACGGGCTCCGCGCACGCCCCACTCCATCGCGGCCACGTGCTGGGCCAGCGGCCGGCTGGCGGTGGTGCGGGACTGCGCCCACAGGCCCACCGCGGCCGGCCCGGTCCTGCGCACCGCCGCGACGAGCGACTCGACGGGCAGGGCACCGCCGAACATCCGCACCGGAACCCCGCGCTCCGTCAGTGCCGCGGACAGCACCTCCAACGGCAGCGTGTGATTCTCCCCCGGCACACAGGCGAGCACCGCGGTGGCGCCGGGGCGGTCCGCGACCGTGCGGGGCGTGGCCCGCCGCAGCGCGCCGGAGACGTGCCAGGACAGGAAGTGCTCGACCTCGACGTACATCTCCCCCGACGTCTCCCACTTACGTCCGACCGCCTGGAGCGTCGGCACGATCACCTCGGTCCAGGCGGCGACCAGTCCGTGTTGGTCGATCGCGGCGAGCAGTAGTTCGTCCAGGGCGGCGGCGTCGAGACGCAGGGCCGCACGGGCGATCCCTCTGCACTCCTGACGTACGTCGCCGAGCCGCAGACCGTTCCCCGCCCGGCTTCGGCGGGCCAGAGCCCCTCCCGGCCCGGCAGCAGGCCGAGACGGAGCCGCCGCCGGTGGCTCCTCGGTGCGCGCGAGGCGGGCCGCCTCGGCCGGCGGCAGCCCGGTCGCCGTCAACGCGCACATCCGCTCCAGCTTCGCCACGTCGGCCGCCGTCCAGCGCCGGTGCCGGCCACCCGTGTGCGCGTCCGGCCCGAGCCCGTACCGGCGGTCCCATGTGCGGACCGTCGTGGGAGCCACCCCCAGACGTCGGGCCACCTCGCCGGTGGTCAGGCCGCCGGCGTCACCGGCTCGGTTCGCACCGCTCTCCCGCTGCACGCCCATATCCCCACTTTACGACGCATGAACGACGCATGTTGCCTGCGTCGTTTGTGCGTCCAAGACTGAACGTGCGCGCAGGGTGGCGACACGAGCCGGACCGGCGGACCCACCGTTCGGCGGACGGCCCTCCACCCCGCAGGACGCCTGGCAGGAGGAACGGCCATGAATGCGCACCCGCCACCGGCCACCACCCTCGTCCCGCCCGTGAGGGGAACGCGGTACGAGGAGGAACTGGCCCGCGGCTTCGTCGGGGCCGACGAGGAAGCGTTCGCAGCCGTCTACCGACGCTACGGCTCGCTGGTTCACACCATGGCCACCCGGTCCCTGGGCGACACACATGAGGCCGAGGACGTCACCCAGCAGGTGTTCATCGGTGCCTGGCGCGGACGGCACCGCTTCCGGCCCGAGCGGGGCGCGCTGGGCGCCTGGCTGGTCGGCATCACCCGCCGCAAGATCGTCGACGCGCTCGCGGCCAGGGGGCGGCGGCTGGCCGTGGTCGAGTCGGCGGCTCAGGACGCCGCCCCCGACCGGCCCGTCCGGCATGCACCGGAGGAGGTACTCGACCGCGTGCTGCTCGTCGAGGCCATGTCCCGCTTGCCGCGCGCTCAGCGCGAGGTGCTGCGCATGGCGTTCTACGAGGACCTGACGCAGGCCCAGATCTCGGAACGCACCGGAGTGCCGCTGGGCACGGTGAAGAGCCACACCCGCCGCGGCCTGCATCGGTTGCGTACGTGCGTCGACCAGGACGACGCACGCGGCACCGGCGTGTGACCGCGTCGAAGAAACGCCGCTTCGGCGCATCCAGGTCGCCGCGTCCGCGCGAAACACCTATGAGACACCGCAGCAGGCGGTAACTCCCCACGAAGAGATGATTCCCATGACTTCCCGGACCACCATCGCCGTCGCCGCCTCCGCCGGGGCCTGCGCCCTGGCCCTCGGCATGACCGCACCCGCCCTGGCGGCCCCCGCCCAGGCGCAGGACAAAGCCATGGTGTCCGTCTTCCACGGCATCCCCGGAATGACGGTCGACGTCTACGCCAACGGCGACGAGCTGCTCAGTGACTTCGAGCCCGGCACGGTGACCGGCCCGCAGTCCCTCGACGCGGGTACCTACGACATCCAGATCTTCGAAGCGGGCCAGGGCCCCGACGGCGCACCGGCACTGGAGAAGGAGGTGAAGGTACCCGAAGGCGGCAACGCCACGGTCGCCGCCCATCTCTCCGCCGACGGCAAGCCCCAGCTGACGGCGTTCACCGACGACGTCTCGAAGGTGGACGCCGGCAAGGCCCGGCTGACCGTTCGCCACGTCGCGGCCGCGCCCGCCGTGGACGTACGCGCCGGCGGTCAGCCTGTCTTCACCGACCTGACGAACCCCGACGGGGACACCGCGGCCGTCGACGCGGGCACCGTGAAGGCCGACGTCGTCCTCGCCGGAACGGACACCGTGGCCATCGGACCGGCCGAACTGAACCTCGAGGAGGGCACGAGCAACGTCGTCTACGCCTGGGGCAGCGCCGAGGACAAGAACCTGGCCCTGGCCACCCAGACGTTCAGCGGCGTGGAAACGATGACCGGCGCGGTGAACGCCGGCGGCGGTGCCGCCGTCACGCCGAACTCCAGCGGCGAGTGGCTTGCCTGGGCCGCGGCAGCCGGAGCGATCACCCTGACGGGCGTCATGGTGGCCCGCCAGGTCGCCGGCCGACGTGGCTGACGCAGCGCGACGGCCGCGACACTGGAGGGCGCAGTGAGCCACGTGGAGGGAGCAGCATGCGCCACACCACTCCTAACCTGCACAAACGCGACGCGAGGTGAGGTGTGAAGGAGTCTCTCGGGCTCCTCTCGGGCAGTGAGGCTTTTCCGACCTCGGGTCGGAAGAGCCTCACTGCCAACTCGGTCGACGGACCCCGCCATGGCCGGCACGAAGTGGGCATACGCCTGATTCCGGTCGAGGTGGCAACCCGAAAGCCGAACCGGTAGGGACCTGGCTGAGGGGAGGAGCGCCGGCCGGGTGGTGGCCGCTCGGGCCGCCCCGGGTCAGACCGCCACGGCCAGGACGCGGTTCACCAGTGCGGTCAGCTCGGCCGGGGTCGTCACTCCGGCGAAGTCCTCCTCGTCGATCGCCACGCCGTACTCGCGCTCCAGCCTGCTCAGTGTCTCCAGCATGGCCAGGGAGTCGTACCCGAGCGAGGCGAACTCGATGTCCTCGGGGTGCCGGCCGGTCTCGACCTCGTCGCCGTCGCCGGCGCACTCGCGCATGATCTCCATGAGCCTGTCGGTGGTCAGTCGGTCCTTCATCACGGTGTCTCCTGTCGGGGTGAGGGTGCGGGAGGGCGGGTCGGATCAGCCAGGGCGCGTCACGACCAGGGCCGAGTTGAATCCCCCATGCCCCCGGGCCAGGATCAGCGCCGTGGCGAGCGGGACCCGGCGCGGAGTCGTCACGAGGTCGAGGGTGTGGTCCGGCAAGGGCCGGGAGACATGGACGGTCGGGGGAATGACCCCTGCCCGCAGGCTCATGAGTGCCGTCGCCACGTCGACGGCCGGGCCGCCCGCACTCAGTCGGCCGGTCATCGTCTTGGGCGCGGTCACCGGGACGCCTCCGGAGCCGAAGAGGCACCGCAGTGCGTCGGCCTCGGCGGCGTCCTCCTTAGGGGTGCCCGCCGCATCCGCGAAGACGACGTCGACCTCCCCCGGGGTGAGTTCCGCGTCGTCGAGGGCGGCCCGCGCGGCGCGTGCGAGGTTCGTGGGGCGGCCCGAGCCGGGCGGGGGGTCGAAGGTGGCCGCGTAGCCCGCGATCCGGCCGTACCGGTGGCGCGCGCCGCGGGCCCGCGCGGCCTCCTCGCTCTCCAGGACGAGCAGGGCGCCGCCCTCTCCGGGCACGTACCCGGCGGCGTCGGTGTCGAAGGGCCGGTAGGCGCGGGCGGGGTCGGACTCCCTGCTCATCCGGGAGCTGCTCAGCCGGGCGACCCAGCCCCAGGGGCAGGGGGAGCCGTCGACAGCTCCGGCGAGCACCATCGGCTGTCCGCCGCGGAGTTGACGGCGAGCCTGTCCGAGGGCGTCGAGCCCGCCGGCCTGTTCGGTGACCATCGCTCCGGCGGGGCCGCGGAGCCCGTGCCGGATGGAGATCTGGCCGGTGTTGACGGCGTAGAACCAGGCGAAGGACTGGTAGGCGCTGACGTACTCGGGCCCCCGGTCCCACAGGTTCTGCAGCTCCCGGTGGCCGAACTCGAAACCGCCCGCGGACGCCGCGGTGACGACACCCACCCCGTACTCCGGCATCAGGCCGGGTTCGACCCCGGCGTCGGCGAGCGCCCAGTCGGAGGCGACGAGGGCCATCCGCGTCATGTGGTCGGTCTGGGGCAGGAGCCGGCTGGGCAGGTGCTCCTCGGCGACGAAGTCCGCGATCTCGCCCGCGAGGCGGCTGGGGTAGGGACCGGCGTCGAAGCGGGTGACGGGGCCGATGGCCGAGGCGCCGCGCAGGGTGTTCTCCCAGTGGGCGGCGTGGCCGAGGCCGGTGGGGGCGAGCACCCCCATCCCGGTGACGACCGTGTCCGTACCCGTACCCGTGCCCGTGCTCACGCGACCGCCCGGCCTGCTGCGTCGGGTCCGGCCAGCACCATGGCGCTCTGGAAGCCGCCGAATCCGCTGCCGACCGTGAGGACGTTCTCGACCGGCAGGGAACGTGCCTCCAGGGGGACGTAGTCCAGGTCGCAGTCGGGGTCGGGCTCGTGCAGATTGGCGGTGGGCGGGACCGTGCCGTGACGGATGGCGAGGGCGCAGGCAGCGATCTCCAGGGAGCCGATGGCGCCGAGCGAGTGGCCGATCATCGACTTGATGCTGCTGACGGGGGTCCGGTACGCGTGCTCCCCCAGGCTCGCCTTGAAGGCCGCGGTCTCGTGACGGTCGTTCTGCCGGGTTCCCGAGCCGTGGGCGTTGACATAGTCGATCGATGACGCGCCGGTACGGGCGGCGGCGAGCGCGACCCGGATCGCCTCCGCCATCTCCTTGCCGTCCGGACGCAGTCCGGTCATGTGGAAGGCGTTGCTGCGGGAGGCGAAGCCGGTGATCTCGGCGTACACCTCGGCGCCCCTGCGGCGGGCGTGCTCCCTCTCCTCCAGGACGAAGACGGCGGCGCCCTCGCCGAGGACGAAGCCCCGGCGGGTGCGGTCGAAGGGCCGGGAGGCCTCGGACGGCCGGTCGTTGTCGGGACTGGTGGCCTTGATCGCGTCGAAGCAGGCCACGGTGATCGGGGAGATGGGCGCTTCGGTGGCGCCCCCGATCATGACGTCTGCGGCGCCCTCGGCGATCAGGTCGGCTGCCCGGCCCACCGCGTCGAGGCCGGAGGTGCAGCCGGTAGACACCAGGGAGACGGGCCCCTCCGCCGCGATGCGGTCGTGGGCGACCTCGGCGGCGATGGAACTGGGCACGAAGTAGTCGAAGAGGTGGGGCACGGCGTAGGCGTGGTCGACGAGCCAGCGGCTGCCGCTGTCGCTGACGACGGCGTACTCGTTCTCCAGGCTCGTGGTGCAGCCGACGGCACTACCGATCACCACACCGATCCGGGCACCGTCGAGGGCCTCACGGTCGATTCCGCTGTCCTCGATCCCCTCCCGCGCGGCGACGACCGCGAATTGCGCCGCCCGGTCCATCCGGCGTATCTGCCGAGGGGTGAGCCCTTCCGCCGCGGCGTCAAAATCACATTCCGCTGCGATACGGGAACGAAAAGGGGCAGCATCGAAAGTGGTGATGGCGCGGGTGGCAGTCCTGCCCGCCGTCAGGAGGTCCCAGAACGGCTTCACGCCGATGGCACCGGGAGCCACGACTCCGATTCCCGTGATGACCACACGGCGATTCGTTGTTGTATTCATCCGTGCCCCTCTCCAGCGGTTCCCTTTTTCCTGCCCATTACACAGCAGGGAACTGTGTCGCCCACATCAGAACTTTCCACGGAGTGATCGTGCGCCGAATAACTCGCATTCAACTCAATGGCGATTGGAGGGGCGCGAAGAGGCTTGACAGGAGCGCCGGGAGGGTGTCGGACGGGGGACGGGGACGCCGCCGTGACGGTGCTCCGGCGCTCGACTCGCGCTCGAGGAATGCTGGAGCCGGGTGGATGAGCGGGCGTGGACCGGCCGTTCCACCTTGCTCGCAGGCGCCTCCGGGGGCCGCGGGCGGCACGGGGAGGCGGCCACCACACGCGACGCAACCGCCGTCCGTGGCGAAAAGGGATGCCCTCACGCGTCCGCGCGCGGCCTATGCCGGAGGCAGCAACCCGCCAGTTGAAACCGTTGAATAGGCGCCCGGCGGACAGTGCGGTCGGGATCGAATCTCCGCCAGTCCTCGACGAGATCGGCTTTACGGGAACTTTCCCTGGACCACGAGTCAAGGTACGGCAAAGTGGACATTCTTTCGGCCCTCGAGGATTCTACGGCCGCCTCGTAGGCCGTCGCCCGGACATTGACCAGTCGATTTCAAGGATCTAACGTGAAGCCGAGGTGATCGGCCGACGGCAAGGCGCGCGCAGGGTGCGGGGACGAACCAGACAGCGCGACCCTGCGGAAACGGGAGGAAACATCTTGGAGTTCCGACTTTTAGGCCCCGTCGAAATCCGCTGGGGAGGCCGGAACATCATGCCGACCGCCCCCAAGCCGCGTCAGGTCATCTCCCTGCTGATGCTGCGGCACAACACCGTGGTGCAGGCGTCCGAATTCATCGACGAGCTGTGGCCCGAGCTGCCACCCCCGAGCGCGGTGACGACTCTGCAAACCTACATCTACAAGTTCCGCAAGCTCCTTCTCAAGCAGGGGCTCGGGAACCTGCTGCAGACTCAGCCGGGCGGGTACAGCCTCACCATTCCGTCGTCGAGTCTGGACGTAAGTCTGTTCGAGCGACTGGCGGAGGAAGGGCAGGAGCATTTCCAGCGGGGCGATTCCGCGGCGGCTCTGGCATGTTTCGAGCGGGCCCTGGCCCTGTGGCGCGGGCCCGCACTCGCCGACGTCGAGACCGGGGGGCGGCTCTTCTCGTACGTGACCCGGCTGGAGGAACTTCGCTTCCGCATCCTCGAGCTGCGGATCGAGTCCGACCTGGAGAACGGCCGGCACCGCGAACTGATCAGCGAACTCAAGGCGCTGGTACTCACGCATCCCTTGCACGAGCACCTCCACGGCCTGCTCATGGTCGCACTCCACCGGTCGGGGCGACGGCACGAGGCGCTGGAGGTCTACCAGAGCCTGAGGCAGAAGATGATCGACGAACTGGGTCTGGAACCCGGCAAGGAACTCGCCGGTCTCCAGCACACCTTGCTGTCCGACTCACCCCGGGGGCCTGAGGAGCTACCGCGGCGGCCGAGATCCGCGCCGGCACCCGCCGCGCCGCCCGCTCCCACCCTCGCGCCCTCCCCCGCCCGTGACCCCGTTCCGGCAGCTCCCGGCCTCACGCACACGAAGGCCCCGGCCGGGGGAGGCGCCGCGCACCCCGCTCCCCCGCCGCAGCACCCCGGCCCGGCGGCCCCCGCGCCGGGCTCGCTGCTCCCGGCCGTCCCGCCCGCTCCGACCGCCCCCCTCCCCTCCGGTGGCGGTGGCACCGCGCCCCGGGTCACCGCCCAGCTCCCCTCGCCTCTCGCCGCCCGCGAGTCGGTCGGCACACCGGCCCAACTCCCGGCAGGGCTGGCGGGGTTCGTCGGCCGGGAGGACGTCTTCAAGGAGCTGGAGGGGGCGCTGCGCGAGCCCGGCCGGCCTCTCGGCGACGGTACGGCGGCCCACATCGGGGTCGTCACCGGACCGCCGGGCATCGGCAAGAGCGCGGTGGCGGTCCATCTGGCGCACACCCTCCGCCCGCACTTTCCCGACGGGCAGCTCTACGCGGACCTGCGTGGCTCCTCCGCCGAGCCGCGTGACCCCGCCGAGGTGCTCCTGGGCTTCCTGCGAGCCCTGGAGGTCCCGCCCTCACGCATCCCGGAGGGCCTGGAGGAGTGCGGTGCGCTGTTCCGGTCCCGCACGGCCGGGCGTCGGGTGCTGGTGCTCCTCGACGACGTGGCGTCCTCGGCCCAGATCCGCCACCTGCTGCCTGCGGACCCGCGCTGCGCGCTGCTCGTCACAGGGCGCAGGCGGATGACCGCCCTGGTGGAGGCCGAGCGGGTGGAACTGAGCGCGCCGTCCGCCGAGGAGGCCCTGGAGATCCTCGCGGTCCTCGCAGGCAGGCAGCGGGTGGACCGGGAGCCGGAGGCGGCGCACCGCATCGTGGAACTGCTGGGCCGTCACCCGCTCGCCCTGCGCTGTGTGGGCGGCCGGCTCGCGGCCGGGCCGGGGCTCTCGCTGGCGGCGCTCGCCGACCGGCTGGAGGCCACCCCCCGGATCCTCGACGTGGCCAGGCTCGGCGAGCTCGAAGTGCGCTCTCGGTTCGCGGCGAGCTACGAGGGCCTCAGCCACCAGGAGCAGGGGGCGTTCCGGCTGCTCAGCATGCTGGGCGAGACGCCTTTCACCGCCGCGCAGGCGGCGGAGCTGCTCAGTCGTCCGGTCCGGGACCTGGAGTCCGTCCTGGAGGTCCTGGTCGACAACCACCTGCTGGCCACGGATCGTCGCGCGGACGGCATCGGCCGTTACGTCTTCGACCGGCTGACCCGGGCGTACGCCAAGGAGCGCCTGGAGGACACGCTGGCGGCGCCTCCGGTGGCCGAGGACGTGGGCGCCCGGTGACAGGGTTCGAGTGCGGGCGGTCAGCCGGAGTCGAGATGTTCTCCACGGGTCGCTGCCAGGCTCCCGTGCACGCGTCCGTAGATGGCGGACGGATACGACGAGCGGAGGGGTGGCCTTGTCCATGCGGAGCGGCGAGCAGCGGGAGCCCGACGGGGTCACCGGGGACGGTCACGCCGGGCCGGATCCCGAGGTGACCTTCGTCAACCGGTTCACCGTGTACGGGGTTCCCGAGGAGTTCGAGGAGGCCTTCGCCCGGACCTCGGCGTTCATGGCCCGGCAGCCGGGGTTCGTCCGGCACAGCCTGCTGCGGGAGGTGAACGATCCGGCCGGCTACGTGAACCTTGCGGTGTGGACCGACCAGGCCTCGTTCCGGCGGGCGGTGCGGCAGCCGGGCTTCGGTCCCCACGCCGCCGCCCTGCGGGCACTGAGCCGGAGCGAGAACGGCCTGTTCACCGCCCGCCTCTCGGTGACGGCGGCCGAGGCGCGCGAGGCCTGAGCCGCCGTCCCGCGTGGTGAGGGGTCGCCGCGAGGCGGACCCGTTCAGGACAGGGTCTTGAGGACCTCCCGGAGGGCTTCGACGACCCTGTCCTGCGTCTCCGGGGCCAGCGAGGGGTACATCGGCAGCGAGAAGATCTCACTGGCCAGGCGTTCGGTGACGGGCAGCGAGCCTTCCCCGTGGCCGAGGTGCGCGAAGCCGGCCATGGTGTGGATCGGCCAGGGGTAGCTGATGTTCAGTTCGATGTCCCGTGCCTTGAGCGCGGCGATGATCTCGTCGCGGCGAGGGTGCCGCACCACGTACACGTAGTACACGTGCTCGTTGCCCGGGACGGTCTCGGGGAGGACGAGTCCGGTGTCGCCCAGTCCGTCGGCGTACCGCCGGGCGATCTCCTGACGGGCCGCCACGTAGCGGTCGAGCCGCCGGAGTTTACGGCGGAGGATCTCGGCCTGCACCTCGTCGAGGCGGCTGTTGTGGGCGGGCAGCCCGGTGACGTAGTACCGCTCCTCCATGCCGTAGTAGCGCAGCCGGCGGAGCCTGCGGTCGGTCTCCTCGTCGGAGGTGAGGACCGCGCCACCGTCGCCGTACGCGCCGAGGACCTTCGTCGGGTAGAAGGAGAAGGCGGCGGCCGTGCCCATGGTCCCGGCGGGGCGGCCGTGGTGGCGGGCGCCGTGGGCCTGAGCGCAGTCCTCCAGGACGGACAGCCCGTGGCGCGCGGCCAGCTCCTCCAGGGGGGCCATGTCGACGCTCTGGCCGTAGAGATGGACCGGGAGCAGGCAGCGGGTGCGCGGGGTGAGGGCCGCCTCGACCTGGGAGACGTCCATGAGGTAGTCCTCACGCACGTCGACGAAGACCGGGGTCGCGCCTGCGCCGACGATGGCGACGACGGTGGGAGCAGCGGTGTTCGAGACGGTGATCACCTCGTCCCCGGGGCCCACGCCGAGGGCCTCCAGGCCGAGCTTGACCGCGTTGGTGCCGTTGTCGACGCCGACGCAGTGCCGGGCCCCGTGCCGGGCGGCGAACTCCTCCTCGAACGACCGGACGCTGTCGGCGAGGACCAGCCGACCGGAGCCGAAGACGGTGTCCACCGCGTCAAGAATCTCCTCACGCTCTGCCGCGTACTCGTCCAGATATCCCCATACACGAATGGTCACAGGCATTCTCCATTTCCGCTCGGATGAGCCCCGATCTCAGCGGACCCGACTCGTGTACGGCTCGATTGCACCTCGATCCCGGATCCTTGTCCTTGTGGCCCCCGATAAACCGCGGATAGCATCGCCTCCATGAAAGGAATCATTCTGGCCGGAGGTACGGGAAGCCGTTTGTATCCGATTACGCTGGCCGTTTCGAAACAACTTCTGCCGGTCGGCGACAAACCGATGATCTACTATCCGCTCTCCGTGCTGATGCTTGCGGACATCCGGGACATCCTCATCATCTCCACCCCTCATGACCTGCCACTTTTCCGGCGGCTGCTCGGCGACGGAAGCCATCTGGGGCTCTGTGTCGAGTACGCGGAGCAGCCGGATCCGAACGGGATAGCGGAGGCATTCGTCATCGGTGCGGAGCACATAGGGGACGATTCCGTAGCCCTGGTGCTCGGCGACAACATTTTCCATGGCCACTCCTTCTCCGAGGTACTCAGACAGGAGCGGGAGAAATTCGAAGGATGCCTTCTCTTCGGTTACGAGGTACACGATCCGGAGCGTTACGGGGTCGGTGAGACCGATGGGAACGGAAGGCTCGTGTCGATCGAGGAGAAGCCGGACAAGCCCCGCTCGAACCGGGCGATCACCGGTCTCTACTTCTACGACAACGACGTGGTCGCACGGGCCGCCGCTCTGCGCCCGTCGGCGCGCGGCGAGCTGGAGATCACCGATCTCAACCGGATGTACATGGAGCACGGGCGGGCCCGGCTGCGGGAGCTGGGCCGGGGCTTCGCGTGGCTCGACACCGGGACGCCCGAGTCGCTCCTCCAGGCGTCCCAGTACGTACGGACGCTGGAGGAGCGGCAGGGGGTACGGATCGCCTGCGTCGAGGAGGTGGCGCTCCGGCGGGGGTTCATCGGCCCCGAGGAGTGCCACCGGCTCGGCGCGAGGCTCGGGAACTCGGACTACGGCCGGTACGTCATGGCCATCGCCGGCGAGCACCCGGTCGCCGGCTGATCCCTTCGGGACGGTGTGCTCACCGGCCGTCCCGGGGGCGGCGCGCGACGAAGAGCCCCCGTGCCGTCCAGTCGGGCAGGATGTACTCGGCGGGACATCCGGCGTCGGCGA
Organism: Streptomyces sp. NPDC005494; assembly: GCF_042872025.1. Taxonomy (NCBI): domain Bacteria; kingdom Bacillati; phylum Actinomycetota; class Actinomycetes; order Kitasatosporales; family Streptomycetaceae; genus Streptomyces; species Streptomyces sp. NPDC005494. The sequence continues at coordinate 209,353 of NZ_JBIAJR010000004.1, forward strand.
AGGCGGCCAGGTACTCGTCCAGGGTGAACAGGGTGAGGAGGTCGACCTCGGTGAACTCCCTGATCCCGCCGGCCTCGCCGATGACGAACCGGACCTCCATCCGGGTGGTCCGGCCCTCCCGGGTGGAGTGCGAGATCCGGGCGACGGTCCGGTGCTCGTCACTCGCCAGGTCACCGGCCACGTACCCGTCGAGGAACCGCTCGGGGAACCACCAGGGCTCGACGACCAGCACCCCACCGGGCCTCAGATGGCGGGCCATGGCGGCGACGGCAGACCTCAGATCGGGGACGCTCCGCAGATAACCGATGGCGGTGAACAGGCAGACCACCGCGTCGAAGGTGCGTTCCAGGTCGAAGGCGCGCATGTCTCCCTGGTGCAGCGGCACTCCGGGCAGCCGGTCTGCCGCGCGTTCCAGCATGGCCTGGGACAGTTCGAGGCCCTCGGTGTGGGTGAAGAGGCCGTCGAAGGCCTCCAGATGGGCGCCGGTGCCGCACGCCACGTCGAGCAGGGACTCCGCGGCGGGCAGCTGGTTCCTGATGAGGCGAGTGGTCTCGGCGGCCTCGGCCGCCCAGTCCTTGCCTCGCGCGCGATAGACCAACTCGTAGACGTCCGCCAGATCGTGGCCGAACATCGGCCTCCTTCGGGTAGGGGCCCGGGTCCGGGCGCGGGTAGCGGGAAGGCCGTCCGGTTTCAGTCCTGGACGAGGGCGACCGCGCGGGTCCAGCCCGCGCCCGCGCCGGCGATCTTGACGGGGAAGCAGGACACCTGGAAGCCGTACGGCGGCAGCGCCTCCAGGTTGGCGAGGCGTTCGATCTGGCAGTACTCGCGGTCCCTGCCGATCATGTGCGCGGGCCACAGCACGTCACGGTCGCCGGTGGCCCGGTAGCGGGCGATGATGTCGCCGAACGGGGCGTCGAGGCTGAACGCGTCGGTGCCGATGACCCGGACGCCGAGGTCGAGGAGCACATGGACGGCGGGCCCGTCGAGGCCGGCGAACTCGGTGAAGTACCGCTCGGTCCCCCGGTGACGCTGGGCCCCGGTGTGCAGCAGGACGATGTCCATCGGTTCCGGGGTGTGCCCGGCACGGGCGAACTCCTTCTCCAGCCGCTCCGCGCCGATGACGCCGGTGGGCGCGTCGGTGAGGTCCAGCACCATGCCGGGGCGCAGGAACCAGTCCAGCGGCATCCGGTCGATGTGGCGGGGTACGCCGTCGCCGTAGCCCGCGCGTGAGCCGTAGTGGGAGGGCGCGTCCACATGGGTGCCCGTGTGGGTGGTGAGGGTGAGGCGGTCCAGGGAGAGGAACTCGCCGTCGGGCAGCTCCTCGGGGGCGAAGGAGATGCCGAAGTGGGCGCGCATCTCCTCGCTCATGTGCAGGGCGCCCTCGCGGGGCGTGAGGACGTGGTGCTCCACGGGGTCGGGTTCCCAGAGCGCCGCGTCCACCGCCGAGGACAGGTCGATGAGCCTCACGGCGCACCTCCATGGTCGGGGCCGGTTCGAGGTCGGCATGCTTCCGGCCGGGACCGGAGGCGCGGTGGAGGCGGGCTGGAGTCCCGGGCCCGCTCGCGTACGAGTCCGGTTCCATGGGGCCACGCGAGCATCGGCGGCAAGCGGCCCGCGACCCGGCGGGCGAGGAGGGAGCTCCGTGAGCGAGACCATCAGCCCGGCGTACGCGTCGCTGTGCGCCGACATCCAGCGGTTCTACGCCCGGCAGATGCACCTGCTGGACTCGGGCGACGCCGAGGCCTGGGCCGCCACCTTCACCGAGGACGGCGTCTTCGCGCCGCCGTCGGCGCCTGAACCCGTCCGGGGGCGCGCCGCCCTGGCGGCGGGTGTCCGGTCGGCGCACGCGGCGCTCGCCGCCGACGGCGAGGTGCGCAGGCATCTGCTGACCACGGCCGCGACGGAGAATCCGGAGCCGGACGGTTCGGTGCGGGTGCGTTCGTACGTGCAGGTCGTCGCGACCCGGCGGGACGAGGCGCCGCGGCTGCTCCTGATGTGCGTGTGCGACGACGTCCTGACCGTCGAGGACGGCCGGTGGCGCGTGCGCGAGCGGTACGTGACCCGCGACGACCGGCCCTGAGGCGGACGGCGAGAGGCCCGGGGGAACGTCGGGTGACGTTCCCCCGGGCCTCTCGCGTGCCTCGGAGGGGTACCGGTCAGCGGACGGTGTCGGCGGACACGACGGCGGGCTCGGGGAAGGGCAGGATGAACCGGCCTCCGGCCCGCAGGAACTCCGCCTCCTTGCGCAGGATCTCGTCGGCGTAGTTCCAGGCCAGCATGAGGTAGACGTCGGGCGGGTCGTGCCTGGCGTGGCCGGGGCTGCGGACCGGGATGTGGGTGCCGGGCAGCACCTTGTCCTGTTTGAGCGTGGTGGTGTCGGTGCAGTAGGCCACCTCGTCGGCGCCGAGGCCGCAGATGTTGAGGATCGTGGTGCCCTTGGCGGACGCGCCGTAGCCCGCGACCCGCTTGCCCTCTGCGAGCAGGGAGCGGACAAGGACGGGCAGTTCCTCGCGGACGGACCGGACCCCCCGGGCGAACTCCCGGTAGGCGGCGTCGCCGTGGAGTCCGGCCCGGTCCTCCGCCGCGATCAGTTCGCCGACGGCGCCGGTGACGGACCGCCGGGCCTCGGGACGGCCGGCGAGCACCAGGAGAGAGCCGCCGTGCACCGGGAGCCGTTCCACGTCGAAGAGACTCAGTCCGTGCCGGGTGAAGAGGGTGTCGAGGGTGCTGAGCAGGAAGTACGAGAGGTGCTCGTGGTAGATGGTGTCGAAGGCGTACTTCTCCAGCAGGTCCACCGCGTAGGGGACCTCGATGGCGAAGACGCCGTCAGGGGCGAGCAGCGAGCGCACTCCCGCGAGCACCCCGGCGAGGTCGTCGATGTGGGCGAAGACGTGGCGACCGAGGATGAGCCGCGCGGGTCCCTGGGAGCGGTGGACCTCCCCGGCGGTGGTCTCGGTGAAGAACTCCGGCAGGGTACGAACGCCGTTCTCGCTGGCGACGGCAGCCAGGTTGCGGGCGGGGTCCACGCCGAGCACCCGGGCGCCGTCGCGGGCGAAGGCGGCGAGCTGCTGGCCGGTGTTGCTGCCCAGCTCCACCACCAGGTCCCCGGCGCCGAGCGCGGCGCGTTCCCGGCAGGTGCGTGCGACGAACTCCATGTGGCGGGTGATGGTCTCCGAGTCGGAGGTGACGTAGCTGTACGTCCGGTACATCACCTCGGGATCGACCACGTGGGTGACGCTCATCAGCCGGCAGGAGCGGCAGGAGATAACCCCCAGCGGGTAGGCGGCCTCGTCCTCGTAGGAGTCGGCGGGTGCCAGGAAGGCGTTGGCCAGCGGCACATCGCCGAAGGAGACCACGTCCTGCCAGTCCGCCGCGCCGCACACCCGGCAGCTGGTGACGGGCCGTACGTTCTCCGCGTTCATACCCGGGCCTTCCTCTCCGTGGTCGGTGCCGGTCCGCCCGGCGTCAACAGGCTCTGCAAGCAGGCCACCAGGCTGCGGGCCTGGATGTTGAGGTAGTGGCTGTGCCGCAGCAGTTCGACGAGCTGGTGGACGGTCATCCACCGGTAGTCGGGATCGTCGGCGGGGACGTCGAGGTCGGTGTCGATGATCAGGTAGCGGTTGCGCGCGTGGTGGAAGCGTCCGCCCTCCTCGGAGAGCAGGGACCGGAAGCGGACCCGCGCGGGGTCCGCTTTCTCCACAGCGTCCAGGTAGCGCGGCCGTGCGCTCCTCGGCAGGTGCGCGTAGGAGGCGGGGGTGCACTGGACCGTGGGGGCCAGTTCCGCCACGTCCATGTAGCCCGCCTCGACGCGGGCGTTCATGAGGACGTGCAGCACTCCGTCGATGGACCGGGTGAGGAAGGCGACGACGCCGGTGCCGTGCGGTTCGATCATGGGCTGGGACCACCGGGCGACCTCCCGGCCGCCCGCCTCCACACGGACACCGATGACGTCGAAGAAGGCCCCGGACTCGTGGGAGATCCGCTCGGGGGTCCGGTGCCAGCCGGGCAGCCCGGCGAGCGGGACGCGCCGGGCCTGGACCTCGGTGCGGGTGCGGGCCTCGGTGATCCAGCTGAGGACGGCGCCCAGCGGGTGCCGGGCCCCGGCGGACGGGTCGCAGGAGCGGATGAGGGCCGCCTGGAACGGGTCGGAGGGCGGGCCGAGTTCGCGGGCGAGATCCGCATGCGCGAAGGGCAAGCAGGACAGGACGGTACGGGCGTCCATGTTGAGGACGTCGTCCTCGGCGAGGAGCCGGTGGAGCTGCCCCAGGGTCAGCCAGTGGAAGCCCTCGTGCACCTCCACCTCCCCTTCGGCCTCGACGACCATGTTCCGGTTGCGTTTGTGGTGGAACGCGGAGCCCTGCTCCGACTGCCGTACATCGACGAGGGTGCCCCGGGAGCCGGGATCGCGGAACCGGTCCAGGTACGGGACGGGACGGCCGCCGTGGACGCCCGTGTAGTTGCTGCGGGTCGCCTGGACGGTCGGTGAGATCTGGACGCCGCCGACGTTGCCGGGCTCGACCTTGGACTGCATCAGACAGTGCAGGATCCCGTCGAACTCCTTGACCAGGATGCCGAGGACGCCCACCTCGGGCTGGTTGATGATGGGCTGGCTCCAGGCCGGGACGGGCCCGGCCGGCATCCGTACCTCCAGGCCCTCCACCGTGAAGAACCCGCCGGTGTGGTGGCGCAGATTGCCGGTCCCCGGGTCGGTCTCCCAGCCGGCGAGGGCGTCGAGCGGGACCCGTTCCACCTGGGTGAAGGTGCGGGCGGCGGCCCCGGCGTACCACTCATGGAACGCGGTGTGCGGGGTGTGTCCGCCGTCGCGGGCGTACGCCGACGCGGCGACCCGCAACGGAGTGGGCGCCGCGCGTGTGAGGAATTCGGTCATGAGTGCTCCACCGGGTGGCCTTCGCGGGACGCGTCCCACATGTCCTCGATCGATTCGGGCAGTTCGACCGCCGGCCGCCAGCCCAGCGACCGGATCGCCCGGCCGACGTCGACCTGGGTCCAGTCGCCGCCCCGCGAGTCGACGGGCGCGGACCTGAGCCGGACGGCGCCCGGGGGCCGCCCGGCCGCGGCGACGAGCAGGTCCACCAGGTGCGCTACCGGTACGGCCTCGCCCCGGCCCACATTGATCACCTGCCCGGTCACCGGAGCGGTCGTGGCGGCGAGGACGGCCTCGGCCAGGTCCCGTACGTCCAGGTAGTCCCGGTGGGCCTCGGCGACGGTCAGCTCGGCCGGCCGCTCCGGGGTGGCGTCCCGGAGCTGCCGCACGACGGCGCCGAGGAAGCCGGCATCCGCCGCCTCCGGGCCGCAGAGGTTGACGACCCGCAACACCACCCCGTCGACGAGACCCTCGCGGGTGGCGCGGAGCACGGCGTCGGCCCCGGCGAGTTTGCTGCGCGCGTAGGCCGTCACGGGCCGGGGCCCGTAGGTCTCCGACGCGGCCGTGCCCGCGGGGAGCGGGCCGTACTCGTGGACGGACCCGATCTGCACCAGCCTGGTCCTGCCGGGCGTCCGGGCGAGTGCGGCGAGCAGGTTCTCCACCAGGTGCAGGTGGACGCGCTCGTTCTCGGCCTCACCGGTGACCCAGCCGCCGGTCGCGTTGACCACGGTGTCCACCCCGGCCGCCGTGAGCAGACCGGCGAGTTCACCGGGGTCGACGGCCGCCGCGTCGAGGGCGAGGAAACGATCGCCGCCCGGGGGCGGGGGACCATGGCGGGCCACTCCGACGACCGGCCGGCCGGCCCGGACGAACGCGGCCGTGACGGCGCGGCCCACGCAGCCCGTCGCGCCGAACACGGCGACGGCGGGTTCCCGGCCGGCGGTCACCGGGCCGGGCCGCCGCACAGCGACCGTTCGAGCTCCAGACAACGCCGGTACTCCGGCAGGGTGCCGGACTTCTCCGCTGTCTCCAGGGTCGGTGCGGCCAGGTCCCGTTCCGACATGACCGGTTCGAGGTCCGACGGCAGGGACAGTTCGAGGACCGGGTCGAAGACCGAGAGGGCCAGCTCGTTCTCGGGGACGTACTCCCCGGAGAGCATGTACGACATGACTGTCCGGTCCTCCAGGGCGACGAAGGCGTGCGCCACGCCGACCGGGAAGTAGACGGCGCGGAAGTCCTCCTGGTCGAGCAGGACGGTCTCGGACCGGCCGTAGGTGGGCGAGCCGAGCCGGACGTCGATGACGATGTCCAGGGCCCTGCCGCGCGCGCAGTAGACGTACTTGGCGATGCCCGGCGGCGTGAGGGTGTAGTGGGCGCCGCGGATCGTGCCGCGGCGGGAGAGACTGTGGTTGGTCTGGGCCACGGGGAACAGCGGGTGTCCCAGGGCCTGTCGGGCGGCCGTCTCCTGGAACGGGGAGACGAAGAGGCCCCGTTCGTCGGTGAAGACCTTGGGCCGGAACTCGAACGCTCCGTCCACGGCGAGCTGTCGCGACTGCATGACACCGTCCTCGGTTGCTTGGGGTGGGGCCGGCGTGGCCGGCGGCGGTCAGAGGACGCGGACCTCGGGCACGTACACGATCCAGCGCCCCCCGGACTCCCGGAACAGCCGCTCCTTCGCCATGATCTCCTCGGCGTGGTTCCAGGCGAACAGCACCGCGTAGTCGGGGTAGGGGTGGGTGAGCGCCTCGGTGGGGCGGACCGGGATGTGGGAGCCGGGCATGAGCTTCCCGTGCTTGGCCGGGGTCACGTCGCACACCCAGTCGATCGACTCGGGGCCGATCCCGCAGAAGTTCGTCACGGTGGCGCTCTTCGCCGTGGCGCCGTAGCCGACGATCCGTTTGCCGCCGGCTCGCAACTCCCGCAGAAGAGTCGTCAGTTCGGTGCGGATCCGTTCGACCCCGGCGGCGAAGTGCGCGAAGGACTCGGGAGTGCCGACCCCCTTGCGGTCCTCCTCGGCGAGCAGCGCGGCCACGGCCGGGCTCGGCACCGCCCGACCCGTCCGCTTGAGGGTGTAGCGGAGTTCCCCGCCGTGCACCGGCAGCCGTTCGACGTCGACGACCTCGAAGCCGAAGCGGGCGGCGGCCGTGCTGACGGAGCGAACGGTGAAGAAGTAGAAGTGCTCGTCGTAGATCTGGTCGAAGGACGTCCGCTCCAGGATGTCGCCCAGGTAGGGATCCTCGAAGACGAAGGCGCCGTCTGGTGCGAGCAGGGTGTCGAGGCCCCGGAAGACGGAGTCCAGGTAGGGGATGTGGCAGATGGTGTTGGCCGAATAGACCAGGTCGGCCGGGCCGTTCCCGGCCACGATCCGGGCCGCGGTCGCCTCCTCGAAGAACTCGGTGAGGACCCGCACCCCCTGCAGGCGGGCGAGTTCGGCGACCCCGCCGGAGGGCTCGACGCCCAGGTGCCGGACGCCCTCCTTGGCCAGGGCCCGCAGCATCACGCCGTCGTTGCAGCCGATCTCCACCACGAACGGGTCGGGGCCGCGCAGGTGCTCACGGGAGATCCGGCTCGCGGTCTGCTCGAAGTGGCGTCGCATGTGGACCGAGCCCGACGAGTGGTACGGGTAGGCCTCGTGGAACATCCGGTCCCGGGCGACCTCGTCCAGGAGCTGGGTCATGCCGCAGGACTCGCAACTGCCCACGGCGAGGCGGTAGAAGAACTCGTCGTCGACGCGGTCGGGGTCGAGGAACGCGTCGGAGAGCGGCTGGCGCCCGAAGTCGAAGAACGGACGGACGGGTCCTTTGCAGACACGGCACATGGGGCCTTCCTCGGGTTCATAAGGTCCGGGGCGGGAACTACCGCCGGACGTTTCCTTGGCGAGCGGCGGGGAAGCGGAACAAGCCACCGGTGAGCGGGGAGCGGAGGCGGCGCAGCACCTCGCCGTTCCTGGTCAGGCCGGGTATCTCGGCGGCGAGCGCACGCAGCGCGGCCTCGGCCGCCAAGCGCACGGCGGGGCCGACGAGGGCGCCGGCGTGGCCGTCTTCCGGGAGGGCGTGCCGGTCGTGGGCGGGCCGGTGGACGTCGAACCGGTCCGGGTCCTCGTGGCGGCGCGGGTCGTGCCCGGCCGCCTCGGTCAGCAGGACGACCTCCTCGCCCCGCGGCACCCTGGTCCCCGCGAGGTCCAGGTCCTGGCGCGCGTACAGCCGGTGCAGGCGGACGGGGGGTGAATGGCGCAAGGTCTCGGCGACGGCTGCGGGCGCGAGGCCGGGGTCCTCGCACAGGGCCCGCCACTGATCGGGGTGGTCCAGGAGGAGAGCGACGGCGTTACCGGTGAGCGTGGCGGCGGCGTCGGCACCGACGAGGGCCAGCAGGGCGGACAGGGTCAGGACGTCCTCGGGAGCGCCCAGGATCCCCAGAGGGCCCGGTGATCCCGGTGTCCCAGGCTTCTCGCGTGTCTCCCGCGTTGCCTGCGTGGCCTCCGTGCCTCGCGTCCGCCTCGGTTCCTTCGCTCCCGCGGACTCGGCGAGGAGGGACAGGAGTTCCGGGAGGGCGGCGCGGTACCGGCGGGCCGTGTCCAGGCGCGGGGGGCAGAGCGTGGCGTCGAACACGCCGGCGAGGTCCCCGCAGAGTTCCGCGAAGCGCTCGGCCCGGTCCTCCGGCACGCCGAGGAGGACGCGTGAGGCGTCCACCGTGGCGGGCCGCACCACGTCGTCCATCAGGTCGAAACACTCCCCCACCGCCGACGCCCGGTGCCGGTACGCCCGGACGGCCGGCCCGAGCCGGCGGCGCAGCGCGGGCCCGCCGAGCACAGGGGCCGACACGGCCCGGAGCCGTTCGTACTCCTCCCGGTCGAGCGCCGCCGGGAGTCCGGCCAGCGGAAGAGCCTCCCCCAGGGCCGGTACGTCCCACGGAGCCGGTTCCCCGTCCGGGACCCCTGGCGGGGCGCCGGTGCCGGGTGGCCGGGGGGTGAGACGTGCGTCGGCCAGCGCCGCGGCGACCACGGTGTGGTCGGCCGTCACCCAGGCCTCGGCGCTGCTCCAGTACAGAGGCCCCCGCTCTCGGACACGCCGACCGAGCTCGGCCCGGTCGTCCCCGGCCGCGCGCAGCAGCAGTGCGTACGGGTCTCCCTTCGTGCCCAGGATCCACTGGACGCCGCGCAAAGTCAGCAGGACGCGTCCCAGTGTGCTGTCGGTCATGCTCGCCACCATGGGCCGGAACGCTAGGCAGGCCTCCTCGACCCCCTCTCGAATTCCCCTGTCACCGGCCGGAGACGGCGTCGAGCCGGGCACGAGGAGAGCGCGCCGGCGGCCCCCTAGGGTGACGCGGTCATGGACATCATCGGCAAGGGATTCATCGCCCGGCACCTGTGGCCGCTGCGAGAGGCGCACCCCGGGGTGACGGTGCTGGCGGCAGGCGTTCCGCGACAGCACCTGCCGGATTCCGAGCACGAGCGGGAGGCGGAACTCGTACGGGAGACGATCGCGCGCTGCCGGAGCCGGGGCGAGCTGCTGGTCTTCTTCTCCACGGCCAGCATGTATGGCGGCCCCCGCTGCCGGGGACGCGAGGACGACCCGATCGTCCCGACGACCCGCTACGGCCGCCACAAGTTCGCCCTGGAGTCGACCGTCCGGGAGTCCGGCGTGGCCCATCTCGTACTGCGCCTCTCCTACGTACTGGGGCCGCACGGACCGGACTTCCGACTGGTGCCCGCCCTGGTGTCGCAGGTGCGCGCGGGGCGGGTCCGGGTTCATCCGGGGGCGCGGCGCGATCTGCTGCACGTCGCTGACTTCGTCGGGCTGGTCGACCGCCTGCTGGCCTCGGGGGTGCGCGACGAGACGGTGAACGTGGCCTCCGGCGACTGCGTGGACGTCCTGGACCTCGTCGCGCACATCAAGCAGCGACTGGGGCTCGATGCCGAGGAGGAGGTGATGGGCGGGGGCGAGAGTGCGTTCTCGCACTGTCCTTCGGTGGCCAGGCTCCGCGCCCTCGTACCGGAGCCGGCCGGTTCGGTGTTCGGGCCGGGCTACCACCGGCTCGCCCTCGACCGCTACCTCCGCGAGACGGGCGCGTGACCGGCGGTGGACCGGGGAGGCAGCGGCCTTCCAACGGTCGTCGAACCGCCACGGACATCATCGGGTCCTCCCGGCCGCACCGGGCGACGGGAGCCGACTGAAGGAAGCGGGGACGCGATGGCGGCGTACGACAGGGACCAGGCGACCACGACGGATCTGCGCGACCCGGGGACCGCCTCGGGCCGGGAGTTGCTCGCGCTGCTGAACGAGCACCTTCCACGGATGCGGGAGGGCGCCCGGCAGGCTGACCGGGAGGGCGCCTTCCCGGCCGGGGTGTTCGAGGGGCTCAGGAGCAGCGGCGTGCTCGGGGCCACCGTGCCGCAGGAGCTGGGAGGGCTCGGCGTCTCCTCGTTGCACGACGTCTGTCTCGCCCTGACGACCGTGGCCGAGGCGGACGCGTCGACCGCGCTCGCCCTGCACATGCAGCTCAGCCGGGGCCTGACGCTCACCCACGAGTGGCGGCACGGGGACCGGCGGGCACGGGCCCTGGCCGGGCGGCTCCTGCGTGGCATGGGCTCGGGCGAGGCGGTGGTGTGCACGACGGTGAAGGACTCGGGCGGCGGGCGGGTGGTCACCCGGCTGCACCCGGCGCCGGACGGCGGCTGGCTCCTGTCGGGCCGCAAGACACTGGCCAGCATGGCGCCGATCGCCACCGACTTCGTGGTGTCGGCACAGGTGGAGGTGGCAGGTGTGACCTGCTCGGCCGCCGCCGTCCTGTCCCGGCGGACGCCGGGGCTCAGCGTCCTGGACAACTGGGACGGGCTCGGCATGCGGGCCTCCGGCAGTGTGGACGTCCTCCTGGAGGACTGCCCGGTCCGGCAGGAGGACGTGTTCCTGCGCGGTCCGGTCGGGGAGCGCGACGACGCGGCCCTGGCCGGGCAGACCGTCAGTTCGATCACCATGCTGGGGATCTACGTGGGCGTGGCCCAGGCCGCCCGGGACCACGTGGTGGCGGAGCTGACCCGCCGGAGCGGGGCGCCGGGGGCGGGCGTCCGCACGCTGCTCACCGAGATCGAGGCCCGGCTGCACGCGCTGCGGACCACGGTGGCGGGCACCCTGGTGGCGGCCGACCATCTGGCCTACGGGTTCGACGGTGATCCGCTGGAACGCGGACGGCGGATGATGTTCGACTTCCAGCGGGCCAAACTGATGGTCAACCGGCTGGCGCCGGAGATCGTCGCGGACTGCGTGACGGTGACAGGCGGCGCCTCCTACTCCGGGTCGCACCCACTGGCGCGGCTCTCCCGGGACGTCAGGGCGGGTGCGTTCATGCACCCGTTCACGTATCCCGACGCGGTGGACTGGCTGTCCGAAGCGGCCCTGGGCGGCCCGAAGGACTGACACGGGCGGGGCCCGGCCGGCTTCCGGGCGACCGGCAGGACCGACGGAACGGGAGGGCCGGGGATTCCCCGGCCCTCCCGTTCGGTCTCGCGGGCTCGCGTGCCCCTGAAGTCGCGGACCTCAGTGGGAGCGGGCCTTTCGGGCGTGGGCGACCGCGTGTTCCATGGTGGTGGTGCTGTTGCGGCTGAGGGCGTTCCGTACGAAGGCGCGGGCATCGGCCACGGTGGCGTCCGGCCCGAGGACGGCCGGGACGGCCTCCTCGTTGAGGACGACGGTGTGGACGGAGGTGACCCGGGCCCCGTCGGCGTCCTCCTCGAAGAGCCAGCGTCCTGTGTGGGCGGTCATCAGCGCGGGGGTGCGCAGTTGCTTGTAGACGATCCGCTCGTCGGGGAAGCAGATCCGGACGGAACGGGTGGTGTGTGTCGAGCCGTCCGGCGCCAGGGTCTCCATCTCCAGGGTCTGCACACCGGGGACGTCCTCCTCCAGCACGGTTCCGGCCACGTGCGGCAGCCGTTCGGGCCAGCGGTCCGCCTCGTCGACGAACGCGTAGACCTCCTTGAGGCCGCCGGGGACCTCGACGGTGTCCTCGAAGGTCAGGGTCAGCCCTCCGGGATCCTCGGCCCGTTCGGCCGCGGCGCGCAGCGCGTCGAGTTCGGCGCCGCTGTTGCGGTCGATCGCCCGCTCGATCCACTCGACGTGGCCGGGGTCGTCGCCGACGGCCCGGAAGTCGTGGAGCAGGCGGACCCGGGTCCGGGTGTCGTCGAGCGCCTCGACGATCCACTCCCCGCCCATGGCTGCCACCGGGTGCTGGGAGACCTCCTGGCGGAAGGTGACGCGTAGGCGGTCGTGGTCCAGTCGGCGGCGCGAGGTCCAGCTCTTGACCTCACCGTTGGCTGTGGCCCAGATCCGGATCACCTCCTCCGTCGCGCCGCGTTCGACGTACTCGACGTGCACCGTGGGCGGGAAGGTCTCCGGCCAGCGGCCGACATCGACGATCAGGTCGTGGACACGGCCGGCGGGTGCGGCCACCGTGACCGTGTGCTCGGTGTGGTGGGTGGTTCGGGGGTCTGGCATGGTCCTCCGTCCAACGCGGTTGTGGGTCGGCTGGTCCTGAGCGCGGTCAGCTTCCGTGCGCACGCTGGTCAGGGGCTCGACGACGGCTAGGCGGGGCCGGGGGCACCGGGGCACGGAGGGGGAGCCGCCGGTCAGCTGCCCGGCGAGCGGCCGAGGGGCGCGGCGAAACAGGTCCGGGCGCCCGGGGCTCCTCGCCCCCGCCTTCACGTCCGGTCCGTGGCCGAACGCCTTGTCTGCCCCCAGCCTGGGTGCGCTCGCTGGCGGGACGGTGGAGTCACGCTGGTACGGGCGTCGACGGGCTCCCCGGACGAAGCGGTTCGACGGGGCGAGGAGACCGCCCGGGGGTGTCTCTCCTTCGTCAAGGAGGCGGCGACCGGGACCGGGCGAACGCCGCGCGCGGGCAGCACGGACAGCTGTACGGGCGGTGGTTCGAAGACCAGATCGAGACCGTCAACCAGGCTGACAAAGACGTCATTAACGCTTCTAAGCTCGAAGAAGTCAAGAGCCCAGGGCATCTGGCTTTCCCTCAGCCTGCCCCGGTACCGAGCCGGCCGGAGCGGGCGCGGGCCGCGCCCTCCCCTGATCCGCCCACCGAACTCCGTACGGGAGAACCCATGATCCACACACGCGGGCTCACCCGCAGCTTCCGCACCAAAGGAGAGACCGTCGAGGCCGTGCGCGGCCTGAACCTCGACATCGAAGCCGGTTCCGTCGTCGCTTTCCTCGGGCCGAACGGCGCCGGGAAGACCACCAGCCTGCGCATGCTGACCACCCTGCTGCCCCCGACCTCCGGCACCGCCGTCGTCGCGGGCCACGACGTGAGGACCGACCCGGCCGGGGTCCGCCACCGCATCGGCTACCTCGGCCAGGGCAACAGCGCCGGCAGCAACTTCCGGGTCAGCGACGAGCTGGTCACCCAGGGCCGCGCGTACGGCCTGAGCCGCGCGGAGTCCCGCTCCCGGGCCGAACGGCTGGTCACCGCGCTCGAACTGGACGGCTTGGCCAAGCGGACGGTCGGCACCCTCTCGGGAGGCCAGCGCCGCCGCCTGGACATCGCGATGGCCCTGGTCCACGAGCCGGCCCTGCTCTTCCTCGACGAGCCGACGACCGGACTCGACCCGCACAGCCGCGCCAACATCTGGGACCACGTGCTGCGGCTGCACAAGGAACTCGGCACCACGGTCGTCTTCACCACCCACTACCTGGAGGAGGCCGACCTGTGGGCCCGCAGGGTGATGGTGGTCGACCACGGCCGGGTGATCGCCGACGACTCCCCGGAGAAGCTCAAGGCCGACCTCGCGGGCGACCGCATCACCCTGGGGACCGCCGACCGCGCCGACGCCGAACGGGCCGTCGAGCTGGCCCGCGGCCTGCCCACCGTCCACGAAGTCACCGCCGACGGCACGGAGGTGCGGATCCGCACCCCCCACGGAGACACACAACTCCCCGTGCTGCTGCGGAACCTGGAGGTGGCCGGGGTGCGGGCGCTGACCGCCCGGCTCGTCCGCCCCACCCTCGACGACGTCTTCCTGAGCCTCACCGGGCGCACCCTGCGGGAGAGCGCCGACGCCACCGCCCCGACGACCACGCAGGACGGAGCCTGACCATGAAGGTGCTCGACGACACCCGCACCGCGTTCGCCCGTGAGCTGGGGCCCGAGCTGCGCCAGCCGGCCGGGCTCCTCTTCACGATGCTCCTCCCCTTCCTCTTCCTCGCCCTCTTCGCCCCGCTGCTCTCCGGCACGGGCCCGGCGGGCGGGGGCACGGGGACGGGCTCCCCCTGGCAGTGGTTCGTGCCGGGGATGCTCGTCCTGCTGGCCCTCTCCGCCACCGCCGGGGCCGGGGCCTCGCTGCTCAACGAGATGTCCTCGGGGGCGTTCGAGCGCATGCTCGTCACCCCGCTCAACCGGGCGTCGATGCTCGTCGGGCGGGCGCTGAAGGAGGTCGTGATCCTGCTGGCGCAGGCCCTGCTGATCCTGGTCCTGCTGCTGCCGACCGACTTCCGGCTCCACCCGCTCGGCGCGCTCGCGGGTCTGGCCCTGCTCACCGTCTTCGGGGTGGGGATCGGCGCCCTCTCCTTCACCCTGGCGCTCCACTCCCGCAAGCAGCAGACCCTGTTCTACGGCGTGCAGCAGATGATCTTCTTCCCGCTGCTGCTGCTCTCCGGCGTCCTGCTGCCGATCACCCAGGCCTCGGCGCCCACCTGGCTCTACGTGCTGAGCCGGATCAACCCGGCCACGTACGTCGTCGAGGCCGAACGCGCGCTGTTCGACGGCCGGTTCGCCGAGGCGAACGTGCTGTACGGGCTCCTCGCAGCGTCGGCCGTCGCGGTGCTCGGGGTCGTCGCGGGCATCCGCGGCATGCGCAACGCCTCGGTGTGACACGCCGTCCGACGCACCCGCCCGCTCACCGGCCTCCGGGTCCCCACAGAGAAGGAGCACCGCACCGTGCCGGCAGTAGCCCTGGGCGGCCCCCGCCCCCGACCCCGCACCGTGGACGTCTGGTTCGACCCCGCCTGCCCGTACACCTGGCTGACCGCCCGGTGGCTGCGGCAGGTCGCCCGGGTCCGGCCGCTGGAACTGCGCTGGCACCTGATGAGCCTCACCCTCCTCAACGAGGGCCGGGAGGACGACCCCGAGGGCGACCCCGACGGGTACCTGATGATCCCGGTGCGGATCGGCACCGCCGTCCGTCGCCACCACGGGCAGGAAGCCCTGGGCCGCTTCCACGCCTCCCTCTGGTCCCACCTCGGTCCCCCCGGGGAGCACGGCAGCACCGCCAGGAAGTGGATCAACGACCCGGCCCTCGCCCTGGCCCATGCGGGCCTGCCGCCGGAGCTGGCGGCGGCAGGCGGATCGACCGTCTACGACGAGGAGCTACGGGCCTCGCACGAGGAGGCCCTGGGCCTGCTCGGCCCCCGGCCCGGGACACCGGTGGTGGCCGTCGGGGAGCCCTCGGAGCCCTCCGGTCCGCCGCTGGCCTTCCACGGGCCCGTCATCTCCCGCGTACCGAAGGGCGAGGACGCCGGGCGGTTGTGGGACGGGACGCTCCTCGTGGCCGGGACCCCTGGGTTCCACGCGCTGGGGGGACGGCCCGCCGATCCGGACCCGGACGTGACCGGACCGGACGTCGATCCGGCGTGACCGGGCCGGCACGGGCGGGCCTTCGGGTGGGGCGCGGGGAGGTCTCCGGCCTCCCCGGGTCAGTAGTTGCCGAGGCCGCCGCAGACGTTGAGCGCCTGGGCGGTGATCGGTGCCGCGGTCTCGGTGATCAGGTAGCCGACGAGGCCCGCCACCTCCTCGGGGGTGGTGTACCGGCCGAGGGGGATCTTCGCCTGGAACCGTTCGAGCACCGCGTCGGTCGTGGTGTCCCATGCTGCCGCGTACCCGGCGCGGACCCGCTCCGCCATCGGGGTCTCCACGTACCCGGGGCAGACCGCGTTGACGGTGATGCCGGTCTTGGCCAGTTCCAGGCCCATGGCCTTGGTGAGGCCGACGACACCGTGCTTGGACGCCGAGTAGGGGGCACCGAGCACCACGCCCTGCTTCCCGCCCGTGGACGCGATGTTGACGATCCGGCCCCGGCCGCGCTCCAGCATGCCTCCGGCGGTCAGCGCGGCCCGGGTCACCCGGAACACGCTGTGCAGATTGGTGTCGACGACGTCGAGCCACAACTCGTCCGTCAGCTCCGCGGTGGGGCCGCCGCCGTTGCGTCCGGCGTTGTTGACGAGGACGTCGACCGGGCCGTACCGGTCGACGGCGGCGCGCACGAAGGCGTCCACCTGCTCGGTGGAGCGCACGTCGCAGCTCTTCCCGTCGGCGTCCACACCCTCCTCGCGGAGGAGTTCGACGGTCGCGGCCACCGCGTCGGCGTCCCGGGCGCAGAGAAAGATCCGCAGCCCGTCCCGGCCGAGCGCTCGGGCCACGGCGAGGCCGATCCCGCTGGTCGCCCCCGTGATGACTGCGGTCCGTCCTGCGGTGCCGCTCATGGTCCCTCCCGGATCGTGACATCGGATGTGCCTGCCCGGCCCGAGGGTGGCAACAGGCGCTCGACAGGCGGTGGAACGACCGCGTTCACCGCGGTTCGAGCCGTTCGAGACAACCCACCGGAAACGTCGGCGGGTCCGGGACCGGTCCCGCCGCGCGTGCCGGCCGAACACGACACTCAGGAAGAAGGAGAGAGAACGATGACCGTACTGGTTACGGGTGCCACGGGGAACGTGGGCCGACACGTGGTGGCGGGACTGCTGGAGAAGGGAGTGCCGGTGCGTGCGATGACCCGCACGCCCGCGCGGGCCTCCCTGCCGGACGGCGTGGACGTGGTCCGCGGCGACCTCGCGGATCCGGGGAGCCTCGACGCGGCCCTCGCCGGGGTCGACCGGGCCTACCTCTTCCCGCTGCCCGGGACGGCCGAGGAGTTCACCGCGCGGGCGGCGAAGGCGGGGGTGCGGCGGATCGTGGTGCTCTCCTCCGTGGCCGCCGAGTACGCCGACGGCGACTACAGCGGCGACCACCACACCGCGGTGGAACGCGCGGTGGAGGCCTCCGGCCTCGAGTGGACCCATGTACGGCCCGGTGAGTTCATGGCCAACCTGCTGGACTGGTGGGCGCCTTCGATCCGGGCCGAGGGCGTGGTACGCGCCCCCTTCGGCTCGACCCGCAGCACCCCCGTGCACGAGGCGGACATCGCCGATGTGGCGGTGTCGGCGCTCCTCGAGGACGGGCACGCGGGGAAGGCGTACTGCTTCTCCGGCCCGGAGTCCCTGGCCAAGACCGAGCAGGTCCGCGTCCTCGGCGAGGTCCTCGGGCGTGAGATCCGCTTCGAGGAGTTGACGCCGGACGGGGCCCGCACCCTGTGGCTGCGGCAGGGCATGCCCCCGGAGGCGGTCGACTGGCTGCTCCAGGACCCGGTGGACGTCCCGGTCGGCCCGACGGCCGAGCAGGTCACGGGACAGCCGGCCCGCACCTTCGCCCAGTGGGTGGCCGACCACCGGGCGGACTTCTGACGGTCCGCGCCCGGCCGGTGTTCAGCGGCGGTCGAGCGGGTTTCCAGGCGGTCCGCCGACCGTGGGTCGCGACCCTCTTCGCGGACCGATGGGAAACGCCCTCATGGTGGATGTCGCACAGAACGCCCTGATCCGACGGCTGGTCCGGGCCGGAGCAGGCTCCGACGACGAGATCGACGCCGTGCTGAAGGACGCCGGTCTGACCGACGTGGCACGCGTCCTCGTCGCGGAGGTGTTGTTCCGCTCCCCGGAGCCGGTCAACACCGCCCCCGTCGACGTGGCCCTGGACGTCACTCACGGCGGGGAGCGGCACTCCGTCGCCCTGCGTATGGTGCGCGACGAGGCCATCCGCGTGATCGGCGACGACTCCGCCCGGGTGCGCTCGCGGGTGACCTTCACGGCTGCGGGACTGGTCCGCCGGCTCTTCGGGCCGGCGGACTCGCAGCGCACCGGGGACTTCCACAACTCTTTCGTGCCGACGCCTGAGGACCCCGAGCGGGTGCGGGAACTGCTCGCCGAGATGAACACGGTGCTACGCGCCGCGGCCCAGGCGACCGCCACCCTGATGGCGGGCTGCACCGGGCGCTGCCCGGACCTCGGTGAGCTGTCGATCCGCTACGGCTCGGACAAGTGGGCCAGCTTCCACTGGTACACGGCCCACTACGAGCGCCACTTCGCCCCGTACCGGGACCGGCCGGTGCGGATCCTGGAGATCGGCATCGGCGGTTTCGACGACGATCTCGGCGGTGGCTCACTGAAGATGTGGAAGCGCTACTTCCCCCGGGGCACCGTCCTGGGCCTGGACCTCTACGACAAGACGGCGCTGACCGAGCCCCGGCTGACGGCACTGGTCGGGGACCAGAACGACCCCGAGTACCTGACCGGACTGGCCCGGGAGCACGGCCCGTTCGACATCGTCATCGACGACGGCAGTCATGTGAACGAGCACGTGCGCACCTCGTTCCGGGCCCTCTTCCCGTACGTGCGTCCCGGCGGGCTCTACGTGATCGAGGACCTCCAGACCGCTTACTTCACCGACTTCGGCGGCAGTGCGGGCGGGGTGGCGGGTCCCGACACCTCGCTCGGGCTCGTCAAGGAACTGATCGACGACCTGCACCACCGGGAGCACCGCGAGCCCTCCGTCACCCGGCCCACGCCGACGCAGAGCACCGTCACAGGGGTGCACGCCTACCACAACATCGTCTTCGTGGAGAAGGGGACGAACGGGGAGGACACCCTCCCCTCATGGATGGACGCGGACGTGTGGACCGCCCTCGGCGCCAAGTGAACCGCCACGAGAGCCGTCGGGGAGGCCGCCACGTGAACCGTGACGCCGGCCGTGACGCCGGCCTCCGGGCGAAGGGAGGAGGGTCGCGCATGCGCGTGCTGTTCACCGTGTCCACCTGGCCCACGCAGTACGCGGCGATGGTGCCGCTGGGCTGGGCGCTCCAGGCGGCCGGACACGAGGTCCGGGTGCTGTGCGCCCCCTCGCAGGCCGCCGCGGTGGGGCGGGCCGGGCTCGTGCCCGTACCGGTCCTCGGGGGGATGGAGGAGGTACTGCGGCTGCGGCTGCAGTACCACGCGGAGGCCACGGACGGCATCTGGCCGTACCCGTGGCTCCCGCCGCACCCGCTGACCGGCGAACGGCTCGACCGGCTCGACGCGTTCGACGTCGGGCACTTCGAGCGGGAGATCGCACCGGAGCTCGCCGCGTCGGCGGCCCGGAGTTTCGACGCGGCGGTGTCGTACGCCCGGGACTGGCGGCCCGATCTGGTCCTGCACGACCCGGGGAGCCTGGAGGGGCTGCTGGCGGCCGGCGTCGTGGGCGTCCCCTCAGCGCTCTGTCTCTGGGGCCCGGCGAGCCCCCACGACCCCGAGCACATGCGGATCGTCCCCACCGACCACAGCGGCTCCTTCGACCGCTACGGCCTGGGTCCGTTCAGCCTGGACATGATCGAGCGGGTCGTCGACCCCAACCCGCCGTCCCTGAAGGTGCCGGTCGGCGCCGAGCGGCTCCCCGTACGCTACGTCCCCTACAACGGGGCCGGGCCCGCCCCCGGGTGGACCGCCCGGCCGCCGGCCGCACCTCGGGTCTGCGTCACCTGGTCCACGGCGCTGTCCACCGTCTCGGGGCCCGACTCCTACCTGCTGCCGCGGATCGTCACCGCCCTGGACGGGCTCGACTGCGAGGTCGTCCTCACCGCGACCCCGCGGGACGTGGCCGCGCTCGGCCCGGTGCCGTCCCCCGTGCGCGTGGTGGAGAACGTGCCGCTGGCAGCGCTGCTGCCGGGCTCCGCCGCCGTCGTGCACCACGGGGGCAGCGGCAGCACACTGACGGCCCTGTGGGCAGGGGTGCCGCAGTTCATCGCGACCTTCGCGTCGGAGCAGCGGGTGACCGGGGAGCGCGTGGCCGCCACCGGGACCGCGCTCCACGTCCCGGGCCACCTCGCGGACGAGGGCGCGATCCGGGCCGCCGTGGAACGGCTCGTCACAGACGGTTCCTTCCGGGCCGCGGCGGGACGGATCCGCGAGGAGGTCGCGGAGACCCCGCCGCCCGCCGAGCTCGCCACCCGGCTGGAGGAGCTGGCGGAAGGCGGCTGAGGACCGGTCACTCACCGGCGGGAGCCCGCCGTTGGTTCCCGGTGCGCGAGGGTCGAGACGCCTGCGAGGTCCGCCTCCGATCCTGCAGGGCATGACCACGCGTACCGAAGGAATCGACCGCGAGGACCGGCCCGGCGCCGGTGCCGCACGCGGAATCGTCATCACCGGAGGCGGCACCGGCATCGGCCGGGCCACGGCCCGCGCGTTCGCCACGCGCGGGGACCGGGTGCTCGTCGTCGGACGCACCGGGGAGACCCTCGACGCGACCGCCGAGGGCCATCCGGGCATCCTGTGCCTGGTCGCCGACGTCACCGAGCCGGGCGCCCCCGAGCGAATCGTCGAGACGGCCGTGGACCTCCTCGACGGGGTCGACGTCCTGGTGAACAACGCGGCGGCGATGGGGTACCGCCCGCTGTCCGCGCTGGACCGGGCCGAGGCCGAACGGCAGATCCACACCAACCTGCTGGCCCCGGTCCTGCTCACCCGGGCCGCCCTGGAGCCCTTGGCGGAACGGTCCGGGACGGTGGTGAACATCGGCTCGTCCGGCGCCCTGGGCCTGCGCTCCTGGCCCGACAACGGCCTGTACGGCGCCGCCAAGGCCGGGCTCGACTTCCTCACCCGCACATGGGCCGTCGAACTGGCCCCGCGGGGCGTCCGGGTCGTCGGGCTCGCCCCTGGAGTGACGGATGTCAGCGGCGGCCAGGATCCGGACGGGACCGACCCGGCGTACGCGGACTTCCTGAAGGGGATCGCCGCCCGGACACCTGGCGGGCGGGTCGGCCGCCCCGAGGAGATGGCCTGGTGGATCGTGCAGCTCACCCGGCCGGAGGCCGCCTTCGCCAACGGGACGGTGGTGCCGGTGGACGGGGGCCTTTCGCTGACGTGACGGCTCCGGTCCCGCCCGTCGCGTGACGGCGCCCGGTCCCGCCCGACCCGTCCCACGCCCGCCCGTCCGGCCGTCCGCCGGATCCGAGAGGGGAGCGCCGATGCGCGTCCTGTTCCAGCCCTTCGCCGCCGCCACCCATGTGGCCGCCCAGGTCCCGCTCGCCTGGGCGCTGCGCGCGGCCGGCCACGAGGTGCGGGTCGCGACCCAGCCGGACGTGACCGATGACATCACCGGGGCCGGTCTGACGGCGGTACCGGTCGGAGAACCACTGCACGTCGCGGCCAGGATGAACCCGGACGACACGGGTCTGGCCGAGGAGCTGCGCGACGACGCCTGGCTGCGGACCCTCGATCCGGGCGACGTCCGGCCCGAGCGGCTGACCCCCGATCACCTGCACGGGGTCTTCGCCGCCTGGACGCCCCTGGTCCACCGGAACACGGTGCCGGACCGAATGATCGACGACCTGGTGGCCCTCGCCCGGGACTGGAGACCGGACCTGGTGGTCTGGGACACCATGACCTACGCGGGCCCGGTCGCCGCCCGGGCCGTCGGCGCCGCGCACGCCCGGCTGATGTTCGGGCTCGACCTGGTCGGGCTGCTGCGCGACCGGTACCGGTCCGTGCTCGACCGGCTGCCGCCGGAGCTGCGGGACGACCCGCTGGAGGAGTGGCTGGGGCACGTCCTCGAACGGCACGGCCTGGAGGGTCCGGGCCGGGGGTTCGACGAGGAGATGGTGGTGGGCCAGTGGACGATCGACCCGGTGCCCTCCTCCCTCGCCCTGCCCGTACTGCTCCCCCGCGTCCCGGTCCGGTACGTCCCGTACAACGGCACGACCCGAGTGCCCTGGCGGCTGGACGAGCCCGCCGGGCGGCGCCGGATCTGCCTCACCCTCGGCGTCTCCTTCCGGGAGGTCGTGGGCGAGGACCAGGCCTCGGTCGGCGGGCTGCTGGAGGCCGTGGCCGATCTCGACGTGGAGGTGGTGGCCACGCTCAACGCCGAGCAGCTGGCCGCCGTGGGCCCGCTCCCTCCGAACGTCCGGGTGGTGGACTTCGTCCCGTTGGACGAACTGCTGCCGAGCTGTGCGGCGATCATCCACCACGGCGGGGCGGGCACCTTCCTGACCGCCCTCGCCCACGGCGTGCCGCAGGTCGTCGTCCCCTCCCGGATGTGGTGCAACACCCCGCGCGCGGAGCGGGCCCGGTCGGCGGGGGTGGCCCTGACGTGCCCACCCGAGGAGCTGACACCCTCCGGGCTGCGGGCGATGGTGCGTCGGGTGCTGGACGACCCGTCGTTCGCCAGGGCAGCGACCCGGGTCCGCGGCGAGATGCAGCGGACGCCGTCCCCCGCGGAGGTGGTCCCGGTGCTGGAACGGCTGGCCGGCGAACGTCGGACCGGCCCTCCCCGCGGTGCGTGACATACCGTCGGACCGACAGGATCCGTTCTCCGACGGCCGAGGTGACACCTCCTTGCGGGCACACATCCCCTATCTCCTGGCCGTGGCGAGCACCGTCGCCACCCGCAGGGTGGACGAGCGGCTGGCCCCCTACGACCTGACGGTGCGCCAGTACGGACTGCTGACGCTGCTCTCCCTGGAACCCGAGCTGACGATGGCGGAGCTGGCACGGCAGTTGGGCATAGCCCGGCAGTCGGTGCACAAGGTGGTCGACGGCCTCGTGGAAGCGGGGCACGTGCGGCGCCGGCCGGGCGCCGACGACCGCTCGCGCCGACTGGAGATCACCGACACCGCGCAGTATCTGCTGACCCGGATCGACGGGCCCCTGGAGCGGATCGAGGCGGAACTCCTCGGCGACCTCGCCCCTGAGGAGGCGGAGGCCCTGCGCGGTCTCCTCCAGCGGGTCCTGGCACACGCCACCGACGACGAGGCCTGGCTGCCGGCCCGCTGACCGCCACCCGGCCGCGTACCAACGGGAGTCGAGGCCTTGTCGAGCCCCGGCTCCTAGCATCGCCGCCATGCGTGTGCTGTTCGTAACCCTGGCCGCCTCACCTCACTTCTTCGTTCAGGTTCCGCTGGCCTGGGCGCTGCGCGCCGCCGGACACGAGGTGCGCGTCGCCAGCCAGCCCGACCTCATGGACACGATCACCGCCGCCGGGCTGCCCGCGACCCCCGTCGGGCCGCGGCTGGCCCAGGACGAGTCCGTGGAGGAGCTGCGGCGACGCCAGGAGAAGGCCGCCGAGCGCCTCGCGGAGCCGCCGGACGCCCAGGAACTGATGCGGATGGCCGAGAACAGCCCGGAGCAGTTGACGCCGGACTTCCTCGACGGTCTGTTCACCGTGATGACCTCGGCCATCTTCCAGAACTTCTCGGCCGACGAGACCGTCGACGACCTGGTGGGGCTGGCCCGGCGGTGGCGCCCCGACCTGGTGGTCTGGGACACCCTGATGATGGGCGGGGCGATCGCTGCCCGCGCCTCCGGGGCGGCCCACGCCCGCCTGCTGTACGGGCTCGACCTGGTGGGGACGATGCGCGAGCGGCACCTCGCCTCGCTCTCCCGGCGGGCCCCGGAGCTGCGGGAGGATCCGCTCGCCGAATGGCTGGGGTGGACGGCGGCGCGTCACGGCGGCGCCTTCACCGAGGACCTGGTCACCGGCCAGTGGACCGTCGACCCGGCCCCCGCCTCTCTCCGCTCGCCCACCGCACTGGCGTGGCTCCCCGTTCGGCACGTCGCCTACAACGGACGGTCCACGGTGCCGGAGTGGTTGCGCGAACCCCCGTCCCGCCGCCGGGTCTGCCTCACCCTCGGGCTGTCCTTCCGCGAGGTGATGGGTGGCGACCAGGCCTCCGTTCCGGATCTGCTCGCGGCCCTCGGCGAGCTGGACGCGGACGTGGTGGCGACCCTCGACGCCGGGCAGCTGGCCGAGGCCGGGCGGCTCCCCGGGAACGTGCGGGTGGTGGACTTCGTCCCGCTCGACGCGCTGCTCCCGTCGTGCTCGGCGATCGTGCACCAGGGTGGCTTCGGCACCGCGCAGAACGCGCTGGCACACGGGGTACCTCAGGTCGTCGTCCCCAACGACCTGTGGGACATCCACCCGCGTGCGGAGCTGATCGAGCGCTCCGGGGCCGGGGTGCGGACGGCCGGGACGGGGCCGCTGCGCCCGGCGGAGCTGCGCGAGTTGGTGGTCCGGGTGCTGGACGATCCCTCGTACGCGAGGAACGCGGCCCGGCTCAGGGACGAGATGCGGGCCGCGCCCACACCCGCCCAACTGGTGCCGGAGCTGGAGAGGCTGACGGCACTGCACCGCGCGCGGGACTGAGCCGCGGCCGGGCCTCGTCCGGGTCCCCGGCGCGGCCCGGCACGGGTGCCCCGGCCGTCCGGAGTCAGCCGGTCCGTCCCAGCGCCTCGGCGAGTGCCTCGCGCCACGGCCGGGGCGCCGGGATGCCCGCCTCGTGCCAGCGGTCGTGGCCGAGGACCGTGCACCGGGGCCGGGGCGCACGCCCGCCGAAGGCCTCGGCGGAGACCGGCCGTACCCGGTCGGGGTCGGCGCCGGTCAGCCGGAACACCTCGCGGGCCAGCTCGTACCAGTTGGCGCGGCCCGCGTTGGTGGCGTGGAAGACGCCGCTCGCCCCCGGGGCCTCCCCGAGGGCGATCAGGGCCCGGGCGACGTCGGCCGCCCAGGTCGGCTGGCCCACCAGGTCGGCCACCACGTCCACGGGCCCCCGGCCGCTTGCCCGTCCGGTCATGGCGCGGACGAAGCTGGGTCCGTGCTCTCCGTGGAGCCAGGCGGTACGGACTACTGCTCCGTGCCGCGGCAGCAGGTCGAGGACGGCTCGTTCGCCCGCGCGTTTGCTGCGTCCGTAGACGTTGCGGGGGGCGGTGGGATGGTCCTCGGGGTACGGGGTGTCGGTGTCCCCGGGGAAGACGTAGTCGGTGGAGACGTGCAGGAGCCGCGCACCGTGGCGGGCGCAGAGGCCGGCCAGGTGCCGGGGGGCGTCGGCGTTGACGCGGTAGGCGAGGTCCGCTGCTGTCTCGGCTGCCTCCACGGCCGTGTATGCGGCGCAGTTGACGACGATTCCGGGGCGGTGCCGGGTGAAGGCGGCGGCGAGCGCGGCGGGGTCGGTGACGTCGAGGTCGCGTCGGCCGAGGCCGACGGCGTCCGCTCCCCGGGCCGCGAGGGCCGCCGTCACCTCGTGGCCGAGGAGGCCGGTCGCGCCGGTGACCAGCCATCTCATCCCCGGGCCCGGGCCGCACCGTCCAGCGGGCCGCGCAGCCGGTGGGCGAGCGCTTCCCACCAGCCGCGATGGTCCCGGTACCAGGCGACGGTGGCCGCGAGGCCGTCGGCGAAGGCATGCCGGGGCCGGTAGCCGAGTTCGGCGCGTGCCTTGGTGTCATCGAGGGCGTAGCGCAGGTCGTGTCCCTTGCGGTCCGGCACCCGCCGGATGCGGTCCGGACCGGCGCCGCAGGCGTCGAGGAGCAGTCCGGTCAGCTCCCGGTTGGTGAGCTCGGTGCCGCCGCCGAGGTGGTAGACCTCCCCGGCCCGGCCCCGGGTGCGGACCAGGTCGACGCCGGCGCAGTGATCCTCGACGTGCACCCATTCGCGGACGTGGGTGCCCTCGCCGTAGAGCGGGACCTGCTCTCCGTCCAGGAGGCGGGTGACGAAGAGCGGGATCAGCTTCTCAGGGAACTGGCGCGGACCGTAGTTGTTGGAGCAGCGAGTGATCCGTACGTCGAGCCCGTGCGTGCGGTGCTGGGCGAGGGCGAGGACGTCGGAGGCGGCCTTGGAGGCCGCGTAGGGGGAGTTGGGGCTGAGCGGGGAGTCCTCGGTCCAGGATCCCTCGGGGATGGAGCCGTAGACCTCGTCGGTGGAGACGTGTACGAAGGGGCCGACGTCGTGGCGGACGGCCGCGTCGAGCAGCGTCTGGGTTCCGAGGACGTTGGTGCGGACGAAGGGTTCCGCTCCGGCGATGGAGCGGTCCACGTGCGATTCCGCGGCGAAGTGCACGACCTGGTCGGCCCGCGCCGTCAACCGGTCGACGAGGTCGGGGTCGCAGATGTCGCCGTGGACGAACCGCAGCCGGGGGTGGCGGGTGTCGAGGTTGTCGAGGTTACTCGCGTAGGTCAGGCGGTCCAGCACGGTGACGTGGACGGCCGGATCCTCGGACAGCAGGGTGCGGACGTAGGCCGAGCCGATGAAGCCGGCCGCTCCGGTGACCAGGAGATTCACGGGTGGGAGCCTGGCCGGTGCGGGTGGAGGTTGCGACGACGCTCCCTGGTCGCGGTCCGCCGTCGGCTCCACCGGGAGTCGACCCGTCGGTGACCGGGGCGGCCGAGACTCGAGCGTCGAGATCCCGAGTCGCCGGAGGAACAATGGCGCTGTTCGCTGTCCTCGCCACCCAGTCGCCCACCGGAATCACAGCCGACGAGTTCCGCCGCCGACTGCCGGAGGGGTTCGCGTACGTCAGGAGCTTGGTCGACAAGGGGGTCATCGTGCACAACTGGATCCGTGTCGGGGCCTCGGGCGGCCTGCTGATCTACGAGGTGGAGTCGCACGAGGAGCTCAACTCCCTGCTGTACGGCAACCCTCTGAGCCCGCACCTCCGGTTCGAGGTGATCCCGCTGGCGGGGGTGGGCGGCTTCGACCCGAGGGCTTTCGAGGATGCGGCCGCCGCATCGGGGGACGTCAGCGGGTGACGAGCGCGCGGGCGAGACTGCGGTAGAAGGCCAGGACGCCGGGTTCCTTCGGGGAGAGATGGCCGCGCCCGGCGAACCGGGAGCCCACGACCCGCTGCACGGCCTCCATTCCCAGCCGGTCCTCCCGGTTGACCACTGCGGCGCTCTCCTCGTTCTGCTCGCGGAGCGCGTCGCGGTCCTGGCTCTCCAGGGCGGCCGGATGCACGAGCACCCCGCCGCGGACCTCGATGCGGTCGATGGCCAGCGGAATCATCGTGATCCAGATGACGGAGTCCCCGAAGGCGGCGAGACTGCCGCACGGGAAGACGGCACAGTTGTACATGGTGGCGCGCTGTTCGGCGGAGAGCGGCAGCGCGGTGGCCGGGAGCGGTTCACGGAAAGGGCTGAGGAGCCGGGTCACCCAGCGGGACTCGGTGCGCACCTCCATCGCCCCGCCGGGTGGAGTGATGAGCGCGACGGTGGTGGGGTGGAGCCCCATGGCGTGGTAGTTCTCGTGGGCGTTCTGCACGGCGATCTTCCAGTTGCACCGCCATTCCTCGGTCCAGCTCGCGACCGGGACCATCTCGGGCAGCCGATAGGCGTCGAGTTCCTCGCCGGTCCGCCTCAGGTGCGGGGCGAGCGGCTCGGCGTCCGGATCAGGGTTGACGAAGACGAACCCCTGCCACTCCTCGACCGCCGGGTCCGGCCGGTGCGGGCCGAGGGCCGACCGGGCGCGCAGCTTCCCGTCGTCGGCGCGGGACACCGTGAACGGCCGGCCGGCGGGCGCGAGGGTCACCGACGACCCGGGCGCGGCGAGTTCACCGGAGTGGGCCACGAGGAGCCAGGAGCGGGCGAAGACCCGTTCCTGTTCCCACCGCCACAGCTCGGGGGAGGTGAAGGCCGCCGGGGACAGGCTCAGTTCGGGTGCGTCGGCTTCCAGGTACCCCGCCAGTTCCGTCATCAGGTCCGTGGGCGTCATGCTCTTCACCGTTCCTTCCGGTGCCGGGCCGTGAGCCGCTCGATCGCGGCGACGGCCTCGTTGGGTGTCGGCATCTCCTCGATCTCCCGCCGCAGCCGCCGGGCGTGCGCCGCGAACGACGGTTCCGACAGGACCCGTGCGACCTTCTCGCGGAAGCGGTCGGCGGTGAACTCCCGCAGCGGGAGGGAGAGGAGGTTGCCCTGTTTCTCGTAGTCGGCGCCCATGGACTCGGTCACCCACTCCCAGCCTGTGAGCAGGACCTGCGGGACGCCGTGGAACTCGGCGGTCGCCTTGGTCTGGTAGCCGCCGTGGTGCACCACCACCGCGCAGGTCGGCAGCAGGTCGTGCATGGGGACGCGGTCCACCACCCGTACGGTGTCGGGGAGCGGCGGCAGATGCGCGCGCTGCCGGTCGGAGAGGGCGGCGACGACCTCGATGTCCAGTTCGCCGAGCGCGCCCAGCATGCCGATGAGGACCGTGTCGAGGTCCCAGAGGCCGTAGCCGCTGTCGATGCTCACCCCGAGGGTGAGGCAGACCCGGGTACGCAGCGGCTGTTCGCGGAGCCAGCGGGGCACGACGGCCCGTCCGTTGTACGGGATGTAGCGGGCCGGGACGGTGGGCACGCCCAGGGCCTCGCGGAGGCTCGCGGGCCGGGTGTCGACGGTCCACTGGCCGGTGAGCACGGACTCGTCGAACCGGGCCTCGGCGCCGTGGCGTTCCAGGGTCCAGTTCAGCCACTCCGCGGTGGGGTCCTCTCGGTGCTCGGGCTCCTGCTCCGCGGCGAGCCGCAGGAAGGTGCGCCGGGTGCCCAGCTGCATGGCCAGTTCGGGTCCCGAGACCAGCCGGGCGTGGGCCGCGCCGACGGTGAGGGCCGCGACCGGGCCCGCCAGGCAGAGCGTCTCCCAGATGACGAGGTCGGGCCGCCAGTGCCGGGCGAGGGCCACCAGCTCATCGATCAGCGTGTCGGAATTGAGCCGGGAGTTGAGGGCGGGGACGATGACGCTCTCGTAGCCGAGCTGCTCCTCCCAGGAGTCCTCCTGGTCCGGGGCACGGTCCTGGTCGGCGGTACCGAAGTGGGCGATGCCCTCTTGGTGGAAGGCGTCCAGTGCCTCGTACCACGGAGGGCTGTCGATGGGTACGGCGGTTATCCCGGACCGGGTGACGGTCTCGACCACGTGGGGGACACAGGCGGCGCGCACCTCGTGGCCGGCGGTGCGCAGCGCCCATGCCAGCGGGGCGAGCAGCTGGAAGTGGCTGCCCTCCAGCGAGGTGAACAGAACCTTCATCGCGCTTCTCCTCTTCTCGCCCCGAAGGCGGCCGCCGCCGGGGACGGGGCCGCCTCCGGTGGGACCGTCGGGGTGGTGGTCGCGTCCGTCCGGCGGTCGGCCGTCGTCGCGGTGGTCATGCCGCTTTCTCCGGGGCCGGTGGCCGTGGCAGGGGTGACGACGACGGGGGCCCGCGCGGGCCCGCGGGTCAGCGGGGCGCGGGCGCGCCGCACCACGGGGGAGGTGGGACGGACCCTGGCCCGGCGGTCCCAGAGCGCGGTGAGGGCAGCCTCGGCGAGGGCACGGTGGAACGGGGCCAGCGTGCGGTGGGCGGGAGCTGTCGCCATGCCGGCGCCGTCGCCGAGGAGGACCGCGAGCCGGTCGCCGCCGGCGATCCGTGCTCCCGCCACCTCCGTCTCGGTACGGGCCACCAAGGGCGCGATCCGTCCGGGAGGCTCCGCGCGGAGCACCTCGTCGGCCGCCCGTCCGGCGTCGCGGGCGGAGAGGGGGAACCGCGCCCTCAGGACGGCGCGGGCGACGAGATCGGCGCCGGTCCGGGCGGCGACGGCGAGCGCCAGCGGGCCGGGCGCCCCAGGAGGAGCGCCGTCGAGGAGGGGCCGCAGGGC
Source organism: Streptomyces sp. NPDC005494 (assembly GCF_042872025.1). NCBI lineage: Bacteria > Bacillati > Actinomycetota > Actinomycetes > Kitasatosporales > Streptomycetaceae > Streptomyces > Streptomyces sp. NPDC005494. The sequence goes on from NZ_JBIAJR010000004.1 coordinate 238,713, forward strand.
GTCGAGGCCGGTCCGCAGTCGACGGGTGGCCGCGAGCCGCTGCGGGGCCACCGTGGCGTCCTGGAGGACCGCGCAGGCGGCGAGGGCCTCGGCGAACCGGCCGCGCTCCCGCTCGGGGATCGCGCAGGCCTCGGCGAGGGCCGCAGCCGCGAGCGGCTCGGCCACCTCGGTCACCAGGTCGAACTCGGGGCCCGCGGCGTCCAGCAGCCGGGCGCAGAGGGGGCCGAGCCCCTTCTGGACCCGTACGGGCGTCACGGTCTCCTCCCCCAGTCCCGGCAGCTCCTCCGGCGGGGCCGTCAGGTGTCCGATGCCGGGATGGGCGAACAGTGTGGCGGCCGTACGCGGGTCGGCGGTGACCCAGACCCCCGCTCCGGAGCGCCACAGCGGGCCGGCGGCCCGGACGCGTTCGCGCAGCGGGGCAGGGTCGTCGTCGACGTCACAGAGCAGCGCGGCGTACGGGTCGCCCTTGAGCCGGTGCAACCAGAGCGTGCCGTGCTCGCGCTGGAGCCGCTCACCGAGCGCGGCGAGCTCCTCCCGCTCCTCGGTCACCGGGTGGCACCGGGACCGTCGGCGATGAGCGGGAACAGCTCTCCGTCGACGGGCGCGCCGGGCTCCAGGTGTGCTACCGGGTGGTCCTGGACGCCAGGCCGGTAAGTGGCGTCGGAGTCCATGTAGACGGAGGCGAAGGCGAGCCGGCGCTCGCCGCCGGTGTTGACCGCGGCCAGGTGCACGGTGCGGAAGTCGTGGAAGACCACGTCACCGGCGCGCATCGGGACGGACACCCTGGGGCTGAAGGGGAAGTCGGGCCAGACCTCCTCCATCGGCCGGTAGTCCTGGAACCCGGCCAGGTGGACCTGGCGGTGTTCCAGGGGGCGGCGGTGGGAGCCTGGCACGTAGATGAGGCAACCCCGTTCGACGGGCACGTCGACCAGCGGGACCCAGGCCGTCAGTGTCCGGGTCAGTCCCGCGAGCGGCAGGCCGGGCTCGTCGTCATGGACGACGGTGGGGAGGTGGACGTCGGGGTCCTTCTTGAGCACGTCGGTGCCGTAGAGCCGCAGCGGCCCGCCCGCGAGGTGCTCGGCGGACCGGGTGATCACCGGGTGGAGGGCCAGGGCGCGCAGGTCAGGGTGCTTGCGCCAGGCGGCCTCGACGTAGTGGACCTGGGTCTCGTCCTCGGAGGCGCCCCAGATCTCCGGGCCCTCCTTGGCGAGGAGTTCTTCAGCGGCGGCCCGGAAACCCGCGACCTCCCCGGCGGACAGCACCGCCCGGAGGTGGACGTAGCCCTGGTCGTGGAAGCGGCGGACGGACTCCTGGGTCGGCAGGCCGCTCTCCGTCAGATCGGAGGGTGTCAGCATGGGGTCGTCCTTCCTCTGGTCGTCTTTCCTCGTCGGGTGGAAGCCGTGCGGGAGGAACGGCTGTCAGTCGAGGGAGCCCGCGAGCCACTCGACGGTCTCGGCCGGGGTGGCCATGGCGAACACTTCGTCCCTGACCCGGAGGGCGGTGTCACGGAGCCGTTCGTCCTTGAGGAGCGTCCGGCACTCGGCGGCACCGAGCGTCCCGGGCTCCGCCACGATCCCGATGCCCCGGGCGGGCAGCAGGTCGGCGCCCGTCTGCTGGTAGGAACCGCGTGGGATGACGCACTGCGGGATCCCGGCCGCGGCGGCCGTCAGCATGGTCCCGCTGCCGCCGTGGTGGATAACCGCGGCACAGGTGTCGAGCAGCAGGTCGAGCGGTGCCCAGTCGACCAGCCGGACGTTCGGCGGCGCGTCAGCCAGAAGGGCGGGGTCGCCGCCGCCCAGGGTGACGACGAACTCTGCGTCCACGCCCCGGGCCGCCTCCATGAGCGGGCCGAGGATCGCGAGCCCGCCCCACTGGGCCTCGATGGTGCCGAGGGTGACGGCGATGCGCGGCAGCCGGGGCGGCTCGGCGAGCCAGCCCGGCAGGATCGCCCCTCCGTTGAAGGGCAACGGGCGCACCGACCGGGCCTCGGGAGTCCTGCGGTCCTCGGGGAGGAGGGCGGTGAGGCTCGGCGGGAGCGTGGTGAGGGGGATCGTCCTCGGGGGATCGCCGGTGACACCGTGCCGGGTCCGGTGGGGTGTCATGCCGGCGTGGAGCAGGGTACGGAGCCGGGCTCCGCTGTCGTACGAGCCGAGTCGGGGTTCGACCAGGGGCACCCCGAGCGCGGCGGCGACGAGCCGGCCCGCGCCCTGAAGGGGCGGGGCGACCACCAAGTCGGGCTTCCAGTGCCGGGCGGCCTTCAGGGCGCCGTCCACCATGACCCCGGAGACCCGAGCGAAGAGGGTGGCGAGTTCCGCGTCCTCGGGGTCCTCGGCGAACATGGGGTGGTCGGCCGCGCGGTCGGTCCCGGGCTCCTGGGGCATGTAGACGGGCAGGTAGTCCAGGCCGGGGGTGACGTCCACGACGTCGAAGCCGGCTTCGGCGGCGGCCAGACTGAGTCCACCGGTGGCGTAGCGGACCCGGTGGCCCGCCGCACGGAAGGCCTGAGCGAGGGGGACGGTCGGGAAGAGGTGGCCGAGGCCCGGCGAGGTCATGAACAGGACGCGCATGCTTGCCCCCAGACGAGGGTGGGCGGACGGGTGATGACGGGCCTCGTGGGCCCGGGTGTGACGGGGCCGGACCGCACCGCGGGGCCGGAGGCCACGGGATGGCCCCGGCTCATGGAGCGGTCCCGAGGAACAGGCCCCGGCCGCGGTGCAGGCCGGGGACGTACTCGACGGTGAGCCCGGCGGCCCGGAACGCCTTCTCGTAGACCGTCCGGGGGAAGAGCGAGATGCGGTGGGTCTCCGTGAAGTGCCGGGCACCCCCCTGCGCTTCGGCCACCACGTAGTGCACGTCCATCCGGCACGCCTCCCCCTCCCGCGCGGAGTGCGACACCCGGGCGACCGTCCGCCCCGCCACGGTGGTGACATCCGCCGAGACGTGCCCGTCCAGGTAGTTCTCGGGGAACCACCAGGGGTCCACGGCCACCACACCCCCGGGATTGAGGTGCCGGGCGAACGCGGCGAGGGCTGAGTGGAGTTCGGCCTCGGTGGTGGCGTATCCGAGGGAGCCGAACATGCAGGTGACCACGTCGAACCGGTCGTCGAGGCCGAAGGTCCGCATGTCGCCGGTGTGCACGGGGACGTCCGGCAGCGCGCGGCGCGCGGTACGGACCATGGGCTCGGACAGTTCGAGGCCCGCGACGGTCTCGAAGAGCCCGGCGAAGTGGCGCAGATGGGCTCCGGTGCCGCAGGCAACGTCGAGGAGGGAGCGAGCGTCGGGCCGCAGCCGGCGCACGTGCCGGGTCAGCTCGCGCGCCTCGGTCCCGTAGTCCTTGCCGCGGCTCTCGTGGATCAGGTCGTGGATCTCGGTGAGGTCAGCGCCGTACATGGTCGGATCGTCGGAAGGAGGGCTGGAGAAATCGCCCAGAACGGGTGGAGGGGGCGGCCGGGGCGCGTCGATCGTGGGGCGACCGTTTCACCAGGGCGCGTGGTCACCCTCGGCCGGACCGGAACGAGACCCGGGACGAGAGCCGGAACGAGTGGAGGGCCGACGTGGACGTCGGGGAGATCGTGGCGGAGCTGGAGCGGTATCTGGGGCCGGGCGCGCAGGAGTTGAGCCTGCCTCCGGCGGCGTTCACCTCGCCCGGGCTGTGGGAGCGGGAACGGGAACGGGTCTTCGGACGGTCCTGGATCCTCGTGGCGCACATCGACGAGCTGGCGGAGACCGGGGCGTACGTCTCCCTGTCGGTCGCAGGCGAGCCGGTGGTGGTGGTCCGGGGTGAGGACGGGGAACTGCGCGGGATGTCACCGGTGTGCCGTCACCGGCTGATGCCGGTGGTGGAAGAGGGGTCGGGCCGTACGGACGTCTTCACGTGTCCGTACCACTTGTGGCGGTACGGACTCGACGGGCGGCTCGTCGGCGCCACCCACATGAAGCGGAATCCGGCGTTCGATCCCGCCGCGTGCCGGTTACCGCCATTCGCGGTCGAGGAGTGGCAGGGTTTCGTCTTCGTCAACCTTGACGTCTCGGCCGAACCGCTGGGCCCGCATCTGCTGCGGATCGGCGATGACCTGGCCAACTACCGCCTGCCGGAGCTGACCCAGGTGGCGGGTTGGACGGAGGAGTGGCACTGCAACTGGAAGATCGCCGTCGAGAACGCCCACGAGAACTACCACGTGATGGGCTTCCATCCGGAGACCCTCCAGCCCACCACGCCGGGGGGCGCGGAGACCCGGGTCCGGGCGGACTCGCCGTGGGCCGACAGCATGCGGGTGCGGTACTCGGCCCCGCTGGAGCCCCTCGTCCTGGACCTCACCGAGGAGGAACGGGCCCATCTGTACGGCTTCTTCGTCTTCCCCTCGGGCAGCCTCGCCGCCTCCGGCGACATGGTGATCTGGCTCAGCCTCATCCCCTCGGCCCTCGACCGCACCACGGTCAGGGGCGGCGTCCTGATGCCCGCGGCCATGATCGAGGGGCAGGACCGGGAGGCCGTGCGGAAGGAGGCCGAGGCCTACGCCGCCGTGATCAACGGCGAGGACCGGCGCGGCCTTGAGGAGGTCCAGCGGGGCGCCGGGTCACGTTTCGCCGAGCGGGGGCACCTCTCACCCAAGGAGCCCGGGGTGGTGCTCTTCTACCGGTCGCTGGCCCGCGCGCTGGTGCGCGAGGACACGGACTGGCCCGGTGAGCTCTGAGACCGGCGCCGTCATCGTGACCCGGCCACGTCGTCGTGCCCTGGCCGCGTCGTCGTACCCATGGCCCCGTCGTCGTGCCCCGGCCCCGTCGTCGTGACCCGGCCGCCGGGGCCGTGCCGCCTGGCGGCCTGTGCTCCGGCACCGGAGATCCGGCTTCGAGCGGTCGGTTCACCCACCACAACCCGCCGGCCCCGGCCGCGCCACCGACGCGAAAACCGGAGCCACGATGGTGAGTGGGACCCACATGGGGCCCCGACTCCACCCCCTTGCGCTGTCCGTGGGGGCCGCGGCCTCGTCCCCGTACGGACAGCGACAAGCGGCAGGAAGCGTCAACGGCGCGCGTAATAGAGGGTGTTGTGTGCCGTGTCCGGAACGTAGAGCACATCGTGACCGTCCGAGTCCCGGCGCACCGCGAGCCGGTCCGCGCTCACGCCCGGGGTGACGGACAGCGCGGTCCAGGCCCCGGCTGCCGACTGCGTCGCGGAGAAGACCCGGTCGGTGCCGGAGGTGGTCACGTAGTAGATCCGCTTGGTGTCCGTCTCGTCCCAGGTGATACCGAGGGTGGCCGCGGTCTGTCCGCCCGCGTACACGGTCTTGCCGACCCAGCCGCCACCGCTCGGATAGGCGTAGTACACGCGGAAGTGACCACCGCTGTCCGCCGAGCGGTAGCGGTAGGCGATCTTCGGGGTGGAGCCGTCGAGGGTGAGCTTGGCGCTCTGCACCGCGGGGCCGGTGTACGCGTTGTCGGCGCTCCACTCCTCGCCTGCGGTGAGGTCCTGGACGACGTCGGAGGTGGCGGGCGTGACCGGGGCGGTGACGGTCGTGTCCGTACTGTCCGCGAAGGCGCCGGTCGACGGGTCGTAGGACAGGTACGAGAGCTGGTGGCGGAACGCGGTCGCCGGCGCCTTCGCCCACTCGTAGAGCAGGTGCACACGGCCGGAGGCGTCGACCGTGATGTCGTCGGGGTACACGGACCGGTACAGCGCGCTCGCGAAGGTGGCGGCGACGCTCCAGCGGGAGTTGGCGTTGTCCCAGCGGTACAGCTTGCCGGGGCGCTGGTCGGAGCCGGTGCCGACGCGGGCGGCCAGGTACAGGTCGCCGTTGGGCGCGGTGGTGACGACCGGGTAGGTGATGCCCACACCCTGATCGGGCAGTTCGGACGCGTGGTCGGTGACGTCGCCGCCGGGGGCCTCGGTGCGGAAGTAACGCCAGGAGTCGGCGTGCATGGAGGTGAAGACGTGCAGGCGGCCGTTGCCGTCGCGGGCGATCGAGGGCTGGTTGTGGCCGTTGTCGTCGGGGAACTCCGCTTGCTGCCCGTCGCTGTTCAGCAGGGGCAGCCGGCTCCAGAGCCCGTCCGGGTCGCGCCGTGCGATGGCGGGCCGGTGTGTCGCCGTCGTCGTACCCGGCTCGTTGAAGGCGAAGTACGTGTACTGCCCGCGGCCCTTGTACGTGGCGACCGGCGTCCACCAGGCAGCCTGGTTCGACGCGTCCATCGCGTACGGGACCTTCTCGATCACGGTCGCTGCGGCTGCCGTGGTCCGCGCGGTGTCGGCCACGGCGGCCGGGGCGGGCAGGAGGAGAGCGGCCAGGGCCGCGGCCGATGCGGTGTACGTGCGTACCGTGGGACGTCGCAAGATGAGCTCCTTCGCGTGTGCGGGCGTGGGCGCGGGAGGTGACGCGCACGGCGTGGCCCGGGGGCCGGCCGGCGCGGTCGTCGTGCGGGGTGGGGCACGAAGCGGGGCCCGGCGTGGCCTGCGGCGCTCGCCGGGCCCGGACCACAGCCTCGGCCTCAGCGCTTGATGAGTGCGGCGGCCTCCTCGCCGGCCTGCTTCATCGCGTCCTTCGGCTTCGACGTGCCGACGAGGACCGCCTGAACCTGCTTGGCGACGGCCTCCTCGATCTGGGCGTTCTGCGCGAACTGCCAGAACGGGCTGCCGGTCGCCGTCTTCGTGATCTTCTCGGTCCACTCCGTGGTGAAGGTGTCCTTGGCGACCTCGGGAGCGGCCAGACCCGCGGTGGTGGACGGCGGCAGTGCGCGTGCGGCGAAGTACTCGGAGGTGGTGGCCTGGTCGGTGGTGGTGTGCAGCGCGAACTCGGTCGCCGCGTCCTGCCCCTTGCCCTGCACGATCGCGATCACGCCGCCCCACAGCAGCGCCTGCGGTGTGTCCCCGGCCTCGATCACCGGACGCTCCATCGGCTGCATGGCGTCGGCCAGCGTCTTGTCCTTCGACTGGGCGGAGGTCACGCCCTTGCCGATGATCGCGTCGTCGTAGAAGGCCGCCTTGCCCTGCCCGAACAGGGCGCGCGCGTCGAAGCGGTCCACGTCGGCGGCGATCAGCTTCTCGTCGTGCAGCTTCTTGTACCAGGTGACCGCGTCGACCGAGGCGTCGTCGCCTATCGTGACCTTCCCGCCGTCGAACAGCTTGCAGCCGAAGGTCTGCATCCACGGGAAGATGTCCTTGAGCTGCGCGACCTTGGTGGCGGCGGCGTACGGCACGACTCCCCCGCCGAGCCCCTTCAGCTCACGCAGCGCCGCCTCGAACTCCTCGACGGTGGTGGGGTGCTTCTTGATCCCGGCCTTCTCCAGGAGCTTGGAGTTGGCGATCACACCGATCGATCCGGTGTTCCACGGCAGCCCGTACTGCGTGCCGTCGTACACGCCGCTCTTGAGCGCCACGTCCGTGTAGCCGGCCTGACCCGCCACCGGTCCGAGGTCGACCAGCTTGCCCATCTGCGCCATCGCGGCGAGCCAGGCGATGTCGAGGTGCACCGCGCCCGTCGTCTCGCCGCCGCCCAGCTTGAGGGTGAGCTGGCTCAGGTACTCGTTGTACGGGTACGAGACCGCGCGGATCTTCGACTTCTCGGCCTTCTCCCACGCCGCGATGATCTTCTCGATCGAGGGCTTGGCAGCCTCCTCGTTGAGCGACCAGGAGGTGAAGTCGAAGTCCTTGGACTTCGGGTCGCCGCCGTTGGAGGGGGAGCCGGCGCCGGAGGGCGCACAGGCGCCGAGCACACCGGCGCCCGCCACACCGAGCGCGCCGATGCCGAACAAGCGCAGCGCGCCGCGCCGGCTGATGCCAGAGGTGGTCATGATCTCTCCATGGGGAGTGAGCGGGAGGGGAGGTGGTGGGGGGCGGGCTGACCTTGCGGGTTCAGCTCTTGACCGAGCCGGCGGTCATGCCGCCGACGAGGTAGCGCTGCAGGAACATGAAGGCGACGATCACCGGGACCGACACCACGAGCGAGGCCGCCATCAGCTGGGGCCAGGCGGTCTGGAACTCGCCGATGTAGGTGGAGACGAGTCCGGGGGGCAGGGTCTGCTTCTCCTTGTCGGCCAGGGTCAGCGCGAAGATGAAGTCGTTCCAGCCGCGTACGAAGGCGAAGAGCCCGGCGGCGATCATCCCCGGCGCGGCCAGCGGCGCCACGATGGAGTGCAGCGTCCGCCACCGGGACGCGCCGTCGATGGAGGCCGCTTCCAGCAGTGCGTCCGGGATGGTGTCGAAGATGCCCTTCAGCATCCAGACGCACAGCGGCATGGTGAACGTGGTGAAGGAGAGCACCAGGGCGGTGTACGTGTTGAGCATGCCGAAGCTGGAGAAGACGGTGTACAGCGTCACCAGCAGCAGCGCCTGGGGGAACATCTGGGAGGCCAGCACCAGGTGCATCAGCGAGCGCCGCCCCCGGTAGCGGAACTTGGAGAACGAGTAGCCCATGTACGTGGCGACGACCACGCTCAGCACGGCGGTGATCGAGGCCACGACGAGCGAGTTGATCATGTAGTCGATCAGCTGGTCGTTCTCGGCCAGGGCCGTGAAGTTGCCGAGGGTGAGATCGGTGGGTATCAGTCTCGGCGGGAACTGGAAGGTCGACTCGGGGGTGCTCAGCGCGGTGGCGAGCAGCCAGTAGACCGGCAGCAGGCCGAAGGCACCGATGACGACGACCGCGCTCCAGGCGGCGATCCGCGAGCGCAGCAGGTCCTTGCGGACACGGCGCCGGGTGCTGCGCCCGGCCCGGGTGGCCGAGGGCTGCGGCCGGCCGACGGCGGGCACGGGGGTGGAGGTGGTGGAGGTCATCAGGCGTCGCCCTTCCGCTCGGTGATCCTGAGGTAGACGGCGACGAGGAGGAGCAGGAGCAGCATCCACAGTCCGCCCAGTGCGGTGGCCCGGCCGATGTCGAAGCCCTTGAACGCGGTCTGGTACACGGCGGTCGCGAACGTCTCGGTGGTGCCGGCGGGCCCGCCGCCGGTGAGGACGTAGATGGTGTCGAAGTGCTGGAAGTTCCAGATGAACTCCAGCAGCAGCACGATCGAGGCGACACCGCGGACCTGCGGCCAGGTGACGGCGAAGAAGCGCCGGATCGATCCCGCCCCGTCCATCGAGGCCGCCTCGTGCAGTTCCCTGGGCACGGTCTGGAGACCGGCGAGGAGCATCACCATCATCCAGGGGAAGCTGGCCCAGGTCTTGGTGACGATGACGGCGAGCATCGCGGTGCCGGGCCGGCCGAGCCAGGCCACGGACTCGTCGATGAACCCGGCCTCCATGAGGACGCCGTTGAGCACCCCGTAGTTCGCGTTGAAGATCCACATCCAGAGGAAGGAGACCACCACGCCCGGGATCACCCAGGGGAACAGGAACAGGCCGCGCAGGAAGCCACTGCCCTTCAGTCCCGTGTTCAACGCGAGCGCGAGTGCGAAGCCGATCACGAAGGGGAGGAGCGTCGCGCCGACGGTGAAGACCAGCGTCTGTTCGAGGATGGTGAGGAAGTCGCCGTCGAGCCAGTAGGCGAAGTTGTCCAGGCCGACGAACTCCCGGCCCGCGAGCCGCAGGTCCTGCCTGAAGAAGCCGGTGAACAGCGCCGACAGCAGCGGGTAGAAGATGATCGCCGCGAACAGGGCGAGTCCCGGTGCGGTCAGCAGCAGGGCGAACGCACCGTTGGAGAGCCGTCCCCCGGCCTGCTCGCGCGGCGGGGGCGCCTTCTGGGGAGGTGCGGCCGTACTCATGGGTCTGTCCTCTCAAGTGGTCGCGGGAGCGCCGGGGCCCTGCGTGTGTGCCGCCACTGCGATGAACACAAGTTGCAGCATGCGGGATCGTTCTCCATATCGCGCGATGGCGTCAACCCTTTTCGTCGGTGAATCACCGATTCTGTGCCGGACCGGCGAACACGCCCCACCTGCCCCGAACACGCACGTCGGCCCACGACGGCCAGGTCGGCGGCCGCAAACGGAACTTACAGCGGATCCCAGTGGTTGAACAGTGGTTGCACAATATGGATGTGATGTACGTTCGAGGCCGCCCGCTGTGGCGGGGAGTATCCGAGCTTCACACCGAGGAGGCCGCACCGTGCGGGAAGAAGAGGTCCATTACGACATCGCCGTGATCGGCGGCGGATTGGCGGGGACCTGCGCGGCCATCGCTGCGGCCCGGCTCGGCCGGCGCGTCGCCCTGGTCAACAACCGGCCCGTCCTGGGGGGCAACGCCAGCAGCGAGATCCGTGTCTGGGTCTGCGGCGCCTCCGCACACGGCGTGCACCGCTGGGCCCGCGAGACCGGGATCATGGGCGAGTTGTACACGGAGAACCAGTACCGCAACCCCGAGGGCAATCCCTACTACTGGGACCAGGTCGTCCTCGACGCCGTGCGCGCAGAACCGAACATCGATCTCTACCTCAACACCGACGTACGCGAGGTCGACGCGAGCGGCCCCGAGGACAGCCGCGAGGTGCACTCCTGCACCGGCTGGATGATGGGCTCGGAGCGGCGCATCACCTTCCACGCGCGCCAGTTCCTCGACTGCACCGGCGACGGCCTGCTCGGCCACCTCGCCGGCGCCCGCTACCGCATCGGCCGTGAGGCGCGGACCGAGTTCGACGAGCCCTGGGCGCCGCCCGAGGCGGACCAGGCGCTGCTCGGCTCGACGACCCTCTTCCACACCAGGGACGCGGGCCGGCCGGTGAAGTTCGTACCGCCCGCCTACGCCAAGGACCTGTCGACCACACCCATCCTGCGCAACCGCATCCTGCGCACCGGCGACAACGGCTGCGACTACTGGTGGATCGAGTGGGGCGGCGAGCTCGACACCGTCCACGACAACGAGCGCATCCGCGACGAGCTCCAGGCCGTGATCATGGGTGTCTGGGACCACATCAAGAACTCCGGCCAGTTCCCCGACGCGGCGAACCTCACGCTGGAATGGGTCGGCAGCCTCCCCGGCAAGCGCGAGTACCGCCGCTTCCTCGGCGATCACGTCCTCACCCAGCAGGACATCCTCGAGCAGCGCCAGTTCGAGGACCGGATCGCCTTCGGCGGCTGGTCCGTCGATCTCCACCCCGTACAGGGCATGTACGCCGAGGAGCCCGGCGCGCGGCAGCGGTACGCGGACGGCATCTTCCACATCCCGCTGCGCTCCCTCTACTCGGCGAACGTCACGAACCTGCACTTCGCCGGGCGGAACATCTCCGCCACCCACATCGCCTTCGGGGCCACCCGTGTCATGGCCACCTGCGCGACGCTCGGCGAGGCCGCGGGTACCGCCGCGGCCCTGTGCGTCGCCGAGGACCTCACGCCGCGGGAACTCGCCACCGAGCGGGCGGACCTGGTGCGCCGCACCCTGCTGCGCCAGGACGCCTCCGTGATCGGCCTCGCCGACGAGGACCCCGGCAACCTGGCGCGCGCGGCCCGCGTCACCGCCTCGTCCAGCCTGACCCGCCTGGCCGCCGAACCCACGCGGGACGCGCCCGGCACCCCGTACCCCCTCACCCGCGACCTCGCCCTCCTGCTACCGGTCGATCCCGCGCTCGACACGGTCGACCTGCTGGTCCACGGGAATCCGGACGGCCGGCACAGCGAACTCACCGTGGAGCTGTGGAGCACGGGCCGACCCGAGAACGCGGTGCCCGCCGGCCACCTCCTCACGACCACCGTCACCGTCCCGCCCGGCGGCCCCCACTGGGTCACGGCCCGCCTCGACCACCGCCCCGACACACTCCGGAACGCGATCGTCATCGTCCGGGCCTGCGCCGGCACGGCCCTGGTCCTCCTCCCCGAACGCACCGACGGTGTCCTCGCCCTGCGCCGGAAGGCCGAGGGGGACGCGGGCGTCGACCACGACATCCCGGAGGAGGACGGCCAGCCGGTCCTGGAGTGGCAGGCCCGCGGCCTGCGCCGGCAGACCTTCGCCTTCCGGGCGGCCCCGGGCACCAGGGCGTTCCACCCCGAACGGGCCGTAGGCGGGTACCAGCGTCCCTACGGCGGCCCGAACATGTGGTCGTCCGCGCCGGAGGACGACGCCCGGTGGCTCCGTCTCGACTGGCCTGCCGACCAGGAACTCACCGAGATCCGCCTGGTGTTCGACGACGACGTCGACGAGTACCTCAACAATCTGCACCGCCACCGCACCCCGTACGAGGTCATGCCGGAACTCGTACGCGACTACCGCGTCCAGAGGTGCGACGCCGCGGGCACATGGCACACGCTCCTGACGGTGAAGGACAACCGGCGCCGCCACCGCGTCCACGCGTTGCGGGCCCCGGACGGCGGTCCCCTGCGCACCGGCGCACTACGCCTCGTGGTCGACGCGACGCACGGGGCACGGCACGCGCACGTGATCGCCTTCAAGGCGTACGGCGCGTAGCCGCACGGCGAAGGGGCCCGGGGGAAGCCGGTCGGCTCCCCCGGACCCCTTCGCCGTGCGCGTCAGAGCGCGCCGAGTGCCTGACTGATGGCGTCGGCGGCCTCGATGACCTCGCGTACGAGGGCGAGCCGCTGCCCTTCGGTGTCGGAGCGGTCCCCGAGCACCGAGGTCGGGCCCCAGAGGGAGATGGCGGCGACGATCTCCCCCGAGGCGTCACGGACCGGCGCGGCAAGGGACGCACGCCCCAGTGCGCGCTCCTCGGCCTCGACGGCGTAACCGGTGCGCCGGACGGTGTCGATCTCGGCGTCGAGAAGGTCGTGACTGGTGGTCGTGTACTCGGTGTGCGCGTCGAGAGGATCTCCGAGCAGCTTGCGACGCTCTTCGGGGGCGAGACCGGTGAGCAGGCACTTGCCGATGCTCGTCGCATGCAGCGGGGCGGTGTGCCCGGCCTGCGTATAGGACTTGGGGGCGCGCGTGCCCTCGAAATTGCACAGGAACATCAGCTCGCCACCGCGGCGTACGGCCACGTTCGCCCCGAGCCCGGTGCGGGTGGCGAGGCCCTGGAGCACCATGCGGGCGGCCCGGTGCACGGGGTGGCGGTTCGTGGCCGTGGCGGCCAGAGGGAGGAGCCCCAGGCTGAGGCGGTAGAGGTTGCTGACGGGGTCGCGTTCGACCATGTCGAGGCGCTCCAGGGTGGACAGCAGGCGGGAGGTGGTCGATGAGCCCAGTCCGGTGAGCTCGGCGACGTCGGAGACACGGAGTTCGGGCCGGCCGGAGTCGAGCGCGCGCAGCACGGACACCGCTCGTTCGACGCTCTGGTTCGTCCCTGCATCAGTCGCCCGCGTAGCCATGACCCTCCTCGTTCTGCAAATCCCTTGCACATTCTGCATCAGCATATCGCGTCCGTCCGACGCCCGTACCTGAAATCCGCGACCGTGGCAGCTCCGCGGCGTCCCGCGGGCGGGACGTCTCCGGCGTCACGGAACCACCAGGTCACAGGGCAGAACCCGTGAATGCCCCGGCCTGGCGGATCCCTTGGTGCGGCAGGCGGTCAAGCGGTGGGGCACGCCACCACGGGGTCCGCCCCGGACAGGAAGCGTCGCTGCGCCTCTTCCAGGATCGCCGTCTCGGCCCGCTCGCCCGGATACTCGAAGTGGCCCGCCCGCAGCACCAGGAGTTCACGCGGCCCGGCCAGTGCGTTGTGCACGGCGAACTGGCCGGGCGGGGGCACATGAGGATCGAACAGGGCGGCGCCCACATGTACGGGTATCTCGAGGTACCGGGCTGCCGTAGCGGCGTCGAAGTACGCGAGGACGTCCAGCACGGAGGGCTCCCCGGCGAACCGCGTACGCACCGACTCCCCGCTGCCGGTGCACGGAAGTGTCACCCGGAGCGGATGGTTCCCGAAGGTCGGCACCGTCAGGCCGGCGGCGTCGAAACGGTCGTCCCACGGCAGCGCGAGCGCCCCGATGCCGCCGCCGAAACTCGTGCCCAGGTACGTCAGCCGTCCGGCAGCCTCCGGCACCAGCAGCTGCAGCGCGGTGGCCGCGCACCAGACGTCCGCCACGCACCCGCCGATGACGTACGACTCCCGGGCGCCGATGCCGTGCAGGACGTGCCCCGCCGACTTCGAGGGAACGCCGGGCAGCAGGCTCCGCGTTCCGAGCCCGCGCAGACAGGGCCAGATGGTCGCGGTCTCCGGCGGGGACTGCCGGGGGTCCGGGGCCGCGCGGCCTCCGTATCCGTGTGCCGCCACACAGCCCTGGGTGACCCGGCCGTCGGCGGGGACGGTCAGCCACCCGCCGATCCGGACACCGTCGGCGGACGTGTACGAGACGTCGGCGACCCGTATGCCGTCCACCGTGGTCCACGGCCCCTCGATCCGAGGCGCCGTGTCGACGCGCAGCGCACGCGCGTGGCGCTCACGCCAGAAGTCGGCGAAGTCGTCCGGCCCGGGCGGCGCCTTCACCGCGAGGAGGCGGGGCAGGTCGTAGCCGTGGGTGGGGTCGAAGGGGAAGTCGTGGGGCAGCGGGTCGAGTTCGCCGGTGGCCGTCGTGAGCGGATGGGTGGACAAGATCTCTCCTTGTTCGGTGTGCGAGGTGCCCCGCGTTCGGTGTGCGAGGTGCCCCGCACGTCGTGCGGAACCGTTCTCGGCGCGACGTACCCGAGTCCGGTCGGCGCCGAGCCCCCGCTTCGCGCCCGACCTGCCGACTCGACGGTCACAGCCAGCCGGGGGTTGGGGTCACGGGCAGCTGATTCGATGAGAACGGTGGTGGTCGGTCGGGGGTGGCGGTGCGGAGGAGGCCGGGGCGGCGCAGGCCCGCCGTTCCCTCTCCCGGTCCGGCCGGACGGGCATGGCCGTCGGCCCGCCGTGCGCGTCGCGATTCCGTCGCCGGTCATCAGCCCGGGGAACCTCGCGGCGCCCGGTCGGCAAGATCCCCGAGGTGATCGTCGTCGCCCGCGAGACCATACGGTGATCGGCCTGCACCGTGCAATACCGGGCTCAGCCACCCTCCTGGTCCGCTGCCGCGGCCCAGCGGCGAATGTGCGGGTCGGGATGGAGCCGGGCGGATGCGAGGGTGCAGTCGAGCAGTTCGTGCAGTGACGGCGGGTACGCCGCACGGGAGGTGGGCAGGTCCAGCAGGACCCTGTGACGCATCCGCAGATCGGTGACCTCGGCGAACACCCCCATGCACGCCTCCATCCACGCGGCTCGGACGTCCCGTGACTCGTCCAGAGCGGGATCGCGCACCCCGCCGGGCCCGTACGCCGGGGAACGGCCCGCGTATACGGGCACGTGGGCGCTGTACCAGGCCCGCACGGCGCCGGCGCGCTCGGCATCCGTGCCGTGCCTGAGGTGGTCGGCCAAGGCCGCCATCACGCGGCGGCGTCCGAATGCGTAGACCGCCGGCTCGACGAACCAGCGGCAGAAGCTGGGGTCCGGGTCGTACACGGCCGCAGCCATCAGCGGGGCGAACAACTCCTCCGGCAGAGTCGCACGTTCGAGCAGGGGCTTGCGCACCGCGTGGGCGAGGCGGCGGGCCCGGCCGTCCGGCTCCATGGCGACGTCTCCGACGCCCAGCTGCCGAGCGACCTCCGTCACCCAGGTCAGGAATGAACGCGGTTCCGCGCCGCTCTGTTCGTCTTCGGCCACAGCAGCATTCTGGACCGCCTGTGCCGGCGGCCACAGCGCCTCCGCCCGTCACCGCCGGAAAGAATCTTGAAAAGCGGGATGCGATCCGGGAGGTCTGCGCCTCTCTACCGGTGACAGCGCAGAGAGGCGAGCGCATCAGGTCCGCGGGACCGGCTCGCGTGCGATCGAGGAGCGCGATGGCACAGCAAAATGGCAGGCCCGGCGGAATCCCGGGGTTGCTCAAGCACTTCCGACCGGTTCTGTCCGGACCCCGCCGTGGAGTTCTCCAGGTGATCGGCGGCACTGGGGAGGAACAGCTCTCGCCGGAGGCGGCCGAGCAGTGGTACGAGGCGCTCGCCATCGGCGACCGCTGGTTCTTCATGACGCGGAAGCGGCTCACGAAGGAGCATGCCGAGGACATCTGGCAGGTCGTTCTGCTCTCGGTGTGGCGGACCCTGCGGGACCACGGACCGGTGGGCAGCGTGAGCGCCTACGTGAGCACGGTCCACAGGCGCGAGGTGGCCCGCTACATCAAGCGGATGAAGGAGCACACACTGACGGTTCTGGGTCAGGACGTCCAGCTCCCGGCGGAGGACGACGCGCACGTGCCGCACAATCTGGCGGATCTGCACGAGCGCGCCCGGCGCCTCGCCAAGGAACTCGAAGGGCTGGTGACCCCGGAGCAGGCGGAGGCGGTGATCCTCGTCGACGCGTACGGCCTCGACTCCAAGCTCGTCGCCGAGTTGACGGGCACGACTCATACCGTGGTGCGCAACCGGGCCAGCAGGGCGCGCCGGGAGATGAGGAAGCCCGGCGTGAGGAAGCAGGTGCACACACGGCTGGGCATCACCGACTGAAGCCCGGAATGCCTTCCACGGTCCGCGTCCGTACGACCGCCGCCGCGTACGGACGCGGGCCCGGGTGGGCCGTCCGACATCAGGCCCAGACCTGCGCAGGGAGCAACTGCGCAGAACCGGAAGAAGAGGAAGTTGGTCGCAGATGAACGACGAGTCTGGGGGGGCTATGCGCAGCTCGGGGCGGTGGGTGATCGTGTTGCTGGCCGCGTTTCGGGGGGCGGCGTACCGGTGGTACGACCGGACGCTGATTGCCGTGATGTCCTGGCTACCGCTTCGGGCGGACCAGGACGTTCCGGGAAGGCGGGCCGACGGGGGGAACGACGGGGGCAGGTCCGCACGCAACGGGGCACGGACGCTGGACCCGCGGGAAGCGTGAACGGAACGCCGGTGTCCCGGCGTCCCGGCCGGGAACGGTGGCCGGGCTCCTGGACGCATCGGCGGCACGGGACCGCGAGTTCGGTGACGGATGTGTCGCAGCCTTGGAGTGCAGGGGGGACGCCAAGGCTGTGACCGGGGTCACCGATGGAGCCGGACACCTCTGATGCACATGAGGGGTCCGGCTCCTCCTTCTGGGGGACAGGACAACACCGCGCTGCCGCGACGGAGTTCGCACGAGGCCCGGCTTCGCGGCAGACCGGCAGCGCTCTTGAAGGAGCCCCATGAACACCTTGCCCGAGCCGTACGCGCACCACCCTCGCGAGGCCGCCGTCGCGTACGAGACCCTCCTTCTCGCGGCGCGGCACGAACTCGCCCTGCGCACCGCGGACATGCGCGTCTCCCGTCGCGCGGTACGTCGGTTGCGCCGCGCTCGCAGGGCCGATACCTACCGCCGCGTGGTGCGTGACACGCAGGTACCGTTCCGTGCCGGCTGCGCGGTGCTCGGCACGCTGGCCTTCGTGGCGAGCACCGTGATGTTCGCCCGGGGTCACCAGCAGGCGGCCGACATGCTCAGTGCGGCCGGGGCGTTCTGGGCCCTCGCGGTGATGCTGGGGCAGTCCGGGTAGCGCGCGGCCGTCCGGGGAGCGCCGGCGGTGACACGTACGGGTACGCCTGAGGCCCTGACCGGTGCGGTCGGGGCCTCACGCGCCACGGCGGACGGTCTTCCACCGCCCTCCGGCCGCCTCGGCGGGTGCGAACCCGGCAGAGGCGGCGAGCGGTTCACAGTCCGATGTCGCGTCCGTTGATGTCGGCGAGGGATTCGCGGCGGATCAGCAGCCGGGCCCGGCCTTCGTGGACGGCGGCGACGGGTGGGCGGCCGACCGCGTTGTAGCTGGACGCCATGGCGAGGTGGTACGCCCCGGCGACCGGAATGGCCAGCAGGTCACCGGGGTGGATGTCCTCCGGCAATGTCACGTCGGCGGCCAGCACGTCGCCCGCCTCGCAGTGCCGGCCGACGACGGTCGCCGTGCGGGCCCCGGCCGTCGAGCGGCGGCCGATGAGCCGGGGCGTGTAGCGGGCGCCGTAGAGGGCGGGGCGCGGGTTGTCGCTCATCCCGCCGTCCACGGCGACGAATACACGGCCGCCCGACGTCTTGACGGCGAGCACCCGGTAGAGCGCCACGCCCGCCGGCCCGACCACTGCGCGACCGGGCTCGACGGTGAGCCGGGGGACGGGGAGGCCGGCCGCCGCGCAGTTCCTGACCAGCTCGCGACGGATGCGTGCGCCGAGGGCCGGGACGTCGAGCGGGGTCTCGCCCGGCCGGTAGGCGACCGCGTGGCCGCCTCCCATGTCCAGTTCGGGGAGCGCGGTCCCGTGCTGCTCGCGCACCTGGGCCAGCAGCCCGACCATGCGCCGGAGTGCGGTCAGGTAGGGCTTGACCGTGGTGATCTGTGAGCCGATGTGGCAGTGCAGCCCGACGAGTTCCAGGCGCGGCTGGCCGAGGATCCTGGCGATGGCGTGCCGGGCACTCCCGTCGGTCAGGGACAGCCCGAACTTCTGGTCCTCCGTGCCGGTGCGGATCGACGCGTGGCCCCCCGCACCGACGCCTGGGACGACCCGTACGAGCACCTTCTGGCGGGTGCTGTCCGGGACGAGCGCCGACAGCCTGGCGATCTCCCACGCGCTGTCGATGACGATCCTGCCGACGCCGAGGCGGAGCGCCGCGTTCAGGTCTTCCGGGCTCTTGGCGTTGCCGTGCAGCACGATGCGTTCGGGAGGAAAGCCGTTGGTGACGGCGAACTCCAGCTCGCCCGCGGAGCAGACGTCCAGGCCGAGGCCCTCCTCCCGCACCCAGTGCAGGAGTGCGCGGCACAGGAACGCCTTCGCCGCGTAGACGACGTCGGTGTCCGGGAAGGCCTGGAGGTAGGTGCGGCAGCGCCGCCGCACCTCTCCCTCGTCGAGGAGGTAGACGGGCGTGCCGAACCGCTCGGCCGACTCGGCGAGCGAGACGCCCGCGACGGTGACATCGCCGAGCGGGGTGAGCCGGGCCGAGGCGGGCCAGACGGTGAGATCGGCGGCGCCTCCCGACGGCTCCGATGCTGTGACCGGCGCGGACGGTGCGAAGGGTGCGGGCACTGTTGCGTCCATGATGTGCCCTCAGCCGGTCAGGAGGTCGGTGCGGCGGACGACGACCGAGCGCCGGTCACGCGCTGCGCGTCGGCCTCCCGAGGCGGCCGGCGGACACGCGCGCACGGCGCGTGCGGCAGCGGACGGGGTGCCCGGCCCGGGAACGGCGAGCAGCGGATCGACGGTGAGGGTGACCACTCCCAGGGGTGCGACCAGGGCGCGTATCGCGGGTTCGCACAGCCGCACCCAGGCCTGCTGCTCTCCCAGGGCGGAGGTCAGCTGCCGCTCGTCGGTGAAGGCGACCGCGGTACGGGCGCCGAGGGGCGTACGGAAGAGGCGGGCGCGGTAGCAGAGCGGGCCGGGCCGGACGGGCACGAACAGCGCCGTTTTCCGGTCCGGTTGAAGGGGGTCGGGCTCCTCGGGACGCTGGGTGTCGTTCATTGCGCTCCTTGTGGCGACGGGTGTGCCGCCCCGGTCGCCGGCGCGACAGGTGTGCCGCCCCCGGCTGCCGGCGCGACAGGTGTGCCGCCCCCGGCTGCCGGTGCGACGGGTGTGCCGCCCTCGACTGCCGGTGCGACGGGACGTACCGGTGACGCTATGCCCGCTCCCCCGCCCCGGGCCGGTCCGTTAGCGGTCCCTTGATCCCGCGTGCCCGTTCCTTGACGCGCGGCTGACGGCGGCAGAAGCGGGCAGGGTGCCGTTCAGGAGTCGCGGCGCGCGAAGAGGATCGCTCCCGGGAAGCTCTCGTCCAGGTCGAGCAGCAGCTGCGCCTCGACCGTGAATCCCGCGTCGTGGAGCCAGGTGGTGACGCGGTCCGGCCGGCGGCGGTGGACGTGGACCTTCATCGGGTGGCCGCCGTAGCCCTGTGTCTTCAGTCGCGACTCGTCGCCCATGTGGAAGCCCAGCATCACCGGTGCGCCGGGGCGCAGCACTCGCCGGAACTCGGCGAACACGGTCGGGATCGCCTCGTCGGGGACGTGGACCAGTGACCAGAAGGCGAGCAGGGCGCCGGCCGACGCGTCGGCGAGGTCTAGGTCCGTCATGGAGCCGACCTCGAACCGCAGGCCGGGGTGGTCGCGCCGGGCCACGTCGATCATGGTGGGTGAGAGGTCGATGCCGAACGCGTCGACTCCCAGGTCCCGCAGGTGTGCCGTCACGTGCCCGGGACCGCAGCCCATGTCCGCCACGGGCCCACCCCCTGCCGTGCGGACCGTCTCGGCGAAGAGTGCCAGCGCCGCCCGCAGGTAGGGCTCCTCTGCCAGGGCCTCGCGCAGCTGGTCGGCGTAGCTGTCCGCGACCGTGTCGTAGGAGTTCCTGGTGTCCGTCAGCCACGCGTCGTCGGTCATGTTCGGACACCGTAGTCGCGGTCCGCCCGCCCTTGAAGGCCGGCCTCCCGGCCGTGGCGGTGGGTCTCCCGGCCGTGTCGGTGGTTCACGGGCATGACGGTGGTACGCGGGCGCGGTGACGTGCGCGGGCACGGCAGGGGCACCCGGCCCGGGTGTGGTACGCGGGCACGGCAGTGGCACGCGGGCGTGGCGCAGCTGCTCGGAGCAGTTGCTCGTGGCCGGCTGCTCGACGCCGAGCGACGTATACACGGGAGCCGTGCCGTCGCAGGGCCGTCCCTGGGCCGGGAACGGGTCGTGCAGGTGCAGCGGTGCGGGGGCGGGGGGGGACCGCAGGCCGCCCGTTCCGTCGGCAGGATCCCCGTTACCGGGCGGAATTCGAGCGGAGCGCTCCTCGTAACACCCGCCCCGTAGACCAGGCACAACATCGTTCCGGCAAGTACCGGAGCCGGGACGGCACGGTGTTCTGGAGGTAGTTGCGCGTGGCTGATGTGACCGGCGAACTTCATGGTCTGCACGAGCAGTTGAAGGACCGGCTGGGCCGGCGTGGTCTGCTGCGGGCCGCGGCGGGCGCGGGCGCACTGACCGCCGCCGCCACGCTCGCGGCACAGGGCCGGGCATCGGCGGCACCTTCGAAGGGTCCGCACGTCTCCTATCCGGGGCAGATACTCCAGCCGGGCAAGGGCCCGGTGCACGGGCGCCACTATCTGCGCGCCGACGCGGACGAGGTGCGCTGGGGATACGTACCGTCGCGCGGCAGTGAGCCCGTGCTCCGGATGCGCTCCGGGGAGACGCTCACCGTGGACACGCTCTCGCACGAGGGCCTGCTGGAGGACCAGGGCCGCGATCCGCTCGCCTACTTCCGTTCCCAGGGCGTGCCCGCCGACCGGGTACTCCGTGACGCGGTGGCGGTGGCCCGCGACTACGCCCGCACCGCGCGGAACTTCGACGTGGACGGCCCGCACGTGGTGATCGGCCCCGTCGCGGTCGAGGGCGCCGAGCCCGGTGACGTCCTGAAGGTGGAGCCGTTGTCGCTGCTCCCCCGCGTGCCGTACGGCGTGATCTCGAGCCGGCACGGGAAGGGCGCGCTGGCCCGCCGCGCGGACGGCGGGGCCCCGGACGGCGTCACGGCGGCCGAGGTCATGCCACCGCTGGAGTCGGACGGCAGGGCGTCGGGTGACCCGGAGAAGTACGGCAACGTCTCCGTCTTCACACCGGTGGAGCGGAGCGCACAGGGCGCGCAGGCAGTGCTGCCCGTCGGCCGGAAGGGGAAGGTACGGTTCCCGCTCGCCCCGCACATGGGAATGATGGGTGTCGCCTTCGCCGAGGCGGGCTCTGCGACCGACCCGCTGCTGAACTCGATCCCGCCGACCCTGGGCGGCGGCAACATCGACATCCGTCACCTGGGAGAGGGCTCGGCCTTCTACCTCCCTGTCTTCGCGGAGGGGGCGCTCTTCTACCTGGGCGACCCGCACCTCGCGATGGGCAACGGGGAGGCCGCGCTCACCGCGCTGGAGGGTTCGCTCCGCGCGACCTTCCGGCTGACCGTGTGCAAGCCGGGCAGCGGGGACGCCCCGTCGGTCGCCCACCGCTATCCGTTCGGCGAGACGAAGGACACCTGGATTCCCGTCGGCCTCTCCGACCCCGACGGCTCGGCGTCGGGAAATCTGGGCGACCTGGACGTGGCGATGCGCCGCGCGGTGGTGAACGCATTGGACTTCCTCCAGGACGACCTGGGCATGGACCGCTCGACGGCCTACGCCTATCTGTCGGCGGCGGCGGACTTCGAGGTCTCGCAGGTGGTGGACCGCACCACGGGGGTGCACGGCGTGATCAGCAAGGCCCACTTCCGCGACTGATGCCGCGCCGGGCCGGGCCGCCCGGACGCCGGTGCGGGGCATTCCGTACCGCATCGGCGCCGCGTGGCCCGGAAGCCGCGCCGGGGGGTGAGCCCGGAGCCCTGCTCAGGCGACGGGAACTCGTGCCCGGGCGGCGGGAACTCGTGCCTGGGCGGCGGGAACTCGTGCCTGGGCGGCGGGAACTCGTGCCTGGGCGGCGGGAACTCGTGCTCCGGCCGCGCCGCCCAGGCCACCCCTTCCGCGAATCCCGTCGCCCGGCCGCCTATGGCTACACGGCCCGGCGCCCGGCGGGGAAAACACGGCCGCGCGTCAGCCGAAACACGAGAGGGAATACCCCTGGGGGGTATATGGTTCCGAAGTGAGAAGGGCTCGCGACGGGCCACACGGACGGGAACGGGGAAGCGGCCATGGACGACAGCACGCGTCACACCGGCAACGCACACCACCACGACCACGACGCAGGGCACGAAAACGCGGGACACCGTACAAGCCACAGCACCGGACACCACCACCCTGGACACCGCACGGGCCCCGGCGCCGGAGGCGACCAGACGGGGCACCGTACGAGCCACAGCGCCGGGGCCTCGTGGGCAACCGCGGCGAAAGCCACGCTGCACTGCCTGACCGGCTGCGCCATCGGCGAGATCCTCGGCATGGTCATCGGCACCGCCCTGATGTGGGGCAACGTGTCCACCATGATCCTGGCGATCTCCCTGGCCTTCGTGTTCGGTTACTCGTTCACCCTCTTCGCGGTCCGCCGCGCCGGGCTGGGCCTCAAGGCCGCCGTCAAGGTCGCGCTCGCGGCGGACACCGTCTCCATCGCCGTGATGGAACTCGTCGACAACGGCATCATCGCCCTCGTCCCCGGCGCGATGGACGCCGAGTTGTCGGACGGCCTCTTCTGGTCGGCGCTGCTGGGCGGTTTCGCGGTCGCCTTCCTGATCACCACACCGGTCAACAAGTGGATGATCGGCCGCGGCAAAGGCCACGCCGTGGTCCACGCCCACCACTGACCACGGAACCCCCGTACGCGGCGCCGATCGCGCAGTGGTGGCGAGCCCTGTCGGTCGTCGTCCCCCAGCAGAAGGCCCGGACCGGGCATCCCGGTCGTACGGCCGGGGGCCCGGGGCGCACCCCGCGCGCTCGGCCCTCGCAATTGCGCCCTGGTCCGCGTGACACGGGTAGCGCGCCGCGTGACGGCCGTGCGGGCGACGTCTGAGGTTCATGCCGGGGGCGCCGAGGCGGCATGCTCCGGGGGGCCTGGTCAGGGGCGCGGGAAGCGTGCGCGCATCGCGACGACGCAGGCGTCCCGTGAGGTGGGACCACCGAAGCGCAGGCGGTCGTACTCGGTGAACGCCGGCTCCAGCGCGTCGAGTTCGTCGATCAGGTGGTGCAGACGCGCCGACCACTGCGCCGATCCGGCGTCCGGCTCGTCCGGCGCGGTCGTGATCGCAGCCGTCAGGTGGTCCTTGCGCCGGATCGTGGCAGGGGTCACCGAGTGGAGGCAGACGTACTGTCCGCTGAGGTAGGCGTCCCATTCGTCCCGGCCGGCGGCCGGGTCGGTCCAGTGGGCGGTGAACCACGCTTCGAGCCTCTCCGGTCCGCCCGCTTCGGCGGCGAGCGCGAAGAGGTCGGCGGGCACCATCTCGCGACCGTCGGAGCGCAGGTATCCGGGAAGTGGCAGGAGCCGCTCCAGCATCAGCCGGCGGACCTCTTCCACGTCGTGGCCCTCGGCCGCGCACAGGTCCTCCAGCGCGACGAACTGCGTATCGACGTAGGCGTCGTCCGCGTCGGTCATCGGATGGTCTCCGTTGACCGCGCGGAACCTCTCGGCAAGGCGCTGTTTCAGGTCTGTCCCCGGCATGCTCGGCCCTTCGCTGTCGCCCGCGCGGGCGTCTCCCACGCGACTCCCGGCACGCTACGGGCCCGGTGGTTCGGTATCGGCCGAAGTGTGCGTGCGCCGGCCCGGCAGGGCGCATCCATCGCAGGGCGGGCAGGCCCGGCGGGGCGAATCCGTTACTGGGTGGCCGGCCCCGGCAGGCTGCATCCATCACAGAGCGGGCAACCCCGGCAGGGCGCATCCATCACAGAGCGGCCAGGCCCGGCGGGGCGCATGCGTCACCGGGCGGGCGGCCCCGGCGGGGCGCATGCGTCACCGAGCGGGCAGGCCCGGCCACATGCTCCCCGCACTGGCCGGGGCCGCCTGGTCACGTACCCGTCCGGGGCGGAAGGGCCCGCGCAGGCGTTCCGCACGGTGCTCGCGCGGAACGCCTGCGCCTGCGCCGGCCGCACGGTGCTCGCGCGGAACGCCCCCGCGCCCGCCGTACGTCACAGCACGGGGCCACCGGCGCCCGCCGTGCCTCAGCGCGGGGGGGCCATCGGCGCTCCCGTCTGAGTCTGCGCCGGGCCGTCGGCGCTGACCGGTGCGTGAGACCCACACCGGCAGGGCCTCCACACGTCAGACTCCCGCCAGCAGGGCCTCCAGTGCCTCGGCGGTCTCGGGGTGGCGGGCGGTGAGCAGCGATCCGGTGGGAGCTGCTGTCTCCGTCTCCCAGGGGTCCTCACAGCCCAGCAGCTCCGCCAGGCTGTCGCACGTCTCCGGGTGGGCGGCGAGCAGCACGGCGCGGCCTGCCGCGCCGCCGTCCGTCGCCGCTGGGAGAGCGGGGGCTTCCGGGGCGGCCTGCCACGGGGGCACCCAGGCGTCCAGTGCGGCGAGCCGGCCCGGGAAGACGCGTCCGGCCTCACGGATCAGCAGAGGGGCCAGATCGGCTCCCTCGGAGCGCAGCGTGGTGATGAGCTTCGGCAGCCATGGCAGCAGCACCGGGTCGGGCAGCCGCGCGAAGGCGTTCGACACCGCCTCCACCACGAAGTCGGCCAGTTGCGGCACCGGCTCCAGGGCGTGCAGGAACCCGCTGAGGTAGCGCGGATAGGCGGGTACCACCAAGGGGTTGTCCAGCAGCGCGTCGCACCGCTCCCGCAGCTCGGCGCGGGAGAGCTGCCCGAGGTGCACCCGCGCCGCCCAGAGGAGCGCCACCCTCGACGGTTCCTGGGGATGCGACTGCGCGAAGGCCAGGTCCAGCTGGGTCCGGTCGCAGCCGAGCGAGAGCGCCAGGCTCTCCATGCTGAAGAGGAAGCCCAGCATCGCGGCGACCTGGCGTACGGTCGCGTCCTCGTCGGTGAACGCCGTGGGCAGGAGCGTGCAGTAGTGCGCGTAGCCCGTCTTGGCGAAGGTCTCGATCCAGGACGGCAGCTCCGGCCGGCTGATGCGGTAGTACGCCAGGAGCCGTCGCACCCGGCGCAGCACCTCGGGCGCACCGTCGACGCTGCGCTCGGTGGCCAGCACCTCCAGGGCCCGGGTGCCCAGCTCGTCGGCCAGCCGGCCGCCGCGCAGATGGAGCTCGGCGTCCTCGACCGCTTCGAGGACCTGCGCCGTGGTGGCGTTCGGGGCGTACGCCACGCGACGCAGCCGCTGTTCGAGGACCTGCTCGACGCTGACGCCTTCGTAACCGAGCTCGATCAGCGCCCGCTGGTGGGTGCCCAGCGCGAGGTCCCAGGACTCCTGCACCGACTGCTTGCCGAGCTCCCGCTCCCCCATGATGGGCCGTGCGGCCCCGTGCGGCATCAGGCGGCGCAGCATCCAGAGCAGGTCGGAGCACCGGCGCAGCTCCTGCCTGGAGGCCAGGTCCAGCAACGCCCGCTGCACGCCCCGCTGCTGGAGTTTGAGATTCAGCGGAGCGAGCCGGTCGTGCACGTCGCGGGCCAGGGGCGGCAGCGCGTCGTAACCGACCTGGCCGACCCGGTCACCGCCCATCAGGATCTCGACGAGGCGGCGCACGTCGCGCCGGCCCGGAACGGTCTCCTTCTCGATGCAGGTGACCGCCGCGTCCTGGAAGTCGTACGGGGTCGGCCTCGCGCGGTCGCGCATGCCCGCCAGCAGGATCGAGGTCTCGAACACGGCGATGGCGTCGGCGGTCGAGGCGAGGTAGCCGTTGCGGCGGGCGGAACGGACGATCTCCACGGACCAGCCGAGGAGTTCGGCCTCGTCCAGGCGGTCGAGGGCCGGCGGGCTCTGCAGGAATCCGGAGAGCTTGTCGGAAGGCGCCTCGGGGGCCGTGGGGGTGGCCTGAACGGCGGACTTCTTGGCCCCGGCCGTCTTCCTGGCGCCCGCCTGGCCCGCCAGCCGGTACGGCTTCACCCGGGTGCGTTTGAGGTTCTTCGCCCATTGGGTTGCCGCGATCGACACGGACCCGGCGGCCAGGCCGAACTGCGCCTCGATCGCCGAGTGGCTGGAGGGGATGAGCCCGTACTGCCAGGTGCTCTCGCTCGGCGGGGTGATCTCGAAGGAACCGCTGCCGTGGACACCGAACTCCTCCACACGGCTGGAGGCGTGGAACGCTCCGCAGACGTAGAGGCAGTCCTGCGGGTCGGTGCCCGTCGCGGCGAGGTGCTCGCGCATCCGGGTCCACATGTGACGCTCGCGGTCCTCGTCGACACGGAGCCGGTCGGCGTCGCCAGGGGCCAGGCGGCGGAAGAGGCTGCCGATCAGGAGCATGACCTGGCGGTAGGTGTCGTGGTCGCTGTCGCCGAGCGGCAGTTCGACGTACTGGTGCCACCACTCCGACCAGTGGCGCACGCGGCCGTGGTGCAGGAGGTGCTCCTCCAGTTCGGCGAAGCGGGGACGCAGATCGCCGATCTCCACTCCGACGGCGTCACCGTGCAGCGCCGCCTCCTCCTCGGCGGGCGGTGTGTCCTGGTCCGCGGCATCGGCCCGGCCCGCCGCCTGCCACTGGAACACGTGGTCCGAGGAGCGGTCCACGAGCACCAGTTCCACGCCCGGGGTGTCCAGGGCGTAGGCGATGGCCTGGTACTCGGCCGAGGCCTCCGTGATCGGGGCGACGACCGAGAGGGGCGCCCACTCCGCGGGGAAGCCCTTGACCTCGCTCGCGAACGCCTGGACCGCCACCGGGAGACGGCAGTTCCTGAGCTCCGTCAGGAGCGGTGCCATGTCCTCGCACAGCTCCAGATAGACGACCTTCGGCTGCTTCTCACGCAGCCGCCGCGCCATGGCGACCGCCGAGGCGGGCGAGTGGTGGCAGACGGGGAAGATCTCCAGGGGTTCGCGCACGGCGCGGTCGACGTCGTCCACGATGCCGAGCAGGATGCCCTGCAGCGCGTCCGGACCGTCGGCGAATTCGGATGCCGCGCCCTGGAGTTGCCCTCGCAGCGCCTCGAACGCCGTGCTCCCGTCCACGCCGCTCATGACAGGGTGGCGATCGCGTCACGACCGCCCTCCAGGAACTCCGGCCAGGAGCCGCCCTCTTCCTTGCTGCGCGGCTCGACGACGCCGTGCAGGTACTTGTTGAGGATGGCGAGGTCCTCGGGCTCGCGCCGTGCCAGCGACCCCACGAGGGACGAGGCGAGGGTGCGGGCGGTCAGCGCGCTCTCACCGAAGAAGTTGCTGTGCAGGATCGCGTCCTCCAGGACGCCGATCTGCTCGGCGCTGGACAGTGCGGACTCCAGCTTCTCGTCGTCGCTGCCGGCCGCGGCGGCGGAGGCACGGAGATCGGCGAAGCTCTGCAGCAGGACGTCCAGCAGGGTCGGCGGCACGTCCAGCTCGATCTGGTGGCGGCGCAGCAGCTCCTCGGTGCGGAAGCGGACGATCTCGGCCTCGCTCTTCTTGTTCGTCACCACCGGGATGCGGACGAAGTTGAAGCGCCGCTTGAGCGCTGAGGACAGGTCGTTGACGCCACGGTCACGGCTGTTGGCCGTCGCGATGACGGAGAAGCCGGGCTTGGCGAACACGATGTTGTCGCTGTCCATCTCCGGGACCGAGATGTACTTCTCGGAGAGGATCGAGATCAGCGCGTCCTGGACGTCGCTGGTGGAGCGGGTGAGCTCCTCGAACCGGCCGATCGCGCCGGTCTCCATCGCGGTCATGATCGGCGAGGGGATCATCGACTCCCGCGACTGCCCCTTGGAGATCACCATGGACACGTTCCAGGAGTACTTGATGTGGTCCTCGGTGGTGCCCGCCGTGCCCTGCACCACCAGGGTGCTGTTGCGGGAGATGGCGGCGGAGAGCAGCTCGGCCAGCCAGCTCTTGCCCGTACCGGGGTCGCCGATGAGGAGCAGGCCGCGGTCGGAGGCGAGTGTGACGATGGAACGCTCGACGAAGCTGCGGTCGCCGTACCACTTCTGGGAGATCTCCCGGTCGAGGCCGTCCGAGCGCTCGGATCCCAGGATGAACAGCCGGACCATCTTGGGCGACAGGCGCCAGGAGAAGGGCTTGGGGCCGTCGTCGACCGATTCGAGCCAGTCCAGCTCCTCGGCGTACTTGATCTCGGCGGGGGCGCGCAACAGGTCGGACATGTCTGTGAGCCTTTCTGAGTATGGGGGTTGACTGCACCGGGGCCGAGAGGCTTCAGGTGAGGAAGGTCTTGAGCTCGTGGACGAGCTTGCGGATGTGGCCGGAGAGCACCGGCGTCCCCTGGTCCTTGAAGCGCTCCCGGAACCACGGGTTGACGCTGGCGCGGCCGGAGCTGGTCACCGAACCGACCGGAATGAACTTGGCGCCGGAGCGGTGGATGGCGGCCATGCTCTCGAAGAGCGGCTCGGTCTGCCATTCGTAGAAGTCCGATATCCACACGACGACGGTGTTGCGGGGCTCGGCGATCTTCGGCTGGGCCAGCGCCATGGCGACCGTGCCGTCGGTGCCCCCTCCGAGGTTGGTGCGCAGCAGGGTCTCGAACGGGTCGTGCACCCATGGTGTGAGATCGAGGGCCTGGGTGTCGTACGCGATGAGGTGGACGTCCACCTTGGGCAGCCCCGCGAAGATCGAGGCGAGAATGGTGCAGTTGACCATCGAGTCCACCATGGAGCCCGACTGGTCGACGACCACGATCAGCCGCTGGGGTGTGGTCTTGCGCGCGGTGTGGCGGTAGAAGAGGCGGTCGACGTAGAGCCGCTCCTCCTCCGGGCTCCAGTTGGTGAGGTTCTTCCAGATGGTGCGGTCGAGGTCCAGGTTGCGGAAGACCCGCTTGGGCGGGACGGAGCGGTCCAGAGCGCCGACGGTCGACTTCTCCACCTGGGTGCGCAGCACCTCGGCGACCTCGTCGACGAAGCGGCGGATCAACGCCTTGGCGTTGGCCAGGGCCACGCCGGACAGGTTGTCCTTGTCACGCAGCAGCTGCTCGATCAGCGACATGCTCGGGGTCAGCTGACCCGCCAGCTGCGGATCGGCCAGCACCTCGCGCAGCCGCATCCGCTTGACGAGCCCGGCCTCGATGGCGCCGAGCTCCGGTCCGATCTCGGGAATCAGCCGGCTGAGGTCGGGTGTCCGGCCGTCACCGCCGGTGCCGGTCGGGCTGACGCCGGCGCCTGCGGAGCGCCCGCCGCGCAGCTCGCCGGGCTTGCAGCCGAGCGCCCGCTCCAGCCAGCCGGCGTCGGACTGCCATCGGGAGAGCTGGCCCGCGGTGACGGTGCCCGGCGGGGAGTGGAAGACGTTAAGCAGCACCTTCGACACGAGCGCGGCGCGCCGCACCTCGGCGGCCTTGTCGCGTGCGTCGGCGCCGGCGCCCTCGTGCGCACCCGGCTTCGGACTCTTGTCCCGGGCCGAGTCGGCGCTTTCGTCAGCCTCCGCGTCCGGAGCGGGGTCGGCGCTCTCCTCGACCTCCGCCGGAGCTGAGTCGGCGCTCTCGTCGGCCTCCGCGCCCGGAGCGGGGTCGGCGCTCTCCTCGACCTCCGCCGGAGCTGAGTCGGCGCTCTCGTCGGCCTCCGCGCCCGGAGCCGGATCGACAGTGTCATCGACCTCCGTGCCCGGACCACGAGTCTCCTGCGCTGCCGCTTCCGGCACCATCAGACCCTCGAACTCCGCGGCAAGTCCGGGGTGGCGCTGCACCACCGAGTCGACGGACGTCTTCGGGTCCAGGAGCGCCGTCGGAAGCCCGATGTCCTGGACGACGGCGAGGCTCGCCGACTCCAGGGCCGCCTGCTCCTCGTGGTCGAAGAGCTGGGCCAGGAGGCGCCAGTACATGACCTGGCGGCGGTTGTCGTGCGAGGTCTGCCCGGGGACGCCGGGGCTCTGCTGTCCGGTCATTTCCGCAACAGCCTTCCCGCGCGCTCGCTCAGCACCTTCGCGGCGTCCGTGGCGGCCTTCTCGGCCCGGACTCCTGCCTTGTCGGCCGTCCCCCCGGCCCAGGCCCCCGCGTGCACCGCGGTCACCTTCTTCCGCACCGTGGTCTCGACGGCGAGCGGCTGCACACCGAACGTGCCCGCGTCCCAGCGGACCAGCGCGATGCACGCGCTCGACCTGGCGACGCTCTCGGGTGTGAGCGGCCCCGCGGCAGGGATGCGGTCGGTGTCGACGGGCAGTTCGAGCCCTGCGATCGTGAAGGTGACTGCGCCGTCGTCGTCCGTGCGGGCGGTGTA
Source organism: Streptomyces sp. NPDC005494 (assembly GCF_042872025.1). Lineage (NCBI taxonomy): Bacteria > Bacillati > Actinomycetota > Actinomycetes > Kitasatosporales > Streptomycetaceae > Streptomyces > Streptomyces sp. NPDC005494. Next base: position 269,159 of record NZ_JBIAJR010000004.1, read on the forward strand.
GCCCTCGAGGAAGACGGGTACGGCGATGCGCGCGGGATGCCGGTCCAGAGGCGCGGTCGCCGCTGCGACCGCCGAGGGCAGGGCCACACGGGCGGTCGCGAACGCCTCCGCCGGCTCGCCGGGACGCGCGTGGTCGTCGCTCCAGACGAGGTCGCCCTCCGCAGTGACCGGCATGCCCGTGAGCTGCATCGACCGGCCTTCGCCCGCGGCTGCCAGCAAGGACAAGTGCGGTCGCAGCAGTTGCCAGATCCCGGCTCCGACGACCGTGTCCGGCTTCGGCACCGACACACTGGCCCGCACGAGGCGGGGCGCGGAGCCGTCCGCCGGCTCCAGAACCGCGTGCACCTGAGCCTGTGCGGCGGTCGCGTGCTCCTGTACGTCGATACCGAGGGGCAGCAGACGGCCGTCGGCGGTCCCGGCGACCGGGGCGACCGCCGCTCCGGGCAACGTCAGCAGCATGCCTCGCGACCAGAGGTCCGCCCAGCGGCGCACCGGAAAGCGCTCCGCCGACGCGCCGGGGCAGGAAGCGGCGAGCTCGGCCGCGAAGCCGTCGAGGAGTGCCGCGAGGCGGCGCAGGGAGGGGTCCGGGAGCATCGCGGAGACGACCTCCGCCGCTCCGGAGACCACCTCGTGGTCGATCCCCTGCCATCCGCAGCGCGCCAGATCGGACAGCCAGGCCCGGGCCGCAGTCAGCAGATTCGCCGCCGGCCGGCCGGCGGACGCCACCGGAGCGGCCTCGCCACCGCGTGAGCGGCCCACAGCCTCCTCGATCCGGGTCAGCAACGCGTCGTGGACCGAGCCGAGCAGCGCCGTGCGCCCGGCGGCCAGGGCCACGAAGTGGTCCTCACCCGCCGCTCCGGCCGCGGCCTTTCCGGCCGCCTCGGCGACCCGGCCGGCCAGAGGTGTACCGGCCAGCGCCTGAGCCAGTACCGTGGGGCCGGCGGGCTCGGCGGCTTGAGCACGCAGCAGACCGGCGACGAGCGCGTGGTCGAAGGCGTCGACGGCGGCGAGCGCCTCGTCCAGCCCTTCGACGGGCTCGGCGAACAGGTCGGCGCGCATCACGCCACCGCCCTGGTGGGCGGGAAGAAGTGCATCTCGGGCAACGGCGCGGTGACCGGGCCGTGTTCGAGGTAGGCCAGGTGCCGCAGGAACCGGCTGAAGACGGAGGCGGCGGCCTTCGTCTCGTCCATCTGCGGCCGGGTGCTCCGCATGGCCGACGCCAGCACTGCCCCGTCCACCTCCCCCTCCGGGACCTCTGCCTTCAGGTAGCGGACGACGCGCTCGGCGCCGTACTGGAGGACCGACTCGTTGATCAGGGCCCCGATGTGGTTGCAGAACGATCCCCGCGCGCCGCCGCAGGGACGGTTGTTGTTGGTGCTGCAGGCGAACGCGTAGCTCCCGGCGGCGACCGAGGACACGTAGACGCGCCCGATGTCCGAACCACTCGACACCACACCCTGCAGACGTCCGTCGGCCAGCTCGACGAACGGCACCTTGGCGAGCTTGCGCGACCGCGCGGGTGGTATCACCCGGGCCGTGCTCGACCTCTCCCAATCCGACAACGTGCCATCTCCCATGCACAACGAAGGGGTTGTCCCCGCCGGACCGGCGGAACACTGATCAACCTACGTGGGCCCACTGACAACGCCGTCATGACAGGGGAGAAGCGTTTCGGCTACGACAGCCCGGTGACCCGCGTGGTGATGTTCAGCCTGTCCGAGGCCGGCCCGGTGGCGGGGTCGCAGGTGCCCTCGTGCTCCTTGGACAGGGGACGGGCACAGCAGAGCCCCGCCTCTCACGTGGGGAAACGGGACTCACGAGCCGCACGGCGGGTATGCGGGCCTCAGCCGCGGGCTCACCGTGCGCTGCTGCGCGAGCGGCACCTCACGGGCTTGCGGGACGTCAGAGAGCGGGAGCCTGCTCCTCGTCCTGACGTCGGTGACGGACCGTTTCGGCCGCCAGCCGGTCGGCGGCGTCGCAGGGTAACGACGAACGCAAGCGGGCGGCAGCGAGGTGGATCTTGGTAGTCAGCCCGCCGCGGGACCGGCCGAGGGCATGGTCGACCGGCTCGCCGGCTGCGTAGCCGTGATCACAGCAGGCACGGCTGCATGGTTTCAAACACCACCCCTCGCCGTTGGGGATTGCTGGGCGGGTCCAGGCGCCAGCGCGGTGGCCACCCGAGCCAAGCGGTCAACTGGCAGGGCGAAGAGGTTGGTGGGGTTGCGGAAGGAGTACTCGCCATCGTTCACGGAGAGTCCGTGCCCGGCTACCGTCCAGCGCGCTGGGCCGGACGCCCCTTGATCCTCCAGTAGAGCAGAGGCGAGGGTCTCGGGATCATCCACGATCATGCGGGCGCTGAGCGCATCCGCCAGGCGACCAACAGCGTCGTCGGGGACTGCATCGTCGCCGAACGCAGGCAGCAGGAGCAACAGTCGGGAGTGGGGATCGGTGGTGCTGCCGCCGGGCAGCATGTTGTCCGCAGCTGCCACGAGTTCGGGCCAGGACAGACCTGGACCCATGAAGTGCCCGTCATCCCGGGCGAGGATCTCGGCCTGGCCCCAGTCGGGGTGGTGGAGGAGGTAGTCAGTTCCGGTGTCGTCCGCGATAGTCCGGTAGACCACGTGAAGACGGTGATCAGCAGCGAGCGGCACCGTGAACGCCGGCCACTCGGCCCGTTCCCAGAGCCGTCGCTGGAAGTCGCCCGCTGCGTCATGGTCCGCGCCGAACAACAACTCCTCGGTCTCCTCGCTCTGGATACACGAGGAGAGGTGCCCCAGCCAGAAGAGCGGCTCGTCCAGGAGCCTGACCTGGTACGTGAGGGGACCACCGTCGTAACCCGCTATCCGGGCAGGCCGCAGCTCTGCACTGTTCATGAGAGGACATCATGCCGCCCTGTCTCCGCGCCCTTGAGGCAGGGCGGCGCACCAGCCGATCTTTGCGGGACAGCAGCCCTCAGGTGTTACGTCCAGGCTTCAAGTCCGAGACGCGAACTGGTAATATGAGGGTGCCGCATCTGAAGTTCGGTACATCCCCTGACAGCTGATCACCGAACCTTCTCACGCTGAGTATTGAGATCCACTTCGAGCTCTGTATCGCAACGCGCAGCCGCAACGGAACTCTGTTCCGGACACGCCACCACGGGCGGACCCCACGTGGACGCCTCCACGCAGGAGGCCGTCAAGCTTGCAGTCGTTCGACCGCAACGGAGTATGCCCTTTCCAGGGCCTCCGTCGTGTAGGCGAAGGGTCCGTTTCGTTGTCCATCTCTCTTGTTGACGTTCTTGCCATGTCTCCGTACGCGTTCGCCGCGGTGATCATCATCGCGTTTCTGGCATTCCTTGCCCGCTGCGGCACGCTCATCTGGGTGCTCCACCTCAGCGTTCGCAACACCAGGAGTGTCGACCGTGCCGACATCGTCAACGCAGTCGGCGACACCATGAAGTCGTTCGATTTCTTCCGCAGGAAGTAACGCTCCGAGCCCTCGCGACGACCGGTCGCGGGGGCAAGCTTCCTCAGTCGACAACAGTGCGTACGGCGTCAGGCCGGCGGGGCAGCGATGGCGGACACGGCGTTCGCGGGAACACCGTCAAACGGGCTCTGTGCGAACGGTCGGTCATACGCCCGGTGTTGCATCGCTGCGGGGCGGGGCGGCCGGTTGCCGTTGTCGCCGATGCCCTACGCGGCTCGGCACCGCGCGGCGCCGTCTACGGACGCTTCTGCTCCAGCTCCAGCAACTGCCGCTTGCGGTCGATCCCCCCGGCGTATCCGGACAGCGCGCCGCTCGCACCGATCACGCGGTGGCAGGGGCGCACGACCAGCAGCGGGTTGGCGCCGATCGCGGTGCCGACCGAACGCACGGCGGCGCGCGACGCGCCGATCCGCGCCGCGACCTCCCCGTAGCTGAGGGTCGTGCCGTACGGGATGGCCTCCAGGGCCGCCCACACGCGCCGCTGGAAATCGGTGCCCCGTCCGACGGCGTACTCGATGCCGAAGCTCGTCCTGTTCCCGTCGAAGTACGCGCGCAGTTCCGCGGCGACCTCGGTGAAGGCCCCGGCGTTCTCGGTCCAGTCGTCCTGGACCGTCGCGCCGCCCTTCTGGCCGGGTACGGAGAGTGAGGCGAGGGCGGTGCCCCCCGGCGCGGTGGCGGACTCCTCGCCGACCAGCAGCAGCTCCCCGAGCGGGCTGTCCATCGTGGTCCAGTAGGTCATCTTCCCGTCCTCCATCGTTCAGATCAGTCCCGCCGCTGCGGTGCGGCGCCGGTCCGTCGCCGCGCTCCAGAAGTGGTGCACGGCGTACGTCCGCCAGGGCCGCCAGTCCTCGGCATCCACCGCATCGGCACCCGCCTGCCGCATCCCCGCGCGGACGGCGACGTCATCGGCCGGCAGCACGTCCGGGTCGCCCAGCGCCCGCATGCGAACATATCCGGCCGTCCAGGCACCGACGCCGCGCAGGCCGAGCAGTTGCCTCTCGGCCCGGTCGCGGTCCGCGCCCGGGTCGAGGCAGATCCGGCCGTCCGCGAGCGCCGCGGCGACACCGCGCAGGGCGGACCGCCGTGAGTCCGGCAGCTCGAGCTCCTGAAGGCCCGCTCCTGCCAGGGCGCCGGATTCCGGGAACGTGTGGGTGAGGGTGCCGTCAGGAGTCCTGAGCGGGGTGCCGTAGGCCGCCACCAGCGCGGCTCCCAGCCGCCGCCCGGCGGAGACGGAGACCTGCCGGCCGAGTACCGCCCGGACGGTCAGTTCGTGGGGGTCGACGGCCCCGGGGGCACGCAGCCCGGGCCTGAGGGCGACCAGCGGGGCCAGGGCGGGGTGCGCGCCGAGTCGCTCCGCGACCGCGTGCGGGTCGGCGTCGAGGTCGAAGAGGCGGCGCACGCGCTGGGTGGCGGTCGTCAGGTCGCGCAGGTCGCTCAGATGCAGTCTGCATTCCAGCCAGCCGTCGCCGGTCCTCTCGCCGACCTCCGCGACGCCGGTGCCATGGGGGAGGCGCAGGGTACGCCGGTACGTACGCCCGCCCCGGTCGCCGGTCATCTCCTCGACACCGGCGACGGCGTGGGTTGCGAGCTGGTCGAAGACCTCAGCGGCGGCGTACGGGCCCCGGTGGGCGAGCCTCAGCGGCACTCCCCCGGCCCTGTCGGCGACCCGGCGCGGCGCGCGGCCGGTCCGGGCGGCGCGCAGCTCGCCCGGGGTGAGGGCGTAGATCTCCCGCACCGTGTCGTTGAACTGCCGCACGCTGGCGAAGCCCGCGGCGAACGCGATCTCGGCAGCCTGCAGCGTCGTGGTCTGCAGCAGGATCCGTGCGGTGTGTGCCCGCTGCGCACGGGCGAGGGCGATCGGACCCGCGCCGACCTCGGCGTTCAGCTGGCGCTGCACCTGCCGGGCGCTGTAGCCGAGGTGCGAGGCCAGCCCGGCCACGCCCTCGCGGTCGACGACTCCGTCGCCGATCAGCCGCATGGCCCGGCCCACCAGGTCCGCGCGGGCGTTCCAGCCGGCGGAGCCGGGGACGGCGTCCGGGCGGCAGCGCCGGCAGGCACGGAATCCGCTGCCCTGTGCGGCGGCGGCGGTGGGATAGAAGGCCACGTTCTGCCGCTTGGGTGTGGTGGCCGGGCAGCTCGGGCGGCAGTAGATCCCGGTCGTCGACACGGCGAAGAAGAACTCGCCGTCGAACCGGGCATCGCGGCTGCACACCGCCTCGTACCTGCTGTCGTCGCTCATCACGCTTCAAGAGTGCGGCATGACGGAGGGCCGCGCTGGCGGGAATCGGACATGGCTGCCGGCCCGTCCCGCCGGGCCGTCGCCCGCCGCGTCCATCGGCGGCGGGAGGCCTTTACGTGGCACTGATTGGAATCATTCCAGAAAAGTGCTTCACTGCGGAGGTGATCGAAACCGAGGCCAGGACTCTCCTGCGCGGAGCGTCGTTGCGGGTGACCCGACCCAGGGTCGCCGTGCTGTCGGCGATCCACGAGGCCCCCCACGCCGATGTCAGTACCCTCCTCACCCTGGTACGGACACGCATCGGCGCGGTCTCGACCCAAGCGGTCTACGACGTGCTCAAGACGCTCGTCGACGCCGGGCTGGCGCGACGGATCGACCTGCCGAATTCCCCGGCACGGTACGAGGGACAGACCTGGGACGACCATCAGCACGTGGTCTGCCGCTCGTGCGGCACGATCGCCGACGTCGATGCGCCCCCGGCCGCCCCGCGGCTCGACACGCGACACGATCACGGGTTCACGATCGACCACGTGGAGGTGACGTACTGGGGTCTGTGCCCGGTGTGTCGGACCGAACGTGGTCAGCGGGAACCGGAGCCGGTGCACGCAAGTTCTCACACTGAGGAGCAGGAAGATTTCTGACAACTTGAAGCCGCTGACCACTGCCGCCGGCGCACCTGTCGCGAACAACGAGAACGCCGTCACCGCCGGCCCGCGCGGCCCGATGCTCCTCCAGGACGTCTGGTTCCTGGAGAAACTGGCCCACTTCAGCCGCGAGGTCATCCCCGAGCGCCGTATGCACGCCAAGGGATCGGGTGCCTTCGGCACCTTCACGGTGACGCAGGACATCACCCGCTACTCCAGGGCCGCGCTCTTCTCCGAGGTCGGCAAGCAGACCGAGCTCTTCGCCCGCTTCTCGACCGTGGCCGGTGAGCGCGGCGCGGCGGACGCGGAGCGCGACATCCGCGGTTTCGCCCTCCGCTTCTACACGGAGGAGGGCAACTGGGACGTCGTCGGCAACAACACGCCGGTCTTCTTCCACCGGGACCCCCACCACTTCCCCGACCTCAACCGCGCCGTGAAGCGCGACCCGCGCACGAACCTGCGCTCCCCGGAGAACAACTGGGACTTCTGGACCAACCTCCCCGAGGCGCTGCACCAGATCACCATCGTGATGTCGGACCGTGGCATCCCCGACGGTTACCGCCACATGCACGGCTTCGGCTCGCACACCTACTCGTTCATCAACGAGAGCAACGAGCGCTTCTGGGTGAAGTTCCACTTCCGCACGCAGCAGGGCATCAAGAACCTGACGGACGAGGAGGCCGCCGCGATCGTCGCGGCCGACCGCGAGTCCTCGCAGGCGGACCTGTTCGACGCGATCGAGCGCGGCGACCACCCGAAGTGGACCTTCTACATCCAGGTGATGCCGGAGGCCGACGCGGCGACGTACCGCTACCACCCCTTCGACCTCACCAAGGTCTGGTCGAAGAAGGACTACCCGCTCATCGAGGTCGGCGAGCTCGAGCTCAACCGCAACCCGGAGAACTACTTCGCGGACGTGGAGCAGGCGGCCTTCACCCCGGCCAACCTGGTCCCCGGTGTCGGCGCGTCGCCCGACCGCATGCTCCAGGGCCGGCTGTTCTCGTACGGTGACGCGGCCCGCTACCGCGTCGGGGTCAACCACCACCAGATTCCGGTCAATCAGCCGCGCGGCGCGAAGAACGTCAACACCTACCACCGCGACGGCCAGTTGCGCGTGGACGGCAACCAGGGCGCCGTGCCGGGCTACACCCCGAACAGCTACGGCCGCTGGGCGGAGCAGCCGCAGTTCGCCGAGCCGGGTCTGGCGCTCGACGGTGGCGCCGACCGGTTCGACTACCGCGAGGACGACGACAACTACTTCGAGCAGCCGGGCAACCTGTTCCGGCAGATGACCCCGGACGAGCAGGACGCCCTGTTCGGCAACACCGCCCGGGCCATCGACGGTGCCTCGCAGGCCACGATCGAGCGGCACATCCACCACTGCACGCAGGCCGACCCGGCCTACGGCGAGGGTGTCCGCAAGGCGATCGCGGCTCTCCAGGCAGCCAAGCAGGGCTGATCCCGAAGCTGTACACGAGGGGCCCCGGACGCCACACGGTCGTCCGGGGCCCCTCGGCCGCGCGGTGCGTGCAGGCAGCCACGACGGCCAACACCGCGGGGCAGCCGGGACGGCCACGACGGCAGCACGGCGGGGCAGCCGCGAAGCAGCCGTGACGGCCACGACAGCACCGCTCCTCGCGCCGGCCACGACGGCACCGCTCGGTGCCCGTGACGCCTACGGCAGCAGCGCCGTCCTCCCGAACATCTGGGCCGTGGCCCGCGCGCTGGGGGTCCCCGCGTCCAGGTCGGCGCCCGCCGCGACGAGCGCGGAGACGATCTCGTCCTCGCCCTTGAACAGGGCGCCGGCCACCGGGGACTGGTCCCGGCCGTTGCGCAGATCGACGTCGGCACCGCGCGCGACGAGCGCCCGTACCGTCTCCGTGCGTCCGTGGTACGCGGCGAGCATCAGCGCCGTGTTGCCCTCGGGGTCCTGGACGTCGAGCGGCAGCCCGTGGTCGAAGAACTCCAGGAGCTCCTCCGAGCGGCCCTGCCTGGCCAGATCCATCACGATCGCGACGAGTTGGCCGGTCTGTTCCTCGGAAAGCGGTTCCATGACTCCACTCTAGGTGTGCCCTCCTCCGGCGGGCCGGGTGGCGCGACGCAGATCACTACGTCCGAGCTGTCTGAACTTCACGGGAACTCCAGCGAAATGGCACGTGTGTGGATATCGTGCACCGAGCGAGGGCGCATCCGTCAGTCCATGGGATCGGCGGATGCGTCCCGTTTGTGGGGATGCAACTGTGGCTGGGGGGTTCATGGGGCATGTCGAAATACCTGAAACGGATATATCCGGGCCCGCTGGGATCGTGGAAGCACCACGACCGCGTACCGGCGGGTCCCGGAACCGCACGGTGGCTCCGGAGCATGTGTGGAGACCACCGACGACCGTGGAGCGCGACCACACGGAGAGACCGCGGGCGAGGAAGAGGCCCGATCCGCGTGTACCGCTGCTCGTCCTGACCGATCTGCTGGGACTGGGAGTTCCGGCCTGGCTCGCGCTGCGGGCCGGGGACCAGCCGGGCCCTCTCGTCACGGCGGCGTCGGCCGCCCTCGTATGGGCCGGTGTACGCGCTGCGCGCGGCCGGTACGCCCACCGGCCGCCGGGGGAAGCGGCCGGGGCCGCCCTGGGCTCGTTCGGCGACTGGCTGGCGCTCCTCGGGATGCTGGCCGTGCTGGTGGCGCTGACGGGCGGAGGGCTCGACCCGGCCGCAGGCGTCGTGGCGCTGACACCAGGGCTGCTGGTCGCCGTACTCGTGGGGGTGGTGGGCCGACGTCGGTCCACAGCGGGGCGGCGGGTCCTGGTGGTCGGCGGGGCCGCCGGGCTGGACCGGGCGGTGAATCTGCTCAACTCCCGCACGGATCACCCGTTCAAGGCCGTGGCCGTGGTCCCGGTGGGGCCGGCGGCACCCGACTGCGGCACCCCGGTGCCGGGGCGGCTCGCGCCCGAACCCGCCGACGACGACGTGTCCACGGTGCTGGGCAGCGCCTTCGCCCACGACGCGGATCTGGTACTCGTCGCGCCGGGGCCGCAACTGGACGACGACCGGCTGCGCCGGCTCGCGTGGGGTCTGCACGACAGCGGGCTCGCGCTCTGCGTGCTCACGGAGCTGACCGGCGTCGCGGCGTCCCGGGTCCGGCCCGTCGCCGCCGCGGGCCTGACGCTGCTGCACGTGACACCGCCGCTGCGCCGGGGAGCGCAGGCCGCGCTCAAGACCGTGGTGGACCGGGCGGGCGCGGCGCTCGGGCTGCTTCTGCTCGCCCCGCTGTTCTTCGCGGTGGCGCTGGCCGTGCGGCTGTCGTCACCCGGCCCCGTCTTCCACCGCCAGATCCGGCACGGGCAGCACAACACACCCTTCACCATGTGGAAGTTCCGCACGATGGTGGCGGACGCGGAGGCCCGCAGGGAGCAGCTCTCGGCAGTGAACGAGAGCGAGGGCCCGATGTTCAAGATGCGCCGCGACCCGAGGGTGACCCGGATCGGCCATGCGCTGCGCCGGACGTCCGTGGACGAGCTGCCGCAGCTCCTCAACGTGCTGCGGGGTGACATGTCCCTGGTAGGCCCACGTCCTCCGCTGCCGGAGGAGGTGTCCCGTTACGACGAGCGGGAGCTGAGGAGGCTCGCGGTCCGCCCGGGGCTGACCGGCCTGTGGCAGGTCAGCGGGCGTTCCGACCTGTCGTGGCAGGAGACGGTCTCGCTCGACCTCTGGTACGTCGACAACTGGTCGGTGGCCACGGACATGGGTCTGCTCGCCCGCACGGTCCGCGCCGTCACCGACGGCCGCGGGGCGTACTGAGACGTGACAGGGGGACACGAGGGGGATCGCGTGGGGGGTCGTGTGCACGCATTCAGGACGTACCGCAGCCGTGGGGGCGAAGGTTCAGCGGCCGGTGGCGTGTGCGCCGAGCCACCAGGCGTAGGTGCGGGCGATGCCGTCCCGCAGGGAGATCTGCGGCTTGAAGCCGAGGGAGGACAGCCTGGACACGTCGAGGAGCTTGCGCGGGGTGCCGTCGGGCTTCGAGGTGTCCCACACGATCAGGCCCTGATACTCCGTCACCGCGCGTACCGTCTCGGCAAGTTCACGGATGGTGAGGTCCTCACCGCAGCCGACGTTGACCGGCTCGTCGCCGTCGTAGGACTCCAGCAGCCGCACGCACGCCGCGGCGAGGTCGTCGACGTGGAGGAATTCGCGCCGGGGGCTGCCGGACCCCCACAGGGTGACCTCCTCTGCCCCGTCCCGCTTCGCCTCGTGGAACCGGCGGATCAGGGCGGGCAGGACGTGCGAGGTCTCCAGGTCGAAGTTGTCGCCGGGGCCGTAGAGGTTGGTGGGCATGGCGCTGATGTACGAGGCGCCGTGCTGCCGGCGGTAGGACTGGACCTGCACGATTCCGGCGATCTTGGCGAGCGCGTACGCCTCGTTGGTGGGTTCGAGCGGGCCGGTGAGCAGCGCGTCCTCGGGGATCGGCTGCGGTGCGTGCTTGGGGTAGATGCACGAGGAGCCGAGGAAGAGCAGCCGCTGGACCCCCGCGGCGTGCGCGCCGGAGATCACGGCGAGCTGGATGCGGAGGTTGTCCTCGAGGAACTGCACCGGGTAGGTGCTGTTGGCCATGATGCCGCCCACCTTGGCGGCGGCCAGCACGACGGCGTCCGGGCGGGCGTCGCGCAGGAAGGCCGCGGTGGACTCCGCGTCACGCAGGTCGAGTTCGTCCCGGCCGCGGGTGAGCACCTCGTGACCGTCGGCGGAGAGGCGGCGCACCAGCGCCGAGCCGACGAGTCCGCGGTGGCCCGCGACGAATATGCGGGAGCCCGGGAGCAGCAGGGGCCGGACGGATTCCTGGGAAGGGCCGGGGATGGCAGGCGTCATGGCTCGGATTCTGCCAGCAGCACGGGGGCCGGGTGACCCTTTGCCTCATTCCGCTCAGATCCAGATATTTCGGTGAACGAAAAAGCCCGTAGGGCGACCACAGAGGGGGACTCATGGCAAAGACCGCACTCATCACGGGTGTGACCGGACAGGACGGTTCGTATCTGGCGGAGCTGCTGCTCGAGAAGGGGTACACGGTCCACGGGCTGATACGCCGGTCGTCGAGCTTCAACACCGAGCGGATCGACCACATCTACCAGGGGCCCGAGGAAGCGAATCGTTCCTTCGTGCTCCATCACGCCGACCTCGCCGACGGGGTGGCGCTGGTGAACCTGCTGCGTGACATACGGCCCGACGAGGTCTACAACCTCGGCGCCCAGTCCCATGTCCGGGTCTCCTTCGACGCCCCGCTCTACACCGGTGACGTCACCGGCCTCGGCACCGTGCGGCTGCTGGAGGCGGTGCGGGCCAGCGGCATCGACACCCGGATCTACCAGGCGTCCTCCTCCGAGATGTTCGGAGCGAGCCCGCCCCCGCAGAACGAGAAGACCCCGTTCCACCCGCGCAGCCCGTACAGCGTGGCCAAGGTGTACGCGTACTGGGCGACGGTCAACTACCGTGAGGCGTACGGCATGTTCGCCACCAACGGCATCCTGTTCAACCACGAGTCCCCACGCCGGGGCGAGACCTTCGTGACCCGCAAGATCACCCGCGGTGTCGCCCGGATCAAGGCAGGCCTCCAGGACCGCCTGCACCTGGGCAACCTCGACGCCGTACGGGACTGGGGTTACGCCCCCGAGTACGTGGAGGCGATGTGGCGGATGCTCCAGTGCGACACGCCCGACGACTTCGTCGTGGCCACCGGGGAGGGGGTCAGCGTCCGCCAGTTCCTGGAGTACGCGTTCGAGCACGCCGGCCTCGACTGGGCGGAGCACGTCCGCTACGACCCGAAGTACGAGCGCCCCAGCGAGGTCGACGCGCTGATCGGTGACGCGTCGAAGGCGGAGGAACTCCTCGGCTGGAAGCCCGAGGTGAAGTCGCGCGAGCTGGCGCGGATCATGGTCGACGCCGACATCAGGCTGCTGAACGACCAGCTCGCCGGATCCGCGGTCCGGGTGGACCGGTGAGAGGCCCCGGACGTCTCAGACGCACCCGGGGCGGCGTCCTCCTCGCGGTCCTGGCCCTCACGGCGGGAGCGCTGGGCGCCGCGTCGGCCACCGCTCCCCCTGCCGCGGCGCTCACCCCGCCGGTCGGCTTCACGGCCGACGCGCTGTCCACGTACCAGACCAACGGGATCGTGTGGTCGCTCGCCGAGGCGAACGGCGTCGTCTACGCGGGCGGCACCTTCTCGGGCATCCGGCCGGCCGGCTCCCCCGCCGGGAGCAACACCACGCCGGCCGTCAACTTCGCCGCGTTCGACGCGGCGACCGGCGCGCCCACCGGCTGCTCGCTCTCCTTCACCCGCAGCAGCGGCACCGCGACGGTCCGGGCACTCGCCGTATCGCCCGACAGGTCCACGCTCTACGTGGGCGGATACTTCAACTCCGTGAACGGGACGGCCGCCAACGGCCTGACCGCGATCGACACCGCCACCTGCCGCCCGCGGCCCGGCTTCGCACCGCAGTTCGGGGCGACGGTCCGGGCGCTCGACGTCGGGGCGGACGGCACCGTCTACGCGGGCGGTGACTTCCAGACGGTCAACGGCGCCGCGCGGCGCTTCTTCGGAGCGGTCACCGCCTCCGGCGCCCTGACCGGCTGGAATCCGGCCGCCGACGAGCCCGGCCGCGCCCTCAAGGTGACGCCGGACGGGGAGAGCGTCCTGATCGGCGGGGACTTCTTCACCGTCGGCGGGACCGCCTCGCACGCGCTCGCGGTGACGCACCCCGCCACGGGTGCGGTGACGCACGCCTACGGCGCGGCCTTCATCCCGGCGTCCGCCGTCATCAAGGACATCGTGACCGACGCGGAGTCCGACGGCTGGTACGCCGCGGGCGAGGGCTCGGGCCCCGCGTCGTTCGACGGCCGACTCGCCATGGAACTGGACGGGTTCGGCCAGCGCTGGCGGGACACCTGCCAGGGCGCGACGCAGGCGCTCCGGGTCCACCGGCGGGTGCTGTACGCGGGAAGCCATGTGCACGACTGCTCCACGATGGGCGGCTTCCCCAACCAGGTCCGCAAGCACCTGACGGCTCAGTCGGTCGACGACCCGGACCTGCTGGGCTGGCTCCCCGACACCAACGACGGCATCGGCGAGCCGGTCGGGCCCCGCGCCCTGACCGTGGCCTCACGCGGCGGACGGGACTTCCTCTGGGTGGGTGGCGAGTTCACCACCGTCAACGGGGTCGGCCAGCAGGCGCTGACCCGGTTCGCGAACACCCCGGACACCGGGGCGCCCGCCGCACCCGCCGTGAGCGTGTCCGCGCCGCGAGCGGGTGAGGTCAAGGTCAGCTGGCGCAGCGCCCTGGACCTGGACGACAGCCTGCTGACGTACCGGGTCTACCGCGACGGCGGCTCGGCCCCCGTGCACACCACGACGGGTTCCTCCCTGTTCTTCAGCAGGCCGCAGCTGACCTTCACCGACCGCGACGTGGTGGCGGGCCGGACCTACGGCTACCGGATCACGGCGAGCGACGGGACGAACACCAGCGCCCTCTCGGCCACCGCCTCGGTGGCCGCCGCGTCCTCGGCCTCCCCCTACCAGGAGAAGGTCCTGGCGGACGGGGCGGACCTGTACTGGCGCTACGACGAGGCCGGCGGCGCCTTCGCCGCGGACGCCTCGGCAGGCGAGGACGGCGGGGTGTACATGAACGCGCCGTCCTACCGCGCCACGCCCTCCGCGGTGGAGGGCTCGGCGGCCCTGTCCCTCAACGGCACCGACGAGTACGTCTACAGCGACCGGCTGCACCACTACACCTCGCCCTCGCCGTACTCGGTCGAGACGTGGTTCCGCACCACTTCGACGCGGGGCGGGCGGATCGTCGGCCACGGCAACAACATCGGCACGGAGCGCGGCCACACGAGCAGCATCTCCGACAAGCTGATCTATCTCACGGACGACGGACGGGTCGCCTTCGGCGTCCAGACCGGCAGCACCAGCGCCCGTCCCACCGTCACGTCGGCGGACTCCTACAACGACGGCACCTGGCACCACGCCGTCGCGACGCAGGGACCGTCCGGCATGGTGCTGTACGTGGACGGGGAGGTGGTCGGCACGAATCCGGCCACCGGCAACCGCTCGTACAACGGCTTCTGGCGGGTGGGCGGGGACGCCATGAACAACGCCTGGCCGAACCGTCCCACGAGCGACTACTTCGCCGGGCAGGTGGACGAGACCGCGGTCTATCCGTCGGCACTGACCGCCGCCCAGGTCGCCGCGCACCACGATCTGGCCGGTGCCCCGCAGGGCCCCGGCGACAGCACCGTCACCCTCACCCCGGACGAGGACGCGTACGTCAACGGCGTGGCGGCTAACACGAACTACGACGACACCCAGCTCGCCTCGCGGGGCAGCACGGCCTACCTGAGCTATCTGCGGTTCACGCTGCCGTCCGCTCCGGCCGGCCAGGTGCTCAAGAGCGCGCGGCTCACCTTCCGGACCTCGTCGGACTCGACGGCGGGGTCGGCCGAGAGCCACAGCATCGTGCCGGTCACCGGCACATGGACCGAATCGGCGGTCACCTACAACACCCGGCCGGCGCTCTCCACGTCCGTGCTGGGGACCATCACCGGCGCGTCCTCCGTCTCCACCGGCTACTCGGCGGCACTGGACGCGTCCGCACTGGACGGAGCCCTCGGCTCCGTCTCCTCACTCGCCCTGACCAGCAGCGGGACTGACAGTCTCCGCATCTGGTCGAGCGAGGCAACCGCGGCCTACCGGCCGCAGCTCGTCCTCACCTTCGGAGATGAATGATGAACGGAAGCACGGGGCGGAGACCTGGGGGGAGCGGCCGTGTGCGGGCCGCGTCCGCCGCGCTCTGCCTGTTCGCCGGCGCCCTGACCGCGACAGCGGCCGGGGCCTCACCGGCGGCGGCGCTGACACCGCCGGTCGCGATCACCGCGGACGACCTCACGACCTGGCAGACCAACGGCATCGTCTGGGCGATGGCCGCGACGGACGGCGTCGTGTACGCGGGTGGCACCTTCTCCACCGTCCGCCCGCCGGACGCGGCGGCCGGGACCTCGGAGCAACCCGCGGTCAACTTCGCCGCGTTCGACGCGGCGACAGGTGCTCCGACGGGCTGTGACCTGTCGTTCACCCTGTCCTCCGGGACGGCGACCGTACGGGCCCTCGCGCTGTCGCCGGACGGCGGGACCCTGTACGCGGGCGGGCAGTTCGGCGCGGTGAACGGGGTGGGCGTCAGCAACATCGCGGCCGTCGACACCGCGACCTGCACGCCTCGGCAGGACTTCAAGATCTCGGTCTCGGCGACGGTACGGGCCCTGGACGTCACCGAGGACACGGTCTACCTGGGCGGTGACTTCAACAGCGTGGGCGGCCAGACCAGGAACAAGTTCGCCGCCGTCACCACGGGCGCCGATCTGCTGCCCTGGACCGCCAACGCCGACGAGGTGGCCCGGGCGGTCGAGGTGACCCCGGACGGGCAGCACGTGGCGCTCGGCGGTGACTTCTTCACGGTCAACGGCACCACCTCGCACGCCCTGGCCGTGGTCGACGCCACCACGGGCGCGCTCACCACGAGCTACCCGGGCTTCATCCCCAACACCTCCACGGTGCAGGACCTCACCACGGACGCCACCGGGCTCTACACCGCCAACGAGGGCACGGGCGGCGGGGTGTTCGACGGCCGGATCGCCATCGACCTGAACGACTACCAGCAGCGCTGGCGGGACACCTGCCTGGGCGCCACCCAGGCCGTCCTGGTCCACTCGGGCGTGCTGTACAGCGGCAGTCACGCCCACGACTGCGCCAGCATGGGCGGGTTCCCCGACCAGCCGCGCAAGCACCTGCTGGCCCAGTCGGTCGACGACCCGACGCTGCTGCCCTGGTTCCCCGACACGAACGACGGCATCGGTGAGCCGGTCGGGCCGCGGGTGATGGCGCAGACGGACAAGGGCGGCAGCCACTACCTGTGGGTGGGCGGGGAGTTCACCACCGTCAACGGGGCCGGGCAGCAGGGTCTGACCCGGTTCGCCGACGGCCCGGACACCGGTGCGCCCTGGGTGCCCAACGTCAGTCTCTCCACGGTCACCCCGGGGCAGATCGACGTCCAGTGGCAGACCAGCTTCGACACCGACGACGGTGAGCTGACCTACCGGATCTACAAGGACGGGGCGAGCACTCCCGTCCACACGGTGACGGGCTACTCGCTCTTCTGGGACCGTCCGCAGCTGAAGTGGACCGACACCGACGTGGCGGTGGGCGAGACGCACTCGTACCGCATCACCGCGAGCGACGGCACCAACACCAGTGCCAAGTCCCCGGCCCAGTCCGCGACGGTGGCCTCGTCCACCCAGGCCTATCCGGCGCGGGTGCTGGCCGACGGCGCCTCGCTCTACTGGCGTTACGACGAGGGCACGTCCACCTTCGCGGCGGACACCACGGGAGGCCTGAACAACGGCTTCCTGCGCAACGCTCCGGCCTACCGGCAGACCCCGGCCGCGATCGCGGGAGACTCGACCGCGATCGGCTTCGACGGGGCGAGCGAGTACGCGTACAGCAACAAGCGCCACACCCAGCCGACCCGGTTCACGGTGGAGACCTGGATCAAGACCACCACGACCCGCGGCGGCAAGATCATCGGGTTCGGCAACCTGACCATGCAGAACAGCACCCGCTTCGACAAGCACGTCTACATGACCGACACGGGGCGGCTGGTCTTCGGTGTCTACAGCGGCGGCCGTCGCACCGTGACCACGGCCGGGTCCTACAACGACGGGGCGTGGCACCACGTGGTCGCCACGCAGGGCCCCGCCGGCGTGGCGCTGTACGTCGACGGGCAGTTGCGCGCGTCGAACTTCCTGTACACGAGCAACGAGAACTACCCGGGCTACTGGCGGGTCGGCGGCGACAACCTGGCCAACTGGGCCAACCGTCCGACCAGCAACTTCTTCGCCGGGCAGATCGACGAGACGGCGGTCTACCCGACCGCGCTCAGCGCTTCGACGGTCAGCGCGCACTACGCCCTGAGGACGGTTGAATGAGGTATCCGTTCCTGGCCGGCGCCGCCGTCGCTCTCGCGACGGCGGCGCTGGCCGCCTGCGGTTCGTCCGGCGGGTCCGGCGACGAGGGCGGGAAGAAGGCCGCCGCGGCCGGCACACCGTCCGCGGTGGCTTCCTCCGCGCCGTCCGTCGCCGGGCCCACGGCCTCCACTCCGGGCCCCCGGGCCACGAAGTCCGGTGCCACGTCCAAGGCCCCCGCCGGGGACGTCACCCCGGCCACCGGGTCCTTCACCGAGAAGCAGAAGGAGTATCTGACCGACCGCGTACCCAAGGGCATGGACCCGGCCGCGGTGCTGCAGACGGGGCAGGAGACCTGCGACAGGCTTCGGTATCTGGTCAAGGCCGACCGGGACATCGCCGTCGGTGCGATCGTCTCCGGTGAGGTCGCCGACGCCGAACCGGCCGTGACGCACCTCTGCCCCCAGCACCAGGTCCTGATCGACGAGGCGGCACTCGGCTACGCCGACGGCACGCACAAGGGCGACGGGCTCCGGCCGGGACGGTACAGGGCCCCCTCCCCCACCAAGGCCTGCAGCTGGCAGGTCACGGGGGCGGGCGGCAAACAGCTGGCGTCCGGTTCCTCGGCCACGGGCGGGCAGGTGGAGATCACCGTCGCCCGCTCCGCCCGCGCCTTCACCTCCACAGGCTGCTACGCCTGGCTGCCCCAGGGAGACAACGGATGAACAAGCTGCCCATAGCCGTGGCGATCCCCACGAAGAACGAGGGCCTGAACATCGCCGAGGCGGTGAAGTCGGTCCTGGGCCACTTCGAGGCGGTCGTCGTCGTGGACTCCCACAGCACCGACGACACGGCGAAGATCGCCGAGGAGTGCGGGGCGGAAGTCGTCCCGTACACCTGGGACGGAGGACACCCGCGCAAGAAGCAGTGGTGTCTGGAGAACGTCCGGACGGACCTGGACTGGATCCTGCTGCTCGACGGTGACGAGCGGCTCAGCCCGGGGCTGCTCGCGGAGCTGCGGCGGATCTTCGCGGACCGGGACAGCCCCAAGCCGGCGGCCTACGACATACCGCTCGGCTACTGGTTCTCGGGGAAGCGGCTGCGGCACGGCTACACGATCCGCAAGCGGTCCCTGACCGACCGGACCAGGTGCTACTACCCGGAGGTCGGCGACCTCGCCGCACCGGGGATCGGCGAGGTGGAGGGGCACTACCAGCCGGTCGCGACGACGGCACAGGCGCTGAGCAACCCCATCGAGCACCAGGACCTGGACCCCGTCACCGCCTGGTTCGAGCGGCACAACCGCTACTCGGACTGGGAGGCGTGGCTGGAGCACCACCCCGAGGTCAAGGAGCAGGTGCGCAAGGTGAAGTCCCGCCAGGGACAGCTCTTCCACAAGGCGCCGTTCAAACCGCTGGTGTCCTTCGCCTACATGTACGTCTACCGGCGGGGCTTCCTCGACGGCCGGGCGGGCCTGGACTTCGCGCTCGCGATGAGCTTCTACCGCTGGCAGATCGCTCTCAAGTCGCGTGAGGGAAAGACGGGTTGAGTCAGCGTGCCCTCCGGCGGACCACGTCCTCGTAGGTCTCCCGGAGGGTTCGTGTCACGACGTCGATGGTGAAGTGCTCGCAGACGAGATCCCATGCGGCCTTGCCCGCACGGTCGTTGGCCTCCGGTTCGAGCAGTTCCAGCACGGCGTCGGCGACCTTCCGCGCGTTGGCGGCGTCCTCGCCGGGCCGGCTGTCGATGACCCGCCCCGCCCCGGCGGCGGCCACGTCGGGGCCGAGCCCGCAGGTACGGGTGATCACGGCGGGGGTGCCCACCGACATGGCCTCCAGGACCGACACCCCGAGGGGCTCCTCGATCGACGGCAGGACGTACACGTCGGCCCGCCGCCCGGCGTCGAGGACCCCCTCGTGGTCCAGCGGCCCGACATGGTCGAGCGAGTCCGTCACGCCGAGCCGGCGGGCGAGCGCGAGCGTGCCGGGCAGGGCTCCGGTGTCCGGTCCCGCGAGGACGAAGCGGGCGTCGGGGTACCGCGCCAGCACGGCGGGCATCGCGGCGACGAAGTCCTCGGGGCGCTTGCGTTCCTGGATGCGGGCCAGGAAGAGCACGGTCGGGGGCCGGTCCGGGTCACGGGCGGGCTTGCGCTCCTGCGGGCGCACACCGTTGACGAGCCGGACGGTGTTGGTGAGCGCGACCGGGGCCGCGACCGCGTTCACGTCGAGGCGCTCCGTCTCGGTGAGGTGGAGCACGGCGTCGGCACGGCGCAGGACGGTGCGGACCCCCAGCAGGTCGGTGAGCTGGGCGACGCGTTTCTCGGTCGGGTCGACCATGCCGTGCGTCTGCACGACCAGCGGGGTACGGGTGGCGAGCGCGAGCAGGGCTGCGGGCAGGGTCACCAGGTCGCGCATCAGGTGGACGTGGACGAGATCGGCACCGCGCATCATCCGGCGCGCGGTGTTCAGCAGGGCGCCCGAGGTGATGCCGCTGACCTCGAACATCGGGAGCAGGTGGCGGGCCTGGAAGAGGTGCACCGGCACTCCCTCGACCTCGCCCGGCAGCGGGCCGCCGAAGCCGTCGCCCAGCGCCATGATGCGGGCGTCATCCCCGTGGGCCCGCTGGACCTTGGACAGGTTGAGCGCCACCCGGGTCGGACCGCCGAAGGCGTGGTCCGGAGTGTGCAGCGTGACGATGTGCAGGATCTTCACCAGGGTTCCCCTCGACCTCGGCCGGTTGTTCACAGACTAGTCATCGCATCACCCCAAGTGGGCTGATTCGTTAGAGTGTTCATCGGCCGTACGGCCAGGCGAGCGCGGCCTGCGGGCCGGTGATCGGGGGGTCATGACGTCCGTGCACGAGACGGTGGGGGGCGCCCCCGCGCGGGAGCGCGCCGCACGTCCGCCGGTCGAGCCTCCGGCGAGGCCCCTGACGTGGGCGATGCTCTCGCGTGCCGTGTCCGTGCCGCTCATCCTCGGGCTGGTCTGCTTCCTGCCGGCCCTGATCGCCGCCCAGCCGGGTTCGGGGGTCCGGGACACCGCCTACTGGCTGCAACTGGTCCTGACCTGCTACGCCGGGGCGCGGCTCGCCACGATGATCCTGTCCACCCGGCGGCGGCTGCTCCAGGGCGTCTTCTGGATGTTCGTGTACATCGCCATGGGCGTCGCGCCCTTCGCCCAGGTGGTGATCGGGCAGACGCCGACGCCGATGGTGGGACCGCGCTCGGACCTGGTGACGGCCATCGCCATGATCCTCGTGGGCTGTGCGGCCTTCGACCTCGGGGCGCTGCTGGCCTCACGGCGCCCGCTGCGGCGGCGTGCGGCCTCCCGGGCCACGGGCGGTCCCGCCGTCGCGCACCCGGTCAGGCTGCGGCTGCTGGTGCTGATCGCACTGCTCGCGAGCGGCTACTACGTGGTCAAGCTCGGCGGCCCGGCCGTCTTCTTCTCCAGCCGTCAGGAGATCAGCGCCACCGTCGCGCAGAGCGGGGTGGTCTCGGAGGAGTCCAACGTCGGCTCGGCGTTCCTCAAGGGCTTCGGCACCGTCCCGGCGCTGCTCGCGTTCCTCTTCTACACGCGCCGCCTGGTGACCTCCCGCCGCGCCCGGCGATCCCCGTCGACGGCGCTGGTGTGGGTGGCGCTGGCAGCGGTGAACCTGGTGGTGAACAACCCGATTTCCAATGCGCGTTACTGGTTCCTGACGGTGCTGGTGTCCCTGCTCTTCACCGCGTTCCCGAGCAGCGCGGCGATGTACCGCTCGGTGCTGACCATGGGCGTGGTGGGCGCCCTGGTGCTGTTCCCGTACGCCGACCGCTTCCGTTACGACGACGAGGGCTACCGGCCGGTGCAGTCGGCCTCCGTCTTCGAGCCTCTGGCCACCAAGGACTACGACCAGACGGTGATGTTCGCCAACACCATCTCCTGGGTCGACACCCGGGGCCACACGTACGGACGCCAGCTCGCGGGTTCCGCGCTCTTCTTCGTCCCGAGGGCGGTGTGGAGCGGGAAGCCGGAGGACACCGGGGTGCGGGTGGGCGAGTGGATGGGGATGAACATGACCAACCTCTCGGCCCCGCTGTGGACCGAGTTCTGGGTCGACTTCGGCGCGTCCGGCATGATCGGCGGGCTGGCGCTGATCGGTTACGCGGCGGCCCGTACCGACCGCAGGTACGCCCTGGCCGTCACCCGTGCCGGTCCCGGGCCGGGGAGCGTGCTGGCGATCGCGGCGCCTCTGATCGCCGGCTACACCTTCATCCTGCTGCGCGGTCCGCTGCTCCAGGCGGCGGGGAAGCTGGCGATCGCCGCCCTGTGCCTGCTGCTGATCACCACGTTCAGGGAGCAGAAGGCAGCGCGTCGGCGCTGAGGGCGTCCTCCGCCACCGGCCCCCGTCTGCGCAGCCGGGCGACCCTGGTCCAGGTGGCGACGGCTTTGCAGAGCGATCCCAGGCACAGGCCCCAGGCGGCCCCGGGGACGCCGCCGAGGGCGTAACCCCCGGCCATGAAAGCCACGGCGGTCAGGGAGAACACGACCTGGATGCTCAGCGTGGTGCGCGGGTCGAGCATGCGCAGGGCGAGCAGCCCGCAGGTGCCGACGGCCATCGCCGCGTACTGGCTGCCGGTCGCGGGGAGCAGGGCGGAGGCGGTGGGCCAGGTGTCTCCGAGGAGTTCGCGTCCCGCCCGGTCCGGCAGCAGGGCGAGCACCGTGGCCCAGAGGGCCGCGGTGGCCGCCAGCACGGCGGCGAGCCCTGCGGTCGCCCGCACCCTGCGTCGCTCCTCGCCGATGCGGCCGAGCAGGGGCGGCCCGAAGGAGGTGGCGGAGGTGAACAGCACGTTGAGCGGCCCGAACAGGGTGGTCGCCCCGCGCAGGGCGCCGACCAGGAGCGGATTGCCGACGGCGCCCAGGCCGAGCACGGAGAGCTGGCTGGTCGCGTTGCCCACCCCGAACTCGACGACGAAGCGCCCCCCGAGGTGACCGCGCCGCAGCATCGGGCGCAGCAGCAGGGACGCCCCCGGTGTCGAGCGGCGCAGCAGGAGGGCGGACAGCACGAGGGCCGGCAGGGCTGAGAGCCCCCAGACGAGGATCAGACGGGCGGGCGGCGCCCCGTACTCCTGGACGGAGAGGGCGCCGAGGACGCAGAGCAGCCGCACCAGGTCGGCGCCCAGGGCCAGGTGGGGCAGCTGGAGTGTGGAGAAGGCATAGCGCAGTGCGTCCTGCCCGAGCACCACCGGCAGGACGAGGCCGAGCATCGTCAGCGCGCGGGCGGTCTCCCCCGGAACGGCGAGGCAGACGGCTGCCAGCAGTGCGCCGAGCGCCGCCGAGGCGCCCACGGTGAGGACGACGGCCGAGCGGCAGGCGCCCCCGATGGCCTTGCCCTCGCCGCGACGCAGGACGAGCGGCTGCCCCGTGTACGCCCCCGAGACGCCCAGGAGCACCGTGAAGACGAGGTAGACGGCGGAGAAGCGGGCGAAGTCGGCCACGGTGGAGAGCCGGGCGGCGGCCACGAGCACCAGGATGTTGGTGAGCGCGGCCACGCCCTGGTCCGCGACCGAGCAGAGGATCGCGGTGCGGGCTCTCACCGGCGCGCCCCCGGGAGGGTGAAGGAGCGCAGGCCCATGGTCTCGGCGGGGTCCCCCGTGGTCTCGGGCCCGTCCGGTCCGGCGGCCGGGGTCCCGGACCCGCCGCCCGCGCGGCGCCGGGCGGACCGCGGCCGTCGCTCCGCGCGACGCAGCCGGCCCCGGCCGGGGTGCAGCAGCGCGCCGAGCACCGAGCCGCCGGAGGCGCTGATGATCTCGCGGATGCGCTCCAGGTCGCTGCGGTGCACCTCGCGGGGGTCACAGACGATCATGACGCCCTCGACCCGGTCGACGAGAGCGACCGCGTCGGCGTACGACAGGACCGGCGGGGCCAGCACGATGACCACCGCGCCGGGGCGGTCGGCCTCGGCGACGATGCGGCCGACGGGGACGGACGTCAGGGCGCGTGGCACGTTGTCCACGGTGACCCCGGCGACCAGGGCGAACGCGCCGGAGCCCGGCACGTCCACGTTGTAGCGGGCGCCGGTCGGCCAGCTGCCGTCACCCTCCTCGCCGGCGGCCCAGCGCGGCGGCCGGACCTCGTGGGCGGAGGAACCGAGATCGCGGGCGAGCGAGGGGGTGCGCAGGTCCGCCTCGACGAGCAGGACGTCCCGGCCCATCTCGGCGAAGGCGGCTGCCAGGTTGACCGCGGCGGCCGCGGCGGCGGCGTTGTCGCCACGCGGGGCGGTGACCAGGAGGCGGCGGCTCTCCGCGAAGGCGGGGTCGTAGGCGAGGCGGAACGCGACCGCCCGGTACTCCTCGGCCAGCCGCGATCCGCTGCGCCCGATGGCCAGCAGGGTGCCCACGGCGGCGCGTTCCCTGGGCAGCGTGCCGAGCAGCGGACCGCCGAGCGAGCGGACGAGTTCGCGGGGCGAACGCACGGCGGGGTCGAAGACGAGGCGTACCCAGGACAGCAGCAGCCCGAGCGCCAGACCGACCACGGCGCCGAGCCCGAGGAGCAGCGGCAGCCCTGCTCCGGTGGGCTCGGTGGGGGCGACCGGCTTCTTGTTGAGGTAGCCGGGGGTGGTGTCGAGCGCCTTGAGCTCGGATATCTTCCGGCTCAGTTCGGAGATGGAGACGATGATGTTGGCACGGGCGCTGCTGACGTCGTCGGCCGCGTCGACCCCGGTCCGCTCCTCCAGCAGGTCGCGCTTCTCCTCCAGCGGTTCGAGCTGGGCGCGGTACCCGTTGGCCATGTTGTCGATGCTCTCCTGGGTGCGCGCCTTGCGGTGCGCGAGGTAGGCGTTGGCCAGGGCCTCGGCACGGGAGCGGGCCTGCTCCGGGGCGGCACCGGTGTAGGAGAAGCGGAGGGTGAGGGTGTTGGGCGGGTTGGTCACCTGGAGGCCGGCCAGCAGCTTCCGGGCGGTGACGTCGTCGCCCTTCTTGAGCAGGGTGGCAGCGGCCAGGTCGCCCACGGTGTCGCTGACCGCCGTCTGCCGTTCCGAGCCGATGTTGATGCCCTTGTCGGCCGAGGCACCGGTGGCGAAGGGGTCGGAGGTCGCGGAACGCACCTGTACCTCACCGGTCGCGGTGAAGGTGTCGTCGCCGCTCAGGGCGAGGAAACCACCGCCGAGCAGGCCGACGACGACTCCCCCGGCCAGGAGGGCCCGGTAGCGCAGGAGCTGGCGGAACTGGTCGCGCAGCAGTGCCGGTTCGTCCTGGTCGTCCAGGGGACGGATCGGATGGCTCATCGGCGTGCTCTCCCTCGTGCGTCCCCGGGCTCCGCGCCTCCGGGCCCTGCTTCCCCTGCCCGCGCGTCCCCGGGCCCTGTATCCCCTGCCCGCGCGTCCCCGGGCCCTGTTTCCCGCGCCTTCGTGTCTCCGAGCGCCTCGCGGAGCAGGGCGTCGAAGCGGGCGAGGCCCGCCTCCCTGCTCAGATGGTCCGCGACGTAGCGCGGCCCGTGGGCGCCCAGGGCGGACGCAGCCCCCGGGTCCCGGACCAGTTCGCGTACGGCGGCGAGGAGCGCGGCAGGGTCCTCGGGGGCCACGAGGACCCCCGCCCCCGAGCGGCGCACCTCGTCGGCCGTGCCGCCCTCGCCCGCCACGGAGGCGACGACAGGGCGGCCTGAGACGAAGTACGAGGTGAGTTTGGACGGCACGCTCATGTCGAGCACGGAGGCCCGCTGCGTCACCGCGAGCACGTCCGCCGCGGCCAGCACGTCGGTGAACTCGTCCGCGCCCGCGGGCGGCAGGAAGTCGAGATTGGGCAGCCCGGCGGCGCGCTCGCGCAGTCCGTCGCGCTGGTTGCCGTCGCCCATCAGCACGACCCGGATGTCGGGGGCCAGTCGCGCCAGGCCGACCAGGACGTCGAGGCCCTGCTTGAGGCCCATGTTGCCGGAGTGCAGCAGTACGGGGGTTCCCTCGCGCCAGCCGAGCCGGGCGCGGGTGGCTGCCCGGTCGGCCGAAGGGCTCTCCACATGCGTCCAGTTGGGGACGACACGGATGCGACCGGGGTCCACGCCGAGAGCGGTGACGCCCTCCACGAAACTCTCGTGGATCACACCGACGAGAGCGGCGCCGCGCAGCGCGTGACGCTCCGCCTTCGCGGCGACGGCGGCGGCCCTGCCCCCGCCCCGTATCCCGCTCTGCGCCGCCGCGGCGCCCATCAGGTCCTGGACGACGGGTATGTGGGGCACACCGTGGCGGCGGGCCAGGCGGGCGCCGATGACACCGCCCGCGAGGCTCGGCATCTGGGAGATCACCGCGTCGGGGCGGCCCGGCGGCGGGGCGAGGATGCCGTGGGCGAGGACGGACGCCTCGAACGCCGCTCTGCGCAGGGCCGTC
This sequence comes from Streptomyces sp. NPDC005494, assembly GCF_042872025.1. Taxonomy (NCBI): domain Bacteria; kingdom Bacillati; phylum Actinomycetota; class Actinomycetes; order Kitasatosporales; family Streptomycetaceae; genus Streptomyces; species Streptomyces sp. NPDC005494. The sequence continues at coordinate 294,862 of NZ_JBIAJR010000004.1, forward strand.
TGACGGGGCGGCACGTAGTGGCGACGCCGGTGCACCCGTACGCCCTCGCGGGTCTCCACCCTGCTCCACACCCCCCGGTACCGCTCGTCCACGCGCCAGGCAGGGTAGTGCGGCATCCCGGTCAGGACCTCGGTCCTGGCCCCCGACGCGGCCCAGTGCTCGGCGAGCTGGGTGGCGTACGGGCCGATGCCCGTCACCTCGGGGGCGTAGTTCGTGGAGACCACAAGAAGTCTGCGGTTCTCGAACGGTCTCTGATGCTCATCAGCGGACAACGGATGATCGCCTTCCCCCCGGAACAGCCTCTTCTGTGAGCTTATCCGTTCACGGGATGCACAAGTGTTCTTCACAGTAAGGTCGTTGCACCAGTTCCACCGTGGGGGGAGAGAACGGATGGTGCAGCACAGAGTCGGATACGCGCCGGGGGTGTACGACTTGTTCCACGTCGGGCACCTGAACATCCTGCGTCATGCCCGCAGCCAGTGCGACTACCTGGTGGCCGGGGTGGTCTCCGACGAGATGGCGGCGCTGGCCAAGGGACACAAGCCGGTGATCCCGCTGGCCGAGCGGCTGGAGATCGTGCGCAGTGTGCGTCATGTGGACGCCGCCTTCGTCGAGACAGTTCCGGACAAGGTGGAGACCTGGCAGCAGGTCCGCTTCGACGTGATCTTCAAGGGGGACGACTGGCGGGGCACGGAGAAGGGCGAACGGCTGGAGCGGGACTTCGCCGAGGTCGGTGTGGAGGTCGTCTACTTCCCCTACACCGTGCACACGTCCAGCACCCAGCTGCGCCGGGCTCTGGACGTGCTCGTCAGCCGGCCCGGAGCGCTTTCAGCTCCCTGAACCACTTGACCAGGAACGCCGCGAGGAACACGGCGTGCACGGCCGCGAGGACGGCGTACCCGGCGCGGAACGCCCCGGGTGCGCCGAGCAGCAGGAAGACCAGGCAGAACACCCCGTAGTCCGCCGGCAGCAGTGCCACGGCCCGCACCCGGGACACCGGAGCAGCGGAACTCGAGGGCGCGGGTGCGGCAGGGGCCGCCGCCTTGCCGAGCTGCTCCCTGAGCAGTCCGGCGCAGAAGGTGAGCACGGCCGCGAACAGGAAGCCGAGAGGCAGCAGGAGCCAGCCCTCGTCCGGCAGTTCGGCGAAGCGGAAGAACGAGATCAGCACGGCGCCGTGGACGAGGATCATCTTCGCGCAGTCCACGACATGATCGAGCCATTCGCCGTCCGGCCCTCCGCGCCCGGTCAGCCGGGCGAGCTGCCCGTCGGCCGAGTCGAAGGCGAAGCCGACGGCCAGGCCGGCGTAGACGAGTACTCCGAGCCACCAGGACGGCTCCACGAGCGCCACGGCGGCGATCGAGGAGAAGGTGAACGCGGCACTGATCAGCGTGACTTGATTGGGTGTCAGCCCTGCGCGGTACGCCCCCGCGGCGAGCAGGCGGCCGGCCGGCCGGTTCACGTACCGCGAGTAGAGCGAGACACCCTTGGACGACTTCTGTGCGCCGCGCAGTTCGCGCAGCACCGTACCCGTACCCGACATACGCCCCCCAGCGCCCGGTGGTTCCCCGTCGCATCATCGCAGAAACGATGTGACGTGCGGGGGGATACGCGAACGCGGGCGCCCGTGACACCCCCGGCACCCCCGCCCCTGCCCTCGCTCCCTCAGCTCCGCCCGTCCTCCGTGTCCGTATCCCCGTCCCGTTCCCGTTCCCGTTCCCGTTCCGCGTCGGGCCGGGTGAGCTGTGCGTCCAGGTCGTCGAAGAGCAGCTCGCCCCGCTCGATCTGGCCCGTCCGGTACGCCGACCTCGCCACCAGGTGTGCGGCGACCGGGCTCGTCATCAGCTGGAAGAATCCGATGAGTGCCAGCGTCGCCAGGTCCATGCCGCTGCGCAGCCGCAGCGCGACCCCGGCCAGCACGAGCAGCAGCCCGAGGGTCTGCGGCTTGGTCGCCGCGTGGCTGCGCGAGAGGACGTCCGGCAGCTTCAGCATGCCGACCGCCCCGAGCAGGCAGATCGCCGCGCCGAAGAACACGAGAACCGCCCCTGCCGTGTCCGTGACCTGCACCCAGACGCTCACTTCTTCCCCTCCCTGTCCGCGGGCCTGCGGTGCGACAGCGGTTTGTCCCGTACGGCGATGAAGCGGGCGATGCCCACCGACCCGGTGAACCCCAGGAAGGCGAGCACCAGCATGATCGGGAAGTAGAACGAGTCCCGGGCGAAGGCGGACTTGGCGCCCAGGCCCGCGATGATCACGGCGGCGAAGACGTCGAGGCCGATGGCCCGGTCGAGCATCGAGGGGCCGCGGCTGATCCGGACGAAGAGCAGTGCGCCCGCCACGACGACGAAGACGACGGCGGCGGTGATCAGCACCCGGTCGACGGTCTCGGGGCCGCTCATGCGTCCTCCCCCGCGTGGTCGGAGCCGGGGACCGGCGGCGGCGGCTCGCCCACCCGCGCGATCTCGTCCGGCGTGCCGAACGCCCGCACGGTCAGCTCCTCCAGCTTCCAGACCGATTGCCGGGCCTCCTCCAGCTCCGCCGGCTCGTCCGCGTCCAGGACGTGCAGGAAGAGCGTGGCCGTGGCTCTGCGGACCTCGACCACGGAGCCGCCGGGCACGTTGGACACGGTGACGGCGGTGGCGGCGAGCATCAGGTCGCTCCGGCAGCGCAGCGGTACACCTATGACGGCGGGCCGGTGCGGCCGGTCGGCGAAGATCTGCCGGGTGACCTTCACCCCCGAGGTGTACATGTCGTAGAGCAGATAGCCGGCGAGCCGGAGGATGCCCCAGGGGTGCAGCCGCAGCCCCAGATCCACCTGCGGCAGCGGGAAGGCGAGGCAGACGGAGATCGCGACGACCACGCCTGTGACGACGTTGGCCCAGGTCAGGGTGGACCACAGCAGGACCCAGATCAGGGTGAGCCAGGCGATCAGCGGAAGGTCGAGCACGCGTCGCCTGCGGCCGGCGAACTCGACGCTGTACGGGGGCAGATCGGGATTGCGGTACGACAGGGTGATCAGGCGCTTCACGGGCCGAGCACCTCCTCCACATAGGGGCGGCGCGCGATGAGCTCGGCTGCCGAACGGTCGGTGAAGGCGGTCAGCGGACCGGCCAGCACGGTGAAGGCGAGGCCGAGCAGGACCGCGCCCGCGGTGGCGCCGGTCATGGCCCGCGGCGGATGGATGGTGGTGGTGACGGCCCGCCCCTGAAGGGTGGCGGCGACGGGCTGCCCGGCCGGGGGCGGCCCCACTCCTTCGTCGCCGGTGCCGGGGATGCGGTCGGGTCCGGTGTCGGCGTCCTCGTCGTCGCTGTCGTCGGAGGTCTCGAGGACGGTGCCGTAGGCGGCCTGTCCGGGCGGCTCGGTGCGCCAGAAGGCGAGGTTCCAGATCTTGGCCATCACGTACAGCGTGAGCAGGCTCGTCACCGTCGCTCCCGTGACGAGGATCCAGGCCCACACGCTGCCGTCGGCGACGCCGGCCCGCATGAGCCCGAGCTTCCCGATGAAGCCGGAGAGCGGGGGGATGCCCGCGAAGTTCATCGCGGGGAGGAAGAAGAGGACGGCGAGAAGCGGGGCGGCCCTGGCGAGTCCGCCCAGCCGGGTGAGCTCGTTGGTGCCGCCCCGGCGTTCGATCAGCCCGGCGACGAGGAAGAGGGTGGTCTGGACGGTGATGTGGTGGGCCACGTAGAAGATGGCGCCGCCGTACGCCTCCCGGGTGGCGAGCCCGATCCCGAAGACCATGTAGCCGATGTGGCTGATGAGCGTGAAGGAGAACAGCCGCTTCAGGTCGGTCTGGGCGACCGCCCCGAGGATGCCCACGATCATCGAGGCGAGGGCGACGGCCATCAGCAGATCACCCAGCCGGTTGCCGGGGAAGAGCAGGGTCTCGGTGCGCAGCATGCAGTAGATGCCGACCTTCGTCAGCAGACCCGCGAAGACGGCGGTGACGGGCGCGGGAGCGGTCGGGTAGGAGTCGGGGAGCCAGGCGGCGACGGGGAAGACGGCGGCCTTGATGGCGAAGACGGTGAGCAGCATGGCCTGCACCAGGGTCTGCACGCCCAGAGGCAGATCGGGCAGCCGGAGCGCCAGCTCGGCGAAGTTGGCCGTGCCGGTGGCCGCGTACGTCATGGCGATCGCCGTCAGGAACAGCATCGAGGAGAACAGCGAGATGATCACGTACGTGGAGCCGGCCCGGATGCGCGGCCCGGTCCCGCCGAGCGTGAGCAGGACGAAGCTGGCGACGAGCATGATCTCGAAGCCCACGTAGAGGTTGACCAGGTCGCCGGCGATGAAGGTGAGGGAGACCCCGGCGACCAGGATGAGGTAGGCGGGGTGGAAGACGGCGACCGGCGTCTCCTTGTCCCGGTCCGCCATGCCCTGGCCGAGCGAGTAGACGAGGACGGACAGGGTGACCGCCGACGAGACGGTCAGCATCAGCCCCGACAGCCGGTCGGCGACCAGCGTGATGCCGAGCGGAGGGGCGAAGTCACCGAGGTGGACGGAGAGGGGCCCCTGCCGGTCGGCGGCGATCATCAGGGTCACCGAGAGGGCGAGTACGGCGGTGAGGACCGCGACGCTGATGAAGCGCTGGAAGCGCGCGAGGCGGGTCCCGAAGGCGAGGCTCAGCCCGGTGGCGCAGAGCGGCAGCAGGACCGGCAGGGGAACGAGCGCGTTCATCCGGCGGCTCCTCGGTCGTGGTCCTGGTCGTTCACGTAGTCCTCCGGGTCGGCTCCGAGCACGTCGTGCCACAGGTCGCCACTGGCGTCCCGGCCCCGGGCCTGCAGGGCGCGGTCGGCGCGCAGCCGGGCGACCAGCCGGCGGTGCTCCTGGCGGTAGCGGGCCCGGTCCGAACGCGTACGGCCGGACCCCGCCCGGTACTCCTCCCGGAGTTCGGCCCGCTCCCCGAGCACCTCGGCGCGCAGGTAGATGCGCCGGTCCTCCAGGTCGTCGTGGACCTCGTCCGTGCCGGTCAGCTGGTAGCTGCGGTAGGCCATGGCGAGCAGGAAGGCGGTGGTGGCCAGGGTGATGACGATGGCGGTGAGGGCGATGGCCTGGGGCAGCGGGTCGGTGACGCGGCGCAGCGGCACTCCGTAGAGCAGGGGCGCCGCTCCCGCCGAACCGGTCGCCGAGAGGACCAGCAGGTTGATGCCGTTGCCCGCGATGACGGCGCCGAGCAGGATGCGGGTGAGCGGCCGGGTGAGCATGAGGATGCCGCCGACGGCGCAGAGGACGACGGCGGTGGCGAGGAGCGAGGCGCTCATGGTCATCGGTTCGGCTCCCCCGTCCCGGTGCCGGGTCCTGTGTCCGTGGCGGGGACCAGTGCGCCGGCCGCCCGTTCGATCTGCCGGTCGATCTTGGCGCCCAGCGCCCGCACGATGTCCAGGACCACGCCGAGGACCAGCAGGTAGACGCCGAAGTCGAAGAGGACCGAGGTGCTCAGGTGGTAGTCGCCGAAGACGGGCAGGTGCCCGTGGTAGGTCCAGGCGTGCAGCACCGTGCCCTCGGCGAGGCCGCCCAGGGCGACCCCGGTGGACACGAACAGGCCGAGTCCGGTGAAGAGTCCGGGTTGCAGCGGCGCGGCCTCCGCGAGCTCGAACCTGCCGCCCGCCAGATAGCGGGTGATGAGACCGAGCCCCGCCACGAGTCCGGCGACGAAGCCGCCACCCGGCATGTTCTCCGCGCAGAACAGCAGATAGAGCGAGAGCACCAGGATGGGGTGGAAGAGCAGTCGGCCCACCACCTCGAAGACGACGGAGCGGTGTTCGGGCGCGAGGGTGGACCCGGCGGCCAGCCAGTCGCGTTCGGGCGCGGTGTCGTCGCCCTGCGGCAGACCGGACAGCTTCGACGCCGACAGCGCCCAGGCGGTCTCGCCGCGCAGTTCCTCCCTCCTGGAGGAGTTCTCGCTGCGGCGGTGCAGATAGATGAGGCTGGTCACCCCGATCGCCGCCGCCGCGAGTACGGCTGACTCCCCCATGGTGTCCCAGGCCCGCAGATCGACCAGGATGGTGGCCACCACGTCCTTCAGCCCGTGGTGGGCGACCTCCTCGACCATCGCCGCGCCGGCGGGTTCGGCGATGCGCGCGGCTCCGCTCACCCAGACGGCCACACCGATCGTCGCCGCGGCGCCCAGGGCCACCGGGATGCGCAGGGCCCGCCGCCAGGTACCGATCGACTCCTCGAAGCGGACCGGCATCCGGCGCAGGACCAGCACGAACACGATCATCGACACGGTCTCGACGCAGAACTGGGTGAGCGCCAGGTCGGGCGCGCCCTGCACGACGAAGAGCAGCGCCGCTCCGTAGCCCGTCAGTCCGGCCAGGACGACGGCCTTCATCCGGCGGCTGACGGTCAGACAGGAGAGCGCGGCGGCGCAGGTCAGCACCGCCACCGCGCCCTGGAGCGGGACGTCCCACAGCCGGGGGGCGACCGCCCCTTCCCAGGGCCGGTCCGTGACCATGACCGCCAGCTGGCCCACCAGCATCACGAGCAGGGTGATGGCGAGGTAGCCGGAGAGGGAACCTCGCTGGACGAAGCCGGTGACCTGGAGGGCGAGGCGTTCCAGGCCGAGCAGGAGGTGCCCGAAGACGCTGTCCGCGGTCGGCCAGGCGACGCGGCGGGAGAAGCGGGTGACCTGCGAGCGTCCGGCGAAGAGCACGGCGCCGCCGGCCCAGGTCACGGCGGACAGCAGCAGGGCCGTCCCGAATCCGTGCCAGAGCGCGAGGTGGTAGGGGTGGTCCGGGGCGGGGAAGGCGTCGGCGTACGCGGCGAACAGGGGGTCCGTCCATCCGACGCCGGGGCCGAGCACCAGCCCGGCGACGGCGAGTACGGCGGGCGCCGCGAGGAGCGCGCCGACGCGGTGGACGGGGGTGTCGGCGACACCGGGCTTGCGGGCGAAGGCCCCCCACACGAAGCGGAGGGTGTAGGCGACGGTCAGCACCGAGCCGGCGACGACGACCGCGAGGGTCCAGCGATCGGCGGTGTCACCGTGCAGCAGGGCGTCGAGGGCGGCCTCCTTGGCGGCGAACCCGAGGAGTGGCGGCAGGGCGGCCATCGAGGCGCCCGCGAGCACGGCGACCGCGCAGGTCCAGGGCATGGTGCGGCCGAGGCCGGAGAGCACGCGCAGGTCCCGGGTTCCGGCCGCGTGGTCCACGATGCCGGTGACCAGGAAGAGAGCTGCCTTGAACAGGGCGTGCGCCAGGATCATCGCCACGGCGGCGAGGGCCGCGTTCCGGTTCCCCGCGCCGGCGAGCACGGTGAGGAAGCCGAGCTGGCTGACGGTGCCGTAGGCGAGCACGAGCTTCAGGTCGTGCAGGCGCAGGGCCCGCCAGCCTCCGAGGAGCATGGTCGCACCGCCCAGCACCAGGACGACCGGCCGCCAGACGGGGACGTCGGCGAAGCCGGGCGCGAGCCGCGCGATCAGGTAGACCCCGGCCTTGACCATCGCCGCGGCGTGCAGATAGGCGCTGACGGGGGTGGGCGCGGCCATGGCGTTCGGCAGCCAGAGACTGAACGGCCAGATCGCCGACTTGGACAGGGCCCCGCACAGCACGAGGACGACCGCCACGGACACGGCGAGGGTGGCCTCGGGCGGGTGGGCGACGATCGCGGAGATCCGGTACGTGCCCGCGGCCTCGCCGAGGATCAGGAAGCCGATCAGCATCGCGAGGCCGCCCAGCGTGGTGACGGTGAGCGCCTGGAGGGCGGAGCGCCGGTTCTTCTTGCGTTCGCTGCTGTATCCGATGAGCAGGTAGGAGAAGACCGTGGTCAGTTCCCAGAACACGTAGAGGGAGATGAGGTCGTCGGCGAGCACGAGCGCGAGCATCGCGCCGGCGAAGGCCAGCAGGTTCCCTGCGAAGGAGGCGAGTTGGGGCGAGTCGTCACCGAAGTAGGAGACGCAGTACAGCAGGACGAGCATGCCCACCCCGGCGGCGAGCAGCACCATCAGCTCGGCGAGGGCGTCCAGACGCAGGGCGACCGCCACGTCGTACGTGCCGATCCACTCCCAGGACCAGGTGACGGCACGGCCGGACTCGGCCCGGGTCCACTCGGTGACCGCCCACACGGTGGTCGCAGCGGGGGGCAGTGCGAGCACGGCGAAGGCGTACCTGCCGAGGCGCCGCACCAGCGGTACCGCGCAGGCCGCCAGGGCGAAATGGCTGAGGATGAGTACGATCACGACGGGGGATCCGGAACAAAGAGCACCGAATACAGATATATCCCCCGGCGCGGTTCACCCGTCCGGCGCGCCGCGCGGCGCCCGCCCCGCTGGTTACGGTCCGCCTCGGTGAGGGTCCGCTCTCGTCCCGTCGTGGTCACAGAACGGCGTCTGCCCTGTTCGCCGATGACCACACGGCATGACGTGAGGCTCTTCCGGTACGACGCCCTCCCGGGGCCGGAACACCCGGTCGGCGTTCACGGAGAGGTGTGACGGTTCGTCGGGCACCTCGTCCGTCATTCCGCGGTTCCCTCGGGGGACGCGCAACCGGCAGTGCGCGCCGTCGCGAACGGTCACGCCGTCACCCTCGTGCGACCTGGCCGCGGCGCCCGGGGGGCCGGTGACGGCGTCCGGCCGGTGACCGTTCATCTCCGCCGCCTCCCGTCGTGCCCGTCGTGCCGCCTCCGCGGTACGGAAGCCGCCCCACCACTCGTTGCGGGAGCCACGCCCCCGCCTCGTCGCGGGGGTCGTGCCGCCTCCTCGTCGCGGGGGCCGTGCCGCCTCCGCAGGTGCGGAAGCTGCGCCTCCGTGGTGCGGAAGGTATACCCGCACCCTCAGCCTCACTCCGGAGCGTGCACACCGCTACCCGGGCATGACAGGCCTTCCCGACACTTCGGCAGGCATATGTATGCACCCTGTGTGCGCGCCGTGTTGCACATGTGAGGCCACTTCCTTTTCTTTTTTGCACTGTGACTAATATCAACGCGTCCAAGTTCTTAACGTATTTGACCAGTCACCGACTGGCATCATCGTCAAGGAGCCTCCCCTGCGCACGCGCGCGTCACGGCGGACCGACTCGGCACCCATGTCGTTGCGGACAGCCCTTCTCGTACTGGCCGTCGTCCCCGGAGTTGCACTGGCCGCCCTGTGGGCCGTCACCAGTGGCCAGACACTCCTGGACTTCCAACGCCAGGCAGCCCAGGGACTCTTGGCCGAACAAGCGGGCCAACCGTCCAACATCGTGTACTACAACCTGCAGGAGGAGCGCCGGCTCAGCGCGCAGGCGCTGGCCCGGCCCGGTGACTCCACCACGGCGCTGAAGCAGCAGCGCACGCTCACCGACGAGGCGATCAAGACCTTCCAGTCCCTCTCGGACGTGACCGCGGACGACGCGCCCCAGGAGGTGCGGGACGCGGTCGGCAAGGCGCGGGAGGCCATCAACCAGCTGCCGGCCCAGCGCAGCCTGGTCGACGAGGGCGACAAGGACCAGCAGGCCGTGGTCTACGGCTACTACACCGACCTGATCGCCGTGGACCTCAAGCTGTTCTCGGCGCTGAGCCACGTGGACAACGGCGAGGTGACCACGCTGGGTCAGCCCCTCGTGGACCTGTTCTGGGCCAAGGAGATGATCTCCCGCTCGGACGCGATCCTGGCGCGCGGCTGGCCCACGGGCAAGCTGAGCACCGAGGACCTGCGGGAGGTGCGGAACGCGGTCTCGGGTCAGGCCTTCCAGGCCGGGACCAAGGTCGTTCCCTACCTCCCCGCGGAGGAGCGGGAGCAATGGCAGAAGCTGACCGAGAGCTCCGCCTGGGCCGCCAAGACCGAGGTCGAGGAGCAGGTCCTGCGCCCGGCGAAGGCCGACAGGTCCGGCTTCGTCACGCTGGAGGCCGACGAGGAGACCTGGCGCACGGCCATGGACGGGGTCACCCCGCAACTGGTCGACCTGCTGGAGAAGCGCACCGAAGCGGTCATGGTCACCGGCAAGGACACCGTCATGTCCCTGCTCGTCAAGATGATCGTCACCTCGGTGATCGGTCTCCTCGCCGTCGTCGCGGTAGTCTGGACCACCTGGCGTCTCACCCGTAACCTGCGCCGGCGCATCTCCGGACTCCAGGAGCGGGCCGAGGAGCTGGAGAAGGCGCTGCCGGACGTCGTCGAGCGGCTGGCCCAGGGCGAGAAGATCGACGTCGAGGCCGAGGCCCGCGCGATCGACACCCCGGGCGAGGGCGGGGACGAACTCACCCGGCTCGGCGGCGCGCTCAACCAGGCCCGCACCAGCGCCCTCCAGGCCGCCGTCAAACAGGCCGACCAGCACCGCGGGTTCGAACGGCTGCTCCAGCGCATCGCGCGCCGTACCCAGCAGCTGATCGGCCAGCAGCTCAAGAAGCTGGACGAGCTGGAGCGCAAGCACGAGGACCCCGAGGTGCTCGACGGGCTCTTCGACCTGGACCACCTCACGGCGCGCCTGCGCCGGTACGAGGAGAACCTGGTGATCCTCGCCGGGGGCACACCGCACCGGCGCTGGCGCAAGCCCGTGCCGCTGCTGGACGTCATGCGGTCCGCGCAGGGCGAGGTGCAGGACTACCGCCGTGTCGTGCTGGACCTCGACGGCGCCCCGTGGCTCGCCGAGCGGGCCGTCGGCCCGGTCTCCCACGTGCTGGCCGAGCTGATCGAGAACGCGCTGACCTTCTCCCGTCCGCCGAGCCCGGTCGAGGTCCGGGCGGCGAAGGTGAGCCGCGGTCTGGCCATCGAGGTCGAGGACCGCGGCCTCGGCATGGACGAGGAACAGCTCGCCGAGGCCAACGAACTGATGAGCCGTCCGCCCCGCATGGACGTGCTGGCCCACTCCGAGGACATCCGGCTCGGCCTGTACGTCATCGCGCGCCTCGCCGACCAGTACGGTCTGCGGGTCGAGTTCCGTCCCTCCGCGTTCGGCGGGACCCGGGTGGTCGTCCTGGTCCCCGACTCCCTGACCGTGCCCGAGCCGGGAAGCCGCCCCACAGGCGTGCCGACGGCCGTGCCGGCACCCGCGGAACAGGCCCTCACGCCCCCTGCGGCCCCCGCCGCTCCGGGCGCGCTGCCGACCCGGGTGCAGGGAAGGGCGATGGCCGGGGTGACGGCCCTGTCCGACCACGCCGCGAGGACCCGGCCCGCGGAACAGGGGCAGCCGGCCGCCGAGCAGCCGTACGAGGGCGGTTCCGCCGACCCGTTCCCGGTGCCCGGCCGGCCTTTCCCCCCGGAGGCGGAGCAGCCCTACACACCGGGCGAGACCCCGTACACGGAGGTGGCGCAGCCCTACGCGGCGGACACCACCTACCCGGCGCTGGAGCAGCCCTACGCCGAAGCGGACCGGCCGTATCCCACGGCCGGTGCCGGACAGCCCTACCCCACGGACGGCTCCGCCTACCCGGCGCAGGAGCAGCCGTACGCCGAGGACCCTTACCCCGGGCCCCGGCAGCCGTACGCGGACGACACGTACACCGGCCGGGAGCAGCCGTACATGACGGCCGCGGGCCAGTACCCCGTACCGGGGCACGCGTACGCGGACGCCTCCGACGAGCCGTATCCGGTGCCCGAGCCGTCCTACCCGCAGCCCTACCCGGCCGCGACGGAACCCGCCGCGCACGCCTACGGCGGGACGGCCGCGACGGGGCCGGAGGCCGCGCCCGCGGTCCCGGGCCGGCAGCCGGACGCCCTTCCGGCGGGCGGGGAGCCACCGCTCCCCCGACGCGTACGCCAGGCCAGCCTGGTGGACGAGCTCCGGGTGGACCCAGCCTCCCGGACCGCTCCGCCCAAGCCCCCGAGCTGGGACGAGAACCCGCTGCTGCGCCCCGTCCCCCGGCGGGCCGGTGCGGCGATCGGGGCATTCCAGCGGCGCTCGCGCGCGGCACGTGCGGCACAGGAGCCGCCGGGCCCCGCCGCCGCACCCTCCCCTACGAGAGAAGAACGGTCATGACACGCACAACGGCCACCCTCCAGGATCTGGACTGGCTGCTCGACGGTCTCGTGGACTCGGTCGCCGAGACACTGAACGCCGTGCTCCTGTCCGACGACGGACTGGTGGTGAGCCATTCACGCACCATCGAACGCGCCGACGCCGAAAGGCTCGCCGCCATATGCACCGGCCAGCAGAGCCTCGCCCGTGGGGTCGGCCAGCTGTTCGACGGCGGTTCGGTGCACCAGGTGATCGTCGAACTGGCCGATCTGTGGCTCTTCATCATCGCGGCCGGCCAGGGCACCCACCTCGCCGTCGTCGCCTCGCAGGAGGTCGACGCCGAGGTGATGTCGCTGGCGATGCACAACCTCGTCCAGCAGGTCGGCCAGAAGCTCACCGCCCCGGCGCGCGGGGACTTCGACGCCTTCGGCACCGGGGACGGGCAGCGGGTGTGAGGCCCTACTGGGACGAGGAGGAGGCGGAGGAGGACGGTGCGGGCACGATGGTGCGCCCGTACACGATCACCCGTGGCCGGACCGCTCCCGAACGGGACGACTTCAGTCTCATCACCGTGCTCACCACCGCCGACGCAGCGGTGGACGAGCACGGTACGCCCCTGCGCGTGGGCCGGCTCCAGCCGGAGCACCGCATGATCCTGGACCGGTGCCGCAGGCCGGCCGCGGTCGCCGAGGTCGCCGCCGGCCTCGATCTGCCGGTCTCGGTGACCAAGATCCTGCTGGCCGACCTGGTCGGCCAGGGCCTGCTGCTGGCGCGGGCCCCCCTGACGGTGGCGCGGGCGTCCGGCGGGGCCGACATGGGACTGCTGGCCGCCGTACGTGACGGACTCCGGAGACTCTGAACCGAGATGACAAACAGTCAGACGGCGCCTTCCGCCGTAAAGATCCTCATAGCCGGTGGCTTCGGTGTCGGAAAGACCACGCTCGTGGGCGCCGTCAGCGAGGTCGCTCCCCTGCGCACCGAGGAGTACCTCACCCAGGCGAGCATCGGTGTCGACAGCCTCGCCGGGGTCGGTGAGAAGAACACCACCACGGTGGCGCTGGACTTCGGCCGGATCACGGTCAGTCCGGAGCTGGTGGTCTACCTCTTCGGCACACCCGGCCAGGAGCGTTTCTGGTTCATGTGGAACGACCTGGTCAACGGGGCGCTCGGCGGAGTCGTGATCGCCGACACCCGGCGTCTGGAGACGAGTTTCGCCTCCATCGACTTCTTCGAGAGCCGGGACATCCCCTTCGTGGTGGCGATCAACTGCTTCCACGGGCACAACACCCGTTCGACGGAAGAGATCCGGGCCGCCCTGGATCTGGATCCGCACGTGCCGCTGCTGATCGGTGACGTACGGCAGCGCCCCTTCGGCCGCGATGTGCTGCTCGCGCTCGTCGACCATCTGATGAGCCTGCCCGCGGCCGTCGGCTGACCGCACCCCCTTTCCTTCCTTCGCCTGGAGAGAACCGATATGGCAACACCCTTGCGTGTACTGGTACACGGCGGTGGCATCGGTGGGCTCACGCTCGCCGTCGCACTCGCCCGGAGCGGGCACACCGTCGAGGTCGTCGAGCTCCGTGACGAGCTGGACGCGCTCGGCGTCGGCATCATCCAGCCGTCCAACGCCCTGCACGTCATGGGCGAGATCGGTGTGCTCGACGCCTGCGTGGCGGCCGGCTTCGAGTGGGAGGTGCTGACCATCTGCGACCCGGCCGGCACCACGCTCGCCAAGATCCCGCAGCCCCGGATGGGCGACGCCCCCGCCTGCAACGGCATCCCGCGCCCGGAGCTGGCCAGGGTGCTGGGCGACGCGACCACGGCCGCCGGGGTCCCGATCCGCTTCGGTACGACGATCAGCGAGCTGACCGACGACGGCGCCGGGGTCGAGGCGACCCTGTCCGACGGCTCCCGTGCCCGCTGGGACCTGGTCGTCGGCTTCGACGGCATCGGCTCGCCCCTGCGGAACAGGCTCTACGGGGACCGCTACGCCCCGGAGTACACCGGCTTCGCCAACTGGCGGGTCACCGTGCCCCGTCTGCCCGAGGTCCAGGGTGTGGTGGTGAGCGCCGGCAGGACGTCCACCAAGGCGCTGCTCACGCCGATCACGGACGAGCTGATGTATCTGGCCGCGGTGACGGCCGAGGAGGCGGACTTCCGGCCGGATCCGGCGCGGGCGCACGAACAGCTGAGGGAGCGCCTCGCCGCGTTCGGCGGACCCGTCGCCGAGGCCCTGCGGGAGGTCACGTCGCCGGACGGGGTCGTGTACTCCCGCATCTCGCAGGTGACGGTGGAGGCGCCCTGGCACGTCGGCCGGGTGGTCATCGCCGGTGACGCCGCGCACGCGAGCACCCCCAACCTGGCGCAGGGCGCCGCGATGGCCGTGGAGGACGCGCTGGTCCTGGTCCGCTCGCTGGACGCGTCCGACGACGTGCCCTCGGCGCTGGCCGCCTGGGAGGAGCGCCGCCGTGCCCGCGCGATGTTCGTGCAGAACCTCTCGCGCGCCATCCTCAAGGAGGAGACGGGCAGCCCGACGACGCCCGAGGAGGACGAACTGCTGAAGGTCGGCATGCCCGGTGCCGCCCACGTGCTGGTCGAGCCGTACTGATCCGCGCGGCGGAGGGGGGCGGGGCGGCCGGGCCGTCCCGCCCCTCCCGCGTGCCGGCTCAGTCCAGGACGGCGATGCCGTCGATCTCGACCACGGCCTGCTCGTCCCAGAGCTCGGCCACCCCGATGACGGCCATGGCGGGATACTCACGCCCCGCCATCCGCCGCCATATCTCGGCCAGTTCGGTGGCGTGGGCGCGGTAGGCGGCGACATCGGTGGCGTACACGGTGACCCGGGCCAGCGCGGAGGGGGCGCCGCCGGCGGCGCGCAGGGCGGTGAACAGATTGGCCAGTGCCGCCTCGAACTGCTCGGGGAGCGTTCCTCCGACGACCTTCCCGTCGCCGTCCAGCGCGCTCTGTCCCGCCAGGAAGACCAGTCGCCCGCCGGTGGCCGTGACGGCGTGCGAGAAGCCGGTGGGCGGGGCCAGTTCGGCGGGGTTGATCCGGGTGAGGGGGTTCATGCGGGTATCTCCTGGGTCGCTACAGCTCCTTGGCGATGACGGTGCGCCGACCTCGGCGGCGCCCTCGTGGTCCCGGGGAGCACGGACCTCGCGGCAGAGCTGTTCCCGCGGTCGGCCCGGCCCGTCACGGGCGGGCGCGTACAGCTCGTCGCACCGGGGCGGCTCTGCGGGGAGCCGCCGGCACGGCCGCGGGATCGAGGGAGTAAGCCGTCATACCGGCGCCTCTCTTGTCACGACGTATCACGGACGTTGACTACCGTCACTCGAACGATACGCTCCGGGACCGACAAGGGGGCGGCGCTTCCTGCCGCTGACGCACCGGGGAAATCGGGATGACCCGGGGCGGGGTGAGCGGACAGGATGAGACATGACCTGGACCTTCACGCAGGACGTCGCCGTCTTCCTGGACGCCGCCGGAGCGTCGCTCGCCGCCCGGCCCGCCGAGAACACGCTGGTACTGACCGTCACGGCCACCCTGCGGGACAGCGGCCCGCACGCCTACGGCTCGGGGGTGCCGGTGCTCGGCTGGTGGCGCGGGGCGGACGGCGAGGTGGCCGGGACGCTGGTGCGCACGCCGCCCTTCGTGCCGATCCTGGGCACGGCCGCCCCGGAGGCCGTGGAAGCGCTGCCCGACGCGCTGCCGCTGCCCGGTATCAACGCGGAACGCGGGGCCGCGGCGGCCCTGGCTTCCGGGTGGCCACGGCACCGCGTCGACGGGGAGCAGCGCCTGTACCGGCTCGGCACGCTCGTGCCGCCCTCCCCCGCACCGGCGGGGACACCCAGGACCGCCACCACCGCCGACCGGGCGCTCCTGATCGACTGGATACGCGCCTTCGGTGCGGAGACCGGCCAGTCGGGCGACCACGCGGAACGGATCGTGGACGACAGGACGGCACACCGCGGCCTGACTCTCTGGGAGGCGGGCGGAGTGCCGGTCTCGCTGGCGGGCGTCTCGCGCGAGGTCGCGGGCACGGTACGCGTGATGAGCGTCTACACACCGCCCGAGCACCGGGGCCGGGGGTACGCGGCAGCGGTGACGGCCCGGGTCAGCCACGTGGCGAGGGAGGAGGGCGCCCGCGAGGTGCTGCTCTTCACCGATCTGGCGAACCCGACGAGCAACGGTGTGTACCGGCGCATCGGTTACGAGCCCGTGGCCGACCGGGTGCTGATCACGGCGGAGCCGGAATGAGCACGGGGGCCGGAGGGACACCGGCGGAGGGAAGATGGCTGATCGCCGCGAACGTGGTGCGATGGCGGCGTTACGGCGAGGGCGGCCAGGAGCTCCGGCCCGGGACCAAGTCGTACCGGGGCGGCTCGAAGGTGTACGTGATCGAGACCTACCCCGGGACAGGTCACGAGCAGCTGACCACGATCGGGCGGGGGCGGCACACCGGCACGTACATCAGGATCGACATGTCGACGCGCAATCTGCACACCTTCAGGGCCGTACCGGTGTACAGCCCCGCCGTGCTGCGGTTGTGCGAGGAGGCGAACGTGGGCGGCTGCTGGACGAACCGCGGGGACGCGGAGGAACTCGCCGCGCGGCTCGGTGTGCTGGCCGCCGAGCACCGCGCCACCCACTGGGCCGCGCCCCATCCCACGCCGTGCCGCTGCCACGAGTGCCTGACGCTCGGCCCGGCGTGAACCAGGGCCCCGGGCCGTCGGTGCGGCCGGCGCGGTCGGCGCGATCGGTGCGGTCGGCGCGATCGGTGCGGTCGGCGCGGTCGGTGCGGTCGGTGCGGTCGGTGCGGTCGGTGCGGTCGGCCGACGATGTGCGGCTGCCCGCGCGGTACGGGATGGACGGGACCTGAGGCCGCACTCCGTCCCGGCCCGAGGAGGGCATCGCACTCCCTGCCCCGCCGCACGGTACGGAGCCGGTGAACGGGCTGGTGGAAGGGGCATCCTCCAGCCGTCGGACTGCTTCTGATCCGCTTCGAAGCGGGCGCCCTTGCGTGACCCGCGTCACGAGGACGCGACAGCCGACGGGGCCGATGTGGCGAAGGTCCCTTTTGCGACGGTCGGCTGCCCCTATGTCTGCGCCGGGGCACTTCGTATGGTTGAGGACAGGAAATCCCGGTACAGAACGCCGTACCCTCCGGTGGCGGATCCCGCGGTCCGGACGCAGCACCCCCGGAACGGCGGTTCCGCCGGATGCCTCGCTCCCTGAACGGATACTCCCGCCTTGCCGTCAGACGTCCCCGCGCCCCCGCCCGCCTCCTGGCGCATCGCCCTGCCGCACTCCACGGCCGCGGTGCCGATCGCCCGCGCCCTGGTGCGCACGGCCCTGGCGGAGCTCGACGCGCCCGCGGACAGCGACACCGCCGAGCTGCTGACGGCGGAACTCGTCGCCAACGCCGTGGAGCACACCGACGGCTCGGGCCCCATCGAGCTGGTGGTCGAGCTGATGGCGTCCGGGTGCCAGGTGGAGGTCCACGACCACGACCCCGGTCTCCCCGGGGACCTGTCCGGCCTGCTGCCCGGCAGCACGCCGGACCCGTGGCAGGAGCACGGCCGCGGACTGCTCCTGATCCGCGCCCTCAGCTCGGCCTGCGGTCACCGCTCGACGGAGCACGGCAAGGCGGTCTGGTTCACCCTGCCGTCGGCCCCGGCGTCGCCGGGTCACGGGGCTCCGCCGGACTGACCAGCCGGGAGCGGCTGCGGCCGTAGCCCGCGTACACGAGGGCGCCCACCGCCAGGAACACGACGAACTGCACCCAGGTCGTCCAGCCCGTTCCGTACATCAGGTACAGGCAGAAGCCGACACCCAGGACCGGGCTCAGCGGATAGAGCGGCACCCTGAAGGAACGCCTGAGCTCCGGGTTGCGGCGGCGCAGCGCGATCACCGCGATGTTGACCACGGCCATGACGGCGAGCGTGCCGATGGTCGTCAGGTTCACGACGACGTCGAGGGACGAGAAGGCGGCCGGGACCGCGAAGACGACCGCCACGATCCAGGTGTTGGCGACCGGGGTGCGGGTCTTCGGCGAGACCCTCTCGAAGACCCGGGGGATCAGGCCGTCGCGGGACATGGACATCAGGATCCGGGTCTGCCCGTACATCACCGCGAGCACCACGGAAGCGATGGCGACGACCGCGCCGAAGGCGATGATCCCGCCGCCGACGCTCGAATCGGTGACCTGGTCGACGACCAGCGAGAGCGCGGCGGGCTGGTCGGACACGGCGTCCGCGCCCAGCGCACCGATGGCACCGAGGGCGACCGCGCAGTAGAGCAGGGTGACCACGCCGATGCAGATCATGATGGCGATCGGGATGTTCCGGCGGGGGTTCTTGACCTCTTCACCCGCGGTGGTGATGGCGTCGAAGCCGATGTACGAGAAGAAGGCCACCGACGCGCCCGCGGTGACGCCGGCCATGCCGTGCGACGCGAAGGGCGAGAGGTTGCCGTCCTGGAACGCGCTGAAGGCGATCGCGCAGAACGCGACGAGGATGCTGATCTTCAGCACCGCCATCGCCGCAGTGGCGGTCGCGCTCTCCCTGACGCCCCGTACCAGCAGCGTGGCGGCCATCATGACCACGACGATCGCCGGCAGATTGATCACGCCACCGTCGCCGGGCCCCGAGGAGACCGCGGCGGGCAGGGTCCAGCCGGTGAGGCTGCCGAGCAGCTCGTTGACGTACTGGCTCCAGCCGACCGCCACCGCGGAGACCGACACGCCGTACTCCAGCAGCAGGCACCAGCCCACGAGGAAGGCGACGCGCTCCCCGAGGGTGGCGTAGGCGAAGGAGTAGGAACTGCCGGACACCGGGATGGCACCGCCGAGCTCGGCGAACGAGAAGGCGGTGAAGATGCAGGTGATCGCGGCGAGGACGAAGGAGATCACGACTGCGGGGCCGGCCTCGGCGACGCTGTCGGAGAGGCCGACGAAGATGCCGGTACCGACGATTGCGCCGACCCCGAAGCACACGAGCTGGAACAGCCCCATGCTGCGCCGCAGGCCGTGGCCCTCCAGGTCGGCTCCGGACTCCGCGAGCAGCAGTTCGGGGCTCTTGATGCGTGCCCCGGGTCCGCGGCTCGGGATCACCGGGCGTCGCGGGGCGGGGGGTGTGGAACTCATGGGGGGACGGGTCTCTTCTCTGGTGGTGCAGGAATGAGCCTGTGGGGGCCCGGACGTGCGCGTGGGCTCGTGACCCAGCACACGAAAAGGGGTCCGGACGTGCGAGCCCGAACCCCACCAAGTGGCACCATGGTAGCCACTTGCCCGCATGTTCACCCAATCAGGTGCATGTTCATACGGTCTTCGTGCCACCCGCCAGGGTCGCGACGAGGACGGCCTTGATCGTGTGCATCCGGTTCTCGGCCTCGTCGAAGACGACCGAGTGGGCGGACTCGAAGACCTCGTCGGTGACCTCGAGCTCCGAGAGTCCGTGGCGCTCGTGGATCTCCCGGGCCACCTTCGTGCCGAGGTCGTGGTAGGCCGGGAGGCAGTGCATGAACTTCACTCCCGCGTTGCCCGTGGCGCGCAGGACGTCCATGGTCACGGCGTAGGGCGCGAGGGAGGTGATGCGTTCGTCCCAGACCTCCTTGGGCTCACCCATCGAGACCCAGACGTCGGTGAGGACGAAATCGGCGCCCAGGACGCCTTCCGTGATGTCCTCGGTGAGGGTGATGCGCGCACCACTGGACTCGGCGAGCGCACGGGCCCGGTCCACGACCTCCTGCCCCGGCCAGTACGCGGCGGGAGCGACGATGCGGACGTCCATGCCGAGCAGGGCCCCGGTGATCAGGTAGCTGTTGCCCATGTTGAAGCGGGCGTCGCCGAGGTAGGCGAACGCGATCCGTTCCAGGGGCTTCTCGCTGTGCTCGGTCATCGTGAGGACGTCGGCGAGCATCTGGGTGGGGTGCCAGTCGTCGGTGAGCCCGTTGAAGACGGGGACCCCCGCGTGCGCGGCCAGCTCCTCGACGGCCTGCTGGCTGTCACCCCGGTACTCGATGCCGTCGAACATCCGGCCCAGCACCCGGGCGGTGTCCTTCACGGACTCCTTGTGCCCCATCTGGGAGCCGGAAGGATCGAGATACGTCGTACAGGCGCCCTGGTCGGCGGCGGCCACCTCGAAGGCGCAGCGGGTCCGCGTCGAGGTCTTCTCGAAGATCAGCGCGATGTTCCTGCCGCGCAGCCGCTGCACCTCCTCACCGGCCTTCTTCGCCGCCTTGAGCTCGGCGGACAGGGCGATCAGGCCGCGGAACTCCTCGGCCGTGAAGTCCAGCTCCTTGAGGAAATGGCGGCCTGTGAGGTCTATGGCCATGGTGACTGCTCCTGGGGCGGGCTGAGGCGTACGTGAAGACTGTTCTGGAAGTCTATACGACGCCCCGTATTGCTATACAGAGACGTGCGCCCCGCCCCATGGCCCCTGGGCCGGGCCGGGGTCACCCCCGGTCACCGCGAGCGCTCACACGGGGTCGCGCACCACCGGGCAGCTCATGCAGCGCGGGCCTCCCCTGCCCCGGCCCAGCTCGCTGCCCCGGATCTCGATGACCTCGATGCCCTCCTTGCGCAGGTAGGTGTTCGTGGTGGCGTTGCGCTCGTAGGCGATGACGACCCCCGGCTCCACCGCCAGCACGTTGCAGCCGTCGTCCCACTGCTCACGCTCTGCGGCGTGCACGTCCTGGGTGGCGGTGAGCACCCGGATCGAGTCGAGGCCGAGTGCGGCGGCGACGGCCCGGTGCATGTGCTCGGGCGGATGGTCGGTGACCTTGAGCTCACGGGGTCCGCTGCCGGGTTCGATGGTGTAGGAGCGGAGCATTCCGAGCCCGGCGTACTTGGTGAAGGTGTCTCCGTCGATCATCGTCATGACCGTGTCGAGGTGCATGAACGCCCGGCTCTTGGGCATGTCGAGCGCGACGATCGTCCGCGCGGAACCGGCGTCGAAGAGACCTCTGGCCAGCATCTCCACGGCCTGCGGGGTGGTGCGCTCGCTCATCCCGATCAGTACGGCGCCCCGGCCGATGACCAGGACGTCGCCGCCCTCGATGGTCGACGGATAGTCGTCCTGGCCCTCGGACCAGTGGTGGAAGACCCCTGCCTCGGGGCCGGTGAACAGCGGGTGGTGACGGTAGATCGCCTCGAAGTGCACGGTCTCGCGCTGCCGGGCGGGCCAGCGCATCGCGTTGATGGACACGCCGTCGTAGATCCACGCCGAGGTGTCGCGGGTGAAGAGGTGGTTGGGCAGTGGGCTGAGCAGGAAGTCGTCCAGGTCCATGACGTGGAAGCGGACGGAGGTCGGTTCGGGGTGCCGTTCCAGGAACTCCCGCTTCGTCATCCCGCCGACCAGGGCCTCGGCCAGCTCCGCGGCGGGCAGCACTTCGAAGGCGGCACGCAGATGCTCGGTGGCGAGCGGGCCGTACTCCTTCTCCGCGAAGACCCGGTCCAGGACGAGCCGCCGCGCGACGGGGATGCCGAGGGCCTCACGGAGCAGATCACCGAAGAGGTGGACCTCGACCCCCCGGTCGCGCAGCACGTCGGCGAAGCCGTCGTGCTCCTCCCTGGCGCGGCGCACCCACAGCACGTCGTCGAACAGCAGCGCGTCCTTGTTGCTGGGGGTGAGCCGCTTCAGCTCCAGATCGGGGCGGTGCAGGATGACGCGGCGCAGCCGCCCGGCCTCGGAATCGACATGGAATCCCATGCCTTCATCCTCACCGCGCGGAGCGCCCTTCACCCCGCGAACCGCCAGCCGATTCCGGGCAGTGGTTCACAGCCGGGGGTCGACGGGCTCCGACTCCAGGGCGAGAACCGCGAAGACCGCCTCGTGGATCCGCCACAGCGGCTCCCCCTCGGCCAGCCGGTCGAGCGCCTCCAGTCCGAGGGCGTACTCCCGCAGGGCCAGCGACCGCTTGTGGCCGAGGAACCGCGAGCGCAGGCGTTCGAGGTTCTCCGGCCTCGTGTACTCGGGGCCGTAGATGATCCGCAGGTACTCCCTGCCGCGCACCTTGATGCCCGGCTGGACCAGCCTGCCCTTCGCGTCCCGCACCAGAGCGCCGAGCGGCTTGACGACCATGCCCTCGCCGCCGCGGCCCGTCATCTCCAGCCACCAGTCGACACCGGAGCGCACCGAGTCCTCGTCACCCGTGTCGACGACGAGGCGCCGGGTGACCTGGAGCAGACCCGTGGGGTCGTGCTCGACGAGCCGGTCCAGCCAGGCCAGCTGCTCGTCGTGCGGTACGGAGGCGAGCGAGCGGCCCTGCACCGCGAGGATCTGGAACGGTGCGAGCCGGACGCCGTCGAGGCCCTCGGTGCTCCAGCAGTAGCGCCGGTAGGCGTCGGTGAAGGCGGCGGCGTCCTCGGCTCGCTCCGCCTGACGGCCGGCAAGGTCGCGGACGTCGACACCGCGGGCTGCAGCCGCGGACAGCGCGTCCCCGGCCGCCGGCAGGACCGCACCGGCTGCGGCTCCCACCGAGGCGTACTGGGAGCGCAGCAGCCCGGCCGCCTTGAGGGACCAGGGCATCAGCTCGGCGTCGAGCAGCACCCAGTCGGTGTCCCACTCCTCCCAGAGCCCGGCAGCGGTGAGCGCCGTGCGGAGCCTGCCGAGGACGACCTCGGTGAGTGCCACGTCGTCCAGGAACGGCCGGCCCGTCCGGGTGTGCAGGGCGCCGGTGGGACCGTCGGTGCCGAAGCGTTCGCGGGCGGTCGTGGCGTCGCGGCAGACCAGCGCCACGGCGCGCGATCCCATGTGCTTCTCCTCGCAGACGACCCTCCCGACGCCGTCCGCGCGGTACTGCGCGAAGGCCTCGGCCGGGTGCTCGAGGAAGCCGTCCTCGCGGGAGGTGGCGGTCGGCGCCATGGTCGGCGGGAGGTAGGCCAGCAGCCTCGGGTCGACGGCGAACCGGCTCATGACCTCCAGCGCCGCCGCGGCGTTCTCCTCGCGCACCGCGATCCGGCCGATCTGCCGGGTCTCCACGACACGGCGGCCCTGCACGTCGGCGAGGTCGAGCGGACGGCCCTCACGGCCTCCGGGAGCCTCGGTGACCAGCGGCTTCGTGGGCTCGTACCAGACACGCTCGGCGGGCACGTCGACGATCTCGCGCTCCGGCCACCGCAGCGCGGTCATCTTCCCGCCGAAGACCGCGCCGGTGTCCAGGCAGAGGGTGTTGTTGACCCAGGAGGTGGTGGGCACCGGCGTGTGCCCGTAGACCACGGCGGCGCGGCCCCGGTAGTCCTCGGCCCACGGGTAGCGCACGGGCAGGCCGAACTCGTCGGTCTCACCGGTCGTGTCCCCGTACAGCGCGTGCGAACGGACCCGGCCGGAGGTGCGCCCGTGGTACTTCTCGGGCAGCCCGGCGTGGCAGACGACCAGTCTGCCCTCGTCCAGGACGTAGTGGCTGACGAGTCCCTCGATGAACTCCGCGACCTCCCTGCGGAATTCGGGGTGCTCGGCGTCCTCCCTCTCGAGCTGCTCGATGGTCTCGGCGAGCCCGTGGGTGTGCTGGACCTTGCGGCCCTTGAGGTAACGGCCGAGCTTGTTCTCGTGGTTGCCGGGGACGCACAGGGCGTTGCCCTCCGCCACCATGGACATGACGCGGCGCAGCACGCCGGGGCTGTCGGGGCCCCGGTCGACGAGGTCGCCGACGAACACGGCGGTACGGCCCTCGGGGTGCGCGCCGTCCTTGTACCCCAGCTTGTGGAGCAGCGTGTCGAGTTCGGAGCTGCATCCGTGGATGTCACCGATGATGTCGAAGGGGCCGGTGAGGTGACGCAGGTCGTTGTACCGGCGCTCCAGGACGACTTCGGCGGTGTCCGCCTCCTCCTCGGTGCGCAGGACGTGGACCTTGCGGAAGCCCTCGCGCTCCAGGCCGCGCAGGGAGCGTCGCAGTTCACGGCGGTGGCGCTGGACGACATGGCGGGGCATGCCCGCGCGGTCGGGGCGGGCGGCGTTGCGGGCCTGGCAGAGCTCCTCCGGCATGTCCAGCACGACGGCGATGGGCAGCACGTCGTACTGCCGGGCCAGCTGGACGAGCTGCTTACGGCTCTCGGACTGCACGTTGGTGGCGTCGACGACGGTGAGCCGGCCCGCGGCGAGACGCTTGCCCGCGATGTGGTGGAGCACGTCGAAGGCATCCTTGCTGGCGCTCTGGTCGTTCTCGTCGTCGGCGACCAGGCCGCGGCAGAAGTCCGAGGAGATGACCTCGGTCGGCTTGAAGTGCTTGCGGGCGAAGGTGGACTTGCCCGATCCGCTGGCTCCGATGAGCACGACGAGCGACAGGTCGGTCACCGGCAGCGTGCGAGGGGTACCGGTCATGCGGCCTTCGCCTCCTTCGTCGTCTCCTGAGCCGTGGTCATCGTGAACACGGCCATCTGTGTGGGAGGCCCCACTTCGGGGTCCTCCGGTCCCACCGGTACGAACTCCACGGCGTACCCGTGGCGCCGGGCGACCTGTTCCGCCCAGTCCCGGAACTCGGCCCTGGTCCACTCGAAGCGGTGGTCGCCGTGCCGGGCGTGCCCGGCGGGAAGCGTCTCCCAGCGGACGTTGTACTCGACGTTGGGCGTGGTCACGAGCACGGTGCGCGGTCGCGCGGCACCGAACACCGCGTACTCCAGCGCGGGCAGCCGCGGCAGGTCGAGGTGCTCGATCACCTCGCTGAGCACGGCCGCGTCGTACCCCTTCAGCTGCTTGTCGGTGTAGGTGAGAGCGCCCTGGCGGAGGGTGACCCGCCCGGCCTGCCTCTCCCCCATGCGGTCCAGCTTCAGCCGGCGGGCGGCGACGGTGAGGGCGCGCATCGACACGTCGACGCCGACGATCTCCGTGAAGCTCACGTCCTTGAGCAGCGCCTGCACCAACTGGCCCTGACCGCAGCCCAGGTCGAGCACCCGGTTCGCTCCGGCGGCACGGAGGGCCTCCAGGATCGCCGCGCGGCGCCGCTCGGCCAGCGGTACGGGCCTCTCCTCCGTGTCGGTGGTCTCGTCGACGGCGTTGTCCACGCTCTCCACCTCCAGGTCGTCGGTCTCGGCGAGCCGCACCAGCTCCAGCCGCTCCATCGCCTGCCGGGTCAGCCCCCAGCGGCGGGAGAGATAACGGCTGGTGATCAGCTTCTGTTCGGGATGGCCGGCCAGCCAGCCCTCGCCGGCCCGCAGCAGCTTGTCCACCTCGTCCGGCGCGACCCAGTAGTGCTTGGCGTCGTCGAGCACAGGCAGCAGCACATACAGCTGGCGCAGCGCGTCCGCGAGCCTCAGCTCGCCCTCCAGCACCAGCCGTACGTAGCGCGAGTCGCCCCATTCGGGGAACCGCTCGTCCAGCGGCACGGCCACGGCGTCCACCGTGGTCCAGCCGAGCGGCGTGAAGAGCTTGCCCACCAGTTCCGCGCCGCCGCGCGCGGGAAGCGCCGGTACCTCGATGCGCAGCGGCAGGGGCGCCTCGGCTCGTTCGGGCATCGCGCGGCAGGCGCCGTTCAGGGCGGACTTGAACACCGTGGTCATCGCGACCGAGAGCAGGGACGACGCCGCGTACGGACGGTCGTTGACGTACTGCGCGAGCGCCGCGTCGGGGGCCCCGCCCCGGCCCTTGCCCTTGCCGCGCCGGACCAGCGCCACCGGATCCACCTCCAGCAGGAGGGCGGCCGTGCAGCGCTCCGCGGATGCCTCGGGATAGAAGACATGCGCGGTTCCGTGCGAGGTGGAGAACGTCTGCGCCTTGTCGGGATGCTTGTGCAGCAGAAAGCCCAGGTCGGTGGCGGGACGCTCAGGGGTGCCGGTGGTGCTGATAGTCAGGAACACCCGTCCGATTATGGGCGCCGGTGCGCCCACAGCGGTAGCAAATTAGCGGGACACGGGAGCGGACCTGGGAGCGGACACGCACCGCGCGGGGCGGCCGGGTGGTGCGCTCCGTCCATCACCGCTCACCCCCTCACCGCCGGCGCGTTGCGGCGAGGGCGCCCGGGCCGGGGGCGTGGCGGCGTGTTCGCGGCTGGCCGCCCGGGCGAGGCGTCCGGCGCGGCGTGTGCGGTCCAGGGCACCCGGCGCGGCGTGTGCGCGGCTGGCCGCCCGGGCGAGGCGCTCGGCGCTGCGTGTGCGCGGCGGGCCGCCCGGGCCAGGCACCCGGCGCGGCGTGTGCGCGGCTGGCCGCCCGGGCGAGGCGCTCGGCGCGGCGTGTGCGCGGCGGGCCACCCCGGCAAGGCGCTCGGCGCGGCGTGTGCGCGGCGGGCCGCCCGGGCTAGGCGCTCGGCGCGGCATGTGCGGTCCAGGGCGCCCGGCGCGGCGTGTGCGCGGCGGGCCGCCCGGGCGCGGCGTCCGGCGCGGCGCGCTCGATCCCCGGGGCGCCCGGCGCGGCGTGTTCGGGCCGGAGGTACCCGCTCACCGGACGGGCGGCGCCTGCTGACCGGCGAGCGCCGCGATCTCTGGTGGCCCGACCCGGCAGCATCCGCCGACCAGCCGAGCGCCCGCCCTCTGCCAGTCCCGCACCCTGGACGGCTCGAACGTGCGGTCACCGGTCCACGTGCGGCCCTCCGCGTCCCACTGCTCACCGCTGTTGGGGTAGACGACGACCGGCTTGGCGGTCGCGGCGCTCGCCATCTCCACCGCACGGTCCGCGTCGACGGGATCGCAGCAGTTGACCCCGACGGCAATCACCTGGTCGATGCCCGCGACGAGCCCGAAGGCCTCTGCCAAGGGCTGACCTGCCCTGGTCAGCCCGCCGGCCACGCTGTACGAGAGCCAGACGGGGATCTGGAACTCCTCGACCACCCGCAGCAGCGCTTCCGCCTCCTCGATGTCCGGCACCGTCTCCAGGGCCAGTACGTCAGGGCCCGCCGAGGCCAGCACCTCCACCCGGGGGCGGTGGAAGCGCTCCAGCTCCCGCACCGTCAGCCCGTAGCGGCCGCGGTACTCGCTGCCGTCCGCGAGCATCGCGCCGTACGGTCCGACGGAGGCGGCCACCCAGAACTCCCGCCCGGTCGCCGCACCCGCCCGGCGCGCCGACACCACGCTCCCGGCCATCAGCTCCGCGGCCCTCGCCCGCCCGATCCCGCGCCGCCCGAACCCCTGGAACGTCGCCTGATAGCTGGCGGTGGTGAGCACCTGCGCTCCCGCCCGCGCATACGCCGCGTGCGCGGCCTCGATCTGCTGGGGAGCGTCGGCCAGGAGGCGGGCCGACCACAGGGCGTCCGACAGATCGCAGCCCTGTGCCTCCAACTGGTTGGAGAGACCGCCGTCCAGCAGGACGGTCCCCTCGGCGAGTGCGTCGCCGAGCGTGCGGCCGGGTGGTACGTCCTGGGTCCGGGCGGGGTACACAACTGCTCCTTGCGCTTCGGCTTGCTGCTGTGGGCGTTCTGCTGCCTGACTGTGTGGCGACTTCCCTCAAGGCCGGAACCTCCCGCGTCCGGCCCTGGAGGCCACCGGTCCGCACCGGAAGGCGCGGACCCCGAGCCGGACCGGAAAGCGCGGGCTCCGGACCGGACCCGACGGGGTCAGGTCGGCGGTCGCGTCCGGAGCCGGCTCGGGCCCGGGAAGCCCACCGCGCGGGCGCCCCGTCCGGAGGGGCTCGGTGGGCCGCGCCCGTCAGCTCAGCTGGGACTGCACCCGCGACGAGATGAGCTCCAGGTGCTCCAGGTCGTGCAGGTCCAGCACCTGGAGGTAGATCCGGGACGAGCCGATGGCCGCGTACCGGCCGATCTTCTCGACGACCTCGTCGGGGGAGCCCGCGAGCCCGTTGGCCTTGATCTCCTCGACCTCGCGTCCAATGGCGGCCGCGCGGCGTGCCACCTCCGCGTCGTTCTTCCCGACGCACACCACCAGGGCGTTGGAGTACACCAGGTCGTCGGCGGCCCGGCCGGCCGCCACAGCGGCGTCCCTGACACGGCCGAACTGCTTCTCGCTGTCCTCGATCGACGCGAAGGGAATGTTGAACTCGTCCGCGTACCGCGCGGCCAGCCGCGGGGTACGGACCGCACCGTGGCCTCCGATCAGCAGCGGCACCTTGGCCTGCGCGGGCTTGGGCAGCGCAGGCGAGTCGGTGAGCTGGTAATACGTCCCGTCGTAGCTGAAGGTCTTGCCCGTCTCCGTCTCCCACAGGCCCGTGACGATCGCCAGCTGCTCCTCCAGCCTGCCGAACTTCTCCTTGGGGAACGGAATGCCGTACGCCTTGTGCTCCTCCTCGAACCAACCGGCTCCCAGGCCGAGTTCGACCCGGCCTCCGGACATCTGGTCGACCTGTGCCACCTGGATGGCGAGCACACCGGGCAGACGGAAGGTGCCGGCCGTCATCAGCGTGCCGAGGCGGATCCTCTTGGTCTCCCGGGCCAGACCGGCCAGAGTGATCCACGCGTCGGTCGGCCCGGGCAGCCCGTCCCCGGATCCCATGCGCAGATAGTGGTCGGACCGGTAGAAGGCATCGAAGCCGAGGTCCTCGGTGGCTTTGGCGACGGTGAGCAGGGTGTCGTAGCTCGCCCCTTGCTGGGGCTCGGTGAAGATTCGAAGATCCATGCATCCATCCTGCACCTTCGAAACCGCCGCGCCTCCCCTGCCCTCGCCTCGCGCCGGGGCCCCGCCCCTCACCCCCGCCACCCGCCGGACTCACGGCTGACCGGCGGCGAAACCCGCCGGTCCCCGGATCACCCCGTAGGGACCGTCGCGCTCCTGGTCCCCCTCCTGCTCACGCTCCATCTCCGCGAGCCGCCGCACCATCCCGTGGATCCGGTCCACCGACTCGTCCACGGCATCTATCGCCTCGATGCACTGCCAGTAGAGCGCTTCCTCCTCCGTGCCGCAGGCCACGCCCACCAGCGCGATACCCGCCTCGCCCAAAAGCTGCGCGAGTGCGGCCAGCGCCCGTGGCACGTCGGACACTTCGGTGAGCTGCGAGGCCCGAACGCCCCCGGCCGGAACCATCGGATGGTCCAACACCGCGCTGCCCAGGGCGCAGATCTCGCTCAGCCCTCGCGCCTCCGTGCGTAACTCCGCCGGCCCGCAGCGCGCCAACTGCCCGCCCACCGCACGGGCGAGTGCCTGCGCCTGCCACGCTTCCGCCATGACGGCCGGCACCTCCCGGCTGTCCGCCAGTGCGCTCCGGCCCGCCTCGATCAACCGCTCCGCTTCCATGCAATGTCCCCCGTCGCCCGGACCGCCCATACGAAACCCGCTCACCTCTTCATTACCCACAGTGAGGTGTGCGGCACACGAAAGCCAGAGGAAATCGGAAATCTGTGGACAGGAGTCCGGTTGTGCATAAGTCGATCACTCCGAAGAGTGACGGTCGATAGGCCCACTGCTCTCGGCGGCCGGGAAGCGCGCCTCGTTCCGTTCGATCTTCGCCGCGAGCGCGGCCAGCGGGTCGACACCCAGGACCTCGCAGAACTGCAGCAGATACGCCAGGACATCCGCCACCTCGTCCTCGACCCGGAATGCCGTGCCAGGGTCCTCCATCACCCTCGCCGACTGCTCCGGCGTCAGCCACTGGAAGATCTCCAGCAGTTCGGACGCCTCGACGCTCAGCGCCGCGCAGAGGTTCTTGGGGGTGTGGTACGGCTCCCAGGCCCGGGTGGCCGCGAAGTCGGCGAGCCGCCGCTGCAGTTGCTTCACATCCAGTTCTGTCACGGGGCCAGGTCTACCACCGTCACACCTGCCGTTCCGCGGGCGGCCGCGGCGGCCGCCTCCCCGACGGTCCCCAGCAGGCGCATGTGGCCGTCCGCGCAGATCGACGCCGCCAGCGCCAGCAGTTCCGCCGTCTGGCGCGCGTCCAGGCTGCGGTCGAACCCGTCGGCCAGCACCGTGAGTCCCTGTATGGCCGAAGGAACCTCGGCTGCCGGTTCCACCACCAGGACATGAGGGCCGGTCAGCAGCACCAGGGCGAAGGCGAGATACCGCAGCTCCCCGTCCCCGAGGCGGGCGAAAGGCGTGCTCTCCCGCTCTCCCCGCTCGGCCATGGCCCGTACGGTCCCGTCCTCCAGACGCTCGGCGGTCAGACCCGTCACCCGCCCCGCACACCCTGCGTCCGCGCCGGCGACGAGCCGGGCATGGCGCTGCGCGCACTGGCTGCGGGTCCGGTGGAGGACATCGGACACGTTGTCGCAGGACGACGTCAGCCGCCCTTCCCCGACCGGAACCGCCGCACGCATCCGCCGGGGCTGCGGGTCGCACGCGAAGGCGGACCGCAGCGCCACCACCACCTGTTCGGCAGCGGCCAGCACCCTCAGCTGACCGTCCGTGGTGCCCGCGACGCGCAACGGCAGAAGGGCGGTGCCCAGCCGGTCGTCGGGGAAGGGGGCGCGTGTCACCGCCACCGCCCCCGCGGTGTGCCAGGCGGCCTGCACGGCGGAGCGCCGCGGATCGAGCAGGGCCGTGCTCAGGAGGGTCTCGCCGCAGTCCGTCAGGCGCTCGCCGACGATGCGGAGCGCCGGCTCGGCCTGCACGGCGAGGTCCAGCCTGACCGGCCCGACGGGGCCCTCCACCGTGCAGCCGAGCCTGAATCCGCGCCGCCCCTGCGCGTCGGCAGCCGCTCCTTCCGGCACCCAGGCCGCCGGGTCGGGGAAGACCTCCTCCAGCGGATCACCCGCCGCCAGCCGCGCCAGCGCCTCGTACCCCCGCAGGGCGGTCGACTTCCCGCTGCCGCTGGTGCCGGTGATCAGCGTGAGCGGCCCCAGGGGGATCACGGTGCGCCTGTGCGAGGCGAAGGCGTCGAGCCGGAGCTCACCGACGAAGGGGCGGGCCGGACGGGGCGCTCCGGACGGCGAAGGGGCCGTCGTCCCCGTGGGAGTCGTGGAGATCACAGTCATGAGCGGACCGTACGCACGCCCCGGAGCGGCGAACCGTTTTGTCCGCACGACCTTCCTACGATTGAGGTACGCCCGCCGCGGTGACCCCCTCGACCTCCATACCGACCGGCGCGAGCAGGAAGACGTTACGGTCCACCCGGTGCATCCCGCTGCCGAGCCCGAAGACCACGCCGCTGCTGAAGTCCAGGATCCGCTTGGCCACGTCGCTCTCGGCGCCGGTCAGGTCCAGCAGGACCGGGATCTGCGCCACCAGGTACTCCGCCACCTCGCGCGCGTCGGCGAACACCTGGACCCTCAGCACGACCAGTCGCCGCTGCTCGACCGACTCCTGACGGTCCTGGACGGCCCTGTGGTCCACCCGGGACGGCCACTCGTTGCGTCCCCTCAGGGGTACGACCTGGGCGAGACCCTCCCACTGTTCGTCGGTGGCGTCGTACCTGTCGTACCTGTCGTACCTGCTCACAGATCCACCCCGTCCGTGCGCCGGTTGGCTGTGCGCCGGCTGCGCTCGCTGTTCATCGGGCAATTCTCTCGCCCCTCACCCGTTCGGCGTACCACCGACACGGGCCGGAACGTGATCGACAGCGTCCGGGGCGCCGGAGGCCTCGGGGTCGGGCAGGGTGTCGAGAGGGGTGAAGCGGACCGGGAGATGGGCCGGAGCGCGGTGGAAGGGGCCCGGACGCCATATCAGCGCCTCGGGGGCGACGGCCAGTTCGAGGTCGCAGAGCTGGCTGGTGAGCTGCTCGATCGCCGTCGTGGCCATCAGCAGGGCGGGCTGTCTGGCCGGGCACCGGTGGGGGCCGGTGGACCAGGCCAGATGGGCGCCGTCCCCGGAACGCACCGCGGCGTCGGAGGAGGGCGGCGGTGACTGCGTGTTGGCGGCGGCGAAGGAGACCAGGACCAGTTGTCCGGCACGGAGCGCGACCCCGTGGAACTCGGTGTCGTGGCGCGGGAAGTGCGCTCCCATGTTGGCCAGCGGCGGATCGCGCCAGAGCACGTCGTCGACCGCCTCCTGGGCGGTGACCGCCCCGCCGTGCAGGGATCCCCCGTAGCCGCTGTCGCTGAGCATGCGCAGCAGCGCGTTGCCGATCAGGTTGGTCGTGGGATCGTGGCCGCTGCTCATGATCAGGGTGATCTGGCGCACCGTCTCGTTGTCGTCCAGGCCGGCCGGGTGCGCGAGGAGGTACGTGGTGAGATCGCGTCCCGGGGCGGCCCTGCGCCGGGCGACGAGACCGGTGACGACGCCGACGAGGTCGTCGTAGGCGGCTGTGGCGTCCGCCGCGGAGTCCATCATCGCCGCGGTACCCCTGACCACCCGCTCGGTGTCCTCCGGGGCCACGCCGAAGGCGGCGGTGAACACGTGCAGCGGCAGGCGGCGGGCGTACTGGGCGATGAGGTCGCCCGAGCCGGTGGCCGAGAAGTCCGCGATGAGCCGCTGGGCGACCCGGGCGACCTCCGCGCGCAGCAGGTGGGGTTCGATCAGCGCGAGGGTGTCGTTGATGGCGCCGCGGTAGCGGGCGTGGACGTCCCCGTCGCTGAAGAGCGCGGTGGGCCGGTGGCCGAGCACGGGCAGGACCGGTGAGCCGGCCGGTACCCCCGCCTGCCAGGCGCGCGGGTCCTTCGTGAAGGTGTCGGTGTCCCGCAGGAGGTCGACCGCCGCGTGGTAGTCGGTGACCAGCATGGCGTCGACGTCGGGGGCGATCCGCACCCTGGCCAGCGGCCCCTGGGAGCGCAGCCTGCGGTAGTGGCCGTGCGGATCGGCGGCGAAGTCGGGGCCGTAGAGCGCGAGCCGCTCCTCGGGCGGGACGGCGACGAGGGGTGATGTGCCGGGCACGGGCGGGGTCATGGCGTTTCCTGGGAGACGGGGAGGCAGGTCAGCGCGTGCTCGGCGAGGGCGATCAGGGCGTCGATGCTGCCCCGGCGCTCGCGGGCGTCGCACTGCACCAGCGGAGTGCGGGGATCGAGGTCGAGGTGTTTGCGCAGGACCTCGTCCGCGTGGGCGGGGGCGTCGGGGAAGCGGTTCACGGCGACGGCGTACGGGAGGCCCTGCTCCTCCACCATGTCCATGACGGCGAAGGAGTCCTCGAGGCGGCGGGTGTCGACCATGACCAGGGCACCGAGCGCGCCGCGTGCGATGTCCTCCCACAGCGGGAGGAAGCGCTCCTGGCCCGGCGTGCCGAACATGTAGAGCACCAGGTCGTCCTGGACGGTGAGCCGTCCGAAGTCCACTGCGACGGTGGTCGTGGTCTTCTCCGGGAGTCCGGCGGTGTCGTCGAGTCGGGTGCTGGACTGCGTCATCGCCTCCTCCGTGTGCAGGGTCGGGATCTCCGACAGCGTACGGATCAGGGTCGTCTTTCCCACGCCGAAGGGACCCGTGACGACGAGCTTCATCAGGGTCTCGGCGGCACTCGGCAGATAGCCGATGCCGCCCCGGTCAGTGGAGGGAACGGAGTCCAACGAGCAGCCTCTCGACGAGCGACCGGTCGATCTCACCGGCGCTGGGGATCGGTGGTCGAGCGAGCAGATGTCCTGCGGCCACGAGATCCGTGGCCAGGAAGACCGTTGCGCTGACCGGCAGGTCCAGGTGGGCAGCGCATTCGACGACGGTGAGGGCTCCCGGATCCAGGAGTTCGCACAGTCTGCGCTGTTCCGTCCCGGTCTCCGGCGGCAGGGCCGAATCCGTGCGGAGGAGCACGGCGAGCCGGTCGAGCGCGGGGCCGGTGGGCGCGAGGCGGCCACCGGTGACCAGATAGGCGGGGATCAGGCGGCGCCCTGGGCCGGGGCTCATGGCTGGTCGGCGGCGTCCGGTCGGCGGGTGGGGGCGTGCATGGCGCGGGTCAGCGCGGTGACCTGCACCTGCATCTGGTATGCGATGTTCCCCAGGTGCGCGTCGGGGGCCGCGAACAGGGCCAGCGTGGTGTTCCTGCCCGCGGGTACGACGATGGCGAAACCCAGGTCGGACTCCACCACCGTCTGCGCCAGGCGCGGGGACTCCGCGTCGGTGAACGCGGTGGTGAAGGCACGGGCAGCGGCGTGCAGGGTCGCCGTCATCGCGGCGACGCGCTCGGCGGACGCGCGTTCCAGGCCCGGTGACGCGCCCTCGACGAGCCCGTCCCCGGTGGCGACCACGGCATGCTGCACGCCGGGCAGTTCCAGCAGCGGGGTCAGCACCCAGGCGAGATCACCGGTGGTGGGAGTGGTGCTCACTTCTCGTCGTCTCCTTGGTCGTCCGATGAGGATGCTGAGGGTGATGCCACGGCCGCGGGGCCCGGGACCGCGGGGGCGCTCCTGCCGCTGAGGGTGCCCTCCTGGAGGGAGGACCAGGCCGCTCCGGCCTGTTCGGGCGTGCGGGGCGCGGGCTCCTCCTCCACCGGCCGGCGCGGGGAGGACGGCGCGTCCGGGGAGGCGGCCCGGCGGCTCCTGCGCCGTCGGCTGGGCAGCCCGGCCGGGCGCTGCTCACCGTCCTCGGCGGTCGCGGCCTCTTCGGCACGGGGGGCGGGTTCGGCGGGCACGGCGGGTCCAGGGTCTCCGGCGGGATCTGCACCTGCCGGAGGCCCGGGGAGCCCTGCGGGTGCGGGAGTCGTGACGGGCTCGGGGTCTTCGGCGACGGGCACGCGCGCGTGTACGGGCTTCGGTGCGAGCACGGACAGGGTGCGGTCGTCGTCGATCACGGTCAGCAGGTGGGCCGGGATGCGCAGCATCGCGCGCATCCCTCCGTACGGGGACGACTCGATGTGGCAGCTGAAGCCGTAGCGTGCGATCAGGCGCCCGACCACGGCGAAGCCGGTCTGCGGGGGGTCCCCCAGCTCGGTGAGCAGGACCTCGGAGGGCCCGGAGAGCAATGTACGGGCCCTCTTGAGCGCGTCTTCGTCCATGCCGATCCCGGCGTCGTCGACGAGGATCATGGCGCCTCGTCCCGGTGTCTGCTGCACCGTCACCGGCACCTCGGTGTCCGGGTGCGAGTACGCCGTCGCGTTGGCCAGCAGTTCGGCGAGGGCGATCGCGAGGGGTTCGGCGGCCCGGGCGACCAGGGCCAGCCGCTCCTGGCGCAGGTGGTTGGCGACCTTGATGCGTTCGTATCCCGCGACCCGGGACTGGGCGCCGAGCACGATCTCCACGAGGGAGGAGTTCTGACGGGCGAGTCCCGGCCAGGCGTCGCAGAGCACGGCGGTGGCCTGGGTGCGTCGCAGCGCGAGTTCGTTGCGGAAGTCGAGCTGCAGGATCCGCGGGTCGTCGTACTCGTGCTGGAGTTCGTGCAGCAGGTGCTGCGACTGGTTGAGCAGTGACTGGATCTTGGCCGAGGTACCGCGCATGGCCGAGCGGGCGGCGGCGTCGACGCGTCCGCGTTCCTCCAGCACCGCCGTGCGCGCGGCCTGCACCGCCTCGGTCAGCAGGCGCGCGGCGTCGCCCTCGATCCCGGCGGCCTCCCGCAGTCCGGGGACGGGCGCGGAGCGGTGGGAGAGCGCGGTGGCCGCTGCCGGTATCCGCTTCTGCGCGAGCTGTCGTATCTCCTCGGTGAGGGCGAGGGTGCGCGCCTCGGCTGCCTTGAACTGGCGCTCGGCCAGTTCGGCGCGCGCCGCGGCGTGGTGCGACTCGCGCATGGCCCGGTCCGTGCGGACGGCCGACCATATGGCCGTCACGACGGCTGTCAGGGCCAGGATCCATGCCACCACGGCGTCACCGCGTCTCTGTTGTCGGGGACGGCCGGTGTCCCGCGCGGCGGCAGGACGTCGGGCCGTCGGGCCGGCCGGCCGTCATGCCGGCTCGTCGGTACACATCGTGCCGGTCTCGTGGGCGACGGCCGCCACATCGGCCATCACCTGGAGCACTTCGGGCAGCTCGGAGCCGTCTAGGTGACGGTATTCGCTGCCGATGGTCACCACCAGGCGCTCCGGCAGACCGAGTTCCGGGTGGCGGCCCTCCCGGATCACCCGGCGCGCGGCCTCCGGCGCGGGCACGCCGGCGGCGTGCAGGGCGTGGGCGCGCTCTCGTACGTACGCGAGGTAGCCGATGTGCTCGCGCACCCCGGCCGGGTCGAGCAGCGGGCCGTGACCGGGGACGATCACCTCGGCCCCGGTGGCCAGCACCCGTTCGCAGGCGTCGATCACATTGCTCAGGGGTCCCGCCCAGTGCACCGGGTGGTCCCCGGGCTGCCGCGCGGTGGAGGCGAAGATGATGTCGCCGCTGAACACCGCGCGGTGCGCGGGAAGATGGACGATCAGGTCACCCGTGGTGTGGGCGGGCGGCAGGGAGGACACCTGGACCGTGTGCTCCCCCAGGGTCAGTTCGAGCTCCCCGGTGAAGTAGGTCGTCGGCAGCACCTGTTCGGTGGCGGACCAGTCGAAGGCCCCGAAGTGACGCCCGAGATACGCGCCGAGGGGCGTCGCCGGGTCGCTCCCGCTCACGAGCGCGTGCTGCTGCCGCGGCGTGGGGTCGTAGTGGATGTGCTCCCGGGCCTCCCGGGTCGCGATGATCTCCGCGTGCGGGAGCACGCCGGCACCCCAGAAGTGGTCGCCGTTGGCATGGGTGACGATCACGCGGTCGACGCTCACCCCGTCGGGCAGGCGCTTGGTGCTCTCCGCCAGGAACTGCCCCGCCAGCAAGGGGTCGTACGGGGCGTCGATCCACAGTGCGCCGCGCCGCGACACGAGAAGGCCGCAGTTGGCCAGGCCCCAGCCCCGCTTCGGCGGCAGCCAGGCGTACAGGCCCCCGCCGAGGTCAACGACGTCCCCCACCGTGATCGGCATGGAGCGATTATGCCGACCGGGATCCGGCCGCGCGTTCGAACTCGGCCAACATATGGGCACCGTGACGCAAAATCGCCCCTTCACCCGGGTCGGGGCGCGGTTCCGGTGACCGTCCGGGGTCGCCACCGATCGTCCGGTCGGCGGGTTTTCGGCTGGTTTGCCGCCTGCTGGGCGGCATGTACCCCTCTGTGCTCGCAGCGCGCTACGCCTACCCAGCCTGGAACAGCGGAACCGGATCGAGCCGACTACCCACTGAGCATGGCCGAAAACCGCCGTACCACGGATCGCCGAACTGAAGGCCATTTGCTTGTTTCTGCTCGATTGCCCCATGTAACATGCAGAATTGAACAAAGTGGCGACGATTTCCCCCAGTCCACCCCTCAGGTGCGAGCAGCAGTGGAAGCGGAGTGCGCACATGTCCCATGTGGAGAACGAGACGGCGAGTCAGCCGGAGTGCTGGCGCCGCGCCGCGGAGGTCGCCGTCGGCCGGACGGCGGCACCGGCACTGCCCGCCGCCGGTGAGCGCGTCGCCGTGGTCGGCTGCGGAACGTCGTATTACATGGCGCAGGCCTACGCCGCGCTCCGCGAGGCGTCCGGGCAGGGCGAGTCGGACGCCTACGCCGCTTCGGAGTTCCCCTTCGGCCGGGTGTACGACCGGGTCGTCGCCCTGACGCGGTCCGGAACGACGACGGAGGTACTCGGCCTGCTGAGCCGGCTGCGGGGCACCACGCGGACCGTCGTGGTGACCGCCGATCCGCACACTCCGGTGGAGGGCGCGGCGGACGAGATGGTCGTCCTCGACTTCGCCGACGAACGGTCCGTGGTGCAGACGCGTTTCGCGACCACGGCGCTGACCCTGTTCCGCGCCCATCTCGGGCTGCACACGGACCAGGCGGTGCGGGATGCGGAGACCGCGCTGGCGCAGCCGCTGCCCGACGGGGTTCTGGAGTGCTCCCAGTTCAGCTTCCTGGGGCGCGGATGGACCGTCGGGCTCGCCAACGAGGCGGCGCTCAAGATGAAGGAGGCGTCCCTGTCCTGGACGGAGTCCTATCCGGCGATGGAGTACCGCCACGGTCCCATCAGCATCGCGACGGCCGGAACCGCGACGTGGATGCTCGGCGCCGCGCCGGAGGGGCTGGCGGAGCAGGTGCGGTCGACGGGCGCGCGGTGGGTGGAGAGCACGCTGGACCCGCTGGCCGACCTGGTCCGCGTCCAGCGGCTGGCGATCGCCCGCGCGGCGGCCCGCGGTCTCGATCCGGACCTGCCGCGCCATCTGACGCGTTCGGTGGTGCTGGACGGAGCGGCGGAGGTCTGAGCACGCGTCAGGGCATGCCGCGCACCGGGCCGGCGGACAGCCCGGTGCGCGCCGTGACCGTGCGGGTCAGTCCTCTTCGAAGTAGGTGTCCAGCACGGCGTCCAGTTCCGCCGTCCACTGCTTGAGGCTGCTCCGGGCCCCCGCCTCGACCTCGGCGTTGAACCACCGGCGGCTCGACAGGTGGACGGTCACGGTGAACCGGCGTCCGAAGCGGCCCGTCTTGACCTCGACCGCGCCGATCTCGGCCCAGTCGAACTCCGCTTCCTGGTCGTCCAGCCGGAAGCGGACACCCTCGGCGTCGACCCGGATCGACCCGCGCCGGTCGCTGACCTC
Organism: Streptomyces sp. NPDC005494; assembly: GCF_042872025.1. NCBI lineage: Bacteria > Bacillati > Actinomycetota > Actinomycetes > Kitasatosporales > Streptomycetaceae > Streptomyces > Streptomyces sp. NPDC005494. The sequence goes on from NZ_JBIAJR010000004.1 coordinate 332,904, forward strand.
GAAGACGGGACCGTCCGCGCCGTCGCGCGCGGCGCCGGCCTCCACAGCCGCCTCGTCCTCGGAAGCCGCTTCCTCCTCCGCGGACGCCTCGCCACCGGGCGCCGCCGGCTCGGCGTCGGTCACCTCGGCCACGTCGTCCGCGTGCACGACGGCGTCCTCCGGGTCCCGGACCTCCTCGGACGCCTCCGCCTTCTCCGCCCCCGTCCGGGCGGCAACTGGGGCCGTCAGGCCGGGGATGTACGCCGGGTCTGTCCCCGCGGCGAACTCGGGCTTGGTGTTCGAATCTATGCGCTGCTCCACGGCGGGCAGTATGGACGACGAACCTGTACGAGACCAGTCGCCCGGCCGCCGGCTGCCCGTGGTTCCGCGCCCACGGCCGCCCGGGGGCAGGCCCGGGAGCGCGCACACGGACGACGGGTGGTGCGGGTTCCGCCGAACCCGCACCACCCGTCGGTGATGTCCCTCTGTCCCCGCCGTCACGCCTCGCGCGTCAGCAGGTCACGCATCCGCGAGGCTCAGTAGGCCCCGAAGACGTTGTCGATCGAGCCGTACCGGTCGGCGGCGTAGTTGCACGCGGCGGTGATGTTGGCGACCGGGTCGTAGCTGTCCGTCGACGTGCCGGGCACGTGGTAGGCCTCGAAGGTCGGGTCGATGACCTGCAGCAGGCCCTTCGACGGGATGCCGGCGGCGGCGTTCGAGTCCCAGTTGTTGATGGCCTGGGGGTTGCCCGAGGACTCGCGCATGATGTTGCGGTGGATGCCCTCGTAGCTGCCGGGGATGCCGTGCTCGGCCATGATCGCGAGCGACTCCTTGATCCAGCCGTCGAGGTCGTTCGTGTACGCGACCGGCGCGGCGGCCGGAGCAGCCTCGGCGGGTGCGCCCTGCGCGGCGACCGAGGTGCTCGTGCGCTCCGAACGGTCGGCGCGCTCGGCACTCTGCTCGGCACGGTCGGCGGCCTTGTCGGCCTTCTTCTCCGACGTGTCGGCCGACTTCTTCTCGGCCTTGGCGCCTATGGCCAGCTTCAGACCGGGGTGAATGAGGTCGGGGTTTTCGCCGACAGCCTTCCGGTTGTCCTCGTACAGGGCCTTCCAGCCACCGTTCACGGAATGCTCGCGAGCGATCTTGGCGAGAGTGTCGCCCAAGATCACGGAATAGGTGGTGGAGCCGGACTTCTGTGCGGCAATTCCCTTACCGGTCACGGAAGTCGACGCCGCCGCCTTTTCGACGGTGGAGGCGGCCGGGGCGGCGAACGCACCGGTCGCTCCGATGACAGGGAGGGCGAGAGCGCCCGTGGTCACGACGATGATGCCGCGAGTCAGCGAACTGGTCCTGGAACGACGGTACTTACCGTTTTCGGGCATGCTGGATTTCCTCTCCGCCGCCTACGAAGTGAGCTGTCGGGTTCGGACTGGAGATGCCCGGCCGCATAGAGATGCGACTTCACCCCGAGCCGATCCGGATACCGGATCGGCGCTTACCTGGGTCCCCCGCTCCTGCCGTACGAGAAGTGGTCGGGTAACCGGACGGCGGCAGGATTAGGCGTTCCATCCGGAGTGATGGTGACCGTAGGCGAGGAATAGCGAAAGGAACAAGCCCGATCTCGTGATCAAAATTCGCCCGCAAGATCGATTCTTCGGAATTCGTGTAATCCATCGCACATTGCGTCGGCCATTCTTCTTGGCACAGAAGGGAACCGGCCGCTCCGCGCGGGCGTCCCCGAGGTGACCAGTGACGCTGGTCACGGAGTCCGAAAAGGGCGTTTTGCTCTCCCTTGAAGGTCCCCAGGTCACACGAAATGGCCTTTTATGGATTACGGGACTAATTCCAAGAAAGTTGCCTAAATCGGGCATAAGGCTCACAACGCGTACCCGCGGGCATACCAGCTGAGTCTGTGTGGAATCGATCCAGCTATGACCGACAACCCGTACGCCTCGTACCCGCGGATCACCGTGCTGCCCGTCCAGCCCGGTGACCCGCCCTTCCGCATCGTCGAGATCGACGGCGAGGTCATCGGCCGGGCGACCGCCATGACGGACGTGCTGATCGCGGCTGCCGCAGCAGGGATCCACATCCACGATCTCGACGATCCGGCCGTCGTGAGGTGGGTGGGCGGCGGCAAGCTCAGCTGGCGGCCGCACTGACGGACCGACTGCGGTCGGGCCGCACTGACGGGCCGACTGCGGTCGGGCCGCACTGACGGGCCGAGTGCGGTCCGGCCGCACTCACGGACCGACCGCGGTCCGGCTCGAGCGGTGCGCCGAGTCTCAGAAACGCCCGGCGCGATACGCATCTGCCAAGTGCCGAACGCCAGAGCATTGCAGATGCGAGCCACAGCCCCATATCGTGTCGCACATGCAGTCCTACACCATCGGGCAGGCCGCGCGTCTTCTCGGCGTGAGCCCGGACACCGCCCGTCGCTGGGCGGACGCCGGACGTGTCGCGACCCATCGCGACGACAGCGGGCGCCGCCTCATCGACGGCCGCGACTTGGCCGCGTTCTCGGTCGAGGTCGCCCAGGTCGGCACGGGCGAGGAGGAGGTCCCCTACACCTCGGCGCGCAACGCCTTCCCGGGCATCGTCACCGCGGTGAAGCTCGGTGACGTCGCCGCCCAGGTGGAGATCCAGGCGGGGCCGCACCGGCTCGTCTCCCTGCTGACCCGCGAGGCGGTCGAGGAGCTGGGCCTCGAGGTCGGCATGCGGGCCACGGCCCGCGTGAAGTCGACCAGCGTGCACATCGACCGCACCTGAAGCCGTACACGTCCGCCGGCGAGTGGCGGCCCTCACCGAGGAGTTCCCTCCGATGTCTCTCCCTCCCACCGGCCGCCGGGGCGTCGCCGCCGCGTCGACCGCGGCGCTGCTGTTCACCCTCGCCGCGTGCGGCGGTGACGACGGGGACAAGGACGCCGCGGCCCCGAGGACCGAACTGACCGTGCTGGCCGCCTCGTCGCTCACCGATGTCTTCACGACCGCCGAAGCCGCCTACGAGAAGGAGCACCCCGGCACGAAGCTGACCTTCTCGTTCGCCGGGTCGCAGGAGCTCGCCGCCCAGGTCCGTCAGGGCGCGCCCGCGGACGCCCTCGTCACCGCCGACACCCGGACGATGGACGGTCTGGAGCCGGAGACCGGCACCCCGACCGTCATCGCGAAGAACCGCCTGGTCATCGTCACCGGTGAGGGCAACCCGGAGAAGGTCCAAGGTCTCCCGGACCTGGCCGATCCCTCCCTCAAGGTGGTCCTGGCCGCCCCCGAGGTGCCGGTGGGCCGGTACGCGGAGCAGATCCTGGACGCCCAGAGGATCGAGGTGAAGCCGGTCTCGCAGGAACCCAACGTCCGCGCCGTGCTCAGCAAGGTCGAGCTCGGCGAGGCGGACGCGGGCCTCGTGTACCGCACGGACACGACGGTGGCCACCGACAAGGTCGACGCGGTCGACATCCCGGACGCGCAGAACGCGATCGCGTCCTACCCGGCCGCCACACTGAAGTCGTCCGAGCACGCAGAGGCCGCTGCCGCCTTCGTCTCCTGGCTGTCCTCCCCGGAGGCTCAGAAGATCCTCCAGGACGCGGGCTTCCAGAAGCCGTGACCGAAGGCAGCCCCAGGGAACCGCGATGAAACAGCTCCGCACCCGCCCGTCGGGCCCCCGTGCTCCCCTCACCCTGGCGGTCCCCGCGCTGCTCGCCGTCGTGTTCCTGATGCTGCCGCTGGCCGGCATCCTGGCGCGTACCTCCTGGGGCGAGCTCGGCACCCATCTGACCGGCCCCGCGACCACGCAGGCCCTGAGGCTGTCGCTGCTGGTGTCCGGCTGGGCGCTGGGGCTCTCGCTCGTGCTGGGTGTGCCTCTGGCCTGGCTGCTGGCGCGCGTCGACTTCCCCGGCAAGGCCCTCGTACGCTCGCTCGTCCTCCTCCCGATGGTGCTGCCGCCGACCGTCGGAGGCGTGGCGCTTCTGCTCGCCTTCGGGCGGCGCGGCCTGCTGGGGCCCTGGCTGGAGGAGACCTTCGGCATCACGCTGCCGTTCCACACCTCGGGGGCGGTGCTCGCCGCGACGTTCGTCGCGATGCCCTTCCTCGTCATCAGCCTCGAAGGCGCGCTCGGAGGTCTTCATCCGCGGTACGAGGAGACGGCGGCCTCCCTGGGTGCCTCCCCCGTCCGGGTGTTCTTCACCGTGACCCTGCCCATGGTCGCGCCCGGACTGGCGGCGGGCGCCGCGCTGACCTGGGCGCGGGCGCTGGGCGAGTTCGGCGCCACCATCACCTTCGCGGGGAACCTGCCGGGCACCACGCAGACCCTCCCGCTCCAGGTGTACCTGCTGCTCCAGGACTCCCCCGAGACGGCCACGTCCGTGTCGCTGCTGCTGCTCGCCATCGCCATGGCGGTGCTCGTCGCGCTGCGCGGCCGATGGGCCGGCGCACCCCGGAAGGCCGGGGCCCCGCGCCGCCCCGACGACGGGCCCGAACCCGGACCCGAACCGGAACCGGAACCGGCAGCCGGACCGTCCGCGGAAGGACCGCCCCGGGAGAGGTGGCCCCTGCGCGCCGAGGTCACGGGCTTCGACCAGCTCACGATCGAGGCGGAACCCGGTACGACGATCGCCGTCGTCGGGCCCAACGGGGCGGGCAAGACGACCCTGTTGCGCGCGCTGCTCGGCCTCACTCCCCGCGCGCACGCGGAGTTGCGCCTGGGCGGCACCGACACCGGGAGCCTGCCCCCGCACCGGCGGGGTGTCGCCTGGGTGCCCCAGGACGGTGCCCTTTTCCCGCATCTCTCCGCCCTGGCCAACACCGCCTACGGGCTACGCGCCCACGGGGTCTCCCGCGCCGAGGCCCGGGCGGACGCCCGGCTCTGGCTCGGCCGGCTCGGCGTCGGCCACCTCTCCGCCCGTAAGCCGGCGCAGCTCTCGGGCGGCCAGGCCCAGCGTGTCGCACTCGCCCGCGCGCTGGCCGCGCGCCCGCGCCTCCTGCTGCTGGACGAACCGCTCGCCGCTCTCGACCAGACGACACGCGCGCGCGTGCGCCACACGCTGCGCACCCATCTCGCCGGTTTCGGGGGCGTCTGCCTGATCGTCACGCACGACCCCGTGGAGGCGGTGTCGCTGGCCGACCGGGTCCTCGTCCTCGACGAGGGCCGCGCCCTTCAGGACGCGCCGCCCGACGAGGTCACCCGCCACCCGCGCTCCCCCTGGGTGGCGCGGATGCTGGGCCGCAACGCCTGGCCCGGTACGGCGACCGCGGACGGCCTCCTGCTCTCCGGCGGCGGGAGTCTCGTCGCGGCGGAACCGCTGCCCGCCGGGACCCCAGCACTCGCCGTCATCGGTCCCGAAGCCGTCTCCGTGCACCGCGACAGGCCGAGCGGCAGCCCGCGCAACGTCTGGCCCGGCACCGTACGCGAGATCACCGCCAGCGGCAGTCGGCTGCGGGTCCTGGTCAGCTCGGCGGAGGCGCCCGACCTCGTCGCGGAGATCACCCCCCAGGCCGCCGCCGAACTCGGTCTGGCCGACGGGGTGCCGGTCTGGACGAGCGTCAAGGCGACCGAGGCGACGCTCGTCCCACGGTGACCGAAGCCCGGCGCGCCCACCGGCGAGGGCCTCCCTGCGTCAGCCCGGCCGCGGTTCGGCCATTCGGCCAGGCGGCGGCGTGAGTCCATCAGCCCGGCGGCGGTTCTGTGATTCCGCCCGGCGGCGGCGTCAGTCCATCAGTCCGGCGGCGACCGTCGCGCCCAGCTCCCAGCACGCCTCGGTGTCGGCCTTGCCCGGTGCACCTGTGACGGTCACGGCGTCGGCCGTTCGGCGCCAGCCGAGCCCGGTCGTGATGGACTCGATGCCGCGTACGGCGCCGGTGACGTCGTTGCCCCCGTGGACGTAGTAACCGAAGGGCCGCCCCCGCGTCCCGTCCAGGCACGGGTAGTAGACCTGGTCGAAGAAGTGCTTCAGGGCGCCGGACATGTAGCCGAGGTTCGCCGGGGTGCCGAGCAGGTAACCGTCCGCGGCGAGCACGTCGGAGGCCGTGGCGGCGAGCGCCGCCCGCCGGACGACCCGTACGCCCTCGATGTCGTCCGTCGTCGCCCCCGAGACGACGGCTTCGAACAGGGCCTGGCAGTTCGGCGAGGGGGTGTGATGCACGATCAGGAGAGTGGCCACACCCCCGAACCCTGCCGCCCCGGCCCGCCGGAAGCAAACCGGAGGAGGGCGGCCGGCCCCACCGGGGTCCTGGGTCAGTCCACCGCGCGGAATCCCCGCAGCCGCAGGCTGTTGCCGACGACGAAGACCGAGGAGAGAGCCATGGCCGCTCCGGCGATCATGGGGTTGAGCAGACCTGCCGCGGCGAGCGGCAGGGCCGCCACGTTGTAGCCGAAGGCCCAGAACAGGTTCGAGCGGATGGTGCTCAGCGTCCTGCGCGAGAGCCGGATCGCGTCGGCGGCGGCCCTGAGGTCTCCGCGTACGAGCGTCAGGTCGCCGGCCTCGATCGCGGCGTCCGTGCCCGTGCCCATGGCGAGCCCCAGGTCCGCCTGAGCGAGCGCGGCAGCGTCGTTGACGCCGTCGCCGACCATGGCCACGCTGCGTCCTTCCGCCTGGAGCCGCTTGACCACGTCGGCCTTGTCCTGCGGCATGACCTCGGCGACGACCTCGTCGATGCCCACCTCGGCGGCGACGGAGGCGGCGACCGCTCGGTTGTCACCGGTCAGCAGGATGGGCGTCAGCCCGAGACCGCGGAGCCGCCGGACCGCCTCCGCGCTGGTCTCCTTGACCGCGTCGGCGACCTCGATCAGCGCACGGGCCTCACCGTCCCACGCCACCGCGATCACGGTCCTGCCGGCCTTCTCGGCGCGGTCCTTGGCGTCCTTGAGTTCGTCGGGCAGTTCCATGGCCCACTCGGTCAGCAGCTTCTCGCGACCGACGAGCACGGCGTGACCGTCGACGACTCCTTGGACACCGAGGCCCGGGATGCCGGAGAAGTCCTCTGGGGTCGGCAGCGGGCCCACCGCCGCCGCCGCGCCCGCGGCGACCGCACGGGCGATCGGGTGCTCCGAGGCGTGTTCCAGCGCTCCCGCGAGGCGCAGCACTTCGGCCTCCCGCGTCGTCCCCGCGGTGTGCACCCCGAGCAGCGTCATGCGGCCGGTGGTGACCGTGCCGGTCTTGTCGAGGACGATCGTGTCCACCCTGCGGGTGGTCTCCAGCACTTCGGGTCCCTTGATCAGGATGCCGAGCTGGGCGCCGCGCCCCGTTCCGACCAGCAGGGCGGTGGGAGTGGCGAGCCCGAGCGCGCAGGGGCAGGCGATGATCAGGACGGCGACGGCGGCCGTGAAGGCCGAGGTGAGCCCTGCGCCCGAGCCGAGCCAGAAACCGAGCGTGGCGAGCGCCAGCCCGATGACGACGGGCACGAACACGGCAGAGATCCTGTCGGCCAGGCGCTGGGCCGAGGCCTTGCCGCTCTGTGCTTCCTCGACGAGCTCGGCCATCCGGGCCAGCTGGGTGTCGGCACCGACCCTGGTGGCCTCGACGACCAGGCGCCCGCCCGCGTTGAGGGTCGCACCGGTGACGGAGTCCCCGCTGGAGACCTCGACGGGCACCGACTCGCCGGTGAGCATCGAGACGTCGACGGCGGAGGCGCCCTCGACCACCGTTCCGTCCGTGGCGATCTTCTCTCCGGGGCGTACCAGGAAGCGGTCCCCGACGTTCAGCGCGCTCGTGGGCAGGGTCAGTTCACGGCCGTCGCGCAGGACGGTGACCTCCTTGGCGCCGAGCTCCATGAGCGCCTTGAGGGCGGCCCCCGCCTTGCGCTTCGACCGCGCCTCGAAGTACCGCCCGGCCAGGATGAAGGCCGTGACACCCGCGGCGGCCTCCAGGTAGATGTTCCCCGCGCCGTCGCCACGGCTGATCGTGAATTCGAAGGGGTGCGTCATGCCGGGCATCCCGGCCGTGCCGAGGAACAGCGCCCACAGCGACCACAGGAAGGCGGCCGACGTGCCGACCGAGATCAAGGTGTCCATCGTGGCCGCGCCGTGCCGGGCGTTGGTCCAAGCGGCACGGTGGAAGGGCCAGGCCGCGTAGGTGACGACGGGGGCGGCGAGCGTGAGCGAGAGCCATTGCCAGTACTCGAACTGGAGGGCCGGGACCATCGCCATCGCGATGACAGGGACGGCGAGCACGACTGCCGTGACCAGCCGCTCGCGCAGCGACCGCAGCTCGTCATCGGCGCGCTCGTCCTCGGCCCGCTCTCCGGCCGCCGGCGCTCCCTGCGTACCGGGTTCGGGGCGGGGCGGGGGCGGCTGGGCGGAGTAGCCCGTCGCTTCGACGGTGGCGATCAGGTCGTCGACGGAGACGCCCTCGGCGAAGGTGACTCCGGCCTTCTCCGTGGCGTAGTTGACGGACGCCTCGACGCCCTCCATGCGGTTGAGCTTCTTCTCGATCCGGGCGGCGCACGAGGCGCACGTCATGCCGCCGATGGCGAGCTCGACCCGGGTGGTGCCGGGAGTCGTGGGAGTCATGTCCTGCTCCTCGTCCATACGATGACAGTATACCCCTCCTGGGTATCCTTCGCCTCAAGAGATATACCCCCCACCCGTATCTGCGCAAGTCCCGGCGAGGTCACTTGCACATACCCCCCAAGGGTATACGCTCAGATGCGTCGGACCATCGCGGGACCCCTCCGCGCAGACGTCAGGAGCAGTCATGAGAACCGCCGCGAAGATGACCGCGTTCACCGCCGCGCTCGCCGCGTCGTTCAGCGTGGCCTGGGGAGTGGGGGCCACCGTCGGCCCCGAGCCGTCCGGGCCCCCCGGGAAGGCCGCGCACACCGGGACCGGGTCCCATACGGAGAGCACGTCCCGGCACTCAGGGGACGAGGACGGCGGCGCCGCGTCCGAGGCCGGCGGCCTCCGCGCCTCCGAGGGGGGCTACACCTTCGACCTGAAGACCCCGCGCGTGGAGGCGGACCGCGAGGGCGAGCTGCGCTTCGCGATCCGCGACCGCGACGGCGAACAGGTCACCGCGTTCCAGCGCGAGCACGACAAGGAACTGCACCTCATCCTCGCGTCCCGCGATCTGACCACCTACCGGCACCTGCACCCCACCCGGGCGGCCGACGGCACCTGGAGCACCCCCGTGAGCCTGCCCGAGGCGGGCCCCTACCGGGTCTTCGCCGACTTCACCCCCGCGGGGAAGAAGGCCACCGGGCTCACCCTGGGGACGGAGCTCGCCGTCTCCGGTCCGTACAAGCCGGCGGAACTCCCGAAGCCCGCCCGTACGGCCACCGTCGACGGTTACACGGTCTCGCTGAACGGCACCCTGCACCCCGGAGCGCCGGAGCGCCTCACCTTCACGGTGCGCAAGAACGGCCGGCCCGTCACCGATCTGCAGCCCTATCTGGGCGCGTACGGGCACCTCGTCGCTCTGCGGGCCGGTGACCTCGCCTATCTCCATGTCCACCCGGAAGGCGAACCCGGGGACGGCGCCACCGAGCCCGGCCCGGGCGTCACCTTCTCGGCCACGGCGCCCGGCTCGGCGGCGTACCGCCTGTTCCTCGACTTCAAGCACGAAGGCACCGTCCGCACGGTGGCCTTCACGGTGCACGCGGGGACAGCGGCGCAGACCCCCGCCCCCACCGCTCCGGCGGACGGCCACGAGGAGGGGACACCGCACGGGCACTGAGGGCCTCACCGGACTGCTCGGCCCGGCCGGTCGGCGGCGCCGTCTCCGCCTCGTGGATGCCGGCTAGAGGGAGCGGAGTTGAGCGAGCGTCCGTTCGAGCTCCTCGCGGAGCGTGCGACCGGCCGCGTCGCCGTCGCCCGCACCACGGCGTCCACCAGAGCGGCATGGCCTTCGTCGCCGTGGCCGGGGTCCCCCGAGCGCAGGTCGAGCAGGGCAGCCGGCGCTTCCGCAACCCGGCCCGCGGCCGGGCCTACCGCACCAGGCAGGGCCGCTTCGCGTCGAACGTCCAGCCTGGTACGAGGTACTGCATGCCGGCCGCGTCGTCGCGGGCCCCCAGCGCCTCCTTCCGGTAGAGCTCGTGGGCCGCGAGGAGGCGGTCCATGTCGAGTTCGACGCCCAGGCCCGGGGCCTCGGGGACGGCGATCTCGCCGTCGGCGATGCGGGGCGGGGTGACGGTGAGCCGCTCCAGGCCCTCCTGCCAGATCCAGTGCGTGTCCAGGGCGTTGTAGTCACCGGGGGCCGCCGCACCGCAGTGCGTGATCATGGCCAGCGAGATGTCGAAGTGGTTGTTGGAGTGACAGCCCCAGGTCAGCCCCATGGCGTTGCACAGCTGGGCCACCCGCACCGAGCCCCGCATGGTCCAGAAGTGCGGGTCGGCCAGCGGGATGGAGACCGACTGCAGGGCCAGGGCATGGGTCAGCTGCCGCCAGTCGGTGGCGATCATGTTGGTCGCCGTCGGAAGCCCGGTGGCGCGGCGGAACTCGGCGAGGACCTCGCGCCCCGAGTAGCCGTTCTCCGCACCGCAGGGGTCCTCGGCGTAGGCGAGCGTGCCCGCCAGGGGTGCGCACAGCTCGACCGCCTCGCGCAGGGACCAGGCGCCGTTCGGGTCCAGGGTGATCCTCGCCGAGGGGAAGCGGTCCTTGAGCGCGCGCACCGCCCCGACCTCCTCCGCGCCCGGGAGGACTCCGCCCTTGAGCTTGAAGTCCCGGAAACCGTACAGGTCGTACGCCGCCTCGGCCTGGCGGACGATCGCCTCCGGAGTGAGGGCCTCCTCGTGACGGACGCGGTACCAGTCGACGTCCGAGTCCGGCTCCCGGACGTAGTCCAGGTCGGTGCGGTCGGGGTCGCCCACGTAGAAGAGGTAGCCCAGTACCCGTACGGAGTCGCGCTGCTGACCGTCGCCCAGCAGGGCCGCGACCGGCACCTCGAGGTGCTGGCCGAGCAGGTCGAGCAGCGCCGACTCGACGGCGGTGACGGCGTGCACGGTGGTCCGCAGGTCGAAGGTCTGGGCACCGCGCCCGCCCGAGTCCCGGTCGGCGAAGCGGCTGCCGATCTCACGCAGGACACGCTGGTGGTCGCCCAGTTTCGCGCCGACGACCAGTGACTCGGCGTCCCGCAGCGTCCGGGTGATCTTCTCGCCGCCGGGCACCTCCCCGAGGCCCGTGCGGCCCTGGGAGTCCGTGAGGACGACGATGTTGCGGGTGAAGAACGGGCCGTGGGCGCCGGAGAGGTTGAGCTCCATGCTGTCGCGGCCCGCGACGGGGTAGACGGCGTAGTGGGTGACGGTGGGCTGGCTCATGCTGGTCGGGTTCCTTGGTCGCGAGGGGCGGGCTTGAGGTCGGGTGGTTCAGAGGCCGAGGACGTCGAGGGTCCGTTCGGCCGCCAGTACGCCGCCGAGGCCGAGGACGGCGAGCACCGTCGTGTAGCCCGTGCGGACCTTGATCGCCTCGATGACGGAGAGGTTGAAGTACTCCTTGAACAGCCAGAATCCGGGGTCGTTGACGTGGGAGAAGGCGATCGACCCGCAGGAGACGGCGAGCACCATCATCTCGGGGTGGGTCCCGCTGCCTGCCAGGAGCGGCAGCACCACCCCGGAGGCCGTGACGACGGCGACCGTCGCCGAGCCCAGCGCGACGCGGAGAATGGCGGCGATGAGCCACGCCAGGATGATCGGCGAGACCGACCAGTTCTCCGTGACGTCCTTGATGTAGTCCGATATCCCGCCTTCGACCAGGACGTTCTTGAACGCGCCGCCCGCGCCGATCACCAGGAGGATCATCGCCATGGCCTGGGCGGCCGAGGTGCAGGAGGCGCTGACGTCGGCCAGGCTCCGGCCGATGCGGGGTCCGAACGCCCAGAGGGCCAGCAGGAGGGCCAGCAGGAGCGCGATCGGCGCCGATCCGACGAAGGCGACGACGTGCAGGAGAGGGCTCTCGCCGGAGACGGCCATGTCGGTCACGGCGGCCCCGGCGATCAGGACCACCGGGAAGAGGGCGACGAAGAGCGACCAGCCCATGCCGGGCATCTCCTCGTCGGTGAACTCGCGCTCGCTGACCAGGCCCTTGGGTATGGAGGGGTTCATGGCCCGGACGAACGGCAGGCGCGGCCACAGGAGCGCGACGAGCGCGCCGGCGGGTACGGCGATGAAGAGGCCGTAGAAGAGGGTGTGGCCGACGGACGCGTGGAAGGTCGTGGCCACGGCGGTGGGCCCGGGGTGCGGGGGCAGGAAGCTGTGCATCGTGGACAGGGAGATCGACATCGGCAGGCCCACCCAGAGCAGGTTCACCCCGGTGACCCTGACGAGCGTGAACGCGATGGGCACGATGATGATGAAGGCGACCTCGTAGAACATGGTCACACCGATGAGCATGGACGTGACCACCATGGCCCACTGGACGCCGCGCGGACCGAAGGCGTCGAGCAGCCGGCCCGCGATCCGCTGGGCGGCTCCGGAGTCGCCCATCACCCGGCCGACCATGGCGCCGAGCCCGATGGTGAGCATCGTGTCACCGATCTGGTCCCCGATGCCCGTGGAGAGCACGTCCGGGATCTCGACCACCGGGATGCCCTGCACGAGGGCCACACCCACCGCGACGAGCAGGAGCGCGGCGAAACCGTTGAGTTTCAGGCGGGTCATCAGGAGCAGCAGCACCAGAACGCTGATCCCGACCACGAGGAGCGGCATGTCAGTTCCCCTTCGAACTGTCGAACGTGTCGAGCTGTCTGAACGGTCGAGCTGTCGGCCGGCCTGCTCCGGCTACGCGCCGGAGCAGGCGGGGCGGACAGGCGGGCGGGCGCCCCTCAGGCGGTACGCCGGCGCACGGCGCCGACCAGCCCCAGACCGGTGTCGAGGACCCTCTCCAGGTCGGCGAGGTCGGCCGGACCGAGGTCGGTGAGCGGGGCGCGTACGGGCCCGACCGGCAGCCCGCGCAGCCGGGCGGCGGCCTTGACCAGGGAGACGGCGTACCCGGGGGCCCGGTCGCGCAGTTCGACCAGCGGGACGTAGAACTCCCGCAGCAGGGTGGTCACGGTCGCACCGTCGTCCGCACGCAGGGCGGTGAAGAAGGCGTCGGCGATCTCGGGGGCGAAGGCGTGCACGGCCGAGGAGTAGGCCGGGACTCCGACGGTGGCGTACGCCCGCGCCTGGATCTCGGCGGTGGCCGCGCCGTTGAAGAAGAGGAAGCCGTCGGGCGCGGCGAGGGTGAGGCGCTGGAGCCGGTCGAGATCGCTGTGCCCGTCCTTGAGGCCGATGACCCCGGGGATCTGCGCGATCCGGCGTACGCCGTCCGCCGTGAAGGTGACCTGCCCGCGCTGGTAGGCGATCAGCGGCAGCCTGGTGCCGTCCGCGATCCGGCGCAGTTGCTCGACCAGACCGTCCTGCGGGGCGGCGACGAGGTAGTGCGGCAGGACCAGGAGTGCGTCGGCACCGGCCTCCTCCGCGATGCGGGCGAAGCGCAGCGCCTGCGCCCAGCCGTAGCCGGTGCCCGCGACGACGGGCAGGCGACCGTCGGCGATCTCGACGGTCGCCGCGACGACCGCGCGGTACTCGTCCTCGTCCAGCGCGCCGAACTCCCCCGTGCCGCAGGCGGGGAACACCGCGCCGGGGTCCGTGGCCAACTGCGCGGTCAGATACGTCCGGTAGGCGTCCAGGTCGAGACGTCCGTCGTCCCGGAAGCTCGTGAGCGGGAAGGACAGCACGCCGCCCGCCATGCCCTCGCGCAGCCGCTGGGCGACCCCGTCGGTTTCCGCACTGAACCGCTCCACGAATCTCATCCCCATATGCAGATGGCGTACATGTATGAGAACGGAGGCTAAGCGGGTGAACACCGCACGGTCAATGGGTGCGGCAGCGCGGATTTAAGATGTGCGCATGCCGGAGAACAGTGGTGTCCGTGGCGTGAAATCGGCGTCCCGCACCGTCGCGCTGCTCGAACTGCTCGCCACGCGGGGGGACCGGCCCGCCCGCCTGGACGAACTGGCCGAGGAGCTGGGCGTCCCGCGCAGCAGCATGTACCAGCTGCTCCGGACCCTCGTGGACTGCGGCTGGGTGCGCACCGACACGACGGGCTCGCTGTACGGCATCGGCATCCGCGCACTGCACACGGGCACGAGTTACCTGGACAGCGACCCGCTCGTGCGCGCCGCCCGACCGTATCTGGACGAGGCCTCGGACGCGCTCGGCGAGACCATCCATCTGGCCCGGCTCGACGGACCGAACGTCGTCTATCTCGCGACGCGCGAGTCCCACGAGTACCTGCGCACGATCAGCCGGGTCGGCCGCCGCGTCCCGGCCCACGCCGGGGCACTGGGCAAGGCGCTGCTCGCGGAGCGCCCGGACGACGGACTACCGCTGCCCGAGGGGCCTTTGCAGGCTTTCACGGAGAACACGCACACCCGGTACGCCACCCTGATCACCGACCTCGCCGCGATACGCGAGCGCGGGTACTCCGTCGACCGCGAGGAGACGGTGACCGGCATCGCGGGCTTCGGTTTCGCCCTGCGCCACGACACACCGGCCGTGGACGCCATCAGCTGCTCCGTACCGGTGGCCCGGCTGAGCGCCGAGCACGAGGCGAAGGTGGTGGCGGTGATGCGGGAGATCCGGACGAAGATCGAGACCGCCCGGGCGCCCGCGCCGGGCGCACCCGACTGGCGCTGAACCGGCCGGCACACGTCCGACAGCGGGAAGCGGCGCGGGAGGCATGGACCCCCACCGCGCCGCTCGCATGACGGTACGTCAGCCGCAGGCCGCGGCAAGTGCGTCGAGGAGCCGGTCCACGTCCTCGTCGTTCGTGTAGGGCGCGAGTCCGACGCGCACGCCGCCCTCGTCGCCCAGCCCGAGCCGGTGGGACGCCTCCCGTGCGTAGAACGACCCCGCGGGTGCGTCCACGCCGTGCTCCACCAGGCGCCGCGAGACGTCGTCGGACCGCTGCCCGGCCACCGTGAAGAGCGTGGTCGGGGTGCGCCGCGCCGCACGGGAGTACACCGTGACACCGCCCAGAGCCGCGAGCCCCTCCTCGATGCGCCCCCGCAGGCGGTCCTCGTGCGCGGCGAGTGCCGTGAAGGCCCGGCGCAGGCGCTCCGGCCGGCCCTCCGTACCGGCGGTGACGAGACCGGCGAGGAAGTCGACGGCCGCCGTCGCCCCGGCCAGCAGCTCGTAGGGCAGCGTGCCCAGCTCGAAACGCTCGGGTACGGCGTCGCTGGAGGGCAGGAGCTTGTCCGGCCGCAGGCTGTGGAGCAGTTCCGGCCGGCCGGTCAGCACGCCGAGGTGCGGGCCGAGGAACTTGTACGGCGAGCAGACCAGCGTGTCCGCGCCGAGTCCGGTCAGATCGACCGAGACGTGGGAGGCGTAGTGCACCGCGTCGACGTGGAAGAGCGCGCCGGCCCGGTGCGCCAGCGCCGCGATGGCGGGTATGTCGGGGCACGTGCCGATCAGGTTGGAGGCGGCGGTGACGGCGACCAGGCGGGTGCGCCCGGACAGCACGGCCTCGATGTGCTCGGTGCCCAGCTCGCCCGTGGCGGGGTCGAAGTCGGCCGTGCGGACGGTCGCGCCCGCCGCCTCGGCGGCCTGTACCCAGGGCCGGATGTTCGAGTCGTGGTCCAGCCGGGACACCACCACCTCGTCGCCGGGACCCCACTCCTTGGCCAGGGTGCGCGCCAGGTCGTAGACGAGCTGGGTGGCGCTGCGGCCGAACACCACCGATTCCGGCTCCGAGCCGAGCAGATCGCCGAGCGCCCGGCGCGCGCCGGTCACGATCGCCTCGGCGTTGCGAGCCCCCTCCGTGAGCGTCCCCCGGTTGGCGAGCGGACGGGTGAGGGACTCGGCGATCGCGTCGATCACCTGCTGGGGCGTCTGGGTGCCTCCGGGCCCGTCGAACCGGGCGGTGCCCGCCTTCAGCGCGGGGAAGCAGGCGCGGATCGCCTGCACGTCGAGGGTGTCGCTGGTCTCACTGCTCAAAGGGGACTCCGGGGTGCGGAAGGGACTGCTCGCTGCTCGGAGCCATGATGGCAGCGTCGGCGGGTGGCGTCGTGGCCCGGCCCACGGGCTCGCTGTCCGGCCCACGGGGTCGCTGTCCGGTCCCGCCCCACCCCGCCTCGCCCCGCAGACACCGGAGACGCCGGGAACACAGCGGACGCCGCAGCCGAGGACGCCGCAGACGCTGCCACAGCGGATGCCGAAGACGGAAACGGAAACGAAGACGGAGGCCGTCGCGTCCGACAGCCTCCGTCCCCTGTGCATGTCCCGGCCGGGGTGGGACCCCGGACTCAGGGCCACCCCGTGGCAGGGCGTACGGCCGGGCCGCGCCGTCAGCCGGCGTACGTCTCGAATTCGGCGACCTTCGGGGTCCCCGTCGAGCTGGTGATCTCGAACGTGACCTTCTTCAGCGAGGTCTTGGCGAAGGAGATGGCGCCCGCCCCGCTGCCCGAGGTCAGGACCGCACCGGTGTCACCGTTGAGGACCCGCCAGGATCCGATGCTGCCGGCCGAGCCGGAGGCCTCCCGGATGTTGATCTTCGAGACGGCGGTGGCGGTGCCCCACTTGATCGAGATGGAGCCGGTCGAGCCCGCCGGGGACCAGAAGGTGCTCAGACTGCCGTCACGGACGTTGCCGTAGCTCGAACCGTCGGCCTTGCTGGAGCCGTCGGCGCCGGCGCCGAGGCTGAGGTTGGTGCCGCTCGGCTGCGTCGGGTCCGGGGTCGGCGTGGTCGGGTCCGGCGTCGGGGTCGTGGGAGTGGGCGTGGGCGTGGTCGGCGTGGGGCTTGGCGTCTGCGGCGTGCAGCTGCCGTCCGACACCTTCAGGCCCTTGTTGGCGCCCGCCGTCTGGCCCACGATCGAGGGCACGCAGCTCGCGGCGTCGAGGGTGAAGGCGTACGGAATGCTGACGGTGGTGTTGGACGTCGGGTTGGGCCCCGCGGGGTTGTTCTCGGTGCCGCGCGCGGACCACGTCACGTTGTCGAACGTGTTGCCGCTGACCTGCCAGTATCCGGCGGCGTCCGTGTAGAACGTGCCCAGGACGTCCTTGGAGTCCTTGAAGTAGTTGTTGTCCACCTTGGCACGGGCTCCGGCACGGGAGTTGATGCCGGACTCGTTGAGCTTCACGTAGTAGTTGTTGTACATGTGGGCGATGCCGCCCCGCAGCAGGGGCGCCCGGCTGTCGATGTTCTCGTACAGGTTGTGGTGGTAGGTGATGTAGCCGTTGGACAGCTCGGTCTCGCTGGAGCCCACCAGGCCACCGCGCCCGGAGTTGCGCAGGGTGCTGTAGGAGAGGGTGACGTACTGCGTGTTGTCCTTCATGTCGAAGAGGCCGTCGTAGCCCTCCGACTCACCGCCCGACGCCTCGAGGGTGGTGTGGTCGACCCAGACGTTGCGGACGTCGCTCTCCATGCCGATGGCGTCACCGCCGTTGGAGGTGGGCGAGCCCGACTTCTTGACGTTCTTGACCGTCACGTTCTGGATGATGATGTTGCTCGACTGGCGGATGTGGATGCCGAGTTGGTCGAACACGGCTCCACTGCCGACGCCCACGATGGTGACGTTGCTGATCTGCTTGAGCTCGATCACACCCGCGGCGGTGTTGCAGCTGTCGCCCGACACCTTGGCGGTGTTGGCGTGGTTGATCGTCCCCTCGACCTCGATGATGATCGGGGTGCTGCTGCTGGCCCGGGTGCACAGGGCCGTGTGGATCGCGGTGCCGGTGGTGGCCCGCACGGTCTGCCCGCCCGCACCCCCCGTGGTGCCGCCGTTCTGCGTCGCGTAACCGGTGGCGCTGCCGGTGACCGCCGCCGATGCCTCGGGCATCGTCAGGACCACACCGGTGGCTCCCGCCACGGCCATCGTGGCCATGGCCGCGAGAAGTCGCCGTGCGACTGGTCGTCTCATGTTCGTGTCCCCATTCGTCATTCGTCTTCGCATGCTGGGAGGTGCCGCTGAATGCGATCGGGGCGGCGCGTACGCCGCGGCCCGGACGTGCGAGTCCGTCGGCATCGGCCGCGCGATGGGGTGTGCCATGCGGTGCGCGGTGAGTCGACGTCCTGGGTGAAGCCCTGATCCGGGCCGGTGGCGGCTCATGCGCGCCCGTCACGGGAGCCGCCGCGACGGACGCTTCCACCGGCACCGGATCAGGAGGGGAAAGCGCTTTCTGTCGGCGACAATAGAGCGACCCCCGGCGAGCTGACAAGGTTCATGACACGTAAGAAATGACGGCCCGCCGTGCCCCCCAGGGCGAGGCCGACGCCACCGGAGCGCTCGGATTCCGGCCCAGAAGCACGCACAACCACCCCCGCAAACAGGGCAGTTGACGCAAGCGGGCGGGTGGTCCACGCGCACTGAGCCCGCGCCGGAGATCCGCACGGCCGCCGCCGGGGCGAAGAGCTCGGCCATGCGGCGCCTCCATGTCCACGCGCCGTCCCGCGCCCGTCGCACACCGCCGCACCGCCGGGCAGTGACACCTCCCGCCAGAGCTGCCTACCCGCCGGCAGAGGCGACCCAGGAGCCGCTTCCCGCCATGCAGGACGAGCGCGAAAATGGGCCGCCCCGCGCGAGCGCTTCCTGGGCGGCCGAGAGCGGCACGCCCGCGCCGTCGACCCCGGCGCTGGTGCCGTACGGAGCGAAGGCGGCGCGCCGGGCGCCGACCCCGGACGGCCGGGCACCGCTGTACGCCGCACAGCAGGCGGGGGCCGGCCGGGACCCAGTCCATTGACATGTTCAGGCCCAGTCAGGATGCTGTGAGAGCGCTCTTTTCATCGATGTACAACCGGCCCTCATGGAGCGGGATGATGAAGCTTTCTCGTTGCCTTTCCGGTATCGCCGCGTTTGCCCTGTCCGCGATCCTCGCCGCGACGGTCTCCCTCACCTCCGCCGATCCCGCCCTCGCGGAGCAGACGGGTCTCCGCGCCGCGGATCCCAGCGTGCTCCGCGTCGGCGGCACCTACATCTCGGTGCAGTCGACCGGGGGCGGTATCGCCGTACGGCAGGCCACCTCCACGGCCGGGCTGGCCTCGGCCCCCGCCCGGCAGGTGTGGTCGGACGCCCGCGGTCTCGGGGAGGTCTGGGCCCCCGAGATCGTGCGGGACGGCGGCCGCTACTACGTCTACTTCGCGGCCGGCCGGGGAGCCGCCCACCGGATGTACGTCATCAGCTCCGCCGCTCCCGACAGCGGGTACACCGCCGAGACGAAGCTCGCCCTCCCGGACGACAAGTGGGCCATCGACGGCACCCTGTTCACCTTCGGCGGGCAGCGCTGGTTCGTGTGGTCCGGCTGGGCGGGCGACACGAACGTCGAGCAGAACCTCTACATCGCCCGCATGACCAGCCCGACGACACCCACCGGCGCCCGGTACGTCATCTCCCAGCCCCGGGAGAGCTGGGAGAGGGTGGTGGGCAACCCCTTCATCAACGAGGCTCCCGAGGCGATCAAGGACCCGAACGGGCAGCTGCACATCGTGTACTCCGCCAACGGCAGCTGGAGCGACCAGTACTGCCTGGCCGACCTCCGGCTGCGTGCGGGCGGCGATCCGACGTACGTGTGGGACTGGTACAAGTCGAACGGCTGCCTGTTCGGCTCCCACCGCGCGACGATGATGTCCGGCTGGGACCCGACGCTGTACGTCAACGGCCCCGGCCACCACAGCTTCGTCCTGCTCGACGGCGGCATCGGCACGAGCCCGCCGGCCGGCCCCCGCTTCCCGCTGATGTTCCACGCGGTCCCGAAGGGGACGCCGTACACATGGGAGAACCGGTACTGGTACACCGGCACCTTCGCCTGGTGGGGCGGCACCGCCTACAGCCGCGCGAACGTCCCCGGGCCGAACACGGACACCGGCTGGAGCCTCAAGTTCTTCGAGTGAGCCGGGAGGTCAGCGCCTCGGTGGCCCGCCCGTGACCCAGGGGCGGGAGGCGCGTGCCTCACAGGCTCCCGGCTCCAGCCCGTGACTCAGGAGCTCGTGAGGATCACGAGCTCCTGAGTCGCGCGGGTCATCGCGACATAACGGTCGACCGCCCCTTCCACGCCCTCACCGAAACCCTCCGGGTCGACGAGCACGACCAGGTCGAACTCGAGCCCCTTCGACAGCTCCGGGGTGAGCGAACGGACACGAAGCGTCTCCCGGAACCCGGGAGCGCCGATGACACAGGCGGTTCCCTCCGCGTGGCCGGCGAGCCAGCCGTCGAGGACGGCGCGCAGCTCCGACGCCGAGCCGTGGGTGACGGGGACGCCGGTGCTGCGGACGGAGGACGGCACGTTGGCGTCCGGCAGTACGGCCCTGATGACCGGCTCGGCCTCCGTCATGATCTCGTGCGGCGTACGGTAGTTGATGCCGAGGGAGGCCAGGGTGATCCGGTCCAGGCCGACCCGCTCCAGCCTTTCCTTCCAGGACTCGGTGAACCCACGCCTCGCCTGGGCGCGGTCCCCGACGACGGTGAAGCTCCGGGACGGGCAGCGGATCAGCAGCATCTGCCATTCCGCGTCGGTCAGTTCCTGCGCCTCGTCCACGACGACGTGCGCGAACGGGCCTGCGAGCAGGTCCGGTTCGAGCTCGCCGGCACCGTCCGTGTCGACCAGGGCGTCCTTCAGGTCCTGGCCGTGCAGCATCGCCACCGCGCCCTCGCTGTCCGCATCGGCGTCGCGGAGGGTGTCGACGGCGAGGAGGGAGTCGATGACATCGGCCATCCGCGCGCGCTCGGCGGCCGCGGCGGCGCTGTGCCGGTGCTTGCGCCGCGACGCCTCGGGGTCCCCGAGCCGCTGCCGCGCCGCGTCCAGGAACGGCAGGTCGGACACGGTCCAGGCGCGGGCGTCTGCCCGCTGAAGCCGTGCCACGTCGTCGCGCCCGAGCCACGGGGCGCACATGCGCAGGTAGGCGGGGACCGTCCACAGGTCTCCGACGAGATCGGCGGCGTCGAGCAGCGGCCACGCACGGTCGAGGACCGCGAAGAGGTCCCTGTTCCGGCGCAGTGACGTGCGGAGGGCCTCCTCGGGGGCGTCGCCGTCGTGCTTGTCCACGAGGATCGTGAGCAGTTCCTCCCAGATCTGGTCGCGGGCCTCGTTGTGCGCGGCGCCCGGATCGGCCGCGTCGAACGCGGCGGCCCAGTCGGCGGCGCTCAGCCAGATGTCGGACCAGTGGGTCTCGACCCTCAGCCCCTTGTCGGGCGGCGTCTCGTAGAACCTCACGGCCGCCTCGACAGCCTTCACCAGATCGGCGGACGACTTGAGGCGTGCCACGTCCGGGTCGGGCTCGGTCCCGGCCCCGGCCCCCTCGGCCACGAGGTCGCGCAGGGTGCAGGTCTGCACACCCTCCTCCCCGAGGCTGGGGAGGACGTCGGCGACGTAACCCAGGTAGGGCTGGTGGGGGCCGACGAACAGCACGCCGCCCCTGCGGTGGCCGAGGTGCGGGTCGGAGTGCAGGAGATAGGCCGAGCGGTGCAGGGCGACGACCGTCTTGCCCGTGCCCGGACCGCCGTCGACGACGAGAGCGCCCTTGGACCCCGCGCGGATGACGGCGTCCTGGTCGGCCTGGATGGTGCCGAGCACGTCGCGCATGCGGGAGGACCGGTTGCTGCCCAGGCTGGCGATGAACGCGGACTGGTCGTCCAGCGCGGCGTGCCCGGCGAAACCCTCCGGGGTGAACACCTCGTCCCAGTAGTCGCTGATCCGGCCGCTGTTCCAGCGGTACCTGCGCCGGCTGGCCAGGCCCATCGGGTTGGCGTGGGTGGCCCCGAAGAACGGCTCGGCCGCCGGGGAGCGCCAGTCGATCAGCAGCCGGCGGCCGGTGCTGTCCGTGAGGCCGAGACGGCCGACGTACAGGGGCTCGGAGCCGTCCGCGCCTGCCATGTGCCCGAGGCAGAGGTCGAGGCCGAACCGGCGGAGCGTGCGCAGGCGGCTGGTCAGGCGGTGGATCTCCACGTCCCGTTCCATGGCCTCCCGGCCCACACCGCCGGGCGCTCTTCGCGCGGCGTCGAGGCGGTCGGAAAGGTCGGCGACCGACTCCTTCAGGCACTCGGCGACAGCCGCGAAGTGCTCCTCGTCACGGGCGATGAGCGTCGCGTCGGCCTTGGAGGAGAGACGGTCGGGAAGGTCGAACGCACTGGTGGTCAGGGGGTGGGTGTTCACAGCATCAGCTCCGATGAGGGCCGGCCACGCTCGTGGCGTGGAGGCCTCGCGTGGGTGACCGGCGTGGGAGGGGGTGCGGGCGGGCGGGTGGTTCAGACGGACGGGAGGTGCGGGCGGCCGTGCGGCACGGCGCCGGTCACGGACTCACGGAGGTGACTCAAGGAGGTGATGTCCGGACGGCCGTGCGGCACGGCACGGGTTGCCCGTGGAAGGGGTCAGGCGGAGGCAGGCGGCCGTTCCCCGCCGATCACCCGCGTCAGCAGATGCGCGGCCACGCTCGTCCCGTCGGTGCGGATCGTCCGCGCCACGTCGGCGGCCCGGACGCGGGTCTCCGGGGTGAGGACCGCACGGAGCGCATCGGAGAGGGAGTCCAGGGTGGGAGCCGGGCCGTCGTGGGCCACGCCGATGCCCTGCGCGGCCACCCGTTGCGCCCAGTACGGCTGGTCCGCGATCTGCGGCACCACCACCTGGGGCGCGCCGGCCCGCGCGGCTGTCGTCGTCGTACCCGCCCCGCCGTGGTGCACGACGGCCGACACCCGGCGGAACAGCGCCTTCTGGTCGATCTCACCGACGACGAGGCAGTCCTCCTGCCCGTCGACGAGGGCGAGGTCCGCCCAGCCGCGCGAGAGCAGGACGCGGCGGCCCTGCGCGCGTACGGCCCCGACCGTCACCCGGGCCAGTTCCTCCGGGTCCCGCATGGGCATGCTGCCGAAGCCCACGTAGACGGGCGGGGTCCCGGCGTCGAGGAACCTCTCCACGTCGTCGGGGAGCGGGAGTTCTCCGGCCCGGAACCAGGCGCCCGTCTGCGCCACTTCGAAGCCCTGGGACTCGGTCCACGGGGCCAGCACCGGGTCCGCGGCCAGCCACGGACGGCCGGTGAAGACGTGGCCGCGCACGTCGGTCACCGGGGGCAGGCCGACCGAGGCCCTGTGGGTGTTGATCCCCTCGCCGAACAGCGCGTTCATGTTCTCGGCGTCCAGGTCCCACAGGTCCAGGTTGCCGGTCACCTCCGGCGGGAACGGCCGTCCCGCGTACGCGAACGGCGGGTGGTGCGGGGACGGCAGGTAGGTCGGGAAGTAGGCCACCCACACATAGGGGATGCCCAGCTTCTCGGCCGCCGCCCGCGCACCCGCCCCGGCCGGGATCAGCCCGGTGGCCAGGACCGCGTCACACCCGTCGGCCACGGCGGCGACCGACTCGTACGCCGATGCGGTCAGCGCCGCCGCCCGCTGAGGCAGGCCCGCGGGCGCCAGGGGCTTCGTCCCCGTCACCTCCCCTTCCACCATCGGGCGCAACGGGGCGCCGAGCGGCGCGAACGGGAGGCCGGCACCCTCCAGCAGTTCCGAGAAGTCCGGCGGTGCGCAGACCCGCACCTCCCATCCGAGGCCCCGCAGACACAGCGCGAGTCCCACCATCGGTTCGATGTCTCCGCGTGACCCGTACGCCACCAGCAGCACACGCAATTCGTGACCCTCGATTTCCCTCGGTTCCGGGTTCGGCCGCCGATTCTGCGCCACTGAGGGGGCCTTGCCGCAAGGCCCCCTGTGCGCTATACCTTGAGCATGGAAAGGAGTGGGTCTTCCTCCTTCCAATCTCCGCGCCCCTCGACCGGGCCCTCTCCCGTCCCCTCACGCTCCGAAGCGTCGTGTGCGCCGCCGCCGTTCCCGAAGCCCTGTCAGGCGTTCTCGAGCCAGTCGGTGTAGTGGGTGGTGGCGATGCGGGCGCCGCCACCGGCGGTGAGCACGCTACCGGGGACGGCCGCGAACATACCCGCGGTGTCGTCGGTCGTCACCGTTCGCCCGTCACCCCTGAAGGTGAGGGTGAGCCGCCCGAGTTCGTCCAGGGGATAGACGTCCGGGCCCGCGATGTCGAGGATGCCGCCGAGCGGGGGCCCCGCCGCTACGTCGGCGACGGCGGCGGCGACGTCCGCCGCGGCGACGGGCTGGATCGGTGTGCGGGGCAGGCGGACCGTGTCGGTGTCGGCCGTCCAGGACAGGACGGCGTCCATGAACTCCATGAACTGGGTCGCGCGGACGATGGAGTAGGGCACCGCGCCCTGTTCGAGAATGTTCTCCTGGAGCGTCTTGGCCCGGTAGTAGTCGAGGTCGGGCACCTGGTCGACGCCGACGATGGACAGGATGACGAAGTGCCCGGTCCCCGCCCGTTCGGCGGCGGCGAGGAGGTTCTCCATCGAGGTACGGAAGAACGCCGGGGAGTCGTCGTCGAAGGTCGGGGAGTTGGTCAGGTTGACGAGCACGTCGGCACCCGACAGCGCCGCGTCCAGTCCTTGGCCGCTGAGGACGTCGACCCCGGTGGAGAGCGAGTGCGGCACCGCTTCGTGCCCGGCCTCGTTCAGGTCCTGGACCACCCGCGAGCCGATCAGCCCGGTACCTCCCACAACTGCGAACTTCATCTCGCGCCCTGCCCTTCCTCGCCGGTCACCGGACCTGTCGTCCGCCGTGGGCCCCATGCCAGCCTGTGGGGGCCGGTGTGTCCGGCAGGGACACGCGTGGGCGCCCCGGACGGCCGAAAGGCGCTCACGCGTCGCGGCGGCCGTGCCCGGAGCGGGCGACGGGAAGCAGCGAGGACCACCCGGGAAAAAGATGTGGACCTTCCCGCGGCTCCGGGCTACGCTCCCGCTCGATGACTACTCGATGTGTTCACGGATTGGGGGTCCCTACCGCGCAAGGTGAGTGCTGATGCTCACCGGAACCGCGTTCGGGGATTCCCGCCTTTCCTTCTGGCTGCGCGTGCGTGACGTCGCCGTGCCGCCCTCCATGATCGAGACCGCGACGGCCCGGCGTACCGCCGGCGACTGGGCGGGCGCGTGCGCCGCCGCCGGAGTCGACGTCGACCTCGATCTGCGCACCGTGACCCGGGTGCACGGCAGCGGCACGGCCGCCCGTATCCGGGCCGACCTGCGCCGTCTGGCGCCGGATCTGCTGCGGTGGCACATGCCCAGAACCGCACCCGGCGGTTTCCTGAGACCGGGTACGGCCCTCACCCTCGCCCGGTACGACGAGCCCGGACGGGCCGGCCCGGTGCACCTCGTGGTGCGCACGGCCCCCGCGTGGGCGGACGCCGGTCAGCGGATCAGTCTCGCGGTCCGGGACGGCCACGACCCGGCCGGCCTGGACGGGGGGCCAGCCGGCCGTTACCGGACACCGGACCGGCGCTTCCGTCTGGACCTGCACCGGCACCTGTGGGACGCGAGCCGCAGCGCCGAACTGCGCAGCCGCTCCGGGGCCGACGGTCCACCGGGCGACCACGGCTCCCCCGCGCCCGCACCGCCGTGGGCCTGGCCGGTGCCCGGTCCCGAGCGGTTCGCGCTCGACCGGTGGGCCGACGAGGCGGCACTGCTGCTGGCCGCCGAGGGACGTCCCGGAGGGGGCCGGGTCTCCGTACGCGTCGGAGCCCGGCGCCGCGTGCTGCTGGACGTACGCGTCTCCCCCGGCGCCTCAGGGGCGGGCGGTGGAACGGCCGAGGTGAGGTCGGCCGAGGTCGTCCTCGCGAGCGCCCGGACAGGGCTGCCGGTCCTGCCGGACGCCGCCACCTGGGTGCTGCCCGACCTCGCGCTGCTGCGCAGCGGCAGCATCGGGGCGGACCGGCTGCATCCGCTGGTCGCGGCGGCACTGGCTCCGGGAGGGCAACCGCCCGCCGGCTCCGGGGTGGACGCGGACGGCCTCGCGCCACCGCGTGTCGTGGACTGCCGGGGCGCCCGTCACCGGATCGCTCTGGTCGACGGGGAGCTGGTCGCGCTGGACCACGGACCGGCCGAGATCCGGCGCGAGGAGCTGCTGGCCGCGCTGACCGGCACGCCGCTCCCCTGTCTCCAGGCCATCGACGCGGCGCACCGCCGGCCGGACGGGCTCACCGACATCCGTGACCGGCTGGAACACGGGGACACGGCGGGCGCGTTGGCGCGGATCGAGGACCTGGTCGGCACCGGGGCGCGTCTGAGGGAGGGCGACCTGCGCGACATGCTGCGGGACGCCGCCCAGCAGCGTGTGGCCTACGGCCTGTTCAGGGCCGGGCTGGCCGATCCGCGACCGAAGGAGGGTCCGCGTGAGCGGGCCCGCTTCCGCGCCGGCGTCCACCGTTCGCGCCCCCGGCAGGCGTTCTACCACTGACCGCACCGGGCGACGGCTCCGCGGGGCCGCCGCCCGGCCCGCACCTGTGACACACAACGTGACGTACACCCCTCTCGCGTGCCCGTACCTCCGGGCCGCGGTCTCCTTCGACGACCCCTCAGGTGATGCCTCATGACCACGTACACCCCGCTGCCCGTTGCCACGCCGCCGATCGGATCCGCGCCCGGCACCCCGCCTGCGGCTGTCCCGCAGGGCCCCTCGGCCGACACGGCCGGGGATCGGCCGCACTCCCCGTCCGGACCGGCCTCCCGGCTGGAGGTGTCCGGGGCGCTGCTGGCCCTGTTGCGCGACACGGCCACCGCTCCACGCCAGGACCCCCAACTGGAGGCGCTGACCCTCGCGGTGGCGGCCGACCTGCCCGTGCTGCTGTGGGGTGAGCCCGGCATCGGGAAGACCGCCGCCCTCACCCAGCTCGCCACCACGCTGGATCTGCCGCTGACGACGGTGATCGCCAGCGTGCACGAGCCCTCGGACTTCTCCGGTCTGCCCGTCATCGGGGACGATCCCGCGACCGACGGCGTCCCCATGGCCCCGCCGGACTGGGCGGTACGGCTGGTGCGGGCGGGGCGCGGCCTGCTCTTCCTCGACGAACTGTCCACCGCCCCGCCCGCGGTGCAGGCGGCGCTGCTGCGGCTGGTGCTGGAGCGCCGGGTCGGCGCGCTGCGTCTGCCGCCGGGCGTACGGATCGTGGCCGCCGCCAATCCGCGGTCCTCTGCGGCCGACGGCTGGGAGCTGAGCCCGCCGCTCGCCAACCGGTTCGTCCATCTCCAGTGGGCGCACGACCCCGATGTCGTGGTGCGGGGCCTGGGCGGAGTCTGGCCCCGGGCCGTGCTGCCGACGCTCGACGCCGAGAGGCTGCCCGAGGCCGTCGCCTTCGCCCGCCGCGCCGTGTGCGGACTGCTGGGCGCGCGGCCCGCTCTCGTGCATCAGCTGCCCTCCACCGAAGCCCGGCGCGGCGGGGCGTGGCCGTCGCCGCGCAGCTGGGACATGGCTCTGTGCCTGACGGCCTTCGCCACCGCCGCAGGCGCCTCCCGCGACGTCCTGTCCATGCTGGTCAGGGGGACGGTGGGGGACGGCCCCGGCCTGGAGTTCCTGTCCTACCTGGACCGGATGGACCTGCCGGATCCGGAGGACCTGCTGGCCGACCCGGAGAACGCGGAACTCCCCGAACGCGGGGACCTGCGCCAGGCGGCGCTGGACGCGGTGGTCGCGGCGGTGCGCGCCCGCCCGGAGCGGGAGCGGTGGGACGCCGCGTGGGCGCTGCTGGCACGGGCGGCGAACACCGGTGCTCCGGACCTGCTGGTCGTTCCCGCGCAGACGCTCGCGTCCCTGCGCCGTGACGACTGGGAGGTGCCGGATTCGATCGAGGGACTCGCGGGAGCGGTGTCGGTGTCCCGGCGCGCCGACCTGGCGAAGGCCCGCGCCTTCACGATGACCGGGGCGGGCCGATGAGCGCGGCATCCCCCGGCCCGTCCGCCGCACCCCGGCCCCCGCTCCCCCGCGCCCCCGGGCCGGCCCGCTCCACGCGGCCCCCTCATGACTCTCCCGAGGGCACCCTGGACACCGCGAAGCTCTTCGCTGCCCGGCTGCAGGCGGCCCGCGTGCGGCCGTACCTGGCGACGGCCCTGTTCGCCCTGCAGCCGGTGGAGTCCCGGCAGGTGCCGACGATGGCCGTCGATGCGTACTGGCGGTGCTACGTCTCCCCCGGCTTCGTGGACCGCACCTCTGTGGAGAGGCTGGCCGGGGTGTGGGTGCACGAGGTGTCGCACTTGCTGCGGGACCACCACGGGCGCAGCGACCGGTACGCGCGCCGGCACGAACTGAGCGGCGCGGCGGAGCGGTTGCGGATGAACATCGCGGCGGACTGCGAGATCAACGACGACATCTTCGGCGACGGCCTGGTGGCTCCCGAGGGCGCTGTCCGTCCTGCGTCCCTCGGGCTCCAGGACGGCGAGCTGATGGAGGACTACCTCCGCCAGTTCCGGCTCGGCCCGCACACCGCTCACCTCGCGTGGCTGGAGTGCGGCAGCGGCGCGGACGGGCTGCGGCGGGCGTGGGACCTCGGGCCGGACGGCGCGCACGGACTGAGCGCGCAGGAGCGGGACGCGGTGCGTTTCAGGGTGGCGCAGGGCATCGTCGGCCACCCTGGGAACGCGCCCCGGGGGTGGCGGCGCTGGGCGGAGGGGGCCTTCCACCCACCGCAGCCGTGGCGGGAGTTGCTGGGATCGGCGGTCCGGGCGGCGGCGTCCGCGCCCGGTGCGGGCGAGGACTACGTGTACGGCAGGCCCGCGCGGCGTTCCGCGGTGGTTCCCGGCGCCGTCCTGCCGAGCCTGCGGCGCAGGCCGACCCGGGTCGTCGTCGTGATCGACACCTCGGGCTCGGTCAGCGACGCCGAACTGGGCAGCGCGCTCCTGGAGGTGGCGGCGATCTCCCGGGCCCTGGGCGGGCGCCGGGACCTGGTGGGCGTGCTGCCGTGCGACGCCGCGGCGGGCCGCGTCCGTCCCCTGTGCGGCGGGGCCGAGGGGGTCGAGCTGCTCGGCGGGGGCGGGACGGACCTGCGCGCGGGGTTCGCCCGTGCTCTGGAGACCCGCCCCCGCCCGGACGTCGTGGTCCTCCTGACCGACGGCCAGACTCCGTGGCCGTCACAGCGCCCGCAGTGCCGGACGGTGGTGGGCCTGTTCGGCCGGCTCCACGGGCGTTCGTCCTACGACGAGTCCGACCCCGAGTACGTCCCGGACGGGCCGCCGCCCTGGGCACGGGTGGTGACCATCGGCTAGGTGTCCGTCCGGGTGAGCACCCGGGGGGTCAGCGCAGCGACGGGCGCGGGTGGGCGGCCCAGTGCTCGTCGGCGGTCATGCCGAACAGCACGACGTCGTGGTGGGCGCCGGCGAAGTACTCGTGCCGGCGGAGCCGCCCCTCCTCGACGAAGCCGAGCTTTCGGTACAGGGCGAGGGAGGCTTCGTTGAAGGCGTAGACCTCCACCTCGCACTTGTTGCAGCGCTGTTCGGCGAACATGTAGGTGAGGACGAGTGCGGTCGCCTCGGCCGCGTACCCCATGCGGCGGTGCGCACGGCTGATCTCGATGCCCGTCCTGAACCGGCCCGCGCGGCTGTCGGTCTCGCCGACCGTCACGGCCCCCGCGAACGTCCCGCCGGCCAGCTCCTCGATCACCAGCCGGAAGGCGTCGCCACCCGGAGGGCGCCCGGCCCGCTCGGCGGTCCAGGCGCGGAAACTCTCGGCGGAGCGCGGAGGTTCGACGAGGTCGGCGTTGCGGGCGTCGTGCGTGTCCCGGGCCAGGTCGCGAAAGCCTTCCCAGTCCTCGGGCTCGACGCCTCGCAGACGTATCCGCTCCCCGGTCCACATGTCACCCATGGCCGCACCCGCCTCCGTCTCGGTCGCAGGCGCCGGCGGACCGCGCGCTCCACGCCCGGCACACCGCTACGCCGCGCGTCCGCCTGCGGATCACTGCACAGCGCCGGTCCCGGCGCGACAGGCCCCGGTCCCGTCGGGCACGGTACCCGGTGACCGGGGGGTCCCGCCCGGCACGAGGGCGGGAGATGCTGCCCGCCGCCGGTCCCACGGCCGAGTGCCGGGATTCCCGTACGTACCCGGGCGCCGTCCCGCCGGGGGACGAGTGAGCCGAAGGCGCCGGCGATGCACGCGAACGCACGTCGCGATCAGGGGAGTTGGCCGGTTCTCTCCGGTGGCGGGCCGGCGTGCGTGACAGCCTTGCGCCGCCTCCCTACAGTGACCTTCCCACGTCTCACGCGTTCTCGGGATTGCCCGGCGCCCCGCCACCTGGCGGTGCATGCGGCACGGAGAGGGAGAGACGTGCACGAGGTGGTCAGCAGCCTGGGGGAGCGATGATCATCACCGAGCAGTCGCGCGCCGCTGCGGAAGAGGTCGTCCGCAGCGGTCAGGCCCTGCTGGGCCAAGAGGGCGAGAGCTCCCGCCCCGGCAGTGATCCGCACGCGGAGCAGCACACGACGGTCCTGTCCGGCGAGGCGAAGGCGGCCGCCGCACGGATCACCCCCGACCAGCCCCTGGACAATCTGCCGGCCTCCTCGAAGCAGCCCTTCGTCGGCCGTACGGAAGCCCTCGCGCGGCTGGCCGCCTCCCTGGCGGACGGCGGCGGGGTCATCACCCAGAAGTCGACGACCACGGTGAGCGGCCTGGGCGGCATCGGCAAGACGGCGCTGGCCCTGCACTACGCACACGAGCGCCGCGACGAGTACACCCTCGTCTGGTGGATCACCTCCGAGAGCGAGGAGCAGATCGCCTCCGGGCTGGCCGACCTCGCGCTGACCCTGTACCCGGACTGGGCCAGGCAGGCCACACCGGTGGAACGCACCGAGTGGGCGCTGGTCTGGCTGGAGGAGCACCCCAGCTGGCTGCTCATCTACGACAACGTCGAACGGCCCGAGCACCTCACCCCGTTCCTCGGGCGACTCCTGTCCCGTGGACACCAGCTGGTGACGAGCAGGTGCCGTACCGGCTGGCCCGAGGGCGCCGAGCTGATCAGCCTCGACGTGCTCAGCCACCAGGCGGCCGTGGACCTGCTGTGCGCGCCCGCGACGGGCCAGGACGGGCTGGGGGCCGCCCCGGCGGGGCGCACCCCGGCCGACCGCGCGCAGGCGGAACTACTCGCGGACGACCTCGGATATCTGCCCCTGGCGCTCGCCCAGGCGCGCGCCTATCTGCGCGAGACCAGGACCGGGTTCGCCGCCTACCGGACGAAGCTGACCCACAAGGCGGAGGTGGGGCTCAGCGGTGACAGCGCGGCGGCCCGCGCCGTCGCCAGGATCTGCCGCACCAGTCTGGAGGCCATCCGGACCCGGCACCCGCTGGCGGTGTCCATGCTGCACACGCTGGCCTGGTACGCCCCCGAGGCCCTCCCCCTCTCCGTGCTCAAGCACATGGACGGCAGCCCGAAGGAGACGGACGCGGCCCTCCAGGCGCTGCGGAACTATCACCTCGTCACCATGGGGCCCGCCGGGATCGCCCTGCACCGGCTGCTCCAGCGGACGCTGCGGGAGGCGGCGGCCACCCAGGTGCCGGACGCCCGGGGACGCGCCGAGCGGGCCCTGGCCGCCGCGGTGAGCGCCGCGCCGGGGGGCGTACGCCCGTTCCTCACCCACATCCAGGCACTGGCGGCCACGGGAACGGCCGACGACGCCGAGGCGGACGCCGGGCTGGTCGCCATGTACCGCCAAGGCGCCGAGGAGCTGGTCGCCCGCGAGCAGCACGTCCTGGCCATCCCGCTGATGCAGAGGGTCGTGGACTGCGGTACGCGCCTGCTGGGCATCGACCGCGAGCCCGTGCTCAGCCATCGTGACCGCCTCGCCGAACTCCACGCGAAGGCGGGCGATCCGGTCGCGGCCATCAGCCTGTGCAAGGACCTCTTCCTCGACCGCACGACGGTCTCCGGTCCCGAGGCCCCGGAGACCCTGGCCAGCCGTGAACGTCTGGCGTACGCCTACCGCAAGGCCGGCGAGGTGATGCGTGCGGTCAGGGAGCTGCAGGCGGTCGTCACCATCCGTCTGCGCGTGCAGGACCCGGACCACGAGGACACGCTCCGCAGCCGCAACGACCTGGCGTACGCGCTGCAGACCGCGGGGCGTCACGTGGACGCGGTCAGGGAGTTCGAGGCGGTCGTGGCCGACCGTGAACGCATCCTGAGCCCGCGGCACAAGGACACCCTCACCAGTCGCACCAACCTCGCCTACGCCTACCGGTCGGCCGGCGACCACGCGACGGCGCTGCGCCTCTACGCGCAGGCGGTGGAGGACCGGAGCTCCGTGCACGGCCCCGACCACCCCGACACCCTCACCAGCCGTGGCTGGCTCGCCTCCGCGCATCTCGCGGCGGAGAACCCGAGGGCCGCGGTCGGGATCTACACCGAGGTGGTGAGCGCCCGGACACGCGTACAGGGGGCGGATCACCCGGACACACTGCGCAGCAGGCAGGACCTCGCCTACGCCGTCGTCGACGCCGACGGGCCCGACGCGGCGCTGCCCTCCTTCGAGTCGCTGGCCAAGGACAGCGCGCGGGCGCAGGGCCCGGACCACCCCGCGACGCTGGACTACCGCAACGACATCGCCGTGGTGCACCGGCTCCGGGAGGACTACGCGCAGGCGACCGCCTGCTACGACGCGGTGATCGCGGACTACACGCGGGTCCGGGGGGAGTTCCACCAGGACACCCTGCGGGCCCGTGGAGCCCTCGCCTACGCCCTGCAGCTGTCCGGGGACCTCCGCCGCGCTCTGGAGGAGCGCGGGAAACTGGTGGCCGACCGGACCAGGGCGCAGGGCAGGGACCATCCGGCGACGCTCACGGCACGCGGGGGCCTGGCCACCACCCTGCGCGCGGCCACCGAGTTCAAGGACGCCATCAGGCTCCTCACGGAAGTCCGGGACGACCGGACCAAACTGCTCGGACCGGAGCACCCGCACGTCCTGGGGACGCGTGAACTCCTCGCCTTCACCCTCCAGGACGACGGGCGGCACGCCCAGGCGGTCGGGGAACTGCGCAGCCTGCTGTCCGACATGGAGGGGTTCCTGCGCTCCGACCACCCACGCATCCTCGCGGTCCGGCGCTCACTCGCCGAGCTGTACGCGGCGGAGCGCCGCCACACGGACGCCGTCCGGGCCTACCGCACACTGATCGAGGACCACACACGGGTGCACGGCCGGGACCACCCGAGGACCCTCCACATCCGCGAGCGGCTCGGCGTGGCCCACCACGCGGCCTCCGAGTTCGACCTGTCACTCGACCTGCTGGACGCCCTCGTCGCGGACCGTGCCCGTGCGCGCGGCCCTCACCACCCGCAGACCCTCGGCACCCGTGACCTGCGCGCCTGGGTCCTGCGGTCCGCCGGCCGTCACGACCGGGCGATCGCGGAGTGCGAGCGTCTGATCGACGAGCGGACACGGCTGCTCGGCCCGGAGGCGCCCGCGACTCTGGACACGTACAACTGGCTGGCGCTGTCCCACCTGGGCGCGGACGAACACCGCAAGGCCATCGAGGTGTTCACCCGGCTGCTCGCCACACGCCGCCGGCTGCTGGGGGACGAGGCGCCGGCGACCCTGCTCGTCACCGAGAACCTGGCGGACACCCGTTCAGCCGCCCAGGACCACGAGCAGGCCATCGCCCTGTACGAAGAGGTGGTCACCGCGTGGAGCCGGGCCTGGGGGCCGGGCCATCAGCGCACCCTCTCCGCGCGGCGTGACCTGGGCCTCGCCCAGCGGGCGGCCGGACGCCACGAGGCCTCGCTGTCCACGCTGATGGCCGTGCTGGAGAAGCATGCGGAGCGCGACGGCGACGACCACCCCGGCACACTCGGCCTCAGACTCGACATCGTCGCCGGCCACGTCGCGGCGGGAAACCACCTCCTCGCCGAGGAGCTGGCCGGGCCACTGGTGGACGACTACGTCCGCGTACGCGGCCAGGACCACACGGACACCCTGAACGCGCGCTCCTGGCTGCTCTACGCATGGACGCGATCCGGCCAGGTTCGGCGCGCCGTCACCGGCTACCGTTCCCTCCTGGACGACCGCGTGCGACTCCAGGGGCAGGCGCACGTCGCGGCGATCAACACACGCGCCATGCTCGCCTTCGCCTTCGAGGAGTCGGAGGAGTACGAGCAGGCCATCGCGCTGAACGAGTCGGTCGTGGCGGACCGGACCCGCGTCCAGGGCACGTCGCACGCCGAGACCCTGGCCGCCCGGGCCGTCCTGGCCAGGCAGCGCGAGCTCGCGGGCGACCGCACCGGGGCCCTCCGGGATCTCTCGCGGCTGCTGGCGGACCACGAACGGCTCCTGGGCACCGAGCACACCGACACCTTGGAGGTCCGCGACGACCTCGTCTGGGTCCTGCTGGGCGGTTCCACCGCCCAGCCCGGCCTGCGCGCCGCCCTACATCTCGTGGCGGTGTGCGGCCGGGCCCTGGGCGAGAACCATCCGCGTACGCTCCGAGCCCGTGCCAAGCTGGCCCGCACGCACACGTACGCCGGCGACATCGGCGAAGGGCTGCGGCTCCGCGAGGAACTCGTCCGGGACTTCGGCCGGGCGCTCGGGCCCGACCACGCCTCGACACTTCTCGCCCGTCTGGACCTCGGCTACTCGCTGCGTCTGGCGGGTGAGCGGCAGCGCGCCGTGCGGCATCTGCTCGAACTGGCCGAGGACAGTGACCGGATCCGGGGCGCGGACCACGTCGCGAGCGTGGCCTGCCGCGCGAACCTGGCCTTCGCCATCTGGGAGACCGGCGACCTCGCCTGGGCCCTCCCCGTCCTGGAGGAGCTGCTCAAGCAGTGCGAGGAGGTCCTCGCCGAGGAACACGGGTGGACCTCGCACGTGCGCGGCAACGTGGCCTGGGTACTCGCCGATTCGGGGCTGACCGATCGCGCGGTGCACCTGGCGAGGCAGGCGGCGCGGGACACCGTAAGGCTCTTCGGCGCGGGTCACCGCCGCACCTGGGACACCTCGGCGGTCCTGGGGCACGCGCTGTTGCAGGCAGGGGAACCGGACGAGGCGAGGACGGTGCTGGAGGGCCTGCTCCGCGACGTCGGCCGGCGGCAGCCCGGCACCGACTGGCCGCAGGACATCGGCGGACTGGTCCGGGTGCACCTGCGGGCGGCGGCCCTCGAACCCTCCGGGGAGTACGGGACCGAGGGGTTCACGCCGGAGTCGCTGGAGGCCGAGGAGGATCTCGTCCGGCTGCGCCTGGTGGTCGAGTTCTACGCCGACCGCCGGGGCGCCCGCCTGCCGAGCCTCCCCGTCGAACTCTCCCGCCTGCTCTCCGACCTGGAGCACCGCGCCGACGCCGTCACCCTGCTGGAAGCCGTGCACGCGGGGCGCTCCCGGGTGCTGGGGGCCGACCACCCGGACACCCTGGAGAGCGAGGCGGAGCTGGTGCTCGCCCGCCTGGAGACCGACGATCCCGTCGACCCCGGCCGGCAGGACGACCTGCTGCGCCGCTGGGAGCGGGTCTTCGGGGCGGACCACCCCGAGACCGGGGAACTGCGCTGGCGCCTGCGTACCGCACGGCCCGCCTGGCAGCCCAGACTCACGCTCCTCGAAGACGCCGCCGTGGGCACGACATCGTCCGTCGAGGTGCGTCTGGAGCGGCAGGCGGACGTGGCGGCGCCCGATCTCGACCGGATCGAGGTGGTGGCGGACTGCCGCACCGACGCGGTCGTACTCCCCGTCGTCGTGGAGTACACACCCGGTGGCCCGCCCGCCGTGTTCTCGTTCACCCCACGGGAGCACGGGGCGCACAAGCTCCGTTTCACCCTCTACGACCACGCGTCCGGGCACGCGCTCCAGGAACTGGAGACGGCGGTCCACGTACCCGATGCCGAAGAGCGCGGCAGTGCGCGCGAGCAAGGGAGCGACTGACCCGGATGGCACAGGAACTCACCGTCGAGATAGTGCGCAACCCGTCGTCCGGTTACACGGTCCCCCCGCCCCGCGGCGAGCGGGACCCGGCTGCCGGGGCCCCCCGTGACCTCCGCGTCCTGCTGCGCCACGCCGAGCGCGACGGCCTGACCGTCACCGCCTTCGCGTCGTGGCTCCCGCCCCGGGAGCAGTGGCGCGGCGCGCGCCTGGAGACGACGCCCCAGACCCTGGTCAGCAAGGCCGGCACGCTGCGTTTCGAATGGAAGCGGCTGGTCGTGGACCACATCGACGAGACGCCGGGACCGGGGATGCGGATAGGGGGCCGTCCGCTGTCCGAACAGACCGATCTGACGGGGCACTCTGCACTGGTCGAGACCCTGGTGAAGAATCTCGCCGAGGAGGGCTTCGACGTACTCGACGTCATGCTCGACGGCAACGACCCCGGACTGCGGAGCTTCCGTACGTTCCTCCTGGACACCCTGGCCGAGGAGGAGAACCTGCGCGTCAGCTTCGACTCGGACCTCCCCCTTCCCTGGCCCATGCTGGCCGTCGACCCGTCCCGCTGCGCGGACCCGTGGGACGCCTTCCTCGGGCACCGGCACCAGGTCGAACAGGCCAGTCCCGCCTACTCGTGGGTGGACCAGATGGCCCTGGGGCCGCGCCGCCGGGCGGTCACCAGCCTGAACACCGACACCACCCTCGAGCGGGTGGGACGGGCGTCGGACGTGCGGGACCTCCTGGACAGCCGTTCCCGTCTCACCGTCCGTACGCGGGCGGAGGACCTGCTCGACGCCCTCAACAACGAGGTGCTGCCGGAGGACCTGATGTACTTCTGGTGCCACGGGACGTTCATGGACGAGGGCACCCCCGACCGGCGCCTGGTCATCAAGCTGTCCGACGCGGACCTGATCGACAGCGCCAAGGTGCGCCGCAGGCGCAGGCCCCTGCGGGGCAGGCCCCAGCGCTTCAAGCCGTTCGTCCTGCTCAACGCCTGCCACACCGGCCAGGCCGCCACCGGCACGCACGTCGACCATCTCGGCGCGGCGCTGATAGACCTCGGCGCGGACGGCGTCCTCGGCCCGCAGATCGAGATACCGCAGGTCTTCGCGTCGGAGTACGCCTACTCCTTCCTGGAGATGTACCTGACGGGGCGGCACACCGCGGGGGAGATCAGCCAGATCCTGGTCAGGGCCTTCGCCGCGAAGTTCCGCAACCCGCTCGCTCTCACCTACTCGCTGCACTGCGGCCTCCACAGCCGGCTGGACCTCGCCTCATGACCGCCGACGCGCTCCTGCGCGCGATCCCGGAACCGGTCGTGGTCGACCTGGACGAACAAGGCCGGCTACGGACCCCGGAGGGCGCGGCCGTGCCCGTCGGCCAGGTCGCCGCCCACCTGGCCAGGCGGCTGCGGATCCCCGAGTGGGCGACGGACATCCACGTCTACGTGCACGGATGGCGAACACCTCCCGAGACCGCCGCGCGCAACGCGACGAAGCTCCTCGCCCAGGCCGTGGGCCTCTGGGCGGGCCGTCCGGACCTCTACCCCGGGCTGGCGGACGCCTACCGGCCCTGGAGCGTCGTGGTGCGCTGGCCGTCCTCCAGCCGTCCGACCCTGGGCGGCTACCGCCTGATCCGGGACCGCGCCCACGCCATGAGCGCCGACGGCGCAGGCCACGCCCCGTACGTCATCGGGCACCTGCTCGGTTACCTCGACGCCGGACGGACCGATCCGCGCGCCTCCGCCGTACTCGCCAACCGCAACGGGCAGTACCTGCATCTGGTGGGCCATTCGTTCGGCGGCCGGTTCCTGTGCGAGGCGATGCAGCGCGCCGCCGAGCGTCCTCCCGTCCTCTCGTGGAGCACCCCGTACGACTCCCGCCGGCCGTTCACCGTGGACAGTGCGCTCATCTTCCAGATGGCGGCGCCACGGGACGCCTTCGTCCGGCAGTTCGCCACGCTCTTCCCGTCCGCCGGGCATCCGGGCGCCCCGCTCCGGGGACCGCTGGTCCTGACCCACTCGCGCTGGGACCGTGCCACCGGTTTCTGGCACCTGCGGGCGGAGGGCGAGCCGGGCATCGGTCACTCGGGGGCGGGCCCCGCGCCCGTTCCGCAGTTCTCGACCAGGCTGCTCACCGCACAGGCGCGCTACCCCCAGGAGGTCCTGGACCACCGGGTCGTCAACGTCAACGCGGACCGGGTGTACCGGGGCAGCCGCCTCACCCGCCTCTCCCCGGCAGGCGCGCACTCCGACTTCCTGCGCCCCGAGTCCGCCCACCTGCTGCTGACCCTGGCGGAGCGCTCGCGCTGACCCCGGGCCCGGCGGCCGGGGCGCTCGGGGGCGTAGCACTGCCCGCGCCACCGGATCCTCGGACCGGGGCCCGGCCGGGCCTGACCGTGGCTCACCACGCCTCCGCGTCCTCCGCCTCCCCCGGTCCGGGCCGGGACCCGTCCCGGTCGGCTCCGGCACGGGTGGCACGCAGCCGCGTCGCGAGCAGGGGAAGGACGAGTACGGAGATCATCGCCGCGCCGACCAGCGCGGCGGCCAGCTCCGTGCCGAGGATCTTCTGGTCCACGCCGATGGTCGTGATCGCGACGACGAGCGGCAGGCACGTCGAGGCGAACAGAGCGAGCGCCAGCCGGTCCGTGCGGTGCAGGTCCTTCGGGGCGAGGACGTACACCGGTCCGCCGCGTACGAGCAGGCACAGCAGCAGGAACACCGGCATCAGCAGCAGTGCCACAGGGTTGTCGATCAGCGCGTCGAGGTCGAACTCGATGCCGGTGACAACGTAGAACAGCGGGACGAGGAAGCCGAACCCCATGGCCTCCACCTTGCCCAGTGCCTCTTCGCTGCTCGCCGGGTCCGTCCGGTGCAGGACGAGACGGGTCAGGACGCCCGCGGCGAACGCGCCCAGCAGCACGTCGAGGCCGAAGACCTCGGCGAGGCCGAGCATGCAGGCCAGCAGCAGCATGACGAACCGGACCGCGAACTGCCCGCTGCTGTGCAGGGTCCGCTCGGTCAACTGACCGAACCAGGCCGGACGCGGGCGGAGCGCCCAGAAGACGGCAGCGGCGGTGATCGCGCCGAACGCGATCAGCAGGGCCGCCGACTCGGCGGGCCTGCGTCCGCTGAGCAGCAGCGCCATGGCCACGACGGGGCCGAACTCCCCGACCGCGCCGAACGCCGACACGACCGTGCCGAAGCGGCCGTCGAGTTCCCCCCGGTCCCTGAGCATCGGCAGGATCGTGCCGAGCGCCGTACTGGTCAGCGCGGTGCCGACGACGAAGGCCTCGAACACTTCGCCCTCGCTGATCAGGAAGCCGAGCCCGATGCCGAGGACGAGCGATACCGGCCAGGCCCACAGTGAGCGGCGCAGTGTGTCACCCCGGACAGCGGCGAACTCGATCTCGTAGCCCGCCAGGAAGATCAGCATGGACAGCCCGAGGTCGGCCAGCGTGTCCACGACGTCGTCGGGGTGCGCCCAGCCCAGCACCTGCGGGCCGATGAGGATGCCGAGGGCGATCTCGAAGATGACCAGGGGGACACGGACCCGGCGCCCTGTGACATGGACGAGCAGCGGCGCCAGGACGGCCGCCGCCAGGATGAGGATGAGGGTGCCGGGATGGGTCATGCGCGGCCTCCGGTCGCCGGGTCAGGGGGTGACGGAGGAGAAGGCGGCGGACATCGCGATCTCCCTCGCAGACGTCGTGCGGAGGCCGGGGCCGTGACCGGCACGTACGGCGAGCGCCACTCTCGCCTGCCGCGGCTGCCGGGACTACCGGGTGTGGGCCGTACGGAGGAATGCGTGGGCCGGGGGTGGGGCCCGCTCACCTCCACCCGGCCGGTCCCCGCCCTCAGCTGACGAGGATCTGGGTGGACGACTCCTTCAGTTTGCCGTTCGCCCACCGCAGCTGCCGCAGCGTGTCGGGGTCACAGCGGCTCACGACGTCGGCCCGGCAGAGAGCCGTCGGCGAGGCCGCGTGCGAGGCGCGGGAGCGCCGCGCGGCTCGACGTCGACGCGCTGCGTGTGACCCGAGGTTCCGCAGGTCACCGTCGTGCGGCAGCCGGGCCGAGCGAATTGTCCGCAGGTTTTCGCACGAAGCCCGGCGTGGGGTATAAACCAGCCGGTTCACCCGCCGCCCGCTCCGGGAGCGGCGGCAGCAGAGCGCTGAGCCGGCCGGACACCTGTCCGCGCGCTGCCCATCGGCATGCGCGGTCCTCACCCCGAAGCCCCGCCCAGGGGTCCGGCCCACGGCATACGGGCAAGCGAAGGAAATGCGATGCAGGAGCAACGGCGCTCGTCCGCCGGGCGCGTTGTACTGATAGTGGGAACGGCCCTTCTGGTACTCGGGCTCGTCACGGTCGCGGGAGCTGTCTGGTCCCTCCGGACCTCGTACACCTCGGTGACCGCCCGTGGGGCGATGGACCCCACCTATCGCGAAGGGACACGGGTCCCCGTGGAGAGGATCGGCGGAAGCGCGGTCCGGCGGGGCGACGTCGTCCTCTACGCGCTCCCGAACCGGTACGGCGGACTGGCGGTGCTGCAGCGCGTCGTCGGACTGGGTGGCGATCACGTCGTCCTCGCGGACGGCGTCCTGACCGTCAACGACCGTCCGGTCGACGAGCCGTACCTGAAGCCGTCGCAGTTCGAACCGGTGAGCCCCGAGGTCGACGTGGTGGTGCCTCCAGGGCGCATGTTCCTGCTGGGGGACAACCGGGGGAACTCCAACGACTCGCGGTACTTCCTGTCCGAGGACTCAGGCACCGTGCCCACCACCGCGGTTCAGGGCCGTGCAGCGGACAGCAGCGCCCCGGCGACGCTCGGACTCGCCGTGATCCTGGGCGTACTCCTCCTCGTCGGCGGCGGCATCTGCACGCTGGTGGGCCTGCGGGCCCGGCGGCGCGTGGCCGCCACGGGGCCCGGCGGGTACGTGTAGCGCCGGTCTCCGCCCGGCCGACCCGGTCAGCGCCCCTTGCCGACGCCGGCGGTCTTCCCGCTCCGGCCTCTCGCCGGGGGAGCCGCCTGCTGCTCCTTCGACCGGCCGGGCGCCGCTGAAGGCGGCCCGGTGGGCGCCGGGGCATCCACCGTCGCGCAGTAGGCGTCGACGGCGCTCGCCCCTCCTGCCGCCTCCACCAGTCGCCGGAAGGCGGCCCCCTGGTTCGGGCCGTTCCCCTTGCCCCGTGCACGGCACAGCGCCACCTGGTCAGGGGCCGGTGCGTCGCGCGTCCCGGGTTCCGGGGGCACAGGGGAGGAAGGTCCGGGGCCCGTGCTCCCGGGCGCCCCGTCCGGGCGGGTCGCGGAGGGGGTTCGCGGGGCGTCCACGCCGGGCGGCCGCGTCGGCCTCCGTTCGGGACCGTCGGTGCCGGCCGGCCCGGGGAGCATCCCGGTACCGGCCGCCAGCGCCACTCCCCCGAGCGTCACGCCCGCGACGGCCGCACCGAGCGCCGCCCTCAGCGGGACACGGGCCCAGCGCCGGTCGCGTACCGGACGCCAGTCGTCGCGCGGGCGGGGACGCCGCGGACCGCTCCCGTCCGTGGCGCCGAGCGCCTCGCGGAACGCCGTGAGCGCCCGGTCCACGCCCTCGGGCTCGGCACCGCCGCGGACGGCATCGGCGAACCGCCCCATCTCGGGCGTGGTGAACGCCGCGTCCGTCACGTGCACCTTGCGCCTCATACCTCGTCCTTCGATGTGCGCCGCGCTGTCCCTGTCGCGTCCCGCGCCCTGCCGGCGGCGGTCAGCCGCTCGGACAGCCGTCTCAGCCCTCGGTGGGCGGCCGTCCGCACGGCGCCCGGCCGCTTGCCGAGCACCCGCGCCGCGGCGGGGCCGTCCAGTCCCACCACCACCCGCAACAGCACCGCCTCCGCCTGGTCCGGTGGCAGCGCGGCGATCTGCGCGAGCGCCCACCGCGTCGACAGCGACTCCAGCGCGGCCTCCACCGTGTCGGCCCGTCCGGGCAGGTCCAGCGCCGTCTCCTCGAGTAACGAGGTGCGGGGGCTGCGCTTCTGTTTCCGCAGGTGATCGAGCGCCCTGTGGCGTGCGATCGTCGCCGTCCAGCCGCGAAAGCCCGCCCCGTCGCCCCGAAACCTTCGCAGGTCCCGGGCGATCTGCAGCCAGGCGTCCGAGGCGACGTCCTCCGCGTCGGCCCCCACCAGCCCCCGCAGATAACCGAGAAGTCCGGGATGGACGATCCGGTACGCCGTCTCGAACGCGCCCTCGTCCCCCTGCTGGGCGAGCGACACAGCCCTGCCGAGCTCCGGGTCGCCCGCCGGCACCCGTCGCTCGTCCCCACCCCTGACCACACATGCCTCTTCGGTCGTCCGCGCCTGCCCCCCGTCCCCTCTGCGCTGCGACGCACAGAAACGTCACAGCGGACGGACCGCCGCTCCACAGCTCCACCGCGCGCGGAGAGGCTCCACCGCTCCTCCGCGCGCGGGGACGGGGTCATCGCACCTTCACCGGCGCGCGCCCGTGCAGCAGGAAGTACATCTGCCGCACGGACTCCTCCGGTCCGACGGCGAATCGGTTGGCCACCTTCCC
Source organism: Streptomyces sp. NPDC005494 (assembly GCF_042872025.1). NCBI lineage: Bacteria > Bacillati > Actinomycetota > Actinomycetes > Kitasatosporales > Streptomycetaceae > Streptomyces > Streptomyces sp. NPDC005494. The sequence goes on from NZ_JBIAJR010000004.1 coordinate 375,012, forward strand.
GAGCGGGTTCCACACCCGCCCGTCGGGCATCCGGATCCCCACCGGCTGCCCGAACAGCTCCTGTTGTCCCCGGTCGAGATCCACCCACTCGGCACCTGCTCGGCGGACGAACACCTCGCCCGCGTAGGCCCCGAGCCAGAACAGTTCGCGCGCCACGGTCTCCCGCCCGGGCCCGTCCGCACGCAGGCCGTCGGTGATGCGGTCCACCACACGAAGGCTCGCCACCGAATAGTCCAGGGGCAACCGGTTCCGCGCGGTGACCCTCCGTACGAATTCCGCGACCCCCGGCCGCATCTGACCGGCCGACAGCCGCCGCCCCGTGTTCCCGTTCGCCCCCACCGTGCCCCCACGTCCCACGCCCGGCCGGGCTCCTCCTGGATCACCCGGCGAGGGGCCCGATCGACCCCCTCTCCAGCCAAGCGATCGCACGGCTCGAAACGTCACAGCGCCGATCCGCGACAGCACGGAGCCGGGCAGGACACGGCCGCGCCGGCCTTCGTCTCCGCGCGCCCGCCGAGGCACCCTCGGGTAGCGTGCGAAGACGTTCCCACAGCCCAGGAGTGTGACCGTGCCCAAGCCTTTCGCGCTGACCGGTGCCACGCTCGTCGAAGGTGACAAGGAAGGGACCGTGCTCCCCGGACGTACGGTCGTCGTCGGTCGTGACGGGCGCGTCGAGGCCGTCGGGCCGGCCGGCACCACCGACGTCCCCGCGCGCTACCGGAACCTGGACGTGACAGGGCACTTCGTCGTACCGGGGCTGATCAACGCGCACGCCCATCTGTTCTCCGACGGGCTGCCGCTGCCCCCGTACCTGGTGAAAGAGAAGACCAGCGGACTGGTCGCCGCAGTGGGCAGGAGCCCGATCGGCAGGCTGGTCTTCAAGAAGCGCGCCAGGACCAACGTGCGCACCCAGCTGCACTCCGGTGTGACGACGCTGCGGAGCTTGGGCGACGTCGCCTACGAGGTGGTCGAGGTCGCGGCGGAGATCGACAGCGGGAAGTACCCCGGTCCGAGGGTGCTCGCGTCCGGGCCGCTCCTCGCGGTGACCGGCGGGCACGGCGCACCGCAGATCGCGCTCATCAGCGACTCGCCCTGGGAGGCCCGCCGCAACACGCGCATCAACCTGCGACGCGGCGTCAAGGCCATCAAGATCGCGGCGACGGCCGGTGTCACGGACGCCCGGGCGGTCGGTCACGCCGGGCGTCAGGAGATGACCGAGGAGGAGATGACCGCGATCTGCGAGGAGGCGCACAACGCGGGCATCCGTGTCGCGGCGCACGCCCAGGGCGCAGCCGGCATCCTCGCCGCGTTGCGCGCCGGTGTCGACACGATCGAGCACGGGGCCGGCATGACCCCGGAGATCATCGACCTCTTCCACGACAACCCCCGGTCGCTGGCGGGTTCGTCGGCCCTCGTCCCCACCCTCCAGGCCTGCCTGCCGCTGGCCAGGCTCGACCGGCGCACGACGGGCACCGACCGCATCGTCAAGGCCAACGCGGAGATGGTCCTGGACGAGACGCTGCAGGGCATCCAGGACGCACGGGAGAACGGCATCACGATCGGCGTGGGCACCGACTCGTCGCTCACCTTCGTCACGCACTACAACACCTGGCGCGAGCTGGACCTGCTCGTCCGTCACGGCGGGCTCACCCGCGCCGAGGCCCTCGCCTCCGCGACCCGGACCAACGCGGCGATCCTCGGCCTGGACGCCGTCACGGGCTCCGTCGAGGTGGGCAAGGCGGCCGACCTCGTCGTCCTCGACGCCAACCCGCTCGACGGTTTCCGCGCCTTCATCGACCCGGTCATGGTCGTCGCTCGGGGCAGGATCATCGACCACCCCACCGTCACGCGCCACCCGGAACTGGACGTCCAGCTCGACATGCTGTGAACGCGCCGGGCCCCGGTACCGCCGCCCGGGGCCCTGGGCGTGGCGACATCGCGATCGGCGGCCCGTCGTGCGCTACGCCCGGCCCGGAACGCCCCGAGCCCGCTGCCCGGAGTACACGCGGCCCGTGGCGACGGACCGCCGACGGACCCGCCGCCACCCATCGGGTGCAGCCGCTTCAGGCTCCGTCCGGAGGGCCGGCCGCTTGGGCGGTGCGGTCGTGTTCGGCATTGACGCGCCGGGCCTCCTCGAGCTGGTCCTCGAGGATGACGATGCGACAGGCGGCCTCGACCGGGGTCCCCTGGTCGACGAGTTCCCGGGCGCGGGCAGCGATGCGCAACTGGTAGCGGGAGTAACGGCGGTGGCCGCCCGCCGAGCGGAGCGGCGTGATCAGACGGGCCTCGCCCACGGCGCGGAGGAAGCCCTGGGTGGTGCCGAGCATCTCGGCGGCCCTGCCCATGGTGTAGGCGGGGTAGTCGTCGTCGTCCAGACGACCGTACAAGTCCTCTGCTGTCATCGCACCTCTCTGCGGAACCGCGTCGAGGGGCCCTGGTGCCGTACGGCACCAGGGCCCCGAAGGAACTGCTACACCATCTGCCGGGCGTCTTGCTGCGCCGGCCCTCTGTTTCCGCGGGCCCGACCAACATGCTGTCGGGGGCGCGGGGATCGCGGTTGCTTGACCGGAGACCACCTCACTGTCGATGTCCTGCGGTACCCGGGTCCTGTAGTTCCTCCCGGGCGATCCTGATGGCGCCTTGCTCCTCCGTTCTTTCCTCGGAGATCACTCACTTACCTGAGATCACTCTCCTGCTGTCCGACCTCCCGGTGCGTGCGCCCGCAGCCGACGCCTTCACCGAGGTACTGCACCTGCTTCACTGCTGAGTACTGCGAACCGCACTACTGCGAACTGCACTTTCGGGTACTGCCTCTGGTACTGCTCATGGCGGCCCCTGACACTGCGGGCCCCCCGGTCCGGTCGTCAGTCCCGTCACCGTCCTGCGACTTCCATGGCTCCGGAACTCCACCACCGCACCGTCCTGCGTACTGCACCTGCTGCCCGGCAGTTCGTCTCTGCCGAGCCCTTCTGTCTCTCTGGGCTACGAGAGAAACCATAGCTGCACCACTACCCAAAGTCTACTCTCGGCGACGTAGATTTCCGATCGGCCGAAGGGGACATAGTTGGCCACGGCCGTCTACGGAAGCTCAGGGATCACCCCTCCCCGCGAGGGCCTGCGCCCGGCTCGGACTGTGTACGGCCTTGGCACACGCCCCTGACCTGCACGGCTGCGCCGGGGACCGCACCGGCACACGACCGGTCGGGCGCGGTCCGCAGGGGCGCGAGCGCACGCCGGTTCGGCCCTGAAGCACCACCGTTGAACCAGCCGAACGGTCGATGAATAGAATCTGCGTCATGTCGAAGCCTGACGAGCTGCTCGTCGAGATCGCCGCACTGGTGGAATCCGGGCAGAGCAATCAGATGTCCTTGACCGTGGTCACCGGTGGCGCTGTCATCACCGGTCGCCTGGCTCCCGAAGCCGTATGGAGGCTGAGGGTGTCGGACGTACTGACGGACTCGGACCACTTGCGAGAGTTCTCCACCGTCTTCGCCGCCCCCACGGAGGAGGACGCACCACCCACACACCTGCACTTCCACGTGGCCCGCATCCTGCAGGGCACGGTGGGCATCCCGGAGACCGGCGGAATGTACCGGGTCGCGATCGAGGACGTCAGCGCCTGGACCGTGGGCGACTTCAGCTATTCCGACCACTGAGCAACCATTCGAGAAAGCCCGACGCAGACGGAACGGGCCGGAACGGCACTCGCCGTTCCGGCCCGTTCCGCTGCCGCCGCGCCCGGCCCCGCACTGCGCGTCGGCACCGGGTGACGGCCCTGCCGCCGCGCTCGGCTCGGCCCTGACTCGCGGCCTCGCCCGCACCTGGCCCGGAAACACCGCAATCGAGGACAAGCGGCGAAAACTCCACTGCCTCGTGGTCTCGACGGGCGCCGTCCTCGTCCTCGACGGGTTCAGGACGAGGACACGGCCACAGCGTCCCGGGATTGTTGCCGGCCGGCCCCGGACGAGTCGGCTCGAGCGCCGAGGCCGCGGGTGGGCTCCCCGGGCGGCCTACGGGGGCCGGACGCCCGTGGCCTGCGAAGTCACGCTGGTAAAATCTGGTGACCGTTCGCCGGGCCGACGGCAGGGCCTGGTGGGAGAAGGAACCCGTAGTGACCGGTGATCATGGAGCTTTCGGAGCGGCGCTGCGCGAGATGAGGGTTGCCGCCTCGCTGACCCTGGAAGCGCTCGCCGAGGCGTCGGGGGTCAGCGTCCGGGGCATCGGGGACCTCGAGCGCGGGCGACGGGCCGCCCCGCAGAGGCGGACCGTGGCAGCGCTCGCGGACGGGCTGGGACTGGGCGAGGAAGACCGCGAACGGCTGCTGACGGCCGCCCGCGCCGGCCGGAGTACGGGGTACAGCCCGGCCGGGGTACGTGCCTTTCCACGCGGGATCGACGACTTCGTGGGCCGGGCCGGCGAATTGACGTCACTCACCGGGCTCGCCGAAGCCGCCGCCGCCCGGAGTGTCCGGAACGGCGACGAGGCGGGCACTCTGTCCGCCCCGCCCGTGACCGTGGCGCTCTCGGGCCCGCCGGGTACGGGGAAGACCACACTCGCACTGCACGCGGCACGCGAACTGGCCGGCCGCTTCCCGGACGGGCAGTTGGTCGTGGACCTGCGCGGCATGGACGACGACCCGCCGGGCCCAGCCGAACTGATGCTCACGGTGCTCAAGGCTCTCCACGTGTCGGACCGCGAGCTGGCGAAGGCCGGGCCGCAGGGGCACCCGGGGCTGTACCGGCGGCTGCTGGCCGAGCGGCGTTGCCTGCTCGTTCTGGACAACGCCCGGGACGAGGGGCAGGTCCGCCCGTTGCTGCCCGGCACCGGAGCGGGAATGGTGATGGTCACCAGCCGGCGCATGCTCTCGGGGCTGGAGAGCGTGGACCGGCTGCCGCTCGGCGAACTGACACCGCCGGAGGCCGCGGACTTCCTGGCGGGGCTGATCGGAGCGGAACGGGCGGCGGCGGACCCCGCCGCGCTCGCCGACGTCGCCCGGCTGTGCGGACACCTGCCACTGGCCCTGCGGGTGGCCGGCAACTGGCTGGCCACCCGCACCGGCTGGTCGGTGCGCAGACTCGCCGACCGCCTCGCGCTGGAGGACCGGCGACTGGACGCGCTGGCCGCCGGAGACCTCCGGGTCTCCGCCGCCTTCGACCTCTCCTACCGACAGCTCACGCCCGCCGCCGCCCGACTGTTCCGGAGGCTCGCGCTGATCCCGGGTCCGGACGCCGGAGCGGCCGGCGCCGCGCAGTTGACCGGACAGGAGCTGTTCGACGCCGAGGACACCCTGGAGGAACTGGTAGAGGCAGGGCTGCTGAGCTCGGACGGGGAGCGGTACCGGCTGCACGACCTGGTGCGCCTGTTCGCGCGTACCCGGCTGACGGCCGACGAGAGCGCCGAGGACGCGGGCCGGGCGGCGGCGGCGCTGGACGACTGGCTGCTGCGGACCACGGTCGTGGCGGGCCGGTGGTTCGAACCCGGCCACGGGGCTCCCCCGGCCGGCTGGCACGGCACGGTCGACCTGTCGTCGGCAGACCTGGCCCTGCGGTGGCTGAAGGCCGAGGGTGCCAGCTGGCTCGCCGCGGTGCGCACGGCGGCGGTGAGCGGCGAGCACGCGTCCGTGGTGGAGGTGGCCGAGGCGCTGCACTGGTTCTCCGACCAGTGGATCTCCTGGGTGCACTGGCCGGAGGTCTTCGCCACGGCTGCCGCGAGCGCACAGGCCCTCGGAGACCCCCTGCTCGAAGCGACCCAGCTCAACTACCACGCCTGGGCGCTGCTGGTGTGCGAGGGCCGCTTCCAGGACGCCGTGGCACGCGCGGACCAGGCGCTCACCGCCGCGCGCCGGGCGGACGACCCGATGCAGCAGGCATGGGCACACCAGTACCGCTCCTGGGCTCTCCGCAAGATGGGCGACCACGCGAGGTCCAGGAAGGACCTCCGCCGGGCCGCCGAGCTCTTCGACGCCGCCGGAGATGTGCACGGCAGCCTCCAGTGCATGCACAACGATGCCCTGATCCTGACCGCACAGGGACGGCCGGAGGAGGCGCTGGCCTCCTACCGGCGCACCTACGCCTTCCTGGAGGCGAACGGCGATCGCGTCGAGCCGCACATCGCCGACATCACCCGCCTCGAACTGCACTCCAACATGGGTTGGGCGTACGCCCAGCTTCAGCAGTGGGACGAGGCTGTCAGTCAGCTGTGGACGGCCCTGGGGGTGTGTCACGACACGGGCAACACCTCGCTGGAGAGCCGTCGGCTGGTCGATCTGGGCCGCGTACTGCTCGATGCCGGACGGCCGGCCGAAGCCCAGGACGTCTTTTCCCGTGTGGCGGCGCTGGGCGCCGACGCCGACCCGCGGGCCGTCGCCGAAGCACGCGAACAGCTCGACGGGCTCCGTAGCACCTGAGCCGTCACTCATCCCTCACGTCCGTCCCGTGCCGGCGGCACGTCAGGTCCCCTCGCGCGTCCGATCGCGATGTCGCCCACGGTAGGCGGCCTCGCGTCGAGTTCCTTTCTCTCCGTGCACAAGAACGGTTCCCACCGTGCTGTCCTTCTGTGCCGTGCACGACACCGGGTCCGGTCGGGCGTCACGTCCGTGCACTGCCGGTACAGAACCAGTGCACCGGCGAACAATTCGCCCGGTTCGGGCGGCCCTAGCGTGGGGGGCAGGGATCGGGCGGCTGCCGTCGCGCACCGCCACCGCACTCTCCGGTGGCGGGCCATCCCTCGAAAGCACCCCTTTCGGTACCCCTTTTCGGTACCCCCTCTTCGGTACACCTCCAGGAGATGCAAAATGTCCCACGCCGTGGAACCCGTCGTGCCCGTACTCGAACCCGCGGCGGCGGCGTTCGCGGAAGCGACCGCGAACCCGCCGTACCTCTTCGACCTGGCACCCGCGGAGGGGCGCAAGGCCGTCGACGAAGTCCAGTCCGGGCAGATCGAGAAGCCGGCGGTGGACGAGGAGTGGATCACCGTCACGGGCGGCCCCACGGGCAGTGTCCGGACGCGGATCGTACGGCCGGCCGGCGCCGAGGGCCCGCTGCCGGTGATCCTCTACATCCACGGTGCGGGCTGGGTGTTCGGCAACGCGCACACCCATGACCGGCTGGTGCGCGAGCTCGCCGTCGGTACGGGCGCCGCGGTGGTGTTCCCGGAGTACGACCTCTCCCCCGAGGTCCGTTACCCGGTGGCCATCGAACAGAACTACGCGGTCGCCCGGTGGATCGTGACGCAGGGCGCGTCCAAGGAGCTGGACGGCGGCCGGCTGGCCGTGGCCGGCGACTCGGTGGGCGGCAACATGAGCGCCGCGCTGACCCTGATGGCCAAGGAGCGGGGAGATGTCCCGCTGGTCCAGCAGGTGCTGTTCTACCCGGTCACCGACGCCTCCTTCGACACGGGCTCCTACCACCAGTTCGCCACCGGATACTTCCTGCGCCGCGACGGCATGCAGTGGTTCTGGGACCAGTACACGACCGACGAGAGCGAGCGGGCGCAGATCACGGCCTCGCCGCTGCGCGCCACCACCGAGCAGCTCACCGGTCTGCCCCCGGCTCTCGTCATCACCGGCGAGGCCGACGTACTGCGCGACGAGGGCGAGGCCTACGCGGCCAAGTTGCGCACGGCAGGCGTCCCGGTCACCGCCGTGCGCTTCCAGGGCGTCATCCACGACTTCGTGATGCTCGACGCCCTGCGTGAGACCCATGGGGCCCAGGCAGCCATCGACCTGGCCGTCAGCACGCTCCGCACCGCTCTCGCCGCCCGCTGACCCCGACCGACCCCACTCCGGTTCCACCGAGGAGAAGAACAGACATGACCACTCAGCAGCCCCCGACGGTCGTCCTCGTCCACGGCGCCTTCGCCGACGCCGGCAGTTGGGCCGGAGTCGTCGCCGAGTTGCAGGACCACGGCGTCGCCGTGGTGGCACCGCCGAACCCGCTGCGGGGACTGGCCGCCGACTCCGCCTACATCGCCTCGGCCGTCTCCCGGATCGATGGCCCCGTCGTACTGGTGGGGCACTCCTACGGCGGTGCGCTGATCACCGTGGCGGGTACGGCGGAGAACGTGGTCGGCCTCGTCTACGTGGCGGCCTACGTACTCGAAGAGGGTGAGAGCCTGGGCGAGTTGCAGGGCCGCTTCCCGCTCTCGCCGCTGGTCAGCAATCTCGATGAATCGACATATCCGGTACCGGGTGCGGAGCCCGCGGTCGAGGTCACCATCAAGGCCGAGGCCTTCCCCGAGATCTTCGCCGCGGACGTCGCCGAGTCCGTCACCAAGGTTCTCGCCGTGGCACAGCGCCCTCTGGCGGCCGGCGCCTTCACCGAGACGGCCGCGGCAGCCGCGTGGAAGACCAAGCCGTCCTGGGCTCTGGTGGCCGGTGCGGACCAGGCCATCAACCCGGACGTCGAGCGCTTCGGAGCCGAGCGGGCCGGGGCGACCGTGGTCGAGGCCGACGGCGCCTCGCACGCCGTCGCGGTCTCCCGGCCGAAGGCCGTCGCCCAGCTGATCCTCGACGCCGTGCGCGCGACGGGCTGACGGGAAGCGCGTCCGCGCCCGGCCCACGTCCGCCGGAGCGGGCCGCGGAGGACGCCCACACTCGTAGGCTGCTCCGCACCGCTTCGGCGGACGTACCTCGGCACTTCGGCGGACCTGAACGAAACCCCGGTCACGCCTCCGGCTCGGGCGTCCGGCTCGGGCGTCCGGCTCGGGCGTCCGGCTCGGGCGTCCGGCTCGGGCGTCCGGCTCGGGCGTCCGGCTCGGGCGTCCGGCTCGGGCGCCGCCTTCGTGATCGGCGTCGCCCTCCCCGTTGACGGCGGCTTCACGCCCCCCCAGTGAGCCCGTCCGCGCCAACCCGGTAGGCCGTCTGCTCGCCTTTCGGCTGCTCCGTGCCTGCCGGCACACCGCCCATGCAGAGCTGCCGGCGTTGTTGAAGGCCATGTCCAGGCGGCCGAAGGTCTCCACGGTGCGCGCGACCATGGCGTCCGCCTGGTCCGTGACACTGCGGCCGGACCGCTCGGTCCGGCCGCAGTGCTGTCTCTTTCACCGAAGGACGGCCCCGGCGCCCGCGTCCCGCCCGGGCCCCTGCGGGATCCCGGGGGATCCATGAGCGTCACGGGCGCCGACCCGCGCGGTGCGTCTCCCCGTCGTCACCCGTCCTTACGGGGTCACTTCTCCAGGAAGGCGAGGAGTGCCGCGTTGACCTCCTCGGCGTGGGTCCACAGCAGGCCGTGCGGGGCACCCTCGATCTCCACGTAGTCGGCGGACGGGAGTGCCTTGTGGAACGGCCGCGCCGTGCCCTCGGCGGGCAGGATGCGGTCCGCCGTGCCGTGCAGGATCAGAGCCGGCACGTCGATGGCCCGGATGTCGGGCCGGAAGTCGGTGTACCAGGTCGCCGGCGCGGCTGCGGCGGCGAAGAAGCCGCCGCCAGCTGCGACGTCCCAGCTGTTGCGGACCGCTTCCGCACTGATTCTGCCGCCGAGGTTCTCGTCGAGGTTGTAGAAGTCCTCGAAGAACGCGGTGTAGTAGGCATAGCGGTCCGCCTTGACCGCGGCGACGACCCCGTCGAAGAACTCCTTCGGCGCGACGCCGTCCGGGTTGTCGTCGCTCTTGAGCAGGCAGGGCTCGAGCGAGGCGAGGAAGGCGACCTTGGCCACCCGGGCGGAGCCGTAGGCGGAAACGTAGCGAGCGACCTCACCGGTGCCCATCGAGAACCCGACCAGGACGGCGTCGTTGAGGTCGAGTGTCTCCATCACGGAGTTCAGGTCCGCCGCGAAGGTGTCGTAGTCGTAGCCGGCCGTCGGCTGGCTGGACTGTCCGAATCCCCGGCGGTCGTAGGTGATGACGCGGTAGCCCGCCTCGAGCAGTACGGCGCTCTGCCGCTCCCAGGAGTGGCCGTCGAGCGGGAAGCCGTGGATCAGGACGATCGGCTGCCCGGTTCCGTGGTCCTCGTAGTAGAGGTCGATGGCGGTGGAGTTTTCCTGACCCACGGTGATGTACGGCAAGGTTTCGTTCCTTCGGTGGAAGTGACTGGTTCACGCGTGACCGCGGTCCCCTCGTTCGGGGCGGGCCGAAGCGGCAGGGCTCGGCTTCTCGGCATCGGCGCCGAAGCATCCGCGGCACGCGTGACATGCGTTGCCTCACGCTAGGACGGACGTCTCACCGCCCGTTGACCCTCCGCGCACCGCTCGTTGTCCGCACGTGCCGGGAGGAGGACGGGCCCCCGCAGGCCACTCGCCTCGCACCGGGCTCTCGCTCCGGAAACACGGACAGGCCACCTGTGGTGCACCGGCAGTCCGGGTGCCCTCACTCGCCGGCCCCGATGTGCGAGGCACGCCTGGGTCCACTCGCGCGGCCCGGAACGCGTGGGTGCCCGTCCGGCAGGGGCGACCCCGCCGACCGCGGTCCGGAGCGCGCGTGCGCGCACCACAGGGCCGGTTCAGCGGGCCGGCGTCTGCTCCGCGACCGCCGTCGCCTGCCTGCCGGGCACCGCCGGACCCGCGGCGGCGTCGAAGGCGTGGGTCACCACCGGGGCCGTGCCCTCCACGAGCAGGCGGCGGGCGCGCTCCTCGTGGCGCCGGTCGGTCGCCGTGAGCCTGCCGTGGTGCTGGGCGAGATGCTCCGACCACGAGGCGACCAGGTAGTGCTCGACGAACCTCTCCGCATCGTTGCCGTCCTGGTAGAGCCCCCAGGTGAGGGCTCCCGTCCGCCGGCGTGAACGGGCCACCTGCTCCATGCACTCCGTGAAGGCGGCCCTGTTCCCGGCGGCGACCCGGTACTCGGCGGAGACCAGCACGGGGCCGTCCGCCGGGCCGGGCACGAACACCAGGGGCGGAACGGGCCAGTGATCGGACGGGCTGGGGTCGATGCCCTCCATGCCGTGCAGCGGCCACCGGCGCACGCTCACCGCGCCGGCCAGCAGCACCCCGCTGCCTGCCAGGAGGGCGAAGGTGAGCCCAGGACCGTCGGCCAGCGCACCCCACACCGGTGCCGCCAGTGCCTGCCCGCCCTGGAAGAGCAGGAGGTAGACGGCCAGTCCCCGGGCCCTCACCCAGCCCGGCAGCCTCGTCTGGAGGGCGGCGTTGAGGGTCGACAGCACGCCGATCCAGGCCAGACCCGCCGGCAGCAGGACGACCACCGCGAGCCACGGGATCCGCACCGTGGCCAGGACCACCAGCACGACGGCGTAGACGGCCGCGCCCGCGGCGAGTACGCCGTTGGCGCCGAGGGAGCGGCGGGCGGCGGGGAGCAGGAAGGCTCCGCCCACCGCGCCGACGCCGACCGCCCCGAGCAACACCCCGTACCCTTGCGAGCCCAGACCCAGTGAGCGGCTCGCGACCAGAGGCAGCAGCGACCACAACGCGGCCCCACCGGGGATGAACAGCACTGTCCGCAGCAGAACCCGGCGGACGCCGGGCGCGTGCCACACGTAGCGGCGGCCGGCGTGCAGGGCCGTCAGGAGCCGCTCGCGCTGAACGGGAGGCGACTGCGTCGGGGGCCGCCGCCAGAACGCGAGAACCGCCGCTGTGCCGAGGTAGGACACCGCGTTGAAGGCGAAGACCCAGCCCGTGCCCGCCGCCGCGACCACGGCCCCGCCGATGGCCGGGCCGACGGCCCGCGCCAGGTTCATGTTCATGGCTCCGAGAGCAGCCGCCTCCCCCAGGTGCCGGCGCTCCACGAGTTCCGGCTGGATCGCCTGCCAGGCGGGGCCCATCAGAGCGGTTCCGCAGCCCAGCAGGAAGGTGAGGCCGAGCAGCAGGGGCGGAGTGAGCGCGTCCGAGAAGGCCAGTACGGCGAGCACGGTGGAGACGGCGAGCATGACGCCCTGCGCGGTCAGGAGCACCCCACGGCGGTCGTAACGGTCCGCCAGGACTCCGGAGGGCAGGGCCAGCAGCACGACGGGCAGACTCGAGGCCGTCTGCACGAGCGTCACCAGTGCGGCACTCTCCCCGACCAGCAGCCACTGTGCTCCCACCATCTGCATCCAGCTGCCGGTGTTGGAGACCAGTTGCGCGATCCACAACGCGCGGAAGACGCGCCCGGCGAGGGGGGCCCACGCGGAGTCCGGCGCCGGGCGACGGCCTGGGGGTGAGGGTTTCGTGCTCATACCGATCCATGCCGGGTTCGGGAGACGGCACCATGCATCCGGCGGTGTCCCCGGCGCCGTTCGGGTGTGACCGGACGCCACGGTAGGCGCGCCCGGACGTCGTCCGTTGACCGAGAACGCACCGTCTGTGGCCTGTGGACGCAGTGGGCTTCGGGGGCGGGCCGAGCCACGCGTCGGCCCCCCGCCCGCACTGCGGACGGAGGGCCGGCACCGGCTTCACGGCTGCGGTCCGATCCGGACCCCGGCCGTGGGCCGGGAGACGACGGGTGCCCGCGGGAGGTGACCACGAGCAGCACCGGCGTCATGGGGCGACGACCCGTGGGCGTTTCTCGTCCCCGGGCCGACGTGCGGACCGACATGCGGACCGACGAGCAGACCGACGTACAGACCGACGTGCAGACCGACGAGCGGGCCGACGTGCGGGCCGCGTCAGTCCGCGGCTCCAGCGGGTACGGTCGTCGCGCCGTCGGCGGGCCGGCGGTGCAGCACCGCTCGGGTGAGCAGTCCGCCGGCCGGGCCGATGACCATGGCAGTGAGGCAGATCCACAGCGGCCAGGGGGTCAGACCGATGAGGGCGTCGGCCGACCAGCGGCCCGGGCCGGTCAGGGCCAGCACCGCGGCGACGACGACGAGGACCAGGGGGTACTCGTACCCGTCGTTCTGCACCCAGAGCCCGTTGTGCCACTTGACGGTTCCGGCGACCGTCATCACTCCCATGGCGGCCATCGCAGCCAGGGGCGTGAGCAGTCCGGATGCCAGGAACAGGCCGGCCCCGATCTGGCTGCCGCCCGCGGCGAGCGCGGTGAGCCGGCCACCACGGAACCCGTCATGCCGGAACTCCGCGGTTCCGCCCGCCAGGCCGTTGCCGCCCAGCCGGAAACTGACCTTCTGCACTCCGTGCCCGGCGAGGAGGAGACCCGCCACCAGCCGGAGGACCAACAGTCCGGTGTCCATTCAGTGTTGCCTGTTCCTGACGTCCCGTCGGTGAGCGTGAAAGGGTCAGCCGGCCGCGTGCTCGCCGATGACCGCCTGGGCGTAGACGAGCCCGAGGCCGTAGGCGCCGCCGTGCTCCTTCACGACCTCCGTGACGGGGACGTACGTCCCGGCACGCGCCCAGTCGCGCTGGAGCTCGAGAAGTACCTGCACCCAGGTGACCGGGATCGCGCCGCCCTGGACCATGCGCTGGATGGCGTGCTCGTGTGCCTGCGGGCTGACACCGCCGGACGCGTCGGTGACCACGTACACCTCGTAGCCCTGCGAGATGGCGGAGAGCGTGGGCAGGACGACGCAGACCTCGGTCCACAGCCCGGCGATGACGAGCTTCTTGCGGCCCGTGGCCTTGACCGCCTCGACGAAGTGGGTGTCCTCCCAGGCGTTCATGGTGCTGCGGTCGATGATCTTCTGCTCGGGGAAGACATCGGCCAGCTGCGGCATGAGCGGCCCCGAGAAGGACTCGGCGGCGACGGTGCTCAGCACGACCGGGACGTCGAAGACCCTGGCGGACTTCGCCAGGCCCACGGTCGAGTTGATGATGGACGTGCGGTCGCCGCTGCCGGTGCCGAAGAACATCTGCGGCTGGTGGTCCACGAACAGCACCGCGCAGTTGTCGGGGGTCAGCAGGTCGGGGCTGGGAGCGGCGGTGACCTCGGAGATGTCGACCATGAGAAAGCCTTTCCATCGGTGGTGTGTTCGCGGACCGGTGTCCGCTGTGGAACGACCGTCCGCAGGACGGTGCGCGGGGGTGGTGTTCCGGGAAGGGCGGTGCGTGACCGGGCCCGTCCCGGAAGATCAGAGGAAGCAGGGGTCGACGAAGGTGTTTCCGGTCTCCGGAGCGAGCCCGCGCCCTGCACGCCACCGGCGGTGCTGCTCGGACTCGGCAGCCGCCTCGCCGAGCAGTTCGGCCTGGCGGGCGCCCGACAGACCCGTGCGAGGCGTGGACCGGTACCCGCCGAAGCGCGCGACCGGGCTCCAGGCAGGACTCACGGGAGGCAGCTCCTCGTCGAGGCCCTCGTACTCGGCGGCGGCGTAGACGATCCGGCCGCCGACGACCGTCAGCAGGGACTCGATGTGCGCGATGTCCTGCTCGGGGACGGAGAAGTAGTCCTCCGACAGGACCGCCAGGTCTCCGAGGCAGCCGGGCCGCAGTACGCCCTTGAGGTCCTCCTCGCCGGTCAGCGCGGCACCCGCTTCGGTGAACATCGCCAGCGCGGGGCCCCGGTCGACGCGGTTCTGCGGCGGACGGACGATCAGGTCACCGACCGTCCGGCCGGAGACCAGCCAGTGCAGGGCGACCCACGGGTTGTACGTGGAGACCCGGGTGGCGTCGGTGCCGGCGCCGACGGTCAGGCCTCGCTCCAGCATGGCCCGGATCGGCGGAGCGTCCGCCGCCGCCCCGGGGCCGTAGCGCCGTACGAACGCGTCGCCCTGGAAGGACAGCCGGTTCTGCACGGACAAGGCACCGCCGAGGGCCGCGATGCGGTCGAGACTGTCCGCGGAGACGGTCTCCGCGTGGTCGAACAGCCACCGGTTGCCGGCCGGGAAGAGCCCTTCCGCAGCCAGTTTCTCGAATACCGCGAGATCCCTGCGAATGGTCTCGTCATAAGTGGCATGGAGACGGAATCCCCAGCCGTTCTCCATGAGGAGCCGTACGGCCTTCTCGAATTCTGCTTCATAGGGAGACAGTTCCGGACGCGGCTGGGAGAAGTTCTCGAAGTCGGCTGCGGACCAGGTGAGATTCTCACCCGCGCCGTTGAGACGCAACCATTCGTCACCGTCCTCGGGCCGGGCCGTCTCGATCCAGCGGGCAAGATCGTCGATCTCCTGTCCGGCGGTCTGCGGAAAGAGGTGATAGGCGATACGCAGAGACAATTGACCGGCTTCGGCCAGTTCGATGACCGTGCTGTAGTTGTCGGGGAAGTTCTGGAATCCGCCGGCCGCGTCGATCGCCGACGTGAGCCCGAACCTGTTCAGTTCCCGCAGGAAATGACGGGTGGAGGTCTTCTTGTCCTCGCCCTCCAGCACCGGGGCCTTGGCCAGGGTCGAGTACAGGATCAGGGCGCTGGGGGCGGCCAGCAGCATGCCCGTGGGCTCACCGTCCCTGCCCCTCACGATCTGACCGCCCTTGGGATCGGGGCTGTCCTTGGTGAAGCCGGCGGCCTCGAGTGCCGCCCGGTTGAGCACCGCCGACTGGTACAGGTGCAGGACGAACACCGGGGTGTCCGGCGCCACGGCGTTCAGTTCCGCGACGGTCGGCAGCCGCCGTTCGGCGAACTGCTCCGCGGACCAGCCCCCCACCACCCGCACCCACTGGCCCTTCGGGGTACGGCCCGCCTGCTCACGCAGCATCGCCAGCCCCTGGCGCAGCGTGGGAACGCCGTCCCACCTCAGCTCCAAGACGTAGTTGAGTCCGCCCCGGATGACGTGCAGATGGGAGTCGTTGAGGCCCGGGATCATCCGGCGCCCGAGGGCGTCGACCACCTTCGTGGCGGGGCCGATGTGCGGGGCCACGTCCCGGTCGTCACCGACGACCGTGATGACGCCGTCGCGTATGGCGATCGTCGAAGCCTGCGGGCGGCCCGGGTCTCCGGTGTGGATCTTGGCATTGCGGACCACGAGGTCCGCGGCATGGTCGGTGGCACTGGGAACAAGCCCACCGACCGGCATAGGGGACACCTTTGACAACCTCCTGCGGCGTGGACAGCGTCGACATGCGTCTGCGTCGACTTCGGACCGGTACGACAGTCACGGTGGGAGAGAAAGGGGACTTCACGATTCCGGAATTCATGAATTCCCTGCCCACATTCCGTCGACGTGGTTCCCGAAGAATTCACCGGAGCATTCCCAGGACCCGAAGGTCCGCAACTGCTTGGTCGCCACACTATTTCGGGCCGAGGCGTTCATGTGTCCCCGCAGTGCACCGCATTCGTTCTCACAGTGCACTGCGGACACTTCACATGCACTGTCGGGTCAGAAGCGGTGCGCTGACGGTCAATTCCCGCTTCCTGAATCCCTCCGGCGACTTCGTATGCTCGACGCGTTGCGGAGACCCATGCGGCCGAGGCCGCCGTCCCGCCGACTGTCACCACCCTGGGGACCGCACCGCACGGTCACCGAAGGGCGTCGCCTCGCCGCACTGCCCCGGCGACGCAGGGTGTGCGCCGACGGGCACCGTCCGGTGCACTGGTGGGCAATCCGCCCTCCGCATGGCTGCATAGCGTCACCGGTGCACACACCACCCGGCACAGCAGGAGGCCAACCATGACCACACGTTCCGCGCCCGGGACCGGCAGCCAGCCGTGGCTGCACCAGAAGGGGGCGGTGATCCAGGAGTTCGGCACCGTCAAGCAGTTCCCGATCGGGCTGTCCTACGAGGCCCGTATGTACTCCTGTCAGCGCCTGAACAAGGTCCTCGCGGACACGCAGGTCCTCTACGGCCTCTACAAGAAGCACCACTGGCTGATGCGCGGTGCCACGTTCTACCAACTGCACCTCGTGCTGGACAAGCACGCGAAGGAGCAGCTCGAACTCGTCGACACCCTCGCCGAACGCGTCCAGTCCCTCGGCGGTGTCGCGGTCGGTGACGCCCGGCACGTCACCGAGATCACCTCGATCCCGCGGCCCCCGGACGGTGTGGAGGAGGTGCCGGCCATGCTGTCCCGGCTGCTCTCCGCTCACGAGACGATCCTCGTCGACAGCCACGACGCCGCCACCCGCACCGGGGAGCTGGGTGACGACGGCACCAACGACGTGCTGGTCTCGCAGGTCATCAGGACCGGTGAACTCCAGGCGTGGTTCCTCGCCGAACACCTGGTGGACACCCCGCTGGTCCGTTCCTGAAGCCGCATGGCCCGTCCTCGCCGCCCCGTGGCGGGACGGCGAGGACGGGCCATGCGCGTGCTCCGGGGCGCCCCGCCGAGCACCGTGCGGGCTCCCCGCCAGCGAGCGTCGGACCCGGCACCTGAGCAGGACACTGTGGAGCCTCTTTCCGTGCACGCACAGACATTCCGGCTCTGGAGTGCGCTCCTACCGTTCGGGGAACGCTCGAGGACCACTCGGGCACCTGAGAGATGGAGGAGCCTTGCAGTTCGGGATCTTCAGCGTCGGCGATGTCACACCGGATCCGACCACGGGCCGGACACCGACCGAGCGCGAGCGCATCAAGGCCATGGTCGAGATCGCCCTGAAGGCAGAGGAGGTCGGACTGGACGTCTTCGCGACGGGAGAGCACCACAACCCGCCGTTCGTGCCGTCGTCGCCGACCACCCTGCTCGGCTACATCGCCGCGCGGACCGAGAGGCTCATCCTCTCCACGGCCACCACGCTGATCACCACCAACGACCCGGTGAAGATCGCGGAGGACTACGCGACGCTCCAGCACCTGGCTGACGGCCGTGTGGACCTCATCATGGGCCGCGGCAACACGGGACCGGTCTACCCGTGGTTCGGAAAGGACATCAGGGACGGTATCGACCTCGCCCTGGAGAACTACGGCTTGCTGCGCCGGCTGTGGCGGGAGGACGTCGTCGACTGGGAGGGCACGTTCCGTACGCCGTTGCAGGCGTTCACGTCCACACCCCGCCCCCTGGACGGGGTGACGCCGTTCGTCTGGCACGGCTCCATCCGCTCCCCCGAGATCGCCGAGCAGGCCGCCTTCTACGGCGACGGCTTCTTCCACAACAACATCTTCTGGCCGCCCGACCACACGAAGCGGATGATCGAGCTGTACCGCGAGCGGTACGCGCACCACGGTCACGGCACCCCTGAGCAGGCCGTCGTCGGCCTCGGCGGTCAGGTCTTCATGCGGAAGAACTCCCAGGACGCCGTGCGCGAGTTCCGCCCGTACTTCGACAACGCTCCCGTCTACGGTCACGGCCCCTCGCTGGAGGACTTCACCCAGCAGACCCCGCTGACCGTCGGTTCCCCGCAGGAGGTCATCGAGCGGACCCTGTCCTTCCGCGAGTACGCGGGCGACTACCAGCGCCAGTTGTTCCTGATGGACCACGCCGGGCTGCCGCTCAAGACGGTCCTCGAACAGCTCGACATCCTCGGCGAGGAGGTCGTGCCCGTACTGCGCAAGGAATTCGCCCGCCTGCGCCCGGCCGGAGTGCCGGACGCGCCGACCCACCGGTCCCTGCTCTCCGCCGCGAGGCCCGAAGAGGTGTCCGCCGCATGAGACTCGTCGCCGTATCGGCGGGACTGAGCGTCCCGTCCTCCACCCGGCTGCTTGCGGACCGGCTCACCGAAGCGGTCCGCGAAGGGCTCGGCGACCAGAACCGCACGCTGGAGGTCGAGGTCATCGAGTTGCGTACGCTGGCCGTCGCCATCGCCAACCACCTGGTGACCGGCTTCCCTCCGCCGCCGCTCGCCGCCGCGATCACCGCGCTCACGGGGGCCGACGGCGTGATCGCCGTGACACCGGTGTTCTCCGCGTCGTACAGCGGTCTGTTCAAGTCCTTCTTCGACCTGATCGACCCCGATGCCCTCGCCGGCAAGCCGGTCCTGCTCGCGGCGACGGGGGGCACGGGCCGCCACTCGCTGGTACTGGAACACGCCCTGCGCCCGCTCTTCGCCTTCCTGCGGGCCGTCACGCTTCCCACCGCTGTCTACGCCGCGTCCGAGGACTGGGGATCCGGCAGCGACACGTACACACAGGGCCTGCCCGCACGCGTGCGGCGGGCCGGCGCGGAGATGGCCTCGATGCTGGTCTCCGGGGCGACCGGCCCGGTGCAAGGACGTGCCGCTGACGGCAAGCAGCTCTCCGACCTGCGCCTCGACTGAGCCCGGGCCGGCGCACGCCGGCGGAACGGCCCGCCCCCTCACCGGACGCCGCACTAACGGTGCCTCCGGTGAGGGCAGCCGTGCCAGGAGCCGGAACAGGAGTGGCGCAGCGCGTGCACGACCCGTCCGTAGCCACACGGAGAACCGCCACCCGCCTGGCGACGATCCGCTGCGCCGTGAGGCAGCAGACGTGTCGAGCTGATGGCGGCGGCGCCCGAAGCGCCGGAGTCTCCCCCGGCCCCCTCAGCCGCTCACAGTGTGCGCCGCACACCTGCCTGCCGTTCGATGTCGCGCAGCTGGACGGCCAGGTCGCCTTCCACGGCCGTGCGCGCCGGGCCCTTGCGCCCGATCGGCAGGACCTCCACGCCCCGCATGTCCTCCAGCATGAGGGCGAACGCCGCGTACATGGCCACGCACCCGAGCAGGAGACCCAGGGCGCCGGACAGATGTCCGACCCAGGTGACACCGGTGAGGTTGAAGAGCGACCCCACCGCGAATCGCGGCACGGCCACGCACAGGACGAGCCACATCGCGCGCTTGCGGTGGGCGACGGTCGCCATCAGCAGGGCGAATATCGCGAACACCAGGTTGAGCACCCCCAGCACGTCGGAGCCGGACGGCGGTGCGAGGGCGAGGACGAGTGAACTGGCCAGCCAGGTACCGGAGAAGCAGGCCATGAGGGACGCGGCGAGCACATCCCTCGCTCCGAAGGCCAGAATGCTGACGATCAGCTGGAGGACGAAGGCCGGCAGTATCGTCAGCGCCACCGCCCTGTGGGCGTCGTCACCGAAGAAGCCCAGTTGCATGCTGCCGACGATGACGGAGGCGATCGCCACCGCGAAGAATCCGACCGGCATCGGCGAGGCGATGGGACGGAGGTTGATGCGGGTCATCTGACGCAGGTCCGGTTCGAAGTGCCGGCCTGCCTGCTCGGCCTGATCGGCCTGATTCGGCGACGGCTGCGGACTGTGGCTCATGTCTACCTCTTCTGTGTGCGGTGCTGTGCCTGGCAGGTTCTGTGTGCGGTGCTGCGCTTGGCAGTTCTGTGTGCGGTGCTGCGCCTGGCCGGGGCGGAGACGCGCCACGCCGTCGCGGGCGTGGGAAGCCGGGCGGGCGCCGGCCCGTGCACGAGCAGCGGGGCCGAGCGCAACGGGCGTCCGCGCCATGGCCGCGACCGGCGTGCTGACGACGTGGCCCGCCCTTCGGCGGCGGCACCGGCGGCGCAACCCGCCCCGGTCGCCCTGGGACGACTGCACCGTAAGCACGGGCGGCGGTCCGTGGTGTGTCCCCAGCGCACAGGGCGTTGACCGTGGGAGCACTCCACCCGGCAGGGACGCCCGGCATCCGGG
This sequence comes from Streptomyces sp. NPDC005494, assembly GCF_042872025.1. Classification (NCBI taxonomy): domain Bacteria; kingdom Bacillati; phylum Actinomycetota; class Actinomycetes; order Kitasatosporales; family Streptomycetaceae; genus Streptomyces; species Streptomyces sp. NPDC005494. Next base: position 395,238 of record NZ_JBIAJR010000004.1, read on the forward strand.
CCGGGCGCGGGGCCGGGGTGTCCTGGCCAGGCCGGCTGCCGCCGCTCACCCGAGGCCGGACCACGCCCCTCCTGAGACCACTCCGGTCGTGCTCGGGCGTTCCGAACGGACCAGAGGTGCGAAACAGCAAGGTGACCGGTGAGGACGCAGCGTTCGGGTGCGCTGCCGAACCGACCGTTCCCTCGCACGTTTCTGCCTGTGTTCTGCCTGGAGGCCGCGCACGCCCAGCTGCTTGGCTGTGCGTCGAGGGGGATCAGGGCAGAGCGGCCCTTCCACCGGTACCGCACGAGTGGAGGGGAGAAACAGTTGAGTGTGGTCCTGACGACCGCTTCGGTTCCCGACCGGGACAAACTCGCCTACTGGCGTGACGCGGTGGGGAGCGAGCTGGTACCGATGACGGTCACCCCGCGCGGTGCCCGTCCTTTCTCCGGCCGGATCACCACCGACCGCCTCGGCTGCGTGCGGGTGTGCACCATGCAGGCCGACGCGAAACGGATCAGCCGTACGCCGGAGCTCATCGCGCGTTCACCCGAGGCTCTCGTCGCGGTCGGCGTCCAGGTGTCGGGCTCGGCGACCCACATCCAGGACGGCCGGCGATCCGAGGTGGGAGAGGGCGACCTCGTCGTGTACGACACGGCGCGGCCGTACTCCTTCGACTATCCGGAGCGGTTCTCGACCCACGTCTTCCAGGTGCCCCACCGCGCACTGGGCGTTACGGAGGCCGGTATCCGCCAGGCCTCGGGCACAGTCGTCGGCCCGGGGAACGGCTTCGGAGCGGTGCTGCGGCCCTTCCTGAGCACTCTGGCCGGCTCGGCGCACTCGTACTCCGGCGCCGTGGGGGACAAACTGGCCGACAGCGTCATCGACCTCGTCGCCACGCTCGTGACCGAGGGCACCCGGAGCGTTCCGGTGGACGCGGACACGTCCCGGAGCGACCTGGTGCTGCGCGTCCGCACCCACATCGACAGCAGGCTCGGCGACCCTGCTCTCTCCCCGGAGGCCGTAGCGAGGGCGCACCACATCTCCGTCCGGTATCTGCACCGGCTCTTCGAGGGCGAGGGGATCACCGTCGGACGGCTCATCCAGCAGCGCCGCCTCGAGGAGTGCGCACGTGAACTGGCCCGTCGCGGCAGGACGGCCCCCACGGTGTCCGCCGTCGCCCAGCGCTGGGGCTTCGTCAGCCCGGCTCACTTCAGTCGTGCGTTTCGTACCGCCTACGGCCTGTCGCCCCGCGAGTGGCGCACCCTGCGTACGTCCGCCGAAGGCTCCGCGGCTCCGGTGCCGGACGCCCTGCCGGCCCTCGCTCCCCCGCCCGTCGCCCACGAGTAGCCGCTGCTCACCGCGCTCCGTATGACCCCCACTCCCCCTCAGGCCGCTACGGCCTTCTCTTCAGGAGGCCGTATGACCGGCGCCTTTCCGTCGTCGGACCGACAGCCGATCCTGGACGGCCCGTCCAGCGCGTTCGTGGCACAGCACGCCTGCCCCGCTGGGGACGGAGCGGGCCGGAACCTGGAGCGGGCGCGCCTGGCGTTGACCCAGGTCCAGGGTGAGGTCGCCGTCCTGGACGACGGAGCCACATGGGCGGAGTGGCTGACGGTGCCCGGAGGGCCGACCGGGCATGTGCGGGTGCAGGTGGTCAGGCCTGTCGGCAGCGTCGGCCGGATTCCGGTGGTGCTGTTCCTGCACGGTCTGGGGTGGGTGCTGGGTGACGCGTCGACGCATGAGCGGCTGGTGCGGGCGTTCGCGTCGGGCGCGGACGCGGCGGTGGTGTTCGTGGAGTACGAGCGTGCTCCCGAGGCGCGGTATCCGGTGGCCGTCGAGCAGTGTTACGCGGTCGCGAAGTGGGTGTACGAGCGGGGCGGCGAGATCGGTCTGGACGGCAGCCGGATGGCCGCCGTGGGCGATTCCACGGGCGCCAATCTGGTGGCCGCGCTGACCCTGCTGGCCAAGGAGCGCGGAGAGGTGCACCTGGTGCAGCAGGTGCTGTTGTGCCCGGTGACCGACGCCGACTTCGACACCCCGTCCTACCGGGAGTTCGCTCAGGGTTACTACCTGGGCCGCGAGAACATGCGCTGGTTCTGGGACCAGTACCTGCCCAACGCGCGGCGGCGGGGCGAGGTCACCGCGTCGCCCCTGCGTGCGACCCTGGAGCAGCTCACCGGGCTGGCCCCGGCGCTCGTGGTCACCGGCGAGGCCGACGTGGTGCGCGACGAGGGCGAGGCCTACGCGGCGAAACTCCGCGCGGCCGGCGTCGCGGTGGTCTCCATGCGCTACCACGGGACGATCCACGACTTCATGGTCCTCGACCCGCTGCGCGAGACCTACGCCGCCCGCGCCGCCCTCGTCCAGGCCCTCGACACCGTCCACGTCGCCCTCCACCGTCACCACGGCTGAACCCGAACGACGCTCGTGTCCGTAATAGGCCCTGAAAACACGATGTGGGCGGCACGACCGGGTGGCGGATACACTCACCCCCGGGAAGCCCCCGCCGACGGCTCCGTCTCGGGGTCCAGGGCCCGGCCCCGACATCGTCGTCGGCCGCTGTCGCCCGCTCGCTCCACAGACCCGTGGAGGAGAAGGGCTCGCCCGCCCGAAGTCCGTCGTCGGTCGCGGGGCGGCAGGTGTCTCGCCCGGTGCGCCGGCAGCGACAGGAAGGTCTCCGACATGGCTCGTGCGCGTGGCTTCGCGGGCCCGGCCCGCTCCGGCCGGTTGCCACGCGCCGTGCACGGTGTGCGCCCGGCTCCGGCCGACGCGCGTGAACAGGGAGAGGCGTGAGTGGCGAGTAGGGGCGCGTCGCTGTCCCGTGCCGGCCTGCGCGGTCGCGAGACGGAGCTCGGACAACTGAGCGCACTGATCGCCTCGGTGGCGCGCACCGGCAGCGGCGGACTGGCCCTGATCCAGGGCGAGCCCGGCATCGGGAAGAGCACGCTCCTCACCGAAGCCGTCACCCGGGCGACGGCGGCGGGATACTCGGTGGGTCACGGCAAGGCCGACGAGCTGCATCACATCGTGCCCCTCTCGTCGTTGGCGGCCTGCGTGATGCGGGGTGATCGGCCGCTGCTGTCCGACGGCACGTTCGCCGATCTCGCACGCAGTCACGACCAGCGGATCTGGCTGGTCGAGCGCCTGGCGGAAGCGATCGAGGCGAGGGCGGGCGAGACGCCGGTGTTGATCGCCCTGGACGACGTGCAGTGGAGCGACCCGCTGAGCCGGTTCGCCCTGAAGCAGCTCCCGGCACGCCTGCGGACCTCGCCCGTCCTCTGGGCGCTGACCGGACGGCTGGAACCCGCCGGTCCGGCGGAAGAGATCCTCGCAGCGGCGGCCGGCGAACTCCCCACGCTGAGTGTGCCGTTGGGACCGCTGTCCGGTGCGGCCATCGGCCAGCTGGCCGGGGACGCCCTGGGGACGGCCCTCGACGAGCGGCTGACCAGCCTGCTCGGCGGGGCAGGCGGGAACCCGTTCCTGGCGGTCGAGATGCTCACCGGACTGCGGACCGTCGAATCGGCCTCGGGTGAACTCGTTCCGCAGGGGCTCGTGGTGGGCGTGCGCGGCAGACTCCGGTCCCTGCTGCCCGGCACCCTGCGTTTCCTGCAGATGGGCGCGGTGTGCGGGCGCAGGTTCGGCTTCCACGAAGCCGCCGCGCTGTGCGGCCGGCCGACCACCGATCTGATACCGGAGCTGGAGGAGGCGGTGCGAGCGGGAATCCTGGACGACGACGGCGATCATCTCGTCTTCCGGCACGACCTGCTGCGCCAGGCCGTCTACGTCGACATCCCGCCGTCAGCGCGGAAGGCCCTGCACCGAGAGGCCGCCGGCCTGCTCGTCGCCGCGGGCCACCCGCCGATCGACGTGGTGCCGCATCTCCTCAAGGGTGCCGTCCCCGGGGACGAGGAAGCTGTGGCGCTGCTGCGGAGAGCCGCTGAGGACGTGCTCCCGGTCACTCCGGACCTCGCGGCCGACCTGATGACGCGTGCCCTCGACATGGTTCCGGCCGCACGGCCGCTGCGCCTCGCCCTGGGTGAGCAGGCGATCGTCTGCTTGACGCGGGCCGGCAGGCACAGGGAGGCGCTGTCGACCGGCGACCGGCTCCTGGCCGGCAGGCCACCGCTGCAGGCGTTCAGCCGGCTTCAGGCCGCCCTCGGGGGGACGCTGTGGAACATGGATCTCGCCGACGAGCTGCGCGGCCGGGCCGATGCCACCCTCGCGATCGGGGGCGCCGACCCGGAGATCGCGGCGCGGCTGGCCGCCCTGCGTGCGCTGGCCCTCTCCCGGGACCGCGATCTCGTCGCGGCGCGTGAGGCCGGCGCGGCGGCGCTGCGGGCCGCCACATCGACCGGTGACCGGGAGGCGCACGTCCTGGCCCTGTCCGCGCTCGGCGAGATCGCGCTGAACGCCGGTGAGAACGCCGTCGCACGGGGCCACTTCACCGCGCTCAGCGCCGTCGACGCCGCTTTCCTCCCCGAGGAGATCGTCGCGCACCAGCACACGGACGACTTCGGCTCCAGCGAACGGCTGCTCCTTCAGGCGGCGGACGGCGCGGGGTCGTTGCGTCCCGCCATGCTGCTGTGGGCACAGGCCCAGCACCATCTGGGGCTCGGCAGGCTCGACGACGCCGACGCCGGGTTCACGACGCTGGAGCGCCTGGAGGACGACGTGCAGGTCTTCGTCCAGCAGGTGAACGCCCGTGTGATCCGCTCCCGGATCGCCCTCCTGCGCGACGACCGGGACGCGGCACGGCAGCACCTGGTCGCGGCGCGGGAAGCGCTGACAGCCAAGCCGAATCCGGGCAACACGGCCGCGGTGCGCTTCCTGGAGGCGCTCCACGCCGAGGCCGACGGCGACGTACGGCAGGCCACCGTCAAGATCCGGCAGGTTCAGCGGACGGGCCCCTTCATGCGCTGGCGGCTGCTGCGCGACTGGGTCGACTCCGCGATACGTATGGCCCTGCGGGACGGGGATCACGAGCTCGCCGAGGATCTGGCCGCACAGGCCGGGGCCCACGCCGGACGCAACCCGGCCGTCCCCACCGCCACGGGCATGGCGGCGCAGGCCCTCGGCCTCGTGAGGAACGACCTCTCCCTGCTGGAACGCTCGGTGGCACTGCTCGACGAGAGCCCTCGCCCGTTGGTCCGCGCCTTCGCCCACGCCGACCTCGGACAGGCGCTCCTGACCGCGGGCCAGAGGCCCCAGGCCGTGGCCGCCCTGACCCGGGCCCATGGCACGTTCACCGCGTCAGGCGCCTCCGGCGCCGCCGCACGCGTACGGCGTGATCTGGACCGCGCGGGAAGCGGCAGCCACAGGACGGCGGCCACCCGGCGCCCGGTCCAGGGGTGGCAGGCCCTCACCGCCTCGGAGAAGAAGATCGCGCGACTGGTCTCGGCCGGCCACACCAACCGTTCGGCCGCAGACCTGCTCGTCGTCTCCCCGCACACGGTCAACACGCATCTGACGTCCGTCTTCCGCAAGCTGGAGGTCAACTCCCGGGTCCAGCTCGCGAACGTGGTCAGGTCCTTGCCCGACAGCTGATCGGTGGAGGGTCCGTCCGTGCCGGTTGGTACGTTCACGCGATGCCACGCGGCGCCCGGGTGCGCTTGGCTGGTCCCCCGATTCCAGTCGGAGGTCACCGACATGCACGTGCCCACCCGCGTACCGCCGACCGTCGTGCTCGTGCACGGGGCGTTCACCGACGCCTCGTCATGGGCGGCGGTCGCCGGGCTCCTTCACAGCGCCGGACTGCGCGTGCGTGCCCCGGCGAACCCGCTGCGCGGCCTGCGCCAGGACTCCGCCTACATCAGGAGCGTGGTGCGCGACATCGCTGTCCCCGTCGTGCTCGTCGGACACGGCTACGGTGGTGCGGTGATCACGCACGCCGCCGCCGACAACGACAACGTCGTGGCGTTGTGCTACGTGGCGGCGTTCGGCCTCGACGCCCGCGAGTGCGTGCTGGACATCACGCGCCGTTTCGCCCCGATGCCCTCGGCATACGCGACCGTCACCGCCCCGTTGCCCGCCCGGTCCCCCGGCAGTCCGGAAAGTGAGCTGTACATCCGCAGGACACGGTTCGCGGACGTGTTCGCGGCCGACCTTCCGCCCCGCGTCAGCAGGGTGCTGGCCGTGACGCAACGCCCCATCGCGTCGAGCGCGCTGACCGGCGTGTCAGGCCCGCCCGCATGGGCCTCCAAGCCGTCGTGGTACGCCATCGCGACCGCGGACCAGCTGCTCAACCCCACCGCGCAGCACTTCATGGCACAGCGGATGGCAGCCGCCGAACACCTCCTGGACGGCTCGCACGCCGTCCTCCTGTCCCAGCCCGGCGCCGTGACGGGGATGATCCGGGAAGCCGTCGCGCACGGCTCCGCCCCCGTCGACGGCGACGAGCCTCCTGAGCAGGGAGAACACCCGATCCAGGTGAACGCCCCGAGGGCTTAGGATGCTCGGGTCGCGCCGGAACGTCACGCATCCCCCGGCCTTGCGACCGGCTTCCAGCGGCGCATCTCACTCGGTAAGGGCATCACCATGATCCGGTCGGTCACACCGCGGGCATCGCGGAACAACCGCTTCTGGAGGGCCGCAGCCGCGGCGTTGGTACTGGCTGCGACCGGATGCGGCGGTGAGGCTGACGGCGGCTCCACGGACAAGGTCACCTCGATCACGGTCCTCGACTACTACACCGACGCGGAGGAACACGCCCAGTGGGGCGAGCTGCTCGCCGCCTGCGCCGAGAAGGCCGGCACGACGGTCGAGCACACGAGTGTGCCGGGCGCTTCGCTCGTCCCCACGGTCCTTCGGCAGGCGTCGTCGGGCACCCTTCCCGACCTGTTGATGCTGGACAACCCCGACGTGCAGCAGATCGCGCGGTCCGGCGCCCTGAGTCCGCTGGACGGCTTCGGCATCGACTCCAGCGGCTTCGGCGAGGGCATCCTGTCGGCGGGAACCCATGAGGGCGAGGTCTACGGACTGGCGCCCAACGTCAGCACGATCGCGCTCTTCTACAACAAGGACATGCTCGCCCGAGCGGACGTCGCCGTGCCGAGGACGTGGGACGAACTGAAGGCGGCGGCAGCCGAGCTGACCGGCGACGGGCACTACGGCATGGCGGTCGACGCGAACGCCACCTTCGAGGGCAGCTGGCAGTTCATGCCCTTCCTGTGGTCGAACGGCGGGAACGAGGAGCGGCTGGACACCCCGCAGGCCGCGGAGGCACTCCAGTTGTGGGTCGACCTCGTGAAGAGCGGATCCATGTCACGGTCGGTGCTGAACTGGACGCAGGCGGACGTGCACGACCAGTTCGCCGCCGGCAGGACAGCCATGATGATCAACGGCCCCTGGCGCATTCCCGCCCTGCACGAGGACGAGGACCTGCGCTGGGGAGTGGCCCCCATCCCCGTCCCGCAGGCAGGGAAGACCCTCGTCACACCCCTCGGCGGGGAGGTGTGGACCATACCCAGGAGCGATTCCGGGGCACGGCAGAAGAAGGCCGCCCAGGTCCTCGCCTGCCTGAACACCCCCGCCAGCATGCTCACCCTGGCCGAACAGCACTTCACCGTGCCCTCCCGGCCCGAGGTCGCCGCCCGCTACGCCGAACAGGTCCCGTCGATGGGGGCTTTCGTCCACAGCCTCGAAGCGGCCCGTGCCCGGACCAGCGGACTCGGGGTGAAGTGGCCCGCGGCGGCAACCGGTGTATACACCGCGATCCAGCTGGCGCTCACGGGCGAGAAGACCCCGCAGGAGGCCCTGGAACGTGCACAGCAGATCGCGACCCGCTCCTGATCCGTCCTCGCACCGGTTGCACGGGAGGGCGACCCCCGCGCTGCGAGCCACGCTCGTGCGGGCCGGCCGTGGGCCGTCCCAGGACGGCGGCTTCACCCGCTCTCTCCTGGCCCGGCCAGGTGTGCGGATCTAGCGGATTCACGCGATGTGCGGAGCTCTTGCCCGGTGGCACGGTGTGCGGAAGACACCGAGCGAAGGACAGAGACCATGTTGCCGGATTCCTCGAGAGCGGAGCCCGGACAGCTCCCGGGCTCCCACTACACCACCGAGTCGCAGCCCCTCGACCGCAGGCGGGCGCACTGGCGCGAAGCGCTGGCCCGGACGTTCGGCGCCGTGGACATGACCGTCCCTGACGAGGTGCGCTCGGGCACGATACACACGGCATCGCTCGGCCGGCTCCAAGCCGTCACCGTGGACGGCGACTGCCTTTCCGCCCTGCGGACCCGCCGGCTCGTCGCGCAGGGCGGCGCGGACGACTACGTGGTCGTGAAACTGCTGGACAGGGGATCCGCGCAACTGGAGCAGGACGGCCGTACGGCGTCCCTCGGGCCGGGAGACATCTTCATCTACGACTTGGCGCGCCCGGTCCGGATGCACCTGTCCCAGGCGTTCAGGACCAAGTCCCTGCGTGTCCCCAAGGACGTGCTGGGCCTCAGCGAGTCCGACACGGTCCACGTCACGGCCTCCCCGCTCGGCGCGGATTCCCCTCTGGGCGGCCTTCTCGCTCCCCTCCTGGCCAGGCTGGTCGACAGCGCGGGAACCTATCCGCCCCGCGCCAGCGAGCTGATGGCCCGGAACGTGGTGGACCTGATCGGGGTCCTGACCGACGAGCAGCTCGACCGGGCGAGCAGGGACACGTCCGCCGGGAACAGGGCGCTCCTTCTCCAGATCCAGGCGTTCATCGACCGTCACCTGGCGGACCCCGGCCTCACCCCGCACGTGATCGCCCAGGCGCACCACATCTCGTTGCGCTACCTGCACAAGCTCTTCGAGACCGAGGACGCCACCGTGGGCCGATGGATACAGCGGCGCCGCCTGGAGGCATGCCGCCGTGAACTCGCGCGGCCCCACTGCCCTGCCATCGCCGCGGTGGCGCACCGATGCGGCTTCACCAGCGCGGCGCATTTCAGCAGGGTGTTCCGGTCCGCCTACGGGATCTCGCCGCGCGAATGGCGTGACACCCAGGCGTCGGGGCCGGGCACCCCGTCCGCCACGCGGCTGATAAGCGTCTGAGAACGGCTCTCGGTGCCTTCTCGGAACACGTCCGATGCGTCCACCGGCAAACCGCGGCCCGTGTGCGGTTCTAGGGTCGCGCGAAAGAGAAAGCCTGTTCCCGCAGCCATTGTTGAGGGTGAAATGATCCAGCCTGCTCCTACGGTCATCTACACGGCCGTGGCGCACGTCAGCGTCCCCGACGAGATGCCCGCCCCGCTGCCCGCAGAGCTGCACTACGACATCAGCGACCCCTACGCCGTGCGGCTGTCCATCGGGGGTCCTGCGACGAGACCCGTCGACTGGGTGTTCGCCCGCTCCCTGCTCGCGGGCGGCCTGGACCGGCCCACCGGTACCGGGGACGTGGTGGTGATCCCTCTGCGGCGCTGCCGTTCCGACTCCGTGCGCATCGTCCTGAGATCGGCCGCCGGCACGGCGCTGATCGACATCGCGGCATCCGTGGTCGCGGCGTTCCTGCGGCGGACCGAGGAACTCGCGCCCCCGGGAACCGAGAGCCTTCACATCGACATGGACCGTGCGCTCGCCGAGCTCACGGGCACGAGGGAGTGAGGCCCCCCGCCGCCGGGAGCAGTTCGTCGCTCCCCCTGCCGAGGGTCCGGCCCGCACGGCCCCGGCCGACGAGGCCGTGGGGCCGAAGCTCCAGGCTCCCTCGTCATCCGAGCGGCAGGAATGGCCGAATGAGCGCCTGAGGAGGTCGCCGCTGTTGTCCCGCCCCTCACGAATTCGAAGGTCGAGGGGCCTACACGGGTTCCGAGGGTGCGCGGCGTTTCCGGCCCGGCCCATCAGACTCTTGGACCAACTGTCGGTGCGCACCCGTGCAGTCTCGTGCGGGTAGAGGAACGGGCTGATCCTGGTGCCCGCGATGAACCGATCGGCCCGGGCTCTCCCCGACGTCGAAGTCGAAGGCGAGTGCCTGCCGGAGCCGTTGACGGGGCAGACCACCGAAGCCAGCAGCGACCTGATCGACGCCTGACTCATATTCGGGAGAGCATTCCGTAGCGGAGACGTTTCGGCCCGGTCCCGTGCAGCGGCCAGAGGACGGCCACGACACGGCAAGAGGCCCCGGCAGCGGCTCAACGGCCTCCGCCGGGGCCGCGTCGCTCAGTGCGGATATCCCTGCTCGAACCTTCGCCGGCCGGTCAGCGGACTGGTGCACCGCCTCCTCGCGCACGCATCCGGCCGTCGACCGTCCGCCCGGCGGACTCGGCCGCTCTGCGAGCAGGTCGCGGTGGCAGCCCGTTCTCAGTAACCGGGCTGCCACTCTCCACGAGCAGCCGACTGATCGGGTCCGGTGTGGCCCGCCCCTCACGCACGCGCGGCTGCTGTCAGCTGTCCGCGCTGCTGCCGGCCACGACGCAGGACCGGCTGTTCTCCCAGCCCCAGCCGTCGCCGTCGGGGTCGGACGAACTTCCGCTGACGCAGTACGGGTATCCGTTGGGCGCGGTGCCGCTGCCCGGGACGACGCAGGACCGGTTGTTCTCCCAGCCCCAGCCGTCGCCGTCGGGGTCGGACGAACTTCCGTTGGCGCAGTACGGGTATCCGTTGGGCGCGGTGCCGCTGCCCGTGCCGCCACCGCCGCCGTAGATGGAGGCGGCCTCGGAGGTGGCGGCGATGCCGTTGACTCCGTTGATGAAGCGGTTGCCCCAGCTCGTCAGGGAGTTCGGGTCGAATCCGTTGGCCATGTCGAGGTACTCGACGCCACTGCCGTTGCCGCTCCAGGACCAGCCGATGTAGCCCACGCCCAGGGACTGGGCGGTTGCCATGATGGCGTCCTCGTCCGGGTTGCCGTCGCTGTGTGCGTCGCCGAACTCGCCCACGGCGATGGGCAGTCTGTTGTTGACGAAGTGGTTGAGGTAGTCCTGCACCTCGGCGGCTGTGTCGTACACGCCGTACATGTGGATCGAGAAGATGGTGTTGCGGTCGGGGTCGGACGCGAATACAGAGGCAGCGTTGGCCCTCATCGTTCCGGACCAGTCCTGGCCCCAGTTGGGGGCGTCCACCATCAGGGCGTGGTTGAGTCCGGCGCTCCGCAGCTTACTGATCGCGCTCTTGGTGGCACCGGTCCAGGCAGAAGCGTTCGTGTTGCCGTACGGCTCGTTGCCGATGTTGACGACGACGTAGTCCTCCTGCCCCTCCAGTGCGCTCTTCACGCTGATCCAGTAGTCGGCGGCCTTGTCCAGGGTGGTGGCGGCGCCGTCCTCCCCGTAGCCGGTGGTGTCGTGCACCTCCAGCACACAGATGACCTTGTTGGCTTTGCACTGCCCGATGAGACCGGAGACCTGGGAGGCACTGGTCTTCGTCCACCGGTCGCCGCTTCCGAGGACGACGCGGACGGTGTTGGCGCCCTTGGCCGCTATGTCGGCTATGGCGGTCGTCTGCTCGGGATACCAGGTGTGGGCGTGATTGATCCCGCGCATGACGAACTCGTTGCCGTTCGCCTCGACCACACGTCCGTCGCTGACACGGATGCCGTGGGCGCGGCCTGGGCCTCGCCGACGGAGGGACCGACGATCGATCCCAGCAGGCCCAGTGCGGCGGCGAACGCCATGCCCGCCGTCGTCATCAGGGTACTTCTCGGCTTTCGCATCTTCTCTCCTCGGATTTGCATGCGGGTGCGTGGCCAGGTTGAGCGGGACGAGGCCGTAGGACGGGCAACACTCACCTGACAACGATGTCTGCCGACCTTTGGGCGCGCTTGGTGAGCGCCGGGCGCACTGCGGCGCGGGTGGCACCGAGGGCAGGCTTCGCCGGTGTCGTGATGGTGGGGGTAGCGCCGGGCAACTGACGTCGTCCAGCCGCGACTTCGGCCAGATGTGGCTCGAACGAGTCGTCGCCCCACCATGAGGCACCGGGTGTTACGTCCCTGTCAATAGCGGGTTCGCGATCCGTCCACCATGCACAAAAAACCTCACAGAACTAAACCGCTAAACTTCCTGGCCAGCGCCGCTACGAACCGAACGACGTGACCCACCAGCGGAAACATGGTTTGCCGGACTGATTGACAGTCATACGGCACCGCCATACGTTCCTGATCGATAAACCGGTACAGGAGCGGCGTTCACCTCGTCGAGCCGCCGAGGCCAGCTCGCCCACCCGCCGGCCTTTCCGAGGCTGCGGCCCGCTCCCTTCGGACGAGAGAGGCGCGATGCGTACCCACCCTCACGCTCGGACCAGGCGTCCATGGCCTCCGGCATTCCTGCTCCTGGCCGCTTTGGCGGGCATCTGCCTGTGCGCCCCGTCCCGGCATCGGCCGCCGACTCCTTCGCGACACTTTGCGGCGCGCATCGACGCCCACTTCGCACGCATGGGCGACGACGGTGTCGAGCGCGCTTGGCCACCAAGAGTGGCCGCAGACCGCCCACCACTCCCTCACCCACGCCGACCCCGCCACCTCACCCACGACCGCCGCCCCATGCGAGGTCACCTATGTCCGACCGGGGGCCCACCTTCAACGCGGACGTCACGATCCACAACACCGGCACCACCGCGGTCGACCGCTGGGAGCTGTCGTTCCGCTTCCCCGGCGAGCAGACCATCACCCAGACCTGGAACGCGACCCGAACCCAGGACGGCCGGAGCGTGACCGTGACCCACCCCACCGGCTACAACACGTCCATCGCCCCACGGTCCAGCGTGAACTTCGGCTTCAGCGGTACCTCACAGACCGGTGCCTACGGCGCTCCGGCGGCCTTCACCCTGAACGGCACGGCGCGCACATCTGCCTGACACGACCCGAACACCTCGCCGGCTCAACAGCGGAGTGCGCTTGAGCCACGAAGGCCGTCCTGTGCCGTGTGCCGGCGGGTGCCGTCGGCACACGGCGTGGACGCGTCGCTCCCTCGACATGATTTCGCACCTCCATCTCCATTACTAAACCTTGACCTTAACTAAACCAAAAAGTAGACAACGTTGTCACAAGCAGTCAGAGTGTCCTCCGAAATGACGAAGCAGCTCCCCTCACGAAAGGTGTGCGACGTGACGGTGTACGGAGCACTGGACATCGGCGGCACGAAGACTGCCGGAGCGCTGGTGGACGAAGCGGGCACCGTGCTGGTGCGCGCGCAGCGGCCGACGCCGGCACAGAAGTCCGCCGAGGAACTCATGGCGGCGGTGGTCTCGGTCGTCGACGAACTGACGGCCCATCCGGTGTGGGACGAGATGACCTGCCTCGGCATCGCAAGCGCGGGTCCGGTCGACACCGCCACGGGCACGGTCAGCCCGGTCAACATTCCGGCCTGGCGGCACTTTCCGCTGGTCGACAAGGTGGCCGCCCACCCACGACTGCCGGTGGGACTGAGGCCGGTGCTGGTCGGGGACGCCGTGGCGATGGCTGCGGCGGAGCACTGGATGGGCGCGGCGCGGGGGTTCGAGAACGCGCTGTGCATGGTGGTGTCCACCGGGGTGGGTGGCGGCCTGATCCTCGACGGTCGGCTCCATACCGGCCGGACGGGGAACGCCGGCCACATCGGGCACATCACGGTCGATCTCGACGGTTCGCTGTGCCCGTGCGGTGCTCCCGGCTGCGTCGAGGGCTTCGCAAGCGGTACGGCAATAGCCGCGCACGCGCGGGCGGCCGGGTGGTCCGCGCCGGCCGGGGTGGCTCCGACCGCGGCTGCGGTCGCGGACGCGGCGCGTGCTGGGAACCCGCAGGCGCTGGGTGCCTACGAGCGGGCGGCCCAGGCACTGGCAGCGGCCATTTCGGCGTCGGCGGCGCTCGTCGAACTCGATGTCGTCGTGATCGGTGGCGGCGTGGCACAGGCCGGTGACACGCTGTTCGCTCCCTTGCGGCGGCGCATGGCCGACTACACAGTCCTCGACTTCACACGAGGGCTGCCCGTCGTGCCGGCACTCCTGGCCCTGGATGCCGGGCTGATCGGGGCGGCTGCCGTCGCCTCCTCGCAGCTTGGAACCACCGCGCTGGCGGCAGGGACACGCTCGTAGCGCGTCTCTCCGTGTCGTCAATCCGTAGCCCGTACAGCAACGCCAGGGGGCGCACCGCGGCCGTGAGGTCGGGCCGGTGACGCCCATGAGAGGGACCATCGCATGGACCGCATGATCAATACCGTTCGTCACTACAGTTGGGGCTCCGCCACAGCCATTCCGGAACTGGCCGGAGTGGAACCGGACGGGTCTCGGCAGGCCGAACTGTGGATGGGGGCACATCCGACGGCTCCTTCCCTGGTCCGGCGCCACGGGGAGCCTCAGCCCCTCGACCGGGTCATCGAGGAGGGGCCCGAAACCGAGCTGGGTGAGCCGGTTCTTCGACGCTTCGGCCCTCGCCTCCCGTTCCTGCTCAAGCTGCTGGCCGCTGAGGCACCGCTCTCACTCCAGGTGCACCCTGACCTGGCCGGGGCCACCGCCGGCTTCAAGCGGGAGAACGGGCAAGGGATCCCCCTCGACGCCCCCCAGCGCAACTATCGCGATGGCAATCACAAGCCTGAGATGATCGTCGCCCTCGGCTCGTTCGAGGGGCTCTGCGGCTTTCGCACGGCGCGGGACTGTGCCGGGCTTCTGAGTGCATTGCATCTCGACCGCATGGATCAGTACTCCGCGACGCTGCGTTCGGTACCCGAGGAATCCGCGCTCCGCCAGGTTTTCTCGGAGTTCCTGGCCGAGGGGCCCGTGCTCGTGGACGACGTCACGCGGGCCGTGGCACGCGAGGCACGCACGGCCGGCCCGTACCAAGCCGCGTTCGCGGGCTACGACTCCATCGCACGGGCGCACCCCTCTGACTCCGGGCTGTTGCCGGCCCTGATGCTCAACCACTTCCGGCTCGATCCCGGTGAAGGGCTGTTCCTCGGGGCCGGAATCCCACATGCCTACATACGGGGCCTGGGAGTGGAGGTCATGGCGGGTTCGGACAACGTGCTGCGTTGCGGGCTGACGTCCAAGCACGTGGACTCCGAGGAACTCCTCCGTGTGATTGCGTTCTCGGCCACTCCCGTACGCACCCTGCGGCCCACCGCTACGGACAGTGGCGAAGAAGTGTTCGCCACCCCTGTGGACGACTTCCGGCTGTCCGTCGTCCGCCCCGGCTACCACCGGGAAGCCGTGACGCTTGGTTTCGTTGCCCCGCAGATCCTCCTCTGCACAGCCGGCACGGTCTCCGTCATCGGTCCGGAGGGCGAGATCGCGTTGCCCGTCGGCAGCTCCGTGTACGCGCCTGCCGGCGAGCCCGTGACGGTGGCCGGAAATGGGACGGTCTACCGTGCCACCGTGGACGTGAGCTTCCCATGACGCGGTCAGGGACCCTTTAGCGACTTACAGGGGCGTACGCCGGTGCGTGCTGTTCGGGTGGGAGCACTGCGGAGCATCTGCGCCCTGATTGCACGCCCTGTTCGGTGGGATGCGGCAGGAGCAGTGCCACAGCCACATGCCAGTGCCAAGCTGCGACGCTCTGATTTTCGCAGGTAACTGCGCCGCAGCACGGCGGACAGGAATGAGGGACCGCATGTTCCAGTCCATACGGGCCAAGCCCCGCTTGAGGTCTCGGTTGACCGCCGCGTTGGCGGTCGTGTGTCTCTTGATGGGCGGAGTGCTGGTCGCGGCGCCGGCCCACGGCGCTCCCAGCGGGCTTCTCGACGTGACCTGCACGGTGCCCAGTAGTGAGGCGACCACCTACAGCCCTCCGCTCAGCCTCACCCCGCAGACCGTGGCGTTCTCCTCCACCGTTCAGTACGGTCCCTGTGTCTCGCTCAGCCACCCCGACGTGACGTCCGGCTCCCGCTCTCTGCAGGCCAACGTTCCCAACCGGACGTGCCTGGCCCTCCTGGAGACCGCCCCCTCGAACTACACGATTACCTGGAACACCGGCCAGACCAGCACGATCACCGGCAACCGAACTGCCACCGTCGTCGGCGCCACCCTCGTCGTGACCGTCACCGGCAACGTCACCTCCGGGCTCTTCAACGGTGACACCGTGGTCCAGACCAGCATCGGCCCGGCCACCGACATCCTCGCCTGCACCCTCGGCCTCGGCACAGTCGCCAGCGTCTACTCGACCGTCACCCTCGAAATCACCTCGCTCTAACCCCGTAGCAACACCGACAGGCTCGGTCTACGCACAAGCACACGACGGCACCATCGCCCACTGACGGACGGAACCCCCGAAGGGGGCCTTCACCCCCAAGGAGCGCGCCCGTGCCGGAGGCAACTGCAAAGCTACATCGATGGGATCGTAGGCTGCCGGCCGTGGTGGGGATGGTTGAGCGGCTTGCGCCGGATGCGTTGTGGGAGTTGTTCCAGCGGGTGGTGCCGGAGGCGCCGTCGCGGCCGCAGGGTGGTGGTCGCCGGCCCCAGCCGGGAAGCGGGCGGTGAACTCCTCTCACGCCAAGTGGCGGCTCCAGCGCAAACTACGTTGCAGCACCACCCGCATCGTCAAAGCCGTCCTGGCCTTGCACCTCGCCACGGCAGCCCGAATCGTCCTCTGAGCTGCCTGATATCCCTGTCGGCCCACGTCCGGATGCCGGCACGGGTGAGCGCTTCGATGATGCCGTGGGTGCGTGCGGCCTCGATGTCGTGGACGGCACAGGCAACCCTCGGTTGTCCCGTCAGTGCCGGGACACGAGCAGCGCGAGGGTGACTCCGAACCGGACAAGAGCGCCGCAAAGAGGTCGAGGCCGTGCCCCGGAGTTCAGGGGACACGGCCTCGGCCGATCCGCAATGGCCTACTGCTGCGGCGCCGGTGCGGTGGATCCCCTAGGAGTGAGTGTAGGAGTCGGGACCTGGAGGGCTCCGGTGGGCGTGCCCCCTATCAGAGCGAAGAGGGACCGAGCAACCTCCGCACCGAAGTGGTGAACATCGTGGCTCATGGCGGACAGTGGCGGGTGGGTGATCCGGCACAGGTGGGAATCGTCCCAGGCGAGCAGAGAGAGGTCGTCCGGGACCACGAAGCCCATCTCCGCCGCGACTCCCGCGCCGGCGACCGCCATGATGTCGTTGTCATAAATGATGGCGGTAGGGCGTTCCCCCGCCAGGAGGAGTGCGCGGGTCGCACGCGCCCCTTCCTTCCCGTCGAAGCCGGTCGCTATCTGGTGTCCTTCCTCCAGTCCGAGCTCACGCACCGTCGCGGCAAAGGCTGCCGTCCGGATCGCGCTGTGCCCGAACTCGGCTGGACCGCCGACCCGCGCCAGCCGCCGGTGGCCGAGCGCGGCCAGGTAGCGGACGGCCTCAGCTGTCGCCGTGGCATCGTCGGTCCACACTGCGGGGAAGGATCCTGTGAGTGACGGGTGTCCGACCGCAACCGCGGGCAGACCTACTGCCTGAAGCGCCGGAACCCGCGCGTCGTCCTCCTTGAAGTCGACCAGGACGGCGCCGGCGATCGTCTGGCTGCGCCACCACGTCTTGTACACGTCGATCTCTTCGTCGACATCGCGCACCAGCCGCAGAAGCAGCGAACACGACCGTTCGGCCAGCACGCTCTCGATGCCGGAGATGAAGTCCATGTAGAACGGTTCCAGGCCCAGCAGCCGGGCCGGCCGGCACAGGGCCAGCCCGATGATGTCGACTCGCTGACTGGAGAGGCTGCGTGCTGTCTGATTCGGCGCCCAGCTCAGCTCCCGCGCGGCTGCGAAGATGCGCTCGCGCGTGGTATCCGATACGCCCCGTTTGTTGTTGAACGCCAACGAGACGGCACCCTTGGAGACGCCAGCTCGGGCCGCGACGTCCTTGATGGTGATGCGTGCCGGACCGGTCACTTGGTATCCGCGCAGTACAAGGCGGACCGCGCGTCCTCCGCGCTGATCTCGCCACAGCCGTCGACCCGGATCCGTACCTGCTCTCCGGGGAGCAGGGTGGTGAGACCGCGGTCGGCGGCGGCGCTGGGGCTCAGCCGGTCTGCCTGAAGCAGGAGGTCCCTGACGAGGGTGTGTGCGTCAACCACGATGTCCACCTTACCTTCGCTGCCCGTGACCGTCTCCACCTCGACGGCGAAGGACGGCTGGGCGTAGGCGAACTCCTTGTCGGGCACAGGGAAGTGCGTGGCCCGCAGGCCGTCGGCGTCGGCGACGAGGAACTCCTTGGCGCTGCGCTCGTCCGGCACCAGCTCGGCGGGAACCGGCAGCCGCGCGACGGAACGCGCGGCTACGGTCACCTCGTGCGTGCCTTGGCTGACTGTGGCACCGTCGGCTTCGAGGCGGCGCAGTGTCACCGTGGTGCGCCATTCGGTGGGGGCCTGGTTGATGGCTGCGAGGACGAGGCCCTCGTCGCTGGGCTGCAGGGTCAGCAGCCGGTCCGCGTAGACACGGCGCAGCTCGTGGTGGAGCGGCTTGAGGCGGCCGTCCCCGTCGATCGCGGCCCAGGAGCTCACCGGCCAGCAGTCGTTGAGCTGCCAGACCACGGTGCCGGCACATGTCGGCCAGTGGGAGCGCCAGTGCTCGATGCCTGCGGCGACGGCACGGGCCTGGACGACCTGGGTCAGGTAGTGCCACCGGTCGAAGTCGCCCTCGGGCAGGGTGAAGTGGCGGGCGACGCCGCGGTTGAGCTTGCCGTTGCCGTCCTCGGCCTTCTGGTGGTGCAGCATGCCCGGGGAGTCGGGGGCCAGCACCTCGTTCGGAAGCGCGCGTTGGAGGGTGGCCATCGCCGGGGGGGCCTGCCATCCGAACTCGGCGACGAACCGGGGAACGTTCGCGCGGTATTCGGCGTAGTCCTGGCGGTTCCACACTTCCCAGGAGTGATAAGTGCCGTGGTCCGGGTCGTTCGGGTGGTGGTCCCACGTTCCGGACCAGGGGCTGCCTGCGGCATAGTGCCGGGTGGGGTCGAGTTCGGCGACCAGACGGGGCAGCAGACCCAGGTAGTAGCCCTCGCCCCACGAGTCGCCCGCGAGGCCGGGCTCCCAGTCCCAGTCGCGGAAGCCCCAGAGGTTCTCGTTGTTGCCGTTCCACAGGACCAGGCTGGGGTGCGGCATCAGTCGGACAACGTTGTCGCGCGCCTCTGCCTCGATCTCTCCTCGCAGCGGCTGCTCCTCCGGGTAGGCGGCGCAGGCGAAGAGGAAGTCCTGCCAGACCATCAGCCCGAGCTCGTCGCAGACGTCGTAGAACGCTTCGTCCTCGTAGATGCCGCCGCCCCAGATGCGCACAAGGTCGACGTTGGCGTCAGCGGCCTGGCCGAGCCGGGTGCGGTAGCCCTCCGGCGTGACGCGGGAGGGGAACACATCGTCGGGGATCCAGTTGACCCCCCGGGCGAACACGCGCTCGCCGTTGACGACCAAGGTGAAACCCGAGCCCCGCGCGTCGGCCGTGCGGTCCAGTTCGATGGTGCGGAAGCCGATGCGCCGGTGCCAGGTGTCCAGCTGCCCCTCATGGTCGGACAGAGTGACGTCGAGGTCGTACAGCGGCTGGTCACCGTATCCGCGCGGCCACCAGAGCTGTGGCGCGTCGACCGACAGGCGCAGCACGGCTTCGTCGCCCTCGAAGCGGACTTCTGCCGTTTCGCCGGCCACTGTGGCGCGAGCCAGCAGGCTCGCGTTCGCACCTCCGGTGGTGCGCTCGACCTGCAGTCTGACCTCGACGCTTCCCGTGGCTTCGTCGACGGTGACGAGCGGCCGTACGGACGCGAGGCGCGCCGTCGACCAGTGCTCCAGCCGTACGGGCCGCCAGATGCCCGCGGTGACGAGGGTCGGCCCCCAGTCCCAGCCGAAGCTGCTGGCCATCTTCCGGATGTACTGGAACGGCTCGGGGTAGACGTTGGGCCGGTCTCCGGTGATCGCCCGTACCGCTTCGGCCTCTGTGTAGGCGGAGGCGAAGTTCACCTCCAGCCTGCCGGCGAGCCCCGTGACGTCGAACCGGTAGGTGCGGTGCATGTTCCGGGTCGCTCCCACCTCCCGTCCGTCGAAGGTGATCCGCGCAGCGGTGTCCAGGCCCTCGAAGACGAGGTCGGTGCGCTCGTGCCGACTGTCGTGAAGCACGTCGGTGGCATAGGTCCACGAACGCCGTCCGACCCAGGCGACCTCGGCCTCGTTCAGCTCCAGGAACGGATCCGGAATGACTCCGGCGGCGAGCAGATCCGTGTGGACGCAGCCCGGGACCTGAGCGGGGAGCTGATCCTGCCCGTGACGCAGGGTCCAGCCATCGGTAAGCGGGGTGACGTCTTTCATGTGCGGCTCCAATCGCCCAGTGCGCGCGCTGGCGGATGTATGACGTCGCACAACTTAGCCCTCCACTCGATCACTGTCTATAAACCGGTCTAGTTACGGAGTCGTAACGCACTGAACACCTTCAGGCCCTCCCACCTGCACCAATGCATCGCCTGGTAACGATTAGGCATCGTCCGGGAAATGAAAGCTTTACCGGTTCACACACTGGCTGTCATAGTGCCAACATCCCACCGCAGACCTGAGCCGCCATCTGAAGGAGTTGGGCACATGGGGAAGACCAAGACGCTCGCAGGTGCACTTTTGGCCATCGCAACGCTGACCGCGACGGGCTGTAGCGGCGGAGGGGCGCCCTCGACCGAGATGGCCGAGGCCCCAGCCGACCCGGGCAAGGCGACCGGCTCCATCACGGTCCTCACCCAGCGGACGGACCTGGTCCAGAGCGGGGCCATGGACGCGTACGCGGCGGAGTTCAACAAGATCTACCCGAAGGTCAAGGTGAAGTTCGAGGGCCTGACCGACTACGAGGGCGAAGTCAAGATCCGGATGAACACCGAGGACTACGGCGACGTCCTCATGATCCCGGCCTCCGTCTCCAAGAACGACTACCCCAAGTTCTTCGCCCCCCTCGGCACCTCCATCAAGATGGCGGACAAGTACCGCTTCAGCGACAAAGCCGCCGTCAACAAAAAGGTCTACGGCATCGCCCAGTTCGGCACCGCCAACGGCTTCGTCTACAACAAGGCCCTGTGGAAGAAGGCAGGCGTCACCGCCTGGCCCACCACGCCGGACGAGTTCCTCGCCGGACTGGAGGCGATCAAGACCAAGACCGGCGCGACCCCCTACTACACCAACTTCAAGGACGGGTGGCCCCTCGTCCAGTGGACCACCAACATCGGCTCCGTCACCTGCGACAAGAACGCCACCAACAAGCTCGCCGGTCCCGTCTCCCCGTGGAAGCGGGGAAGCGAACTCCAGGTGATCGACACCCTGCTGCACGACATCGTCAAGGGAGAGCTCTCGGAGAAGGACCCCAGCACCACCAACTGGGAAGCCTCCAAGACCAAGCTCGCCAAGGGCGAGATCGGATCCATGATGGTGGGCTCCTGGTCCATCACACAGATGCAGGACGCCGCCGAGCAGGCGGGCAAGAACCCGGACGACATCGGCTACATGCCCCTCCCGGTCCTGAAGGGCGACGGCCACTGCGCCACCCTCGTCTCCGACTACCAGCAGGCCGTGAACGCCCACTCCAAGCACAAGGAGGCGGCACGGGCATGGATCGACTGGTTCACCGAGAAGTCGGGCTACTCCGCCAAGGAGGGCGCCGTCCCCACCCTCAAGTCGGCCCCGATGCCCGCCACCCTCAAGGACTTCGTTGACAACGATGTCACCTACGTGGAGCGCTCGGAGACTGGCACGGGCAAGGTCAACGACATCGACAACGCCGCCGAGATCGGGCTCAACAAGCCCGACTACCGCCAGAAGCTGATCGACATCGCCCGCGGAGCCCAGAAGGGCAGCCTCGAGGACTACTTCACCGACCTGAACAAGCGGTGGGACGAGGCAGCAAAGACCGCCGGATCCTGACCCGGCGAGGGAGGCCCCGGCCGAACGACGCCGGCCGGGGCCCACTCCCTCCCGCGCACAAGGAATCGAGACGCGGATGACGAAAGGCCCGACATGACCAAGACGACCGAGGTCGCGAGCGTGAACACGCACCGCGCAGCGACCTCCCGTCCCAGCACCAAAGCGAGCGGCACCAGTCACCCTCACGGACGCCGCGCATGGGGCCAACTGCTCCGCCGCGCGACTCCGTGGCTGTTCCTGGCAGCCCCCCTGGTACTGCTGATCACGTTCACCTACGTACCCGTGGGGAACATGATCTATTACAGCTTCACGGACTGGGACGGCATCAGCCCCGACCGGAACTTCACCGGAGCGGACAACTACGTCCAGATCTTCACCCGGCCCGAGCTCTTCCGGGTGTTCTTCGTGAGCTTCTACTACCTGGCCGCCTCCGTGGCGCAGATCGCCATCGCGCTCTACTTCGCCACAGTGCTCAGCTTCGATCTGCGGTTCCGCAACCTGTTCAAGGGCCTGCTCTTCTTCCCCTACCTCATCAACGGCGTGGCGATCGGATTCGTCTTCCTGTACTTCTTCCAGGACGGCGGAACCCTGGACTCGGTCCTGTCCTGGTTCGGAGCAGACACCGACCACGCCTGGCTGGGCGACCCCGAATCAGCGAACACCTCACTCGCCGGCGTATCCGTCTGGCGCTTCACCGGCCTGAACTTCGTCCTGTTCCTCGGCGCCATCCAGTCGATTCCCGGCGAACTCTACGAGGCCGCCCAACTCGACGGCGCGACCCGCTGGCAGCAGTTCCGCCACATCATCGCGCCGAGCATCCGGCCCGTACTGAGCCTGAGCATCATCCTGGCGATCTCTGGCTCCCTCGCCGTCTTCGAGATCCCGTACATCATGACCGGCGGCGCGACCGGCACGTCGACGTTCGTCATCCAGACGGTGAAGCTCGCCTTCCAGTTCAACAAGACCGGGCTGGCCTCGGCCGCCGCGGTGGTGCTGCTGATGATCATCCTGCTGATCACCTGGATCCAGCGCCGTCTCGTGCCCGACGAAAAGGTGGACCTCGTATGACCACGGCCCAGCAGACCGCTGCCACCCGCTCCGCGTCCGACACGCGACGCGTCCGACGCCGTGGCCGCATCGGTCAGGCGCTGATCTACCTGTCGCTCGTCATCGCCTCACTGGTGGTCCTTCTCCCGCTCAGCGTCGTCTTCCTCACGTCTCTGAAAACTTCCAAGGAAGCCTCGGACGGCGGCGCGCTGTCGCTGCCGGGCAACTGGCTGAACTTCAGCAACTACGGGACCGCGTTCTCCCACGGCGCGATGCTGACGGCCTTCGGCAACACCGCGTTCATCCTGCTGTTCTCCATCAGCGGCACCGTGATCATCGGTTCGATGACGGCCTACGCCATCGACCGCTTCCGCTTCCGGGCCAAGAAGCTCGTCATGGGCCTTTTCCTCATCGCCACCCTCGTGCCGGGGGTCACCACGCAGGTCGCCACCTTCCAGGTGGTGAACAGCTTCGGGCTGTTCGACACGCGCTGGGCCCCGATCCTGCTCTACATGGGCACCGACATCGTCTCGATCTACGTGTTCCTGCAGTTCATCCGCGGCATCCCTGTCTCGCTCGACGAAGCCGCGCGGCTGGACGGGGCGAACTCCTTCACGATCTACCGAAAGATCATCTTCCCGCTGCTCAAGCCGGCAATCGCGACCGTGGTGATCATCAAGGGGATCACCGTCTACAACGACTTCTACATCCCCTTCCTCTACATGCCCTCCCAGGAACTCGGAACGGTCTCCACCGCCCTGTTCCGGTTCAAAGGGCCGTTCGGAGCCCACTGGGAAAACATCTCGGCCGGAGCGGTTCTCGTCATCATCCCCACGCTGGTCATCTTCCTGTTCCTCCAGCGCTACATCTACAACGGCTTCGCCCAAGGCGCGACCAAGTAGAGGCTCGGGCCGTCGCCCCCATGACCGTCTGGTCAGGACCACCGTCAGCCCACTGGACACAGCAAGAGACAGTGGGCTGACCTTCCGGGGGCTGAGAGAACAACGCGGCAAGCGAGCCGGCACTGCGAACACCGCCCGCGACCGGGACCAAATCCGGGCCGCGCCCGACGAGGAGACGACCAGTTGCCTGGGCTACTTCCTATGGCACGGCACTCGGCTCCGCCTACGCGTCGATGTTCCCCGAGCACGCCGACCGGATCATGCCCGACAGCGACATCGGAGACACCCACCTCGACCGCCACGGCCTGCGCCGCTACGCGCTCGGCATGGAACAGACCCTGCCGGACTTCGCGCAATGGGCCACCCGCCGGCACGACAGCTACGGCCTGGGCCGCACCCCCGCACGGGTCCGAGCTGGACGAAACATACGTGGCAGCTCGCGCGGCTGCTGAGGAGGGGCAGAGGGATGCCCGTGCCTGAGTTGCCGTACCCCGCGCCGAGGGCCCGGCCGTGCGGCCCCAGTCGGTGGGATCCGGGGGGGGCAGACCTCCACTTCGAACGTCACCCGAGCGTCAAGAGTTTCGGAGCGAGACCTTGATGGCGTCGCCGAGGTAAGCGCCTCTCTCGTGAATCCGCAGGTCAGGAGGCTTGCGAGGGCGATCCGCCCTACCGGCCCGTTCCGCGGAGGGAAACAGGTCAAGCACCCCACCCGGTCAAAAAACCGCAGGTCAGGTGCTCTTTGCCGCAGGCTCCAGAATCGCCACGCACTCGAGATGGTGGGTCATCGGAAAGATGTCGCAGCGAGCGCAGCGGCGGAAACCGCAGGTCAAAGCGGGTATCTCGGCTCGGGAGGGGGTATCTCGGGGCCCGGAGCGTCACGGTCAACAGAGGGCCTGGACCTCGCCGGAGCGTGACGCCTGGGAGCTGGAGACGCGGTCCGCGAGTTCTTCTGCCGCCGACCGGTCGGCAGTTTGCGGTGGGCCGCGCTTCATCGAGAGCCTGTGGACGTCACAGGATGATGGTGTTGCGGAGTTCACCGATTCCTTTGATGGCGACGGTGATGCGGCTGCCGTCGTGGAGTTGGCCGGGGCTTGTCGCTGCGGGGGTCCCGGTGGTGACCAGGTCGCCGGGCACGAGTGTGGTGCGGGTGCTGATGCGCGCGATGAGGGTGGCGACGTCGAAAAGCAGGTCGGAGGTGTTGGCCTTCTGCCTCAGGTGGCCGTCGAGCGTCGCGGTCAAGGTAAGTCCGCGGGCACCGGGTGGCAGTTCGTCGGGGGTGACGAGCTGCGGTCCTACGGCAACGATGGCGGGCCGGCCATGTGCAGCGACGGTATTGACGACGGTGTACCCGGCGATGCTCTGCAGGGCTTTGGCCTCGGGGACGCGGGAGGTGTACTGGCCGATCATGACGCCGAGTTCGACGCCCCACTGGATGTCCGTTTCAGGAGTGGGACGGAGGTTGTCCCGGTCGCCGACGAGAGCGGCGAGGGGGGTTGTCAGCAGTTGAGGTATCGGCGGTTGTGGAGCGTTCAGTTCCTTGGCGCGCGTGGCGTAGTTCACGTACACCTGGTTAATGGTGGCGAGCCGTGTGGTGAGTGGTCCGGTGGCGGTCGGGGCGTGGGTGGGGGTGAGGAGTTCTCCGGGGTCGGCGGCATGGTCCTGCCAGGACTCGCCGGTGGCGAGGAGGGCGCCGACATCGGAGAAGGGCAGGAGCGTGCGGCGGTTGTTGTCCAGGCGTGCAGCGGCGGTGCGGGTGCTGGTGATACGCAGGGTGGTCAGTCTCATCGGTGAGCTTCCTCAGTGCGCGGGCAGAAGAACGCGGAAGGTGCATCCGGCTGTGGGTCGGGTGTCGAGCTCCAGGCGGCCCTGATGGGCTTCGGCGATAGCGGAGGCGATCGCGAGGCCGAGGCCGCTGCCTGGCTCGTCCGAGACTGCGGGGGCGGCTCGGTAGAAGCGGTCGAAGACGTGGCGGGCGTCGTCAGGGGTGAGACCGGGGCCGGTGTCGGCGACCTCGATCACGGCGGCGGTGGTGCCGGGGGGAAGGGCGGGGGTGGCGCTGGTGCGGCCGGGCCGTTCGACGCCTCCGGCGGCGGGGCTCGTGCCGATGGTGCCGACGCGTACGTGGATGCGTGCAGAGGCCGGGGTGTGGGCACAGGCGTTGGCCAGCAGATTGGTAACGACCTGGGCGAGCTGGTCGGCGTCGCCGACGGCTTCGACGACGTCGAGTTCCTGATCGCTGGTGTCGGCGGAGCCGGCGTGGAGAGGTTCGAGGGTGATGGCGCGCTCGGGGTGGCGTACAGCCGTGCTGGTGATGCTGTCGGCGGCCAGGGAGAGCAGGTCCACGGGTTCGGGGTGAGGTGCGGGGGCGTGGCCGAGTTTGGCGAGCAGGAAGAGGTCGTCGACCAGGCGGCTCATGCGGTTGGCGTTGGCGGCGATCAGTGCGTGGGCCTCGGTGCGGCGCTCGGCGGACATGCGGGGGTCGTCGTGGAGGAGTTCGGCGAATCCCTGGATCGCGGTGAGTGGGGTGCGCAGTTCATGTCCGGCGTCGGCCATGAATCGGCGCATCTGCCGTTCGGAGGCAGCGGTGTGGTGCAGGGCGGTGCGCAGCCGGTCGAGCATGGTGTTCAGGGCCTGCCCCAGCCGTCCGACCTCGGTGGCGGGGTCGGTGTCGGGCACGCGCAGGTTCAGGTCCCCTCCGGTGATCCGCTGCGCGGTGCCCTCGACTCGGGAAAGAGGCCGTAGACCCAGGCGCACGGCGGCGTTGCCGAGCAGGGCGACACCGGCGGCGACGACCACGCCGAGGAACGCGCTGAACCACAGCAGCTTGGTGGTGGCGCCGTCGACGGTGTCCAGGGGCAGGGCGACCACAGCGCGCATGCGGTCGGGCCCGGAATCGGTGACCACACGCCAGGTGGCACTGCCGTCGCGGGCCTCGACTGTGGCGGGATCGCCGTTGCGCAGGCTCAACTCGTTGGTGCGGGCGGGGAGGTTGGGCCCCCGGTCGTCGGTGCGGCCCAGTGAGTCGTCCATCAGGTGGCCGTCGGAGTCGTAGAAGTAGACGCGGTAGTCCGAGGGCAGGGCGTCGTCGCTCTCGGGTGTGCGTAGCCGGCCGCCGTCGGCGATGTCCTCGTAGACGCGGGTGGGCGGCCGGAAGCCGGTGAGTCGATCGTCGACCTGGTCGGTGAGCCAGGAGCGCAGCACACTCAGTCCGGCGGTCTGACACAGCAGCACGGCACAGGTCGCCAAGACGGTGGCGATGAGCACGAGACGGGTTCGCAACGAACGCGGAGGGCTTGCGCGGTTCCTCATGAGCGAGGTCTTTCGGTGCTGTCGCTGTCCGTCAGACGCAGGCAGTAGCCGACGCCACGGATCGTGTGGATCATTGGGGACGAGTTGGCGTCGATCTTGCGTCGCAGGTTCTTGATGTAGGTGTCGACGATCCGGGTGTCGCCGGCGAAGTCGTACTGCCAAACCTCCTGCAGGATCTCTCGTTTGCCGAGTACCCGTTCGGCCTGCGCCATGAGGCAGGCCAGCAGCCGGAACTCCGTCGGTGACAGCTTCAGGGGGCGGCCCGCGCGCTGGACGGTGTGGGCGTCCTCGTCCAGGACGAGGTCCGCGTAGCGCAGAGGCGGCCGGGTGCGGCCGGGCGCGGCCGGGGCCGCGGCGCGGCGCAGGATCGCGCGGATGCGCAGCAGCACCTCCTGGACGTGGAAGGGCTTGGTGACGTAGTCGTCGCCGCCGGAGCTGAGGCCGATGATCCGGTCCTCGACCTCGGTGCGGGCGGTGAGGAACAGCACCGGTGTGTACAGGCCCTGCGCGCGAAGCTGCCGGGTCAGGTCGAAGCCGTCGGCATCGGGCAGCATGACGTCCATGACGATCAGGTCGGGACGTCTGTCGCCCGCCTTGAACATGGCCTCCTGGCCGGTGATGGCCGCGACGACGGCGTATCCGGCGGCTCCCAGGGCGGAGGTGAGCAGGGTGCGGATACTGGAGTCGTCCTCGACCACGAGGATCGTGGACCGGGCCGAAGCCGGCCCGGAGACGGGGCGGGACATGTGCGGCTCACTGGGGTAGAAGGTGGTGCCGCGCGAGAGTAGCGGCACCACCTGTGGGAGGAGGCCGGAGCCCAGGACGGCTGGGCCGCCCCGAGCTCCGGGGTCATCCGGTGACCTGCTTGTTCTTCGCGAGCGCCGCGGTGCGCTCGGTCACCGTCGTACGCAACTTCTCCACGGCGGCGTCCAGCTCCTTCGAAGGACCGGCCGCCTCTCGGGCCTGCGCCGCGATGGTGTCCAGGGCCTCGGTCGCCGTGCCGGAACCGAAGGTCTTCGCGTACACCTTCTTGTACGCCGCCTTGTAGACCGCGTCGAAGGCGTCGGACTCCAGGAACCGGTCCTTCAGGGCGTTCCCGCCCATCGAGCCTCCCCGGCCCGCTTCGCCGTTCCCACCGCCCGGCATCCCCTCCGGCATTCCCTCCGGCATTCCCTCGGGCATCTCCATCCCTTCGGGCATCTCCGGCATTGCTTCCGGCATCGCGGGCATGCCCTCCGGCAGTCCGCCTTCCGGCCGGCCGGGGCCGCCTTCGCCGTTCTGTCCGTCTCCTCCCCGTCCAAGGCCGCCGCCCATGTCCCCCATGCCGACCTTGTCGTCCGGGCCTGCAGCGGTGTCGCCGGAGAAGGTGAGGTTGTAGTCCCACCCCAGGACGGAGAACTTCTTGGTGTCCAGGTCGTAATAGAGCATGTAGTTCTTACCGGGACCGGAGATGTCGTCGAAGTTCAGCAGGAGGTTCTGCGTGGCGATGTACGCGGCGAGCGAGTCGACGTCCACGTACTTGTGCAGTTCCTCCTCGAACTCCTTGTCGGAGGCTTCGTCCACCCACTTGATCAGCTTCATGACCGGCTTCAGGTCCTGGCTGCCGACCTTGTTGAGCTGGCGGAAGGACGTCTCGTAGTCGGACGGGTCGTCCCCGCGATCAGCGAAACTTCCCCCGGCCCGCGCCTTGTACAACACCCCGTTTCCGTCGCCGATGGCCTCTGCGTAATCGGTGTCCGGGTTGTCGACCATCAGGCGGGTCACCGCGGGCCGGTTGTTCACCTGCACCGAAGTGAAGCTGTACGCCTCGGCGGGCTGCCCGGAGGACTCCGTCAGCGACAGCGACAGCGCCTCGTTCAACGGCACCTGCTCATTCGCACCGGGGCGCAGCGAGATCTCCCGCTCCCCCTGGTAGGCGCGTCCTTCGATGTACTCGTCGATCTTGATCAGCCAGGGCAGTTCCTCGGGCTTCTTCGCGGACAGGTCGTACTGCACCATCCCGCCAGGACCCCCACCGGCGTTGCCCTGACCACCTGCGGGAGCCCCGGCCGTACCGTCCTGGCCTGCGGTGGCGGCGGGCGGGCCGCCGGTGGCGCCGTTCTCGGCCTTCTGGCCGGGTTGCTGCTCGGTGGTGCCGGGACCGCCGCCGGTGTTCTGGCCGCGGTCCCGGCCCCCGCCCGCGCCCTGATCGGCGGCGGGCGGGGCGCCCTGCTGGTCACCGGCGTTGCCGGGCATGTTCCGGCCGCCACCGGGCATGCCCTTGCCGTTACCCCGCAGGGACATCAGGGTGGAGTTCCCCTTGAGACGGATCCCGACGTCCTCCAGATGGACGCCGTCGATCGTCAGGTCGGCCGAGATATAGTCCTTCGTCCCCTCGTCCTCGAACTCCTTCATCATCTTGTTGAAGTCGGTCTGCTCGTAGGTGAGCTGGATCGAGTGGGACACCGACGCATCGTAAAGGTCGACAGTGCCTTCGATGCTCTGTGTGATGGCGTCAGCCTCCACCCGCGAGGAGGAGGTCACGTACGGCGACACGCGGGCGTCGCCGAAGAAGTAGACCGCCACCGCGAGTCCCGCGCATAGCGCCCCGGCCGGCTTCCAGTGGTGGCGCAGCCGCACCGGCAGCCGGTCCTTCAACCGCCGCTTGCGTACCGGCACCACCACCGGGTCCCGCTTGTCGCCGGTCATCACAGGTCCGTGGTGTCGTAACCGGTCAGGACCGTCACCCGCTGCCCGGACGTCCGCTCCTGGAGCGCCGCCACCAGATCACCGGGCTCGGTCCCCTTCTTCATCCGCACGGTGTAGAAGACCTCAGTCAGCGCGCCGCCGCGGATCGTCTCAGTGCTCACCAGCTCGTACTCAGTGGTGTACTTGATCAGGACGTCGCTGATCGCCGGGCCGTAGTCCTCGCCCGGCGGGACCTGGACCTTGACGACCTGCCGCTGCACGTTCAGGGCGAACCAGTTGAACTTGAACATGACCAGGATGACGACGCAGACCACTATGGCGCCGGCCACGGCCAGCGTGTAGAAGCGGGCGCCGCACGCCATGCCGATAGCCATGGTCAGGAAGATGAAGCCGACGTCCCGGGTCTCCTTGACCGCGTTACGGAACCGGACCACCGACAACGCGCCGACCAAGGAGAACGCCCGGGCCAGGTTGGACCCGACCACCAGCATGATCAGCGCGACGACCATTCCGACGATCACGAGGGTCTGGACGTAGGACTGGCTGTAGGACACATTGCGGTGCGTGTACCGGTACGTGTAGCCGATCACCGTGCTCAGGATGAACGACAGCGCCATCGCCACCACGACGTCGGTGACGCTGAACGTCCCGCTGAGTTCCTGCAGATCGAAATTCACTGTGCTCCTGCTTTCAGCAACGTCTGCCGCTGCTGCTCGATGGGGGCGGGCGGCGGGCAGTCCGCCTCGTTGATGTGGAAGACCGAGCGCGGCGCCAGGCCGAACGCCTCGATCGACTGCACGTACTTGGAGATCCGGACCAGGTTGAGGTTCCGCCGGGCGGCCAGATCGGTGATCCAATGGGGCGTACGCTCGTTGACCTTGACCTCCATCACCGACATGTGCGGCGGTATGGTGAACCGGTTCTCCGGGGTGGGCGTGCCGAAGTGGAAGTCCCGGTCCCGGCCGCGGACGCGCCGGTCGAAGGTGACCCGCAGCCCGGTATCGGCGTCCCGGCCCACCAGGGCTTCGCGCTGGTAGCCCGTGATCGCGGTGGGCTGCAGATTCAGCCGCACGACCAGTTCGAGGACCTCCTGGATGAAGGCACTCTCCTTCACGCTGTGGTCGACCATCTCGCGGCCGTCACACAAGCGCCGCGCCACCCCGTACGGCAGAGTGATCCGCCGCTTCTGCGTGACCCGGTTGACGCGCTGCTTGATCTCCACGCACACCGGCGAGTCATCAGTGACTCCGTCGAGATCCCCGTAGTGGCGGATGCGCAGCTTGCGGCGGAACTTCAGACCCTCGATCTTCTCCCAGTAGAAACGCAGCTGAGGGGTGTCGTAGTAAAGGCTCCACACGCCATAGCCGCCCACCGGGCTGTTGAGATCGCGGTCCATCCGCTCACCCAACTCGTCCCGGATCTCCGCGGCCTGCTCGACCGGCACCAGATACTTCAGCTCGAACCGGTTGAAGGCGTGCAGTCTGCTGGCCACACGCAGCGGCCGCCCGTCCTCATCTGCTCCTGCGGCTTGTGACACCTGCGCCTCCTTGTCGTACGGCCAGGACCGGCCGACGAGAAGGAACGCAATCAACCCCACATGAGGACCCCGTGAGAATCACGGGTGCATTCCAGGAGAACTCCAGTTGCCTGTGCGGTTAATCCGAAGCGAGCGACACCCATGCGCGACCTCGGCATCACCGGCGCGATCCGGGGCAAAGGTGATCACGACAATCCCGGGCGGATCCGTCGAGCGGGCCCCGACCTCGTGGACCGCAAGTTCGTCGCGCCGGCACCGAACCGCTGCTGGGCCGCCGACTTCACCTACGTCAAGACCTGGTCCGGAATCGTCTACGTCGCCTTCGTTGCCAACACGTTCACCTCCGGATGACGGGCCGGCCCGCATCGCATTCCACGTAGACCCAACCCGTCGTGGGCGCAGTGGAGATGGCGCTATGGCAGCGCGATCGCGAAGGCCGCCCACCCTGGCCGAAGGAACTCGTGGACTACTCGGACA
This sequence comes from Streptomyces sp. NPDC005494, assembly GCF_042872025.1. NCBI lineage: Bacteria > Bacillati > Actinomycetota > Actinomycetes > Kitasatosporales > Streptomycetaceae > Streptomyces > Streptomyces sp. NPDC005494. The sequence continues at coordinate 426,880 of NZ_JBIAJR010000004.1, forward strand.
CCGGGTTGCAATTCACCAGTTTCCGGCTTACCGAAGGCGGATGTATCTCAGCGCCCCGACCGCACCGACCGGGGCCAAGACGGCTACACCGACCTGGCCACCCGGGCGGCCAAGTGGCTCGCGGCGGCCAAGAATCCTCTCCTCCACGATGACGCGACGAACCGTACTGCGCCGTGGGTTCGAGGCTCACCTGACGCACCAAAAGAACGAGCGTCAGATGAGCGTCGAGCCCGTCGTGCACCATGCCCGACGAAGGCCGCCGCAGACCGCTTGCCCTTGCACTCTTGGGTGAAACCGCAGGTCAGAGCAGTGTGCCTGGACGGCCGCGCGCTCCACCTCGTGTCCGGTGGGAAACATGTCGAGCGCATCCCGCCATGCCCGGGAATCCCGGGAAGCTGCAGGTCAGGCACCCTTTTCGGCGGGTTCCAGGATGGCCACGCACTCCACATGGTGCGTCATCGAAAAGATGTCGGCCGGAGCACGTGATGGAAAAGCCCAGGTCAGAGACCCCTTCTCAGCTCATCGTCCTGTCCGTGGGAACCCGGAGCGTCAAACGAGCGTCACGGCTGACAGCCGCGAACGAGTGGCCAATGCCAGCTCACCCAGCGGGTCCGTCCCCGCCCGCATCGGACGCGGGGGCACACACCAAGCCCCGCACCATCTGGCCGACCGCCATCAAAAGTCATGCCCGCCAGCCGACGACATCCCACACCCGAGCGGAAACCCTTTTAGGGCACGGGCACCAAGATCTCGCGCTGTACCAGCAGAAGCCCATCACACCGGACTCCGCCTGGGCGAGAATGACGGCATGGCATGGGTCATCACGGAGAGCAGCTACCTGTGGGTGGCGGCCATGCGGGCCGAGCCCTTCAGCGCCTTGCCGTCGACGGCAATCGCTCGGCGCGGTACGGCCCTGTTCCCGGCAGCCTCATGCCGCCAGTCGGGGTCGGCAGGCAAGACGCCGACCACCCGGTCGAGGGCGTCTCCAGCGGCAGTTGCCAGCACCCGACCAATCGTGGTCCGCAAGGGGCACTGCGCCACTGGAGTGGATGGGCAGGTACCGATGGCCATCGACACGGTGCCCGCGGGCCACTCGAGGCAATCCGTCAACATTCGTCGCCCCGGACACGGCCGCGCAGACACATACAGACGGGAGCGCCCTCAGCGTGCACCAGCGGCCCGGCCGCGCGTGTCGAGTACAAGGGCCACGAAGGCCCATAGCTCAGACATCCGATGGTCATGGTCAGCGAACGGCCGGCCGAGGCGGAGGACCGGGCGGTGCCCGGCCACTGGGAATGCGACCTCATAATCGGGAAGGACAACGCCCCGCAATCGGCACTTTTATCGTACGCGCCACCCACTACGTGATGCTGGTACACCTGCCCGACGACCGCATCACCGAACACATGCGCGACGCACTGGTGAAGCCCGTGCAGAGTCTGCCCTCGAATGTGGCGCGCTCGCTGACCTGGGACCAAGGCTCGGAAATCGAGCACCTTGCCGCCGTTGCTGCCAAGCTCAAACGGCCGCCCGCGCAAAACGCTCGGCTGGGAAACTCCAGCCGAGCGCCTGCATAAACTAGTCGCCGTCTGACACGACCGACCACGTGTTGCGACGATCCCTAGAAACCATCAACGAGGGCAGGGCTTCTTGTGAAGTGGCAGGACAGCTTACTTCCCACCGTCAGAAGCTCGCGATGGACCTGAACTCATGATCCGGCAATGGGAATGAAGTGGAGAGAATCTCCGACCTGATTTCCCCCGTCAGGAGCGATACCAGAAACTCCGCACAGCCCACCTCGAAATGCTCCCACCAGGCACCCCTGGCCTCGTTCACCATCACTGTCCAGCTATCAGGGTGAGCCCCTGCCAACGCCAGCCAGTAGATGAATTCTCCGTTGTCCGTGGAGGCCCAAGGAATCAGCCTGTTTTCGGGCACCTCGAGCAATTGCGCTGGCTTTTCCTCGCCCTCCTCCCAAAGCATTTTGAAGCTTTCGTCACGCTCTTCGACAGAGGAGAGGAGGTCATAGGGACGCTTTTGGCAATCAGGCTCCAGAAGCCACAAGTAGTTGTCGAAGCATCCCCCGCCGTAGGTATCGATCAGTTCTCGATAGTCCGCTGGCAGCTGGATTCTCAGCTCTCGGGCAACGTCACCCCAGTCTCGGGGACGTGCGGCGCCTTGCAGGGGAGCCGCCAGTCGGATCAACCTTTGCATATGCGCGTTCACTGCCTTGGCCTGTTCAGAACTGTCTGGAAGATGTCAAGTCCCCCTGATCCGTTGGCTCGGATGGTCACACCGAGCGGATACGGGTTGGCCGGGCCCTCACCAATATGTTGTGCATAGATCGGCGTGACGGTGTACTGCACAGTCTCCCCATTCCTCTCGACGGCCCTCCGCACTCGATTTTCGAGACGTCGCATCCCTGGATGGTTGGCGTACTGATGCAGCGTTACAAAGTTCCGGCGGTCACTGTTCGAGCCACCGAGCTGCGCACCCCAGAGGTGGGAGCGGTTGTATCCCATTCCGCTGACCCAACCGGCCGGATCGACGCTGGGATTGGTAGTGCCACCAATATTGTCCCGGGTAAGCGTGACGCTGATGCCGGTGGCTCGCCCATGTTCGTCGAGCTCTCCGTACCCGCCACAATTGTGAACCAAGACCGATGCAGGCCCGGCCACAACATAGTACGTGTGCAGGTCGCTGACGGTCAGGTTGTAGACGGTGGCCTGCTGGGCCGTCCAGCGGCTGATGGCGGTGACCTGGACCCGGGTGCCGGCGCTGGTCTTGAGCCACTGGCCGGATTCAAGATCGGTGGCGTCGATCCACTCCCCGATATCCGGGACCCAGAAGGGGTGGTTGTGAGTGGCGGTGATGCTTGCCGTGTTAGATCCCTGGTCACCGTCGATGTCGATGGTGACCTCAACCAGGCGCTTGGTACCTTCGCCCTTTATCTCGGCAGTGACGGTCTCGATTTTTCTTTTGCCGGACTTGGGGTCGGTTGCCAGGACCTTGTCGCCGTTCTTGACTTCCTCGATCGGCTTGGTGCTGCCGTCAGCCATCAACACCTTCGTGCCGGGCACGAAGCTGTTGGGCTCACATCTCGTCTTCTTGAGCAGGCTTTTCGCTAGCCGCGCCTCGCCTACCAGAGGAACGGCGCTTGCTGCTCTCTCGCTTGCTGCTTGATAGTTCCCCTGAATGAGATCGTTGATTCCCAGGACGGCATCAGCGGCCGGCCCGAGAACGGGGACGAAGATTCCCACAGCTTCGACGACTTCGGTCCACGGAATGACCCGGGTCCTGTCGATCCAGTTCTTGCAGCCGAGACACCCATGGGTGTAGTAGCGCTTTCCGGCCTTGTTTTCGTCGTACTTCTTCCAGTACCAGCCGCTCTTTTTCTTGGTCCAGGATTCGTTGTAGGTGACAGTAGTTTTTGATACCGAGTTGCTTGGTACGCACGTGCTGCTGTTTCCGCCACAGATTCCGTCCGGACGCAGACCGGTGGGGTCGGAAAGGGTGGCCGGAGCGTTGTTGGCGTAGGTATAGCCGTTGATCTGTTGCGGGTCGGCGAGGTCCATGATCGGGTCGACGCTGATGAATCGGCCGATGCCCGGGTCGTACTCGCGGGCACCGAGGTGGGTCAGTCCCGTACTGGTGTCGGTGGTGCCGCCGACGAAGCCCTTGGTGCTGGGCCAGCTCGTCGGGACATCGCCGCGGGCACTACCGAAGGGGTCGGTGCGGCGCTGGGTGAGGGCGAGGCTTGCGGCATCGACTGCGAGTTGGCCGGTGCCGTGATGGTCGCCGATCGTGAAGGCGATGCTGCCGTTATCGTTTCGGACGGCCTGCTGGCCGTTGCCCAGGTCGATGAACCGGGTGGCTTTCGGTGCCGTGGAGCCCTTGGGCAGGACGATCTCGGTGTGGCCGAGGTAGAGCGTGGTCTCGGTGTTGGTGCGGCCGATCAAGCGGCTTCCGTCGGCGTCGTACAGATACGCGGTGGTCTTGTCAGCGGCACCCTCGACCGGTTCCGTAACCGTGGCCAGGTGGCCCTCGGAGTCCCAGCTCAGCGTCTGCGTGGTGCCGGCGACTGTGCGGCTGGTCGTGTTGCCTACCTCGTCGTAGGCGTAGGTGTCGCGCGAGGTGACCGTCGGACCGACGCTGGTCACCGAGGTCAGAGCGTGCGGCTTCTCCCCACCGGGGGGAGGATAGGCGTAAGTGCGCTCGGTGTCCTTGGCCTGGTTGCCTGTCAGGTCATGCGCGGTCTCGCTGAGGCGGTTGCCGACCTTGTCATACGTGTAGGAGTTCCAGTAGGGCGCCGGCCCACCGACCTTTCCCGCCGCGGGTGCGCTCGTGCAGGTGGAGGCCGGCTCTGTCCACTCCTGCGTCACCCGACGCAGGTGGTCGTAGGTGAAGCACTGGGTGTCGGTGCCGGCCCGGGAGACGTCCGCGACGGACTGGACATTCCCTGTCTCGTCGTAGCGGTAGGTGGCGTACTTGTCCACGCCTGCGATGTCTTGCCGGTCGACACGGCTGGTGGCCAGACGCTGAGTACCCCACTCGTAGGTGTTGGTGACCTGAGTCTGCTTACCGGTGCCACCACTGGTCATCTTCACTTGCAGCGGCTTGCCGGTGAGGCTGTAGCTGGTGGCAGCGCTGTAACCCTGTCCTGTGACTCCGGTTGGGCGCAGGATGTCGTCGTAGCTATAGGTGATGACCTCGCCCGGCAGAGAGCCTGCCTTGGAGTAGTTGACACTCTGCAGCAAGCCGCTGGGCTTGTAGACCGTGGCCGTCTGATAGGTGCCGGCCAGCGCTCCTTCCGCCGCGGGAATCGTGATTGCTGTGCGGGTGGCCCGGTAGAGCGGGTCGTAGACGCTTACGGAGCTGGTATATGCGCTGCCGTTCACATAACGGGTAGTGGAGGCCAGCTGACCCTTGGCTCCGCTGATCGTGTCGTAGGTCCAGTCGACGAGCTTTGCTCCGGTCGCCGAATCCTTGCGCAGCTCGGTCTCTCGTCCGAGGTTGTCGTAGGTGTGGTGGAGGGTGCTGCGGGCGGCCGTGGTGGAGGCGGCCGTCGTGGAGACGAGTTGCCCGCGGTCGTCATACGAGCTGTCGGTCGTGCCCTTGTCAGGGTCGGTGGTCCGCACCTGGCGGCCGAGTTGGTCGTATGTGTATGTCCAGGAGTTGCCAGCCGGGTCGGTGACCTTTTCGAGCTTGCCGCTCGGCGTGTGGGCGTAGCGGGTGGTGTCGTATTGAGCGTCGAGGGTGCGTTCGTGGTGCTGGCGCAGCTCGGTGGTCTGGTCCCGGGCGTCGGTGAGTGTGGTGGTGGCGGTGCCGCCTACAGGGGGGATGACGGTGGTGCGGTCGCCGTTGTAGACGGTGCGGGTGATGCCGAGGACTTGGCCGCCGTCACCGTTGCCCGCTATCTGCCGGGACTCGGTAATGCGGCCGAGCCCGTCGTAGAGGTTGCGGGTCTGTGTCTCCACGCTCAGCGCGTCAGCGGGAGCGAACAGTTCAGTCGACGGGGCCTGCGTGGTGTAGTAGGTGCTGAAGTTTTTAGCGGTCAGTCCGCGCTCGTTGTAGAAGGTGTCTGTGAGGAGGCTGCCGCCGTCCGGGCCCGGTGCTTGGGTCTGGCGTTCGCGCAGGAAGCCGTCGTAGAGGGTGTAGGCGGTGATCTGGCCGCCGGCGTTGTTCAGGGTGCTGGTCGTGACGGCGACCGGTTTGCCGTCGGTGATGGTGTAGGTGTAGGCGTAGGTCGGTGTTTGCGAGGTGTATCGGTTGGCGAGCCAGACTTTTGCCGAGCGGCCGAGTGCGTCGTATGCGAACTCGGTCACCTTGTCGTTGGTGTCCGTGACCCGTAGTGGTTGGCCGCGCAGAGGGTCGTGTTCCGAGGTGGTGCTCTGGGAGGTCCCGCTGTTTCCGGAGACAGCTGGTGGCGTGGTCACCTTGGTCTGCGTGGCAAACCCGGTGGCCGGGGTGTAAGTGGTGACGGTGGTTCGCCCGTCGTTGCGCACGGTTCGCACTGGTGCCGCGTCACCGCTCGCCGTGACGTTCGCGGTCAGGTCGGTCATGTTCAGCTGACGGCCGTAGGAGTCGTACGTGGCACCGCTCTCCAGGTAGGTGGCCTTGGTTCCGTCATGCTGTTTCAGCGTGGCCGTCGCGGTGGCGTCGCCCTTGGTGGGTTCGGCTCCGTAAGCGCCGCCGTCATAGGCGGTGCGCACGTCGGAGATGACGTCCTTGGCCCGGTCGGGTGCGACGTCGCATGCCTTGGCTACGGTCTCGACACGTGACGGCAGCGACAGGATGTTGTCGGTGCTGTTCGTGGCGTACGTGGTCCGTGTGCACTGATTGTCTGATGCGGTTGAGTTGTCACCGCGGTCATCGGTCTCGGTGACCCGCCCGGCCACTGTTTCGTAGGTATTGGACGTGGAGGTTATGCGCCATTGGGAGCCGGCCCCGTTGTCGAGGGAGGTCCAGGTCTTTGCGCTCGCGGTTCCTGTGAGATTGGCGGTAACGGTGCCCCAACTGCGCTTCTTCTCGGCAGTTTGGTGGTGCCAGGGCCTGTCAACCTTTTTTTCCAGAACTTTGCCACCCGGCTTGTCGAAGGTGACTGTTTTGTACGGGAAGCCGTTCGCCGACTCGTGGTCGGTTATCGGCTCCCCCTCATCCGTACCCAGGCTGACCGAGACGCTCTTGGTGCCGCCGGTGGTGGTGGCCCGGTCGCCGTCCATGCCGCGTAGGAAATAGTGGTCCTCCTGGGACTTCATTGCGGCGGCGCCTCCCTGCCCGCCGGTCTGAACCCTGACTTGGCCGTAGCCGCGCCAGTGGGACCAGGTCTTTTCCTTCTCCTTGGTCAAGCCGTCATCGTCGTCGAAGTGCCAGGCCGCATTACCGAGGTACTGATACGTGGTGACCTGGTCGGGCGCGCCACCGGTGCGGTCGGTGCTTGTGACAGAGTTGGTGACGTATTTGTTGAACCAGTGTTGTTCTGCGGCTTCTGTGTCACTGCCACCGAGGTACTGGGGGAAGCAGCGGGTGGTGTTCGTCGCTGGAGTCGGCAGCGCATTCCAGTCGCAGGCGGCAGCCGAGTAGTTCACACTGATTTGGCCACCGGACTCGTCGTCCACCGAGGAGAGGCGGTCCTTGATGAACGGGGCGAATCCGTCCCCTGTCTTGTCCAGCCGGTTGGCGAGCTGGGTGTAGGCGAAGGTGGTTTTCGGCAGGGTGATGGTCGGGGTCGCTGACTGACCCGTGTGTTGGACACTGTCGAGGAGGAGCTGGTAGTCCGTGTCGGCCATGCCCCATCGATGGCCGAGCTTCCAGGAGTCGACTTTGCCGTAGGTGCCGTCGGTCTTGAGAACCTGTGTGGTGACGTCGGTCAGTCGCTTGCGGGTCCAGAAGGATGGTGACAGCCGGCCGTTGTCACAGGTGGTCTCGGCCTTGCAGTTCAGGTCCCACGGGGTGTCGTACCAGTAGAAGGCTTTGGTGTCGATCGTATCGGCGGCGCAGGTGACACCGGCCGCTGGTATGCAGCGCTCTGTGTTGTCGAAAACGACCTGTGCCAGGGGTTTGGCCGCATACAGGTCAGGGGTTCGCTGTCCGTAGTCGATACGCGTGAGGTATCCACCACGCGTGTACGGGGTGTCGTCCTCGGACTTCAGGTTGCGGCCGTAGGAGTTGGTCTCCTTGGTGTAGTGGTAGCTGATCGCGTTGCCGTACGTGTCGACGACGTAGTCGAGGTTCCACCTCCATGCCTGCTGGCACCATGAGTCGGCGAATGTCGCCGCGTGGCATTCCTCGCCGGAGTCGTTTCCGTAGACGGGAAGCGTCCAGGTGGAGTCGGTCGTGCTCTTACCTGTGCTCCAGCCCGGCAGACGGTTGTAGCCGAAGTAGTAGCGCGTTCCGTCTGGTGAGGTGAGCCGCCAGTACTCGCCGTCGTTGTCGCCGTTGCCTCGGTCGGCCGACTCCAGACGTTTGATCCGAGTACCGTCATCGCGCTTCAGCCTGAACTCATCGTTGCCCGCGGGGACCAGTTCACCGCCGGCGCCGTTGAAGGAGATGGTCGCGTTGTCGTAGGCCCAGCACATGTCGCCGGGCTTGTTGCCGTCCGCGTTCTTGACCCCGTCATCGGCGCAAGGCTTGTAGCTGCGCTCGATGAAGCCGGGCCATAGGTCGAACCCATCCCCCACCCATGAACCTTGGTTGTTGGTCCCACCGGTTCGACCGTCTATCGCGCCGGATGAGTAGGAGAGCCCCACGCTCGGCTTCAATGCCCCCGGTACCTCGGGGACCTCCATGTCGTAGGACCATGTGAAGTCGCCGGTGTTGAGCGCGGTGTTCCAGGTGGAGGAGGGAGAAAGCGGAGTCGCCTTGTAGTCCCCTTTGTCACCACCGACCGCAGCAGTCGCGGCCAGGACCGTGGGCGCTCCGGCCTGCAAGCTCACCGACTCCGCGGTCAGCGTCTTGCGTTCTGTGTCATTGACAGCGGCAACAGGCTCTCCGGACCGGCACGCCTTCACCTCTGGCGTGGTGAGCACGCACACGGGCAACTGGACCAGGCCCATACGCGACGCGTAGGCGCCACCGAAGAGCTCACTGAATTGTGCGTATTCGACCGCCACAGCGACCGGCTGCTTCGTGCTCTCGGCTGACGCGCTTGTGGCCTGGGCCGGCTCGCCGACCCCGAGGGTGAACAGCAGGCCATCGATCCCGGCTCGCTCAGCCTTCTTACCCTCAAGCACTTCCGACTTCACCGTGCGGGGACCGCGTTGCGACGTCTCGCTCGCATCAGCCTTGCCCTGAGCCCGGCCGACAGCAACAGGCTGTCCCTTGGCGGAGGTAAAGCGCTCGCCGCCCTTGGCACCTGACGGCGGCAGAGTCAGCGTGACCTCAGCAGGGTCGGGCTGCTCGGCCCGCGGGGCACCCGCCGGCACTCTGGGCCCCTTGTTCTTTACGCGCGGCTTGACCGCGACGTCGCGGCCTCTCGCTACGGGCTTTTCTGCCGCTGGAAGCCCAGGCAGATTGCTTATTGCAGTAGACGTGGTCGACGCTGGCTGCGCTGCGGCCGTCTGCAGCAGGGTGGCGACCAGGACTGCCGAGACTGTTAGCGATGCTCGGCGGAATGCCCTGTTCTTGGGCGTGAACGCTTTCGAGAGTTTCATGCGAGGGGTGTCCGTCACTGCCGGGCGCCGGGTGCCTGTCGGGCTGCGGCGCGGGACTGAAGCTTCAGGGTTTCGGGCACTGCTGACGTGCCTGGCCCGCTGACTGTGCGGGGGTCAGCTGCCGTTAGGAACCTCTGTTGGAATATCGAACAGAGATCCGGCCAGTAGGCCGACTTGGACGTCGTTCAGTGCACCTTGGAAAGCCCATACATCGTCGATCGAACCGGCGAAGTACTCCCCGGTGGCATCCCCCGAGGCACGCCCGACCTGGATGGATTTGGATGCCTTGAAGGTCAGCACGTTGTCCGCCCACGCGATGAGATCCTGGCAGGCTCCGTCGTCAGCGCTGCCATCTCCGTCCGCATCGCCGCAGGCCACCTCTTGGAGGACACCGTTGACGTACAGCCGGGCTTCCTTGGCGAAGCCGTCGTAGACCACCGCGAGATGATTCCAGTCGCGGACGTCGTAGAACTCAGTGCTTGCCGCCTTCTTGACCGGTGCTGTGGAGCTGTCACTACTTGAAAGGCTGAGCTCCCATATCCCCGGACCAACGGCATCCCCGGACTCGGGCTGGAAGCGCACTTCGAAAGCGCTGCGCGTGGCGCCTTCGGCGCTCACGACGGACATGCTGTGGTCGGGCAGAGCCGCTGCCTGGGCCCAGGCCGTGACGGTGAAACTGGCTCCCGTGTCGACGGGCATGGTCGGAGTTGCCGCGTAGGAGTCGACGCCGTCCAGTTGCAGACCGTTGAAGTCGACCGTGCCAACGCCGAGCTGGGCGCCCCCGTACAGGTTCATGGGGCGTTTCTCGACAGTGGAGTCCGGAGAGGTGACCGGAGTTCCCGTGCCCATCTCCTCGAAGTTCCAACGGCCCTTCAGGATGGGGCTCTGCCGGAACAACTGCTGCACTTCTTCGGCAGCGACCACCCGGTCCAGGAACCGGATGTCGTCGATCTGCCCGGGGAAGTGCTGGATCATGTTGCCGCCGTCGATGGTCAGAGCACCGACCTGGACCTGCTTACCCGCATACCACGAATTGGTCTGAGCGACCGTCGCCGCCTTCTCGCCATTCACGTAGAGGGTCAGGGTGCCGGCAGTTGGATCATGTACGCCGACGAGGTGTGCCCATTCGCCCACGCGTGCTGTCGTTCCCTGGGGTTGCACAACTCTGATCTGGGTTGCGCCCACCACGTCCGCGGAGTATTGGAAGAATCCCCACTGATTGCTGGTCTTGGAGTAGGCCAGCTCGAGGCCCGGCCTGTTCACCCCGAGCTGCGCAACGACCGTCGCGCCTGTGGCAGGGAGTCGGTCCAGCTTCGCCCAGGCCGAGACCGTGAAGGGACGCTCGGTGTCCACATGTGGGGCTGCCGTGCGCGCGTAGTCTCCATCGCCGTCCAGTTGCAGTGCCCGGCCGCTCACTCCGGCAGCGCCCAGCTTGGCGTTACCCGTCAGTGCCAGGTGCTGGGTGTCCGCGTGCCCGGTCACTTCGGTGGCTCCGGCTGCTTCGTCCAGTGGGAAGATCGCGCGGGCGGTGCGACCACTGCCGATCGGCTTCTTCTGATGAAGGTTGGTGACCTCCGCGTCGGAGACCGGCTTGTCGAAGATTCGGACGTCGTCGATGCTGCCGGGGAAGTAGTTGGTAGGGGTGCCGAGCAGGTTGGCTGCCCCGATCTGGAGCCCGCGGCGCGCGTCCCAGGCTGTGGTGTACGGGGTACTGCCCGCCAGAGAACCGTCGACGTAGAGCCGCAGCTCGTTCGCACCACCTGAGTAGACGCCGACCAGGTGGGTCCACCGTCCGGCTGTTACTCCGCCGGCCGCGGGGGCCATGGCCCGGACGATGGAGGCGCCTGCCGTGTCAGAGGTGTACTGGTTGAAGACCCAGCGGTCGTACCCCTTCGAGTAGTACAGCTCGAACCCTGGAGAATAGTTGCCGGGCTGTGCAGCCACTACTGCAGCGTCCGTGGGCATCCTGTCCAGGTTCACCCATGCCGAGACGCTGAAGCCGTTGGCTGTGTTGACCGTGGGTATGTCCGTCGCGGCATAGCCGCTCGTGCCGTCGAAGTGAACCGCTGTCCCGGTTGCTCCTGGGGCACCGGGGGTAGCTCCTCCATAGAGCTTGGCCGTCCTGGCCCCAGAGCCTCCAGAAGCGGACGTCGCGTCAGCAGCATCGTCGAACTTCCAGTTCGCTCTCTCTGGCTGGCCTGCCTTCACTCTGAACTGGTAGGTCCGCACCTCCGAGCCGTTGCCAGCGGCATCAAATGCCTGCGCGGTGATGAAGCTCAGTCCGGCTTTCGACGGCAGTACCTTCACGGCCTGCGCGGCGCCGGCTGCGGTGGTGATGACGTTCTTCGACGAGGGATCACCGTTGATTCCGTACCAGTACTTGGTGACGTCGCTGTCTGCGGCCTTGATCTGGAACGAGCCGTAGCGGCCTACGCCGTCGAACCAGGGATCGTCCGGGTTCTCCGGGTCCGATGCCGGGTAGTCGCCCGAGGTGATAGCGGGTGCCTTGGGAACGGTGGTGTCGTAAACGAAGTAACAGCCCGTCGGATCGCCTGCCGACGACCACGGTGAGTACTGCGCCCCGTCATAGCTGCGTACGTACCAGTTCACCGTCTTGTTCTGCGGGATCGACGTGGGCAGGCTGACCACGAAGCTCGAACCCGACGCCTTGTAGGACGTCAGTGCGGGCTTCCATCGGGCGATCGCTCCCTGTCCATCGCCCGTGTCCCACATCGCCTGGAACTGCACGGCGACGTTGTCGCCGTCCGGGTCTGTGATGTTGTTCGCGTACACCTTGCCGAGGGTGCGGACACGCGGGGCGCTCTCCGGTCGCTTGCAGGTGCCCCCGTATTCCATGGTGAGCTGGGACATCTTGACCTGTGTCGGCGCAAGGTTGTACTTGACCCGGAGGAATGCCTTGTCGGAGAAGCGCTTCCAGGCGTAGCCGTCGGTCTCGCTGGCAGCTTGCAACCCGAACGTGAGCGAGGACGCCTTGTCGTTGGCCGCCTTCTGCACCGCGGTGCGCACGTTGAACTCTGCGTCCTTGGCAGCGCAGCCGTCGTAGCCGTACGCGAAGGACGAGGATGTCAGTTTCTCGATCCAGAACCCTGAAGCGTTCTGCGAGTTCCAGGTCGTCGACGAGGAGATGCCCTTCGTCCTCCACAGCTCGACGCTCCGATCCGAGCAAGAAGCGGACCAGGTGTTCCGGACTACGAACTCCGCCGAGAGGATCGACTTGCCCGCGAACTTCGACGTCGGTATCTGATAGAAGATCCGCTTGGTGTCGTGCGGAGCGCAGTAGGACCAGTTGCAGTAGCCCATGCCTGACGTGGACTCGCCGTTGAACTTCCACTGCGGCGACGATGCCCAGTACTTGGATGCCATCGTCCATGACGATGCTCTGGGTGAGTACCACTGCGGATCGATGAACACTGGGTATGTGGTGTCCGGGCCCCGCAGCAGTTCGGCGTTCGGCGTCAGTACCAGTTCGTCGCCGCCGGCCGGCACATCCACGTCCACCGGTGCGAGCGCTCCCGACTCCCCCGCCGCTGGTTCCGTCGACGATGCTGCATCAGCGGCAGCGGCTCGCGCTTCGCGTTCAGGCACGTCTTCGGCGCCCTTGGCCGTTGCTGCGGCAGGTCCCGTACTGGAATCCCACATCATCGGCTTCGGGGCGGCGAAGACTGCCCCCTGCGCGCCCTTGTCGACCGCCTCGAGACCCCCGTCCTGCGTCTCGTTGACGTCCATGCCCTCAGCGGCAAGCTGCAGACGCAGCTTCGACAGCGCCTCGTTCTCTGCCGCAGCCGCGGTCTTGACCACCAGGAGTTGAGTGAAGCCGTCTTCCTGCGCCTGCATTCGCAGGTCCACGTCCGGGAGCACATCGCGGTAGGTGGCAGTCGCACCGTTCAGTTCAGGTGCCGGCAGTTCTCCCGGCCACGACAGAGCAAGCTCGCGGCCTGCTTTCGTCATCTTCACCAGAGGCATGTCGCCACCGCCGGAAAACGTCAGGCCGACCGTAGTGACCTCGGGTGCGACTCCACCTCCACCGGCTTGCGCCAGGTCGGTGTCGACAGGCTTCCACTCGCCGTCCACACGGGCGCGCACAGGACGTAGGTACTCGCGCGCTTCCAGGTTTCCGTCACTGGTGGCGAAGACATCGCTGTTCTCGGCTCTCAGTGACAGGACCTCAACCGGCTGGCCGGTTCGTTTTGCGGCGGCTCTGGCGGCGGCTACGCCTGCCTCTCCAGCGTCAGGTTCGGATGCGGTTGCCTCGGCCGCAAGGGCGCTCCCGGAGGAAGCAGCTGTCGAAGTTGGCAGCATCACGACAACCATGCTGAGCAGCGCAGTTGCGGCCATCGCCCGACGTCGGCGAGACACATGACTCCACACAAAACCCACCCCGGCTCCAAGGAGATGAAGATCCACTGAGAGCGGGACCTGATGGGGACTTTATGTAGTGGGCAGGTGAATATCCAGAGGGAAAATGCTGGCGTCACGCGCCAAACCGGACGACCGTCCCGTGATTGAAGTCACGTTTGCGAGGGCCTTGAGCGGGCCAACGGAGGGCGTTGCCCTGCAGGTTGCAGCATTCGGAAGCCCCTTCGTGAAGAGGCCACACGAGATCTTCACGATTGTGCAGCAGTCGAGCACCACAAGAGGAGGCCGGGAAGCTTGAGGTTCTGGCCCTACCCCTTCCTCGGCAGCGCCAGACTCGACTCGTGGCAAGGCTCAACCACCACGCGGACCGGGATAGTTCTGTGACTGCCGAGCGTCGCTATGAGTCCACGACTTGCACGTTCTTGCCGGCCATCGGCGAAGCGAACAGGCCCGAGGTCACGGGCCCGGTGGCGGCTGCACGCACGCATGGGTCCGCGTCGCGTGGCGGAGGGATCGATTACCGGTTGGAGCGGGCGCGGTTAGTGCCCACTCTCACCCACCCCTATCTTCCGCAGGGTCCGCAACCAGCGGGCCGAGTCGCCTGCTGCATCTGAGGGGCGGCAGCGGGACGGCGCGCGGGGAAGCCCAGTGCAGCCATCTACCTCTCAGCCAGCTTGCGGAGGTTGGACGCGTCGGCCGGACCAGCGCTGATGTCGTGGATCCCGAGACAACGGCTGGCTGGGCGGGAAGATCTGTGCCAGCCAGTGGTGATGCGTGCTCGGCTGCAACCCCAATCCGACCTCACGACTCCGACGTCAGGAAGCGGCAAGCGACACGCGCTCGGCAAACGACCAGAGCATCACCAACGGAGTGCAGCAGCGCCACAGCCGCCCGGGCCATGCGACTGCCGACACCAGGAGTCCCACACCGTGCGGGCAGACTCCTCCTCGTGCGGATACCTCGAGCACAGCAATGGCCGAAGGAATGCGGCAGATTTTACTTCCGCTGCGAGCGTCATCCGAGCGTCAAGATATTCCGGAAGGGATTTGAGGACGTCGCCGCTACACTCCCGCCCCACGCAAAGCCGCAGGTGAGATGGCCTGAAAGGGACATGCCGCCTACTCGACCCGTTGCGCGGAGTGAAACATGTCAAGCGACCCATCCAAACCACAAAACAGCAGGTCAGACGCCCTTTGCCGCAGGCTCCAAAATCGCCACGCACTCAACGTGCGAAGTCATCGGGAACAGGTCGAACGCCCTCAGCGTCCGCACCCTGTACCCGCCCTCCCGGAAGTACGCGATGTCCCGGGCCAGCGCCGCCGGGTCGCACGCCACGTAGGCGATGCGGCGCGCGCCCAGAGAGGACAGGTGCTTGACGGTGGCCTTGCCGGCGCCCGCGCGCGGCGGGTCCAGGACGATCAGGTCGACGTCGGTGATGCCCGTGCGCGGCAGGACCTGGTCGACCTTTCCGTGCTCGATGCGGACCCGGTCCAGGTCCTTCAGGTTGTGCCGGGCGTCCTCGACAGCGCGTTTGCCGGACTCGATGCCCAGCACCGCGCCCTTCTCGCCGATGCGCTGGCCGATGGCGCCGGCGAACAGGCCCACGCCGCAGTAGAGGTCCAGCGCCATGTCGCTCTTGCGGGGCAGCAGGCCCTGCATGACCGCGCGGACCAGCGTGTCGGCCGCCTGCGGGTGGACCTGCCAGAAGCCGCCCGAGCCGACGCGGTACGTACGGTCGTCGGCGCGCTCGCGTACGAAGGCGCGGCCGTGGACGCGGTGGACGCCGCCGTCCTTCTCCTCGACGCGCATCACGGAGACGGGCTTGTCCAGCTCGACCAGCGGGAGCCGGCCTCCCTCACGCGGGGTCAGGATGACCTGGCGGTCGTGGGAGCCGGTGGCGGCGATGGCCTCCACCGCGGCCATCTGCGGCCAGTCCTGCTTCTCGATGCCGAGTTCGGACACGCCCGGGGCGGCGATCAGGCACTCGTCGATGACCTCGACGTCGTGCGACCGGTGCTTGCGCAGCCCGACCCGGCCGTCCTCGTCGATCGCGTACTGGACGCGCGTGCGCCAGGCCGGGACCTCGCCCGGCGGGAGCTTGTCGCCCTCGGCGGGCATGACCGTGCCGTCCCAGCCGACCTCCTCGGGGGTGAGGCCCGCGAGGCGCATGAGCTGCTCGGCGATCACTTCGCCCTTGAGGCGGCGCTGTGCGCCCGGCTTGGCGTGCTGCCAGTCGCAGCCGCCGCACTTGCCGGGTCCGGCGTACGGGCAGGGGGCCTCGACACGGTCCTTGGAGGCCTCGACGACCGTGATCGCGTCGGCGCGCAGGAAGCGTGAGCCGACCTCGCCCTCGGTGACCCGCGCCACGACCTTCTCGCCGGGAAGGGTGTGGCGTACGAAGAGGACCTGGCCCTCGGCGGTGCGGGCGATGCAGTGGCCGCCGTGGGCGACGGGGCCGACCTCGACCTCGTACTCCGTCCCGATCAGCGATTCCCCGGCCTGCGGCGCCGCGGCCTGCTTCTCCCCGGCCTGATGCTCCCCGGTCCGCGACGAGATGGATTCGTTCTGCATGAGGGGGTGGCTCCAGAGATCAGGGAAACGGGTGACCGTGAACGGCGGGCCGGAGACGGGACCACGGGGAGCCGGTGTGCACCGGAACCCGGGAACCGCGAAGCGGCCGGACAACAACCTACGAGTCTACGTGGGTGTCGGCCGACCGCTCACCACGAGCGGGATCGCCCGCGTCAGCTCTTGGTGCCGGACTCCTTCTGGTTCCGCCGCTCGACGGGACCACGGCGCACCGAGCCCGGCGCGTTCCAGTCCGCGCGCCTCCTGGCGCGCACCTTCGCGGCCTCGGAGGACTCCAGCTGGTACGGCACCGAGGTCACCATCACGCCCGGGGTGAACAGGAGTCGGCCCTTCAGCCGCAGCGCGCTCTGGTTGTGCAGCAGATGCTCGTACCAGTGGCCGACCACGTACTCCGGGATGTAGACGCTGATCACGTCGCGGGGGCGGTCCTTGCGCAGGCTCTTCACGTACTCGATCACCGGGCGGGTGACCTCGCGGTACGGCGAGTCGAGGATCTTGAGCGGGATGTCGATGCCACGCCTCTCCCAGTCCTCCCTGAGAGCCTTGGTCTCGTCCGGGTCGACGCTGATGGAGAGGGCCTCCAGCTGGTCCGAGCGCACCAGCTTGGCGTACGCGAGCGCGCGCAGCGTGGGGCGGTGGATGCGGGAGACCAGGACGATCGAGTGGACGCGCGAGGGCCTGACGGTGTCGTCGGACGGGGTGTCGCCGGCGGCGATCTCCTCCGCGACCCGGTCGTAGTGCCGGCGGATCGCGGTCATCGTGCCGAAGAAGATCACCATGCCGAGCAGCGCGACCCAGGCACCGTGGGTGAACTTGGTGGCCAGGACCACGACCAGGACGAGCCCGGTGAAGAACGCCCCGAAGGTGTTGATCGCGCGCGAGCGGATCATGTGCCGCCGCACCGCCGGGTCCTTCTCGGTACGCAGATGACGGTTCCAGTGCCGCACCATGCCGGTCTGGCTGAGGGTGAAGGAGACGAAGACGCCGACGATGTAGAGCTGGATCAGCCGGGTCGAGTCGGCCCCGTAGATCCACACGAGCAGGATCGCGGCCCCGGCCAGCAGCACGATTCCGTTGGAGAAGGCGAGCCGGTCGCCGCGGGTGTGCAGCTGGCGAGGGAGGTAACGGTCCTGCGCGAGGATCGAGCCGAGCAGCGGGAAGCCGTTGTACGCGGTGTTGGCGGCCAGGAAGAGCACGAGGGCGGTGGCCGCCGCCAGAAAGACGAAGAAGAACGTACCGTCGCCGAAGACGGCTGCGGCGACCTGCGAGATCACGGGGTCCTGGACGAAGCTCGCGCCGACGGCGGCGCCGTTGTGGATCAGGTCCTTCGCCGGGTTCTCCGCCATCTTCACGTCGGTGGCCATGGCGAGGCCGATGATGCCGCAGAACATGGTGACTGCCAGGAGCCCCATCGCCGCGAGGGTGGTCGCGGCGTTCTTGCTCTTCGGCTTGCGGAAGGCGGGCACGCCGTTGCTGATCGCCTCGACGCCGGTCAGGGCCGCGCAGCCGGAGGAGAAGGCGCGCAGCAGCAGGAACACGAGCGCGAAGCCCGCGAGGCCCTGGTGCTCCGGCTTGATCTCGTAGTCGGAGGTGGGGGCGTGCATGGTGTCGCCGAGGACCAGCCCGCGGAACGCACCCCAGAGGATCATGGCGAAGACGCCGGCCACGAACAGGTAGGTGGGGATCGCGAAGAGCTTGCCGGACTCCTTGACGCCCCGCAGGTTCATGAGCGTCAGCAGGACGATGGCCCCGATGGCGCAGAACGTCTTGTGCTCGACGACGAAGGGGACGGCGGAGCCGAGGTTCTCCACGCCGGAGGAGATCGACACCGCGACGGTCAGGACGTAGTCGACGAGGAGGGCGCTGGCGACGGTCAGACCGGCCTTGGGGCCCAGGTTGGTGTTGGCGACCTCGTAGTCGCCGCCTCCGCTCGGGTACGCGCGCACGTTCTGCCGGTACGAGGCGACGACGGTGAACATCAGGACCACGACCGCGAGCGCGATCCACGGGCTGAAGTGGTACGCCGACACACCCGCGATGGAGAGCACGAGGAGGACTTCTCCTGGTGCGTACGCAACGGAGGACAGCGGGTCGGACGCGAAGACGGGGAGCGCGATGCGCTTGGGGAGGAGCGTTTCCCCCAGCTTGTCGCTGCGCAGCGCCCGGCCGATCAGGATCCGTTTGGGCACGTCGGTCAGTTTGGACACGCAGAGGATCGTAAGCGCTGGCGAGACACGCCAGAGCGTCACCACCCGCTCCGCAACCGGAAAACCTTCATAATCACCCGCCCTCACCGCAAAAGTCCATGGAATCCTTAACGAAATCCTTGCGGTACGGGAGCTGGGGGCCCCGGTGCCGGGGAGTGGGCGGGCCCACCCGCCGAAGGGTGCCGGTTCTCCGTCGGCCGCCCCCCTTTGCTCATCGGGCCGTGGGATACGCACACTCGGATGAGGCGGTGCGGGCACGGCCGCATAAGCTCATCCCCGGGCAACGACGGAAGTGGTTGCCCCATTGTTTGCCCCGCAAGCTGAGAGAGAAGTGTGAGCAGGGTGTTTTCGCAGGTCATCCGGATGACCAGGACGGCGAGGTAGGCGCAAGGTGCACATCGTCATCATGGGCTGCGGGCGTGTCGGAGCCGCTCTCGCGCAGACCCTGGAACAGCAGGGGCACACGGTCGCCGTGATCGACCAGGACCCGACGGCGTTCCGGCGCCTCGGTGCCGGGTTCGGCGGCCGGCGTGTCAGCGGGGTCGGCTTCGACCAGGACACCCTGCGCGAGGCGGGGATCGAGGAGGCCGGAGCGTTCGCCGCCGTCAGCAGCGGTGACAACTCCAACATCATCGCGGCCCGGGTGGCGCGCGAGATGTTCGGCATCGAGAACGTCGCGGCGCGTATCTACGACCCCCGGCGTGCCGAGGTCTATCAGCGGCTGGGCATCCCGACGGTCGCCACGGTCCGCTGGACGGCCGACCAGATGCTGCGGCGTCTGCTGCCGTCGGGCGCGGAGCCGCTGTGGCGGGACCCGAGCGGCGGGGTGCAGCTCGCCGAGGTGCACACGACCCCGTCCTGGATCGGGCACAAGATCAGCACACTGCAGGAGGAGACGGGCGTCCGTGTCGCCTTCCTCACCCGGTTGGGTGAGGCCATACTGCCGACGTCGCAGACGGTTCTGCAGGAGGGCGACCTCGTTCACGTGATGATGCGTACGGACGAGATCGCGAAGGTCGAGGAGGCCTTTGCCGAAGGTCCCGAGGAGGGCGGTCACTGATGCGCGTCGCGATTGCCGGGGCCGGTGCGGTGGGGCGTTCCATCGCGGCCGAGCTCCTGGAGAACGGGCACGAGGTACTGCTGATCGACAAGGCGCCGACCGCCATCTCGGTGGAGCGGGTCCCGATGGCCGAGTGGCTCCTCGCGGACGCCTGCGAGATCACCTCGCTCGACGAGGCGGCGCTCCAGCGGTGCAACGTCGTGATCGCCTCGACGGGTGACGACAAGGTCAACCTGGTCGTCTCGCTGCTCGCGAAGACCGAGTACGGCGTCCCGAGGGTCGTGGCCCGGGTGAACAACCCGAAGAACGAGTGGCTGTTCAACGAGTCCTGGGGTGTCGACGTCGCGGTCTCCACCCCGCGGCTGATGTCCGCCCTGGTCGAGGAGGCGGTGAGCGTCGGTGATCTGGTCCGGCTGCTGCGCTTCAGCCACGGCGACGCCAACCTCGTCGAGCTGACGCTGCCCCCGGAGTCGGCGCTGGCCGGCATCAGGGTGAGTGACGTGGACTGGCCCGAGGACACCTCGCTCGTCACGATCATCCGCGGCACCCGTGTGCTGACGCCGAGCCCCGAGGAGACCCTGGAGGCCGGTGACGAGCTGCTGTTCGTGGCCGCCCAGGCGCGCGAGGAGCAGCTGGAGGACCTGCTGTCGGTCCGTCGCGAGCCCGCCGAGGACTGAGCGGGGGCAGGTGTGCGTGGGCCCCGGACCGTGTCGACGGTCCGGGGCCCACGCACATGTGCGTCGTCGTGCGTCAGAACTCGGAGTTGCGGACTTCCGCGGCCTCGGCGCGCCGGGCCGCCTCGCGGTCCTTCTCGGCCTGCTCCTCCGCCTCCATCTCGGCGAACACGTCGATGGGCGGCGGCGCCTTGGCGAGGAAGACCCAGGTCAGGTACACCGCGAGCAGGAACGGCGGGATCTTGAGCGCGACGAGCACCCAGCCGAGCTCGGTGGTGTCGGCCCACCAGTACAGCGGGAAGAGGATCGCGCACTTGGCGAGCAGGATCAGTCCCCAGGCGTAACTGGCCTTGGCGTACGCCTTCTTGCGGCCGGGGTTCCTGGTGCGCCAGGAGAGGTTCTCCTTGAAGACCGGACCGAGGATCAGCCCGATCAGCGGCACCCCGGCGAGCGTCGTGACGAGGTAGGCGAGGGCCAGTCCGAGCGTGTAGATCATGCCCGGCAGGTAGAAGTCCTTGGCGTTGCCCGTCATCTTCGCGAAGAGCACACCGAAGGCCACGCCGAAGACGCCGCTGAAGGCGTGCTTGACGGTGTCCTTGCGGAGCAGCCGTACGACGACGAGGAGCAGGGAGACGGCCAGCGCGGCGATCGCCGAGGCCGTCAGGTTCTTGTTGATGGTGAAGATCGTGACGAAGAGCAGCCCGGGCAGGACTGTCTCCACCATGCCTCGCACACCGCCGAAGGCCTCGAAGAGCGCGGCTTCCGTGACCGCCCTCGCGTCGTCGGCCTGCTGGTCGGTGCGGTGGGGCTGGTCCGTGTCGGACGTCGGCTTGTCGAGAGACGTCACCGGCTACTCCTTGCCGAGCGGTCGGAGTTCGTATTTGGGATTGAACAGCACCCGGCGACCGTGGCTGATGGCGATACGGCCCGACGCGATGAGCTTGCGGCCCGGCTCGATGCCGACGATGGATCGCCGGCCCAGCCAGACCACGTCGAGCGGCGCGGTGCCGTCGAAGAGCTCCGCCTCCAGGGCGGGGACTCCTGCCCGCGGGCGCAGGGTGACGGTCCGCAAGGTACCAGTCACCTTGACGATCTGCCGGTCCGAGCACTCGGAGATGCGCGTGCACCCCGAAGCGTGCGCGTCCTCCTGCAGCTCCTCGGACTCCAGATCCTCCTGGGAGCTGGACAGCCGGTCGAGCATGCGTCGGAAGCGGCCGGACGGCTTGTCCGTCCTGCCGGGCTTCTCGAATCGGGGAACAGCGGTCATACCCGAAGCGTACCGGTCTCCTGTGTCAGGGGCGGGGTGGCGGGGGTCTCACTCGAACGAGTGAAGCCTCGCGCCGGGAACTCCTGTCTGCGCGCTCATTCGGGAACCTGCTTCCCGCGCTCGAAGCGATAGCCCATCCCGGGCTCGGTGACGAAGTGCCGGGGGTGCGAGGGGTCCGCCTCGAGCTTGCGGCGCAGCTGGGCCATGTAGACGCGCAGGTAGTTGGTCTCGGTGCCGTACGAGGGCCCCCAGACCTCCTGGAGCAGCTGTTTCTGGCTGACGAGCCGGCCCGCGTTGCGTACGAGGACCTCCAGCAGGTGCCACTCGGTGGGGGTGAGGCGTACGTCGCGGCCTTCGCGCTGGACCTTCTTCGCCGCCAGGTCGACGGTGAAGCCCTCGGTCTCGACGATCACCTGGTCGTCGGCGCCGTCCGGGCCCACCGGTTCCGCCCTGCGCACCGCCGCGCGCAGCCGTGCCAGCAGTTCGTCCATGCCGAACGGCTTGGTGACGTAGTCGTCGGCTCCGGCGTCCAGGGCCTCGACCTTCTCGTCGGAGGTGTGGCGGGCGGAGAGCACGAGGATCGGCACCCGGGTCCAGCCGCGCAGGCCCTTGATCACCTCGACGCCGTCCATGTCCGGCAGCCCGAGGTCGAGGACGACCACGTCGGGGTGGCGGGCCGCGGCGAGCTGCAGGGCGGTCGCCCCGTCGGGCGCCGCGTCCACCTCGTACCTGCGCGCCTTCAGGTTGATCACGAGGGCGCGCACGATCTGCGGCTCGTCGTCGACCACGAGCACCCGGGTCATCTCGGACCTGCCTTTCCGGAATACGTGTACGGGGCGGGGGTACGCCCCGGGGACCTCATGACGTGACCTGCACGGGATGCAGGGAGCCGGGGTGCACCTGCCCCGGCGCGGCCGTGAGCGTCAGGACCATGGTGAGCCCGCCGCCGGGGGTGTCCTCGGCGCCGAGCGTGCCGCCCATGGACTCGACGAAACCGCGGGCGACGGCGAGCCCGAGACCGACCCCGGCGCCGCGCGGGGCGTCACCGTACCGCTGGAAGGGCTCGAAGATGCGCTCCTTGGCCTCGTCCGGGACCCCGCGGCCCCGGTCGGCCACCCGCAGCTCGACACGCTCGCCGAGGGCGCTGGCGGCGACGGTGACGCGTTCACGGCCGTTGCTGTACTTGACCGCGTTCTCGACGATGTTGGCGACCGCCCGTTCCAGCAGCCCGGGGTCCACGGCGACCATGGGCAGCGTCTCGGGGATGTCCAGGTCGACGCTGCCCTCCGGTACGCCGCCGAGCGCCATCGGGACGACCTCGTCGAGGTCGATCTCACGGATCAGCGGGGTGACCGTGCCGGTCTGCAGGCGTGACATGTCGAGCAGGTTGCCGACCAGGTGGTCGAGGCGGTCGGCGCCGTCCTCGATGCCCGCGAGGAGCTCCGCCTCGTCCTCCTCGGACCAGGAGACGTCGTCGGAGCGCAGGGAGCTGACGGCGGCCTTGATGGCGGCCAGCGGGGTGCGCAGGTCGTGGCTGACGGCGGCGAGGAGTGCGGTCCTGATGCGGTTGCCCTCGGCCAGCCGCCTGGCCGCCTCCGCCTCGCCGACCAGGCGCTGGCGGTCCAGCACGACGGCGGCCTGCGCGGCGAAGGCGCCGAGGACCCGGCGGTCCTCGGCGGGCAGGACCCGGCCGGAGAGCGCCAGGGCCATGTGGTCGCCGACGGGCATGTCCACGTCCGCGTCGTCGGGCCGGGCCACCGGGGCGGGCCCGACGGAGCCCGCGCAGGTCCACGGCTCGACGTCGCTCTGCCGCTCCAGGAGGGCGACGGACTCCATGCCGAAGGTCTCGCGCACCCGGTCCAGCAGGGCGTCCAGGGCCGTCTCGCCCCGCAGGACGCTCCCGGCGAGGGCGGAGAGGATCTCCGACTCGGCGCGCAGCCGGGCGGCCTGGTGGGTACGGCGGGCCGCGAGGTCGACGACGGAGGCCACCGCGACCGCCACCGCGAAGAAGATCACGATGGCGACGAAGTTCTCCGGGTCCTGCACCGTCAGGGTGTGGGTGGGCGGGGTGAACCAGTAGTTCAGGAGCAGGGAGCCGACGGCCGCCGAGGCGAGAGCGGGGGTCAGGCCGCCGAGCAGGGCGGCCGCGACCGTCATGAAGAGGAAGAGCAGGACGTCGTTGGCGAGGCCCGGCCCGTTCTCCATGCCGTGCAGGAGCAGCGTGAGGAGGGCAGGTCCGCCGACGCCGGCCAGCCAGCCCGAGATGATCCGGGTGCGGCTGAGCCTGGCCCCCCGGGCGATGGGCAGCCCTCGCCCCTTGGCGACCTCTTCGTGCGTGACGATGTGGACGTCCAGGTCGGGGCCGGACTCCCGGGCGACGGTGGCGCCCACCCCGGGGCCGTAGATGTACTGCCAGGTCTTGCGGCGGCTTGACCCGAGGACGATCTGGGTGGCGTTGACGCCCCGGGCGAACGCGAGGAGGGCGGTGGGTATGTCGTCGCCGATGACATGGTGGAAGGTGCCGCCCAGGTCCTCGACGAGGGTGCGCTGGCCCGCGAGCTCCTTGGGCGAGGCGGAGGTCAGTCCGTCGCTGCGCGCGATGTACACCGCGAGGATCTCGCTGCCGGAGCCCTTGGCGGCCATCCGGGAGGCACGGCGGATGAGGGTGCGGCCCTCGGGGCCGCCGGTGAGCCCGACGACGATGCGCTCGCGGGCCTGCCAGGGGGCGCTGATGTCGTGCTCGCCCCGGTACTGCTGGAGGTACTCGTCGACCCGGTCGGCGACCCACAGGAGGGCCAGCTCGCGCAGGGCGGTGAGGTTGCCGGGGCGGAAGTAGTTCGACAGGGCCGCGTCGACCTTGTCGGGCTGGTAGATGTTCCCGTGGGCCATGCGGCGCCGCAGCGCCTCGGGCGACATGTCGACGAGCTCGATCTGGTCGGCCCGCCGGGCGACCTCGTCGGGGATGGTCTCCTGCTGCCGCACGCCGGTTATCGACTCCACGACGTCGCCGAGGGACTCCAGGTGCTGGATGTTGACGGTGGAGACCACGTCGATGCCGGCCTTGAGGAGCTCCTCGACGTCCTGCCAGCGCTTGGCGTTGCGGGAGCCGGGCACGTTGGTGTGGGCCAGCTCGTCCACCAGGGCGACGGCGGGCGCGCGCTCCAGTACGGCGTCGACGTCCATCTCGGCGAAGACGGCGGAGCGGTGCTCGATGTCGCGGCGGCGGATCTGCTCCAGGCCGTGCAGCAGCACCTCGGTGCGGGGGCGGTCGTGGTGCTCCACGAACGCGACCACGCAGTCGGTGCCGCGTTCCACGCGGCGATGGGCCTCGGAGAGCATCGCGTACGTCTTGCCGACGCCGGGTGCCGCACCCAGGTAGATCCGAAGCTTGCCGCGCGCCATGGCCCCATTGTCTTCTCTGCACGGGCTTCCGCAGCTGCGGAAGCCCGTCTCGAAGTTACCCCGATAATTTCCGGCATATGGGGTCAGGGGCGGGCGCGGGGTCCGTCTTGACAGGATTCTGATGCGGCCGGCGTGCTGCGCCGCCCCTGGCCGTGGCCCTACGCGTGCTCGACGATGTGCCCGTCGCTGAGCTCCAGGACCCGGTCGGCGAAGCCGAGCAGCTGGGGGTCGTGGGTGGCGACGAGGAGGGTGACGCCCTCGCTGCGGACGACGGCCCGCAGGAGCTGCATGACCGCGAGTCCGGTCTCCGCGTCGAGCTGCCCGGTGGGTTCGTCGGCGATCAGCAGCGCGGGCCGGTTCGCGAGCGCGCGGGCGATGGCGACCCGCTGCTGCTGGCCGCCGGAGAGCTCGCCGGGGCGCTGCTGGGCGTGGTCGCCGAGGCCCACGAGGGACAGCAGGAGTGCCACCCGGTCCTCGCGCTCGCCCGGGTCGGCCCCGCGCAGCCGCATGGGTACGCCGACGTTCTCCGCCGCTGTGAGGATCGGGATCAGGCCGAAGGACTGGAAGATGAAGCCGATACGGTCCCTGCGCAGGCCCAGGAGCCCGTCCTCACCGAGCCCGGAGAGGTCGGTGCCGCCGACGGTGATCCGGCCGCTGTCCGGGGTGTCGAGGCCGCCGACCAGGTTGAGGAGGGTTGTCTTGCCGGACCCCGAGCGCCCCTTGAGCGCGACGAGCTCGCCGCGCGGGATCTCGAAGGAGACGCCCCGCAACGCGTGCACGGCGGCGGCCCCGGTCCCGTACGACCGGTGCAGGTCCTCGACCCGCACCATGGGGCCGTCGGCCGGGCTCCCGGCCAGGGTGGTGCCGCTCTGCGCGCCGGTGCTGCGTGTCATCGTTCTCCCCCGTGCGTACGCGGCCGTGCGTACCGCTCCCTCGGCAGCCGCCAGTATGTGCGCGTGCCGCCCGGTGAGGCAATGCACGGGCCGGAGGGCGCCGTGCCGCGCGGTGAAGGCAACGCGCGAGGGGCCGGAGGGCGCCGCGCCGCCCGGTGAAGGCAACGCGCGAGGGCCGGAGGGCGCCGCGCCGCCCGGTGAAGGCAACGCGCGAGGGCCGGAGGGCCGCGTCCCTGTCCGGGCGCGGCCCACCGGCCCCTCGTGTGCGGTCCTGGGCGCGGTCAGCGCACCTCGGTGATCTCGGGACCGCGCTGGAGCTGTCCCATGCCACCGGAGAACTTCGAGCTCTCCTGGTCCTCCTGCTGCACGCCTTCCGGCACCATCTGGGCGTCGTTGGGCAGCTTGAGGACGATCGGGTCGCGCGGGGCCATCGGGCCCTCGCCGCGCACCACGACGGTGTCGCGGAAGATCGTCTCCAGCAGTCCGGCGGCCTCGGGCTGCACGGCGCCCTGGCCGGAGATCACTCCGCGCAGGAACCAGCGCGGCCCGTCGACGCCGACGAAGCGCACCAGCTGTACGCCGTTCTTCCCGTCCGGGAGCTGTACGGGGACCTGCGCGCGCAGCTCCCAGCCCAGGGGGCCCTCGACCTCGTCGATGATCCCGCCCTGCTGGGTGATGCCCGAGGCGATCTCCTCGCGCACCTCGCCCCAGATGCCTTCCCGCTTGGGGGCGGCGAAGGCCTGCAGCTGGACCGCGCTGTCGCGCAGCACGACCGTGGCCGCGACGATCGCGTCGCCGGCGACCTCCACCCGGAGCTCCATGCCCTCGACCCCGGGCACGAAGATGCCGCCCAGGTCCACCCGGCCCTCGCCGGGCTGGGAGACCTCGGAGATGTCCCACGGCCCGTCGGGGCGGGGCGCGGGAGGCAGGTTCGCACGGCGCGAGCCGCTGCCGGTCCCGGCGTCGTCGAGCTCGTCGGCGACCTGCTCGGCCTCGCGCGCTTCGTCCGCCGTGTCCTCGGCGGAACCACTGTTCTTGCGACGTCCGAACACGTCAACGTCCTTCCCGGTCGGATACGACCGAAGCGTAGCTGTTCCCACCCTGGGTGTTACCGCCCGTGACGCCGTCCACAGCGGCGTGGCCGCCGGTGGATCCGAAGCCCCCTTCGGCACGCGCCGAGCCGGGGAGCTCCGTCACCTCGTGGAAGCGCACCTTCTCGACCTGCTGGACGACCAGTTGGGCAATCCGGTCGAACCGTTCGAACCTCACGGTCTCGCGCGGATCGAGATTGACCACGATGACCTTGATCTCCCCACGGTACCCGGCATCAACCGTCCCTGGGGCGTTCACGAGAGCCACTCCGCAGCGGGCCGCGAGGCCGGAGCGCGGGTGCACGAAGGCCGCGTACCCGTCCGGCAGGGCGATGGACACGCCGGTGGGGAACACCGCCCGCTCTCCTGGGGCGAGTTCGGCGGCCTCGGTGGTCACCAGATCGGCACCGGCGTCACCGGGGTGCCCGTAGGACGGAATCGGCACGTCCGGGTCGGTCCGGCGGATGAGTACGTCGACGGGGTGGCGCGTCACGGGTTCACCTCGAAGGCCCGGGCACGCCTGACCTGGTCCGGGTCGGACATCGCCGCCTGGATCTCCTCCGGCCGCCCGTTGTCGATGAAGTGGTCCACCTTGACCTCGATGAAGAGCGCCTCCGCCCGGACCGCGACCGGCCCCTCGGGGCCCCCGATCCGCCCCGTGGCGCGGCAGAAGATCTTCCGGCCCATCACGGCCGTGACCTCGGCCTCCAGGAAGAGCACCGTGTCCACCGGCACCGGCAGCACGTAGTCGGTCTCCAGCCGTCCCGTCACCGCGATCACCCGCAGCAGCCAGTTCAGCGAGCCGAGCGTCTCGTCCATCGCCGTGGCCAGGACGCCCCCGTGCGCGAGCCCCGGAGCGCCCTGGTGGGCGGCCTTCACGGTGAACTCGGCGGTGACGTCGACGCCCTCTCCGGCCCGCGCCTGGAGGTGCAGCCCGTGCGGCTGTGCCCCACCGCAGCCGAAACAGTGTTCGTAGTGGGCGCCGAGGAGCTCACCGGGGGCCGGGGCGTCGGGATGGCGGACCGGTGCGACCGCTCCGGCCGGGGGTGTCAGACGTGCAGATGTTCCACTCACAGGCGCAGACCTTACCCGCGCGCCCGGCCACGGGTCGCGCCGTGCCAAGCTTGGTTTCATGCAGCCTTCCGCACCTCCCTTCGACGAACGTCTCACCGCGCCTCGCAGCTGGTGGCTCATCGCCTTCGGGATCGGCGTCGCCTGTGCGCTGATGCTCCTGCCCCTCGGCCTTCTGCCCATGCTCGGCGGCCTGGTCGCCGGGACCGCAGCGGCGTGCGCGGGCGTGAGTTCGTACGGCTCGGCGCGCATCAGGGTCGTGGCCGGCGCGCTCGTCGCGGGCGATGCCCGGATCCCTCTGGAAGCACTCGGAGAGGTCGAGGTGCTGGACGGGGAGGAGGCGCGCGCCTGGCGCTCGTACAAGGCGGACCCGCGCGCCCACATGCTGCTGCGCAGCTACATCCCGACGGCGGTGCGGGTGGAGGTCACGGACCCGGCCGACCCGACGCCGTACATCTACCTGTCGACGAGGGAGCCGCAGGCGCTGGCCGCGGCCCTCGCGCCCGTCGCCGCCTGAGGGTTCAGTTGCCGTCGGGGCCTTCGAGGCCCTTGGGCAGCTCCTTCACGGGCTCTGCGGGCTGTTCCAGCGGCGGGAGCTCCGCGAGGCGGTCCCAGGAGATCTGATCGCGCCGCAGGTCGTTCCTGACCCGGTCGGCGAGCTTCTTGGTGTCCCTCCGGTTCATCATGGCGCCGACGGCGGCCCCGATCATGAACGGGATGAGGTTCGGCAGGTCGCGCACGGTGCGCTTGATGATCTGCTGGCGCAGCTCACGCTTCATCTGCCCGCCCAGAGCCGCGTTGAGCGTGGTGGGCCGGGAGACGTCGATCCCGCGCTCCTCCGTCCAGGAGGTCAGGTACGCGGTGCTGCGCTGCCCGAGATTGCCCGGGGGCCGTCGGCCGTAGACCTCGTGGAGCTCGGCGACGAGCTTCATCTCGACGGCCGCGACGCCCGTGATCTCGGCGGCGAGTTCCGCGAGCATGGCGGGCGGTACGGGCATCATCGCCGCCGCCCCGATGCCGGCGCCGACGGCCGCCGTGGCCTTGCAGGCGCCCGCGACGAGCTTGTCGGCGAGCTCTTCGGGGCCGAGCCCCGGGAACTGTCTGCGCAGGGTGGCGAGGTCCCGCACGGGGACCCGGGGCGCGATGTCGATGATCCGGTCGGCGACGACGCCGACCGCCGCGACGGCGCTCTCCCTGCTCTTGAGCACGCCCCGTTTCAGCGTGTTCAGCCGGCCGGTTCCCTTGGGGGACCCGTCCGGGCCGTCCTGCCCGGGCTCCTGGGAGCCCGCGGCGCGTACTGCTTCGAGCGAGGCCGGAAGGCCCCGCTCGTCGTCAGATGCGCCGGGGGAGGCCGGCAGGGCGGTCCCGTGCTCGGCAGCGGGGCTTGTGCCCTCTGCCGGGCGTGTGCCGCCCTGATGTGCCTCCGACGACTTCGTACGCCGCAAGCGCCGCTTCCACAACGGTGTGTCGCCTGCCACGGCCGGCCGGCCTCAGTCGCAGTCGCGGCAGATGGGCTGGCCGTTCTTCTCTCGTGCCAGCTGGCTGCGGTGGTGCACGAGGAAGCAGCTCATGCAGGTGAACTCGTCGGCCTGCTTGGGCAGGACCCGCACGGCGAGCTCTTCGTTGGACAGGTCTGCGCCGGGCAGCTCAAGTCCCTCTGCCGCGTCGAACTCGTCGACGTCGACGGCGGATGCCGTCTTGTCGCTCCGACGAGCCTTGAGCTCCTCGAGGCTGTCCTGATCGACGTCGTCGTCGGTCTTGCGTGGGGTGTCGTAATCCGTTGCCATGTCGCTCTCCCCCTCATGGGTGTCTGCGGTGTCTCAGCGCACGTAACGCGTGAGAGGCCGGACTTGTGCCCGACCTGAGGCGGAGATTTTGCCTCACATCAAGGTCTGTTACTCAATCGACACCCAACCGGATCTCTCGTGAGCGATCAGCTTGGGTGGCGATGGGGACCGTACACGGTCCGTTTGCTGCACTTCACGGGCGCCACCCCGTGTACTTCCCGTGATACCGACCCCCGGAAACCCGGACGTTTCCAGGCTTTCGGGCTCAGATGTGATCACGGAGAGTGGAGGGACGGGAAATCGCGCCTGTGATCGATCACACAGGGTCGGAACGGTGAACAGGTTCTAAAATTCCGCCCAAAGCGAACAGAGCGATCCAATACGGCTTCACACCGTGAAGCCTCTCAGACCGGCAGGGTGACGCGCATCACGAGACCACCACCCTCGCGGGGCTCCGCGATGATACGGCCTCCGTGTGCCCGCGCGACGGACCGCGCGATCGACAGGCCGAGCCCGACCCCCTTGTCGCTGCCCGTGCGCTCCGTACGCAGCCGCCTGAACGGCTCGAAGAGGTTGTCGATCTCGTAGGCGGGGACCACGGGACCGGTGTTCGAGACCACCAGGAGCGCCTGACCGGGCTGGAGCTCGGTGGTGACCTCCACCCAGCCGTCCTCCGCCACGTTGTAGCGCACGGCGTTCTGCACGAGGTTCAGCGCGATGCGCTCCAGGAGCACGCCGTTGCCCTGCACCACCGCGGGGGCACGCTCGCCGCGGATCTCGACGCCCTTGTCCGCCGCCTCCGACCGGGTCTGGTCGATGGCGCGGTCGGCCACCTCGGCCAGGTCCACGGGTTTGCGTTCGACGATCTGGTTGTCGCTGCGGGCCAGCAGCAGGAGCCCCTCCACGAGCTGCTCACTGCGCTCGTTGGTGGCCAGGAGCGTCTTGCCGAGCTGCTGGAGCTCCGTGGGAGCCTCCGGGTCGGAGAGATGGACCTCCAGCAGCGTGCGGTTGATCGCGAGCGGCGTGCGCAGCTCGTGCGACGCGTTCCCCACGAACCGCTGCTGCGCCGTGAAGGCCCGCTCCAGGCGGTCCAGCATCTCGTCGAAGGTGTCGGCGAGCTCCTTGAGCTCGTCGTCGGGCCCGTCCAGCTCGATCCGCCGGGTCAGGTCCGTCCCGGCGACCCTGCGGGCGGTGCGGGTGATCCTGCCCAGCGGGGACAGGACGCGGCCCGCCATCGCGTAACCGAACGCGAAGGCGATGATGCTGAGTCCCACGAGGGCCAGCAGCGCCCTGTTCAGGAGGCTGTCGAGGGCGTGCTGCCGCTGGGCGGCGGTGCAGTCCTTGATCATCTCGTTGAGCTGGGTGTTGTTCAGCGCCGAGGCGAGCTGGGGGCACATGTCGCTGGAGATCTGGACGTTCGTGCCCTTGACCTGGAATTCCAGCCCTCCGGCGTCGTGCAGCGCCTGCGCCGCCAGCATGTAGATGATCGACAGCAGCAGGATGCCCGCGATCAGGAACATGCCGCCGTACAGCAGCGTGAGCCGTATCCGGATGGTCGGGCGCAGCCAGGGGTACGGGGATTCCTGGGCCTTGGGTTCCCAGGTCGGTTTGGGGGGTGCCTTCACAGGCCTCGGGGAGGCTGCCATCACGCCCTCAGATCCGGTAGCCGGAGCCGGGGACGGTGACGATGACAGGTGGCTCGCCCAGCTTGCGGCGCAGGGTCATGACCGTCACCCGCACGACGTTGGTGAACGGGTCGGTGTTCTCGTCCCACGCCTTCTCCAGCAGCTGCTCGGCCGAGACGACCGCGCCCTCGCTGCGCATCAGGACCTCGAGCACGGCGAACTCCTTCGGGGCGAGCTGGATCTCCTGCTCGTCCCGGAAGACCTCGCGGCGGTTGGGGTCCAGCTTGATCCCGGCCCGCTCCAGCACGGGCGGCAGCGCGACGGTCGTACGGCGCCCCAGGGCGCGCACCCGCGCGGTCAGCTCGCTGAAGGCGAAGGGCTTGGGCAGGTAGTCGTCAGCCCCGAGCTCCAGGCCCTCGACCCGGTCGCTGACGTCGCCGGACGCGGTGAGCATGAGCACCCGGGTGGGCATGCCGAGCTCGACGATCTTCCGGCAGACGTCGTCGCCGTGCACCAGGGGGAGGTCCCGGTCCAGCACGACGACGTCGTAGTCGTTGACACCGACGCGTTCGAGAGCCGCGGCCCCGTCGTAGACGACGTCGACGGCCATGGCCTCCCGGCGCAGTCCGGTGGCCACCGCATCGGCGAGCAGCTGCTCGTCCTCGACGACGAGTACGCGCACGGCGCAGTCCTTCCCTAGATCCAGAAATACGGCGAGCGGCCCTCGTTCCGGCCGCTCGCTGCACGTCAGCGGCACCGACTGTGCGCGTCCATCCTGCCCGTAACGCGCATAAACCGGCGGTAAGACGACGCGGGGACGGCCGCCACTCCGGGGAATTGATCGGATTCCTATGCAAGTTGAGGTTTCTCGCGGGCCGCCCACGGGGAGGACGACCTCACACCCGCGATCACGCCCTGCATGGGGCGTACCACAGCCCGTCCCGCATCCAGAGGGACTGCGTGATCACCCGCACCCGGTCTCAGCGCCGGGGATCTCCGGGCACACCCCCGTGCCACCGACCCACGATGAGGGGGCGCTACATGGACGCTTTCACCGCAGGTCTGCTGCAACGAATCAAGACCACCGAGTCCGACCTCACCAGGGCTCGCGAGACGGGCGACGACTTCCTCGCGGACGTCGAGCAGGGAGAGCTCGACGACCTGCACCGTCTCGCCGCCGAGCACGGCGTCGAAATCAGCGCCACAAGCGTCTGAGCCGCCACGAGAAGGCCCCGGGAGCCGCACTGGCACTCTCCCGGGGCCTTCTCGTGTCCTGGGCTCCCCACGGTGCCGTCAGGGCCATCGACAGGGGGGCTCAGTCGTGCCAGGCACCCAGTTCCTCCAGGATCGCCTGCAGGGGCTCGAACACGCCGGGGGTCGCGGCGACGGTGAGGTCGTTGTCGGCGGGCAGGCCGGGCCGGCCGCCGGTGAGCGCACCGGCTTCGCGTGCGATGAGATCGCCGGCCGCCACGTCCCACGGGTGCAGCCCGCGCTCGTAGTAGCCGTCGAGCCGGCCGGCCGCGACGTCGCACAGCTCGATGGCGGCGGATCCCCCGCGACGGATGTCGCGCAGCCGCGGGATCAGCTGCTGGGCGACGGCCGCCTGGTGGGTGCGTACCTCGGTGACGTAGTTGAAACCGGTCGACACGAGGGCCTGGTCGAGGGGTGCAGTGGGGCGGCAGCGCAGCGCCTGCCCGTTGCCGTAGGCGCCGCCGCCGAGGACCGCGTGGAACGTCTCGCGCCTCATCGGGGCCTCGACCACCCCCACGACCCGTTCGCCGTCGCGCTCGGCGGCGATGGAGACGGACCAGGTGGGCAGGCCGTAGAGGTAGTTCACCGTGCCGTCGAGCGGGTCGATGACCCAGCGGATGCCGCTGGTGCCTTCGGCGCTCGCCCCCTCCTCGCCGAGGAAGCCGTCGGCGGGCCGGTGCTCGGAGAGGTAGCCGGTGATCAGCTTCTCCGCCCGGATGTCCATCTCGGTGACCACGTCGATGGGGCTGGACTTCGTCGCGGCCACCCCCAGGTCGGCGGGGCGGCCGTCCCGCAGCAGGGCTCCGGCCCGGCGGGCCGCTTCCAGGGCGAGGTCGAGCAGTTCGGGCAGGAGGGGGTCGGTCACAGCGCTCCAGAGGTGGTGTCGCGGGGCCGGACGGGCTGTCGGCTCACGCGGACGGCGGGCACGGGCGGGCTTTCGCGCCCGGGGACGGCGGCTGGGCCGTCCCCGGGGCGGCAGGGTCGTCAGAAGGGGCTGTCGGCTCCCGCGGCGGCCGGCTTGGGGGCCCTGGCCGGGCAGCAGCCGACCGGGCAGAGGTCGTGGGAGGGGCCGAGGGCACCCAGGGCGCACGGCGCGACCGGGCGCTCCTGCTCGGCGGCGGCGCGTTCCAGGAGGAGTTCACGCACGGCCGCGGCGAACCGGGGGTCGGCGCCCACCGTCGCCGACCGGCGCACCGGCAGCCCCAGCTCGGCCGCCTTGGCCGTGGCCTCGGTGTCGAGGTCGTAGAGGACCTCCATGTGGTCCGAGACGAAGCCGATGGGGGCCATCACGACCGCGGGGACGCCCTCGCCGTGCAGGGTCTCCAGGTGGTCGCAGATGTCGGGCTCCAGCCAGGGGATGTGCGGTGCGCCGCTGCGCGACTGGTAGACGAGCTGCCAGGGGTGGTCGACGCCGGTCTCCTCGCGCACGGCCTCGGCGATCAGCCGGGCGACGTCCAGGTGCTCGGCCACGTAGGAACCGCCGTCGCCGTGCGTCTCCACCGGCCCGGAGGTGTCGGCGGCGGAGGTCGGGATGGAGTGCGTGGTGAACGCGAGGTGCGCCCCCGCCCTCACGTCCTCGGGCAGGCCGGCCAGCGAGTCCAGCACGCCGTCGATCATGGGCCGTACGAAGCCGGGGTGGTTGAAGTAGTGCCGCAGCTTGTCCACGCGGGGCACGGGGAGTCCCTCGGCCTCCAGCACGGACAGTGATTCCGCGAGGTTCTCGCGGTACTGGCGGCAGCCGGAGTACGAGGCGTAGGCGCTCGTGGCGAGCACGGCGATGCGCCGACGGCCGTCGGCGACCATCTCGCGGAGGGTGTCGGTGAGGTACGGAGCCCAGTTGCGGTTGCCCCAGTACACCGGGATCTCCAGGCCGTTCTCCGCGAAGTCCTTGCGCAGCGCGTCGAGCAGGGCCCTGTTCTGCGCGTTGATCGGGCTCACGCCGCCGAAGAGGAAGTAGTGCTTGCCGACCTCTTTGAGCCGCTCCTCGGGGATGCCCCGGCCACGCGTCACGTTCTGCAGGAACGGGACCACGTCGTCGGGGCCTTCGGGACCACCGAAGGAGAGCAGCAGCAGAGCGTCGTAAGGAGCGGGACCGCGCAGATCGGACATGCACCCGATCCTGCCACCCCCCTCCGACAGCCCGGCAACCGCCGTCGGCGCGTCATGGACGTTCGGTGGGCGCCCGTAAGCTGTATCGGCCCCCCGTACACCTGTCAGGCTTCACCGGAGCTCTCCCTTGCCCAGCCCCTACCGCGCCATCTTCGCCGCCCCCGGCGCCCGGGAATTCTCGGCGGCCGGATTCTTCGGGCGGATGCCGCTGTCCATGATGGGGATCGGCGTCGTCACGATGATCTCCCAGCTCACCGGCCGTTACGGGCTGGCGGGTGCGCTGTCGGCGACGCTCGCGATGGCGGCAGCGGTCGTGGGGCCGCAGGTGTCCCGGCTGGTCGACCGCCACGGGCAGCGCCGTGTACTGCGCCCCTTCACCCTGTTCGCCGCCGCGTCGGTCGCGGGGCTGCTGGTCTGTGCGCAGCAGCGGCTGCCCGACTGGACGCTGTTCGTCTTCGCGGCGGGCGCCGGCTGCGTCCCCAGCGTGGGCTCGATGGTCCGGGCCCGCTGGGCGGAGATCTACCGGGGCTCGGGCCGGCAGCTGCACGCCGCGTACTCCTGGGAGTCGATCGTCGACGAGGTGTGCTTCATCTTCGGGCCGATCGTCTCCATCGGCCTGTCCACCGCCTGGTTCCCGGAGGCCGGACCGCTGATCGCCGGGGTGTTCCTGGTGATCGGCGTCTTCTGGCTGACGGCCCAGCGCGCCACCGAGCCCAGGCCGCACCCCAAGGAGCACCACACGGGCGGATCGGCGCTGCGTTCGTCCGGGCTCCAGGTGCTGGTGGTCACGTTCGTCGCCACCGGGGCGATCTTCGGGGCGGTGGACGTGGTGACGGTGGCCTTCGCCGAGGAGCTCGGCCACAAGGCGGCGGCGAGCCTCGTGCTGGCGGTCTACGCGCTCGGTTCCTGTCTCGCGGGAGCCGTCTTCGGGCTGCTGCACCTGCGGGGCAAGCCGTCCACCCGGTGGCTGGTGGGGGTGTGTGCGATGGCCGTGAGTATGATCCCCCTCCAACTGGCCGGGAGCCTGCCGTTCCTGGCCGTGGCGCTCTTTGTCGCGGGCCTCGCCATCGCACCGACGATGGTCACCACCATGGCCCTCGTCGAACAGCACGTACCGCGCACGCAGCTCACCGAGGGCATGACCTGGACCAGTACCGGACTCGCGGTCGGAGTGGCGCTCGGCTCCTCCGCCGCGGGCTGGGTGGTCGACGCCTCGGGGGCCGAGGCGGGGTACGCGGTGCCCGCCGTGGCGGGAGCGCTCGCGGCCGCGGTGGCGTTCCTGGGGTATCGCCGGCTCGCGGGGCCGGCTCCTAGGGGAGGGCGCGGGGAAGATGACCGACACCTACGCACGGACGACGAGCACGTGGCGTAACTGGGCGGGCAACGTCAGTGCCCGGCCCGCGCGCGTGGCGTCCCCGGCCTCCGTCGGCGAGCTCGCCGAGGTGCTCCGCAGGGCGTCCGAGGACGGTCTGACCGTCAAGCCCGTCGGCACCGGCCATTCGTTCACGGCGACCGCCGCCACCTCCGGGGTCCTCGTGCGCCCGGACCTGCTGACCGGCATCCGGGACATCGACCGTACGGCCATGACCGTCACGGTCGAGGCGGGCACCCCGCTGAAGCGGCTCAACGCCGCGCTCGCCCGCGAGGGGCTCTCCCTCACCAACATGGGCGACATCATGGAACAGACGGTCGCCGGGGCCACCTCGACGGGCACCCACGGCACCGGCCGGGACTCCGCTTCGATCGCCGCCCAGATACGCGGCCTGGAGCTGGTCACGGCCGACGGCACGGTGCTGCGCTGCTCCGCCGACGAGCACGCGGACGTCTTCGCCGCGGCGCGCGTGGGGCTCGGGGCGCTCGGCGTGATCACGGCCCTCACCTTCGCGG
The DNA here is from genome assembly GCF_042872025.1 of Streptomyces sp. NPDC005494. Classification (NCBI taxonomy): domain Bacteria; kingdom Bacillati; phylum Actinomycetota; class Actinomycetes; order Kitasatosporales; family Streptomycetaceae; genus Streptomyces; species Streptomyces sp. NPDC005494. The sequence continues at coordinate 463,322 of NZ_JBIAJR010000004.1, forward strand.
TGGAACCGGTCTTCCTCCTGACGGCCCGCGAGGAGCCGATGACCTTCGACCGGGTCACAACGGATTTCGATCAGCTGGTCGCCGAGAACGAGCACTTCGAGTTCTACTGGTTCCCGCACACCGGGAACTGCAACACCAAGCGCAACAACCGCAGCGCGGGCCCTGCGGCCCCTCCCGGCCGGGTCAGCGGCTGGATCGAGGACGAGCTGCTCTCCAACGGGATCTTCCAGGTCGCGTGTTCGGTGGGCCGGGCGGTCCCCGCCGCCATCCCCTCCATAGCCGCGCTCTCCAGCCGCGCACTGTCGGCGCGCACGTACACCGATATCCCGTACAAGGTGTTCACCAGCCCCCGGCGGGTGCGCTTCGTCGAGATGGAGTACGCCCTGCCGCGCGAGGCCGCGGTCGAGGCGCTGCGCGAACTCAAGGACATGGTCGAGCGCTCGCCGCTACGGATCAGCTTCCCCGTCGAGGTGCGCACGGCTCCGGCGGACGACATCACGCTCTCCACCGCCTCCGGCCGGGAGAGCGCCTACATCGCGGTGCACATGTACCGGGGCACGCCCTACCAGGCGTACTTCACCGCCGTCGAGCGCATCATGACGGGCTACGACGGCCGGCCGCACTGGGGCAAGATCCACACCCGGGACGCCGCCGCCCTCGCGGGCACCTACCCCCGGTTCGGCGAGTTCACCGCACTGCGCGACCGGCTCGACCCGGGCCGGCTGTTCGCCAACGACTACCTGCGCCGGGTGCTCGGGGACTGACCGCGCCGCCACCGGCCGCCGCGCCGCGAAGGGACCGGCGCCGCGCCTGAGCCGGGGGCGGCTGGAGGGGTCAGCCGGTCACCGCTCCGCGTCCGCTCCTGCCGCGCCGTCCTCCTGGGCCGGGGCCCCGTCGGTCACCGTGGGGTCCGGCGCGACCGACGGAGCGTCCTCGCCAGGTGTCGCGGGGGCGGTGGTCTCCGGTGTCGCACCGCCGGAGACGGAAGGCGTCGGGGTGGGGTCCGCCGTCGAACCGTCGCCACCGGTCGTGCCGGGCTGCGCGCTCCGCCCGTCCCCCGTGTCCGTACCGGGCGTGGTCGCCTCCCCTCCGTCCGGGCGGCCCCCGTCGTCGCCGTTCCCCTCCTCGCCGGTGCCGCCCGTGTCGGACGAGGGTTCGGGCGAGGTCGCCCCCGCACCGCTGTCGCCGCGCACGACCGAACCGACGGTCGTGCCTCCGTTGCCCCCGAGGTCGTGCCCCGAGGCCAGTTCGTACACCGTGATTCCTGCCATGGACAGGACGAATACGCCGGTGGCGGCGAGCGCCGAGCGCTTCCATCCGCGGACGCGGGTGCCGTGCGTACGGGCATCGGAATAGGCGTCGTCCGGCAGCGCTCCCTTGGGACCCGGCACACCGGAGTGCGGGCCGCCGGGGCCCGCGTCCCGGGGGACCTGCCCGAGCAGCGTCGTGGCGTCCAGGTCGCCGGGCCTGGCGCGGCGCAGCACCGTGGTGGGGTCCGCGCCGGGTTCGACCGCGTGCAGCACCGTGGTGGACTCCGCGTGGGGTTCCACCGCGCGCAGCAACGTCGTCGGGTCGTCCTCGGGCCGCCGCGGCGCGGGCGTCGTCTCGCGCGTGCGCACCGTGACCTGACGGCCCGCCGGATGCTTCACCTGGACGGTGACTTCACGGATCTGCTCGCCCGTGCGGCGGAAGAAGTGCTGGAAGACGGATCCCCCGCAGGTGGCCACCACGCTCATCACGCCGGCGCCCGCGATCGTCCCGTACACACCGAGCTGCGAGGCCATCACCGCCGCCGCCACCGCGGCGACCGCGCTGCCCGCCACCTGCGGCAGGCTCAGATCTATGCGCCTTTCCTTGCGTTCCGCATCACTCTGCGGCTTCTGAACCATGATCAGCCCCTGCTCGACAACTACCCCACCTTGCACCAGGAAGGGACATTTGAGCGAATCAGATAGTTCCATTTCTGGAGATTTTGTGAAGCAGCACACGCGCCAAGGGCATGTCACGGACGGCGGGGTACCCAACTCCCGTACCCGGTGAGAACTTGGACGGCGCGCCGTCCACCCTGGTGGCCCGAATGGAGTACTGTGGCGAGCCCTGGGGCCGGACTCCCACACGGGTATCCGGAACCTACGGGAGGGAGCCGAAAGGCACCCGAACCGGCGGCGCCGCGGCATCGCACGGGCGCCTGCTACATGGAGCGACCAACCGGTCGCTCCGCGTTGTGAACAGGTAACCGTGCCATCGCGGCGGTCCAGGGCCAAGGCCCGACACGCCGGGTAACTTGGCAAGGTTGTGGCAGGCTGAACCCGGGCAGGTCACACTCGACTAGCGGAAGCAGCGACGCACGTGACGTCGGCAGGCACCACCCGGGAGGTTCCCATGCCCGAACTGCGTGTCGTGGCCGTCTCGAACGACGGCACACGACTGGTGCTCAAGGCTGCGGACAGCACGGAGTACACGCTTCCGATCGATGAGCGGCTGCGTGCCGCCGTGCGCAACGACCGCGCCCGGCTCGGCCAGATCGAGATCGAGGTGGAGAGCCATCTCCGCCCCCGCGACATCCAGGCGCGGATACGCGCAGGCGCCTCCGCCGAGGAGGTCGCCCAGTTCGCCGGCATCCCGGTGGACCGGGTACGCCGCTTCGAGGGCCCTGTGCTCGCGGAGCGTGCCTTCATGGCCGAGCGGGCCCGGAAGACTCCGGTGCGACGCCCGGGCGAGAACACCGGCCCTCAGCTCGGCGAGGCGGTGCAGGAGCGCCTCCTGCTGCGCGGAGCCGACCGGGAGACCGTCCAGTGGGACTCGTGGCGCCGGGACGACGGCACCTGGGAGGTCCTCCTGGTCTACCGCGTCGCGGGCGAGCCGCACTCCGCGAGCTGGACGTACGACCCGCCGCGCCGCCTGGTCCAGGCCGTGGACGAGGAGGCGCGCTCGCTGATCGGCGAGACCGACGACGTCGCGGCGCCGGAGCCGAGCTTCCCGTTCGTGCCCCGGATCGCGCGGCTGCCCCGCGACCGGCCGCTGGACCGGGCTCTCGACCGCCAGATCGAGCGCCCCTCCCCCTCCCCCGTCGAACCGGAGGAGCGGGTGAGCGGTGTGTCCGCCGGTGAGCGCGACTCGCTGACCAGCCTGCTGGAGGCGGTACCCAGCTTCCGCGGGGACATGGTCGTGCCGGAACGGCCCTCGCAGCCGGAACCGCCCGCGCTCGAGCCCGCCTCGCAGGAGGAGCCCGAGGCGGACGAACCTCCGGCCGCGGCGGCGTCCGCCGGTGCCGGTTCCGCCTACGCGGATGTGCTGATGCCTCGCGCCGTGGCCGGCCACCGCGACCGGCTGACCGGAACCACGGACCGGCAGGCCGAGGCGGACGGGGTGCGCCCGGGTCGCCGGGCGGCGGTGCCGAGCTGGGACGAGATCGTCTTCGGCACCCGCCGTAAGAAGCAGGACTGAGGTCCCGGACGGATCTTCCGTGACCTGGGCGAGGGCCCGCACGCCGAGGCGTCCGGGCCCTCGCTCCTTTGCGTGCACGGACGCCGCGGTCCCTCACCGGGACGCTCGAGGCGCCCTGGGCTCGGAGGTCCGGGACGTACAGCCGGCCGTCACCCTCTCTGTCAGTGCGGGGCCGGACCGGTGGCGACGGGGCGGGACTCGTCCGCGGACCACTCCGACCAGGAGCCGGCGTACAGCGCGGCCCGCTGCCCGGCGATCTCCAGCGCCAGCACCTCGTGGGCGCCCGAGACACCGGAGCCGCAGTAGACGCCGACCTCGGTCGTGCCGTCGGCGCCCAGGGCCGAGAACCGGGAGGCGAGCGTTCCGGCGGCCAGGAAGCGGCCCTCCGCGTCGACGTTCTCGCTGGTCGGGGCGGACACCGCGCCCGGGATGTGACCGCCGACGCGGTCGATCGGCTCCACGTCCCCGCGGTAGCGCTCCGCGGCACGCGCGTCGAGCAGCAGGCCGGAGCGGGCCAGTTCCGCGGCCCCGTCCGCGTCCAGCAGCCCGAGCGCTCCCGGCTGGGGCCGGAAGTCCCCCTCGGCGGGCGCCGGGATCGTGGTGGTGAGCTCACCGGTCCACGCGGCGAGACCGCCGTCCAGGACGCGGACGTCCGCGTGACCGGTCCACCGCAGGAGCCACCAGGCGCGGGCGGCGGCCCAGCCCTGGCCGCCGTCGTAGACCACCACCGGGGCGTCCCGGCGCACTCCGGCGCGCCGCATGACGGCCCCGAAGGCCTCCGGGTCGGGCAGGGGGTGACGGCCGCCGCTTCCGGGCGGTCCGGCGAGCTCCGCGTCCAGATCGACGAACACCGCTCCCGGGAGGTGCCCGGCTTCGTAAGCGGCACGGCCGTGCGGGCCGCCGAGCTGCCAGCGGACGTCCAGGAGCACCGGCGGGCGCGGGCCGGTCGACTCGCTCTGGTATTCGGATGCGGTGATGATGGGCTTCATGGGGGCCATCTTCGCGCAGCGACCCCCCCAGCCCGGCGCCCCACCGATACGCATGTACCGCCTCAAAACGGACTTCGGGACAATCGGAAGCCCCGAAACGCGGCGCGGCCGGGGTGCCTCGGGGCCTGAGGGGTGCAAGCATCTGCACGGAGCGTGTGCACCCGTATCCGTACCCCTGGACGCCGTGCAGTTCCCGTCCCCCCGTACGGCCACCCCGATGGTACGAGGAGAGAGAAGAAGATGACCGAGGCTGCCACCCGGCGCCCGCCCGGAGCACCGTGCTGGGTGAGTCTGATCGTGCACGGCCTGACCGCCACGCAGGAGTTCTACAGCACGCTGTTCGGCTGGGAGTTCCGGCCCGGGCCCGAACAACTGGGGCCTTACGTCAGGGCCCTGTTGAACGGCAAGGAGGTTGCGGGCATCGGGCAGTTGCCGCCGGACCGGCACCTGCCCGTCGCCTGGACGACCTATCTCGCCACGGTCGACGCGGACGCCACGGCGGAGGCGATCCGTTCCTGCGGCGGGACGGTGGCGGTCGGTCCGCTCGACGCCGGGGACGCCGGCCGGCTCGCGATCGCCTCCGACCCGGGCGGAGCGGTGTTCGGCATCTGGCAGGCCGCCGAGCACCTCGGTACGGCCCTCGCGGGCACACCCGGCACCCCGGTGTGGAACGAACTGGTGACGCGCGAGACCTCGTCGGTCGCGAAGTTCTACCAGGCCGTCTTCGGGTTCGAGATCGAGGCGGTCGTCTCGGCCGATTTCGACTACCAGACGCTGCACCTCCAGGGCCGCCCCGTTGCCGCCCTGCACGGCGTGGGGCATGCCCTGCCACGCGACAGGGGTCCGCACTGGATGACCTACTTCCAGGTGGCCGACACCGACGAGACCGCGGCACGTGTGGTGGAGCTCGGCGGACGCGTACTCCAGCCACCGCGTGAGGGGTCGACGGGGAGACTGGCCACGGTGGCGGACCCGGAGGGTGCCGTGTTCACGATCGTCCGGCCGCCGGACCGTTGAGGGCCCGGCGTGGCCATGCCCCGTCACTCTTCACTGCGTGACGCGGGGCGCGGCCCGGGCGAGGTGGTGGCCGCCTTCCTCGCGGGGCCGGCCGGGGCGACCCGCGCGTCAGGACGCCGCAGGCCGCCGGGCTCCGGCTCCGGCTCCGGCTCCGGCTCCGGGAACCTCCGTCGTCACCTCGGCTGGGCCGGCTGGAGCCCCGCGTACACACCGCCGGTACCGAGCAGTTCCTCGTGCGTTCCCACCTCGGCGATCCTGCCTCCCTCCATGGCCACGATGCGGTCGGCGCCCTGGATCGTGGAGAGCCGGTGGGCGACGACGAAGACGGTCCTGCCGTGCACGAGCCGCGTCAGGGCCTCCTGGACGAGCGCTTCGGAGCGGTTGTCGAGCGCGGAGGTGGCTTCGTCGAGCACCAGCACCCGCGGATCGCGGATCAGCGCCCGGGCGATGGCCAGCCGCTGCTTCTGACCGCCCGACAACTGCGCGCCACGCTCCCCGATGACCGTCTCCAGGCCCTGCGGCAGGCCTTCCACGAACTCCAGCGCGTTGGCGTCCCGGAGAGCACGCATCAGCGTCTCCTCGTCCGTGTCACCCATGCCGTACGTGACGTTGTCGCGGATGCTGCCCTCGAACAGGATGGACTCCTGCGGCACCACCGACAGGAAGCGCCGGTAGGTGCGGAGATCGAGGCCGGCCATGTCGGTTCCGTCGAGCAGGATGCGGCCGGAGGTCGGCCGGATGAAGCCGATGAGCAGGTTGAGGACCGTCGACTTGCCCGCCCCCGAGGCTCCGACCAGCGCGATGGTCTCGCCGGGCCGCGCGGACAGGGTGAACCCCTCGACCGCGGGCTCCCCGTCGTAGGCGAATCCGACACCCTCGAAGTCGATCCGGCCCGTGACGCTCTCCACCCGGGCCTTGCCGGCGTTGTTCTCCAGGTCGGGCGCCTGGAGCACCTCGCCCGCCGAACGCACCGACTCGAGGCCCTTGGTGAGGATGGGGGCCAGACCCAGAAGAGTCGTCACCGAGCCTGTCAGCACGGTGAAGAACGCGCTGAGCATCACCACGTCACCGGCGGTGATCGCCATCCAGCCGTGGTACGAGACAAGGGCGGACCCCGTGAGACACAGGACGCCGAGCGTGTTCAGGATGACCCAGGCCAGCGAGCCGAAGCGGCCGTTGATCATGTCCAGACGCAGCCCGGCCGCGAACACCTGACGCAGTGAGCCGTCGACCCTGCCGAGCGCGGTCCTTTCGAGGCCGTGGGCGCGGGTGATGGGGATGAGGGTGGTCATCTCGCCGACGCGGGAGGAGAGTTGTTCGACCTCGCGGCGGAAGGACTCGTTGTGGCTGCGCAGCCGCCCGCGCAGCTTCATGACCAGGAAGCCCGCGGCGGGCACCACGACGAGGAAGACGGGCAGGAATTCGGGCACGCGTACGCCGATGACGACGAGTCCGCCGATCAGCGTGACGACGGCTCCGAGCCCCATGTCGGAGCTCTGCTGCACCATTTGCTCCACGGCCTCCACATCGCGGACGACCTTGGCCTGGAGCACGCTCGAACTGACCCGCGAGTGGTAGCCGATGGAGAGCTGCTGCATCCGCCGGCACAGCGCCGAGCGCAGGGTGATGCCCATGCGGCGGATGCTCCCGCCGAGGAAGCGGACGTACCACTGGTGGAGCGGATAGTTGATCACGAGGATGAACAGCAGGACGCCGGCGGACTTCCAGATCCCCGACTCGGGACCGTGCTCGACGACCACGTCGAGGACGGTCGCGGTGATCAGTGGCAGCAGCCAGATGGGGCTGTGCTTCACGACGAAGATGGCGACCGCCAGGGCCAGTCGGCCGCGGTCGGGCCGGAAGAGGTGGCCGAGGGTACGGACCGGGTTCTCGCCGCGGTAGCGGTGATCGAGGTGGTCGAAGGGTGCCAGGGGTTCGGCGGAGAGCGGGGAAAGCGCTTTCTTCATGGGGATCATCCCACCTGTTCCCCCCCTCCGGCGACAACCCCCGTCCACACAAAGAGACGGCCGACGGGCGAAACGGGCTCCCCGTTGCACGGGGTACGGACGCCCGCACGGCAGCGGCCCGTACACACCCCGGGTGTGTACGGGCCGCTGCCGTGCGGCGGGAGGCGCCCCAGGGGTCACAGCCCCCGGGGACCGTCGCCCGCCGCCGTCGCCTCGGCCAGCTTCTGGAACTCGCCCAGGTCGTAGTTGGCCAAAACCGAATCGAGGTTCGTCAAGGCACCGAGGTGCTCCACGAAGCCGTTGGGGTCGTACTCGATCTGCAGGGCGACCCGGCTCGATGTGTCGTCGAGCCGGTGGAACGTGACCACACCGGCGTGGTGCACACCCTCGATGGTCTTCCAGGCGATGCGGTCCTGCGGGACGACCTCGGTGAGCTCCGCGACGAAGCCCTTGTCGGCGCCCGGCAGGGACAACTGCCAGGAGAACCGGCGCTCGTCCATCGGGTCGACGCGGCGGACGTGGCTCAGGAACTTCGGCCACTGCGTCACGTCGCTCCACAGGGCCCACGTGACGGCGAGGGGCGCCTTGATGTCGACGGTCTCGACGAGGGAGGAGGACATGGAGATCATCCTTCTTTCACTCGGTTGCGGCTTGCGCTGCCGCCTACCCGGCCTTCGGCGATGCACGCATGGCCACCGGCACCCGAGCGCGTCAGCGCCCTGGGCAACCGGAAGGACGTAGCGCACTGGGCGACCGGAAGGACGTCCGGTGACCGCGCACCCGCCTCGTCCACGCTCGCGTGCCCGCCCCTCTCCCGGGCAGCCGTTCACGGGACAGCCGTACTCATCCGCCCGCGAGCCCGCCTCGAACATGGCTGCGTCGGCCGGAGCGCGGAACTCCCGGAACCGCTGCTCCGCCGGTCCTTCCGACGGCGCGTGCGGACGCCCTCACTCGGCCGCAGCGGTCCTTCGGACGGTTCGCACGCGCGCTCCCGCCGGCTCTACCGGGCGTCGCGCTGCCGGCGCGCGCGCTCGAACTCGGCGGCGTCCGGCATCCACGGGCCGTGCTGTTCGAGTGCGGCGCAGCCGCCGCGGACGAAGGCGCTCACCAGCTTGCGGTACCCGCCCATCCCGTCGACCAGGCTGTACTCGACCCGGTACTCCGGATCCGCCCCGCCTCTCCCCTTGCGCACCGTCGTGATCCGGGCGATGGAGTCCGCGTAGAAGTGGAGCTGGATCCCTTCGCCCTTCTCCTCGTCCTCGATGGTGAACACCTCGTTGTCCGAGGCGGAGCGATCACCGACGAACTCCCAGAACTCCGCGGTGGCGGTGCGGGATCCGCCCGGGCGCCACTTCTTCTCGGCGCCCTTGTCGTCGGTGAACGACAGGGCCGTCCTCCTCGCGCCCCCACCGGCGCGTGCGAGGCCGTCGGCGGGCTCCTCCTCATCGTCCATGGGTGCGCTCCTTGAGCGGTCCGCTGCCTCCGAGCACATCAGGAAGCTGACCGTACGCAGCGCGTCATCGACGAGCTCGGGGTGTGCGCGGCGCACGGCCGCGTCGACCGCCGTCGTCATCCGGTCCCAGTCGCGCTTGTCCGTGGCCCGCTTCCCCCGTCGCGGATCGCGGCCGATCCGCATCCCGGCGCACGCCTGCTCCGCGGTCGCGATCACCCGCATGACCTCCGGCAGCAGCGTGGGGTCGACGGCATCGGGCGTCCGCCTCGGAACGGTCGCGCCGTGCAGGTACTGGCCCGTGTACTTCAGGATCGCGGCGTCGAGCGGACCGAGCACCACTCCGCGCTCGGCGCGACGGCGGTCCGCGTGGTACTTCTGAGCCCGCTTGCCGTCGGACGTCTCCGTCGCCGCGCGCATCGCCGCGCAGACCTGACCGCGCTCGAGCAGATCGATGTCGGCCCCATGGGCGATGAGCCGGCCCTTGTCCCAGGGGATGCGCCGGAAGAACGCGTCGACGTCCGCCGGCTCGGAGAGGAGGATCGGGTCCAGGAGCGCGACGGCAGCGGCCTCGTCGAGTGGGCCCCGGGTCCCGGCCTCGTCGCACAGCGGAAGGACCGCGCTCCACAGCAGCAGGTGTCTGGCCAGGTCCTCACGGATCACCACGAGATGGGTTTCGCCGATCGAGAAGGTGAACGTGCGGGGCTCGTGGTTGGCGTCGGCCCCGGCGCCGAGCATCAGCCTGAGTTCACCGTCCTCGCGGATCACGTTCGGGATCCAGCCGCTCGCGCGCGTGAAAACGATGTCTCTCATGGGCTCAGTGTTCCCCATCGGACGGGACCGGCGAGCCCCGCCTGCACCGCTGCGACCGGCCGCTCCCGTTCGCACCGCGCCGCCGGCGCGTCAAGGAGATGACACGGGCAGAACATCCGGGGACAGTGCGCCCGCGCGAACGGAGGAGGCAGTCATCCGGCGCCGGTGATGACGGCGGCAGAGCACCTCGTAGCCGATCTCACCCATCGGCCGGTTCACGTCACCGACCACGACCTGCGCCCCCTGGACGACCATCTCACCGTCTATGGTCCGCGCGTTGTGCGTGGCACGGGCCCCGCACCAGCAGAGAGCCTCGACCTGCAACTGCTCGACCCGGTCGGCCAGTTCGATCAGCCGCTGCGAACCGGGGAACAACTTCGTGCGGAAGTCCGTCGTGATGCCGAAGGCGAAGACGTCCATGTCCAAGTCGTCCACGACGCGCGCCAGTTGATCGATCTGGGCCGGAGCCAGGAACTGCGCTTCGTCGACGATGACGTAGTCGACCCGGCCCCCCTTGGTCAGCTGTGCGACCAGGTACGCGTACAGGTCCATCCCCTCGTCCGCCTCGACAGCCTCCGTCACCAGCCCCAGCCGTGAGGACAGCTTGCCCTCACCCGCCCGGTCGTCCCGGGTGAAGATCACGCCCTGAAGCCCTCGGGCGGAGCGATTGTGCCCGATCTGGAGCGCCAGGGTGCTCTTTCCGCAGTCCATCGTTCCGGAGAAGAACACGAGCTCGGGCATGAGGAGAAGCGCGCCTTTCGGGTGCGGATGCGGTGTGCGGGGGGGTGCGCGAGGGGGGTCAGGAGCGTACTTCGAGGAGCGGAACGAGCTGTTCCACGGAGGTCAGTGAGCCGTGCATCCCCACCATCCGGGACTCATGGGGCTCGTTGACCGACGCGGTGATCACCACGTCGTCGTGAGCCGCGGCCACCACGTCGCCGATCCTGCCGTACACGCGCTCGTCGATCCGCGGCCCGAACCAGCCCGCCGCGACGGCCTCGTCTCGGCTCGCCACCCAGAACTGCTCGCCGAGCACTTCGCGCCAGACGGCGAGTACGTCGGCCTGGGCACCGGGAACCGCGTACACATGGCGGGCCCGGCCCTCCCCGCCCAGCAGGGCCACGCCCGCGCCCAGCTCCCAGTCCTCGTCGAAGTCGATACGGGACTGCTCGCCGAACGGGATGTCGATCATGCCGTGGTCGGCGGTGATGTACAGCGCCGAGCGCGGCGGGAGCTGCTCGGCGAGACGCTGGGCGAGCCCGTCCACGTACATCAGCTGGCCCCGCCAGGCATCGGAGTCCGTACCGAAGCGGTGGCCCTGGCCGTCGACCTCGCTGTAGTAGGTGTAGACGAGGGACCTGTCACCGGCGGCGAGGCGCTCGGCGGCGACGTCCATCCGTTCCTCGCCGGAGAGCCGGCCGAGGAAGGAACCGCCGCTGAGCGCGACCTTGGTCAGGGGCGTCTGCTCGAAGTCCGGGGCGGAGACCTGCGCGGTACGTACGCCGGCGGCGTCCGCGAGGGCGAAGACCGTGGGGTAGGGCTGCCAGACCTTGGGCGCGGTCCAGGGCTTCCAGCGGAGCTGGTTCATCAGCTCGCCGGTCTCCGGGTTGCGCACGGTGTATCCGGGAAGGCCGTGCTCGCCCGGGGGCAGGCCCGTGCCGACCGAGGCGAGCGAGGTGGCCGTGGTGGACGGGAAACCCGAGGTGAGCGGCCTGCCGGTGCCGCCGCGGGACGTGGGGAGCAGGGAGTGCAGGAAGGGCGCCTCGTCCGGGTGGGCCTTGATCTGCTCCCAGCCGAGACCGTCGATCAGGAAGACGCAGTTGCGGTCGGCCGGGGTGAGCTCCGGGATCGTCGCCTCGAAGCCCGGGACGCCCTGGCCCGCGGCCAGCGTCGGCAGGAGGTCGGCGAGCGAGCCGCTGCCGTACTCGGGAACGGGCGCGGTCTCGGGATCGAGCAGGACCGGGTCCTGCCAGGCCGGCGGCTGCGTCATCAGCGGGTGGTGGCCGCGGTGGCGGCCGTGGCCTCGGAGAGTGCCTGGGCGAAGGCGAGGGTCTGGCGCACGGTGTCCGGGCCGTCCCCGGCCTCGCTGACGCGCAGGCTCAGGTCGTCGGCGGTGGAGCTGCCGGTGTAGCCGTGGTCGGCCTCGCAGTTGGGGTCACCGCAGGCGGCGGGCTCCAGGTCGATGCGGGAGACGGCACCCCAGCCGATCGTCAGGACGACCTCGCGGGGCAGCGTGCCGGGCACGTACTTCTCGGGGTTGGCGACCACACGGCTGACCACGACGGACGAGATCCGGTCGAGCTTGACCGACTCGGTGGACGTCGTGGCGTACGGAGTCGGGGAGCTCGTGTCGGCGGCCTGCTCGTCGGTGTGGCTGACGATGAAGCGGGTGTCCGTCAGGACGAGGACCGTGACGTGGCGTCGCACCTCGTTGGAGTCGAAGGTGGTCTCCTGGTGGACCAGGTACGACGCGACCGGCTCCCCGCCGACGGCGGCCTCCACCGCCTCGGCCACGAGGGCCGGGTAGTAGCCGCTGCGCTCGATCGCCGCGCGCAGCCCCTGGGTCGTCGTACCGGTCTTTGCCATAGGGACCATCCTACGGGGGGCCGGTGGCTGCCGGGCACGCTGTGCGCGGGTCGGCGGGCGGTCAGCAGGCAGGGAACCAGCGGGAGGGCCGACGTCACCGCACGGGTCAGTAGCTGGGGAGCCGGCGGGGGCCGAGGTCACTGCGGGCGGGCGGCGGGGCGAGCCGCACACTCGCTCCGAGGACGGTCAGGCCCTTCGTGGCGACGACGACGGGCTCCAGGGTGACCGAGACCACCTCGGGGTGGTCGTCGACCAGCCGGGACACCCTCAGCAGCAGCTCTTCGAGCGCCGCTGTGTCCGCCGGCGCGGACCCGCGCCAGCCGAACAGCACCGGAGCCGCCCTGATGGAGCGGATCAGCTCGGCAGCGTCGCGGTCGGTGACGGGTACGAGACGGTGCGCGGTGTCGCCGAGCAGTTCGGAGGGCGCGCCGGCCAGCCCGAAGGAGAGGACGGCGCCGGCGGCGGCGTCGATCGACGCCTTGACGACGGTGTCGACCCCCCTGGGTGCCATGGCCTGGACCACGGGGCGGAGTTCGGCCGGTGTGCCCAGCAGCTCGGTGAGTTCCCCGTAGGCCCGGCGCAGCGCGTTCTCGCCGGCGAGGTCGAGCCGGACGCCACCGAGGTCGGCGCGGTGGCGGAGATGGGGGGCGGTGGTCTTCAGTGCCACCGGGTAGCCGAACTCGGAGGCGGCAGCCACGGCTTCCTCGGGATCCGGGGCGGGAAGGGCGGGCCGGACGGCGATCCCGTAACGGGCGAGCAGTTCGCTTGCCTCGTCCGGGGTGAGCGGGCGGCCCCGCGGGTCGGGGCCGGGGCCCAGCAATGTGTCGATCAACGCGGCGGCCCCCGGTTCGTCGATCGTGTCGTCCAGGAATTCGGGAACCTTGCCGGGGGACGCTGCCTGGCGCCGCCACTGTGCGTACTTCACGGCCTCGGCGAGGGCGCGTACGGCTCGTTCGGCGGCGGGGTAGGCGGGGATCCGGCCGGCGGAGGAGCCGGGGCCGCCCGTACCCGCCGGTGCCGGATCGCCGGTGGCCGCGGTGTCGCCCGTCCCCCGGGCGGGGGCCGTGGCACGGGCTGCGTCCGGCGCCGGCGTCCGCAGCCGCGCCGCCGGTTCCGCCACGGCGCCCAGGGCCGTCGCGGGGGACTCGGGTCCGGGTCGTGGTTCCTGCGTCGTGCCGGGGGCGGTCGTGCGGGGCCGGGGCGCCGCCGTGCTCGTGGCGGCGGCGAGGGCCGCCGCCAGGCCGCCCATCTCCACGTGCACCACGGCCACCGGCTTGGCCGGGCCGCCGGCCGCGGCCTCGCGCAGCGCGGCAGCCAGGGTCTCGCCGTCACCGGTCTCGGCCTCGCCGTTCTCCCCCACCCACGGGATCGCGGTCACGATCACCGCGTCGCAGGTCCGGTCGGCGAGCGCATCCTCGAGTGCGTCCCGGAAGTCCTGCGGTCCGGCGGCCGTGGTGAGATCGCGCGGCGGCCGTGGGCGCAGCCCCTCGGCGAGGCAGGCGTCGTAGGTGAGGAGGCCGAGGGACTCGGAGTTGCCCAGGATCGCCACCCGAGGCCCGTCCGGCAGTGGCTGGCCCGCGAGCAGCAGGCCCACGTCGACCAGCTCGGTCACGGTGTCGACACGGATCACGCCCGCCTGCCGCATCAGCGCGGAGACCGTCGCGTCCGGGATCCGGCTGACAGGGACGGCGTGGCCCGGCGGGGTGGATCCGCTGTGCCGCGCCCCCTTCACCACGACCACGGGCTTCACCGCGGCCGTGCGGCGGGCGAGCCGGGTGAACTTGCGCGGGTTGCCGAGCGACTCCAGGTACAGCAGGGCGACGTCGGTGCCCTGGTCCTCGTACCAGTACTGCAGGAAGTCGTTGCCGGAGACGTCGGCCCGGTTACCGGCGGAGATGAAGGCCGACAGCCCGGCTCCGCGCCGGTGGAGACCGGAGAGGACGGCGATCCCGATGGCGCCGGACTGGGTGAAGAGGCCGATGCGCCCGGGCTGCGGGGACTCGGGGGCGAGCGAGGCGTTGAGGCGGACCGATGCGGAGGTGTTGATGATGCCGAAGGCGTTGGGGCCGATGATCCGCATGCCGTACGAGCGTGCCTGCCGGACCAGTTCGCGCTGCCGCTCCCGCCCTTCGGCGCCCTGCTCCGCGTAACCGGCGGAGAGGACGACGAGTCCCTGGACCCCGTGTTCTCCGCAGTCCATGACCGCCTGCGGGATCCGGTCGGCGGGGACGGCCACGACCGCGAGATCGACCTGTGCGCCGATCTCGCCCACGGAACGGTAGGCGGGCACCCCGTCGACGCTCTCCTGACCCGCGTCGAAGGACGTGTTCACCGCGTACGCGCGCCCGGTGAAGCCCGAGCCCAGGAGGTTGCGCAGCACCGTGCGGCCCACTCCCCCGGGCGCGCGTCCGACGCCCACGACCGCGACGGAGCCGGGCGTCAGCAGGCGCTGCACCGAGCGGGCCTCGGCCCGCTGCTCACGGGCGCGCTGGACGGCCAGGGACTCCGCCGTGGGTTCGATGTCGAGGGTGAGATGGACGGACCCTTCCTCGAAGCTGCGCTGCTGGGTGAACCCGGCGTCCCGGAAGACCTTGATCATCTTGTTGTTGGCGGGCAGCACCTCCGCGGCGAAGCGGCGGATGCCACGTTCCCTGGCGACCGCCGCGATGTGTTCGAGGAGGGCCGACGCGACGCCCCGGCCCTGGTGGGCGTCCTGGACGAGGAAGGCGACCTCCGCCTCGTCCGCGGGGGCGGAGGCCGGCCTGCCCTGCCCGTCGATGCGGTCGTAGCGCACGGTCGCGATGAACTCGCCGCCGACCGTGACAGCCAGTCCCACCCGGTCGACGTAGTCGTGATGGGTGAAGCGGTGCACGTCGCGGGCGGAGAGGCGCGGGTACGGGGCGAAGAAGCGGTAGTACTTCGACTCGTCGGACACCTGCTCGTAGAAGCTGACGAGACGCTCGGCGTCGTCCGTGGTGATGGGCCTGATGCGCGCGGTGCCACCGTCACGGAGCACCACGTCCGCCTCCCAGTGGTCGGGGTACGCGTGGTGCGGACTCTGCTCCGGCGAGGGCGAGGGCTCCATGGGCAAAGCCTACGGCTCGTCGCACCGGTCGCGTCGGCATTGCGGCGGGGGCACGCTGAGGGTGCCGGCGGGCGGTGCGCGGGCCGGCGGCGAGCCCAGAGCAGGCAGTGCACACCGCATGAGACACTGGTCTAGACAACCATTGATACGTGAAGGGCAGAACCATGGCTGAGCGCCGCGTCAACGTCGGTTGGGCCGAGGGCCTGCACGCCCGCCCCGCTTCCATCTTCGTCCGTGCCGCCACGGCCTCCGGCGTCCCGGTGACGATCGCCAAGGCGGACGGCAACCCCGTGAACGCCGCCTCCATGCTCGCGGTGCTCGGCCTGGGCGCCCAGGGTGGCGAGGAGATCGTGCTCTCCTCCGAGGCGGACAACGCCGAGGTCGCTCTGGACCGTCTGGCGAAGCTGGTCGCCGAGGGGCTGGAGGAGCTCCCGGAGACCGTCTGAATCCGGCCGGTCCGGAATCCTTTCTGCGGATAAGCCGCGGCACCCCCTCTCCGGGAGCCGCGGCTTTTCTGTTTCACAAACGGGCAGCGGCACACCTCGCACCCGAATTAGGGCAGCAGAAACAAAGCCCCGCGACAATTACCTTCTTTGTATACGGCGCAATTGTTAATGACGTGCTCCCGCGATGTTTACGGGGTGTTGCGAAGTCCTCACCCGCACGCCGCCCGCCGTCCCGCCGGGCGGCCGGCGCAGCCGGTGCGCGGCGCTGGCCCGCTCGGCGTGCTGGGCGGCGAGCGCCCTGGCCCGTTCGGCGTCCCCGCGCGCCACGGCGTCCACGAGGGCACCGTGCTCCGCCCAGGAGTCCGCGGGGCGGGCGGGCTGTTCGACGGAGTACATCCACGTGATCTTGTGCCGGAGCTGGGTGAGCAGCGCGATCAGGGCGGGGCTGCCCGACGCCTGCGCCAGCGTCTCGTGGAACCAGCTGCCCAGCGAGCGCAGATCCTCCCCCTCGCCGCGGCGCACCCGCTCCTGCCCCAGCCTGACCAGGCCTCGGAGCACCTTGAGGTGGGCGTCGGTGCGTCGCTGCGCCGCCCGGGCCGCCCCGAGGGGCTCCAGGAGCATGCGGATCTCCAGGAGGTCCGCGGCCTCCTGCTCCGTCGGCTCGGCGACGCAGGCCCCGGCGTGCCTGCGGGTGACGACGAACCCCTCGGACTCCAGGGTGCGCAGCGCCTCGCGCACCGGGACGCGTGAGACGCCGTAACGTCGCGCGAGCACCTCTTCGGTGAGGCGGCTGCCGCGTTCGAAGACACCGGAGACGATGTCGTCACGGATCGCCGTGCATACCGAATGCGCGGGAATGCGCATGTCCGAACCTCCGCCTTAATCCCCGCGAAACGCGGCCGATCGACGCCTGTTCTGTGACTCTATTGCAATCCGCGGGAATTTCCGATGGCGGGGTGGAATCCGTGGATTGCTTTTGGCCGTCGGACACTTCCGCGCATGCTCCGAGGGCACCCGCCAGGGCACGGCGAAGGCCCCGGCGGGTGAGCCGGGGCCTTCGTGCCGAACTCCGGCGACGAGCGGGGAACTTCGTGCGGAGCGTCGTCGTGCGGAGACCGGTCAGACCTGGACGCCGTGGGCGCGGAGGTAGGCGACCGGGTCCATGTCGGACCCGTAGTCGGGGGTGGTCCGGGCCTCGAAGTGCAGGTGCGGGCCTGTGGAGTTGCCGGTCGAGCCGGAGAGGCCTATCTGCTGGCCCGAGGTGACGCTCTGGCCGACCGAGACACCGATCGACGAGAGGTGGCCGTACTGGGTGTAGGTGCCGTCCTTCATCCGGAGCACGATGTTGTTGCCGTACGCACCGCCCCAGCCCGCCTCGACGACCGTACCGGCGCCGACCGCGACCACGGAGGAGCCGGACGCCGCCTGGAAGTCCACTCCGGAGTGGCTGCCGGAGGACCACAGCGCGCCACCCGACTTGTAGCCGGTGGTCACGTGGGAGCCGGCGACCGGGAGGTGGAAGGCGTTCAGCCGGGCGCGCTCGGCGGCGCGGGCCGCACGGGCCTCGGCCGCGCGGGCCTCCTTGGCGCGGGCTTCGGCCTTGCGCTTCGCCTCCGCCTTGGCCTCGGCCTTCGCCTTGGCCTCCGCCTTCGCCTTGGCGGCGACCTCGGCCTGGTGCTGCTGAGCATCCGCCTGGGCGTCGATCTGGGCGGCGAGCGTGAGGTCGAGGGAGACGGTCTGGGTCAGACCGGTGCTGCTCGCGGTGACGGACTCGGAATCCGCGGCGAGGGCCGGGGAGGCCGTGGCGCCGATGACGCCGGTGGTGGCCAGGGCCGCGATGCCGGCGACGTGGGCGCTCCTGCGCGTCAGGCGGCTCGGGGCACGGTGCTTCCCGGTGGCACGGATGAACGCCATGTAAGGGCTGGTCCTTTCCTTCCTTCTCGCCTACCGGGTTAGCTGACGGGTTCGGAGCAGGAAGGTCTCCTACGAGCCCCTCCGCGTCTCGTGCGAGGCGCGGGGGTGCCCGATTCACCCCAGGGACTTCATGGGTCCCCGGCTCCCCAGGCTCGCGCCTGACGGGGACTCGGCGATGACTGTCCGGCGCCGCGGGCGCGGCATACGTCTGACGAACAGCCGCGCTGACGGTAGGTCGGGCCGCTTCGGGGAACCAAACGGAAAGGGCCTTATGTCGCACATCCCACAGGGCATATACGCATCTTCGATGCCAAACCGGACAGACGAACGGACCCCGGCGGGCATGTGCCCACCGGGGTCCGTTCTGTCACGCCCCGAAGCGAAATCTCCGCTTTCAGCCGCTGACGACCGACACCTCACCGATACCCAGTGCCCGGACGGGCTCGGCGATCTGCGCCGCGTCCCCCACGAGCACGGTGACCAGCCGGTCCACCGGGAACGCGTTGACCACGGCCGCGGTCGCCTCGACCGTGCCGGTCTCGGCCAGCCGCGCGTAGAGCTGGGCCTGGTAGTCGTCCGGCAGGTGCTGCTCGACCTGGTCGGCGAGCGTGCCGGCCACCGACGCGGCCGTCTCGTACTTCAGCGGGGCCACACCCACCAGGTTCTGCACGGCGGTCTCGCGCTCGGCGTCGGTCAGCCCTTCGGCCGCGAGAGTGCGCAGGACCTTCCACAGGTCGTCGAGCGCGGGCCCGGTGGACTCGGTGTCCACGGAGCCGCTGATCGCGAGCATCGCGGCGCCGGTCGCTCCGGAGGAGGAACCGGGGGCGGTGGAGCGCAGCACCTGGCCGAACGCCCGGACACCGTAGGTGTAGCCCTTCTCCTCACGCAGCACGCGGTCCAGCCGCGAGGTGAGCGTGCCTCCGAGGCAGTACGTGCCGAGGACCTGCGCGGGCCACACGCTGTCGTGCCGGTCCGCCCCGATACGGCCGATCAGGAGCTGCGTCTGCACGGCTCCGGGACGGTCCACGATGACCACGCGGCCGGTGTCGTCCGCGGTGATCGGAGGGACCGGGCGGGCCTGGGCGGTGTTGCCCGACCAGTCACCGAGGGTGTCGGCGAGCAGGGCGTCGAGGTCCACCCCCGTGAGGTCGCCGACGACGACCGCGGTCGCGGTGGACGGACGGACATGGGCGTCGTAGAAGGCGCGCACGGCCGCGGCGTCGATCCCCCGGACCGTCTCCTCGGTGCCCTGGCGCGGACGCGACATCCGTGCCGTCGCGGGGAAGAGTTCCTTGGAGAGCTGCTTGGCGGCCCTGCGGGCCGGGTTGGCCTGCTCGTGCGGGATCTCGTCGAGCCGGTTGCCGACCAGGCGCTCGATCTCGCTCTCCGCGAAGGCGGGGGCCCGCAGCGCCTCGGCGACCAGGCCGAGGGCCTTGGCCAGCCGGGAGACCGGGACCTCCAGGGAGACCCGGAGACCCGGGTGGTCGGCGTGCGCGTCCAGGGTGGCGCCGCAGCGCTCCAGCTCGGCGGCGAACTCCTCCGCGGAGCGCTTGTCCGTCCCCTCGGACAGGGCCCGCGCCATGATCGTGGCCACGCCGTCCAGGCCCTCGGGCTCGGCGTCCAGGGGCGCGTCGAGGGAGATCTCCACGGCCACGACCTGCTGGCCGGGGCGGTGGCAGCGCAGCACGGTCAGGCCGTTGGGCAGGGCGCCGCGCTCGGGCGCGGGGAAGGCCCACGGCCTGGCCTCGCCGGCGGTGGGCTGCGGGTGGTACTGCATCGCTACTCCAGTCACGGCGGCGTCGGTCACTTGTCGGCCCCTTCGTGCGCGTCGGTGCCGTCCGTCTCGTCGGCCGGCTCGACCGGCTCGTAGACCAGGACCGCGCGGTTGTCGGGACGCAGGTGCGCCCGGGCGGCCTCCTTGACCTCGTCGGCCGTCACGTCGAGCACGCGGCCCACCGCGGTCAGGGCGAGCTGCGGGTCACCGAACAGGACGGCGTAGCGGCACAGTTCGTCGGCACGGCCTGCGACCGTGCCGAGCCGGTCCAGCCACTCGCGCTCCAACTGCGCCTGCGCCCGTTCCATTTCCTCGGGCGTGGGGCCCTCCTCGGCGAAGCGGGCCAGCTCCTCGTCGACGGCGGCCTCGATCTGCGGCACCTCGACGCCGCCGGACGTCTTGACGTCCAGCCAGCCCAGCGAGGGCGCGCCGGAGAGCCTGAGCAGCCCGAACCCCGCTGCGACCGCCGTACGGTCACGGCGGACCAGGCGGTTGTGCAGCCGTGAGGACTCGCCGCCGCCGAGCACGGTCAGCGCCAGGTCCGCGGCGTCGCACTCCCGGGTGCCGTCGTGCGGCAGCCGGTAGGCGGCCATCAGCGCACGCGCGGGAACCTCCTCGTGGACCACCTCGCGCAGCTGCTCCCCGATGACGGCGGGCAGCGTGCCGTCCCGCGGGGGCTGCTTGCCGTCGTGGGAGGGGATGGAGCCGAAGTACTTCTCGATCCAGGCGAGCGTCTGCTCCGGGTCGATGTCCCCGACCACGGAGAGCACCGCGTTGTTCGGCGCGTAGTACGTACGGAAGAACGCCTGCGCGTCCTCCAGCGTCGCCGCGTCCAGGTCGGCCATCGAGCCGATCGGCGTGTGGTGGTAGGGGTGGCCCTCCGGGTAGGCGAGCGCGGTGAGCTTCTCGAACGCGGTGCCGTACGGGACGTTGTCGTAGCGCTGGCGGCGCTCGTTCTTGACGACGTCGCGCTGGTTCTCCATGGACTCCTCGTCGAGCGCGGCGAGCAGTGAGCCCATCCGGTCGGCCTCGAGCCACAGGGCCAGCTCCAGCTGGTGCGTGGGCATCGTCTCGAAGTAGTTGGTGCGCTCGAAGCTGGTGGTGCCGTTGAGGGAACCGCCCGCCCCCTGCACCAGCTCGAAGTGCCCGTTCCCCTTGACCTGGCCCGAGCCCTGGAACATCAGGTGCTCGAAGAGGTGAGCCAGACCGGTGCGTCCCGCGACCTCGTGGCGGGACCCGACGTCGTACCAGAGGCAGACCGCGGCGACCGGGGTCAGATGGTCCTCGGAGAGCACCACGCGCAGGCCGTTGGCCAGACGGTGCTCGGTCGCCGTCAAGCCGCCGGAACCGGCCTGGGCTGTGGCCGTGTGACCCATGGGCATGTACGTCCCTTCGATCGGTACAGGATTTCCTGCCGGACCTGCCACTCTAAGCAAGCGCACGGGCACCTGGCGAAGTTCCCGCTGGGTGAATGTTGTCGTAGATGCTGCCGTAAACACGGGCCCGGCACAGGCCCTCGGGACCGCTTCGGACGGGTCGAGGTCGGGGTTGTCGGTACGGCGGTCCACAATGGTCGGCGTCAGAACCTGAGGTTGCCCGACAGAATCTGTGAAGGAGTCGCAGCCGCGATGGCCCGCCGCAGCACGAAAACCCCGCCGCCGGACGACTTCGAGGAGAAGATCCTCGACATCGACGTCGTCGACGAAATGCAGGGCTCCTTCCTCGAGTACGCGTACTCGGTGATCTACTCCAGGGCTCTCCCCGACGCGCGCGACGGCATGAAGCCCGTGCACCGCCGCATCGTGTCCCAGATGAACGAGATGGGGCTGCGTCCCGACCGCGGCTACGTGAAGTGCGCCCGTGTCGTGGGCGAGGTGATGGGCAAACTGCACCCGCACGGTGACGCGTCGATCTATGACGCACTGGTGCGCATGGCACAGCCGTTCTCGATGCGCCTGCCTCTCGTCGACGGACACGGAAACTTCGGCTCGCTCGGAAACGACGATCCGCCGGCCGCCATGCGGTACACCGAGTGCCGGATGGCCGACGCCACGTCCCTGATGACGGAGTCGATCGACGAGGACACCGTCGATTTCCAGTCGAACTACGACGGCCAGGAGCGGGAACCGGTCGTCCTTCCCGCCGCGTATCCGAACCTCCTGGTCAACGGTGCGTCCGGGATCGCGGTCGGCATGGCGACCAACATGCCACCGCACAACCTCGGCGAGGTCATCGCCGCGGCCCGCCACCTCATCCGGCACCCGGGCGCCGACCTCGAAACCCTGATGCGCTTCGTCCCCGGCCCCGACCTGCCGACAGGCGGCAGGATCGTCGGACTCGGTGGCATCAAGGACGCGTACGCCGCCGGGCGCGGCACGTTCAAGATCCGCGCCACGGTCGCCATAGAGAACGTCACGGCGCGCCGCAAGGGCCTCGTCGTCACCGAACTGCCCTTCACCGTCGGTCCGGAGAAGGTGATCGCGAAGATCAAGGACCTCGTCGGCTCGAAGAAGCTCCAGGGCATCGCGGACGTCAAGGACCTCACCGACAGGGCGCACGGTCTGCGCCTGGTGATCGAGGTCAAGAACGGCTTCGTGCCCGAGGCCGTCCTGGAGCAGCTCTACAAGCTGACGCCGATGGAGGAGTCCTTCGGCATCAACAACGTGGCTCTCGTCGACGGGCAGCCGCTCACCCTGGGGCTCAAGGAGCTCCTCGAGGTCTACCTCGACCACCGCTTCGACGTGGTGCGACGGCGCAGCGAGTTCCGCAGGACCAAGCGCCGCAACCGGCTGCACCTGGTCGAGGGCCTGCTCGTCGCGCTCCTCGACATCGACGAGGTCATCCGACTCATCCGGGACAGCGACAACTCCGCCCAGGCGAAGGCGCGCCTGATGGAGCGCTTCTCGCTCAGCGAGATCCAGACGCAGTACATCCTGGACACCCCGCTGCGCAGGCTGACCCGCTTCGACCGGATCGAGCTGGAGAGCGAGCGCGACACCCTCAACGACGAGATCGCCAAGCTGACCGCGATCCTGGAGTCGGACGCCGAGCTGCGCAAGCTCGTCTCGTCCGAACTCGCCGCCGTGGCGAAGAAGTTCGGTACCGACCGGCGCACCGTTCTGCTGGAGTCGGCGGGTTCGCAGGTCGCGTCCGTCCCCCTGGAGGTCGCGGACGACCCGTGTCAGGTACTGCTCTCCTCGACCGGTCTGCTGGCCCGTACGGCGAACGCCGAGCCGGTCGTCCAGACCGAGGACGCCAGGCGCACCAAGCATGATGTGATCGTCTCGGCGGTCGCCGCGACAGCACGCGGGGACGTGGGTGCGGTGACGTCCACGGGACGGCTGCTGCGGCTCTCCGTGATCGACCTCCCGCAGCTGCCGGATACACACGCGGCCCCCAGCCTCTCGGGCGGGGCTCAGATCTCGGAGTTCCTCACGCTGGGGACGGACGAGGAGCTGGTCTGCCTCACCACTCTGGACGAGGACGCGCCGGGCCTGGCCATCGGCACCCTTCAGGGGGTGGTGAAGCGTGTGGTGCCCGACTACCCGGCCAACAAGGACGAGTTGGAGGTCATCTCGCTGAAGGACGGTGACCGTATCGTCGGGGCGACGCAGCTGCGTACGGGCGAGGAGGACCTCGTCTTCATCACGTCCGACGCCCAACTGCTGCGCTACCCGGCCGCGTCGGTGCGTCCGCAGGGGCGCCCGGCGGGCGGCATGGCGGGAGTCAAGCTCACTGCCGGCGCCACGGTGCTGTCGTTCACCGCGGTGGATCCGGCGGCGGACGCCGTGGTGTTCACGGTCGCCGGGTCGCACGGCACGCTGGACGACTCGGAGCGCACCTGGAAGCTCACCCCGTTCGACCAGTATCCGCGCAAGGGCAGGGCCACCGGAGGGGTGCGCTGCCAGCGCTTCCTCAAGGGGGAGGACGTACTGGTGTTCGCCTGGGCGGGCGGGGCCCCGGCACGTGCCGCGCAGAAGAACGGCTCGCCGGCCGAGCTGCCGGCTCCGGATCCGCGCCGTGACGGCTCGGGCACACCGTCGACGAGCCCCGTCGCGGTGGTCGCCGGATCGCTGTAGGGCCCGTCCGGACGGCGCGGGGCCACGTGCCTCGTCGCCGTCCGGGGGTTCCGTCCCGCCTGGGGGTCGCGGGTTCGCCGTCCCGCCCGGGTCTTCCGCGTCCGCCGCCCCGCCCGGGGGTGGCGAGTTCCACGTCCCGCCCGGGGGTTCCGCGTTCGCCGTCCCGCCCCGGGGCCCCGGGTGGTCCGGCCCTCTCGCCGTCGGGGCCGGCGGTCAGGCCTCGTCGCCGTCCGGGGCCGGCGGTCTGGCCTCGTCATCGTCCGAGGCCGGCGGTCTGGCCTCGTCGTCGTCCGGCTGTCGCACGTACCTCAATACGCCCCACATGCTGCGCTCCAGCTCCTCCGTGACGTCCTGGCCGGGCACCAGCTCTTCCGGGGCGACGCGGCCGTGGTCCTGGCAGTTCTCCAGCTCCTTGTGCAGCGCCTCGGCGTCGACGCCGGAGCCGATCAGCACGAGCTGGGTCCGGCGCTCCTCACCCCGGCCCCAGGGCTGCGGGACGAACCGCAGGAACCTGCCGACCGCGTGCAGGGCGTAGCGGTTGTTCCGGTCGCCCGCCCCGAAGTCGGCGAACCCCTTGATCCGGTAGAGGCCCTCGGGCCGCGAGTCGAGGAACGCCATGAAGCGGCGAGGGCTGAGCGGTACGCCCGTGGTGAAGGAGACGCTCTCGTACGCCGCGTGCAGGTGTGTGTCGTGCGTGCGGTCCGCCTCGGGCAGCAGGTCCTCGAAGCTCAGCTGGCGGTCGAGGTCGTCGTCGTCCGGCCGGAGAACGGGATCGAGGAGCATCTCCGGATCGATCCTCCCGTAGGCGGCGCTGATGACGGCCCCCCTGCCGCCGGCCCTCGCGACGGCCTCCCGCACGCGCAGCAGTTCCTCGTCGGAGACCCGGTCGGTCTTGTTCAGGACGATCAGGTCCGCGACCGTGAGATGGCGGTCGATCTCGGGGTGACGCTCCCGGGTGGCACCGAATTCGGCCGCGTCCACGACCTCCACCAGGCCCCCGTACCTGATGTTCGGGTTGTCGCTCGCCAGCAGCATCCGGACGAGTTCCTGGGGCTCGGCCAGTCCGCTCGCCTCGATGACGATCACGTCGAGCCGGGCGGAGGGCCTGGTCAGGGTCTCCAGATAGGTGTCGAGTTCGCTCGCGTCCACGGCGCAGCACATGCAGCCGTTGCCCAGCGACACCGTGGAACCGACCTGCCCGGAGACGGTCAGGGCGTCGATCTCGATGGAACCGAAGTCGTTGACGATCACGCCGACACGGTTGCCCGCCCTGTTCCGGAGCAGGTGGTTGAGCAGGGTCGTCTTGCCGGATCCGAGGAATCCCGCCAGGACGACGACCGGGATCTGCGAGGCGTGGGGCGGGGTCAAAGTGGCCTTCCTCGGGGTGTTTCAGAGCGTCGGCACGGGCTGCGGGGGCGGCGTACCGACATAGCGGGCCGCCGGGCGGATGATCTTCGAGTCCTCCGCCTGCTCCAGGATATTGGCGCTCCAGCCGACCATCCGCGCCGCACAGAAGGTCGGAGTGAACATCTCGCGGGGCAGTCCGCAGAGCTCCATGACGACGCCCGCGTAGAACTCCACATTGGTGTGCAGTTCACGCCCGGGCTTGAGCTCGGCGAGGATGGCCTCGACCTGCCGTTCCACCTCGACGGCGAAGTCGACGAGCGGTCCGCCGAAGTCCTGCGCGACCGAGCGCAGCATGCGTGAGCGTGGATCCTCGGTGCGGTAGACGGGGTGTCCGAATCCCATGATCCGGTCCCCCGCGAGCACCCGCTCACGAATCCAGCCGTCGATGCGGTCCGGCGTGCCGATGGCGTCCAGGGTGTCCAGTGCCCGGCTGGGCGCGCCACCGTGCAGCGGTCCCGAGAGGGCGCCCACGGCTCCGCCGAGGCAGGCGGCGACGTCGGCGCCGGTGGAGGCGATCACGCGCGCGGTGAAGGTGGAGGCGTTGAACCCGTGGTCGATCGTGGAGACGAGGTACCGCTCGACGGCGGCCGTCCGTGCGGCGTCCGGCTCCTCGCCGGTGAGCATGTGGAGGTAGTTCGCCGCGAACGGGAGGTCGTCGCGGGGTTCGACCGGTTCGAGGCCCTGGCCGAGGCGGTACAGAGCCGTCAGGACCGTGGGCACCGCGGCACAGACGGCGAGCGCGTCCTCGCGGCGACGGTCGGCGCCGATGTCGTAGACCGGCCGGAACCCCGCCGACGCTCCGAGCAGCGAGAGCGCGGTACGCAGCCCGGCGAGCGGGCCGGACACCACACCCGCGCGGGCGATGGCGGGCAACGCCTCCCGCACCTCGGCGGGCAGCCGGCGCAGTCCGGCGGTACGCGCGGCGAAGGCGATGCCCGCCTCCCGGCCGGGCAGCTCGCCGTGGAACATCAGGTACCAGACGTCCTCGAAGCTGCGGCTGCGCGCCAGGTCGATCGCCGAGTACTGCCGGTAGTGGTAGAAGCCCTCGCGTCCGCGTACGTCGCCCAGGGCCGTCTCGGTGACGATCACACCGGCGAGGCCCCTGGGCACGTCGAGCGGCGCAGTTTCTGTACGTGAGGCAGACATGGCAGGTCTCTCTTCCCTGGACGAGTTGCACATTGATTCGACTGTCCATGATTGATGCAAAGGGTGTCAATATTGATTAATCAACGTGTCATCGCGACAGATGGAAGCGCGCATGGACAAGGCATGGATACGGTGGGCCCATGACGCATGAGGCGGTGCACGGAGCCGGCACGGGGGGCGGGAAGGCGGGGCGACTTGAGCCCGGCACACCGGAGGCGAGCGGGGAACGCCGGCCGGCGCCGGAGGTGACGGGGCGACGCCGACCGGCACCGAAGGCGACCGGGGAGCGGCGGCCGGCCGCACGGGAGAAGGACGAGGAGCCCCGAGCGGCCACGCGGAAAGGGGACGAAGGACGTCGGCTCACCACACGCGAGGCCGCCGAATTGCTCGGCGTGAAGCCCGAGACCGTGTACGCCTACGTGAGCCGCGGCCAGCTGGCGAGCAGGCGCACCCCCGGCGGAAGGGGCAGTACGTTCGACGCGGACGAGGTCGAGGCGCTGGCCCGCCGTACCGGGCGCAGGGAGCCGTCCCCGGTGGCCGCGAACGGCCTCGTCTTCCGCACGGGTCTCACGCTCATCGAGCCCGACCGCTACTTCTTCCGCGGCGTCGACGCGACCGAGCTGGCGCGCCGCCACAGCTTCGAGGAGGTCGCCGAGTGGATCTGGACCGGCGAGCTCCGTCCGGGCATCCGCTTCGACGCGGCGCCCGAGTTCCTCGACGCGGCGCGGCGGGCCGCCGCGTCACTGCCACACCACAGCAGTTCGACGGACCGTCTCCGGGTCGCTGTCGCCGCCGCCGCGGTCGCCGACCCTCTGCGCTTCGACCTCTCGCCCCAAGGGGTCCTCAACAGCGCGCGCAGCCTGATCCCGACCCTGGTGGGTGCGCTGCCGACGGCCGGGGAGCGAGATGCCGAGGCCGGCTCTCTCGCGGCACGGCTGTGGCCGAGGCTGTCGCCGCGCTCCTCGGACGCGGCGTCACTGGCCGTGCTGGACACCGCGCTCGCCCTGCTGACCGATCACGATCTGGCCGCTTCGACCTTGGCGGCACGGGTCGCGGCGTCGACCCACGCACATCCCTACGCAGTGGTCTCCGCGGGACTCGGCGTGCTGGAGGGACCGCTGCACGGCGCCGCCAGCGGGCTGGCGCACCGGATGCTTTCCGAGGTGGTGGACCGTGGCAGCGCCGCCCCTGTCGTCGCCGACCACCTCCGCGCAGGACGCCGAGTACCGGGACTCGGGCACCGTCTGTACACAGGCGAGGACCCGAGGGCGACCGCGCTTTTCGCACTGCTGGAAGAGGTGCCTCAGGCTGCCGCCGCCCTGGCGGCGGCCCGCGACGTCATCGCGACCACCGCCCGCCACACGCCCCTGCACGCCAACGTCGACCTGGCCCTGGCCGTTCTCTCGGTCTCCGCCGGCATGCCGGCGGAGGCGGGCGAGACGGTTTTCGCCGTGGCGCGCACGGCGGGCTGGATCGCCCACGCGATGGAGGAGTACGCGGAACGGCCCCTGCGGATGCGGCCCAGCGGGCAGTACGAGGGCCCCCGCCCGCCACAGCCGCTGCCCGTACCGGGGTCAAGGTCGGCCCAGGCAGTACACCCCTTGCCCAGGGCCGACACCGACCCTGGGCGAGGCTCTGCAAATTAACTACAGCCTGCGCAAGATCTCACGGCCGAAAGGGGCCCGACCCGGCCGGGCAGAGCGCTCCCTGGATCAGCCGGGTCATCGGGGAGGCCGGGCGGTCGATCCGCGTACGACGAGCTCGGGTTCGAAGAGCAGCTCGTCGGACGCCACCTTGCGCCCGCTGATCTGGACCGAGAGCAGTTCGACCGCTGCCCTGCCCATGGCTTCGATGGGCTGGCGCACCGTGGTCAGCGGCGGCTCGGTGCAGTTCATGAACGCCGAGTCGTCGTAACCGACGACGGAGACGTCCGCGGGCACCGACAGTCCCCGCCGCCGGGCCGCACGCACCGCGCCCAGCGCCAACGGGTCGCTGGCGCAGATGATGCCGGTGACCCCTTGGTCGAGCAGGCGCGTGGCGGCAGCCTGACCGCCCTCGAGCGAGAACATCGCCCGGGCGACCCACTCGTCCTGCACCGTGATCCCCGACTGCGCGGCCAGCGCGCGCACGGCGGTGAGCTTGCGCTGCGAGGGCATGTGGTCGGCCGGGCCGAGGACGAACCCGATCTTCTCGTGGCCGAGGGAGACGAGATGGCGCCAGGCCTGCTCGACAGCCACCGAGTCGTCGCACGAGACCGCGGGGAAACCGAGGTGGGCGATGGCCGCGTTGATCAGGACGACAGGGATCTTGCGATCGGCGAGCACCTTGTAGTGGTCGTGCGGGGCATCGGCCTGGGCGTACAGCCCACCCGCGAACACGACACCGGACACCTGCTGCTGCAGGAGCAGCTCCACGTAGTCGGCCTCGGACACCCCGCCCTTGGTCTGGGTGCAGAGCACGGGCGTCAGCCCCTGCTGGGCGAGCGCGCCGCCGACCACTTCGGCGAAGGCCGGGAAGATCGGGTTCTGCAGCTCCGGCAGGACGAGCCCGACCAGCCGGGCACGCTCACCCCGGAGCTGCGTCGGACGCTCGTAACCCAGCACGTCGAGGGCGGAGAGGACGGCTTGCCGTGTGGCGTCGGAGACGCCTGGCTTCCCGTTCAGCACGCGGCTGACCGTGGCCTCGCTGACTCCAACTTTCTGGGCAACCTGAGCAAGTCGTCGCGTCATGCGCGCAAGATTAGCGCAAGAAACGCAAGCAGATTGCGCGACTGTGGATACCCACAGAACGCTCACAGACGACCACCCTCGGAGGCAAGAGCCGGTCCGCGCGGGGTTCGGGCCCGTCGGCCCGGGCCGACCTGCGAATGCTGCCCCCGAACCGCGGACCTGCCGGCTGCGCCTGGGGACCTGACGGTCCGGCCCGCGGAGCCGGACCGGCGTACGCGCGGCCCGGGGTGGTCCCACCCCCCGGGCCGACGCGCGGACCGGGTGGGCCGACGCCCGGCCCGGGGGTGGGCCGACGCCCGGCCCGGCGGTGGGGACCGACGCGCGGGCCGACGCGCGGCCCGGGGTGGGGACCGATCGACGCGCGTCCCCGGCGTGACCGACCGGGGTACCGAACCTGGTGCTGGACGGTATGCGGACCTGACGCGGACGGAATTTCGGTCAGGACGATTCGCCCCTTACCGTTCATACGATGAGCGTCCCACCGATCGCCCCACGGGGACCGCGCAGGTTCGGCTGGCCGAAGCGGGTCTTCTCGCAGGTCCTGCTGATGCAACTGGCTATCGTCACGGGCGTCACGGTGCTTGTCACCGGCCTGTTCCTGGCACCCCTCAGTGCTCAGCTCGACGACCAGGCGATGCGCCGCGCCCTGGCGATCGCGCAGAGCACGGCTGCGCAACCACAGATCGCCGCCTCGCTGCTCAGCACCGAGCCGCGCCGGGACGGTGCCGTCCAGATCGCGGCTGAGCGCATCAGGCGGTCGACCGGCGCCGAGTACGTCGTGATCATGGACCGGCGTGGGGTGCGCTGGTCACACACGGACGTGTCCCGCATCGGCGGTGTCGTCTCCACGGACCCCAGCACCGCTCTCTCGGGCAGGTCCGTGATGGAGATCGACAGCGGGACGCTCGGGCGTTCGGCCCGTGGCAAGGTGCCGCTCCTCGACTCGACGGACCGGGTCGTCGGCGCCGTATCGGTCGGCATCGCCTACGACAGCGTCCGGGCCCGGCTGCTCGCGGCCATCCCCGGGTTGCTCGCGTATGCCGGCGGGGCGCTGGCCGTGGGAGCCCTGGCCGCCTATCTCATCTCACGCCGCCTCCAGCGCCAGACCCACGACCTGGCGTTCTCCGACATCTCGGCGCTCCTGACAGAGCGCGAGGCGATGCTGCACAGCATCCGCGAAGGCGTCGTCGCCCTCGACGGCGCGGGACGCATCAGGCTTCTGAACGATGAAGCGCAGCGTCTGCTCGGCCTCGGTCCCGACGCCTCGGGCAAACAGCTCGATGAGGCTCTGGGGGAAGGCAGGACCGCCGATGTGCTGGCCGGGCGGGTGGTCGGGGACGACCTCGTGACGGTCCGGGGCAACAGGGTGCTTCTCGCCAACCGGATGCCGACCGACGACGGTGGGGCGGTGGCCACCCTGCGCGACCGTACGGAGCTGGAGCACCTGGGCCGCGAACTCGACTCCACCCGGGGTCTGATCGACGCCCTCCGCGCCCAGGACCACGAGCACGCCAACCGGCTGCACACCCTGCTGGGGCTGCTGGAGCTGGAGATGCACGAGGACGCCATGGAGTTCGTCACGGAAGTGGTGGGCGTCCACCGGGCGACGGCCGAACAGGTCACCGAGAAGGTCCACGACCCCTTGCTGGCCTCGCTCCTCGTCGGCAAGGCCACCGTGGCCGCGGAGCGAGGGGTCGCCCTGCGTATGGCCCCCGAGACACTGCTGCCGGATCGCCTCGTGGACCCTCGCGGCCTGGTCACGGTCCTCGGCAATCTGGTCGACAACGCCATGGACGCGGCGGCGGGGTCGGCCGAGGCCCGGATCGAGGTCTACCTGCGGGCCGAGGGCCGCACGGTGGTGCTGCGGGTGCGCGACAGCGGTCCCGGCGTACCGGCCGGCGACCACGAGTCCATCTTCACCGAGGGCTGGTCGACCAAGGAACTCCCGGCCCACGGCAAGCGCGGTCTGGGACTGCCGCTGGTACGGCGGTTCGCGGAGCGGCAGGGCGGCACCGTGTCCGTATCGGGCGCCCCCGAGGACGGGGCTACGTTCACCGTCGTCCTCCCCGACGCCCTGAGCGACCCGCAGACGCCGCCAGGACCACAGACTCCGCCAGGAGCCCAGGCAGCGACAGGACCCCACGCCCTGCCAGGATCCGAAACCCCTTCCGGACCGGAGCCGCGTCGCGAGCCGATGCCCTCTCCGGGGGAACCGGTGCACCCGGGCGAGCCGGCATCCCCATGCGAGCCGGTGTCGTCAGGCCGACCCGTGTCGTCGGACGAACCGGTGTCATCACGCGGACAGCAGGCCTCGGGCCGACCCCGAACGTCAGCCTGGCCGGAGACTTCGCGCGGGCCAGGGGCGCCCGTCCCGCCCGTCCCCGGCGGGCCTCCGGCCTCTGTACGACCGACGACGACAGGAGACGCCCCGTGATCGAGGTCCTCGTCGTCGACGACGACGTCCGGGTGGCCCGGATCAACGCGGCCTACGCCTCCAAAGTGCCCGGATTCCGGGTGGCCGCCATGGCTCACTCCGCGACCGAAGCTCTCACCATGATCGGGGAGCTGCCCATCGACCTGATCCTGCTCGATCACTACCTGCCGGACCGCAACGGCCTGGCCGTGGTGCGTGAGCTGCGCGGCCTCGGGCACCACGCCGACGTGATCATGGTGACGGCGGCCCGCGACGTGGCGACCGTACAGGCGGCGATGCGTCACGGGGCGCTCCAGTATCTGGTCAAGCCGTTCGCGTACGCCGGACTCCGCACCAAACTGGAGGCGTACGCGGCACTGCGCCATACCTTCGAGAGCGGCGGCGAGGCCGAGCAGACGGAGGTGGACCGGTTGTTCGGCGGCCTCTGGGCCACCGGAGGGTCCGACCTGCCCAAGGGACATTCACAGACCACCGCGGAACTGGTCCGCCAGGCCCTACGTGCGGCCGAAGGGCCGCTGTCCGCACAGGAGGTCGCTGAGTGTGCCGGGATGAGCCGGCAGACCGCTCAGCGCTATCTGAAGCTGCTGGAGCGCACCGGGCGGGTGCGGCTGTCCCTCAAGTACGGCGATACGGGCCGCCCGGAACACCGGTACACGTTGGCCACGGGGTCCTGAAGCGCCCCTCCACGCCTACGCCGCGCCCGCTCCGGTGAGGGAACGGACCTCCGTCTCCGCATGCTTCGCCACGTCCGGCGGTGCCGAGGAGGTGACCGTGCCGATCCACCCGGCGAGGAAACCGGCCGGAATCGACACCAGCCCCGGGTTCTCCAGCGGGAAGAAGGCGATGTCCACTCCCGGGAAAAGTGAGGTGGGGCTTCCCGAGACGATGGGTGAGAGCAGAACGAGCAACACGGCCGGGATCAATCCGCCGTACACGGCCCAGACCGCTCCCCGCGTGGTGAAGCCGCGCCAGAACAGCGAGTAGAGCAGCGCCGGAAGATTGGCGGAGGCCGCGACCGCAAAGGCCAGGCCCACGAGGAACGCGACGTTCAGGTTCTGGGCGAGCAGACCGAGCCCGATGGCCACCACACCGACGGCCGCCGCGGCCACCCTGGCGACGCCGACCTCGCTGCGCTGCTTGGCACCCGGACGCCGGAACGAGGCGTAGAGATCATGAGCGACCGAGGCGGAGGAGGCGAGGGTGATACCGGCGACGACCGCGAGGATCGTGGCGAAGGCGATGGCGGCCACGACGGCGAACAGCAGGGTTCCGCCCGTGGAGCCCTCCCCTCCCCCGAGCACGAGCGCGAGGAGGGGAACAGCCGTGTTCCCCGACGCGTTGGAGGCCCGGACCTCCGCGGAGCCGACCAGTGCCGCCGCTCCGAACCCCAGGACGATGGTCATCAGGTAGAAGCTGCCGATCAGCCCGATGGACCAGACGACCGAGCGACGGGCCGCGCGGGCGGTGGGCACGGTGTAGAAGCGCGACAAGATGTGCGGCAGACCGGCCGTGCCGAGGACGAGCGCCAGGCCGAGGCTGATGAAGTCGAAGCGCGCCGTCCAGCTCTCGCCGTACCTGAGTCCGGGCGAGAGGAAGTCCCGCCCGTGACCGCTGCGTTCGGCGGCGGAGGTGAGCAGGGCGTTGAAGTCGCCGTGGAACCGCACGAGCACGAGCACGGTGAGCGCGACCGCGCC
Organism: Streptomyces sp. NPDC005494; assembly: GCF_042872025.1. Classification (NCBI taxonomy): domain Bacteria; kingdom Bacillati; phylum Actinomycetota; class Actinomycetes; order Kitasatosporales; family Streptomycetaceae; genus Streptomyces; species Streptomyces sp. NPDC005494. The sequence continues at coordinate 496,299 of NZ_JBIAJR010000004.1, forward strand.
GGCCATGAGCAGGACGGCTTTGACGATCTGGATCCAGGTCGTGGCCCGCATGCCACCGAACGACACGTAGATCACCATGAGCGCTCCGACCCCGACGACGGTCCATGAGCGCGCGGTGCCACTCGTGCCGCCCAGCAGGAGGGCGACCAGGCTTCCCGCGCCGACCATCTGGGCCACCAGGTACATCACCGAGACCGTGACGGACGAGGCTCCCACCGCCGTACGCACCGGACGCTCCGCCATGCGGGCCGCGACCACGTCGGCAAGGGTGAACCGTCCGCAGTTGCGCACAAGTTCGGCGACGAGGAGCAGCACCACCAGCCAGGCCACGAGGAAGCCGACCGAGTACAGCATGCCGTCGTAGCCGAAGAGGGCGATCAGGCCGGAGATGCCGAGGAAGGACGCCGCGGACATGTAGTCACCGGCGATGGCGAATCCGTTCTCCATGGGTGAGAACAGCCGTCCGCCCGCATAGAACTCCTCCGCGGACCCGTGCCTGTTCCGGCTCACCCACGTAGTGATCCCGAGGGTCACGGCGATGAAGACGCTGAACAGCACGAGCGCCAGTGTCTGATGGTCCCCTCTCACCGGCCGGCCCCTCTTGTCATCTCCTGCGTCTCCCACCGCAGCTCCAGCGCCGCACGGTCCCGGTGCAGTCGCGCATGACGCACATACGCCCAGGTGAGCAGGAACGTGGTGAGGAACTGCCCGAGCCCGGCGATCATGGCCACGTTTACCACTCCCGCCACGGGACGTGCCATCAGGTCATGCGCAGTGGTGGCCGCGATGACGTAGGCGATATACCAGAGCAGGAAGGCGGTCGTCGCGGGGACCACGAACCGCCTGTACCGGCGCCGCACCTCACGGAAAACCGGGCTGCTCTGCACCTCCAGATAGATCTCGGCCGCGCTGCGACCTGACTGCCCGGCGGGTCGGGACCGTCCGTCGGCCGCGATGCCTCCCGCACCCTCCGGATCGCCCCACCCGGTGGCCGTCGTCTCGTCCCACGGGTCGTCGAGCCGCATCACTGCGGCGTCCGGCCCTGCTTCCTTCTCCACCGACAACTCCCTTGTCCACGCGCCTTTTCGGCCGCGTAGTCAAGAATGGGCAGATCGGGAAGATCCCGGGCACATCATTCGCCGGGCTTCACCATTTCAGGTGACGGAACTGCCGGGCGGCTGTGCAAGACCACGCCCGTACGCGTACGGCTCCCACCACCTCGATACCGGGCAGCAGGCCCAGCAGCATCACGATGCCTTCGCGCACCACCGCCTGGTCGTCCGCGACCACCACCCGCGCGGTCACGCGGGAACCCGAAGATTCACCACGAACCCCTCCTCCTCCGGCCCTGCTTCCAGTGTCCCGCCGAGCAGTTCGGCGCGTTCCCTCATCCCGAGAAGACCGTAACCGGAGCCACTGACAGCGAGTTCGCCGGCGGGGCGGTGCCCGCCGGAATCCCGCACCTCCAGAGCCACTGCGTCCGCCTCGTACGCGAGGCGGACGCAGACGGCGGCTCCGGGAGCGTGCTTCCGTGCATTGGTGAGCGCTTCCTGTGCCACCCTGCGTACCGCCTGCGACGCCTCGGCGCTCAGCGGTCTTCGCTCCCCGGACACTGTCACCGCAGCCGGCTCGTCCGCCACCAACTGCCGCAGGAACTCCTCCACCGGTGTCATCTCCCCTCGGAGCGCGGACAGCGCCTGCCGCGTCTCGGCCAGGCCTTCACGGGCCATGGAGCGCGCCGCGACCACTCTCTCCAGCACCTGGTCACGGAACTCGGTGGAGGGCTCCCGCTCGATCAGCAGCCGGGCAGCCTCCAGATGAACCAGCTGGGCAGAAAGGCTGTGGGCGAGCACGTCGTGGATCTCACGGGCGATCCTGGACCTCTCGGCCAGGGCGGCCGCCCCGGCTTCCGCCTCCCTCGCGGCCCGCTCCTGGGCGAGGAGCCGCTGAGAGCTTCCGCGGGCCTCTGCGTCGAGCCGCAGCACGTACCCTCCCAGGCACAGGCTGCCCGTGGTGATCGCGGTGGTCTGCCATCCGTCACCCTTGACGACGGCGTAGGCGATGAGCGCCGCCGCCGTGAGCGGAACCGCTGCGGAGAGCGGCAGCCGCTCCAGAGCGACGACGGCGCATCCGCACCACAGGGTGACCCCGAGCGCTTCGGCGCCCGCCTCCCTGGCCACGAACGCCACGGCCATCAGCACCACCAGCATCCCCAGGGACGGCCACAGACTGTGCTCCCGGGTCGTGCGGAAGTACGTCCTGCCGGCGAACCCGCAGCTCACCGCCGCCGCCAGGCCGATCGCTACCTGCCAGAGCGCGAACCTTCCGTCCGCGAAAGCGTTCCAGAGGAGGCCGGCGAGCACAGCGGCCCATACGAACCGTGCGATCGCGGCCCGGGTCCTGCCCTGGGGTGCTCTGGTCAGAGCCTCCCGGGACGGCCAGCTCGTCCACGTACTCCCGTTCACGCGCGGCCCTTCGCCACGGCCTGCCCGGCCCCCCACGGTATGCCGGTCGCCGGAGCGCCGGCAGGCACTGTGTGCTGCTCACTCATGCTGCGAGCTCGCAGCACCAGCACACCGCTGCGGGCGAGCAGCATCGCCGCGAGTGACAGGAGCAGAGCAGCGGGCCCTTGATGTACGCCGAGCAGGAAGGCGCCCCCTCCCAGCAACCCCCGGACACCGATCCCGCCCACCCAGACGAAGACGGTGGCCTTCGTGCCCCGGCTCCACACCGAGGCGTCGGGCTGCCGCCACACCCGGGAGGTCCAGCCCCACCCGGCACCGGTGACCAGCCCCGCCAGAATTCCGGCCACGAGCAGCACCGCGGACAAGGCCTCATGACGCGGATCGACGACTTCGTCATTGCGTAGGGCGACGAGCAGCAGGACCGTCGGCAGCAACCACCACCGCTTCTCGTCTCGGATCCGACGGGCCGAGAACTGGCGTGTGACGGCGAGCGCGACCACAGCAACGATCACCAGAACGTTGAAGAGCCCTGACTTTGCAGCCTCCGATTGGCGCGAAGATTCGATGTCTTCGACGCTACGGATGCCAGGGGATCAAGGGATCGGCTCGCGGGTTGACCGTGGGTGGAGAAGGCTCTCCACCCACGGGTGGAGAGCGTCAGACGTCGATGCGTGAGCGGTCCAGCGTGGCGGCGGAGCTGGTGATGAACTCCTTGCGGGGGGCGACCTCGTTGCCCATCAGCAGGTCGAAGATCTGCTCGGAGGACTCCAGATCGCCGATGTTGATACGCCTCAGGGTGCGGTGCCGGGGGTCCATGGTCGTCTCCGCGAGCTGGTCCGCGTCCATCTCGCCGAGGCCCTTGTAGCGCTGGATCGAGTCCTTGAAGCGGACGTTCTTGCGCTGGAGCTCCAGCAGGGTCTGACGCAGCTCGTTGTCGGAGTAGGTGTAGATGTACTTGTCCTGCCCCTTCTTGGGCTGGACGAGCTCGATCCGGTGCAGCGGGGGCACGGCCGCGAAGACCCGCCCCGCCTCGACCATCGGCCGCATGTACCGCTGGAAGAGCGTGAGCAGCAGCGTGCGGATGTGCGAACCGTCGACGTCGGCGTCGGTCATCATGATGACCTTGCCGTAGCGCGCGGCGTCGATGTCGAAGGTGCGCCCCGAGCCCGCTCCTATGACCTGGATGATGGCGCCGCATTCCGCGTTCTTGAGCATGTCCGAGACGGACGACTTCTGGACGTTGAGGATCTTCCCGCGGATCGGCAGCAGCGCCTGGAACTCACTGTTGCGGGCGAGCTTCGCGGTACCGAGCGCCGAGTCGCCCTCGACGATGAAGAGCTCGCTGCGGTCCACGTCGTCGCTGCGGCAGTCAGCGAGCTTCGCGGGCAGCGACGAGGACTCGAGCGCGGTCTTGCGACGCTGCGCGTCCTTGTGCTGACGGGCGGCGATGCGGGTGCGGGCCGCCGCGACCGCCTTGTCCAGCACCGCCCTGGCCTGAGCCTTCGCGTCACGCTTCGTGGAGGTCAGGAACGCCTTGAGCTCCTTGGCTACGACGTTGGCCACGATGCGGTTGGCCGCCGAGGTGCCCAGCACTTCCTTGGTCTGGCCCTCGAACTGCGGCTCCGCGAGCCGCACCGTGACGACCGCGGTCAGGCCCTCCAGCGCGTCGTCCTTGACGATGTCGTCCTCGGCGACGCGCAGCAGCTTGGCGGAGCGCAGGACCTCGTTGACCGTCCTCGTGAGGGAGCGCTCGAAGCCGCTCACGTGGGTGCCGCCCTTGGGGGTGGCGATGATGTTGACGAAGGACTTGACGTTGGTGTCGTAGCCGGTGCCCCAGCGCAGGGCGATGTCGACACCCAGCTCGCGGGTGACCTCGGTGGCCGTCATGTGGCCCCGGTCGTCCAGGACCGGCACGGTCTCCTTGAACGTGCCCGTCCCGCTCAGCCGCTGGACGTCACAGACGGCCTTGTCCTGAGCGAGGTACTCACAGAACTCGCTGATCCCGCCGTCGAAGCGGAACGTCTCCTCCGTCTTGCCCTCACCGTCGATGCCCCGTTCGTCACGCACGACGATGGTGAGGCCGGGGACGAGGAAGGCGGTCTGGCGGGCCCGCTGGTAGAGCGTCTCCAGGCTGAGCTTGGCGTCCTTGAGGAAGATCTGGCGGTCCGCCCAGTACCTCACCCGGGTACCCGTACGCGTCTTCGGGACCCGCTTCCCCTTGCGGAGCCCGTTGGCGGGGTCGAACGGGCTGTCCGGACCCTGTTCGGTGAACATGCCCGGGACGCCACGCCGGAAACTGATGGAGTGGGTCGCGCTGTTGCGGTCGACCTCGACGTCCAGCCGGGCCGAGAGTGCGTTCACGACCGAGGCACCCACGCCGTGCAGGCCGCCGGACGCCGCGTAGGAGCCGCCACCGAACTTTCCGCCGGCGTGCAGCTTGGTCATGACGACCTCGATGCCGGAGAGCCCGGTCTTGGGCTCCACGTCGACCGGGATGCCCCGGCCGTTGTCCCGCACCTCCACGGAACCGTCGTCGTGGAGGATGACCTCGATGCTGTCGCAGTAGCCGCCGAGGGCCTCGTCGACGGAGTTGTCGATGATCTCCCAGAGGCAGTGCATGAGCCCACGGCTGTCCGTGGACCCGATGTACATTCCGGGGCGCTTGCGCACCGCTTCGAGCCCCTCGAGGACGAGAAGGTGCCGCGCGGTGTAGTTGGAGCTGTCCCTGTCTGCGCCGCCTGCTCCGGTCAGCAGCGCAGTGGACGGCACGGAATCGGCGGTCACGCGGTTCGCTCCTCGCTGAATTTCATTTGGGGCCCAGTGGGTAACGGGCTCGGCCTCGGTAGCCGCTGAGAGCCTACCGAGGCCTGGTAGAGCGGTTGTAACGCCACCCAGGGGGAATCATCATGCTAGTGCAGCCTCGCATACGCGTTCGATCATTCGTTGGAGTGACGTGCACATCACGTTCCCTTCGAGGCATGAACCATTTAGGCTCCGGGCACGTCCTCATGAACAACCGGCAAGCCAGCCGGCGGACCGGCCCACACAAGCAACGCGAAACCGTAGCGCTACGCAATACGGCACATTCGCCGCCAACCGGCAACAGACAGCCATCCCCAGAAGAAGTTTCGAAGAAATGCCACGAGCGGGAACGTTTTCGGCCTGGTTGGATGTTGACCCTGGTACGACAGCTCGTCGAGCTAGAGAAGAGGCGACGTGACTACTGTTCTGACCCCCGCGAGCCCGCTGACCGCAGCAGACCGCTGTGACCGTTGCGGCGCCCAGGCCTATCTGCGCGTCGTCCTGATCAGCGGCGGTGAACTGCTCTTCTGCGCCCACCATGGGCGCAAGTTCGAGCCGGAACTCAAGAAGATCGCCGCGGAAATACAGGATGAGACGGATCGGCTCACTGCCGCCCAGGCCAGTGCTGCCGACGAGGAACACTGACACCTCGCATCCACGACGAGCCATGGGTACGGTCCCGGACCGGCCGACGGGCGGCCTCCCAGCAGGGAAAGCCGCCCGTTCTCATACCCTTCGGCCCGTCCGCGGTCAGTTCCGGTCGGCCATCCACCGGATCGCCGCGGAGATGCGGGTGTACACACCGGGGCTTCCTGGGCTTCCGCAGCCGCTGCCCCACGAGACGAGGCCCACAAGGCGCCCACGGGCCACCAGCGGGCCTCCGCTGTCCCCCTGGCACGCATCACGCCCCCCGGCGGGGTCGCCGGCGCAGAGCATGGACGACGCGTCGTACAGGCCCTGTGAGCCGCCCGGGTACGCCCGCGTGCAGTCGGCGTCCGGGAGTACGCGCACCGCGGCGGCACGCAGCCCGGACGAGTAGGCGCCGTAGCCCGTCGTGTCCCCCCAGCCGTACACCGTGGCCTTCGTGCCCGGCTCGTAGGCCGCACTACCGGCTCCCGCCATCGGTACCACGCTCCCTGCCGGCAGCGACTGTGCCAGAGTGAGTACGGCGAGATCCGCGGCATTGGTGTGCGGGTCGTAGCCAGGGTTGACCCACGCCGAACGCACGGAGATCTCCCGGCCACCCGGACCGCTCAATTCGTCCCGTCCGGCAATGACCCTCAGATCGCGGATCTCCGGGACGGGTGCGCCCAGCACCTCCTCCCTCAGGCAGTGTGCGGCCGTCAGCACCTTGGTGGGCCCGACAGCGACTCCGCCGCAGAACTGACCGCCGCGGGTTCCTCCGAACCGGTCACGGCTCGACAGAGCCACTGCCCACGGGCTGTCCGCGACGGAGACGGGCTTCCCACCGACGATGATGCTGTCCGCGGCGGCACGGTGCGAGGGGCCGATCGGTATCGCGCCCGCCGCAGCCGCCAGCAGGAATGCGGCGGGAAGGGCGCGTACGAGAAGGCGGGGCATGGGGACTCCTGACGCCGAGGTGAGCATTGCCTACTCAGCGTCATCCGAGCCGGTGCGAGCCGCATGCGGACATGGGCGGGGCCCGGAACCTGAAGTGGTTCCGGGCCCCGCCCATGTCTGTCCTCGATCTAGTCGAGGTAGTCGCGCAGCACCTGCGAACGCGACGGGTGGCGCAGCTTCGACATCGTCTTCGACTCGATCTGACGGATGCGCTCGCGCGTCACGCCGTAGACCTTGCCGATCTCGTCGAGCGTCTTCGGCTGTCCGTCGGTGAGACCGAAGCGCATCGAGACCACGCCCGCCTCGCGCTCGGAGAGCGTGTCGAGCACCGAGTGCAGCTGCTCCTGGAGCAGCGTGAAGCTCACGGCGTCCGCCGGCACGACCGCCTCGGAGTCCTCGATCAGGTCACCGAACTCGCTGTCCCCGTCCTCACCCAGCGGGGTGTGGAGGGAAATGGGCTCGCGGCCGTACTTCTGGACCTCGATGACCTTCTCAGGGGTCATGTCGAGCTCCTTGGCCAGCTCCTCCGGCGTGGGCTCACGGCCCAGGTCCTGGAGCATCTGGCGCTGCACGCGCGCGAGCTTGTTGATGACCTCGACCATGTGCACCGGAATACGGATGGTGCGAGCCTGGTCGGCCATGGCGCGGGTGATGGCCTGACGAATCCACCAGGTGGCGTACGTGGAGAACTTGTAGCCCTTGGTGTAGTCGAACTTCTCCACCGCGCGGATCAGACCGAGGTTGCCCTCCTGGATGAGGTCCAGGAAGAGCATGCCGCGGCCGGTGTAGCGCTTGGCCAGCGAGACCACGAGGCGGAGGTTGGCCTCCAGCAGGTGGTTCTTGGCCCGGCGGCCGTCCTCGGCGATGATCTCCAGCTCGCGCTTGAGCTTCGGCGCGAGCTTGTCGGCGTTGGCGAGCTTGTCCTCGGCGAACAGGCCGGCCTCGATGCGCTTGGCGAGCTCGACCTCCTGCTCGGCGTTGAGGAGGGGAACCTTGCCGATCTGCTTCAGGTAGTCCTTGACCGGGTCGGCGGTGGCGCCGGCGACGGCGACCTGCTGCGCAGGCGCGTCGTCCTCGTCGTCGTCGGAGAGGACGAAGCCCTTGTTCTCGCCCTCGCCCTCCTCTTCCTCGCCCTTGCCGGCCTTGACTTCCTCGACAGCCTCGTCACCGTCGAGCAGCTCGTCGTCCTGCTTGCCGGACTTCTTCGCGGCGGTCTTCTTGGCCGCCGTCTTCTTCGCGGCGGTCTTCTTGGCAACCGTCTTCTTGGCTGCCGTCTTCTTCGCAGGAGCGGCGACGGCAGCGTCGTCGGCCGCCACATCCGCGCTCTCTGCCGCCGGGGCGGCGGAGGCCGCGACGGTACGGGTCACGGCTGTCTTGGCCGCGACGGTCTTGGTGGCGGTGCGCTTGACCGGGCTCTTCGCTGCGACGCTCTTGCGGGCGCGCTTAGGCGACTCCGCGGCACTGACCATCAGCGTCACACCCTCTTCCTCGAGGATCTGGTTGAGGCTGCGCAGAACGTTCTTCCACTGGGTTGGCGGAATCTGGTCAGCCTCGAAGGCCCGACGCACGTCATCGCCGGCGATCTGCCCATCAGCCTTTCCCCGCTCGATGAGCGCCATCACAGACTCGGACTCGGCGATCTCCGGCGGGAGCGTACGGGATGTGCTGGCCGACACGAACAACCTCTCGGAACGATGGAAACGGCTTCCGGTCCGGCCCTGGAGGGGGCTGGAACCGACGACCGGCGGCTGGGGATGTTGCCGACGGCGCGGGCTTGGCCTCAGAACTGCACAGCGCACTACGTGGCTGCTGTATTCCTTCCGCGGCGGTCACCTCTTAGGTCATCGCACTGTTTCGAGGAGTGTTACGCCCAATTCGCGTGGCCCCAGTCACACCTCATTCGCGACAAACCGAACCAGAGGTCACATCTCCGTACAACTATGCCGCCGAACCGGGAGGCCCGGCGGCACACGGTCCGCATACCCCGGTTTGTGGTGCTTCAGTGCTCGCGGGGGGCGGGAACCACCCGTTCTCCGTCCAGGTGGCCGAGCAGCAGCTGCCGCATGGCGGCTTCGGCGCCTGCGGCGTCGCCCGATGCCAGGGCCTCGACGATCCGCGCATGGTGGCCGAGCGACGTCTCCGCCGGGCGGTCGCAGGCCGTGACGGGCCCACCCGAGACGTGCAGGGCAGCCGACACGATGCCGGAGAGGTGTTCGAGCATGCGGTTGCCCGCCGCCTGGATCAGCAGTGAGTGGAACTCCGCGTCGGCCCGGGAGAACGTGATGGCGTCCCCCTGCCCCATCGCGTGGCCCATGATCTCGATCATGTCGCCGAGGCGCTGCTGAATGTCCTCCCGGCCATGTCCGGCTGCCAGCCGGGCGGCCAGCGGCTCGATGGTCCAGCGAAGCTCGTCCAGCTCCCGGCGCTGATCCTCCCGCTGCGGCCCGAAAGCCCGCCATTCGATGATGTCGGGGTCCAGCAGATTCCAGTCGCTCACCGGCCGGACGCGGGTGCCCACGTTGGGCCGGGCGCTGACCAGGCCCTTGGCCTCGAGAACGCGCAGGGACTCCCTCACAACGGTGCGGGACACCTCGAATCGCTGCCCGATCTCCTCGGGGACGAGCGGCCGGTCCGCACCGAGGTCACCGGAAACGATCATCTGGCCGAGCTGCTGGACCAGTTGGCCATGCAGTCCACGGCCTCGGCTGGCTCCGCGCCGGCTCGCCCGTCCCAAGTCGGATTCGGCACCGCCCCAGGAACGCAGCGCGGCACGCTCGCCGGCCGGCGCCTCCGTGTAGGGGTAGCGGTCGAGTTCGCCCGGCCCGGCGAGGCCGGAGTCGGCGGAGCGGGCGGCGGTCATCATGGTGTGCGCAAGGGTACTCACGGAGTCTTTTTCGGCGCGGCTCAGCCACCCCTTGAGGTCTTTGCTGAAAAGCACACGAAAGGGTGATCGGCACCCGCCTTGCAATTGACGCCCTATGTGCGGAAATCGCTCGTTATCGGGTGAGTTGACCGCCGACGGTCATGGGCTCCGGTTCCCTGCGTCACCAACGCGCCCTGCCGCGCAGGCTGGTGACGGCATACGCGCAGATCAGAGCACCGAGGGAAAGGGACAGCGCCAGTCCCACGGGCTGCCCCAGGACCCTCACGACGGCCATGACCCACCGGTCCGTCTCGCTCGGCCACTGCAGCCAGGTGAGTTCACGCAGCCGTCCCGGCAGCCCTGCGATCGAACGGGCGGCCGGAACAGCGAGGAGCTTCTGCACCAGTGGTACGACGAGCACCGGCACCGCCAGCACCGCGGCGACTCCGGCACCCGTGAGACGGAAGACGCCGGCCGCCAGGAGCCCCGCCCAGGCGCAGCCGACGGAAAGGCCGGCCCAACTGAGCGCCAGTTGCGCGACATTCGCGGGGATCGACACCAAGTCCGCGCCGTAGACGAGCCGGAGAGCTTCGGCGTCCGCCAGTACACAGAACAGAGCGAGCGAGAGCGCGACGCCTGCCGACACGACCAGCTTGGCGAGGAGAAGACCGAGTCGGCGGGGAACCGTCCCGCGCCCGGCGGCCAGTGCCGGGTAGCGGAACTCGTCACCGAAGGAGAGCGCGCCCAGCAGCCCGGCGGCGAAGGCGGCGGGCGGCAGGGGCAGCAGGTCCGGCCAGGCGACCAGCAGATCGGGCAACGGCGTCCGGCCCGAGCGCGCCAGCACCACGGAGAGACCTGCCGACACAAGCACAACCGCCATCATGATCACGGCGGTTGTCCGCACCCCGAAGAGCCGGCGCAGTTCGTACCGCAAGGGCCGCAGCGGGCCACGGGCCGGGCGCACGGGAATGGGAGGGGGAAGCTCCGAGATCGCCACTGCCGACGCGGGCCCGGACGGAACCGGCCTCACGTGACCGCCCGCCGTCGCTCGACCCGGCGGTGCGACCGGCCCGGCGTCCCCGGTCTCGTCCGCGAGTTGATGCACCGGGACCCCGTGCCGGTACGCCGTGTCACCGACCTCGGCACAACTGCTGCCGTACACCGACAGCCGGCTTCCGTCCTCCGCGACCACCTCGACGGACCGCCGGGCAGCGCGCGCCTCCCGGTTCATCACGGCGGCCAGGCGTGCGGCATGCGGGGTCCGCACCGCGACACGGGGCCGCAGGCGCGTACGGGAGAAGTCGGCGACGCCCTGATCGGCGACTAGGCGCCCGTCGTCGATGGTCACCACACGGTCGGCCGCCCGGGCGGCCTCCTTGGGGTCACTGGTCGTGTGCAGCACGGTTCCGCCCTCGGCCGCGTGTGCCCGGAGCAGCCCGTGGAGCCAGCTCCTCTCGCGCGGCGAGAGGCCTTCGGCAGGCTCGTCCAGGACGAGCGTGTGAGGATCGCCGAGCAACGCCGAGGCGAGGCCGAGCCGCCGGTCCATGCCCGCCGAGAGAGTCCCGATGCGCTGATCGCCGAGGCCCGCGAGGCCGACGACCTCGAGCAGCTCGTCGGCTCGCGACGCGGGGACCCCCGCCGCCGCACAGAGCATGCGGAGCTGCCCCCGGGCTGTGCGAGCGGGATGGCCAGGCACGTCTCCGAGCAGCACCCCGACCTCGCGGGCGGGGTGCCCGATGCGGTGCAACGGGCGGCCCCGGAAATAGGTGACGCCCCTTCCGGCCTCGAGTTCGAGCATCAGACGAAGGGCGGTGCTCTTCCCGGAGCCGGGAGCGCCGAGCAGCACCGTGACGCTGCCGGACGGAGCTTCGAAGGTCAGGTCGTCAACGGCGGGCAGTGCGTCGCGACGGGGAACGCTGGTGAGTCCGATGGCCTGGAGCATCGCTTCTCTCGCAGAGGGTGTGACCGCTCGGCGGCAGGGTGGAGTACCCCAGCAAGATAACGCGACATTTCAGACTTTTGGTGCACCGATGCCTCTGGGGCGTTCCGTGGGTTCGACGGCGAAGGGCGCGGGGCGCCCGCTCTCCCGGCCCGACGCAGCCGGGTCGGCAGCCTGGACCTGTCCCCGTGCGGTCTGCGACGCCGGCCCGATTCGCGACGGCGTTCGGAACTGCCGGCCCGTGGACCAGGGGTCAGACTTCCGGTCGCAGCATCGGGGGGTTCAGCACCGTGGCCGCACCGGCCCGGAAGAGCTGAGCAGGGCGGCCACCCTGCCGCGTGGTCGTGCCGCCGGACGGAACGAGGAAGCCGGGCGTGCCCGTCACCTTGCGGTGGAAGTTCCTGGGGTCCAGGACCACTCCCCACACAGCCTCGTAGACCCTCCGCAGCTCGCCGACGGTGAACTCCGGTGGACAGAAAGCCGTGGCCAGCGAGGAGTACTCGATCTTCGAGCGGGCTCGCTCCACCCCGTCGTCGAGGATCCTCGCGTGGTCGAAGGCCAGAGGCGCGGACTGCTCGCCGTCACGCCCGAAGTCACCCCCGGGCCCGAGCAGGTCTCCGACCGGGGCCCAGCGCGCGCTGTTCGCGTCACCACCCGCTCGCGGGGCCGGAAGGTCGGGCGCCAGCGCGAGGTGCGCGACGCTGACGACCCGCATCCTGGGATCGCGGCCGGGGTCTCCGTAGGTCGCCAGTTGTTCGAGGTGAGCGCCGTTGCCCACAGCGGGGGCGGCCGGGTCGTGGGCGCAGAGGCCGGTCTCCTCGACCAGTTCGCGCGCTGCCGCCGCACCGAGGTCCTCGTCGGTCCTGACGAAACCGCCGGGCAGTGCCCACCGGCCCTGGAACGGCGATTCACCACGGCGCACCACCAGTGCACAGAGTGCGTGACGGCGCACCGTGAGGACAACCAGGTCGACGGTGACGGCGAAGGGCGGGAAGGTCGACGGGTCGTAGGGCGGCATGCCGAAATCATAGTCGTCTTCCTGACGATAAACACGCCCTTCGCGATGTTGGTTCCTGGCGCGCGACGCCGGTTCGCCGTGTGACGCCCGGGCCTGACCTCCGCACGCCAGGCCGCCCCACGGCCCCCGGGCCGCCTCCGACCGGCGGAAGCCCGTCCTCAGCCGTTGTTCTCGGCGGTCCGATGCCCACGGCGCCGGGTCTCCCGTGCCCGGCGCCTGGTCGTGGCAGAGCGCGGCCGAGGGGCCTCGGCACGGGCGGGACGGGCCGTGGCCCGCCGCGGCCGCTTCGCGGCCCGGAGGCGCGCCGGTGGCCGACCCCTTCCCGTCTCCGTATGCCCGGGGGTGCCCGCCTGCCGCCCGGCACCGGGCTCCTGCTTCCCTGTGGCGGGCTCCTGCCGCCGAACAGCGGGCTCCCGAGTGCCGCTTCCGTGTCCCTCCCCTGCTTCGCGCGAGCCGCGCTCCTCGCGCAGGCAGCGACGCAGTGTCTCCGGGTCCAGGCCCTGGTTGCACGCCTGATGCAGCAGTTGCGCGAACGTGTAGTGCGGGTCGGCCCGAAGGGCGAGCCCCAGCGCCACCCTGGCGGCGGCCTCGTCGCCGGTGGACCACGAGACCCAGCCCGCCAGTGTGAGCGGAGCGGCGGAGTGTTCCACGTACGGGCCGACACACCGCCGGGCGAGCACCCGCCACAGCCTCAGCGCCGTTTCGGCCTCGCGGCCTTCCATCCATTCGGCGGCCCTGTCCCTGGTCTCCCGGTCCTGGAGGCCGAGGATCACTGCCGCGGCCTCCTCCGGGGTGATCAGGGCGTCGTCGGCCTCGTCCGGTCCGGCGGCGCCGGCGGACGGGGCGCCTTCGAGGCGCCCCATGAGGACACGGGCGAGCGCCAGGGTCTCGCTCGACACCTCGCCCCGCCCGTGGACGTCGAGGATGCGGGACACCAGTACGGCTCCCGCAGAGTCCAGCGCCCGTTCCTGCTCCTGCGCCTCCGCCGGCTCCCCCGGTGCGAGCCGCGCCTCCATGTCCCGGAGCGTCCCGCGGACCCGGACCCCGGCGTACGCGGCCGCCGCTGCCATCACCGTGGTGCCCGGCAGGGCCAACGGGTTCCCCTCGACCGGGCAGCAGCGCGCATCGGGACAGCAGTAGGACCAGTACCGGCCGTCGGAGATGCAGAGCGCCTCGAGTACGGGAACGTCGAGCGCCCCGCACGCGGTGCGCAGGAGCTGTGCGAACGGCCTGAGCCGCTCCATGGTCTGCGAGGCGCTCTCCCCCTCGACCGGGTCCTGGCACAGAAACACGACGATGGCGTCGGGACGGGCCTCACGCTTCTCGCTGCCGGCGACGAGGCACTGCGCAAGCTGGTCGGCCACCGGCGCCCACTCGCCGGGCGCACTCGGAATCCCCATCCTGAGGCGCCCGCCGAAACGGCCCCGCCCGCCGTGCAGGGCCACCATGACCACACTGTCGTTCGGATGGAACCCCATCAGGTACGGGAGCGCGTCGGCGAGCTCGGCGGGACCGCGCAGGGTGATCTGCTGTGTGTCGGACGAGCCGATCGATTCGTGGTGGTTGTTCATGGCATGACCGTCCCGCGAGACGCCGATTTCCGCGACCCCTGTGGATAACTTTGTCCACAGGGACAGCAGGGCCGTTCGCAGTTGTCGCAGGCATCAGGTTGCATGGGGGCATGACCAACGCAGACCGCGCAGAGCTCAGGGCCTCGGCCGACTCCGTACTCGCCCGCCTGGTCGGGGACGCCACGGGCGCCGCCCGGCTGCGCGAGGACCAGTGGCGGGCCATCGAGGCTCTCGTCGCGGACAAGCGCAGGGCGCTGGTCGTCCAGCGGACGGGCTGGGGCAAGTCGGCGGTGTACTTCGTCGCGACCTCGCTGCTGCGTGCGCGGGGAAGCGGGCCGACGGTGATCGTCTCGCCACTGCTGGCGCTGATGCGCAACCAGGTGGCGGCGGCGGCGAGGGCCGGTATCAGCGCACGCACGATCAACTCCTCCAACACCGAGGAGTGGGAAACCGTGCAGGCGGAGGTGGCGGCGGGAGAGGTGGACGTGCTCCTGGTCAGTCCGGAGCGGCTCAACAACCCGGACTTCCGGGATCAGGTGCTGCCTCAGCTGGCCGCTGCGACAGGGCTGCTCGTGGTCGACGAGGCCCACTGCATCTCCGACTGGGGGCATGATTTCCGGCCGGATTACCGTCGGCTGCGGACCATGCTCGCCGATCTGCCCGCCGGCGTGCCGGTGCTCGCCACGACGGCTACCGCCAACGCGCGCGTGACAGCGGACGTCGCGGAGCAGCTCGGCACGGGTGCGGGCACGGACGCGCTGGTCCTGCGGGGCGCGCTGGACCGCGAGAGCCTCAGTCTGAGCGTGCTGCAACTGCCCAACGCGGCGCACCGGCTGGCCTGGCTGGGCGATCACCTCGGGGAACTCCCCGGGTCGGGCATCATCTACACGCTCACGGTCGCGGCGGCCGAGGAGATCACCGCCTATCTCCGCCAGTGCGGCTATCCGGTCGCGTCCTACACCGGCAGGACCGAGAACGCGGACCGCCAGCAGGCCGAGGACGATCTGCTGGCCAACAGGGTCAAGGCTCTCGTGGCGACGTCGGCGCTCGGTATGGGATTCGACAAACCCGATCTCGGCTTCGTCGTGCATCTGGGTTCGCCGTCGTCCCCCATCGCCTACTACCAGCAGGTCGGCCGCGCGGGGCGTGGAGTGGACCATGCGGAGGTACTGCTGCTCCCGGGCAAGGAGGACGAAGCCATCTGGCAGTACTTCGCCTCCGTGGCGTTCCCTCCGGAGGAGCAGGTGCGCCGCACCCTGGACGTCCTGGCGCAGGCGAGTCGGCCCCTCTCACTGCCCGCCATGGAACCGCTGGTGGATCTGCGGCGCACCCGTCTCGAGACGATGCTCAAGGTGCTGGACGTCGACGGTGCGGTGAAGCGGGTGAAGGGCGGCTGGATCTCCACGGGTGAACCCTGGGTCTACGACTCCGAGCGCTACGCGTGGGTCGCGCGGCAGCGTGCCTCCGAGCAACAGGCCATGCGTGACTACGCGTCGGGGACCGGGTGCCGCATGGAGTTCCTCCGGCGCCAGCTGGACGACGAGGAGGCCACCGCGTGCGGGCGCTGTGACAACTGCGCCGGTCCGCGGTTCGACGACAAGGTCTCCACCGCGGCTCTCGACGGGGCACGGGGCGAGCTCGGCAGGCCGGGTGTCGAGGTGGAGCCGCGCAAGATGTGGCCCACGGGCCTGTCCGCTGTGGGGGTCGACCTCAAGGGCCGTATCCCTGCGGGCGAGATCGCCCTACCGGGCCGGGCGCTCGGCCGCCTCTCGGACATCGGCTGGGGCAACAGACTCCGTCCGCTCCTGGCGCCGCAGGCCCCGGACGCCCCTGTTCCCGACGACGTGACGAGCGCCGTGGTCACCGTCGTGAGCGACTGGGCGAAGGGGCCCGGCGGCTGGGCGTCGGGCGCCCCGGACGCCGCCCCGAGGCCGGTGGGGGTCGTCACGGTCGCCTCGCGCCGAAGGCCGCAGCTGGTCCGGTCGCTCGGCAGCCGTATCGCGGAGATCGGCCGGATGCCCCTGCTGGGCACGGTCAGCTACACGCCCGGCAGCGAGGACCTGCGGATGTCGCAGACCAACAGCGCGCAGAGGGTGAAAGCGCTGCACGAGGCACTCGTCGTCGAACCCGCCCTGGCGGAGGCGCTCGCCGCCGCGAGAGGTCCCGTGCTGCTCGTGGACGATCTCTCCGACACCGGGTGGACTCTCGCCGTCGCCGCACGTCTGCTGCGCCGCGCCGGAGCGGAGGGGGTGTTTCCGCTGGTCCTTGCCGTCCAGGCATGACGGGTGGCTTCGTCCGGCGCCGAACGGGCAGGGATATCCGTACCATTCCGTCCGATTCCCGTCAGCCGCATCAATTGCTCGTTGCCGCCCGCCGGTACGACAGGAAGAATTGGAGTCGCTCCCCGCACGGTCTTTTCGCGGGCCCGGAAGGGCTGTGCCGCGGCGCGCCCTCACTCGACCCTGCCCGCACCGTGGGCGCGTAGCGAAGGGAGGACCGTGACCTTCGGATTCGCTCCGTCCGCAGCCACATCGCTGTCGGCATCCGCCGGCTCCGTCAACCACGTAGCCAGGATGCTCGAACCGGCCGAGTGGGCGGCGGCCGGGATACCACTGCTCCGCAGCCCACGTGAAGTCGTCAGCGGTCTCCATGCCCGACACCGTCCGACACCCGCCACCGCTGTCGTCGCCGTCCTCGACCATGAGGAACGCCTGACGGCCAGCGCGTCGTTCGCCCGGCGAGCCACGGTGTCCACGGACGGATGGGAGTTCCGCAATGCCCTGCTGGCGCATTTGCGCAGGGTGATCCCGCACGACCTGCGCCGCCGCACCCCGGTGCGTACAGCCGTCCTTCTCTACTGCCGTGAGGGCGACGAGCGCTGGACCGAGGAGGACGGTGCCTGGATGTGGGGGCTGCGGGACGCCTGCACACTGCACGGCCTCCGGTGCGGGGCCTACATCACCCTGACGCACGGCGGCTGGCAGGTCCTCGGCGAGGGCAGGGGCGGGCGCAGCCCCACGCTGTCGTCCAGGCCTTCGGCTCTGGCCGACACCTCGGCCGACCACGATCCGGTTCCGTTGCGGACCGGTGGCGGCGCGGCGGACGCCCTGAGGCGGACCGCCGCACGCTGAAGCAGACGTGGGCCCCGAGCGTCCTCATGGACGGCCGGGACCCACGCGAAACACAGCTCAGACGCCTGCGCCGAGCGCCGAGTTGACCTTCTGCGGGTCGCCGCAGACGATCAGCAGCGCGCCGGCGCGCTCACGCACGTCGGACAGTGCGCGGGCCGACGTCTCGTCGAGGTCGCCGTTGACCGCGACGACGATCACGGAACGCGAGGCACAGCGGTCGGCGTTCGCCGTGCGGGCGAAGAAGACGTCGTCGCCCGCGTCGTGCTGGGCCCAGTACGCGGCCTCCCCGAAGGAGAGTTCGTGCGCGGCCCAGGGGTGCTGCTCGCCGGTGGTGAGCACCAGGATGTCGCCGGGGGCGCGTCCGGAGTCGAGCAGCAGGTCGACGGCCTCGTCGGCCGCGTCGACCGCACCGCCCACGGGGGCCGGGATCAGCTGGAACTGTGCTGCGGCGCCGGCGTCCGGCAGCTGCCGGGCGGTCGGCGCCTTGGCGGCGGCCGGCACCGGAGCGGCGGGCACCGGGGGCGCGGGATGCGGGCGCTGCGCCGGGGGCGCGGGGCGCGCGGGGCCTCGGCCCGGGTTTCCGGGACGCGGCGTGGCCGCGGAACGCGGGCCAGGTACGGGACGGGGGGTCGGCGCGGTGCGGCCGGCGGCCGGAGTTACGCGGGGACCCTGGGCGCTCTCGGGAATCTGAGGCTCCTCGGGGATGAGAGGCATGAATAGGTTGTCTGTCACGGCCGGCTCGTACGCCGGCGGGTGGATGCGCCTGTGCGATCAGAAGTCGAAGCCGAGCTGGCCCCCGCTTTCCAGTGCGGCCGCCTCGGCGGAGAATCGGACCTTCTTCAGGTGCTGCCACCGGGGCAGCGCGTCGAGGTAGGACCAGCTGAGGCGGTGGTGGGGCGTGGGCCCCTGTTCCTCCAGCGCGGCCCGGTGCACCGGTGACGGATAACCCGCGTTCGCGCCGAAGGCGAAGTCTTCGTACTGCCCTGTGTCGGCGCCCAGTTCGGCCATCATGGTGTCCCTGTGGACCTTGGCTATGACCGAGGCCGCAGCGACGGCGATACAGGACTGGTCACCTTTGATCACCGTACGGACCTTCCAGGGCGCTCCGAGGTAGTCGTGCTTCCCGTCGAGAATCACGGCGTCGGGACGCACGGGCAGTGCGTCGAGTGCCCTGACCGCCGCCAGACGGAGAGCCGCCGTCATGCCGAGATCGTCGATCTCCAGCGGTGAGGCGTGCCCCAGACCGTAGGCCGTGACCCACTTCTCGAGCAGCGGGGCGAGTTCCGCCCGGCGCTTGGGGCTGATCAGCTTGGAGTCGGTCAGGCCCTCGGGAGGTCTGCGGAGACCGGTGACGGCCGCGCACACGGTGACGGGGCCGGCCCACGCTCCGCGTCCGACCTCGTCGACACCGGCGACGGTTCTGGCACCGGAGGTAGCGCGCAGTGAGCGCTCGACGGTGTGCGTGGGTGGTTCGTACGGCATGGCGCCTGCCAGGTTACGCCGATGGGCACGGCAAGAACACCCCGGGGCACCGTCCGGCGACCGAGGGCTCTTCCCGTCGTATCCGGGACCTGGCGGGCCCGGGTCCGACGGGGCGTGCCGACGACTCGGGAGGCAGCCGCAGGCCACCGTGAGCCGACAGGTCGGCCCCGGCCATTCCGGAGTCCCACGATTCGCTGTCGCACACCCCGGTACGGCACGTCACCCCCGCGAGGGCTGGCCCGCGAGCTGTCGCGGCGGGCCGGCCCCCATCAGCACCCGCCCCCGTCGAACGGCCGCCGACCGGCGCCGCCTCTGACCGGACACAGCACGGCACGTTCGGCCGCGGCGCCTGAAGCGCTCCCTCCGCGGCACCGTCTGCACACGTTCCGCCTCACGCGCGTCGCACTTGTGAACCCAGCTCTGCGCACTCGGCCCCTCCTCGGCCGACTTGCATGGAACGCCGGGGAGTTACCGGACGGCCGCCATCGGCTCTCACCACGGCCCTTCCCCGAAGCGCGGCAAGCGGGCAGACATTCGGGGGCCGAAGCCGGGCCGCCGGGGCGGGAACGGTGACGGATGCCGGAGCCTGCAACGGCCGGGCGTCGGGGGCGGAACGGGAACGGATGGCGGAGTCCGGCCGCGGACGGGCGCCGAGGCCGGAACGGCGAAAGAGCCGGGGCACCGCGCGTCGCGTCATGGACGGGAGGACTCAGTACGGGTCGTAGGAGTCCTCCTCCTCGTAGCCGTCGCGCTCGTCGGCCTCCCGTCCGACGCCGTAGCAGTCGGTCCCGTCCTCATGCAGCGGGTTCTTCTCCAGGATGTCCCTGGCTCGGGTCTCGCCCCAGCTGGAGGAGTACCAGGGAGCGTCCTCCACGGCGAAGTCACGCTGGAAGTTCTTCAGCGCACAGGACCGCAATGGCTCCGGCAACTCGTTCAGAGCGGGTACGGCATCGGCCGAGAGCCCCTTGAGGTACTGGATGTCGATGGTCCTGTCGCTCCGGTACCGCTGGACGTTCTGCTCTGCGATCTGCCCGTCGGGCGACACCAGCCCGAAGGCAAGCACTCCCGCGGCCGCGCTGACCGCGACGGCACGGGGCAGCATCCGCGCACCGAAGACACCCGCCGCGAGGATGAGCACGAGGACCACACCGAGCCAGAGTTCCACGGCCGCCACCGAGATCCGCAGCCTGGTCAGCCCGAACGCGTCCACGTACAGGTCCATGCGGCGCAGCGCGGAGGCCACGACCACCAGTGTGAGTACGCACAGGACGCCGAGCACGCTCCGGACCAGTGTGCGGTCACGGGGTCCGCCGCGCGGTGCCCAGCGCAGAGCGAGGGCGATGACGAGCAGGGTCAGTACGGTGGCCCAGAGGAGCTGCCAGAAGCCCTGGCGGGCGTAGGCGCTGGGCGTAAGGCCCGTCTCCTCCAGCACCTTGTCGTACCCGCCGAGGAGCACGACGAGCTGAAGTGCGATGAACGCCGCGAAGAGCAGGTTGAGCACGATCAGCGGCAGGGCCCACTCCGCCCGGCTTCTGGCCTTGCCCGGCCGGACGCTGATGCGGTCCCACCGCACCGGGGCGGCAGCGGTGTAGGCGGCCGCGAGTGCTCCGACGAGCCCCAGCACGAAGAGGAGGACACGCCACGGGCTGTCGCCGACCGACACATCGGGGGTCAGGCTGCCCAGCAGATCGGCGAAGGCGGCGTCCGCGCTGGCGAAGAGGGTGCCGAAGACGACGAGCAGTACGACTGCCACCGCCGAGGTGCGCACCACGGTGCGCACCCGGCCCTTGGAGTCGTCCGCACGGGCGCGCACTCCACGCCATCCCCAGCGCAAGCCCGCCGCGATCGAGGGGAACAGTCCCACCGATCCGAGCAACACTCCCGGCCAGCTACGGCTGCCGTGGAGGGCGAGCGAGCCGAGGGCCAGCGCGGACACGACGGCGAGGAACACCGGCCAGCCCGCGTCGCGAAGAGCCGGGATCGCCAGGAGCGCGAGGCCGCCCACCGCCCATACAGCGGTCCAGGGGCGCAGTCCGCGCCCCGCCGCTCTCGCGGCGAAGTACGCCGCGAGAGCGGCCGGCACGGCCACGATCAGAAGGTTCACTCCCAGGCCGTCGCCGAGCAGCAGCCCGCTGAGCAGCGCCGTGGCGAGCACCGACCAGAGCGTCGCGGCGTCGATCGACGACGGGGCGGGGGGCCGCAGCCGGGACAGCAGGCTGGGCGGTTGCTGCTGTGCCCGTCGCTGCCAGACGTCCGGCGGGGGCGGTGCCTGGAGGTAGGCGGGCACCT
Organism: Streptomyces sp. NPDC005494; assembly: GCF_042872025.1. Lineage (NCBI taxonomy): Bacteria > Bacillati > Actinomycetota > Actinomycetes > Kitasatosporales > Streptomycetaceae > Streptomyces > Streptomyces sp. NPDC005494. The sequence goes on from NZ_JBIAJR010000004.1 coordinate 517,440, forward strand.
TGGGCACGTCCGGGCCGGGGTCCTGCGGCGGCACGGACGAGGCAGGCGCCTGCGCGGACGCGCTCCGTGCCTTCGCCCGGCCGGCATTCTCAGGAGCGGCCTCTCCCCCGGACCCGGGCGAGCTGCTGGGCATACCCACGGGCGTACCCACCCCGGCGTCGACGGACCCGGACGACTCCTTGCGCTCGGACCCAGGCGCCTCGGCGGCCTCGGGCTCGGACGCTTCAGGCACGGACGCCTTGGGCACAGACACCTCAGACGCGGACGCCTCGGGCGTGGAAGCCTCGGGCTCGGACGCCTTGGGCGCGGAAGCCTCGGGCTGCTGATCGGACATGGGACCCCTCCCCACCCGGGTCCGCTCGCGCGGCCACATCGCGGCGCGCCGGCCCCGGAGTCTTTAGGCGCACACCCACCAAGATCGCTGAGGGCGGCGTGGCCGAAGCGTAAGTCCGCTCCGGGCTCTTCGGCCGGTCGGGGCGGCCCCTGTGGCAGGACCGTGACAGTAGACATGACAAAGCAGTGCAACGGGCGCCCGTCGGCGGAGCGGAGGCCCTCCCCAGGGCCGGAAAGCACTACAGCCAGGCCCTGCCCAGCACCGCCCCATCAGCAGCAACGTCACCGACGCCGGTCCGAGCCAAGATCGAGGCCGCACCCGTTGCACAGCCTCCGCACCGAGAAGGCCCGGCACCTCCGCGCCGCCACGACAGGCGCCCATCGAACGACCCGCGCCTCAGGAAGAACCGGCGCCCGTCGAACGACCGGGTGCGTCAGGAAGAACCGGCCCGCCGAACGACCGGTGCCAGCCGATCGGCCGCCGGTCGCTCCTGGGGCGGCGCCGCCCGTCGTACGTCAGCGACTCGCCCGAGCGAGCGGGACCCAGCCGGGCAGTCCCTCCGTGCGTCCCAACCAGTCCGCAGGAGGGGCGCCACCCGGACCGGAGGCAACGATGCCGCCGACGATCGCGCAGGTGGTGTCCACGTCACCGCCCGCCTGCGCCGTCACCCAGAAGGCCTCCTCGAAGTCGCCGAGACTCCGGGCGGCCGACCAGAGGGCGAACGGCACGGTGTCGTGCGCGCTCGTACGACGGCCGTTGCCGAGCACCGCGGCAACCGTCCCCGCGTCCCGGTAGTCCAGCATGTCGCGCGCACGGCGCAGGCCGGCCCCGACCGCGCTGCGCGGGACGAGCGCGACGACGCCGTCGAGCAGGTCCTCCGGCGTGGGCGGTCCTTCGGGCGCGGCGACGAGGGCCGCGGCTGCCGCGACGGCCATGGCCCCGACGACCGCTTCGCGGTGCTGGTGGGTGGTGTAGGAGGAGATCTCGGCCTGATGCGTGGCCTGCTCCGGGTCGTGGGCGTACCAGGCGCCCAGCGGTGCGATGCGCATCGCCGAGCCGTTTCCCCAGGAGCCCTGGCCCTGGAAGAGCGCGGACGCCAGCTCACGCCAGTCGCCGCCCTCCCTCACCAGCCTGAGCAGCCGGTTCACGGCGGGCCCGTAGCCGCGGTCGAAGTCGTGGTGGTGGGCGAAGGACTGCGCGAGGGCGTCCTGGTCGACGCGCTCGTGCGTGGCCAGCACGGCGAGCACGGAGCAGGCCATCTCGGTGTCGTCGGTCCACTGCCAGGCGCCGGGCGGCAGAGCCCGGTCCTTGAGCAGCGGGTAATTGGCCGGTACGAAGAACTGGGAGCCCAGGGCATCGCCCACGGACAGTCCACGCAGGCTGGCCAGAGCGCGTTCGAAGCGCCGGTCGGAAGCGGAGTCAGCGGTCATGGCCCTGCCACTCTATCCGGTGATGCCGTACGGCTCAGGGGTCCGCCACCGCTCGAAGGGCCGGTCGAGTGTGTAGCGGCCGTTCCCGCCGAGCAGCAGGGTCCTGGATTCGCCGTTTCCAGGGTTGGAGAGCGATTCGAACTCCGCCACCGACCAGTGGAACCACCGCATGCAGAAGAGCCTCATCGTGAGGCCGTGGGTGACCAGCAGGACGTTCTCCGGATGGTCGGCGGCCTCGAAGCTGCGGTGGAGGCTCTCCAGGAACGCGTCGACCCTGTCGTACACGTCCGCCCCCGACTCACCCTGGGCGAAGCGGTAGAAGAAGTGGCCGTAGGCGTCCCGATAGGCCTTCTGCAGTCTGACGTCGTCCCGGTCCTGCCAGTTGCCCCAGTCCTGCTCCCGCAGCCGGGGCTCCTCCCTGACCCGGACGCGCGCAAGATCGAGGCCGAAGGCCCTGAACGTCTCGTGGGTCCGCCGGTAGGGCGAGATGTACACGCTGACCCGTTCGTCCCCGAACTGCTCGCGCAGCAGGGCGCCCGTCTCCTCTGCCTGGCGCAAGCCCTTCGCCGTGAGCCTCAGCGCGTGGTCGGGCTCGCGTTCGTAGACCGTGTCGTCGACATTTCCCTCGGACTCACCGTGCCGGACGAGAACGATGCGTTGCGGTCGTGCCATGTACCGACCCTAGATGGCGTACGGCCGGATCGAGCAATTGTGCGGACTCCATCGGGTGCATGTGACCGAGAGAACTGCGGTCCGCGGGCGGCGGGCAGGCGCCCCCGCGGGGACGGTGGCAGGGGCGTGTGTCAGACGGTCCACGACGGTTCCAGCTGGACCACGTCGCCCGTGAGTGTCTCGACGTCCCTCTCGGTCTCCGCGCGCGCCGAGAGCCGGGCGATACTCTCGGGCCGGTACTTGCCCCGCTCCGCGCTCGACTGCCACATCGACAGCACCAGGAACTCGTGCCCCGGCGCCTCCCCGAACACTCCGCGCAGCATTCCCGGGGAGCCGGCCATGGCCGGGTTCCACACCCTCTGCTGCATGAGGGCGAAGTGGTCCACGCGATCCTCGTACACGCGGCTGTGCGCCACTCTCACCACGTCCGCGTCGGTGAAGTGGGGCTCGAATCCCGTCTTCACGTCGAAGCGGTATTCGAAGAGCTTGACCCGCATGTCCTTGCACAAGCCGGACTGCCCGGCGGCCAGCCGGTCGTGTCCACTGGCCATGAAGGAGTCGTAGAACACCCGGTTCTCCCAGAAGGCGAACACGTGGGCCACATCGGGCTGCCCTCGGCTCCATCCGCCGCCCTGCCCCCGGAATCCGGGCTCGTCGAGCAGCCCCGCCCACTTCCGCTGCCCCCGCTCGAAACCGCGGCGGTCCACCACGGTGCAGCGAATCCACTTGACCAGCACTGCGCCATCGTACGGCGCCCGGCGTGGCGCGGGTCACGCTCAGGGCGGTCGGCAGCGGATGACCGCTCAACCCCGGCCATGCCGTGGCCCGAAAACGACGGCGGACACCAACGCGGTTGGAATCACCGACAGTTACGGACATGATCTGAGGGTGGAAGCGGCCAGTCGGCCCGGCAGCGAGGAGGCACGTCCGGTGAGCACTCCCAACAAGGACATCGAGAAGGTGGAAGTGCGGGTCAAGTGGGATCCGAGCCCTGCCGGTGAGCCCGCCAACGACCTCGACATCATCGCGGCCACCTACAGGGCGGACGCGCCGTACGGCAGCCCTGCCTACCTCGTCCACTTCGACAGCAGGTCCCCGGACGGGACGATCACGCTGAACCGGGACAGCCGGACGGGGCAGGGTTACGGCTTCGACGAGGTCATGACGCTCGAACTCGACCGGCTGTCGGACGCGTACGCCAGGGTCGTCGTCGGCGTCGCCATCCAGCAGCGGGACGGTCACAAGACCTTCGGTCAGATAGAGCACACCGCCGTACAGATCCGGGAGGGCTACACCAGCCTGGCGGAGGACGACTTCTCCGCCGTGGCCACCGCCACCGCCGCGGTGGTCGCCGAGTTCGTACGAGATGCCTCGGGCTCCTGGGGCTTCCGCGCGGCCGTGCGCGGTTTCGACGGCGACCCAGGTTCGTTCGCCGCCACGATGGGCAGCAGCGCCGACTGACACGCGGCGGGCGACGAGGCGCGTGACGCCGGGCGGCTCCCCGTTCCGGTGCGCCCGGGCACCAGTACGCCCGCCGGGTGGCGAGCCGACGGGGCGAGGCCGCCCCGTCCGCGTCCGCGCGGTCGTCGCGGGCCGGCGTTCGCGCCCTCGTGGCCCGCGGCCTGACCGAGCTGCGGGGGAAGTCCGGTGATCCGCCGCAGACCTCGGCCACCCTGCGGGGATCGCCCGCCAGGACCTGTTCGGCAAGTCTCTTCGCCTGCGCCAGCCGCACCTCACGCGGATCGGCGCCGGCGACCAGGGGGCTGTCCGGCGACAGGAGGTACGCGGGGTCCTCGCGCGGCCCCCGGTGAACGCGTCGTCCAGGATGTCCAGACCGTCGACCAGCGGCCTGACCTGCACGGGCTCCCCCGTCTGGGACCGCTGGGGGACGACGACACGGAGGGTGAGACAACTCTTCTCGTCAGTCACCAGCCGATGATCCGGCCTGTCCCGGCCCCGTGGCGCGCCAATTCTTCGCGCACGATCCCCCCGTCGCGCGCGGGCGTGTCCGGCGCTCGCGCAACGTCCCGGTCGCTCGCCGACGCTCCCCTCCCCGGGGAGCACTCTCCGGGGAGGGGGCCGGTCGAAGCCGTCACGCGGCGCCTGGAACTCCGAGGCCCGGGACGCAGGAGAGGGCACCGGCCCGTGGCCGGCACCCTCTCCGTGTGCGGATCAGCGCGTCGGTGGCAGGTGCTCACACCCGCACCGGACGTGATCCGCCCGGTGTCAGCTGCAACCGCTGGTCGAGCCGCAGCCCTCGCAGATGTAGCAGGATCCGGCGCGCTGCATCTTCGTACCGCACGAGAAGCAGAGCGGGGCGTCCGCGCTGATGCCGAGCTGCATCTCGACCAGCTCGGCCGAGGTGTGCGCGGCCCTGGGGGCCGGCTTCTCGGCAGCGGTCTCCTCGGGCGAGGCGACCGCCTTCAGCGGCTCGACGTGCACGGGCGCGGACTGCGCCAGGCTCTCCGTGTCGAGGTCGTCCTCGCCGAACGCCGGCTCGTACGAACCGGTGTCGAGGTGGCGCTGACGCTCCTCGGCCGAGTGGATGCCGAGCGCCGAACGCGTCTCGAAGGGCAGGAAGTCGAGCGCCAGGCGGCGGAAGATGTAGTCGACGATCGACTGCGCCATCCGCACGTCCGGGTCGTCCGTCATACCGGCCGGCTCGAAGCGCATGTTGGTGAACTTGGAGACGTAGGTCTCCAGCGGCACGCCGTACTGCAGACCGACCGAGACGGCGATCGAGAAGGCGTCCATCATGCCCGCGAGGGTGGAGCCCTGCTTGGACATCTTCAGGAAGACCTCGCCGAGACCGTCGTCCGGGTACGAGTTGGCGGTCATGTAACCCTCGGCCCCGCCCACCGTGAAGGAGGTGGTGATGCCGGGACGGCCCTTGGGCAGGCGCTTGCGGACCGGGCGGTACTCGACGACCTTCTCGACGGCCGTACGGATGGTGTCCTCGGCCTTGGCGGTGACCGCCTCCTTCTCCTTCTCCTTGGTCTTGGCGGAGAGGGGCTGGCCGACCTTGCAGTTGTCGCGGTAGATGGCGAGCGCCTTGACGCCCATCTTCCAGGCCTCGAAGTAGACCTCCTCGACGTCCTCGACGGTCGCCGTCTCCGGCAGGTTGACCGTCTTGGAGAGGGCGCCCGAGATCCACGGCTGGATCGCCGCCATCATCCGCACGTGACCCATGGCCGAGATCGAACGCTCGCCCATCGCGCAGTCGAAGACCTCGTAGTGCTCGGTCTTCAGGCCGGGGGCGTCGATCACATTGCCGTGGTCGGCGATGTGGGCGACGATCGCCTCGATCTGCTCCGGCTGGTAGCCGAGGCGGCGCAGCGCCTGCGGAACCGTGCCGTTGACGATCTGCATCGAGCCGCCGCCGACGAGCTTCTTGAACTTGACCAGCGCGAGGTCCGGCTCGAGGCCGGTGGTGTCGCAGGACATCGCGAGACCGATGGTGCCGGTCGGGGCGATGACCGACGCCTGCGCGTTACGGAAGCCGTTCTTCGCGCCGAGGCGGATCACGTCCTGCCAGGCCTCCGTGGCGGCGGCCCAGATCGGCGAATCCAGGTCGTCCACGTGGACGGCCACGGCGTTCGCGTCGGAGTGCTGCTTCATGACGCGCTGGTGCGGCTCTGCGTTGCGGGCGTAGCCGTCGTACGCGCCGACGACCGCGGCCAGCTCGGCGGAGCGGCGGTAGGACGTGCCGGTCATCAGCGAGGTGATGGCTCCGGCGAGCGCGCGGCCGCCGTCGCTGTCGTACGCGTGGCCGGTCGCCATCAGGAGGGCGCCGAGGTTGGCGTAACCGATGCCCAGCTGACGGTAGGCGCGGGTGTTCTCGCCGATCTTCTGGGTCGGGAAGTCCGCGAAGCAGATCGAGATGTCCATCGCGGTGATGACCAGCTCGACGACCTTGGCGAAGCGCTCGACCTCGAAGGACTGGTGGCCCTCGCCGTCGTCCTTCAGGAACTTCATCAGGTTCAGCGAGGCCAGGTTGCACGAGGTGTTGTCCAGGTGCATGTACTCGCTGCAGGGGTTCGAGCCGTTGATCCGGCCGGACTCCGGGCAGGTGTGCCAGTGGTTGATCGTGTCGTCGTACTGGATGCCCGGGTCGGCACACGCCCAGGCGGCCTCCGCCATCTTGCGGAAGAGGGACTTGGCCTCGACCTCTTCGATGACGTCACCGGTCATCCGGGCGCGCAGCCCGAACTTTCCGCCGGACTCGACGGCCTTCATGAACTCGTCGTTCACGCGGACCGAGTTGTTGGCGTTCTGGTACTGGACGGACGTGATGTCGTCGCCGCCCAGGTCCATGTCGAAGCCCGCGTCACGCAGGGCGCGGATCTTCTCCTCCTCCTTCACCTTGGTCTCGATGAAGTTCTCGATGTCGGGGTGGTCGACGTCGAGGATGACCATCTTGGCCGCGCGGCGGGTGGCGCCACCGGACTTGATCGTTCCTGCGGACGCGTCGGCGCCCCGCATGAAGGAGACCGGGCCGGAGGCGTTGCCGCCGGAGGAGAGCAGTTCCTTGGACGAGCGGATGCGGGAGAGGTTCAGGCCGGCACCGGAGCCGCCCTTGAAGATCATCCCCTCTTCCTTGTACCAGTCGAGGATGGACTCCATGGAGTCGTCGACGGCCAGGATGAAGCAGGCCGAGACCTGCTGCGGCTGGGGCGTGCCGACGTTGAACCAGACCGGCGAGTTGAAGCTGAAGATCTGGTGCAGGAGGGCGTAGGCCAGCTCGTGCTCGAAGATCTCGGCGTCGGCGGGGGAAGCGAAGTAGTTGTAGTCCTCGCCGGCCTTCCGGTACGTCTTCACGATCCGGTCGATCAGCTGCCGCAGCCCGGTCTCGCGCTGCGGCGTGCCGACAGCACCCCGGAAGTACTTGCTGGTGACGATGTTGACCGCGTTCACCGACCAGAAGTCGGGGAACTCGACGCCACGCTGCTCGAAGTTGATCGAGCCGTCGCGCCAGTTGGTCATGACGACGTCACGGCGCTCCCACGCGACCTCGTCGTACGGGTGCACGCCAGGGGTCGTGTGGATGCGCTCGATGCGCAGGCCCTGCTTGGTCGCAGTCGACTTGGCTCCCTTGGTACGGGAACCTCGTGCCGGGCCGCTCGCCGTCTCTGTCATGCCGCCTCCCATATGTGGGCAAAAACGCCCTGAAGTGCCCAGTTCTTCCCAGGGCACAGTCTGTTTCTTATGCTCCGGACGCCACGCACAGCGCCCGGGAGCAGGTCTGGTGCCGCTCGCCGCCGGCTCTCCCACCCTGCCGGCCGGCCCGGTGATCAATCAGCGGCGACAGCGGCGGGAGCGGGAGCCTCCAAGGGCTCGCCGTTCCCGCATTGCTCGGCGCGGGGCCGCTGTTCGCGCAGCTCCGCGATAGCTGTCTCGAAGTCTTCGAGCGAGTTGAACGCCCGGTACACGGATGCGAAGCGCAGGTACGCGACGAGGTCGAGCTCCTGCAGGGGGCCGAGTATGGCCAGGCCCACATCGTGCGTCGTCAGCTCGGCGCTGCCCGTCGCACGCACCGCCTCCTCGACCCGCTGGCCGAGCTTCGCGAGCGCGTCCTCCGTGACCGGGCGGCCCTGGCACGCCTTGCGGACGCCCGAGATGACCTTGGTACGGCTGAAGGGCTCGGTCACGCCGCTGCGCTTGACCACCATCAGCGAGCAGGTCTCCACCGTCGTGAAGCGACGGGAGCAGTCGGGGCACTGGCGGCGTCGCCGGATCGACGTCCCGTCGTCCGTGGTGCGACTGTCGACGACCCGGCTGTCGGGGTGCCTGCAGAAGGGGCAGTGCATGTCTCCAACCCTCCTTCACGGCACGTCCGAATAGCCCTCCGGGGCCCGGAACAGGCCCTCGAGGACAGCCACAAGCATAGGCGATGAACTCGACCTTGATGGACCGGGGACCACTACTTGTGGGTGGCCGTGACGATCCAACCACTACATCTAGGGTTTGCCCCCACCTAACACCCCCGCGCGTGTCGCGCTCTTCGCGGGGTCGGGAGGCAGCCTACGGCCCGGCACGAGGGTACGGGAAACGCGCGGGCGCCGAGTCCACGGACCCCCCGCCCACAGACCGCCACGACGCCCCGGACGGCACTCCGCCACGCCCTCGGGACACACCCCCCGCGCACGGGAACAGGCCAGGGGAACGCTAGCGTGGACCCCCGAGCCGAAGCGGGCCCGCCAGTCGGCCGCAGCAGCTCATACACCCCGCAGCAGGCGCGCGGCAGCCCTTTATTTGTTTTTCACTCGAACGTGTGTTTGGCGCAACCTTTCGAAAGCTACTACCGTTGCCTAACTAGGGAGACCATTCGAGAGGGGCCGCCGACGTGACCACCACCGCAGACAGTGCCACCATCACCGCCCAGGACCACCGCCCCCAGAGCCGACTTGAGCCGGTGCATGCCATGAATGAGTCAGTCATGAACGCGGAGGGCCCAGAGTCCGCGCGACCCGCGCGCTCCCTGCCCGGCCGCCCTCCAGGAATCCGGGCGGACAGCTCGGGGCTCACCGACAGGCAGCGGCGCGTGATCGAGGTGATCCGGGATTCCGTGCAGAGGCGTGGCTATCCCCCGTCGATGCGCGAGATCGGCCAGGCGGTGGGACTGTCCAGCACCTCGTCCGTCGCACACCAGCTGATGGCTCTGGAGCGCAAGGGCTTCCTGCGCCGTGACCCGCACCGCCCCCGCGCGTACGAGGTCCGGGGCTCGGACCAGCCGAGCACCCAGCCGACCGACACCACGGGGAAGCCGGCCGCGTCGTACGTGCCGTTGGTCGGCCGTATCGCGGCCGGTGGGCCCATCCTTGCCGAGGAGTCCGTCGAGGACGTCTTCCCGCTTCCCCGCCAGCTCGTCGGTGACGGCGAGCTCTTCGTGCTGAAGGTCGTCGGTGATTCGATGATCGAGGCCGCGATCATGGACGGCGACTGGGTGACCGTCCGTCGTCAGCCCGTCGCGGAGAACGGCGACATCGTCGCGGCCATGCTGGACGGCGAGGCCACCGTGAAGCGCTTCAAGCGCGAGGACGGCCATGTGTGGCTGCTGCCGCACAACTCCGCGTACCAGCCGATTCCCGGCGACGAGGCCACCATCCTGGGCAAGGTCGTGGCGGTGCTGCGGCGGGTGTGAGCTCCGCCGGTCCGGACTGGGCCCCGGGATCCCTGCGCCGGTCCCGGGGCCCTGGCATGTCCGCCTCCCCGGCCTGAGCGCACCAGGTGAGACCGTGCCACCGGCTCCGGGGATCGGGGAGCGGCCCGCACCGCAATTACCGCGCCGCCTGGCCCGCGCTCGCTGCGCCTGGACCGCGCTGGCTACGCGGCTGCCCCGGCACTCATCCCGTCGCCTGTCCCGCCCTCACTCAGCCGCCTTGGCCGCCGCGTCGATGGCCGCAAGCGAGCGGCGCGCCTGATTACGGTCCGTGGTGTACCAGAAATCGGGCAGCGAGGCCCGGAGATAGCTCCCGTACCGGGCATTGGCGAGACGGGGGTCGAGCACGGCCACCACGCCCTTGTCCCCCATGGCGCGGACGAGGCGACCGGCGCCCTGCGCCATCAGCAGTGCGGCATGGGTGGCCGCGACCGCCATGAAGCCGTTGCCACCCGCCTCCTCGACCGCTTTCTGGCGCGCGCTCATCAGCGGGTCGTCCGGCCGCGGGAACGGAATCCGGTCCATGACCACGAGCTGGCAGCTCGGACCCGGTACATCGACGCCCTGCCAGAGCGAGAGCGTCCCGAACAGGCAGGTCTCCGGATCGGCGGCGAAGTTCTTGATCAGCTCCCCGAGCGTCTCCTCGCCCTGGAGCAGGATCGGCTTGTCCTGTCGGCCGCGCAGCTCCTCCGCGGCGGCCTGGGCCGCCCTCATCGAGGAGAACAGCCCGAGGGTGCGGCCGCCGGCGGCCTCCACCAGCTCGGCCAGTTCGTCGAGCATGTCGGTGCGGGACCCCTCACGGCCGGGCGTGGCCAGGTGCCGTGCGACGTACAGGATGCCCTGCTTCGGGTAGTCGAACGGAGAGCCGACGTCGAGCCCCTTCCACTGGGGGATGTCGTCCCCCGCGGTGCCCTCGGGCGCGAGTCCCAGCGACGCCCCCACGCCGTTGAAGTCGCCGCCGAGCTTCAGGGTGGCCGAGGTCAGGACCACCGACCGCTCGGCGAAGAGCTTCTCCCGCAGCAGCCCGGAGACCGAGAGCGGGGCCACCCGCACGGACGCGCCGAAGCGGTCGTGGCGCTCGTACCACACGACGTCGTACTCGGAGCCCTGGGTGATGCGCTCGGCCACGCTGTGGATCGACTCCACCGACGCCATGGCCTGCTTGCGCACCGCGTCCTCGTCCTGGACGGACTTGTCCCGGGTGCCGCCGAGGGCGGAGATCACCGTGCGCGCGGCGTCACGCAGCGCCATCAGGGCGTAGCCGAGATCCTCCGGCACCTCCTCCAGCCGGCCCGGGAGCGCCAGCTCCATGACCCGCTCGAACCCCTCCGACGCGGTCATCAGGGCGTCGGCCGCCTTCTCGTTGACCAGCTTGGCCGCCCGGCGCACCGCGCGGTTCACCTGGCCGGGAGTGAGCTCTCCCGTGGCCACACCGGTCACCCGCGAGACCAGCTCGTGCGCCTCGTCGACGATGAGCACCTCGTGCTTCGGAAGCACCGGGGCGCCCTCGATCGCGTCGATCGCGAGCAGGGCGTGGTTCGTGACGACCACGTCCGCGAGCTTGGCCCGCTCCCGTGCCGTCTCCGCGAAGCACTCGGCTCCGTACGCACACTTGGTGGCGCCGATGCACTCGCGCGAGGAGACCGAGACCTGGGCCCAGGCCCGGTCCGAGACGCCCGGGGTCAGGTCGTCCCGGTCGCCGGTCTCCGTGTCGTCCGACCAGTCGCGCAGACGCAGCAGGTCCTGGCCGAGCTTGCTCGACGGCGCGGCGGCCTCGAACTGGTCGAAGAGCCCCTCCTCCTCGTCCTGCGGCACGCCCTCGTGGAGCCGGTGCAGGCAGAGGTAGTTCGACCGGCCCTTCAGCATCGCGAACTGCGGGCGGCGGCGCAGCAGCGGGTGCAGCGCGTCGACCGTGCGCGGGAGGTCCCGCTCCACCAGCTGGCGCTGGAGGGCGAGCGTCGCCGTGGCGACGACGACGCGCTCGCCGTGGGCCAGCGCCGGCACCAGGTAGCCGAGGGACTTACCGGTGCCGGTACCGGCCTGCACGAGCAGGTGGGCGTTGTCGTCGACGGCCTCGGCGACGGCCTCGGCCATGGACACCTGGCCGGGCCGCTCCGTACCGCCGACAGCGGTGACGGCGGCGTGGAGGAGGTCGGGGAGAGATGGCTTCGTCATAGCCCGTCCACCCTACGGCGCCCCACTGACATCGGTACGCGCTCCGGACTCAGGCGGAGGGGTGCAGCGGATTGGGCACGAGGCCGTGGACGGCGGCGTGCGGGCGTTCCGGCCGGTCACGGTAACCGTCCAGGTGCAGACGGTTGCGGTTCAGGCAGAGACGCTCGATCGTCGGAGTCAGCATGTCGAAGATCTCGAAACGCTCCTTGAGCTCCGGGAAGCGCCCGTGGTGCCGGAGGATCTCCGCACGGACGAGTGACCAGAATTCACCCTCCGGGACGTCGAGTTGCTCCTCGCAGAGCGGGGACAGATAGCGGAAGACCCCCACGAAGAGACCGGAGTGGATGAACTGGGTGAGGAAGGAGGGGTCCTCCGTGAGCAGGACGGCCCGGACGTCCTCCGGCATGGTGCCGTGCTCGGGCAGCGGCCGGCCGCTGACGTTCACGTCGTCCACGAAGTCCTTGATCGCCAGGCGCACCGGCACGTCGTTCTCGTCGAAGACCACGATGGCGTTCTCGCCGTGGGGGGAGAACACGGTGCCGTAGCGGTAGAGGAAGTGCAGCAGCGGTGGCAGCAGGGCCGCGAAGAGCCTCGTCAGCCAGGTGACCGGGGTCAGTCCGGAGCGTGCGACGAGCTCGGCGGTGAAGGCACGCCCGTCGGGATCGGTGTGCAGCAGCGAGGCCAGCGTGCGGGCGCGTTCGCCGGGGGCGAGCCGCGGCTGGAGCGGCTCCCGCCAGATCGCACCGAGGATCTCCTTGAACTGGTACGGCGACTCGGGGAGGTGGTCGTAGAGCGGATGCTCGACGGTCACGGACGCGACCTCGCCGAGCAGGATGACGCCGCAGGTGTCGCGGAGGAACGGATCGCCGTCGCACAGACCCTGGACCCACGCGGTGACGGCCGGTGCCGCGAGCGTGCGTTCGGTCGGCAGGCCACGCCAGACGAGGGTGTTGAGGATCGACAGGGGCAGCTTGACGGTGTGCCGGTCGGGCCTGCCGACGTTGGTGAAGGTGCGGATGGACTGCTGCGGGAGCCGGAGGTCGCCGTCGGCGTGCAGCGGCACGATGTCGCCGGCGGCGATGGCCGGGGCGAAGAGCGGCACGATCCATTCGTCCCACTGCCACGGGTGCACGGGGAGGAACAGGTAGTCCTCGGGGACGAGTTCCCGGCCACGCAGGATCGTGTCGAAGGATGCCCGGACGTGCGGGTCCAGTTCCCGGTCGTAGAGGTCCCCGGGTGCGGAGAGCCTGTGCACGCCGCGGTAGCCCGCTATGCGCGTGCTGACGGCGATCCAGGGCAGTGTGGTGGCGGTACGCGCTTCGGGGGTGTAGCGGGCGGCGTCGGCGGCCGAGAAGCCCAGCCGTCCCTTGTTCGCCACCAGCCAGGGGTGGCCCGTCTGGTGGCCCTCGAGTTCCGCGTACGGGAGTTCGGCGAGCTGTGCGGCGCTGAGCGCGTCGTGGTCGAGGCGCGCGTCGGCGGTGAGGGTGGCGGTGAGCTCGCGGATGAGGTGGCCGAGGGTGGCACCGTCGAGACCGAGCAGGCGCCGGCCCCGGGCGAGGAAGCGCAGCGGGTCCCCGAAGGGCGTGCCGTCACCGCCGGTCCCGGCGGTGACCTCGCGGATCGACAGGGGGTCGACGCGCCAGCTGCCGTAGACACCGCGCCTGGCGCGGAAGCTCAGGACGCCGCCGTCGTCCAGCGGCAGGGTGTACGCACCGGCCGTTCCCCCACGACTCTCCGTCCTGGGTGCGGCCCCGGGAGGAGGGCCGGGCAGGACTTCAGGACCGGGCTCGGTACGGGACTGGAGCTCGGGCTCGATGACCTCCTCGTAGGCGAACTCACCGAGCATCTTCGCGAGGAGCCTGGCCGCGGCCCGGTCCCAGACGGCCCGGTCGAGTTCAGGCGTCTCGAGCGGCGTTCGAGGCGCTGCCTGGTGCTGGCTCGCAGGATATGTCGGCACGGGGACTCCTCCGGGTGGGACCGATGGGGTTCGAGCGGGCTGTGCGGTGCGGCGAATCGTTCACAGGTGGTCTCGGTGGGCTCGGTCTCGGATCATCAGGGCGGCTCGCTTGTCGGGGAGTTCCACTTCCGCGCAGAAGCGGAAGCCGGCGCTCAGGAACGCGGAGACCGACGGGGTGTTGCGCAGGTCCGGCTCCGCGACCACACGGGCGCAGAGCGGGCGGTTGTCGAGCACGAGGCCGGAGACCGCCCGGAGCAGTACGGAGCCGATGCCTCTCCCCCGGTTGGTCACCCCGCCGATGAGGAGGTGGATGCCGGTGTCGTGCGGCCGGGCGGGGTAATGACGGGCCAGTGGGTCCAGGTCCGCCCGGTAGATCTCCCAGTAGCTCATCGGCCTTCCGCCGAGCACTCCGAGGCAGGGGACGCTGCGGCCGTCCCCTGCGAGCTGGGCGCGGAGGTGGTCGGCGGTGACCGACTCGGGGCCGGCGAGCTCCCAGAAGGCCGCGACGGCCGGGTCGTTCATCCAGCGGCTGACCACCGCGAGATCGCGTGCGAGCTCCACGGGAACCAGCTGGAAGACGCCCGCCGGGGTCGTCACCGGGCTCCAGTCACCCGGGCTGCCCACGAGGGCGGAGGCGTCGGGCGGTGCTCCGGGCGACGCGCGTTCGGGGCCGAGCACGGCGAGGAGCTCCTCGGTGAGCCGCAGCTCCAGGGTGTCCTCGGTGCCCGCGCCGTCCGCCGGGACGGCGTCGGCTGCGGCCTCGGTGTGCGCGTCGGCCTGGTGCACCGTGACGCTCTCCTCTCGTGGGTCGGGCGGCCGTGTCTCTCAGCTGCGCAGGGGGTTGGCGATGGTGACGTACACGGACTGGGTGTCCACCGGTCCGACCAGTTCGTCGAGGCCGTGCAGCCGCGTCAGCAGGTTGGCCTTGCAGCGCAGTTGAGGTGTCCCGAGGAGATACTCGGGCAGTGGGGAGCCCAGCGCCACCGCGCCTTCGAGGAACCGGCGGAGCGCGGCCAGGAGCAGCCGCTCGTCGGCCAGCCGCTGCGAACCGAAGGCTCCGATGAGCCCGAAGACGTTGTTGATGCCCAGGTAGTAGGCGAAGCGCTCGTCGGTGACGGCGTCCGAGACGAAGGTGTCGCTGACGGCGCCGATGCCCGGGAGCCGCTGCTCGAGTGCGGCGCGGTGGGATTCCCGGAAGTAGTACCCCTGGTTGTCGCGGTACCTGCCGCCGACGGGCCAGCCGTCCGGGTCGAGGATGACCAGGGTGTTCTGCTGATGGGCTTCCAGGGCGACGCCCGCGTGGGCGTCGAGCCAGAGCACGGGCAGGACCACTCGGTCGAGGTAGCGGAGGAACCACTCGGCGCAGACCGCTCCGGTCGTCCTGCCGGTCCGGGCGGCCAGCGAGGAGATCGTGTCGGCGAGCCGCGAGTGCGTGCCGGGCCTGCCCGGCCAGGGCCGGGGTGCGGTGAGCCCGGCGATGCACACCGCGTCGTCCGCCGGGCCGAAGGGGTTGTGGCGCAGCATCACGTCGAGGCCGGGGACGGGGCTGCCGTCCGTGCCGTCGACGGCAAGCCAGGCGGGGTCCCGGACGATGTCGAAGCCGGGGTGTTCCCGCTGCCACCGCTCGGCGAGCCCGGTGCGCAGCAGCCGGTGGACCTCGGCTCCGCGGTGGAGTTCCTTGCGGAGGTTCTCCCGGCGGGAGTTGGTGATGCGTACGCCCAGGGAGAGCTTCAGCATGAGGTCGGACCCGGGCCTGTGGACGGTGCGCACGGAGGAGGTGGGATGCCAGCGCTCGCCGTACGGGCCGAGGTCGTGGAGAAGTCCCTTCTCGCACATCGCGGCGACCTCGGGACGGCGCAGCACCTCCGCCGCCTGCCAGGGGTGGAGCGGGAGGGCGGCGGTGCCGTCGGGGAGGCTCAGCCCTTCGGTGTGGGGGGCGAGCAGTGCCTCCGCGGGGACCGTGCGTCCGGCCTTCGTCCAGGACGACTCCGTGGCCAGCACCGAACGGTCCACGGCCATCCAGTGGAGGGGGAAGGAGCCGCGCAACTCGGGTGAGTAGAGCAGCGATTCGGTCTCGGTGAGTCCCTCACGGCTCTTGGGTGTGGGGTGCAGGGGGTGGCCGAGGACCAGGGACTGCTCGGCTGTGAGGAAGAGGTCGGCCTCGGACAGCGCGGTGGGCGTACGGCGCCGCTCCGCGATGAAGGCCGCCGTGTGCCGGACGGAGTCGGCCACCCTGGCGACCAGGTCGGTTCCGGCGTCGCGCCCGCTCTCGCGGCCGAGGAGGGCGGCCACGGTGACGGCGTCCACGCCCGGGGCGCCGGCCGGCGCGTTCTCCAGGGCCGGTGTGCCGAAGCGGTGCCATCCGGTCGCGGACCAGTGGGAGACCGGTACGAGCAGGGCGGTGCCACTCGCGGGGAGCGGAACGCGCAGGGTGCTCCCCTGCGGCCGGGGCAGGTCGTGCTCCCTGGCCCAGCAGCGCAGCAGATTCTCGGTGCCGGCCGAGTCGGCCGCACGGAGCGGGTCGGGATGGTCCAGCGGGTCCGGCGCGGTGTGGCCCGGCAGGAGCGCCGTGACGGTGTCCAGTCCGGCACGCGGGGTTCCGTGCGGACCGGCCTTCTGCCGCGGCACGGTCGTCGACTCGACGGCGAGGGCGCCGTCCGGCAGGTCCTGTCCTCGCTGCTGGCTGGTGACAGGGCCGTCGCCCTCGGGCGCGGGGGTGGGGTTCACGGCGGTCTTCCTTGTGAGGGGTCCGGGATCAGCGGGTCGGCCCGGCAGCGGCCCGGTGGTGCGGAGTCCGCTCCGCCGCTCTCAGCGCGTCGGCGAGACGGTCGACGACCGCCGTCGCCTGCTCGTCGGTGAGAGTGAGGGGAGGGAGCAACCGGACCACGGCATTGTGGCGTCCGCCGAGTTCGACGATGAGACCACGGCGCAGGCATTCCTGCTGAACTGCCGCGGCGAGGCCGGGATTCGGCGGCGGCGCCGAGCCGTTCTCGGTGGTCACGGTGAGCGGCTCGGATTCGGGGTCGACGAGCTCGATACCGATCATCAGACCGCGACCCCGTACGTCGCCGATGGACGGATGGTCCGAGCTCAGCGCCTGGAGACGGGCGAGCATGCGCGCGCCCAGTGTCCCCGCGCGTTCGGCGAGCTGGTTCTCCCGCACGTACGCGAGGGTCGCGGCACCGGCCGCCATGGCGAGCTGGTTCCCCCGGAAGGTGCCCGCGTGGGCGCCCGGTTGCCAGAGGTCGAGCCCCGAGCGGTAGACGATCACCGCGAGGGGCAGCGAGCCACCGATGGCTTTCGAGAGCACCATCACGTCGGGCACGACACCGCTGTGCTCGACGGCCCAGAACGTGCCGGTCCTGCCGACCCCGGTCTGCACCTCGTCGGCGATCAGCGCGATGGAACGCTCCCGGGTGATCTCCCGCATCCTGCGCAGCCAGCCGTCCGGAGCCGGATTCACCCCGCCCTCGCCCTGGACGGGCTCCACGATCATGGCGGCCGGGGCGGGGACCCCGCCCTTGGGGTCGTCCAGGAGATGCTCGGTCCAGCGCGCGGCGATGTCGGCGCCCCGCTCGCCGCCGGCGCCGAAGGGGCAGCGGTAGCTCTGCGGGAAGGGCAGCCTCGTCACCCGCACGTCCGGGGCACCGCCCGATGCGGCCAGTGCCCCGGCGGTCATGCCGTGATAGGCGCCGGTGAAGGCGAGGAGTTCGCTGCGCCCGCTGGCCGCGCGGACCAGTTTGAACGCGGCCTCGACGGCGTCCGTCCCCGCCGGTCCGCAGAACTGGATCCTGGCGTCGTCGGCGAGCTCACGCGGCAGGGTGGCGAAGAGCTCGGTCGTGAACGCGTCCTTGACGGGTGTGGCGAGGTCGAGGACATGCAGCGGCGCCCCGGAGTCGAGCACCTTCCGCACGGCTTCGAGCACCACCGGGTGGTTGTGGCCGAGCGCCAGAGTGCCCGCCCCCGACAGGCAGTCGAGATAACGCCGCCCGTCCGCGCCCTCGATGGTCATGCCCCGCGCGCGTACGGGGACGATCGGCAGGGACCGCGCGTAGGTGCGGGCGGACGATTCCCGCTGCGCCTGCCGCCTCAGAATGCCCTCGTGCACAGCGGGGAGTGCCACCGGAGCTGGTTCGGTCACGGCCACGGCTGTCGGTCCTCCTGCTGTAACAGTTGCGTTGCACATCGATGCGGCCCCACGGGGCCGGACCGCGCGGATGAACGCCGTCCTGGTGTCCCCCGTACGTACCAACGACGTGGAAGGCGGGAGATCACGGGTAAATCGGAAGATCCTTGCGCGCGCGGAACCGTGGCCCTGCCGCGCACCGTCCCCCACGGCACCGGCATAGTGGGTGCCGCACCCGGGACGGGAGCCGTCGCTCCGACGTCCTCGGGAGCCGCCGCGGTTCACCGGAGGGCGAGGCCGGCTCCAAGTCCGCGGTGCAGTACCGAAGTCAGTGACGAAGTCCCAGGGGGATCACCAGATGCGACCCATCCGCCCGATCGACACCGCACTCCGGGGGAGGAGCGCCCGCCGGGCTCCCCGGGTGTTCGCCGCGGCAGCCCTCGCCGCTGTGCTGACGCTCACCGCCACGGCCTGCGGACCGGAGGAGGACGGGGCGATCAGCGAGCCCAGCAGCTCCGCCGGCCAGTCCTCCGACGGGAAGGTCGTCATCCCGGACGATCTGAAGGAGCGGCTCAAGGAGCACGGGATCGATCTCGACAAGTGGCGGGACGGCGAGTGGAAGAACTGGGACAAGGACACCTGGCTGCGGGAGGCCAAGGACTACGTCAACCCGATCATCGAGGACCTCTGGGACCCCGACCGGATGCGGGAGGCGGACAAGCCCCCGGAGAACCCGGTCGCTCCCGACATCTCCGGTGACAACGGCGTGACGGACCCGACCCCGGACGCGGTCGAGGCGGCGGCGCTGAACTCGCCCTACCACGAGGACACCCCCGAGTCAGGGAAGCTTCTCTTCGACGGCCCCGAGGGATCGATGGTCTGCTCGGCGACCGTGGTGCAGGACCCGGCACACCCGGGCAAGTCCAACATGGTGTGGACCGCCGGGCACTGTGTGCACGCGGGCAAGAACGGCGGCTGGTACCGCAACATCGCCTTCGTGCCGTCGTACAACGACAGCAACCTCTCGACGGCCGAACTGGAGAGCGCCTCCAAGGAGGAGATCGCTCCGTACGGTGTGTGGTGGGGCCAGTGGGCGCAGACCTCGCAGCAGTGGATCGACCAGGGTGCCTCGACCGG
Source organism: Streptomyces sp. NPDC005494 (assembly GCF_042872025.1). Lineage (NCBI taxonomy): Bacteria > Bacillati > Actinomycetota > Actinomycetes > Kitasatosporales > Streptomycetaceae > Streptomyces > Streptomyces sp. NPDC005494. Next base: position 536,430 of record NZ_JBIAJR010000004.1, read on the forward strand.
CGGCCAGGGCGCTCCTTACGACTTCGCCGTCCTGCAGGTCGCCCCGGAGAAGGGCTCCACGGGCAAGTCCCTCGAGGAGACGGTCGGTTCGGCCCTTCCGGTCGAGTTCAACGCCCCGGCCGTGCCGGAGATCGACAGCATGAAGGCCACCGGTTACCCGGCGGCCCCGCCGTACGACGGCCAGAAGGCGTTCAGCTGCACCGACAAGCCGGGCCGCCTCACCGTCTTCGAGAACCAGCCGACGATGTACCGCGTGGGGTGCACGATGACCGGCGGTTCCTCCGGCGGTGGCTGGGTGGCGAAGGGACAGGACGGAAAGCCCGCACTCGTCTCCAACACGTCCATCGGCCCGGTGACGGCGGGCTGGCTGGCAGGGCCCAGGCTCGGTGACGAGGCCAAGGGGATCTACGAGGCCGTCAGCAAGAAGTACGCGGGTCGGTAGGACCGCACGCACGTCGGGCCCCCGCACGGCCGAAGCCGAGCGGGGGCCCGGCTCGTCCTCGCGCGCACCTGCCGGCAGGACCCACGGCGAAGGCCGGGCTTCCCCTCGCGAGGGGAAGCCCGGCCTTCGCCGTGCAGAGCGGTCCTGCGTCAGTGCGCCACCGGCACGAACACGGCGAGTTCCGCCGCCAGCTCCTCGTGGACCCGCGCCTTGAGCAGCGTGCCCTCCGGGGTGTGCTCCTCGGAGATGACCTCGCCCTCGGCGTGCACCCGGGAGACGAGCCCGCCCTGGATGTAGGGAACGAGGGCCTCGATCTCGACGGACGGCCGCGGCAGCTCGGCGTCGATGAGCGCGAGCAGTTCGTCGATCCCGGCGCCGGTCCGCGCCGACACCGCGATGGCGTACTTCTCCGTGCGCAGCAGGCGCTGGAGCACGAGCGGGTCCGCCGCGTCCGCCTTGTTGATCACGACGACCTCGCGGACGTCCACGGCGCCGACCTCGCGGATCACCTGCCGCACCGCGGCGAGCTGCTCCTCGGGCACCGGGTGCGAGCCGTCCACCACGTGCAGGATCAGGTCGGAGTCACCGACCTCCTCCATGGTGGAGCGGAACGCCTCGACCAGGTGGTGCGGGAGGTGGCGGACGAAGCCGACGGTGTCGGCCAGGGTGTAGATCCGGCCGCTCGGGGTCTCGGCCCGGCGCACGGTCGGGTCCAGGGTGGCGAACAGGGCGTTCTCCACGAGGACGCCCGCACCGGTGAGGCGGTTGAGCAGTGAGGACTTGCCCGCGTTGGTGTATCCGGCGATCGCGACCGAGGGCACCCTGTTGCGCTTGCGCTCCTGGCGCTTGATCTCGCGGCCGGTCTTCATCTCCGCGATCTCCCGGCGCATCTTCGCCATCTTCTCGCGGATCCGCCGCCGGTCCGTCTCGATCTTGGTCTCACCGGGGCCACGGGTCGCCATGCCGCCACCGCCGCTGGAACCGCCACCGCCCATCTGCCGGGAGAGCGACTGACCCCAGCCGCGCAGCCGCGGCAGCATGTACTGCATCTGTGCCAGCGAGACCTGTGCCTTGCCCTCACGGGACTTGGCGTGCTGGGCGAAGATGTCGAGGATCAGTGCGGTCCTGTCGACCACCTTGACCTTGACGACGTCCTCCAGATGGATCAGCTGGCCGGGGCTGAGCTCACCGTCGCAGACGACGGTGTCGGCCCCGGATTCGAGAACGATGTCGCGCAGCTCCAGCGCCTTGCCCGAGCCGATGTAGGTGGCCGGGTCGGGCTTGTCACGACGCTGGAACACCGCGTCCAGCACCTGGGCACCCGCGGTCTCGGCGAGCGCCGCGAGCTCCGCGAGGGAGATCTCCGCGTCGTGGACCGTCCCGGAGGTCCAGACACCGACGAGCACCACGCGCTCCAGGCGCAGCTGCCGGTACTCGACCTCGGTGACGTCCTCGAGTTCTGTGGAGAGTCCTGCCACACGGCGCAGGGCCGCGCGCTCGGAACGGTCGAGCTGGTCGCCGTCCCGCTCGCCGTCGATCTCGTGGCTCCAGGCGACGTCCTCTTCCATCAGGGCGTCGGCCCGAAGGCTCTCGGTGAGGCTCTCGGAGTTGACTTCCGTGGCGCTCTGCGCGTCCTGCGCGTCCTGGGGAAGGGAAGAAGAGGAGGTCATTGGATCCTTACGTCGATAGAAGTCCGTTACGCCAGTCACAACGTGTGACGCCGCCAGATGATTCCCGAGGGTGGGAGCCACCGGCCGGCCGCCGTGCCGACGCGTCGATAGTGGCATGTCCCCGCCCGCCCCGTCACTCCGGTTTCGGTGCGCGGGCCGGGCTCTGCGGGGCCGTCGCGGCGCGGGGCGTCCCGCTGCGCCAGTCCGGGTGCCCCGGCATCGGCGGGGTCTTCGTCCCGTACAGCCAGCCATCGAAGAACGCCGTCAGGTCCCGGCCCGCGATCCTCGACGCCAGGGTCGTGAACTGCCGGGTCGTCGCCGACGTGTCCCTGTACGCACGCACCCAGGTCCGCTCCAGGCGGTCGAACGCGGCCGCTCCGATCTCCTCGCGCAGCGCGTAGAGGACGAGGGCGCTGCCGTCGTAGACCACCGGCCTGAACAGGCTGATCTTGTGGTCGGGCGACGGTACCCGGGGACGGGCCGGAGGGCCTCCGGCGGCGCGCCAGGCGTCGGAGCGCGCGTAGGCCTCCCGCATCCGCCGCTCCATGGGCTTGCGGGCGTGCTGCTCCGCGTAGAGCGCCTCGTACCAGGTGGCGTGTCCCTCGTTGAGCCACAGGTCGGACCAGGACATCGGGGAGACGCTGTTGCCGAACCACTGGTGGGCGAGCTCGTGCACCATGACCGACTCGACGTACCACTCGGGGTGACCGGTTCCGGTGAACATGGAGCGTTCGAAGAGGGAGAGCGTCTGTGTCTCCAGCTCGAAGCCCGTCTCGGTGTCCGCGACCAGGAGCCCGTACGTCTCGAAGGGGTAGGACCCGACCTGCTCCTCCATCCACGCGAGCTGCCCCGGGGTCTTGCGCAGCCAGGGCTCCAGCTTCGCGCGGTCGGCGGCGGGCACGACGTCGCGTACGGGCAGCCGGCCGGGCCCCGTGCGCCGCAGGACGGCGGAGCGGCCGATGGACACCTGGGCCAGCTCGGTCGCCATGGGGTGATGGGTCCGGTAGGTCCAGGTGGTCGCACCCCCCGCGTCGCGCTTTCCCGCGAGGAGGCCGCCGGCCGCGACCGTGAGGTCCTTCGGTGCGGTCACCCGGAAGGTGAAGTACGCCTTGTCGGCGGGGTGGTCGTTGCCCGGGAACACCCGGTGCGCGGCGTCGGCCTGGTTGGCCATCGCGAGCCCGTCCGAGGTCCGGACCCAGCCCCCGTTGGCCTCGTCCCCCGAGGGGTCGCTCGTGTGCCGGACGGTGATCCGCACGGGCGCGCCGGCCGGGAGCCGGGCGGGGGCGTCGACGACCAGGTCCTCCCCCACCGAGGCGAACTCCGCGTCCAGTCCGTCGACTTCGACGGAGCGGACGGTGCCCCGGGCGAAGTCGAGGTTGATGCGCCGCAGGGGTGCCGTGGTCCGCGCGTCGATGGTGGTGATCGCGTCGAGCGGCTTGCTGTTGCTGCCCTTGTAGGTGAACGAGACGTCGTAGGCGAGCACGTCGTAGCCGGGGTTGCCGAGGTGCGGGAAGAGACGGTCGCCGATGCCGAGCGGTTCGGGTGCGGGCAGGGTGGCGGCGACGAGGGTGACCGATGCGGTGGCGAGGAGAGCGGCACGCAGTCGGCGGGAGGTGAGCGGCATGGACTACGGCTACCAGCGCACACCGTCCACACCGTGGTGGCGCGCGCCGCACCACCCGAACGGGGTGCCCGGGGACCGGCAAGAAGCGGCGGGGCGGGCTCAGCCCGTCGCGGCGGGCTGCTGCGCCCTGCTGACGTCGTAGACCCCTGGCACGTCGCGCATCGCCCGCATGAGCCCGGGCAGTCCGGCGGCGTCCGGCAGTTGCAGCGTGTAGGTGTGCCGGACGCGCTGCTCGCTGGGCGGTTCGACGGTCGCGGCGACGATGGCCGCCTCCGCGGTGGCGATGGCCTCGGTGAGGTCGGCGAGCAGCCGGGGGCGCCCGAAGGACTCGGCGACCAGGGTGACCCGGTAGTCGGTGGTGGCGCTCCACTCGCCCGGGTCGTTCCACCGGGCCCCGACGGCGGCCCTGCCGAGCGCGCGCATGCGCCCGACCGCCGGGCATTCCTCGCGGTGGACGGTGACGGCCCCGCCGCGGACCGTGAATCCGACGATGACGTCGGGCGGCACCGGGGTGCAGCAGCCGGCGAGCCGGACCTGTGCGCCCGGGGCGTCGACGACCACACTGGGGGGCCGGCCGCCCGCCCTTGCGCGGTCGTTCGCCGCCTCGTCGGCCGGCTGGCTCGGCGGCCTCGGGGTCGCGGGGCGGTTTCCGTGGGGCCCCTGCGCGGTGGCCGGATGGGCGTCGAGCCACGCGGTGATCGCGATCCGGGCGGCCGGGGTACGGGCATGGTCGAGCCACTCCGGGGAGGGGCCGGACGAACTGTCCTGGGCGAGCAGCAGCTGCACGGTGTCACCGTCGTTCAGCACGGTGCTCAGCGTGGCCAGCCGCCCGTTGACGCGGGCACCGATGCAGGTGTGCGCCTCGTCGCCGTACTGCGCGTAGGCGGCGTCCACGCAGCTGGCGCCGGCGGGCAGCCCGAGCGTCCCTCCGTCGGTCCGGAAGACGGTGATCTCCCGGTCCTGTGCGAGATCGGCGCGCAGGGTGGTCCAGAAGGTGTCGGAGTCGGTGGCGGACTCCTGCCAGTCCAGGAGCCGGGAGAGCCATCCGGGCCTGGTCGGGTCGGCCCGCTCGCCGTCGGAGGGTTCCGCCTGGTGCGCGGCGGTGCTGCCGTCCTGGGTGTAGGGATTGCCGAGGGCGACGACACCGGCCTCGGCGACCTTGTGCATCCGGTGCGTACGGATGAGGACTTCGGCCACCGCGCCCTCGGGGCCGACGACGGCGGTGTGCAGCGACTGGTAGAGGTTGAACTTGGGAGCCGCGATGAAGTCCTTGAACTCGGAGATCACCGGTGTGAAACAGGTGTGCAGTTCGCCCAGGACCGCGTAGCAGTCGGCGTCGTCGCCGACGAGCACCAGGAGCCGGCCGAAGTCAGTGCCGCGCATCTCGCCCCGTTTGGCCCTCACCCGGTGGACCGAGACGAAGTGCCGGGGTCTGATGAGGACTTCGGCGCTGATACCGGCTTCGCGGAGGGTCGTCCTGACACTGTCGGCGATGTCCGTGAGCGGATCCTGCGCGTCGGCCCACGCGGCGATCAGGGCCTGGGTCCGCTCGTACTCCTGCGGCTGGAGGATCGCGAAGACGAGGTCCTCCAGCTCGGTCTTGAGCGCCTGCACCCCGAGGCGTTCGGCGAGCGGAATGAGTACGTCGTGCGTGACCTTGGCGATCCTGGCCTGCTTCTCGGGACGCATGACGCCGAGGGTGCGCATGTTGTGCAGCCGGTCGGCCAGCTTGATGGACATCACCCGCACGTCGTTGCCGGTGGCGACCAGCATCTTGCGGAAGGTCTCCGGCTCGGCGGCGGCTCCGTAGTCGACCTTCTCGAGCTTGGTGACGCCGTCCACGAGGTAGCAGACCTCGTCGCCGAACTCCTCCCGCACCTGATCCAGCGTCACATCCGTGTCCTCGACCGTGTCGTGGAGGAGGGAGGCGGTCAGGGTGGTCGTCTCCGCGCCGAGTTCGGCGAGGATCAGGGTCACCGCGAGCGGATGGGTGATGTAGGGCTCGCCGCTCTTGCGCATCTGGCCGCGATGGGAGGACTCGGCCAGGACGTAGGCCCTGTGCAGGATGGTCAGGTCGGCGTCCGGATGGTGTGCCCGGTGGGCCTCCGCGACGTGCCCGATGGCATCGGGCAGCCGGTCACGGGAGACCGGCCCGAGCAGGGCGACACGGCCCAGCCTGCGCAGATCGATCCGTGGACGACCGCGCTTGCGAAGGGGAGCACCTGGATTGGTGGCCTCTGCGCTCATGGGGCACCTCCGGCAACGTCGACCGGCGGTGGAGAGGTGCGGATACACCCCCGGGCCGGTGCTTGATGCTATCGACCCCACCACGTGGCGCAGTCCAGCTCTCGCCCAGCGTGAAACGGATCACCCATTCGAGCGAAGCTCTAACCGATCATCGTTTCGAGCCAGGAGGAGTCGATCACGCCTTCGGCGACGATCACGGCGGGCCCGGTCATGTCGATCCCACCGTCCGGATGTTCGGTGATCACCAGGGTGCCGCCGGGGAGGTCCACGGTGTACGTCGCGGGAGTGCCGGTCAGCGCCGGGTCCAGGCCGTCCCTGCGTGCGGCGGCGACGGCCACGGCGCAGGCGCCCGTGCCGCAGGAGCGGGTCTCGCCGGAGCCACGCTCGTGGACACGCATCGCGACATGCCGTGGGCCCCGGTCCGCCACGAACTCGATGTTGACGCCGTCGGGGTAGACGGACGGCGGGCTGAACGGCGGTACGGAGAGGAGGTCACCGGCGTGGTCCAGGTCCTCGACGAACGCGACCGCGTGCGGATTGCCCATGTTCACGTTACGGGCGTCCCAGCTGCGGCCGTCCACCGAGACGGTGACACCGTCCTCGGGCAGCGCGGCCCGCCCCATGGACACCGTGATGTCGCCGTCCTTCGCGAGGTGCGCCCGCTTGACGCCGCCCCGGGTGGCAACGGCCAGATCGCCTTCGGCGACGAGCCCGGCGCGCTGCAGGTAGTGGGCGAAGACGCGCACGCCGTTTCCGCACATCTCGGCGACGGAGCCGTCCGCGTTGCGGTAGTCCATGAACCACTCGGCCTCGTCGGCCATGTCCCGCGCCTCGGGGTGCGCCGCCGACCGCACGACGTGCAGCAGGCCGTCGCCGCCGATGCCCGCGCGGCGGTCACAGAGCCGGGCGACGACGGAGACCGGCAGGTCGAGGGCGTTGTCGGGGTCGGGAACGATCACGAAGTCGTTCTCGGTTCCATGACCCTTGAGGAAGGCGATCTGCGAAGTGCTCACGAGGCAACTGTACGAGGCTCCGCCGGTGGTCCGCCGGTCCGGCCCCGCACCGGCGCATCAGCGCAGGCGCGCCACGCGCCAGACGGCCAGGGCGACGAGCACCGCGCAGAGGATCACGTACAGCGTGATCACGCGCCAGTCGGGGCGTCCGCCCGTCTCCTTGTCCGTGAAGCCGGGCCAGGTGTGCCCCACCCGGCGGGCGGCCATCATGCCCCAGCCGGCGGCGCAGGAGCTGATCAGGAGTCCCAGCATCGCCACGACGGCACCGCCGTCGCCGAACTCGAAAGCGAGCGGGAAGGCGAACATCAGGGAGCCGACAGCGGCCAGCACCACGATCGGCGCGATCTGCCAGATGCGCATGCGGCGGGCGGGACGGAGCTCGACCTCGACCTCGGGGGCCACGTCGTGCTCGTCGGGCCCGTCAGGGCTCAGACGTCCTGCCTCGTGCCGCACATCCGGTGCGTCTCGGTCTGTGTCGCGAGGGCCGGCCTCCATCGCCACGCGCCCTCCCAACTCGGACTCCACTGGTCGATCGATGCTCGATGATGGCACGGTCCCGGCCGCCGAAATGACGGGCGGAGCTTCCCGATGCCATCACGTGATCAGGCTGTAACCGCTCGTTCGACCAACGCCAGCGCCCGGTGCGGGAGTTCCGCACGCTGTTCCTCGGCACCACTCAGCCACCGGACGCGCGGGTCGCGCCGGAACCACGAGTCCTGACGGCGCGCGAAGCGTTTGGTGGCCCGTACGGTCTCGGCGCGCGCCTCGTCCTGCGTGCACTCCCCCGCGAGCGCCGCCAGCACCTGCTGGTAGCCGAGCGCGCGCGAGGCGGTACGGCCCTCGCGCAGCCCTTCGGCCTCCAGCGCGCGCACCTCGTCCACGAGCCCGGCCTCCCACATCCGGTCCACCCGGGTGCTGATCCGCTCGTCGAGTTCGGGCCGCTCGACGTCCACCCCGATCTGCACGGCGTCGTAGACGGGTTCCTCGCCCGGCAGGTTGGCCGTGAAGGGCTTTCCGGTGATCTCGATGACCTCCAGGGCCCGGACGATGCGGCGCCCGTTGCTGGGCAGGATCGCGCGGGCCGCCTCGGGGTCCGCGGCCGCGAGCCGGGAGTGCAGGGCGCCTGAGCCCTGTTCGGTCAGTTCCTGTTCGAGCCTGGCGCGCACGCCGGGGTCCGTGCCCGGGAACTCCAGTGCGTCGATGGCGCCCTTCACGTAGAGGCCGGAACCGCCCACCAGGACCGGCGTCCGCCCCTCCGCCAGCAGCCGGTCGATCTCCGCACGGGCCAGGCGCTGGTACTCGGCGACGCTCGCGGCCTCGGTCACGTCCCAGATGTCCAGCAGGTGGTGCGGGACGCCGTCACGCTCGGGGAGGGACAGCTTCGCCGTGCCGATGTCCATGCCGCGGTAGAGCTGCATGGAGTCGGCGTTGACGACCTCGCCGCCGAGCCGCTGGGCGAGAAAGACCCCCAGATCGGACTTTCCGGCCGCGGTGGGACCGACGACGGTGATCACGCGGGGGGCGGCAGCTGCTCTTCTCACCCGCACAGTCTCCCGCACTTCGACACCCCTCCCGACCGGACCGCACACTCCTCCCACGCGCGCGGACACGGCGAGTCACGCACGTTTGCCCTGTGGCGAGTAAAATGTGACGACAGTCCCCCAGCACGGAAGGTGACCCATGGGTTTCCTGGACAACCTGAAGGCCAAGCTGGCCCCGGCCAAGGAGAAGGTCGGCGACCTCGCGCAGCAGCACGGGGGCAAGATCGACCAGGGCCTCGACAAGGCCGCACGCACGGTCGACCAAAAGACCAAGGGAAAGTACAGCGACAAGATCGTGTCCGGCACGCAGAAGGCCAAGGACGCGGTCGACCGCCTGGGGCACAGGAACGAGGGCGGCACGCCACCGCCGCCGCCCGCGTCCTGACCCGGGCACCGACGGAGTCGAGGGCCGTGGAGCGATCACCGCTCCACGGCCCTCATCCGTTTCCCGGTGGCCCGGTCGTCCCCGTGCGGGCTCAGGACCAGGCGGCGACCATGTATCCCACGCCGTAGGGGGCCTCCTCGTACAGCAGCTTCCCGTCGAGGCCGGCGCCCTCGGCCGCGCCCGCGAGGACCTGCCAGGGCGCCCGGCCCGACGCCTTCAGTTCGTACGCGAGCGACTCGTCCAGGGCCTTCAGCGCGGGCAGGTCGGCGCTGCCCAGCGCACGGGCCGCCGCCGTGTCGAAGTCCACCGCCCGCTCGTCGAGATATCCGGGTGCCTTGACCGTGCGGCAGGCGCTGCCGTCACCCATGACGAGCAGGGCCACGCGCTCCGCCCTGGCCGCCAGGTCCGCTCCGGCCGTCAGGCACCGGTCGAGGGCCAGCGCCTCACCCACTCCGAGCCCTTCGACGGGGGCGGCGGTCCACCGGGCGTGCTCCAGGAGCCAGGCCCCGACGGCGAGGGACGCCGGCAGCGCGCGCTCCGGTGCGGGGGAACCGGCGGGGGTGTCCCCCAGCCGCACGGTGCGGCCGACACCGAATCCGGCGAAGGAGCCCGCCGAACCCCGGGGGAACGGACCGCGTCCCTCCGGCCCGGCGGGCCCGGTCACGATGAGCAGATCCGGTTCCGCCGCTGCGAGCACACCCAGGGCGTCGAGGCACGCGGCTCTCGCCGCGTCGAGCTCGGGCCCGGCGCCCTCGGCGACCTCCGGGACCAGGAGCGGCGGGCAGGGACAGACGGCGGCGGCGGCAAGCATGCCGGTCAGCGTACTCAGTCGCAGCCGCACCCCGGGGTGGCGGCTGCGGCGAGCGGGGCGGGGGCGCCGATGCCGGGCAGGCCGAGCATGACTCCGGCGGGCCGGGCGGCGGGAGCCGCGGTGCGCTTCGCCCAGGCGTCTCCCGAGCGGGTGTTCCGGACGCCCAGGGGCGCACCCTCGGCGAGGAGGTGGTGGGGGGCGGCGTAGGTGATCTCGACGGTCACCACGTCCCCGGGCCGTACGTCCTGGGACGGCTTGGTGAAGTGGACGAGCCGGTTGTCGGGAGCCCGGCCGGACAGCCGGTGCGTCGCGCCGTCCTTGCGGCCCTCGCCCTCGGCGACCATGACGTCCAGCACGCGTCCGACCTGCTTCTTGTTCTCCTCCCAGGAGATCTCCTCCTGGAGGGCGGACAGGCGCATGTAGCGCTCCTGGACGACCTCCTTGGGGATCTGTCCCTCCATGTCGGCCGCGGGGGTCCCGGGGCGCTTGGAGTACTGGAAGGTGAAGGCGTTCGCGAAGCGCGCCTCGCGCACCGCGTGCATGGTCTGCTCGAAGTCCTCCTCGGTCTCGCCGGGGAAGCCCACGATGATGTCGGTGGAGATGGCGGCGTCCGGCATCGCGGCGCGCACCTTGTCGATGATCCCCAGGAACCGCTCCTGGCGGTACGACCGGCGCATGGCCTTGAGGATCGTGTCCGAACCGGACTGCATCGGCATGTGCAGCTGGGGCATGACGTTCGGCGTCTCGGCCATGGCGGCGATCACGTCGTCGGTGAAGTCACGGGGGTGGGGCGAGGTGAAGCGGACGCGCTCCAGGCCCTCGATGGTGCCGCAGGCGCGCAGCAGCTTGGAGAACGCCTCGCGGTCGCCGATGTCGGAGCCGTAGGCGTTCACGTTCTGGCCGAGCAGCGTGATCTCGCTGACGCCCTCGGCGACGAGCGCCTCGATCTCGGCGAGGATGTCGCCGGTGCGGCGGTCCTTCTCCTTGCCCCGCAGGGCCGGGACGATGCAGAACGTACAGGTGTTGTTGCAGCCCACGGAGATCGAGACCCAGGCCGCGTAGGCGGACTCGCGGCGGGTGGGGAGCGTGGAGGGGAACGCCTCCAGGGATTCGGCGATCTCGACCTGCGCCTCCTCCTGGACCCTGGCGCGCTCCAGGAGCACCGGCAGCTTGCCGATGTTGTGCGTTCCGAAGACGACGTCCACCCACGGAGCGCGCGCGACGATGGTGTCGCGGTCCTTCTGGGCCAGGCAGCCCCCGACGGCGATCTGCATCCCGGGGCGCTTCGTCTTCATCGGGGCGAGGCGGCCGAGGTTGCCGTAGAGCTTGTTGTCGGCGTTCTCACGCACCGCACAGGTGTTGAAGACGACCACGTCGGCGTCGCCGTCGGAGCCCTCGGGGGCGCGCACGTATCCGGCGCCCTCCAGCAGCCCCGACAAGCGTTCGGAGTCGTGGACGTTCATCTGGCACCCGTAAGTGCGTACCTCGTAGCTCTTCTGGACGTCCACTGCTTCGCTCCGGTTGCCGCTGGTCATGGGACAAGGGTAGGCGGTGACGGCGCCTGTCCCTCCGCCGGAGCCCGTGGCCATGATCCGGCCTGGCCAGGAGGGGGCACGGGCTGGCAGGATCGCGCCATGCTGCACGCACTGTCCCGGTTCGGCCGGCGACGCACCCTTCGGGGAGGCGCCGCCGTCGCCGTCGTGCTCGGACTGCTGCTGTGGTGGGTCCTCCCGATCGGCGAGGACGAGCCGAGCGGTTCGCTCACGTTCTCCACGGGCGTGCGCAGCGGGGTCTACCAGCGCTACGGCCAGCGGCTGGAACGCGCGCTCGCCAAGGACATGCCCAAGGTGTCGATAGAGCTGCAGAACAGCGAGGGCTCCCAGCAGAACGTCGAGCGGGTCGCGACGGGCAAGGCGGACTTCACGATAGCCACCGCCGACGCCGTCGCCACGTATCTGCAGAGCGGGAAGCCGGGCGCCGAGCGGCTGCGGGGCTGTGTCCGGCTGTACGACGACTACGTCCAGCTGGTCGTGCCCAGGGGCTCCGACGTGCGCCGGATCGCCGATCTGCGCGGCAAGCGGGTGGGCGTGGGGCAGAAGGGTTCCGGGGTCCTGCTCGTCGCGGACCGGCTGATGAAGGCGGCGGGGCTCGATCCGGCGGCGGACATCGCCCCCGTCCATGCCGGGATCGACACGATGCCGAAGAGGCTGGCCGACGGCCGGCTGGACGCGTTCTTCTGGTCCGGCGGGCTGCCCACCGCCGCGGTCCAGGATCTGTCGGAGAAGTTCGCGATCCGGCTGATCCCGCTGGAGGACCCGGTGATCAGCAAGCTCCAGGCGGCCGGCGGGTCCACCCGCTACTACCGCTCGGCCGTGATGCCGGCCGACGCCTACCACGACGCCCAGCAGGGGCAGGCCGTGCAGACGGTCGCGGTCTCCAACCTGCTCATCACCACCGACCGCACCGACGCGCTGACCACGGAGGCGTTCACCCGCACCGTGATAGACAGCCGCGACAAGATCGGGCGTGAGGTGCACTCGGCGCAGCTGGTGGATCTGCGGACGGCGATCTACACCGATCCGCTGCCGCTGCACGAGGGCGCCAAGCGCTACTACCGCTCGGCCAAGCCCTGACCGACCGCCGCTGCGGCCCGGCTCACGCGTGCGGGGGGTTGCGCGGCACGGTGACCGTGACGCGCAAGCCGTGCGGTTCGTGCGTGGAGTAGCCGATCGATCCGCCGCCCGCGGCGAGCAGGGCGCGCGAGATCGAGAGTCCCAGCCCCGACCCCTTGACGTTCTGGTGCCGGCCGCTGCGCCAGAACCGGTCACCGACGCGCTCCAGCTCCTGTTCGGTCAGCCCGGGCCCGCGGTCGGCGACGACGATCGTGGCGGTGGTGCCGTCCGTACCCGCCGTGACTCGGACCTCCTCCCCTGCCGGGGTGAACTTCAGCGCGTTGTCGATGACGGCGTCCAAGGCGCTGGACAGGGCGATCGGATCGGCCCAGCCGGTCACCGCGGGGGTCCCGTCCAGCGTCATCCGTACGCCCTTCTCCTCGGCCAGCGGCCTCCATGAGGCGACGCGTTCACCGGTGAGCGCGCCGATGTCCGTGAGCTGGAGATCCGCCGCGGCGTGTTCGGCCAGTGCCAGGTCCAGCAGGTCGTCGAGGACCTGGGCGAGGCGCTTGCCCTCCGTGCGCACGGAGGCGATCTCCTCGTTGCCCTCGGGGAGTTCGAGGGCGAGCAGCTCGATGCGCAGGAGCAGCGCGGCCAGCGGGTTGCGCAACTGGTGCGAGGCGTCGGCGACGAAGGCGCGCTGCTGCTCCAGCACCTGCTCGACGTTGTCCGCCATCTCGTTGAAGGAGCGTGCGAGCCGGCGCAGTTCCGGGGGCCCGCCGGATGCCACGACGCGGGACCTCATGCGCCCGCTGGCGATGTCGTGGGTCGCCGCGTCCAGGATGCGTACGGGCAGCAGTACCCATCCGGTGAGGCGGAAGGCGGCTCCCACGGCCACGAGCAGCGCCAGGGCCTCGCCGAGGGCGATGAGCAGCCAGCCGCGGAGTATGCGGGACCGCATGTCCCCGGTGGGTGAGTCGGTCACCACGACGGCGACCACGTCGCCGTCGCGTACGACCGGGGAGGCGACGGCTATGCGGTCGCTCTGCCAGGGCCAGACCTGCGGTGGATCGTGCGAGCGGCGGCCGAGCAGTGCTTCCTGGAACGCCTCGCGCCCCTCGCCCTCGGCGGGCAGGGACCAGGTGGCGGGGGCCTTGGCGAGGGCGCGGTCGTCCCGGTAGAAGATCCCGGCACGGATTCCGTACACCGAGTCGTAGGCCTCGAGTTCGGTCTGCAGGGTCCGATGGCGGTCGTCGGTCCCCCCGACGGGTTCGCTGACGAACTGGGCCAGTGCGCCGAAGCGCGCCGTGTCGTCGATGCGGTCGATGACGACCCGCTGCTGTTCGGCGGCGGCCACCCGCACGGCCAGCGGGAAGCCGAGGGCCAGCAGCACGGCGGCCATCAGGATGAGGAGCAGGGGAAGCAGGCGGGTGCGCACCGGGTACGTACGTCCTCAGGCCGGCGGCGGGACGAGCCGGTAGCCGACGCCCCGTACGGTCTCGATCAGGGCGGGCAGCCTGAGCTTGGAGCGCAGCGACGCCACGTGCACCTCGAGGGTGCGGCCCGTTCCCTCCCAGCTGGTCCGCCACACCTCGCTGATGATCTGCTCGCGGCGGAACACGACACCGGGGCGCTGGGCGAGCAGCGCGAGCAGATCGAATTCCTTGCGGGTGAGCTGGACCTCGTGATCCCCGACGCTGACCCTGCGGGTGGGCAGTTCGATCCGGACGGGGCCGAGCAGCAGGGCGGCGAGCGGGGTCGGGCCGGTGTCCTCAGCGGACGGCCTGCGCCGGGCGACCGCGTGGATGCGGGCCAGGAGCTCACCGGTGTCGTAGGGCTTCACGACGTAGTCGTCGGCGCCGAGGTTGAGGCCGTGGATCCGCGAGCGGACGTCGGACCGGGCGGTCACCATGATCACGGGGATCGCCGAGCGCTTGCGGATCTTCCCGCACACCTCGTAGCCGTCCTGGTCGGGCAGCCCGAGGTCGAGGAGCACGACTCCGAAGGGTTCACGCTCGGCAGGCAGCAGCGCCTGCAGGGCCTCCTCGCCGCTGCGGGCGTGGACGACCTGGAAGCCGTGCCGTGCGAGCACGGCGGACAGGGCCGCCGCGACGTGGTCGTCGTCCTCGACGAGCAGCAGTCTCATGGGTCCCCCTCTCCGCCTCGTTCTCGTAGGTCCTCACGCGGTCCGCGAACCGTGCGTGACCGTACACCGTGTTCAGCCCGGCGAATCTTCCCGTACGCCGACGATTCACGTCATCCCGCACCAGGCATCCACGCCGATGACGGGTACGACAGTCAAGCCCCGGCCCGTTACCACCAGGTTTCCGTTACCCACCCGGTACCCCTCCGAGCAGCCCGTGGCGTCCCGTTCACACGGTGTGTCCGGTTGCGGCCGGATCGTTATGCTCAATTTCCGCTCAGATGTAATGACGCTGATCGCACTGCGTCACTAGGGTCCTTCCCTAACCGAGGAGGACGGAGCAAGAAGCCGATGAGCGGAGTTTCAGTGAACAAGGCCGCCGAGGATGCCGCGCCCGCGGGTGACGACCTTGTCGTACTGAGCAACGTCAACAAGCACTTCGGCGCGCTGCATGTGCTCCAGGACATCGACCTGACCATCGCCAGTGGCGAGGTCGTCGTAGTCATCGGGCCCTCCGGGTCCGGGAAGTCCACGCTGTGCCGCACGATCAACCGCTTGGAGACGATCGACTCGGGCGCGATCTCGATCGACGGCAAGCCGCTTCCCCAGGAGGGCAAGGAGCTCGCCAGGCTGCGTGCCGATGTCGGCATGGTCTTCCAGTCGTTCAATCTCTTCGCGCACAAGACGGTGCTCGAGAACGTGATGCTGGGCCAGGTCAAGGTCCGCAGGACGGACAAGAAGCTGGCCGAGGAGAAGGCCAGGGCGCTGCTCGACCGCGTGGGCGTCGGGGTGCAGGCCGACAAGTACCCGGCGCAGCTCTCCGGCGGTCAGCAGCAGCGTGTGGCGATCGCCCGCGCGCTGGCCATGGACCCCAAGGTCATGCTCTTCGACGAGCCCACGTCGGCGCTCGACCCGGAGATGATCAACGAGGTCCTGGAGGTCATGCAGCAGCTGGCCCGGGAGGGGATGACGATGGTCGTCGTCACCCACGAGATGGGCTTCGCCCGCTCGGCGGCCAACCGGGTCGTCTTCATGGCCGACGGAAAGATCGTCGAAGAGGCCACGCCGGACCAGTTCTTCAGCGCCCCGCGCAGCGACCGGGCGAAGGACTTCCTGTCGAAGATCCTTCACCACTGATCCCGCACGGCTGGGCTCAGGACCAGCTGATCACTCACATCGTTCCAACCCAGGGGAATCCCATCATGCAGCTTCGCAAGGTCACCGCCGCCTCGGCCGCCGTGCTCGCCCTCGCCCTCACCGCCACCGCCTGTGGTTCCGACGAGAAGGACGACGCCGCGGGTTCCGGTGGTGGCGACAAGATCACCATCGGCATCAAGATCGACCAGCCCGGTCTCGGCCTGAAGACGCCGGACGGCAAGTTCACCGGCTTCGACGTGGACGTCGCGACGTACGTCGCCAAGGAGCTCGGCTACGAGGCGAAGAACATCGAGTTCGTCGAGACGAAGAGCGCGGACCGCGAGACCGCGATCGAGCGCGGCGACGTGAAGTTCATCGCCGCGACGTACTCCATCAACGACGAGCGCCTGCAGAAGGTCGACTTCGCGGGTCCGTACCTCCTCGCGCACCAGGACGTCCTCGTCCGCGCCGACGACAAGACCATCAAGTCGCCCGAGGACCTCAACAACAAGCGCCTCTGCTCCGTCACCGGTTCGACCTCCGCGAAGAACGTCAAGGAGAAGCTGGCCCCGAAGGCCCAGCTGCAGAACTACGGCGGCTACTCCGAGTGCCTCACCGGCCTGGAGAACAAGGCCATCGACGCCCTGACGACGGACGACTCCATCCTCGCCGGTTACGCGGCGCAGGACGTCCACAAGGGCAAGTTCAAGCTGGCCGGCTTCAAGATGACCAACGAGAACTACGGCATCGGCCTGAAGAAGGGCGACGCCGACCTCAAGAAGAAGATCGACGCCGCGCTGACCAAGATGGTCTCGGACGGCTCCTGGGACAAGGCGGTCGAGACCAACTTCGGCCCCGCCAACTACAAGAACGAGGCCGCGCCGAAGATCGGCGACGTCGTC
Source organism: Streptomyces sp. NPDC005494 (assembly GCF_042872025.1). NCBI lineage: Bacteria > Bacillati > Actinomycetota > Actinomycetes > Kitasatosporales > Streptomycetaceae > Streptomyces > Streptomyces sp. NPDC005494. Next base: position 552,957 of record NZ_JBIAJR010000004.1, read on the forward strand.
AAGTAGGTCTCCCGCTCACAGGCGGTCCGAAGACGGGCTGACGAGGTGCGCCGCCGCAGAGGCGGCGGCGCACCGAGCCCTCCCCACACGTGGAAGCACGGGAGATCGTGTTCGACTTTCTTGAAGGTTACGACCTACTGGGGGCCTTCTGGGTGACGGTGAAGCTCACCGTCTACTCCGCCCTCGGTTCCCTCATATGGGGAACGCTGCTGGCCGGTATGCGGGTCGGCCCGGTCCCCCTGATGCGCGGTTTCGGTACCGCTTATGTGAACATCGTCCGCAACATCCCTCTGACCGTGATCATCGTCTTCGCCTCGCTGGGCCTCTTCCAGACCATGCAGGTCGAGCTCGGTGGCGGCGGCAACTTCGAGGTCATCAACTTCCGGCTGGCCGTACTCGCGCTCGCCCTCTACACCGCCGCCTTCGTGTGCGAAGCGCTGCGGTCGGGCATCAACACGGTGCCGACCGGGCAGGCCGAGGCGGCACGTGCGCTCGGGCTGAACTTCACCCAGGTCCTGCGACTGATCATTCTCCCGCAGGCCTTCCGTTCGGTCGTGAACCCGCTGGCCAACGTGCTGATCGCGCTGACCAAGAACACCACGGTCGCTGCGGCGATCGGCGTGGTCGAAGCGGCGTACCTCATGAAGGACATGATCGAAGCCGAAGCCCAACTGATCCTCATATCCGCCGTCTTCGCGTTCGGATTCGTCTGCCTCACCCTCCCGACCGGGCTTCTGCTCGGCTGGGTGAGCAAGAAGGTGGCGGTGAAGCGATGACGACGTCCGTCCTCTTCGACGCGCAGGGGCCCCGCGCCAAGCAGCGCAACATCCTGTACACCGTCGTCTTCGTCGCGGTCCTCGCCGCGGTGGCGTGGTGGGTCTACACCAGTCTCGACGAGAAGCACCAGCTCGACTGGGTCAAGTGGGAGCCGTTCTTCACGAGCCCTCAGCCGTGGGAGACGTACATCTGGCCCGGCTTCCAGAACACGCTCAAGGCGGCGTTCTTCGCCCTGCTCATCGCCCTGCCGCTCGGGGCGCTGTTCGGCATCGGCCGGCTCTCCGACCACCGCTGGGTACGCATGCCCGCCGGCGTCGTCGTGGAGTTCTTCCGCGCCATCCCCGTCCTGATCCTGATGATCACGGCGAACGCCGCGTACGCGGAGTTCACCGACATCGCCACCGACCAGCGCCTGCTGTACGCGGTCGTCACGGGACTGGTGCTGTACAACGCCTCGGTGCTCGCCGAGATCGTGCGCGCCGGAATCCTCTCCCTTCCGCACGGGCAGACCGACGCCGCGAAGGCCATCGGCATGCGCAAGGGCCAGACCATGCGGTATGTGCTGCTGCCTCAGTCGGTCACCGCGATGCTGCCCGCCATCGTCAGCCAGATCGTGGTCATCGTGAAGGACACCGCCCTCGGCGGCGCCGTGCTCACGTTCCCCGAGCTGCTGGCCTCGGTCCGTCCGATGAGCGCGAACTACGGCGCGAACACCATCGCGTGCTTCACGATCATCGCGCTGATCTACATCGCGCTGAACTTCGCGCTGACCTCCTTCGCGAGCTGGCTGGAGCGCAGGCTGCGACGGGCCAAGAAGGGCACGGGTGCCGTCGTCGGTGCCGCGCCCGGCGGTGGCCTGCAGACGATCGAAGCCCCGCCGGTCAAGTCCGGTGACGTGGACAAGGTCTGACGGGAAGTCCACACCGTCTCCACCCGGGGGGCGCGGCGCTCACGCCGCGCCCCCCGCCACGTTCCCTGGTCACTTGACGCATGCACCGCCAGTAGGTTGCATACGTTCTGTGATCCCGCCCCGAACCACCGCCGCCGCAACCCCCTCCTCCCTCTCGACCTCGACGAACGGCGCCGGAGGGTTCACCCCGTGGACCCGGTGATCATCGTCGGCGCCGGGCCGGTCGGCCTGTCGCTGTCGCTCGCCCTCGCCGCCCAGGGCGTCCCGTCCGTCGTGCTCGACGAGGGGCCGGGCAACGACGAGCTACGCCCCGCCCGCACCGTGGTCCTGCGCGAGGACACCGCGGACCTGATGGAACGTCTCGGCTGCTCGGCCCTGCCCCACGAGGGGCTGCGCTGGACCGGCTGGCGATCGGTCCGCCGCAAGCAACTGGTGCGGGCCGTTCCGCTGGGCGAGGGGCAGGGCACCGTCCCGCTCCCCTCCCCCGTACACCTTCCCCAGCACGCGCTGACCCGGGGGCTGCGTGCCGCGGTCGCAGCGCGGGATCTGGTCAGCATGGTGCCGCTCAGCAGGATCGACACCCTGGAGCAGGACGATCACGGGGTCACGGTGCACACCCGGGAGCCCGGTTCGACGTGGTGGCGCGGAAGCTACCTCGTGGGCTGCGACGGGGCTCGCTCCACCGTGCGCAAGTTGCTGGACATCAGGTTTCCCGGCCGTACGGCGGTGGAACGGCACGCCGTCGCCGCGCTCCGCGCCGAGCTGCCCTGGCCCGGCGAGGCCGTGCTGCACCGGGCTCCGCCGTGGCGTTCCGGGGGCGCGGAGGTCACCGCGCGGCCGCTGCCGGGCAACGTCTGGCGGCTGGACTGGCTCCTTCCGCCACGCGGCGAACTCGTCACCCCCGACGCCCTGATCACCCGGATCCGCGACACGCTCGCGGGCTGGTGCGGTGAGACACCCGCCTACGAGCTGCTGGACACCGGCGTCTACACGCTGCACCACCGGCTGGCCCGGCGCTGGCGGTCCAAGCGCGCCTTCCTGGCCGGGGACGCCGCGCATCTGCTGGGTGCGCTCGGAACCCAGGGGCTGGACGAAGGGCTGCGGGACGCCGAGAACCTGGCCTGGAAGCTGGCCCGGGCCTGGCATCAGGACGCCGGCGAGCTGCTGCTCGACAGCTACCAGGCCGAGCGCCGGGCCGCGGTCGCCGCCAGGCTCCGGGCGGCCGACCAGTCGCTGCCGATACTGCGGGGCGGTCCGGGCCTCCGGACGCTCGTGCCCGGCAGCGCGCGCGGGCACGACACCCTGCTGGCAGACGGGCACCTGGGGTGCGGCCCTCTGGGCGCGCCCCCTTCGTACACGCACTCCCCTCTTTCGCCTCAACCCGCCGAGGGCCACGTCGCGGTGGGTACGGCACCTGGTGCGCCGGTCGCCGACGTGCGGGTGACCGCGCCCGACGGGACGGCGGTCCGGCTGCGTGAGCGGCTGGACCAGGGGCACCTGCTGGTGATCCTGGTGGCACCGGGCACCGGGGTGTGGGACCGGAGGCACTGGCTGACCGCGGGTGTCATGCCCCGGCTCGTCGACGCGGTGGACGCCCTGCCCGTGAAGGCCGAGCTGCTGGTGACCGAGAGCTACCCCGGAGCCACGGCCCACACGGTTCTGCTGGTCAGGCCGGACGGGCACCTCGTGGCCGCCTTCAGCGGCGTGCGGCCGGCGGAACTCTTCGCCGCGGCCGACGCCGTGCGCGGGGGTGGTACGGGCCCGGCGCACGCGGACGCGGCCCGCACCACTACGCGCTCCGACCGGACCGCGGACGTCAATTGACCGCCACAGGCGCGCATGGTGTACTCCAGATCATGACCGACACCGATGTGCGCCTGTGGCGGAGGGTCCATATGGACCTCGTCCGCTATGCGGGCTGCGTGTGTCGCCCGTCCTGCTGAATCGCTGACCTCCGGCACGTCGTGCTGTTCTCCGCGCGACCGTGCTTCCTTGCGAACTTCTCAGGACGGCCCCTGTGTCTGCACCCTCTCCTTCCTCCGCCACACCCGCGTCCACCGCCGGCGTGGACGCGCCCGCGAGCGCTCCCCTGGTCGCCGCTGCCCCGGACGCCACTGCGGCGGTCGGCGGCCCCGCTTCCGACTCCGGCGGCACGAGCAGCGCCGTCGCCCCGGAGGGCGGCGCCGGTGCTCCGGAGGGCGGCGCCGGTGCTCCGGCACCTACCGCCGCGGAGCTGCTCGACTTCGTCCGCCGGACCGCGCAGGACACCGCGCTCGTCTCCTCGCTGCCGCTCGACCCGGAGGGGCGTACCTGGCTCCGGCTGGACGGCCCCGGCGGGAGCGAGGCGTGGCTGATCAGCTGGCCGCCCGGCACGGGCACGGGCTGGCACGACCACGCGGAGTCGACGGGAGCGTTCACCGTCGCCGCCGGCGCCCTCAGGGAACACTCGCTGGCCGCCCGGCTCCCCACGGACGGCTGGAAGACCCTTGAGCTGAGCGAGGGCGTCGACCGGACCCGGCTGCTGGCGACCGGACAGGGCAGGGCGTTCGGGCGGCACCACGTGCACGAGGTGCTCAACGAGTCCGGGCGCGAGCACGCTGTGTCGGTGCACGCCTACTACCCGCCGCTTCCGCAGATCCGCAGGTACAGCCGCACGGGTGCGGTGCTGCGCCTGGAGCAGACCGAGCGCCCCGAGGACTGGCAGTGAGCTCCGTGGAAGAGAACCGGCCGAGGCCGTCAGGCATTGACGAACTGCTGGAACGGGTCCGGGAAGGTTACGAGCGCATCTGCCCCGAACAGGCCGCCGCCGAGGCCGCGGAGGGCGCCCTGCTCGTCGACATCCGTTACGCGGCTCTCCGTGAGCAGGACGGCGTGATTCCCGGGGCGCTGGTCGTCGAGCGCAACGAGCTGGAGTGGCGACTCGACCCCCAGGGCAGTCACCGCGCCCCCCAGGCGGTGAGCCACGATCTGCGGATCGTGGTGATCTGCAACGAGGGCTACGCGTCGAGTCTCGCGGTCGCCTCCCTGCACCAGCTGGGGCTCCACCGGACCACCGATCTGACCGGCGGCTTCCAGGCCTGGCGCGCCGCCGGGCTCCCGGTCACTCCCTGACAGCAGTGCACGGCTTCCCCCGTGCAGCCCGGTACCGGTCGACCTGGTACCGATCGCCCCGGCACCGATCGTCCCGGTACCGGTCGACCCGATACCGGGCTGCACGTGGTCGCGGCTTCCGTCGGCCTCCCCCGCCTTCGGCAGCCCGAATGCGCACCTGACACACCCGAACGCTGCTCCCCGGTGGAGCAATCGCCGCGCGCGACGGACATTCGCCTCATCACTGAGGACCGGAATGTACGGAGATGTCGCGCCGATGGAAACCTCTCAGCTCACCCCGGACCAGCTCGACGCACAAGTCTCCCGCCTGCACGCGACGGAGGCCTGGCAACGCATCGTCACAGGCTGGGACCGCACCGCCCCGGAGCCTGCGGGCCCAGAGGGAGCGGACCCGCCACCCGTGCCGCTCGATCCGGAGCTCGCGGATCCTGAGCTCGCGTATCCGAAGCTGGCGGAGCCGGGGCTCGCGAATCCTGAGCTCGCGGAGTCTGAGCCTGCGTGCCCGCCTCCCGTTGCGGCGGCGCCTGCCGGCCCGCCGTCCGCACTGCTCGCGCCCTCCGGCCCGCCTCCCGTCACGGCGGCGCGGGGCGGTGGGGCGAGGCCAGTACCTCAGGCCGACTGGCGGGGCCTGCTGTCCGTGCCCGTCGACCAGCTGATCGACGAGTCCCTGCGGGCGCTGCCCGCTCCGGCCCCTGGGGAACGGCCCCTGCCCGGACGTCTCGGCGCCGTGCTGCCCGAACGACTTCACGCGTGGCGCCGCATCGGACAGCCCGATGTGTCCCCGTCCACCCATCTCGGCCACGCACGGCGGATCCTCACCGAGTGGGGCTGGCAGAACACCCCGTACCGCCTGCGAAACGCCCGCGGTGCGCGCTGTCTGTGCGGGGCCATGCTGACCGCACACCGGCTCGGCTACGGGTCCCTCGACACGGTGGACCGCGCCGGCGCCTGGCTCATCACCGAGCTGCGCTCCCAAGGATGGACCGGCCTGATCGGCCCCTGGAACCGCCAGCCCGGCCGCACGGCCGCTGAGGCTCTGGCCCTGCTCGACGCCACGATCCACCGGGCAGCTCAGGCAGGCCACTGAGCCCACCGGAAATCTCAGGTGCTCACGGCGCGCACCCGGGATCGCAGGTACTCACGGCGCGCACCGGGCATCTCAGGCAGTCGCGGCGCGTCACGGCGCTCACTGGGCATCCTCCACAGTCATGGCGCCCATCAAGCGTCGCAGGCAGGCAGTCATGGCGCCCACCGGTTGTGACGGTAGCCCCCTCCGCCACCGTCACGACCCGTGCCGCTGCGGGCCGCGCCGTCGCTCACGCGTCATCCGACAACCCGCCCCGTCCGCCCCGTGCACCCAGTCGGCTACGGTCCCCCGACCTCCCGTGCGCACGGCACGGCGCTGTCACCCGCCCGCGTCAGCACCGCGCCGGCCTCCCCGTCGGTCCGTCGGTCCGGTCCCGGCTGCCCTTCCCCCTCGCACCCCTCGCACCCCTCGCGCCCCTTGCGCCCCTTGCGCCCCTCGATCCAGCCCCCGTCCCCCATCCGGTCGCCCGCTCCCGCCCGCATCAGAACGGTTCGTCCAGCCCCTCCGTGTCCTCCCCCTCAGCCTCGAGCGCCTGACGCACCACGCGCAGGGCCATCCCCTCCCCGTACCCCTTGCGGGCGAGCATGCCGGCGAGCCGGCGCAGGCGCTTGTCGCGGTCCAGCCCCCGGGTGGAGCGGAGCTTCCGGGCGACAAGTTCCCTTGCGGTCTCCTCCTCCTGTTCGGAATCGAGCTGCCCGACCGCCTCGTCGATCACCGCGGAGTCCACCCCCTTGGTACGCAGCTCCCGTACGAGAGCGCGACGGGCAAGCCCTCTGCCGTGGTGCCGGGACTCGACCCATGCGTCCGCGAACGCGGCGTCGTCGATCAGCCCGACATCCTCGAACCTCGACAGGACCTCCTCCGCCGCCTCGTCGGGGATCTCTCGCTTGCGCAGTGCGTCCGCCAGTTGCTTCCGGGTCCGCGGAGTCCCGGTCAGCAGCCGCAGGCAGATGTTGCGCGCCTGCTCGACCGAATCTCGCGGTTCCCCCTTCTCGGCCCTCGACGAGGAGGGGGAACCGCTGCTTCTGGAGCGGGAGCGGGAACGACGGCCCGCCCCCTCGCCGAACCCGGCCCCCCGGCCGGGCTCCGCTGCGTCCCCGGACGGCTCCGCGGCGAACTCCGGGCCGGAACCCGCACCGGCATCATCGGCGTCCGGCCACTCCGTGCGACGCGTCACGGCCTAGCTCTTGGCCGCCGCGGCCTTGGTGGTCTTGGCCTTGCTCGCGGGAGCAGGCACCGACTTCGCGGCACCGTCGGCCGGAGCACCTGCGGCAGCCGCAGCGTCGGCGGCGGGCTCAGCCGCGTCCTCCGCACGGACCCCTACGCCGAGCTTGTCGAGGATCTTCTTCTCGATCTCGTTGGCGAGGTCGGGATTGTCCTTGAGGAAGTTGCGGGAGTTCTCCTTGCCCTGGCCGAGCTGGTCACCCTCGTAGGTGTACCAGGCACCGGCCTTACGGACGAAGCCGTGTTCCACGCCCATGTCGATCAGGCCGCCCTCACGGCTGATGCCCTGGCCGTAGAGGATGTCGAACTCGGCCTGCTTGAACGGCGGCGCGACCTTGTTCTTGACGACCTTGACGCGTGTGCGGTTACCGACTGCGTCGGTGCCGTCCTTGAGCGTCTCGATCCGGCGGATGTCCAGACGCACCGAGGCGTAGAACTTCAGCGCCCGGCCACCGGTCGTGGTCTCCGGGGAGCCGAACATCACGCCGATCTTCTCGCGGAGCTGGTTGATGAAGATCGCGGTGGTCTTGGACTGGTTGAGCGCACTGGTGATCTTGCGGAGCGCCTGGCTCATCAGACGGGCCTGCAGACCCACGTGCGAGTCGCCCATCTCGCCCTCGATCTCCGCACGGGGCACCAGGGCCGCGACGGAGTCGATGACGATCAGGTCCAGCGCGCCGGACCGGACCAGCATGTCCACGATCTCGAGCGCCTGCTCACCGTTGTCGGGCTGGGAGAGGATGAGGCTGTCGATGTCGACGCCGAGCTTCTTCGCGTACTCGGGGTCGAGAGCGTGCTCCGCGTCGATGAAGGCCACCGAGCCGCCGAGCTTCTGCGCGTTGGCCACGGCGTGCAGCGTCAGCGTCGTCTTACCGGAGGACTCCGGTCCGTACACCTCCACCACGCGGCCGCGCGGCAGACCACCGACGCCGAGTGCGACGTCGAGCGCGGTGGACCCTGTGGGGATCACCTCGATCGGCTCGTTCGGCCGCTCACCGAGGCGCATCACCGCGCCCTTGCCGAATTGCCGTTCAATCTGTGCGAGTGCGGCGTCCAGCGCCTTCTCGCGGTCGGTTCCTGCCATGGGTTCCACCCGATTTGCTTGAGTCGATCGCTTCACGTCACAGACGCTAACCCCTGCCACTGACAATGGGCCTCGACGTCCCCCCGGCCTGTGGACAACTCCACGGCCGGGCCCGGGAAAACCCGGCCGGAATCCCATGAGAATGGATGTTCGATTTTAGTGTCAAGCGCACCACGCCGGGCCGACACGGCCGAGGGTAGTGGCTCGCACCGGTCGGCGACGAGCGCGCCGAAGACCCGCAGCCGCCCTGTTAAATTCAGGCCGTATGGGGACAAACACGCGCATCCTGGCAGGAAGAGTCGCCCTGGTGGCCGGAGGCACCCGCGGCGCGGGCCGGGGAATCGCGGTCCAGCTGGGAGCAGCCGGGGCCACCGTGTATGTGACGGGACGCACGAGCGGCTCCGAGCGGTCGGAGATGGACCGGCCCGAGACCATCGAGGAGACCGCGGCGCTCGTCGACGAGGCGGGTGGCCGCGGAGTCGCCGTACAGGTGGACCACCTCGTTCCCTCACAGGTCAGCGCGCTGGTGGCACGCATCCGCAGTGAGCAGGGGGCGCTGCACGTGCTCGTGAACGACATCTGGGGCGCCGAGATCGAGTGGGACAGGCCGGTGTGGGAATCCACCCTGGACGTCGGTCTGCGCACGTTGCGCCTGGCCGTGGACACCCATGCGATCACCAGCCACTTCGCGATTCCGCTTCTCATCGAGACGCCGGGCGGCCTGGTCGTCGAGATGACGGACGGTACCGACGAGTACAACGCCGGCCACTACCGGGTGTCCTTCTTCTACGACCTGGCGAAGGCGTCGGTGAACCGGATGGCTTTCGCGCTGGCACACGAGCTGGAGCCGCACGGGGCCACCGCCGTGGCGCTCACTCCGGGCTGGCTGCGGTCCGAGGCCATGCTCCAGGCCCACAGGGTCACGGAGGCGAACTGGCGCGACGCAATCGCCCGGTCACCCCACTTCGCCATCTCCGAGTCGCCGGCGTACGTGGGACGGGCCGTGGCCGCCCTCGCGGGCGACCCCGGTGCGGCGCGCTGGAACGGTATGTCGCTGTCGAGCGGACAACTCGCGCGGGTCTACGGGTTCACCGATCTCGACGGCAGCAGCCCGGACGCCTGGAGATACCTCGTGGAGGTCCAGGACCGGGGCCTCCCGGCCGATGTCACCGGATACCGGTGACGACGGGCACGCCTCACCGCCGGGTCCGGTCGCGCACCGCCCGGCGGATCCTCGACAGCACCGGCTCGCCCCGGCGCGAGCGGTGGCCGCCCTGCACCCTCGGGTCGTCCGTCACCGCGTAGCGCTTCACGTACGCGCCCAGGAACGCCTGGAGCGTCGCCACCGCCGGGATGGCCACCAGCGCCCCGACGGCACCCATGAGCGCGGTGCCGGCGACCACCGACCCGAAGGCGACCGCCGGGTGGATGTCGACCGTCTTGGACGTCAGTTTGGGCTGGAGCACGTAGTTCTCGAACTGCTGGTAGACCACCACGAAACCGAGAACCCACAGCGCGTACCAGGGATCGACGGTGAAGGCGATCAGCATGGGCAGCGCACCGGCGAGGTAGGTGCCGATCGTGGGGATGAACTGCGAGACGAGGCCCACCCAGACCGCGAGCGCCGGTGCGTAGGGCACGCCCAGGACCACCAGCAGGATGTAGTGGGCGCCTCCGGAGATCAGTGCCATGAGCCCGCGTGAGTAGATGTAGCCGCCCGTCTTGTCGACGGCGATCTCCCATGCGCGCAGGACCTCCGCCTGCCGGGCGGGCGGCAGCACGGAGCACAGCGCCCTGCGCAGCCGGGGGCCGTCGGCCGCGAAGTAGAACGAGAACAGGAAGATCGTCAACAGCCTGAAGAGCCCGCCCAGCACCGTCGTGGAGACGTCGAGCACGCCGGTCGCGCTGTTCTGCACATAGCGCTGGAGCCAGTCCGAGTGCAGCAGGCTGTCCTGCACCTCGACCCGGGAGAGCTCGGTGCGGAAGGTCTGGTTGACCCAGTTGATCACCGAGTCGAGGTACTTGGGGAATTCCTCGACCATGTCGACGATCTGCCCCGCGAGCATCGAGCCGAGCAGGACGACGAAACCGACCCCGGCGACGAGCACACCGAGGAAGACCAGGAAGGTGGCGAGTCCCCGCCGCATCCCACGTCCGGCCATGCGGCCGACGGCGGGTTCGATCGCCAGCGCCAGGAAGAAGGCGATCAGGATGTTGGTCAGCAGCCCGATGAGCTGGTCGAAGGCCCAGCTGCCCAGCCGGAAACACCCGTAGAGCGCGAGGGCCATGACCATGGCGCGGGGCAGCCAGGCGGGCATGCGTGCGGGGCCGGCGCCGGGTGGCGGACCGGGTGGAGCGGCCGGCGGGACGGGTGGTGAGGCGGGCGGCTGGGTCTGGGCGGTCTCGTCTGTCGGTGCCACGGGACAAGTCTCGCTCACCGCTGTGACAGCCCGGCACCGGCAGGTGGCGCCGAGATGGCCGTACGGGGGCCGGCGGCCCCGGCGTCAGCCCGTTCGGCGCCCGTCATCCTTCCGGGCCCGTCAGCGCTTGTCGGGCGGTACACCGACCGCCGTGCAGACGCCCCGCCACACGTCCTTGGCCTCCCACCCCGCGGCCAGGGCCTCGTGCACCGTGCGGCCGCCGAGCTCGGACATGACGTGGTCGCGCGCGAAGGAATCCGCGTACGCCTCGCCGAAGTGCTCTGCCATCCGTTCCCAGAAAATCGTCAACCGCATGCCCCCAGTATCCCGCTCTACGGGTGCAGCCGGGCCGGGAGCCCACTGCGGAGGGCGCTTTCCCCTCTACGGTCTGTCCATGGCTGGAACCGGAGCACATGCCCTCGCCCGCGCCGAGCAGTTCGTCTGGCTCACCGCACGTGTCCTCGAACAGCGGCGGTTCGCCCATCTCTTCCTGGAAGGTGGTGCGGATCCCGTCGAAACCGCGCTCGCCGCCTATCTGAACGACGACGGGGGCTACGGCCATGCGCTCGAACCCGATCTCCGGGGGCCCGTGAGCCAGCCGCTGCACACCGCTCACGCGCTGAGCGTCCTCGACTCGATCGGTCGTTGCGGTGGCCCGCGTGTGGAGCGGGTCTGCCGCTACCTCACCGACGTGTCGACCAAGGAAGGCGCTCTGCCCGCGCTGCACCCCTCGCAACGCGGCTACCCCGCGGCGCCCTTCGTCCCCGTGGTGGACGACCCGCCCGCCGAACTGCTGGCGACGGGCCCGGTGGTGGGGCTGCTCCACCGCAACGAGGTGTGGCACGCCTGGCTGTTCAGGGCCACCGACTTCTGCTGGGCCGCCGTCGACTCACTGGTCCGGTCCCATCCGTACGAGATCGAGGCGGCCGTCGCCTTCCTGGACGGCGTCCCCGACCGGGCCCGTGCCGAGGCCGCCGCCGAACGGCTGGGGCAGCTGGTCCGTGACCAGCGGCTGGTGGTGCTGGATCCGAGGCACCGCGCCGACTACCCCGTGGCGCCCGGTTACGCCCCCGGCGAGCACCACTTCCCTTACGACTACGCCAGGACCCCCGGCTCCCTCGCCCGTCGCTGGTTCAGCGAGGCCGAGCTGGAGCGCTCCCTCGACCATCTGGCGGCCGAGCAGCAGGCGGACGGAGGCTGGCCGGTCAACTGGCGTCAGTGGGCGCCCGGGACGGCCCTGGAAGGGCGTCCGATCGTGACGCTGAAGGCGCTGCAGACACTGCGGGCGTACGGGCGCGACATCAGCTGACCCGAAGGCCGGAGCCCGCAGCCCGGACTGTTCTCACAGCACGGCGCGCAGCACCGCCGTGACCACGACGGCGGAGCCGACGACGACCAGGAACGGGGCCCGCAGCATGAGGGCGACGGCCGCGGCAGCGAGCCCGGCCGCTCTGGCGTCCAGCACCAGGTGCTGCCCGTCGCCGAAGGTCTGCTGGGCGGTGAGGGCCGCGAGCAGCGCCACCGGCAGGAGCGCGGCGAGCCCCTGCACGAGAGGGCGTTCCAGCACTCCCGCGGGCACCAGCAGTCCCAGGAGCTTCGCGAGATAGCAGCCGGCCGCGGTGAGCCCGATGGCGATCCAGATGTTCATCGCGCTTCCCGGGGTGTCGTGGGGGCTTCGGGGCGCGTCTCGTCAGGGTCCTTGCCCCGGCCCCGCAGGAAGAGGACGACGGGAGCCGCCAGCGCGGACACGAGTACGGGCGCGCCCGCCGGCAGCACCGGCAGGAGGCCGAGGAGCAGCAGAACCGCCAGTCCGGCCGTCACGCGCTCCGTGCCGCTGCGGAGCATCGGCGCGAGCAGGGCGAGGAAGACCGCGGGACCGGCGGCGTCCAGCCCCCAGGCACCGGTGTCGCCGAGCGCCTCGGCCCCGAGCGCGCCGGCCAGTGTGGTCAGGTTCCACAGGACGTAGAGGGTGAACCCGGTGACGGTGAAACCGATGCGTGCGGCACGGCGGGTGGGCTGGGGCAGGGTGACGGCCGTGGTCTCGTCGATGACCCACTGGGCCGCGAGGGGGCGCAGTGAGCGCGGCAGCGCGAGGAGCTGGGAGAGCCTGAGTCCGTAGAACGCGTTGCGGATGCCCAGGAAGAACGCCCCGGCCGCGGCGGTGTAGGGGTTGCCCCCGGCGGCGAGAGCTCCCACCAGGGCGAACTGGGAGGCGCCGGTGAAGACGAAGAGGCTCAGCGCGCAGGTCTGGAGGAGGGTCAGTCCGGAGCCTGCCGAGGTCACTCCGAAGGCGAAGCCGGAGAGACCCACGGCTATGCCCACGCCGAGTGCGTCCCGGACGACCGCGGAGTCCGGCTTGTCCGGGCCGGTGACCCGCGCGTCGGGGACGCCGGTGCCCTGAGGGGGTGCTGTCTGTTCTGCCACGCCCGGAACGCTACGGGGAGGGGGCCGGGCCGGTCTTGTACGTTCTTGCACGGTCGCGCTGGTAGGCGCCCGGAGGCACCCCGACGATCCGGGTGAAGTGACGGTTGAGATGGGGCTGGTCGGTGAAGCCGACGGCGGTGGCGGCTGCGGCGGGCGCGGTTCCGGCGTCGAGCATGCGCCGGGCACGGCGCACCCGGGCGTCGGTGAGCCAGGTGTGCGGAGGCATTCCGTACTGCTTCTTGAAGGCCCGCAGCAGGGCGAACGGACTGGTGCCCAGCTCGGCGGCGAGCGTCGCCAGGGTGGGGGGCCGGTCCATCCGCTCCTCCAGTACGGCCCGGGCGCGTGCCGCGGCGCGGGCACCGGCGGAGTGGGGCGTCCTGGTCGGCAACACGCTGCCGTGGCGGTCGAGCAGGCGGGCGACCAGGACACGCAGGACGCTGTCGGCCGCCAGGGCGTTGCCCTCCTCGGCGGCCCGGTGGACCTCGGTGATCAGCCCGGCGGCGTGCGGGTCCCGTACGCCGGTCTCGGCGAAGCCGACCGTACCGCGCAGGCTCGTCAGGTCCGCCGCGATGTCGTTGATCACCTGGGCCGAGGGATAGAGCGTGGCGTACACCCATCCCTCGGGCACTCCGGCGCGGGCGGTGTGCGGTACCTCGGGGTTGATCATGACCACGGTGCCGGGGCCCGCGTGCACGGTGCCGCCGGGGAGTCCGACGTCCTCGACGCCGCTGGTGATCGTGCCGAAGACGAAGCCCTCGTGACTGTGCCGGGGGAAGGTGTGGCGGACGTAGCGTGCGCGGAGCAGGTCGAGGTCGGGCAGCTCCGCGTACTGCCAGTACCTCGCCCACTCGCGTTCCGCGCCCGCCGTCATACTCGACATTCTCGCAGGTCCGGGCGGGTGACCGCAGTCCGGACAGGTGGGCAGCCGGGCACGTTCCCGGCCGTTGTCAGTCCCTGGGTGCACGATGGGGGGCATGGCCGGTTCCGCACTCGATTCGTTCTCGCCCGCGACCCGCGGATGGTTCGCGGGCGCCTTCGACGCGCCCACGGCGGCGCAGGAGGGTGCGTGGCGGGCCATCGGCGAGGGGTCGGACGTGCTGGTCGTCGCCCCGACCGGTTCGGGCAAGACGCTCGCGGCCTTCCTCGCCTCCCTGGACCGGCTGGCGGCCGTCCCGCCGCCCGCCGAGGCCAAGAAGCGCTGCCGTGTGCTGTACGTGTCGCCGATGAAGGCTCTGGCGGTCGACGTGGAGCGCAATCTGCGTTCGCCGCTGACCGGGATTCGTCAGGAGTCGGTGCGCCTCGGCCTGCCCGAGCCGGAGGTGCGGGTGGGCATCCGCTCCGGGGACACCCCTGCGGCGGAGCGCCGTTCCATGGCGACGAGGCCTCCGGACATCCTCATCACCACACCCGAGTCGCTGTTCCTGATGCTCACCTCCTCCGCCCGTGACGCGCTGGCGGGGATCGAGACGGTGATCGTGGACGAGGTGCACGCCGTGGCCGGCACCAAGCGCGGGGCTCATCTCGCCGTGTCGCTGGAGCGTCTTGACGAGTTGCTGCCGCGGCCCGCGCGGCGTATCGGGCTGTCGGCGACGGTCCGCCCGGTCGACGAGGTCGCGCGGTTCCTGTCGCCGCAGCGGAAGGTGGAGATCGTCCAGCCTCCGTCGGCGAAGGAGTTCGACCTCTCGGTCGTCGTGCCGGTCGAGGATCTCGGCGAGCTGGGCGGGTCCCCGGCCACGGAGGGCGAGAGCGGCCAGGCCGAGAAGCCGTCGATCTGGCCCCATGTCGAGGAGCGGATCGCCGATCTCGTCCAGTCCCACCGCTCCACGATCGTCTTCGCCAACTCCCGGCGGCTGGCGGAACGCCTGTGCAACCGGCTGAACGAGATCGCCTACGAGCGGGCGACCGGCACCGCGTTCGAGGAACAGGCCGCGGGTGGCACCCCCTTGCCGGAGGCCCATTCGCCCGCCGAGATCATGGCGCAGTCAGGGGCCGCCAAGGGGGCCCCGGCGCTCCTCGCCCGCGCGCACCACGGTTCGGTGTCCAAGGAACAGCGCTCGCAGGTCGAGGAGGACCTCAAGGCGGGGCGGCTGCCCGCCGTGGTGGCCACCTCCAGTCTGGAGCTGGGCATCGACATGGGCGCGGTCGACCTGGTGATCCAGGTCGAGTCGCCGCCGTCCGTCGCCTCGGGACTGCAGCGGGTCGGCCGCGCGGGGCACCAGGTCGGCGCCGTGTCCACCGGTGTCGTCTTCCCGAAGTACCGCGGCGACCTGGTGCAGGCGGCGGTCGTCACCGAGCGGATGCGTGAGGGTGCCATCGAGGCCCTGCGGATCCCTTCCAACCCCCTGGACGTGCTGGCCCAGCAGATCGTCGCCATGGTGGCGCTCGACAGCTGGCAGGCGGACGACCTGCTGGCCTTGGCCCGCCGTGCCGCGCCCTTCGCCTCGCTGCCGGAGTCCGCCTTCACCGCCGTGCTCGACATGCTCGCCGGGCGCTATCCGTCGGACGCTTTCGCGGAGCTGCGCCCCCGGGTGGTGTGGGACCGCGTCTCCGGTACGGTCACGGGCCGCCCCGGCGCCCAGCGGCTCGCCGTCACCTCGGGCGGCACCATTCCCGACCGCGGGCTCTTCGGCGTCTTCCTGGCGGGCGCCGACCCGAAGAAGGGCGGCGGCCGCGTCGGCGAGCTGGACGAGGAGATGGTGTACGAGTCCAGGGTGGGGGACGTCTTCACGCTGGGGACCACGTCCTGGCGGATCGAGGACATCACCCGGGACCGGGTCCTGGTCTCTCCCGCCCCCGGGGTCCCGGGCCGGCTGCCGTTCTGGAAGGGCGACCAGCTGGGGCGCCCGCTGGAGCTGGGCCGTGCGCTGGGAGCGTTCCTCCGTGAGATCGGGGGGCTGCCCGCCGAGGACGCGAGGCTCCGGCTGCTCGCCGCGGGGCTCGACGCCTGGGCTGCGGACAACATCCTGGCGTACCTCGACGAACAGCGCAGAGCCTGTGGCCATGTGCCCGACGACCGGACCGTCCTCGTCGAGAGGTTCCGGGACGAGCTGGGCGACTGGCGGGTGGTCGTGCACTCGCCGTTCGGCGCGCAGGTCCACGCCCCCTGGGCGCTCGCCCTGTCCGCTCGGCTCGCCGAGCGTTACGGCATGGACGCCCAGGTGATGCACGCGGACGACGGCATCGTGCTGCGGCTGCCCGACGCAGATCTGATGGGCCTCGACCTGCTCGACTTCGATCCGGTCCAGGCGGACCCGGGCGGTGCGTCCGCGGGCGGCACCTCGGCTCCTGTCTTCCCTGCCGCCGGCTACGACAGCGAGCAGCCCCCCGTGAGCGCTGCCGATGTGGTCTTCGACAAGGGCGAGATCGCGCAGGCCGTCACCGAACAGGTCGGCGGCTCCGCCCTGTTCGCCTCCCGGTTCCGCGAGTGCGCGGCGCGCGCCCTTCTGCTGCCGCGGCGCAGCCCGGGAAAGCGCACGCCCCTCTGGCAGCAGCGCCAGCGCGCGTCCCAGCTCCTCCAGGTCGCCTCCGAGTTCGGCTCGTTCCCGATCGTCCTGGAAGCCGTCCGGGAATGCCTCCAGGACGTCTTCGACGTCCCGGGCCTGACGGAACTGATGGGGGATCTGGAAGCGCGCCGCGTCCGCCTGGTCGAGGTGACCACCCCTGAACCGTCACCGTTCGCCCGCTCGCTCCTCTTCGGCTATGTCGCCCAGTTCCTGTACGAGGGCGACTCGCCGCTCGCCGAGCGGCGAGCGGCCGCTCTGTCGCTCGACTCCCACCTGCTGGCCGAGCTGCTCGGCCAGGCGGAGCTGCGCGAGCTGCTCGACGCCGATGTCCTCGGTGAACTGGAGCGGGAGCTGCAGTGGCTGACCGACGACAGGAAGATCAAGGACGCGGAGGGCGTCGCCGATCTGCTGCGTGTCCTCGGACCGCTCACAGACGCCGAGCTGGCGGAGCGCGGTGCGGAACAGACCTGGGCCCCGGAGCTGGCGACGGCCCGGCGGGCCATCCAGGTCCGCATCGGCGGGTCGGCGCACTGGGCGGCCGTGGAGGACGCCGGGCGACTGCGCGACGCGCTCGGCACCGCGCTTCCCGTGGGGGTCCCCGAGGCCTTCACCGAGCCGGTCAAGGATCCGCTCGGCGACCTGCTCGCCCGCTATGCCCGTACGCACGGCCCGTTCACGACCACCCAGGCCGCGCATCGCTTCGGTCTCGGCACCGCCGTCACGGACGGGGCCCTGCAGAGGCTCGCCGCGTCGGGTCGTGTCGTCCAGGGTGAATTCCATCCGGCCGGCATCGGACAGGAATGGTGCGACGCCACGGTTCTGCGACGGCTGCGCCGCCGTTCGCTCGCCGCGCTGCGTCAGGAGCTGGAGCCGGTCCCGCCCGCCGCCCTGGCCGGCTTCCTCCCCCAGTGGCAGCACATCGGCGACAACAGCCTGCGCGGGATCGACGGGCTGGCCCGCGCCATCGAGCAGTTGCAGGGCGCACCAGTCCCGGCGTCCGCACTGGAGAAGCTGATCCTCCCGAGCCGCGTCATGGGCTACACCCCCGCCATGCTCGACGAGCTCACGACCACCGGCGAGGTCGTCTGGGCCGGCGCGGGCGCCCTGCCCGGGAAGGACGGCTGGCTCTCGGTCTACCTCGCCGACAGTGCTCCGCTGCTCCTCCCACCGCCTCTGCCGCTGGAACAGAGCGCCCTGCACGAGTCGTTGCTCACCGTCCTCGCCGGGGGGTACGGCCTCTTCTTCCGTCAGATCGCCGATCAGGTCCGTGCCACCACTCATCCCGACTGCACCGATCCACAACTGGCGGACGCCCTCTGGGATCTGGTCTGGGCCGGACTGCTCACCAACGACACCCTCGCCCCGCTGCGTTCGCTCCTCGGTTCGGGGCGCACGGCCGGTTCCACGGCGCACCGGGCGAAACGCAATGTGCCGCGCGGCCGTTACGGGTCCTTGACCGCGGCGGCACGTCCCGCCTCCCGCACGGGTCCGCCCACGGTCTCGGGGCGCTGGTCGCTGCTGCCCCAGGCCGAGCCGGAGCCGACCCACCGGGCCCACGCCCTGGCCCGGACCCTCCTGGACCGCCATGGCGTGGTGACGCGCGGTGCGGTCCAGGCCGAGGGTGTCGAGGGCGGATTCTCCGCGGTCTACCGAATCCTCGCCGCGTTCGAGGACAGTGGACAGGCTCGCCGTGGTTACGTCGTCGAAGGGCTGGGCGCTGCCCAGTTCGCGATGGACGGTGCCGTGGACCGGCTCAGGGCCGCCTCGACGGCGCGCGACCGCGCCGACCCCGGCACGGTCTCCCGCGCCCTGGTCCTCGCGGCGGCCGACCCCGCCAACGCGTACGGCGCTGCCCTGCCCTGGCCCGAGTCACCGGACGGCGCGGGGCACAAGCCGGGCCGGAAGGCAGGCGCACTGGTGGTACTCGTCGACGGCGAGCTGACGCTCTACATGGAGCGTGGCGGCAAGTCTCTTCTCGCCTGGCCCACCGACCCCGCCGACCCAGCGCTCCGTGCGGCGGCGGAGGCACTCGCGTCGGCCGCCCGCGCGGGGACGCTCGGCACGGTCACCGTGGAGCGCACCAACGGCGCCTCCTCCCTCACCTCCCCGCTGGGCCGCACTTTGGAAGAAGCCGGCTTCCTGGCCACTCCGCGCGGTCTGCGGCTGCGCGCCTGACGGACTGCCGGAGGCGCGAGGACGCGGAGAGGCGTCGCATTCCTGCCTGCGCGGGCGCACCCACACCGGGCCCCGGCAGCCACTGGCAGACGGCAGACGGCAGACGGCATCACAACAAAAGGCACACGGCACACGGCGACAAACAGCAGGCGGCGGGAGTGCACGGGTGCACGACCCCGCACCGGAGTCCCGGACCGTCCACCACGCGGTCCCGGTGACGGACACGGGCGGCTCCTTCCGCGCATGATGGAGGCATGCCCGAAGGTGACACCGTCCTCCAGACCGCCGCTCGCCTCCACGCGGCGCTCGCGGGTCAGGTGCTGACCGTCTCCGATCTGCGGGTTCCGAGGTTCGCCACGGCCGATCTGACAGGCCGGACGGTTCTGGAAGCGACCGCACGCGGCAAGCATCTGCTGACCCGTTTCGAGGGCGGCCTGACGCTCCACAGCCATCTGCGGATGGAGGGCGCCTGGCGCATCTACGATCCCGGCGAGCGCTGGAGGGGCGGCGCGGCCCATCAGATCCGCGCCGTCCTCGCCACCGCCGAGCACACTGCGGTCGGATACCGGCTGCCCGTCTTGGAGCTGCTCCGCACCGAGGACGAGGAACAGGCAGTAGGTCATCTCGGCCCCGATCTACTCGGGCCCGGCTGGGATCCGGAGACCGCTCTGCGTAATCTGCTCGCCGACCCGGCACGCCCCGTGGGGGAAGCACTGCTGGACCAGCGCAACCTGGCGGGCATCGGCAATGTCTACATGTGCGAACTCTGCTTCATGGCCCGGGTGACGCCCTGGGTGCCCGTGGGCGAACTGCCTCCGCTCCTCGCGACCCGCCTGGTCAGCACCGCCAAGCAGCTGCTGGAGGCCAACCGCTTCCGTCCTGTGCGGACCACCACCGGCACCACCGAGGCCATGCGCCGCGCCCACGGGCGTGAACGGATGTTCGTCTACGGCAGAGCTCGCCGGCCCTGCCTGCGGTGCCGTACGCCCATCCGGGTGGCGGACCGCGACGGCCGTCCCGCCTACTGGTGCCCGCACTGCCAGTCCGGGCCCACCGCCTGAAGCAGCCCTCGACCTTGCCCGCCCCGTCCGTCGAGAGAGGTCAGGTGGATATGTCCGTCCGGTCGGGGCCCGGCTCGTCGACAGCGGGTTCGGCCCGCGCGGCCCGGGCGGCGGCTGTCACGTGCACGGGCAGGAGGCTCAGCCCCCATCCCCCGGCAGCGACCGCGCCCTCGACCAGTCCCGCGTGTTCCGGCTCCAGGAGCAGCCGCATCACGGCCCACCACCACAGGCCGCCGAGTACGAGCGCCGGTATACATCGCCGCACCATGGCTGCCTCCTCCGGCCGACGTTAGTACGGCACGATCTCCCGGCGGGAGGGCGCATCGACGCACCACCGGCGTGCACGGTGGGAGCGGACCGCCAGAACGCGCGCTCCCGGGAATTCCGTCGGGAAGGGCACCCGGCCCTTCCTCGCAGTCTCCCCCGGGCCGTCACCGACTGCATCCGCTCCGCGCCCGGCAAGGACAGCAGCCGGCGCGTACTCCACCGGCACAGGCCTGTGCCCCCGCCGAAAGCGTCGGCGGGGGCACACGGGCGGACACCAGGCGCGAGCGCCCGGCAGAACGGCCGGTCGTTCAGCTCCGGTCGTCCTTCATGGAGTCCTTCACGCCCTTGGCGCGCTCACCGGCGCTGCCCATGGTCTCCTCGGCCTTGGCCTTCGCCTGGTCGGCCTTGCCCTCGGCCTCCTTGCGGCGGTCTCCGGTGAGCTTGCCGGCCGCTTCCTTCGCCTTGCCCTTGATCTTGTCCTTGGCCTTGTCGTCAGTCATCTCGAACTCCCTCACTGGTTGCCAGGTATCTGGACCGGGTCCTCTTCCGGAGATCCGCTCCGGCGGGACACCCGCTGGGTCGCGTCAGGCGCTCTCGGCCTGGAACATCCAGGCGTGCTTCTCGAGGTCAGCCGTCAGGGTGATCAGGATGTCCTGGCTGACGGGATCCGGGTCCGCGGTCGCCTCGATCCGCTCCCTCATCCGGTCGATGACCACGCGCAGCGCCTCGACCAGCGCCTTCACCGCGTCGACGTCCTTGATCCAGCCGTCGGGCACGGAATCGATCGCCGTGGTCCTGGCGAGGGTCTTGGACCGCCCGTCCGGGTTGACGCCCACCGCAGAAGCCCGCTCCGCGACCGTGTCGGAGTGCTGCCGCGCCGTGTCGACGACCTCGTCGAGCTGCAGATGGACTGACCGGAACCGCGGGCCGACGACATTCCAGTGGACCTGCTTGGCCGCCAGGGAAAGGTCGATCAGGTCGACCAGCGCACCCTGCAGTGCGTCTCCGACGACCTTGCGATCGTCTTCGGTCAACGCGCTCTTCACGACAGACATGCAATTCTCCGATCGGATAGCTGCTCAGCTGTTCGGGCCTACCACCCGTCCACGATGGCACAAATGACGCAAAACAGTCATTCGGATGGGTTCCCGGTAAGGACTTCCACCCGGCCTGAACTTCGCCTGCCCGGCTACACGCCTCGCACACACCACATACGCAAAAGCCCCGGCCGGCCCCCGAGGGGGTCCGGCCGGGGCTTCCTTCACCACAAACCGTGCGGTCAGGCGGCGACGACATCCACCGCTTCCGCGGGCGCCTTGATGGTCACCCGTCCCGTCGGTACGCCGGCGACCGACGCAACGGAGACGGAATTGAGCCTCGGGCGTACCGGTACAGGCACCGCATCACTGGCTGCTGCCGACTCGGCCAGCTCGGCCAACGACAGTTCATCGCTCACTTCACGCATGAGCTCGGACATCCGTACGTCCAGCGCGTCGCAAATGGCGGAGAGCAGCTCGGAGGATGCCTCCTTCTGCCCCCGCTCCACCTCGGAGAGATAGCCGAGCGAGACTCGGGCGGACGAGGAGACTTCGCGCAGAGTACGGCCTTGGCGCTGGCGCTGCCGACGCAGCACGTCACCAAGCAGGCGACGGAGCAGAATCATCGGTGGCTCCCTCCTCGGACCGCGTAGCCGCATCCTTCACGCCCCACCGTACCGCCTCGCGCTGCGGCCGTGCGGGGAGCGATGTCGTGTTCACTCAGGGCTGCAAACATCAATTCCCCCCGTTCTGTTCCGTATCCTGTGCCCTCGCATTTTCGCCGAGTTCGCCCGAGAGCAGTTCCAGCAGACTCCGTACGCTCTTTTTACGGATGTCCGCACGCCCGCCGTTCAACCTCAGCTCGGCGACATTCTGCACGCCGCCCGGTCCGGAGACAGCCACGAAGACCGTTCCGACCGGCTTGCCGTCCTGAGCGTCGGGCCCCGCGACTCCCGTGGTCGAGACCCCCCAGTCGGCGCCCAGGACCCGGCGCACGCCGGCGGCCATCGCCCCGGCGACATCAGGGTCCACGGCTCCGCGCTCGGCCAGGAGCGCGCCGTCGACGCCCAGCACGTCCCGCTTCAGAGACGTTGCGTACGCCGTGACGGACCCGCGGAAGGACCGCGAGGCTCCGGCTACGGACGTGAGCTCCGCGGCCACCAGGCCGCCGGTGAGGGACTCGGCGACGGCGAGCGTCTCACCGCGCTCCTGGAGGCGCCGCAGCACCTCGGCCGCCCCTGACATCACCGCTCGGCCTCCGAGGCGCCCCTGACGCCCGCCACGGGTGCCGCTTCCGAACCACCCCGGACGCCCGCCACCGGGTCCACGACCGGCTCCATGCCGCCGCCCGCCGCGTCCGCGACACACTGTCCGCCGACGGTGTCCTTCACGTCCGCCACCGCCGCGACGGCCTCCAGGGCGGCTGCCCGCTCCGCCGCGAGCCCCATGCGGCGCAGGACGACGGCCTGGCGCACGTAGTCGAGACCGGTGACGACCGTCAGCACGACGGCGGCCATCATCACCCAGAAGCGCAGGGTGGCCAGGGGGCCTGTCAGCGCCAGGACGTACATGCCCACGGCGATGCCCTGGGCCAGAGTCTTCATCTTCCCGCCGCGGCTGGCCGGGATCACCGAGTGCCGGATGACCCAGAAACGCATGAGCGTGATGCCGAGCTCGCGGAACAGGATCACGCCCGTGATCCACCACGGCAGGTCCCCCAGCGAGGACAGGCAGATCAGCGCCGCACCCATGATCGCCTTGTCGGCGATCGGGTCGGCGATCTTCCCGAAGTCGGTGACCAGGTTGTACGTGCGTGCCAGATGGCCGTCGAAGACATCGGTGATCATCGCGACGGCGAAGGCCGCCCAGGCGAAGGCCCGCCAGACCGGGTCGTAGCCGCCGTCGTGCAGGAGCAGCACGACGAAGCACGGGACCAGCAGCAGCCGCACCATCGTGAGGATGTTCGCGATGTTCCACAGGCCGGCCTGGTTGACGGCCGCCGTGCCCAGCTTGCCGCCACGGGGCGTCGGCGTAGCGCCGGAGCCCCCTGCCGCGGATGCCTGGGCTCCCGTCATCTGGCTGCCTCCGCAAGCTCGTGGTGTTCGGCCACGAGGTCCACTCCCTCGGAGCCCACTGCCTTCGCTTCGACCATAAGGCCCGGAACGAGCCCTTCGCGTGCGGTGAAGACGACCTGGCCGTCCGTTTCCGGTGCCTGGTGCGCGGCGCGGCCCACTGCGACGGGCCCGTCCTCCTCGGACTCCACGGACTCGACGAGGACCTGGAGGGTCTCGCCGACCCGCTCCTCCGCCCGCTGCGAGGTCAGCTCCTCGGCGAGCTGCGAGATGTGCGCCAGGCGCTCGGCGATGACGTCGGCGTCCAGTTTGTTCTCGTAGCCGACCGCCTCGGTGCCCTCCTCGTCGGAGTACCCGAAGACGCCGATGGCGTCCAGGCGCGCGCCGGTCAGGAAGCGTTCCAGTTCGGCGAGGTCGGCCTCCGTCTCACCGGGGAATCCCACGATGAAGTTCGACCGGGCACCGGCCTGCGGCGCCTTGCCCCGAATGGTGTCCAGGAGCTCCAGGAAGCGGTCCGTGTCGCCGAAACGCCGCATCGCGCGCAGGACCCCGGGGGCGGAGTGCTGGAAGGACAGGTCGAAGTAGGGGGCGACCTTGGGCGTCGAGGTCAGTACGTCGATGAGGCCGGGCCGCATCTCCGCGGGCTGGAGGTAGCTGACGCGGATCCGCTCGATCCCGTCGACCTCCGCCAGCTCCGGCAGCAGGGTCTCCAGCAGCCGGATGTCCCCGAGGTCCTTGCCGTACGAGGTGTTGTTCTCGGAGACGAGCATGACCTCCTTGACGCCCTGCTCGGCGAGCCAGCGGGTCTCGCCCAGGACGTCCGAGGGCCGCCGGGAGATGAAGGAGCCGCGGAAGGACGGGATGGCGCAGAAGGAACAGCGTCGGTCGCAGCCCGAGGCGAGCTTCACGGAGGCGACGGGGCTGGTCCCCAGCCTCCGGCGCAGCGGAGCCCTCGGCCCGGAGACGGGCGCGACACCCTCCGGCAGATCCGCCGGTGCGGGCGCGATCTCCTGGGCGTGGCCGGGCAGCGCGACGGCCGCGTCCTGGCGCTCGGCCGGGCTGATCGGCAGCAGCTTGCGCCGGTCGCGCGGGGTGTGGGAGGCGTGGATGCCACCGTTGAGGATGGTCTGGAGGCGGTCGGAGATGTCGGCGTAGTCGTCGAATCCGAGGACTCCGTCGGCTTCCGGCAGCGCCTCGGCGAGGTCCTTGCCGTAGCGCTCGGCCATGCAGCCGACGGCCACGACGGCCTGGGTTCTGCCGTGATCCTTCAGATCGTTGGCTTCGAGCAGGGCGTCGACGGAGTCCTTCTTGGCGGCTTCGACGAAGCCGCAGGTGTTGACGACGGCGACGTCCGCGTCCGTGGCGTTCTCGACGAGCTCCCAGCCGTCCGCTGCCAAGCGGCCTGCAAGCTCCTCCGAGTCCACCTCGTTACGGGCGCAGCCGAGAGTGACAAGGGCGACGGTACGGCGTTCGGGCATGGGCTCAAGACTACTTTGTCCGGGCACTCGCCCCACCGTGCAGGGTTCACCGCTACGGGGAGTGACCGGGGCGGTGCCGCAGGACAAGCGAAACGGTGAGTGCCCGGCAGCGGAACTGCCGGGCACTCACCGTCAGGCGTGACGTGCGAGGAGGGTCAGCCGACCTCGGGGTCACCCTTGGTGTACGAGAGCCGCTCGACCTGACCCGGCTCGAACTGGTCGTCGACCTTCTTGCCGTTCACGAAGAGGTCGATCGCGCCCGCGTCGCCGAGGACGAGGTCGATCCGCTCCTTGTCCTGGAAGGTCTTGGAGTCGCCTTCGAGCAGCAGCCCGTCGAAGAGCAGCCGCCCGTTGTGGTCCTTGGCGGAGATCCAGCTCTTGCCCTCGGTGGCGCTGAGCCTGACCGTCACCTTGTCGCGGGGTGCCGCGGCGATGGCGCTCTCGGACGGTGCCGGCTTGGGGTCGGCGGGCTTGGACGTGGTCGGTTCGGACGTGGGCTTGTCGGGGGTCGAGCCTTCGGCGACCTGTGCCGCGCCCGAACCCTCGTCCTCGCCGCTGAAGAGGGTGAAGCCGACGAAGCCGACCACGACGACGATCGCCGCGACCATGGCCGCGGTCCAGTTGGGCCGACGGGGCTCGGAGCGGATCCGCTCCGCCTCGAACAGCGGCGCCGCGGGCGTGGGTGCGGGACGTCCGCCGTGCTCGGCGTCGAACTCCGCGATCATGGGATCGGGGTCGAGCCGGACGGCGCGGGCGAGCATGCGGATGTGGCCGCGTGCGTACACGTCGCCGCCGCAGCGGGAGAAGTCGTCCTCCTCGATCGCGTGCACGATGGGGATGCGCACCCGGGTGGAGCTGCTGACTTCCTCGACCGTCAGACCTGCGGCGATTCGAGCCTGCTGAAGCGCGCGACCGATCGAAGGCCGGTCGTCTTCGGGGGAGTTGCCGATGGACACGGGGGCGCCTTTCGAGCGTGAGCCACCTGCTGGATGTTCAGTCTAGGGGTGGGACGAAAGGGTGGGGCAACCGGGAGCGACGACTTTGTACGCCATCGGGTTCGCCGGACAGCCCCTCGGGCAGAGCGGGGGACGAAGCACTGGACCGATCATCCCCTGCTCCTCCCTTCAACTTGACGTACGACCGGGCGAAACGGTTGCCCGCAAAACTCTTACGAAGCGGTTTCCCCACGAATGACGGCCAACACGCCGTCGAGCTCGTCCGGCTTCACCAGGACGTCGCGGGCCTTGGATCCCTCACTCGGCCCCACGATGTTGCGGGACTCCATCAGGTCCATCAGCCGGCCCGCCTTGGCGAAGCCGACTCGCAGCTTGCGCTGGAGCATGGACGTCGAGCCGAACTGGGTGGAGACGACCAGCTCGGCCGCCTGGCAGAGCAGATCGAGGTCGTCGCCGATGTCCTCGTCGATCTCCTTCTTCTGCTTCGTGCCGACCGTCACGTCGTCGCGGAAGACCGGCGCCATCTGATCCTTGCAGTGCTGGACGACAGCCGCGACCTCGTTCTCGGTGACGAAGGCGCCCTGCATACGGGTGGGCTTGTTCGCCCCCATCGGCAGGAACAGCCCGTCACCCTTACCGATGAGCTTTTCGGCACCGGGCTGATCGAGGATGACCCGGCTGTCGGCGAGCGACGAGGTGGCGAAGGCCAGCCGTGACGGCACGTTGGCCTTGATCAGCCCGGTCACGACGTCCACCGACGGCCGCTGTGTGGCGAGGACCAGATGAATGCCCGCGGCGCGCGCCAGCTGGGTGATGCGCACGATGGAGTCCTCGACGTCACGCGGCGCCACCATCATCAGGTCCGCCAGCTCGTCGACGATGACCAGCAGGTACGGGTACGGCGAGAGCTCCCGCTCACTGCCCTCCGGGGCCTTGACCTTGCCGTTGCGCACGGCGTGGTTGAAGTCGTCGATGTGCCGGAAGCCGTACGCCGCGAGGTCGTCGTAGCGCAGGTCCATCTCCCGTACGACCCACTGCAGCGCCTCGGCGGCCTTCTTCGGGTTGGTGATGATCGGCGTGATCAGGTGCGGGATGCCCTCGTACGCGGTGAGCTCGACCCGCTTCGGGTCGACGAGCACCATCCGCACGTCGTCCGGGGTGGCCCGCACCATGATCGAGGTGATCAGGCAGTTGATGCAGGAGGACTTTCCGGAGCCGGTCGCACCGGCGACCAGCACGTGCGGCATGTTCGCCAGGTTGGCCATCTCGTAGCCGCCCTCGACGTTCTTGCCGAGCGCGACCAGCATCGGGTGGTCGTCCTCGGCAGCGTCGGCGAGGCGCAGCACGTCGCCGAGATTGACCATCTCGCGGTCGGAGTTGGGGATCTCGATGCCGACGGCGGACTTGCCCGGGATCGGGGAGATGATCCGGACGTCCGGGCTGGCGACGGCGTAGGCGATGTTCTTGGTGAGGGCGGTGATCCGCTCGACCTTGACCGCGGGGCCGAGCTCCACCTCGTAGCGGGTGACCGTCGGACCACGGGTGAAGCCCGTGACGGCGGCATCGACCTTGAACTCCGTGAAGACGTTGGTCAGCGAGGCCACCACGGCGTCGTTGGCGGCGCTGCGCGTCTTGCCGGGGCCGCCGCGCTCCAGCAGGTCGAGCGAGGGCAGCGCGTAGGTGATGTCGCCTGCGAGCTGGAGCTGCTCGGCACGGGCGGGAAGAGACTGCGAACGCTCGGGGGCCGGCTTGGTCAGGTCGGGCACTCCCGCCGAGGGCGTCGCCGTCCTCTCCGTTCCACCGTCACCGGCAGGGGACTTCTCCCCCGCCCTGGCGCCGGGGACCGGGGTGGCGGTCCGCTCCCTTTCGGTGGAGACGCCCTGCGTCAGGTCGGCGACCACCGGCGAGGGAGGCATGCCGTTGAGCACAGCGCCGTCGAGCGCGGCAGCCGCCGCGGCCGCCACGTCCACCGCGTCCATGCTCCGGTTCATCGCGGGCTGGGCGGAGGCCCTGCGCGGCCGGCGCCGCTTGGCCAGCGCCTCACTTTCGGCCCGGTCGGGGTCATGGACGCCGTCCGCGGCGGAGCGGCGCGACGGGGAGCGCCCCGGACCCTCGGGCAGGGCGTCGCGCCACTGCTCCTCGTACCGCTCGTCGTCGTCCTCGTCGTCCCCGGGCACGTACACGGGGTCGACGATGCCGAGCCGCACGCCGAGCTGCCGCAGCCGCCGGGGGATGGCGTTGACCGGGGTGGCGGTGACGACGAGCAGTCCGAAGACGGTCAGCAACAGCAGGAGCGGGACGGCGAGGACCTCGCCCATCATGAACACCAGGGGCTGGGAGGCCCCCCAGCCGATCAGGCCTCCGGCGTCCTGCATGGCGCCGGTGCCGTCCTCGCGGCCGGGCGATCCGCAGGCGATGTGGACCTGGCCGAGCACTCCGATGACGAGGGCGGACAGGCCGATGACGATACGTCCGTTGGCCTCCGGCTTCTCCGGATAGAGGATCAGCCGCACGGCGACGGCGCCCAGCAGTATCGGGAGCAGCAGATCGAGCCGGCCGAACGCCCCGGTGACGAGCATCTCGACGAGATCGCCGACGGGGCCCTGCAGATGTGACCAGGTTCCCGCCGCCACGATCAGCGCGAGACCGAGGAGCAGCAGGGCGAGGCCGTCCTTGCGGTGGGCGGGGTCAAGTCCCTTGGCTCCGCGCCCTATGGAGCGGAAGACCGCCCCGACACCGTGCGCCGTGCCCAGCCAGAGCGCGCGGACGAGCCGGTACACGCCTCCGGTGGGCGACGGCGCGGGTTTGGGCGCGGGCCTCTTCGCAGCCGCCTTCTTCGCGGGTGCCTTCTTGACGGGCACGGTCTTCTTCGCCGCCGCCTTCTTGGCGGGCGCGGCTTTCTTCGCCGGTCCCTGGGTACGGCCGGAGCGCTTCGCGGTGCCCGCCGTGCCCAGGGAACCCTTGCCGGACGTACGTGAGGCCATGTGACTGAGGTTACCGGTGCCGACGCCGGTGGACACGTGTGCCCACGGCATCACCCGTCCGTGTCGCCCTTGCGGGGGCGCCGAACTGACGCACGCTCAACCGCTCCGGCCCGTGGCGCAGGGTCAGCCCTGTGTGGGCAGCGCGGTCGTGGAGCCGCCGGCACCTGGCTCCAGCGCGTCGAGCGCCCGGCGCAGTCCGGTGAGCTTGCGTTCGAGATGGGCGGCGGTAGCCACTGCGGCGGCGTCCGCGGATTCGTCGTCCAACTGCTTGGAAAGCGCCTCCGCCTGCTCCTCGACGGCGGCGAGCCGCGCGGAGAGCTCGGCGAGGAGACCGGCGGGCTCCTTCTCGTCGACGCCGTGATGGGCGCCGCCCTCCAGCTGGAGGCGGAGCAGCGCGGCCTGTTCCCGCAGCTGGCAGTTCTTCATGTACAGCTCGACGAAGACCGAGACCTTGGCGCGCAGCACCCAGGGGTCGAAGGGCTTCGAGATGTAGTCCACCGCGCCCGCCGCGTAACCCCGGAAGGTGTGATGCGGGCCGTGGTTGATCGCGGTGAGGAAGATGATCGGGATGTCCCGGGTCCGCTCCCGCCGCTTGATGTGCGCGGCCGTCTCGAACCCATCCATACCGGGCATCTGTACGTCCAGCAGAATGACCGCGAAATCGTCCGTGAGCAGCGCTTTGAGCGCCTCCTCCCCTGACGATGCCCGTACCAGTGTCTGATCGAGCGCAGAGAGGATGGCCTCCAGCGCCAGCAGATTCTCCGGCCGGTCATCGACCAGGAGGATCTTGGCCTTCTGCACCATGGCCCGTCCTCCTCGCCCCGGAATCGCACCGGGTGCCGCCCCAGGGGACGACTCCCTTACGCCGTCCGTCCTTGTGCCGGTCATGGTAGCCGCACCCCGCCCGTCACCACACCCTGTCACCGCGATGTCACTGTGCACAGAGCGAAAACGCGGTCGAGGTCCAGAAGGTTCCCCGAAATCGCTCCCTCACACCCTTCCGGCGGGAGGGAGCCGACGGATTCCGGACCGGGACGCCGACCGCCTGATCACTCTCCGCGCATCCACTTTTCCATCACCGACAGCAGATGATCGGAATCGACCGGCTTCGTCACGTAGTCGGAGGCTCCGCAGTCGATCGCCTTCTCGCGATCGCCCTTCATGGCCTTGGCGGTCAGCGCGACGATCGGCAGTCCGGCGAACTGCGGCATCCTGCGGATCGCCGTCGTCGTGGCGTAGCCGTCCATCTCCGGCATCATGATGTCCATCAGAACGATCGTCACATCGTCGTGCTGCTCGAGGACTTCGATGCCCTCACGCCCGTTCTCCGCGTACAGCACCGACAGACCGTGCTGCTCCAGCACGCTGGTGAGGGCGAATACGTTGCGGATGTCGTCGTCGACGATCAGCACCTTCTCCCCGTGGAAGCGGAACGTCCTGCGGGGCTCCTGCTCCTCCTGCGCGCTCTGCACCCACTCCTCCGGCGCCGCGGACTGCGCGCCGGACCCGCCGTCGGGCAGGGCCGGGCGGCGCGCCGCTGCGCCCAGGGCCTTGCGACGGCGCCTGAACACCCCGGCGGAGTTGGCCGGGTCGCCCAGGGGCGGCTCGGTCCCCTCGCGCGGCGACGCCTCCAGGTGCGGGGCCCCTTCGGCGGACTGCGCGTGGGCCTCGATCGGCCCGGGTCCCATCTGCGGGTAGCCCTGGGGCGGCAGTTCGCTGGGGTGCAGGGGGAGGTACAGCGTGAACGTCGAGCCACGCCCCGGTTCGCTCGCCGCGTGGATCTCCCCGCCCAGCAGCCGTGCGATCTCGCGGCTGATGGAGAGGCCGAGACCCGTGCCGCCGTACTTGCGGCTGGTCGTGCCGTCCGCCTGCTTGAACGCCTCGAAGATCACCAGCATCTTGCTGGACGCGATGCCGATCCCGGTGTCGGTGACCGAGAAGGCGATCAGGTCCCCGTCGGCGTCACGCAGCGAGCCCGCCTCCAGCAGGTGTTCCCTGATGGAGTTCGGCACGTCCGCGCCCGCCGGCCGGATCACCAGCTGAACGGCCCCGCTGTCGGTGAACTTCACCGCGTTGGACAGGAGGTTGCGCAGGACCTGCAGCAGCCTCTGCTCGTCGGTGTGCAGCGTGGCGGGCAGCTCCGGGGAGACCCGCACGGAGAAGTCGAGCCCCTTCTCCGCGGTGAGCGGCCGGAACGTCGCCTCCACGTAGTCGACCAGCTGCACGAGCGCGATCCGGGTGGGGCTGACGTCCATCTTGCCCGCCTCGACCTTCGACAGGTCGAGGATGTCGTTGATCAGCTGGAGCAGGTCGGAGCCGGCTCCGTGGATCGTCTCGGCGAACTCCACCTGCTTCGGCGATAGGTTGCCCTCGGCGTTGTCGGCGAGCAGCTTGGCGAGGATGAGCAGCGAGTTGAGCGGGGTGCGCAGCTCGTGGGACATGTTCGCCAGGAACTCGGACTTGTAGCGCATCGAGACGGCGAGCTGCTCGGCGCGCTCCTCCAGGACCTGCCGCGCCTCCTCGATCTCGGTGTTCTTCACCTCGATGTCGCGGTTCTGCTGCGCCAGCAGCTCCGCCTTCTCCTCCAGCTCGGCGTTGGAGGCCTGCAGCGCCTTCTGCCGGTTCTCGAGCTCCTGCGAGCGGTCCCTGAGCTGTTCGGTCAGCTCCTGGGACTGCTCGAGGAGCTTCTCGGTCTTCGTGTTGACGCTGATGGTGTTGACGCTCGTCGCGATCATCTCGGCGAGCTGGTTGAGGAAGTCCCGCTGGATGTGGGTGAACGGCTGGAACGAGGCCAGCTCGATGACACCGAGCACCTGGCCCTCGAAGAGCACCGGCAACACGATCACGTGCGCCGGCGGCGCCTCGCCCAGGCCGGAGGAGATCTTCAGATAACCCGGCGGAACGTTGTCCACCTGGATCGTCCGCTTCTCCTCGGCCGCCGTACCGATGAGCGTCTCGCCGGGCCGGAACGAGGTCGGCATCGAACCCGCGGAGTATCCGTAACTGCCGCGCATACGCAGTTCGTAGGAGCCCTCGTTGCCGTTGTCCGAGCCGACCTCGTCGGTGTCCCCCGTGCTCATGGCGAGGAAGAACGCGCCGTGCTGGGCCGAGACGACGGGGGTCAGCTCGCTCATGATCAGCGAGGCGACGTCGTCCAGGTCGCGGCGGCCCTGCATCAGGCCGGAGATCCGGGCGAGGTTGCCCTTCAGCCAGTCCTGCTCCTTGTTCGCGAGGGTGGTGTCGCGCAGGTTGGCGATCATCGTGTTGATGTTGTCCTGCAGCACCTGGATCTCGCCGGCCGCGTCGACGTCGATCTTGAGGTTGAGATCGCCTCGGGTCACCGCGGTGGCCACGGCCGCGATGGCGCGCACCTGACGGGTCAGGTTCCCCGCCATCTCGTTCACCGACTCGGTGAGGTCGCGCCACGTGCCGTCGACGTCCCGGACCCGCGCCTGACCGCCCAGCTGGCCCTCGGTGCCCACCTCACGGGCCACCCGGGTCACCTGCTCGGCGAACGAGGAGAGCTGGTCGACCATCGTGTTGATGGTGTTCTTCAGCTCCAGGATCTCGCCCTGGGCATCGATGTCGATCTTCTTGGTGAGATCACCCTTCGCGATGGCCGTGGTGACCGTGGCGATCTGCCGCACCTGACCGGTCAGGTTGGAGGCCATCGAGTTCACGGACTCGGTCAGGTCCTTCCAGGTGCCCGAGACGCCTGGTACCCGCGCCTGACCGCCCAGTTCGCCCTCGGTGCCCACCTCGCGGGCCACGCGCGTGACCTCGTCGGCGAACGAGGACAGGGTCGTCACCATCGTGTTGACGGTGTCGGCGAGTTCGGCGACCTCGCCACGTGCCTCGACCGTCACCTTCTTCGTCAGGTCGCCGTTGGCGACGGCGGACGACACCCGGGAGATGTTGCGCACCTGGCTGGTCAGGTTGTTGGCCATCAGGTTGACGTTGTCGCTGAGGTCCTTCCAGATGCCCGTCGCGCCCCGGACCCTGGCCTGCCCACCGAGGATGCCCTCGGTGCCCACCTCACGGGCGACCCTCGTCACCTCGTCGGCGAAGTTGAGGAGCTGGTCGACCATCGTGTTGACCGTCGTCACCAGTTCGAGGATCTCGCCCTTGGCGTCGACGGTGATCTTCTTGGAGAGATCGCCCTTGGCGACGGCGGTGGTCACCTCGGCGATGTTGCGTACCTGAAGGGTGAGGTTGTTCGCCATGCCGTTGACGGAGTGCGTGAGGTCCTTCCACGTACCGGAGACGCCCTGCACCTCCGCCTGACCGCCGAGGATGCCCTCCGTGCCCACCTCGCGGGCGACCCGGGTGACCTGTTCGGCGAAGTTCGACAGCTGGTCGACCATCGTGTTCAGGGTGTTCTTCAGCTCGAGGATCTCGCCCCGGGCGTCCACGTCGATCTTCTGCGACAGGTCACCCCGCGCCACCGCCGTGGCGACCTGCGCGATGTTGCGGACCTGAGCGGTGAGGTTCCCGGCCATGCCGTTCACCGAGTCGGTCAGATCGCGCCATACGCCTGCCACACCGGGCACCTGCGCCTGACCACCGAGGCGGCCGTCCGTGCCCACCTCGCGGGCGACCCTCGTCACCTGGTCGGCGAAGGCGGAGAGCTGGTCGACCATCGTGTTGATGGTGTTCTTCAGCTCGAGGATCTCGCCGCGGGCGTCCACGTCGATCTTCTGCGACAGGTCGCCCCGCGCCACCGCCGTCGTCACCTGGGCGATCTGGCGCACCTGGGAGGTGAGGTTGCCGGCCATGAAGTTGACGGAGTCGGTGAGCTCCTTCCACGTACCGGAGACTCCGTCGACGCGCGCCTGGCCGCCGAGGCGGCCCTCCGTGCCCACGTCACGGGCCATGCGCGTCACCTGGTCGGCGAAGTTGGACAGCTGGGCCACCATCGTGTTGACGGTGTTCTTCAGCTCCAGCATCTCGCCGGCCACGTCCACCGTGACCTTCTGGGACAGGTCACCGTTGGCGACCGCCGTCGTCACCTGCGCGATGTCACGCACCTGACCCGTGAGGTTGCGGAAGGCGGTGTTCACCGAGTCGGTGAGGTCCTTCCAGGTGCCCGCCGCACCCGGCACCTCCGCCTGGCCGCCGAGGCGGCCCTCGACGCCGACCTCCCGGGCGACCCTGGTCACCTCCGAGCCGAAGGCCTGGAGCTGGTCCACCATCGTGTTGACGGTGTTCTTCAGCTCCAGCATCTCGCCGGCCACGTCGACCGTGACCTTCTGCGTCATGTCACCGCTGGCCACCGCCGTGGTCACCTGGGCGATGTCCCGCACCTGGGTCGTCAGGTTCCGGAAGACCGTGTTCACCGAGTCGGTGAGGTCCTTCCAGGTACCCGCCGCACCCGGTACCTGGGCCTGCCCGCCGAGCAGGCCCTCGCCGCCGACCTCGCTGGCCACGCGTGTGACCTCGTCCGCGAAGGTGCGCAGCGTCTCGGTCATCTGGTTGATCGTCTCGGCGAGCTGGGCGACCTCGCCGCGGGCGCTCACCGTGACCTTCTGGGACAGGTCACCGTTGGCGACCGCCGTCGTCACCTCGGCGATGCCGCGCACCTGGGAGGTGAGGTTGCCCGCCATCGTGTTGACGGAGTCGGTGAGGTCCTTCCAGACCCCGGCCACCCCGGGCACCGTCGCCTGTCCGCCCAGCTCACCCTCGGTGCCCACCTCACGGGCGACCCGGGTGACCTCGGAGGAGAACGACGACAGCTGGTCGACCATCGTGTTGACGGTGTTCTTGAGCTGGAGCATCTCGCCGGCCACATGGACGGTGACCTTGCGCGACAGGTCTCCCTTGGCGACCGCCGTCGTCACCAGGGCGATGTCACGCACCTGTGCGGTCAGCCGGTACGCCATGGTGTTGACGGAGTCGGTGAGGTCCTTCCACGACCCGGACATGCCGCGCACCTGGGCCTGACCTCCGAGCTTGCCCTCGGTGCCGACCTCGACCGCTACCCGCGTCACCTGCTCGGTGAACGCCGACAGCTGGTCGACCAGGTTGTTGACCGTCCGGGCGACCTTCAGGAACTCTCCGCGCAGCGGACGTACGGTCTCGTCCGGCGCGTGGGTCCGCAGCTCCATGCGCTGCTCGAGATCGCCGTCGGCGACGGCGGAGAGTACCCGCCCGACCTCGGAGACGGGTCGTGCGAGATCGTCGACGAGTTCGTTCGACGCGTCGATCGCGGCGGCCCAGGAGCCCTCACAGGCACCGGTCTCCAGGCGCTCGGTGAGCTTGCCCTCGCGTCCGACCACTCGCCGGACCCGGGCGAGCTCGCCCGTGAGGTGGAGATTGCGGTCGGCCACCTCGTTGAAGACCGCGGCGATCTCCGTGAGTGGGCCGTCGCCGGAGACGGTCAGCCGCCTGCGGAAGTTTCCGTCACGCATCGCCACGAGAGCCGAGAGCAGTCTGTTCAGGGCTGCCGCGTCCACGTCGATGGTGCCATTGCGCTGCTTTTTCACGGACTGCCCGCCTTTTGTGCGCGTTCCTGAACCCCGCGCCGCCACGCCAGACTCCACCGTGTCCCTCCCGCAGGGGTTGACCGTATCGCTCGGGCCGTTGTCGGAAGCTTGCCCACTTCCACTTTGGCTCACCGCCACAGCACACCGTCGACGGGTGACTATGCGGTCGTCAAATCGTTGAAACGTACCAGGCCGGAACGGGAGGACGAGGAAGATCTCATGGTCGTCCCATTTCCCTCACCGTGGGCTCCACATTTGTGCGCCCGGCGTACGCCCGCGGTAGGCCTGCCCGCCCAAGTCTGCCCTCGTGTGCACGGGACAACCGGCGAGCGTCTAGCCTGGCAGGCGAATCGAAGCGGCGAGAAACGGGCACAGGACTCGGGGAAGCGACGAGACACCATATGGGGAGTGCTGTGATCACCGCGCGCGCGGCTGCCACCTTCGATCCGGTCGGACGCTCGGTCGCGACCGCCCGCGCATTCGTACGAGACACCCTTCAGGGGTGGGGGTACACCGACGTCGTCGACGACGCCGTCGTTCTGACGAGTGAACTCGTGACCAACGCGGTCGTGCACGCGGGTACGGCCGCCGATGTGCTCTGCCTGCGCACCGAGGACGGGGTACGCGTAGAGGTCGCCGACCACTACCCGGAGCGGGAGGTCCCGCTCCAGAGCTCCGGGCTCGACTTCGGCAGCCCGGACCGGGAGGGCGGGCGCGGACTGCTGCTCTGCGCCGCTCTGGCCACGCGCTGGGGCGTCGAGTACACCCCCACCCACAAGCACGTGTGGTTCCAGCTCGATCTTCCCGAGCGCCCTGTGGGCATCCGCTCGGCGAGCCCGGTCCTGCCGACGGCCCTTCTCCCCGTGGCGGACCAGCGGGTGCGGGTGGCCGTCGTGCAGATCGACGGTTCCGGCTCGATCGTCGCGTGGAACGACGACGCCGCCTTTCTCTTCGGTCACGCCCCGGAGCAGGTCGACGGCAAGCAGTTCACCGACTTCGTGGCATGGCCGCACACCCCGGGCACCAGCACAGGCATCGCCGACGCCCTGCGACTCTCCCGCTGGGAGGGCAGCTACGGACTCCGCGGTGCCGACGGCCGGGTGATCCCGGTGTACGCCTCGCACCTCAGAGTCAGAGACACCGAGGGCGAGCCCTCCACCGTCTGTCTCCTCGTACGTGACGACGAGCGCGCCGTGCTCCAGACACCGGTCCGCGCCCCCGTCTCGGACGCCACGGCCGAGAACCGCAGCGCGGACCCCTTCGAGATCTTCATCGGCTCTCCCGCTCCGGACGACCTCGACGGGCTGCTGCAGCGCACGGTCGAACGGGCCCGGGACATGCTGGACGCGGACGCCGCCTTCCTGCTGCTGGCCACCGACGACGAGACGGAGCTGGAGGTCAGGGCGACGACCGGTCTTCCCTCGGCCCGCCAGCGCTTCGCCCGGGTGCCCGTCGAGGCCGGTACGGGCCGCTACGGCTCCGCCCGCATGCCGGCCGTCCACGAGGACCTCACCGTCGTACCGGGAGCCGTGCCGCTGCTCAGCGACACCGGGATGCGTTCGGTCGTGACGGTCCCCCTCAAGGTCGAGGGGCGTCTCACGGGTTCGCTCGGGGTCGCGGCCGAAGCGGCCGGGCGGTACTCCAACGAGGAGGCGCTGCGCCTTCAGTTCGCCGCGGACCGCATCGCACTCGCCGTGGAGTCCGCGAGACTCGGCGAGCTGGAGCGTCTGCGCCGTGGCTCCCTCTCCTTCCTCGTCGAGGCGTCCGACCTGCTGGCCGGCACGCTGGACAGGGACCAGACCCTGGCACTGATGGCACAGATGACCGTGCCCACGCTGGCCACCTGGTGCGCCGTCTACACGATCGCGGACCAGTCGTCGGAGCCGTACCTCTCCTACGTGCTGCACGAGGACGAGGAGCGCATCGACGGCCTGAAGGCCCTGCTCTCCTCCATCGACCCGCCGGACCCCGTCCCGGCACCCGGCGCACGTCTCTGGCCCGCGCCGACGGAGGCCGGCCAGCAGGCCGCGCTGCGCACCTCCAAGCGCACCCTGGGCAGGGACGCGCCACTGAGCATGGGGGCGGCAGCCCGCACCACGCTGGCCACCGCTGCCGCCGTGGGCGGTGAGACCGTGGTGCTCCCCCTGGTGGCGAGAAATCGCGTGATCGGCATGCTCACGCTCGGCAAGCCGTCCGACGAGCACTTCCGCCAGGAAATCCTGGAGCTCGCCGAGGACCTGTCCCGTCGTGCCGCTCTGGCGCTCGACAACGCCCGTCTGTACTCGGAGCGCATGGCCATCAGCCAGTCCCTCCAGCGCAGCCTGCTGCCGCCGGGACTGCCCGACGTGCCGAACGTCGAGATCGAGGTCATCTACCGCGCGGCGGGCGAGGGCAACGAGGTGGGCGGCGACTTCTACGACGTCTTCCCCATCCGCGACGGTGCCTACGGCTTCGCCATCGGTGACGTGTGCGGTACGGGCCCGGAGGCCGCGGCCGTCACAGGCCTCGCCAGGCACGCGCTGCGCCTGCTGGCTCGCGAGGGATTCGGCGGCCCGGCGGTGCTCGAGCGGCTCAACGCCGCGATCCTGGACGAGGGGGCCCGCAGCCGCTTCCTCACCCTGCTCTACGGGGAGTTGTGGCCCCAGGAGGACGGCAGCGCCCTCCTGAAGGTCGTCTGCGCGGGACACCCCCTCCCGCTGCGGCTGCGCCAGGACGGATCGGTGGAGGCGGCGGCCGAGCCCCAGCCGCTGCTCGGCGTCATCGAGGACCTCGAACTGTACGAGCAGGAGGTCACCCTGGACCCGGGCGACGTCCTCCTGTGCGTGACGGACGGCGTCACCGAACGGCGCGAGGGCAGCCGCATGCTGGGCGACGACGGCCTGGCCGACGTCCTGGCCGTGTGTACGGGCCTGACCGCAGGCGCGGTGGCGGGGCGCATCCTGCGGGCGGTCGAGCGCTTCGCCGCGGAGCCCGCTTCCGACGACATGGCCATCCTTGCCATGCGTGTACCGGAGCCGCAGAACTTCTAGGGGCTGTGCCGGGGTCCGCACGGGCCCCGGCACCCGCTGCCTCCCCTTCCAGCTCCTGCCCTCCTCCAGTACGGAAATCGAGCAGCCCGGTATCCGTGCGGGCTGACATCATGCCGCCATGGCGATCCCCGACAGCGGCTACTCGATCACCTCGATCTACTCGGTGCCCGACGACGCCTGGTACGTCGAACTGGAGCACACCGGCCTCGGACGAACGCTGGTGACCGCGATCGTCCCCGACGAGGACCCGGCGCGTGAACCCACCGTGTGCTTCGACTCGCCAGGACCTCATGTGGACATCCCCTGTCGGGTGATGCGCCGGTTCATGGACCACGTGGAGGCGGAGATCCGCACGTCCCGCTACTGGATGCGGCTGCGCCCCGAAATCGTCGAGGTCGTCCACGGGCTGCGGCAGGAGTATCTGGGCGCGATAGGTGACGAGGAGTTTGCGGGCGTCCTGGAGCAGCTGCGCGCCAGGGTCCCTGCGGCGGACCTGCCCTCCGTCCTTGCCGCCTCTTTCGGCCGGAGGACGGACGGCAGCACCACGGACGACGTGCTGTCGCTCATGCCTGCCGAAGAGCAGGAGACGGCCTCGTAGCCGGTCTGCCGTGCCCTGAATATCAGAAAGGCCCCCGCCGCCGGCGGGGGCCTTTCTCTGTGCTGAGCCCCAATGCGGAATCGAACCGCAGACCTTCTCCTTACCATGGAGACGCTCTACCGACTGAGCTATTGGGGCCTGCTGCCTTGCGGCAACGAGGTAAAGCATACCCCGAACTCAGGGGTGCTCATAACCATCGGTGCGGCCTTCTGTCCGCGTCGTACCCACCGCCCGTCCGGACACCGGGGCGGCCCAACGCCGGTGTGCCGGGCGGGCGTTGGGCACGCCGGCCGACTGCCGTCGAGCCTGGCCGTGGAACGCAGAAAAGCCCCGTGCCACAAGGGCACGGGGCTTTCCCGGAATAATTGTTCGGCGGCGTCCTACTCTCCCACAGGGTCCCCCCTGCAG
>NZ_JBIAJR010000005.1:0-478368 GCF_042872025.1 Streptomyces sp. NPDC005494
CAGGGGGGACCCTGTGGGAGAGTAGGACGCCGCCGAACAATTATTCCGGGAAAGCCCCGTGCCCTTGTGGCACGGGGCTTTTCTGCGTTCCAGGGGTTTATGCGGCCCACGGTGCTGCTACCCGTTGGGCTCACCTCCGCCGGCCTCGATCATCGGGGTCAGTCCGTCGAGGAGAGCCTTGAGGCCCAGCTCGAAGAGGTGGTCGAGACGGAGGTCGTAGCCGTCGCCGAAGGAAGCGACCACGCGCGTGAAGGTCGGAAAGCGGCCTGAAGCGGCCAGGCCCTGGAGCTCCGTGGCGCGACTGTCCATCCACTGGTCCTCGGACTGGCCGGTGGTCGCCGCCGCGTGTGCCTCCCGCTCCAGATGGACTGCCAGACCTTGGACGTGGCTGTAGAGCAGCACGTGGATGTCGAACAAGGTGGTGGGGTCGAGCCCGTGGCCGTCGAGTGCGCTCAGCGACCATTCACCGTGCACCATCAGGTTGGGAACGAGCAACGGGCGGGTGAGCGACTCCAGCTGGGCCAGCCACGGGTGGCGCCGGTGGAGGGTCCACAGGGTCCGGGCACCGAGTTCAGCTCGGGCACGCCAGCCTGTCGGCGCCGTGGCCGGGTAGAACTGCTCGCCGTACGCCGCATCCGCCATGAGCAGGATGAGTTCGTCCTTGCTGGTCACGTACCGGTACGGAGACATGGCGGCGACGCCGAGCCGGGAGGCGATGCCCCGCATCGAGAGGGCCGAGAGACCCTCGGAATCCGCGATGTCGATGGCCGTGCGCACGACCCGGTCCAGGGTGAGTTCCTGCTCGGCGGGAACCTGCGTGGGTGAGCCGGAGGAAGGGCTCTGGGGCCGGCGCCCGCGGGCCTGTGCCGTCGCAGGGGCAGCTGCCACCACCGTGCCCGTACGCGGCTTCGTCTCGACGGTTCCCTCCATGCGGAGGGTGGTCAGGGCCTTGGTGGCGGTGGCGAGTGCGACGCCCCAGTCCCTGGCGATCTGCCGGGTGGAGGGCACGCGGTCCCCGGGGGCGAGTTCACCCGCGCTGATGCGCCGCCGGATCTCGGAGGCGATGCGCAGGTAGGGCGGCTCGTTCGGAGGTGGTGTGAGGTCGGTCACGTGGGGCCTTTTCTCTGTGCTGTACTAGTGCAGCCCGGAGTCGCGTCGATGATGTGTGCACGGTAACTGTCCTAGCGCAGAGGGCTGTTCGGCCTCCTGGTGCGCGGGGTGCGTACGCCGTACGTTCAGTTGAGTACAGCGTACGAGAGGAGCTTCTGATGCGCACTGTTCTCATCTCCGGCGGAGGAATCGCCGGGCCCGCTCTGGCCTACTGGCTGCACCGCCACGGGTTCGCGGTCACCGTCGTCGAGCGGGGGTCCGGGCTGAGGCCCGGGGGCCAGGCCGTGGACGTGCGGGGAGTCGCGCTCGATGTGATCGAGCGGATGGACCTGCTGGAGCCGGCGCGAAAGGTACGTACCCGCATGCGGGGCATGTCGGTGCTCGATCCCGAGGGGAAGGAGATCCACCGCTCCACCGAGGCCACCTACAGCAGCGGCCGACTGGACGGCGAGGACATCGAACTGCTGCGTGAGGACCTGGTGCAGCTGGTCCACGAGCGCACGCGCGGTGATGTGGAGTACCTCTTCGGGCACACCGTGACCGTGCTGCACGAGGACGAGAGCGGCGTGCGGGTGGAGTTCGCCCGCGAGGCGCCCCGCACCTTCGATGTCGTCGTGGGCGCCGACGGACTGCACTCGACGGTACGAGGGCTGGTCTTCGGTCCCGAGGATCGCTTCGCGCACCACCTCGGCAGCTATCTGTCGGTGTTCAGCGCCGAGAACTTCCTCGGTCTGGAGGACTGGCAGGTCTGGCTCCGCGACGGTGATGCCGGCTTCGGCATCATGCCCGTACGCGACAACGCCGAGGTCAGGGTCGCGTTCGGGTTCGAGTCCGCCCCGCTCGCCCGTGACACGGATGCGCTCCGCCGCCAGGTCACGGAGCGGCTCGCGGCGCTGAGCTGGCAGGGGCAGCGGCTGTCCGAAGCCGCCGCCGCCGCGCCGGACTTCTACTGCGACGCCATGGCGCAGATCCGGATGGACCGCTGGTCGAAGGGCAGGGTGACCCTGCTCGGTGATGCCGGCTACTGCCCTTCGCCTCTTTCGGGTCAGGGCACCAGCCTGGCGCTCGTGGGCGCTCATGTGCTGGCCGACTGCCTCGCGGGGGCGCCGGGTGACCACCGGGCCGCGTTCGCCCGCTACGAGGAGCGGCTGCGCGCCTTCGTCACCCTGAATCAGGCGCTGGCCACGGAGAACCCTGGCGGGCCTGCCTCCGAGGCCTCCGTCGACCGTGCCAAGAACGCTGTGTCGCTGGAGGACTGAGGCGCGGGCCTATTTGGTTTGCCGAGTCGGGGACGGCGGGGGCACGATCGGCGTATGGACTACGTGGTGCGTGCGGTGCGGGCAGAGGAGTGGGCGCGGGCCAGGGAGCTCCGGCTGGAGGCGCTGCGGGATCCGGTGGCCCACCTTGCCTTCCGGGAGACCTACGAGCAGGCGCGGACCAGGCCGGACGACTTCTGGCAGCAGCGGACGGCGCGTGCTGCCGAGGGGGAGCACAGCCGCCAGTTCATCGCCGAGGGGCCCGAAGGGCAGTGGGCGGGGACCGTGTCGGTGCTCGTGGAGCGGCCGGGGGGCGAGCCGGGCTTCGGGGAGGCGGCGGAGGTGGACCAGACCCATGTGGTGGGGGTCTACGTCCGCCCCGGGCACCGTGGGCACGGGGTGGTCGACGCGCTCTTCCGGGAGGCGATCGACTGGTCCTGGTCCCTGTCGGACCCGCCGGTGGAACGGGTTCGGCTCCACGTCCACGAGGACAACGCGCGTGCCGCGGCGTCCTACCGGAGGATCGGCTTCGTCCCGTCCGGGCAGGCGATGCCCATGGGTGATGATCCGGAGGCTCTGGAGCTCGAGTTCGAGATCCGCCGCTAGTGCTGTGACCGCATGCGGTTCTCCCGGGACGGCACCTGCGGGAAAAGAGATTGCCCTGAGGCCGGGTCTCACATTGGCTGGGCCGCATGGCTGAACTTCGTACCGATCGCCTCATCCTGCGTCGATGGCGGGACTCCGACCTCGAACCGTGGGCGGCGATGAACGCCGATCCCGAGGTGCGGGAGCATTTGGGCGATCTGCTCGTCCGCGAACAGAGCGATGCCTCCGTGGCACGGTTCCAGGCTGAGTTCGAGCAGCGAGGCTACGGGTGGTGGGCGGTAGAGGTGCAGGCCACGGGCGAGTTCATCGGCTTCGCGGGCCTGGACCAGGTCGATGACCACATGCCGTTCACCGGGGTCGAGATCGGCTGGCGGCTCGCCCGCCCGGCCTGGGGTCAGGGCTACGCCACCGAGGCCGCGCTGAGGGTTCTGGCCTACGGCTTCGACACTCTTGAGCTTCGCGAGGTCCTTGCTGTGACGACGGCGTCCAACGTCCGTTCCCAGGCGGTGATGCGCCGGATCGGCATGACCCGGGATCCGGCCGACGACTTCGACGACCCCACCGTGCCCGAGGGGCCCCTGCGTCCGAACGTGCTGTACCGCATCGCTCGCGGTACGAGCAGCTGACGTTCAGCGCAGGGCCGTTCGATCAGGCTGCGGAGGGGTGTGCCGGCGATCGGCCCGGCCCGGTCGCGGGGGAGCGGGGGTGTCCTGTGAAGCCGTGCGGTCGGAAGCACCAGGGGCCGGGTTCATGGCGTCAGGGGGCCGGCAGACGCTCCTGCCACCGGGCGCGGGCCTGTTCCTCGGAGCGGAGCAGGGCCAGGGCGGGCATCCCCTGGTCCTGGCCGGCTGACAGCAGCTCCGGAAGCTGGGGAAGCGGCGCGACGGCGGCGACGTCGTCCAGGACGAGCGTCATTGGTGGGTCGAGCCGACCGTCGGTTGACCGTGCGGCCATGCGGCGGCCGTGCTCGACCACGTGCGAGGCGAGTGCGGTGAGCAGGGGCATCGCACCGGGGTGGTGGCGGGGATCCTCGATGGGTTCGCCGACCACATAGAGCGTTCCCCCTTCACGGGCAAATGATTCCAGCACGAGCGCATCGGCTCGGTTGGGTGTGCAGGCCTCCCGGATGTGGACCGAGGAGAGCGCCGCGAAGGCCCGTACCGTCAGTTCCTGCGCGATTTCCCGGCGTTCGGGATAGGCCGTGAGCGCGGACTCCAGCAGGCCGGCTAGTCCGGAGGCTGCCTTGGGGTGCGTACGCAGCAGGCGCACCGGTTCGTGGGCGCCGGATCCTGAGGCCCAGCGGTGGACCTGCCGGAAGGGACGGCCGTCCACGGCGGCGGCGTGCAGCCAGCACTGCAGGAGAGTCTGCGCGGTGTCGGCCACCGCCGCGTCAGCCCTGGCCACGGGGCGTACGGGGGTGAGGAGCGCGGCGGACCGCGCAGCCGCCGTGGCGGGGTCCTCGCAACCGGCGGTCGGCGACCAGTGGAGGCGGTCCGGGGTGTCGCAGAG
Organism: Streptomyces sp. NPDC005494; assembly: GCF_042872025.1. Taxonomy (NCBI): domain Bacteria; kingdom Bacillati; phylum Actinomycetota; class Actinomycetes; order Kitasatosporales; family Streptomycetaceae; genus Streptomyces; species Streptomyces sp. NPDC005494. Next base: position 4,482 of record NZ_JBIAJR010000005.1, read on the forward strand.
GTGTCCCGGGTCGTAGACGAGGACCGGCCCCAGCTTGCTGCGGCCGTCCTTCGTCTCGGCCCAGACGCTGGGGTCCGAGGTGACGACGAGCGCGGGACCGGCGGCTTCCCGGATCGCCTGGACGACCGCGGGGCGGCGAGTGGCGGAAGCGCCGTACAGGACGTGCGGGGTGCGGGGCGTGGGCACCACGGCCGGGGCGGCGGGGTCAGACATGTACGCGGCGACGGAGACCCCTTCCGCGGGGACTGCGGGCGGCACCTCGACGACGGCGGGCTCCCGGGCGGCCGCAGGCCGGGCGGGTACGGGCTGCCGCTCCGGGGCGAGGCTCCGGTCCTCGTCGTGGCGCCGGCCCTGACCGGTCACGCGTTCGTAGTCGGCCCCCCGGTCGTCATCGTCCGCGTGTTCCCGGCGGGGCCCACGGTCGTACTCGTAGGCGCGATCCCTGCCCGGTCCCCGGCCGTGCTCCCGGCCGGGCTGCTCGTGCGGTTCGTACCGGTGCGAGGACACGGCCTTGCGCTTGCGGACCAGTCGCCAGCGGGTCACCACGCCCGCCACGAAGACCGCCAGGACCAGCATCACCATCGTCTCGCCGATGAACAGGCCCCAGAACAGGCCGTATCCGGAGAGCTCACCCGGTGGGGTGTCCGGCCAGGCGCCCGGCAGGTCCGTCGGTTCGACGGCCAGGGCGCGGAGGGCCAGGGGCGTCCGCGCGAAGCTCACGCCGTCGGGCCAGGCCCCGTGGGCGAACAGCCCTGCCAGGCCGGTGGCCGTCCAGGCGAGGACCGTCAGCCCGAACAGGAAGGCCAGGAGGCCGATCAGCAGGCCGTCCGGGATACCGCCCTCAATGCGCCCCGTGCCGGGTGGTGCCTGGCGTGCCATCTCATGCCACCGTCGACTCGGACGACTCGTTCAGCCGTTGCTGGTGCTCGATCCGTGCCGCCCGCTGCTCCGCCTCCAGCTCCGCGGCTCGTACGTCCTCGGGGAGCAGGTCCACCGCCGAGCCCTCGGTCATCGCGCGGTCCGTGAAGACCAGGGGGCGTTCGGCCTCGGTGATCAGGTGTTTGACGACCTGGACGTTGCCGTTGACGTCCCACACGGCGATGCCCGGGGTCAGCGTCGGGATGATCTCGACCGCCCACCGGGGCAGGCCGATGACCTTCCCCGTCGCTCTGGCCTCGTCGGCCTTCTGGGCGTAGATCGTGCGGGTCGAGGCCATCTTGAGGATGGCTGCCGCTTCCTTCGCCGCCGCTCCGTCGACGACGTCGCTGAGGTGGTGGACGACGGCCACGAAGGACAGGCCGAGGCGGCGCCCGAACTTCAGCAGTCGCTGGAAGAGCTGGGCCACGAACGGGGAGTTGATGATGTGCCAGGCCTCCTCGACCAGGAAGATGCGCTTCTTCCGGTCGGGCCTGATCCAGGTGTGCTCCAGCCATACGCCGACGATCGCCATGAGGATCGGCATCGCGATGGAGTTGCGGTCGATGTGCGAGAGGTCGAAGACGATCAGCGGGGCGTCGAGGTCGATGCCGATGGTGGTCGGTCCGTCGAACATGCCGCGCAGGTCACCGTCGACGAGCCGGTCCAGGACGAGCGCGACGTCCAGGCCCCAGGCGCGAACGTCGTCTATGTCGACGTTCATCGCCTCCGCGGACTCGGGCTTCGGGTGCCGCAGTTGTTCCACGATGTCCATCAGGACAGGCTGGCGCTCGGTGATGATCTCGTTGACGTACGCGTGCGCGACCTTGAGGGCGAAGCCGGACCGCTCGTCGAGGCCATGGCCCATGGCGACCTCGATGATCGTGCGGAGCAGGGCCAGCTGGCCCGTCGTCGTGATCGAGGGGTCGAGGGGGTTGAGCCGGATCCCGTCGTTGAGCGCGGCGGTCGGGTCGAGCCGGATGGGCGTGATGCCCAGCTCCTGGGCGATGAGGTTCCACTCGCCGACGCCGTCCTCGCCCTGGGCGTCGAGGACGACGACCTGACGGTCGCGGAAGCGGAGCTGGCGGAGCACGTACGTCTTCTCCAGCGCCGACTTGCCGTTGCCGGACTCGCCGAGGACCAGCCAGTGCGGGGCGGGGAGCTGCTGGCCGTACAGCTGGAAGGGGTCGTAGATGTAGCCCTTGCCCGAATACACCTCACGCCCGATGATCACGCCGGAGTCGCCGAGACCGGGGGCGGCGGTCGGCAGGTAGACGGCCTGGGCCTGGCCCGTCGACGTACGCACCGGCAGCCTGGTCGTCTCCACCTTCCCGAAGAGGAAGGCGGTGAAGGCATCCGACAACGCGGACAGCGGATCTCGCATGGCGTGACTGCCCTCTCGTTAGCGTCGGATGCCGGTGGCGAACGGCAAGGTGTTCACGAAGGCGCGGTGGTGCTCGCGGTCGCACCACTCGAGCTTCAGATACGACTTGCCGGCCGAGGCCCGGATCGTCCGCTTGTCGCGGGCGAGGGCTTCGGGGGACCGGGACGACACGGTGATGTACCCCACCAGGTTCACCCCGGCCGCGCCGCTCGCGAGATCTTCACCCCGCTGGTCGAGCCGGCCGTGGGCGGCGATGTCGCGCGGGTCGACCGTGCGGTTCATCTTGGCCTGGCGGCTCGCCTCGGCGTCGTCGTTGGTCTTCTCCGTCAGCATCCGCTCGATGGCCACCTCGGTGGGTTCGAGGTCCATGCAGACCGCGACCGTACGGATGACGTCGGGCGTGTGGACGAGGAGCGGGGCGAGGAAGTTGACGCCGACGGGGGTCATCGGCCACTCCTTCACCCAGGCCGTGGAGTGGCACCAGGGGGCGCGGGTCGTCGACTCACGGGTCTTGGCCTGGAGGAACGTCGGTTCGACCGCGTCCAGTTCGGCCGGCCAGGCGTTGCGCTTCGTCATCGCCTGGATGTGGTCGATGGGGTGGTCCGGGTCGTACATCGAGTGGACGAGCGAGGCCAGACGGCTCTGGCCGAGCGGCTGGCGGACCCGGATGTCCGCCTCCGCGAGACGGGCGCAGATGTCGGTGAGCTCGCGTGCCATGACGACGGCGAGGCCCGCGTCGCGGTCGATCTTCCGGCCGCCCTGGGGGCGCATGGCCCGGGCCATGGCGTTGGCCTCGGCGGCCAGCTCGCGGCTGTAGTGCATGCACGCGACGAGATAGGCGCGGTGCTGCTCGCTGGAGGTGGAGACCATCGACTGGAGCTGGTCGTACGAATCCTGGAGCCAGCCGGGGGCGGACCGGTCGCCTCGCTGGGCGACGTCCTTGGCGTGTGCGTCGGGGTCGGCCGGGAGGGTGCGGGCCAGCATCTGCAGACGGGTCACGAAGCCGTCGCCGTTGGCCACGTGCTTGAGGAGGGTGCCGAAGCGGTCGACCAGGGCTTCCTGGTCCTCGCTGTCGCGCAGGCCGACGCCGGGGCCCTCGATCTCGATGGCGGCGGTGACCGTGCGGCGGTCGGCGTGCAGCAGGACCGCGATCTCGTCGGGCCCGAACGGCGCGGCCAGCCAGCTGATCCTGCCGATGCCGGGCGGGGGGCCGATCTCCACCTCACGCCCGTCACCGCGCACCCCTGCCTCCATGGCGGTGGAGCGGTAGGCGGTGCCTTGGCGCAGGGTGCGCTTGAAGCTGCGGTTGATCTCGAACCACTTGTAGAAGGTGCGGCCCTTGTAGGGGACGTACACGACCGCCAGGGCCAGCATGGGGAAGCCCATGAGCGTCACGATGCGCAGGGAGAGGACCGGGACGAGGAGGCCGCTCATCATGCCGAGGAACGCCCCGGCGATGATCAGCGCGATCTCGCCCGTCTCGCGGTTCTTGCCGACGATCGCGTTCGGCCGGGCGCGGCCGATGAGATACGTACGGCGGGGCGCGATCGTGTGGGACTGGGTCGTCAACGCCCTCCACCTCCTGTGCTCGTGTTACCTGTGCTGCCTGAACCGCCCGCTCGCGAGGAGCGGCTGCCGTGGGGGGTGCCGGAGGTGGGGCCGGACGCGCTGCGGGGCGAGGGCGCGCTCCCCCCGCCGGAGGTGCGGGAGCTGTGAGCGGCGACGCCACCGCTGACCGGGTTGGCGGGCCGGGCACCACCGCCTCCGCCACCACCCTCGCCGCCACGACCGCTGTGGGTCTTGATGCCCTGGGAGACCAGAGCGGCGGGCGAGCTGATCATGGCGGCGGCCTGGGAGCCGTCGGTGGCCTGCTTGCGGTTGGTGCGGGCACCCTGGATCTCGTCGCCGAAGCCGGGCACGAAGCGGTAGATCATGGCGGAGGCGAAGATCGCCAGCAGGATGATGGCGAGGCCGGACACGACGGCCGAGAAGGCGTTGGGCCCGTCGTCCGCGGAGAGCGCCCCGGCGAGCCCGAGCACGATCACGATGACCGGCTTCACCATGATCACGGCGATCATGATGCCCGCCCAGCGGCGGACGTGGCCCCACATGTTCTTGTCGACGAGCCCGGAGTACACGACGACCCCGAGCAGGGCGCCCACGTACAGCAGGGCGGCCCGGATCACGAGCTCCAGCCAGAGGATGCCGGCGGCGAGGATCGACACGAGCGAGACGACGATCAGCATGATCGGCCCGCCGCCGATGTCGGTGCCCTTCTTGAGCGCCTCGGCGAACGACCCGAAGAAGACGTCGGTCTGCCCGCCGGTCGCCGCGGCGATGACCTCGGTGACCCCGTCGGTGGCCGAGACCACCACGTAGAGGATGAGCGGGGTGAAGGCCGAGGCCAGGACCGTGAGCCAGAGGAAACCGATGGCCTCGGAGATCGCGGTGGTGAACGGCACGCCCCTGATGGCGCGCTTGGCCACGGCGAAGAGCCACAGGACCAGGGTGAGGATGGTGGACGCGGCGAAGACGACGGCGTACTGCGTGCGGAAGGTCGAGTTGGTGAAGTCGACGGTCGCCGTGCTCTCCACGGCCTCGCTGAGCTTGCCGACGAGGTAGGCGGCGGCGTCGGCGCAGCCGCGGGCGAGGGAGGTGAGGGGGTCCAGGGCGTCGTCGGTCACGGAGGGGGTGGTGCGGGCGTTCCCACCGGCTTCGCCGTCTTCGCAGTAGTCCCGGGCAGCGCCGTAGATCAGGTCGCAGGGGTTGTTGCTGGAGCTGGGGCTGGGTGTGGGGGTCGGTGCCGCCGTAGCAGACGCGGCAAGCGCGACGACAGAGGCTTGCAGCGTGACCAGGAGCGCAAGGACGGACCGTGGACGACGCCAGGGTTTACCGGGCATAAGTGAAGCCTCCGAACCCATTGACCGCGCCGGCGATCTCGTCAGCGCTGGATGCCCTGTTGTCCCCACCTACGGGCGCAGGGCCGTCCTTCTGCGAGTGCGTTACAGCTTTCCAGTCACCGTCGACCCACTGCAGCTCCATAGTGATGGTGAACCAGCCGTCCGTGACCGGTTTGGTCGAGCCCTCACCCGCCAAGCCGATCAGGCCCGAGCACCAGACCTCCACGGTTGCTTGATCAGCTGAGGCTTTGGTCACCTTGGTTCCGATAGGTGTCGTGCGGGAAATGAAGGCGAAGCCAGGGGGCGCCGTGCCATCGTCCTGGAGGCCGAGGTTGCTGAAGAAGTCCGTCGAGTAGGCCTCATCGAGCGTGGCCCGGAACTTGGCGATGGATGCCGGTGCAATGACTGCATCGAGAATCCCGTCGCGTTTCGTCTTGTCGAACATGTCCGCCGACCCCAGCGCCACCGCGTAGTTCGCCGCCGCGCTCTGCGCACCCTGTTCGTCGTGTGCGAAGCCGGCCGCGATCGTGCCGTTCTTGCCCTGGACCGGTTTCGTGCCCGTGGCTGCGGTGGGGCCTGCTCCGGCGGCTTCGGGCTTCTTCTCGTTGTCGCCGCCCGAGCCGTCGCCCCCGCCGCCCTGGTTCGCGAACGCGATGGCTGCGATCAGCAGCACCACCACGCCCACAGCCATGATCAGCGAGCGGGAGTTCCGCGCGGGCCGGCGGCCGTAGCCGTCGCCGTCGTCGCCGCCTCCGGGCAGCCGCGTGCGCGTCTGGCGCGTCCCGCCGAGGGTGCTGTACGCATCGTCCGTACGGCCCCCGGGGTCGTTGCCGCCGTAGCCGCGCTCATCGCCCTGACTCATGCCGCGTACGCCCCCTCGGCCGTCTGCTGTTCCGCGTGGTACGACCGTAGTGGTGCTGGTTTCCGCGTGGATGCGGTGTGGTGACTCGACATCAGGGAACGCAACCTCTGCCGGTGGGCACGACGGATGGATGGTGTGGGTGGACGGGGCGGGCCCGGTGTCCGTTGCCGGGCGGAGGGCCGGTGGTGGGTCAGACAGCCATGCCGTACACGATGGTGAACAGCGTGCCCAGTGACCCGATGATGAAGACGCCGGTCAGGCCCGCCACGATCAGGCCCTTGCCCTGCTCGGCGCTGAAGGTGTCGCGCAGCGCCGTCGCGCCGATGCGCTGTTTCGCCGCACCCCAGATCGCGATGCCGAGGCAGAGCAGGATGGCGACCGCCATCACCACCTCGATCATGATGCGTGCCTCATTGCCCAGGGTCCCGAACGGCCCCCAGTTCGGGGCGATTCCGCCGATGATGGTGGTGATGTCGCCCTTTTCCGCTGCCAGGATCATGTAAGTCACCGCCCCTGTTGGGTAGTTCGCCGCCCGCGCCGTGCGACACGAGTCGGTCTCTATCTTCGCTGATGAAACCGGCATCGCACGACGCCTTCCCGGGTCTCTTTACCCGGATCTCGCACGTTTGACCGGAGAAGCCGCCCTGACCTGCGGCTCGTGTGGAGATCTGCCCGCATATGCATGGTTACTCTGTGTATCACGCTGGGTGACCGCTAGCAACGACGGTGGCCATGGGTTCCCGATGCGGTTGATGCGTTCACGGGCGGTGTGGCATTCGTACGCGCTGTTCGAGAGCCGTGAGCGCGCCGGTGGCTTCCGCCCGACGCGTCATCAGGTGCTGTTCGGGGAAAGCCTCGTTGCGGTGCGGCTCAGAGCACAGTCCGGGCGGGGGTGGCAGGGCGTGCTGGGGTGGCCCAGCGTGCGGGTGGCTTGAATTCGCGCCAGGAGCCGTCGAAGGGGAATGCTTTCGATTCGGCGAGCCGTGCCACTCGTTCGCCCTCGGCGCGTATCGCCGCTGCCTCGTGCGCCGACCAGTAGGCCGGGTGGCCCGTCTTCTCGGCGAACGACCGCTCGTCCTTCCATTGCCATCTGCGGTTCGGAGCGACGGTGATGTCCAGCTCGTGGTCGGTGACGTCGATGTCCTCGCCGTGGTGGGTCCGGTGCTCGAGGTTCACGTACCAGCCGCGGAATTTCTGGTTCCGACCGAAGAACCAGAACACCGCGTGCCCGGCGCCGAACGGCTGGTGGATGAGCGCGCTGCCCATGGGCCACCGGTCGGCCACCGCCGGATATCCCCCGGCCGGGCGGTCCTCGGGCGGGATGTTGCGGAGGTGGGCCCCGCGGGGCAGTTCCGTGCGCCACATCGGGGTGCCGGTCTCCAGCCACACCAGCTGGCCGGCGTCCGTGCGTTCGACGAGGCGTACGGGTACGCAGCTGCTCAGGTGGCCGCCGATGAAGAGGTTCCAGCGCAGGATCTGCCCTGCTCGCCCGGTCATGACGTGAGCAGGGCCAGGTCGTCGGTGGTGAGCCGCAGAGCGCCCGCCGCCACGTTCTCGACGAGGTGGTCCGGGTTGCCGGTACCGGGGATGGCCAGCACGTGCGGCCCTTGGTGAAGCGTCCAGGCCAGCCGGATCTGCGCGGGCGTCGCGCCGTGGCGACGGGCGACGGTGAGGACAGCATCGGGTTCGGCGCCGGTGACGCCTTCCTCGCGGCCGGCGCCGACGATGGCGAAGAACGGCACGAAGGCGATGCCCTGTTCACCGCAGCTGCGCAGGAAGGCGTGATCCTCGGCCGGGGCGGCGATGCCGTAGGCGTTCTGCACGCAGACCACGGGCGCGACGCTCCGGGCCTCGGCGAGCTGGTCCGGTGTGGTGTTGGAGATGCCCAGGTGGCGGATGAGGCCCGCCTTGCGGAGGTCGGCGAGAGCACCGAAGAGTTCGGCGACGGACGTGGATGCCTGGCTCTGTGCGAGGCGCAGGTTCACGACGTCCAGATGGTCGCGGCCGAGCTGCCGCAGGTTCTCCTCGACCTGGCCGCGGAGCTGGTCCGGAGTGGCCCAGACCCAGTTGCCCGAAGGGTCGCGGCCGGGGCCGACCTTGGTGGTGATGACCAGGTCGTCGGGGTACGGGGCGAGCGCGCTGTTGATGAGCTCGTTGGCGGACCGCAGCCGCGAGAAGTAGAAGGCCGCGGTGTCGATGTGGTTCACGCCGAGTTCGACGGCGCGGCGCAGGACCCGCAGGGCGCGATCACGGTCGCTGGGTGCGCCGTCGGCGAAGGCCGCACCGTTCTGGGGGAGGCGCATGGACCCGAAGCCGAGGCGGTTGACCGTCAGGTCGCCGAGCTTCCAGGTGCCGGAGGCAGAGGCGTCGATCGTTCCGGACGTCATTTCGGATGACGTTCCGGACGCCGTTCCCGATGACGCCTCACTTGACGCGGATGACGCGGACGAAGGTGAGGATGAAGGCATCGTCGGATTCTTTCACCGCCCCTGGCGGCGGAGCGGGCCCTTTCTGTCCCGTGAACTTCAGAACCTCTCCGTCAGAGTCACCGTGAAGCTGCGGCCGTAGGAGTGGTGGGTGGTGACATCGACGCGGGTGCCGCCGGGGACGCGGCGGACGCGGACCCCGGAGTCGGTCGAGACGAGGCGGAGGCGTCGTCCGTGGAGGGTGACGGACACGGTGTCCCGCACGGTCGTGGGGTCGGACACGGCGAGGGAGTACGTGCCGCCCGCGCCCCGGCGCAGGACGACCGAGGCGGGGCCGTCGAAGGCGAGCCGCCCCACCCTGTGCTTCCCGGGAGTGAAGGCGTTGGCGGCGGTGATGCCCAGGTGCGTGTGGGCCGCTGCCTGGAGGCGGGCCGTGTTGGACAGCACGGAGAGCGGGCCGTGGGCGTAGGACGCCAGTTGTTCGGCGGAGGCGTTGGGTACCAGGGCGTGGGCCATGGACGCGGGTGGCGCGTCGGCGGCATGTTCGTAGGACAGTGTGAAGACCTGCTTGGTCACCGGCGTGTCCGCGTTGGCGAGACGTACGAGTCGCCGGCTGCGGGTGACGGTGTCGAGCGCGACGACCGGAGGCGGCCCGGAGAGGAAGACGTATCCGACCGCGGTCCGCTGCCCCTCGTCGGCGTATCGCAGCCAGGCGGGCGGGGCGGTCCCGGTCCGCTGCCACGGCGTCCCGTCGCGGAGGCCGCCGGTGAGGGTGACCGCTGAGGAGGGGGCGGCGATGCGGCTGTCGACCGTGGTGGTCGCGGCGCGGCCCGCCAGACCGCTCACGCCCGCCGAGAGTACGAGGATCTCGTCGTCGAACATGAACCACGACCTGGTGGCGCTCGCGGCCCGGTAGGCGACGAAGTCGTCAGGGAGCGTTCCGGCCTGCTGGGCGGCGTACGCGGCGTCGTCGGACTGCACGAGGCCGGCCAGCCCGTACGCGCCGAGCCGGGCGCCCCCCGAGAACACGTGGGTGGCCCGGGGGAAGTAGACGTAGGCGTTCTGGGACTCGGAGGACGAGGTGAAGCCGCGCTCCGGGTTGTCGTACCAGAGGGTGCCGTAGAGCTCGGGGACGCTGCGCCGTGTCTCGACCGGGGCGGTGACCCCCGCGAGGCGGTGGGGCGGGACGGCCGTGAAGTAGTCGATGCCGAACGCCTGTCGCTGATCGGCCCCGGAGAGGTAGAGGTAGTGGGCGCCGCTCCCTTGGAACCACGGCATCAGATTCTCGCCGCTCATGTATTCGTAGGCGCTGATGCGTGCGGAGCTACGGGCCAGGGCGAACGCGTAGCCGGGCCGGCGGTGGACGGTCCGGTCCATCGCGTTGAACGCGGTGTGCGAGGAGGCGGGGCCGAGATCCCTCGCGGGTACGGGGGAGTTCAGGAGGTCGGCGTAGCGGGCGATGCTGACCGGGGAGACGAAGGAGGCCGGATCGAGTCCGGCTCCGGAGGTCTGCCGGACGTACTTCGCGTAGCCCGTGAGCGCCTCGGTGTCGGCCGCGGCCGTGTGCGCGGACAGGTCGACGACGGCTTCCACCACGGCGGTGACGTCCGCGTAGCCGGTGCCGGTCCGTGAGACCGCGCGTCCCTTGACGATCTCCATCATCCAGCCCTCGAAGATCAGCGGGGCGAAGCCGTCGGTGACCCAGCCCAGCACGACCTCGACGAGGCTGTCGTCGGGCACGTAGCCGGTGCCGTCGAGGATCTTGACCGTCTGGACGATGCGCGTGAGCAGCCCCTTGCCGTAGGAGCCGGTGTACGCGACGGAGGCGTGCTGGAGGAAGGAGCCGTCCTCGTAGAAGCCGTCGGTGACCCCGTGGCGCGGCCGGTAGGGGTCGACGGTCGAGAAGACGGTCAGCTGGTCGGCGATGGCCTTGGTGATGCGGGCCTCGTCGCCGAGCAGGGCACCTTGGAGGATGCGGTTGGTCGTGATGTCGGCGAGGTTGGCGCCGGTGTGGAACCGCGAGTCGAGATCGACGTCGCCGTCCTTGCCGTTGCGGAGGTACGCGTCCATGGAGGCGACATAGGTCGCGGTGAGGTCCGGCCGGTACGCCGCGAGTTCGTCCCGGAGCAGCACCAGGGTCTTGGTGGCGTAGGCCGGTATCCCGATCTCCCAGTGGAACCAGTTGCCGTAGTAACCCGTGGACTGGTCGCCGAACCAGCGGTCGTGGAGCCGGGCCAGGCCGTCGATGACGCGCCGCCGGACGGCCGTCACCTCCTCGGCGGGCACCGAGGGGCCGGGGCCGGGGAGGCAGGTGGCGAGAGCGATCTCGTAGAGGTACTGGTACGAGGTGCTCAGGTTGGGGTCGCTGGACCCGAGCGGTACGCCTGCGAAGAGCTCGTCCGGCCCGGCGCCGTCCATCGCGGTGAGCCGGGCGTGGGCCGTCGCCCGGAGGGAGGCGAGTTTGGGGGCGACCTCGGGGCGGGCGTTGGATTCGGCGGTGCCGGCGAAGACCGCGACGGTGTTACGGAGGAGGGCGGTCGCGTCCCCGTCCGGTGGCGTGGCGGCCGGATCGCGCGCGGTCGCCGCCTCGGCTCGTGGCGTCCGGGCCAGGGCCCAGAGGGTGGCGGCGGGTATGACGGACAGTGCGGCACGACGCGAGAGGTCCATCAGCACGCTCCTGGATCCGGGCCGTAGGCGTTTGTCCTCCTGCACCCCAGCCAAGCAAGGGGGCCTCGGCGAAGTCAACGGCGCGGAGCGCGCGGTCCAGGCTCGGCGGTACGGGTGGGGACCTCGGCGAAATGGTCGAACTCCCCGGCGACGACGCCCCTGGCGAACGCCTCCCACTTCTCCGCCGTCGTGGTCACCACGGTGTCGGGATCGCTGGTCTCGCGCAGGTGCACGAGTTCCCCCGGACCGAACGCGATCTCGATCCAGGGCCCGGGACCGTCCGCGTCCTCGGGGGCGGCGCGGGTCCAGACGAGGTCGGCGGGGCGCTCAGCCACGGCCGTGGGTCTCCTTGACGGCACGGAGGAGGGCGGCCCAGGCGGACGGATCGGTCCGGAGTATCGCGCCGCTGGGGTCGCTGCTCTCGGTGAGGGCGATCGCGCCTTGGTCGGCGGCGACGTGCACACACGAGTTGCCTTGAGCGCAGTAGGACGACTTCTGCCAATTGAGTGCGGACAACTTGGATCCCTCACAGATCGCGGGTGATGGTGTGTATGAGGTCGCGTGATTGTTCAGGTGTGAGTGCGATGGCCTCGAGCCGGTCGACCAGGACGCGGTATCTCTCCAGTTGTGCTTCCGCGTCCAGGAACGCGGGGCCGTGCGACTGGTCCAGATTTACGCTGTCGAGCTGAGGGACCGGGCCGTGGAAGTAGTAGATCGACTGTCCCGAACCGGCGAAGGCCCCGGCTGAGAACGGGATCACCTGAAGTACGACGTGTTCGTGCTCGCTCATCTTCAGAAGATGTTCCAGTTGCTGCCTGGCTACCTTCGGGCCGCCGAACTGCATCCGCAGAGCCGCCTCATGGATGACGGCCTGCTGGGTGGTCGGCGGGTCCCGGAAAAGCACCTTCTGCCGTTTGACACGGAACGAGACGCGGTGCTCGATGTCGGGTGGCGGCATTTCCGGAACATCCTGGCGGAAGATCTCGCGCGCGTGCTCGGGGGTCTGGAACAGCCCGGGGATATGGACGGTGACCGCCGTGCGCATCCTTCGCGCGTGATGCTCGATCTCGGCGAGATCCAGTAGTGGCGCGGGCAGAATCCCTCGGTACTCCTCCCACCACCCGCGCGTACGGTCGGAGGTCATGTCGCAGAGCGCGGTGATGACCTCCTGGTCCGCGTACGCGTAGTGCGCGGCCAGTGTGCGGACTCGCTCCGGGCTCACGCCTACACGGCCGGCTTCCATGTTGCTGATCTGATTCTGCGCCACGCCCAGGAGTTGTCCGGCCTGAGTCGCGGTCAGCCCCGCACCTTCCCGGAGCTTGCGCAGCTCAGCGCCGAGGCGGAGTTGGTGACCTGTCGGACTGGACCTCACCGTTCGGTCCACCTCCCTGAACGTTCGTCACCCACACGGGTGGGAGTTCACTCATTACCCGGCTTTCGGTTAATACATTAGCCAGAGCTGGCTATCTTGGGCTCAGGCCACCCGCCCGGAAGTACCCCGCTCGACGGAGCGGCCTCGTCACCGGGCCGTGCGAAACGCACACCCCCAACGCTCCTCCGTGAACGGAGACTTCCATGACTCTGGCCACCGTAACGCCGCCCTGGGCGTACACCCTCCAACTTCCGCAGGATCCCCGGGGGCCCGGGATCGCCCGGGCCACGCTGCGGACCGTGCTGCTGGTGCACGGGATGCGGGAGGTCATCGACACCGCCGAGCTGCTGGCGAGTGTGCTGGTGACCAACGCGTACCGGCACTCTTCGGGGCCGTACTCGCTCAGGCTGCGCGGGGCCGGGCGAAGCCGGGTGCGCGTCGGGGTGTGGGACAGCAATCCGGAGATCCCGGAGCCGTTCTGCGGCGGGGTACCCGGCGAACCTTGCGCTCTGGCCGAACGTGGACGCGGCCTGCGGCTCGTACAAGAGTGCGCCGACGCCTGGGGCGCCTACCCGATCAGGGGCGGGCTGCCCGGCCAGGGCGGGAAGGTGCTGTGGGTGGAGTGCACGGGGAGACCGGAGTTGCACCAGAGGTGAACCGACGTGACGGAAAGGGGCGAGCAGGGGCGTGGCTGACCGCGCCGCGCCCCTGCTGGGATCGGGTCAGTCCGAGTAGCGGGCCTCGAAGGCGCGGAAGGACTGTTCCTGGCGCCATTCCAGGCGGGCCTTGGTGCTGTTCTCCAGCAGCCGGGCGCAGCGGGCCGACTGCGGTGCCTGGCATTCCTGGACGGGCCGGAAGCCCTTGCGTACGGGGTCGGGACGCCACAGGCTGCGGCCCGGCAGGAAGGCGTACTCCAGGGACGCCCGGGCCAGGTCCTTCAGCTCGGGGTAGCCGAGTCCGTAGGTGCGGGCAGCGCGGCTGTACTCCTGGCCGATGTCACCGCGTGAGACACCCGGGTCGTCGGTGGACAGCACGACCGGGACGCCGTACTTCCGGTAGACCGGGAACGGGTGTTCGTCGCCCTCGACCTGGAGGATCTGCGCGTTGCTGGTGAGCGGTACCTCCACGGCGATCTGGCGGCGGGCCATGTCGCGGGCCAGGCGCCGCCAGTCGTCCTCGTGCACCAGGTCGACGCCGTGGCCGATGCGTTCGGCCTGGCCGGTGCGTACGGCGTCGTCGATGTGGAAGGTGAGGTCCTCGGGCTTGACCAGGCCGGGGACGAGTTCGCCGGCGTGCAGGGTGATGTGGGCGCGCGGATAGACGCCGTGCAGGTAGTTCAGCATGCGCATGTGCAGGCGGTAGTCCCGCAGGGAGATCTCGCCGTCCTCGGGCTGGACCAGGTTGACGGCCACGAAGCGCGGGTCCCGTTCGGCGAGCCTCAGGCCGAGGGCGATCTGCGTGAAGACGCGCTCCGGGGCGCTGTTACGGGAGACCTGGGAGATCCAGCGGTAGGTGATCCGGCAGGCGGGCGCAGGCTGTGTACTCGCGCAGCGTGCGGTCTCGCGGAACTCCGTGCCCGCCGTGTCCGCCGACCGGCCGGCCTCGGCGACCAGCTGGTCCAGCCTGCCGCCCGCGAGCAGCTTGCGGTGGAGGGCGGCCAGGTCCGTGTCCCAGCCGACCTCGTCCGCCAGCTTCCTGGCCCCCGCGGACGCGGGGGTGACCATGGTTTCCAGGTAGGACTGGTTCTGCGCCGCCGCGGATCCCGCCACATCGGCCAGCATCTTCCCGGTGTGCGAGGTCGCCGCCCCGAACTTCCCGAACGTGGCGAAGAAGTGGTCGTGCCCCGACTCGCCCTCCGGGAAGTCCTGCATCGACCACGCCCGGATGATCTGCTGCCGGAAGTCCGCCTCGGTGCGGGCGTCGGCGGCCGGCCGGGCGCCATCGGCGCAGGGCGGAGCGACGGCGGTCATCGTGGCGTCGATGCACAGCCCGTCTTCGGCTGCGAGCTGGATGAGGTACTCGGTCCGTACCGCACCGGAGAGGTGGTTGTGCAGGTCACCTCCCTTGGGCAGATCCCGGAAGAAGCGGGCCGTCGCGCCCGGATGGGCCTCCAGCCAGGCGGCGGTACGGGCCTCGGCGGCGGTCGCGGGCCGGGGGGCGGGCGGCGCGGCGGACGCGGCCCCCGCCGATGGGGTTCCCGCCGATGCGGCGGGCAGTGAGGCGGCGAGGGCAGCCGCGGCGAGGCCTGCGGCCGTCAGCAACCGGCGGGTGCGCGATGAGCGGTGTACGGATTTCACGATCACGTCCTGCATGATCACGAGAAGCGGACCGTGTCACGCCGGGCCGCGTGGGTGGCGCCCCGTAAACCATCCGTCCGAGGGACAGTGACCGGCTCAGACGCGGAGTTCCGGCGGGAATCCGGTCCAGCGGAGCTCCGGGGGCAGGTGGCTCATGTCGTTGACCATGACCAGGGCCGCGGGTCTGCCGGGGGTGTACCGGATGACGGTGAGCGCGGCGTTCGCGTGGTTGAGGCCGAGCCAGCGCCATGCGGGTGCGTCGAGGGCGTCCCGTACCAGCCAGGCGGCCAGGAACGCGTGGGTGACGACCAGTTCGTGACGGGGCTCGTCGCCCTGCACGGGCCCGGTGAACCGTGCGAGGGCCGTGCGTGCCAGCTCCGGGCCGCGGGTGCGGTCTCCGTCGAGGGCCTGCTCGACGAAGGCGTTCAGCCGGTCCGCGGAGTCCTCCGGGAGCTCCTGCGGCCCGGGGACGTACGGGACGTAGTCACCGGCGGGCTCCTCGGCCCGCAGAGGTGTGCCCGGGCGCAGCCGCTCGTGGATCAGCCGGGCGGTCTCCGTGGCGCGGGGGAGCGGGCCGTGGTGGACGGCCGAGATGGGCGTGTGGTGGAGCCGCTCGCCCAGCAGGGCCGCCTGGAGGCGTCCTCGTTCCGTCAGTTCGGTCTCGTCGGGCGAGGCCTCGGCGTGCCGTGCGACGTAGAGGTAGCGGGTGGCTGACGCGGTCATGGGACTTCTTTCTGCAGGTCGTACGGATGCCCGTGTGGACGGTGTGGTCCTGCGGCCGGTTCCGCGTCGCGCGTTCGGGTGAAGTCGTGGCGTACCGGTCCTTGCGGGGGCGGGGATCTTGCAGCCGGGAGCCGCTGGGCCCGGCGTGTCGCGTACGCCTGGTTTGGCACAGTGCCGCTCCGTGATCGACGAACGGGGTGAGCGGGGATGACCGTGGTGCGCAGGCTGAGTGATCTGGCGGGGCCGTCGGGCGGCGGTGACCGAGGGCAAGGGCTGAAACACAGCGACGGCCCCTGGCTGCGGGCGGCAGGGGGCGCGGATGAGCTGGTGGCCCATCTGGGACCGGTGCGGGGCGAGTTGGCAGCGGCGCACGAGGGCCTGCTGGCGGGCGCGGGCCGGCTGACGGCGCTCGCGGAGCTGGCGGCCGTACGGGAGTCCTGGGAGCGGCGCATCCAAGCCGCGCAGGGTGAGTGCGGCAGCCTCGCGGGCAAGCTGCGGGCTGTGGCGCGGGCCCAGGGAGCCACGAACGAGGCCGTGCGTTCGTCGTTCGCCCCGGTGGCGGCGCCCGCTCCAGGTGGTGCCGCGCGGTGAGGACCACGCTTGACTGGGCGCAGTTACGTGACCTGAAGTGTGCCGAGCTGGAGGGCGCGGCGGACGGCTGGGGCCGGTCGAGCAACCGGGCCGACGCCGCGCGGGACCGCATCGAGCAGCACCTGCTGACGGGCCTCCGCGGCTCGCAGGAGGGCGAGGCGGCACAGGCGGCGGTCGCCCGGCTGCGGCAGCTGGGGCGGAACTTCCAGTACGTGTACACCGAGTGCGGGCTCCTCCGCACGACGCTGAACTCCCTGGCCCACGAGATGAAGGCCCAGCAACGGGTGCTGACCGAGGCCCTGGAGGACGCGGCCACGCTGAGGTTCACCGTGCATCCGGACGGCTCGGTCACCTACCCGGCGGCGGGCGAAGGACTGGTCGACGGTTCGCCACTGAAGGGCGGCACGGCATCGTCCCAGGCCGCCCCGGAACTGGTGCCGCCCTCCGGCCTGACCGCGCCGAACCCCAACACCGCCAAGGCGCAGGACATCGCGGACCGGATCACGGGGGCGGTGCGCACGGCGGGCGAGATCGACTGGCGGTACGCGGGGATCCTGCGGCAGCTGAAGGCGGAGGAGGGCCTCAAGGTCCCCGATGCCACGTGGAAGGACACCGCGGGCGACGCGGCGGCGGTCCGGGACGCGGCCCGTACGTACCTCAAGAACGCCATCCCGCACGACGCGACGCCTGCGGAGCGGCGTGACTGGTGGGCGGGGCTGACCCAGGAACAGCGCGAGGAGTACCTGGCGGTGTACCCGGACCAGATCGGCAACCTGGACGGAATCCCGGCACTGGCCCGGGACGCGGCCAACCGGGACAACCTGCAGCTGCTGATCGGCAAGCTGGAGGGGCGCGACGACGACAAGTCCATCACGCAGCTGGCGGGGTTGCGGGAGATCGACCGGCAGTTGGGGGCGGGGACGCAGCCGCCGATGTACCTGCTCGGCATCGGGGATGAGGGGAACGGGCGGGCCATCGTGTCGTACGGCAACCCTGACACTGCGAAGAACGTGGCGGCGTATGTGCCGGGGCTCGGGACGGCCCTTGACAGGGAGTTCGCGGAAGGCGATCTGAAGCGGGCGTGGGACACGGCCAAAGGTGCACATAAGTATGACCATTCCAGTGCTGCGATGGTCTGGCTTGGGTATGATGCACCACAATTTCCAGATGGGCTCGACAGTGCTGACGTGATGGGCAACGAGCGGGCGGAAACTGGCGGTAGGGCCTTCAGCTCATTCATGAATGGGCTCGCGGCGACAAATTCTCATGGCGACCCCCACATGACAGCCATTGGGCATTCCTACGGCTCCCGTACTGTTGGGGCCGCAACGCAACAGGGCGACGGAATCCCAGGGGTTAACGACATTATTCTGGTCGGCAGTCCGGGGGTGGGAGTCGATCGCGCGGAGGAGCTAGGGGTAGGTAGAAACCATGTCTTTGTGGGCGCAGCCGAAAATGATTTGGTGACAAAGGCTCCATCTAAATTGCAGGGAAACTTGACTGCCGTTGCTGGCCCAGTTGGTTTTGTGGCTGGGAAGCTACTCGATCGCGATGACGACGACGTGTGGTTCGGGAAAGACCCTGCGAGTGAGGCGTTCGGTGCACGGCGCTTCTACGCGCACGAAGGGCCCTCGTTGCTGGAAGGCGGCTTCGATGCGCACTCGCAGTACTTCGATGCGGGGCCGGAACGCGACAACGCATCGGCAGACAACATTGCAATGGTTGTTGCGGGACATGCAAATAAGGTTAGGACGGAGAATCCGCGATGAGGCTCAGAGGTTGGCGCGTAGCGGCTGTCTTCATGGCCTGTGGGACGCTCCTTGGCTGTATGGGTGACAGTACGTCGAACAAGTATGAGCGAGGAGCCCGCGTGGACATGCAAGCTGCGGCAAACCGTGCAGACCAGATTCTCGATTCTGTGCTCGAGGAGGTTCGACCTGCTATGAACTGGGCGCACGGGCCTACCAGTACAGGAGCTTGTGACGTTTCCCGTATGCGTGCAGTGATGACTATCATTGCAGCTGAGCGACGCGGAAACGTTCTTGGTCTGGTGGAACGATTTTGGCGGCAGAGTGACTACCGAATTAAGGCGGTCAACGCGGATTCCGAATTCCCGGCAATCTATGCTGAGACCAGGGATGGTTTCGGTGTAAGTCTGAGCTTCGGCGGCGGAGGGCAGGCCTTTTTCGAGGCTGACAGCCCGTGCGTGGACAAGTCCGAGGTCGCTGAGCCAACCACACAGCCAAACGGTCCAACGTACGAGGGCGTCTACCCCATCCCCCGCCCCAACATCCGCTCGCCCTTCTGGTCCGTCGGCGCCCCCTGACCCCCCGTGGCCGCCCCTGACGCCCCCTCATGCCTCCATCCACCCGTACACACCAGCGAATCGCATCGTGAACCGCGCCCGAATGGGGGATGGTTGGGGTGTGCGGAAATACTGGGTGTTCGTCGGCGGTGGGATCGGGCTGGGCCTGTGCTTCATCGCCCTGCTCGTCGTCGGTACGTACTCCGCCGCCGCCGGGATCGCCGGGGCGAGTGGGGCCGTAGGGCTGGCCAAGGGGGCTGTGCCCGCGCGGTATCAGCCGCTGGTCGAGAAGTGGGGCAACCTCTGCCCGGCCATCAACCCGGCTCTCCTGGCGGCCCAGTTGTACCAGGAGAGCGGCTGGAACCCCCGCGCCCAGAGTCACGCGGCCGCGCAGGGCATCGCGCAGTTCATCCCCGGGACCTGGGCCTCGCACGGCATCGACGGGGACAAGGACGGTGACCGGGACGTGTGGGATCCGGCCGACGCCATCCCCTCGGCGGCCTCGTACGACTGCGAGCTCGCCGGATACGTCAAGAAGGTGCCCGGCGACCCGACCGACAACATGCTCGCCGCGTACAACGCCGGTGCCTACCGGGTGATCCGGGCAGGCGGGGTGCCCGCGATCAGCGAGACGCAGAATTACGTCAAAATCATCCGGTCCCTGGAGAAGAGCTTCGCCAAGCCGGTCGGCCGGGTACAGCCCTCCCAGCAGGCTGCCGGAGCCATCTACTTCGCCCAGAAGAAGCTCGGTACGCCGTACCTCTGGGGTGGGAACGGGACTGCCGCTCAGGGCGGCCGGTTCGACTGTTCCGGGCTGACGCAGGCCGCGTACCGGACGGTGGACATCGAGCTGCCCCGTGTGGCCAACGACCAGTACAACGCCGGTCCGCACCCCTCGCGGGACGAGCTGCTCCCCGGTGACCTGGTGTTCTTCTCGGACGACCTGAACAATTCGCGGGCCATCCGGCACGTGGGGCTCTACGTCGGCGGCGGGTACATGATCAACGCGCCCTACACCGGTGCGGTGATCCGCTTCGACAAGATCGATACCCCTGACTACTTCGGTGCGACCCGCGTCACCAAGGACGGTGCCGCGGCGCTCCCGACCGCGCTTCCGGAGAGCTGACAGCCAGTCGGCGATGGCCGGAACTCTCCGTGAAGCCTGGGCCCTGAGCTGCGACGATGAGTCACTCTTCGATAACGTCATGGTGATCATTCGGTGGAGACCGGAACGTACGCAGCGCGAAGGCCGTTCCCTGGACTGGGACAGCCTGCGCAGGTGACCGAGCGTGACTGCCCAGACCAGTCGGGCGTGACGGCATGATGGCGTCGCGCGGTACTGGATCCGCACCGACCACGGGGGTCAGACCAAGGCGACGTACGCCGTTGTGCGTCGCAGCAGAAGACAAGGCAAGGGGCCGCGGCAGATGGCTGGACTCGCACTCGATGGGTCGAACCCCGACGTCAGCCTGCTCTACGACATCAATGGGCTGGCGAAGGCCGCTCCGACCTGGTTCGACCGGGTCATGGAGTTCGTCGGGGAGTTCGGGATCATGCTCGGCCTCGTCCTGGCGGCCCTGTGGTGCTGGTGGAGTGTGCGCAGGCGTGGGACGCCCGAGGATTCGGTGACCGCCGTCGCCGGGCTCGTGTGGGCGCCGCTGGCCGCCGGGATCGCGCTGCTCATCAACATTCCCATCCGGGGCTTCGTGGAGAGGCCGCGCCCGTTCTTCGACCACAAGGGACTGGAGGTCCTGGTCGCCGGGAAGACGGACTTCTCCTTCGTGAGCGACCACGCGACGATGGCGATGGCCATCGCCGTCGGGCTCTTCGTGGCCAACAGGAAGTTCGGTCTGGCGGCCATCGCCCTGGCCCTCCTGGAGGGCTTCTGCCGCGTCTACATGGGCGTGCACTACCCGACCGACGTGATCGGCGGCTTCGCGCTCGGCACGGCCGTGGCGCTGCTGCTCGCCCCGCTCGCGATGATGATGCTGACGCCGCTGGTGGGGGCCGTGGCCCGCGCCGGTACCGTCGGCCGGCTCGTACGCTCGCGCAGGGCGGTTGCCGTCGCCGACGGACGTGACGAGACGCGAGGCATCCCCGAGCCGCGGCCGGGTGCCGGCCGTGGCGGTGCGCCGGGCGAGAAGGATCTGGCCGCCTAGGCGGCGGCCCGAGAGACGCGCGCGAGGGGGTGTCCCGTACGGGGCACCCCCTCACGCATGCCGGTCGGTGTCTTGTACGGGGCACCGCCTCACGCATGCCGGCCGGGTGTCCTGTACGGGGCGCACCCCCTCACGCGTGCCGGTCGGTGTCCCGTACGGGGTGCCCCCTCACGCATGCCGGCCGGGTGTCCCGTACGGGGCACCCACGAGGGGGTGTCCCGTACGGGGCGCCCCCTCGCGCATGCCGGCCGGGTCTCCCGTACGGGACATCCACGAGAGGGCTCCCGTACAGGGCTCCCCCTCGTGCGTGGCCGACTTCGATCGGGCCGTACTCGCAGCCCCGCTGACGGGGCATCATGGGCGCATCGTGGCCAGGCATCCGGGGGAGGCACATGTGGCTGGGCGGCGGCCGACACGGCAGGAAGTCAACCGGCGGCGGGAGCGTACGGGGTTCGTGGGGCGGCGCGGAGAGCTGGCGGTCTTCCGGGAGACGTTCGCCCGCGATCCGGAGGAACCCGACTTCCCGTTCCTCTTCCACGTGCGGGGCAACGGCGGCGTGGGCAAGTCGACCCTCGTGCGCCAGTGGGAGACCACGGCCCGCGAACAGCCGTCCGTGGTCACGGCGTTCGTGGACGACGACGTGCACGACCCGATCGAAGCCATGGAGGCGGTCAGCGCAAGGCTCGCGCAGCAGGGCCACCCGCTGAAGAAGTTCGACAAGCAGCTCGCGGTCTACCGGCAGCGCCGGCATCAGGCCGAGAGCGCCGCGCCCGCCCCGCAGCCCGGCCCCGGGGGCGAGCAGTCGGCGCCGGCGCCGGTGGCTTCGCCGTCGAGCACGGTGGCCGCGCAGGTGGGCCTGGCCGGGCTGGGCATGCTGCCCGGGGTCGGGGCGTTCGTCGGGGCGGTCGATCCGCAGCAGGTCGCGTTGGGCGCGGACCGGATGCGGTCGGCCCTGAACATGCGGCTGCGCAGCCATGACGACGTGCAGCTGGTGATGAATCCGGTGGCCGCGCTGGCTCCGTTCTTCCTGGACGACCTCGCCGATGTCGCGGAGCGGTGCGAGCGGGTCGTGCTGTTCTTCGACGTCTACGAGCGGACCGGGCCCGTGCTCGACGTGTGGCTGCACGACATCACCTTCGGCGAGGAGCACGGGAGTCTGCCGGTCAACGTGCAGGTGGTGCTCTCGGGGCAGCTGCGTCTGGACGCCCGGACCTGGGGCGATCGGCTGGGCCAGGTCACCGAGGTGAGCCTGGAGGTGTTCACCGAGGAGGAGGCCCGCACGCTGCTCGCCACCCACGGTGTCACCGACGAGCCCAGCGTCGAGCTGGTCCTGCGGCTCTCGGGGCGCCTGCCGCTCCTGGTCGACATGCTGGCCCGTAGCGACGCGAGCGCGGCAGGCGGCATCGGGGATCCGTCGGAGACGGCCGTCGAGAGGTTCCTGAAGTGGGAGCCCGATGCCGGGCGGCGCGAGGCGGCGCTGGCGTGCGCGCTTCCGTTGCAGCTCAACGAGGACGTCTACCGTGCCGCGGTGCCGGAGGCGGTGGCCGAGGGTTATCCCTGGCTGCGTGCGCTGGCGTTCGTCTCCACGCAGGCGGGGCGGTGCCGCTACCACGACGTGGTCCGGGCGGCGATGCTCCGCCTGCAGCGGACGCAGTCGCCCACCCGCTGGCAGCGGGCGCACCTCGGCCTCGCCGAGCTGTTCCGGCAGTGGCGCGAGGGCGTCGAGGCCGGGATCGGGCCGGATGTGGACAGCCGCTGGGAGGACGCGACCTGGCGGGAGCACCGGCTCAACGAGACGTACCACCGGCTGTGCGCCGATCCCCGTACGGCGTTGCCCGAGGCCCTGTACGAGGCGGTGCACGCCGTCGACCACGACATCGCGACGCTGCGCCGCTGGGCCCAGATCCTCGGTCAGGCCGGGCAGGACTCCGCGGCGCCGGCGCTCGGTTCCTGGAGCCACCGCCTGGAGGCCGCGGCCGACCAGGAGGGAGCGGACGTCGTGGTGCTGACCGTTCTGCTGACCGCCCCCGAACTGAGCGCTTCCGGCAGGGCCTTGGCCCACACGGTCAGGGCGAGGGAGTACCGGGTCGCGGGCGAGCACGAACGCGCCCTCGCGGACTACGCGGTGGCCATCCGTATCGATCCGGACGTCTCACGCCCGTACGCGGGCCGGGGGGAGACGTACCGGGTCATGGGCCGTCTCGAGGACGCGGTCACGGCGTGCACCCGTGCCGTGGAGATCGACCCCCGCGACGAGTGGGCCTTCGGCAGCCGCGGGGACGCCTACCGCGGCCTCGGCCGCTACGACGAGGCCTTCGCGGACTTCGCCCGCGCCATCGAGCTCGATCCGCAGTACGCGTGGGCCTTCGGCAGCCGGGCCCAGGTCCACGAGGCCCTGGGCCGCCCCGACGAGGCCGTGGCCGACTACACCCGTGCCGTCGGCCTCGATCCGCAGTACGCGTGGGCCTTCGGCAGCCGGGCGTACGTCCACCAGACCTCGGGCCGCTTCACCGAGGCGCTCGCCGACTACACCGCGGCGATCGGCATCGATCCGCAGTACGAGTGGGCGATCGCCAGCCGCGCGCGGGTCCACCACCTCATGGGGCGTCACGAGGACGCTCTCGCCGACTTCGCCCGTGCCGTCGAGATCGATCCGGACTACGCGTGGGCGGTGGCGAGCCGGGCGGACACGTACGTGGAGCTGGGCCGGTACGAGGAGGCGCTGGCCGACTACTCCCGGGCGATCGAGATCAACCCGCGGTACGAATGGGCCCTCACCAGCCGTGGCGAGCTGTACCGGACCCTGGGCAGGAACGAGGAGGCGCTGGCCGACTACTCCCGGGCCGTCGAGATCGACCCCGCGTACGACTGGGCCCTCACCTGCCGCGGCCTGTTGTACCGCCTGCTGGGCAGGGACGAGGAGTCGGTGGCGGACTACACCCGGGTGGTCGAGATCTCCCCTCCTTCGCTGGATCTCGTCGCCGTACGCGCGGAGATGAACCGGGGTCTGGGCAGGTACGAGGACGCGCTGGCCGACTACGGCCTGACGCTGGGCGACGACGACCAGGCCGCGTGGCTGTTCGCCGGCCGTGCGCAGCTGTATCTGTGCCTGGGCCGTCACGAGGAGGCGGTCGCCGATTGCGTCCGGGCTGTCCGGATCGATCCGGAGGCGGGGTGGTTCGCGGCGCTGTATTCCTTCTCCCTGCGCCTGGCCGGGGAGGAGCGGGAGGCGGGAGCGCACTTCCGGCGCGCGATCGGGCTGCTTTCGGCCGAGGCGGAGGGTGGAACCACGGAGGAGACGTCCGAGCGGTACGGGGTCAGGAGCCCCCTGGACGACCTCGCGATCCTCCGTGACGTCCTGCGCTCCGCGGATCCGGGTGCCGAACCTCTGGTGCGGGAGCTGGAGGAGGCGCTGAGGGCCGTGGACGCGCAGGGGGCGTGAACCGGCCGCCGGCCTCCGCCGTGGCTCAGCGGTCCGGGGCCGCGCTGTGTTCCTCGGCGTCGGTACGGGCGCGGTCGCGAGAGCGCCGGGCGGGGCCGGACCACCCGCAGGCGCAGCGCGCGATACAGAACGAGCCCCGCTCGACGGTCGTGGTGCTGTGTGCCGGAGACGGGCTGTGGACGGGGAGGTCCATGGGGTCCTGATACACGCCTACACGGTACTGGGCCCGTGCGCGGGCGGTCGGGTGTGGGCCGATCGGCTTCCCCTCGGCCCCCTGTGGCGTGACGAGGTGCGTCGGCCGTCGTTAGGCGGGACGGGCGGGAACTCGGTCAGGTGTACGTCGTAGGGGTTGGCAGGCGATGGTGGCGCGACAGCACAGGTGCGGACGCGGGGCACTGGCTGTGTGCGCCCTGGCCGTCGCCGGCGCGATGACGGCGGGTACGGGATGCTCCGGCGCGGGCGGCGGTGCCGGTGAGCGGGCGGTGGCCCGTGAGGGCCCGGCCGGCTCCCCGGCGTCCGTGGTGCGGGGAGCCGCCCAGGCGCTGGCCGGGGCGGGCAGCGCCGAGGCGCGGACGTCGATGGAGACGGCCGCCGGTGGGACCCGGGTCACGATCCGGGGCGAGGGGACGTACGACTTCCGCAGGCAGCTCGGCCGGATCAAGGTCGTCCTGCCCAAGGACGCGGCCGGGGCCGACGGGCACCGGCCGATCACGGAGCTGCTGACGCCCGGGGCGCTGTACATGAAGAACCGCGGCGCCGGGGTGCCCGACGACAAGTGGGTGCGGATCGACACGACGGCCCTGGAGGACGGCAATCTGGTCACCGGGGGCGTGACCGACCCGACGGCCGCCGCCGAGTTGCTGCGCGGCGCGGGCGAGGTGTCGTACGTGGGGAGGACGGAGCTGGCCGGGGTGCCGGTCCGGCACTACCGGGGGACGGCGGACATCGGCCGGGCGGCGCGGGCGGCGTCACCGTCCTCGCGGGCGACGCTCACCGCTGCGGCGAAAGGGTTCGGCACGGATGCCGTGCCCTTCGACGCGTATCTGGACGACGAGGGTCTGCTGCGCAAGGTCCGCCACCGCTTCACCTTCGCGACCGAGGGGCCCGGGGTGGCGGTGGTGTCGACGCTGCTGCTCTACGGCTTCGGAGTGCCGGTCTCCGTGGCGCTGCCGCCCGAGGCGGACCTCTACACGGGGCGGGTGCAGCAGGGGCGCGGTGGCCCGGAAGCGCCGTAGGGGGGAGGCCGAAATGGTCCGTCCGTGCCATGCGCGGCGCGTACCGCGCTCCCTACGCTAGGGAGCCGGTGCGCCAGGAGTCGGCGACAGCAGAGAGAGGTGACGCAGGTGGTGACGCTCAGCGCTCCGAACGCTCAGGACTGTGTGGCCCTCGCCGAGATCGAGCTGTGCGGCGAGCTCATGATCGCGGCAGCGGACGCGATCGAGGACCGGCTCAGTCCGGACCGTATCGACGAGGTGCTCAACGTCAGAGCCGACGCGCTCGATGCCACGGACGGCCTGTGCGAGGTCGGAGCCGACGCGCTCGATGCCAGGGACGGCCTGTTCGAGGTCGGAGCCGACGCGCTCGATGCCAGGGACGGCCTGTTCGAGGTCGGAGCCGACGCGCTCGGCGTCAGGACAGATGCGGGCGAGCCGGCGCCGACGATTCCGCGCCAGGCCCGGCACCGGGGATGACCCGCTTCCGGCGATCCCGGCCGCACCCGTGACCGGGAGCCGGAGCAGGAGCCGGAGGCGAACCGGTGAGCTTCGTCTCTCTCCCCCTCCTCAGGTGCGCAGGAGGCGGGCGATCGCCTTCGTGGCCTCCTCGACCTTCGCGTCGATCTCGTCGCCGCCCTTGACCGCGGCGTCCGCGACGCAGTGGCGCAGATGCTCCTCCAGCAGCTGCAGCGCGAACGACTGCAGAGCCTTGGTGGAAGCCGAGACCTGGGTGAGTATGTCGATGCAGTAGACGTCCTCGTCCACCATCCGCTGCAGGCCGCGGATCTGGCCCTCGATGCGGCGCAGGCGCTTGAGGTGCTCGTCCTTCTGGTGGTGGTAGCCGTGGATGCCGCGGTCGTGGTCGGTGACGACCGCGTCCGTTCCGGCCGGCTCGGTGGCCTCGGTGGTGGTCATGGAGTCCTCCCGTTGTCCTCTTGGCCTGCGGTGAGCGTGCCGTTCTGTGCCGTCTGTATACCCCTGCCGGGTATATCGTAACGAATCCAGCCGAAACGTGACCGGGGGTCCGTGCTGATCACTGTGCCTGATGCGCGACACTGAAGAATGCCGGTTAGCCGTGGCCGGATGATGCGCCTAGCATCAGCCTGACCGAATCCAAAGCACCCCGAGGACCCCACGTGCGCTTTCGTCTGACCCCCAGGGAGACGAGCTTCTACGACATGTTTTCCGCGTCCGCGGACAACATCGTCACGGGCTCGAAACTCCTGATGGAACTGCTCGGGGCGGATTCTGCCTCCCGAGTCGAGATCGCGGAGCGTATGCGGGCAGCGGAGCACGCGGGGGACGATGCCACCCACGCGATCTTCCACCAGCTGAACTCCTCCTTCATCACGCCGTTCGACCGCGAGGACATCTACAACCTCGCGTCGTCGCTCGACGACATCATGGACTTCATGGAGGAGGCCGTCGACCTGGTCGTGCTGTACCAGATCGACGAGCTCCCGAAGGGTGTCGAGCAGCAGATCGAGGTCCTGGCCAGGGCGGCGGAACTGACCGCCGAGGCCATGCCGAGTCTGCGGACCATGGACAACCTCACCGAGTACTGGATCGAGGTCAACCGTCTGGAGAACCAGGCCGACCAGATCCACCGCAAGCTGCTGGCGCACCTCTTCAACGGCAAGTACGACGCCATGGACGTGCTGAAGCTCAAGCAGATCGTGGACGTGCTGGAAGAGGCGGCTGACGCGTTCGAGCACGTCGCCAACACCGTGGAGACCATCGCGGTCAAGGAGTCCTGAACCTCGTGGACACCTTTGCGCTGGTCGTGACCATCGGGGTCGCGCTCGGCTTCACGTATACGAACGGCTTCCACGACTCGGCGAACGCCATCGCCACCTCGGTCTCCACCCGGGCGCTGACCCCGCGTGCGGCTCTGGCGATGGCCGCGGTGATGAACCTCGCGGGCGCCTTCCTGGGCCAGGGGGTCGCCAAGACCGTCAGTGAAGGCCTGATCGCCACGCCCGAGGGCCAGAAGGGGATGGGAATCCTCTTCGCGGCGCTGGTCGGCGCGATCATCTGGAACCTGGTCACCTGGTACTACGGCCTGCCGTCCTCGTCCTCGCACGCCCTGTTCGGCGGCATGGTCGGCGCGGCTCTGGCCGGCGGGACGATGGTGCACTGGGACGGCGTGCTCTCGAAGATCGTCATCCCGATGTTCCTGTCGCCGGTCATCGGCCTGGTCGTCGGCTATCTGGTGATGGTCGGGATCATGTGGATATTCCGGAAGACCAACCCTCACAAGGCCAAGCGCGGCTTCCGTATCGCGCAGACGGTCTCGGCGGCGGGTATGGCGCTGGGTCACGGTCTGCAGGACGCCCAGAAGACGATGGGCATCGTGGTGATGGCCCTGGTCATCGCCGATGTCGAGGGTCCGAACGACGAGATCCCGGTCTGGGTGAAGATCGCCTGCGCGACCATGCTGTCCCTCGGGACGTACGCGGGCGGGTGGCGCATCATGCGGACCCTCGGCCGCAAGATCATCGAGCTGGACCCGCCGCAGGGGTTCGCGGCCGAGACGACCGGCGCCTCGATCATGTTCGGTTCGGCGTTCCTCTTCCACGCCCCGATCTCCACGACTCACGTGATCACCTCGGCGATCATGGGTGTCGGCGCGACGAAGCGGGTGAACGCCGTGCGGTGGGGGGTCGCCAAGAACATCATCCTGGGGTGGTTCATCACGATGCCCGCGGCGGCCCTGGTGGCCGCGGCGAGCTATGGGATCGTCGTGCTGCTCTTCGGCTGACCGCCGGTCCGGGCGTCCCTGGTCCCGCGACCCGTGTCCGGCTCCCGCGACCCGTGTCCGGCTCCCGCGTACCGGGTCCGGCTCCCGCGTACCGGGTCCGGCATCCGGGTCCGGATCCCCTGGGATCGTGCGGCCGGGTCCGGCGACGCGGTCCGGGAATGGGTCCGCCCCTGCTCTCCACCGGAGAGCGGGGGCGGGCCCTTTGCCTTGCGGTGGCACCGCCATGCAGCACCCCAAGGCCGTCTGTGGTTATCCGAAGCGGCCCGAGATGTAGTCCTCGGTCGCCTGCACGGACGGGTTGGAGAAGATCCGCTCCGTCTCGTCGATCTCGATCAGCCGGCCGGGCTTGCCGACCGCCGCGAGGTTGAAGAACGCCGTACGGTCCGAGACGCGGGCCGCCTGCTGCATGTTGTGCGTCACGATGACGATCGTGAAGCGCTCCTTGAGCTCGCCGATCAGGTCCTCGATGGCGAGGGTCGAGATCGGGTCGAGCGCCGAGCACGGCTCGTCCATCAGCAGGACCTCGGGCTCGACCGCGATGGCGCGGGCGATGCACAGGCGCTGCTGCTGGCCGCCGGAGAGACCGGAGCCGGGCTTGTTGAGGCGGTCCTTGACCTCGTTCCAGAGGTTGGCGCCGCGGAGGGACTTCTCGACGATGTCCGACAGCTGGTTCTTACGGTACGAACCGTTCAGGCGCAGCCCCGCCGCGACGTTGTCGAAGATCGACATCGTGGGGAAGGGGTTCGGGCGCTGGAAGACCATGCCGACCGTGCGGCGCACGGTCACGGGGTCGACCCCGGTGCCGTAGAGGTTCTCGTCGTCCAGCAGCACCTTGCCCTCGACGCGGCCACCAGGGGTGACCTCGTGCATGCGGTTCAGGGTGCGCAGGAAGGTGGACTTCCCGCAGCCGGACGGGCCGATGAAGGCGGTCACCGAGCGGGGTTCGACGGTCATCGAGATGTCCTCGATGGCCTTGTGGGAGCCGTAGTAGGCGGTGAGCCCGCCGACGTCGATGCGCTTGGCCATGTGAATCACTGCTTCTTTCGGGAGGTCGCTGATGGCCGCGTCAGCGACCGGACTTCGGGGCCTTCCAGCGGGCGATGCCGCGGGCCACGAGATTGAGGATCATGACGAAGGCGATCAGGACCAGGGCGGCGGCCCAGGCACGGTCGTAGGAGGCTGCCTCACCGATCTTGTACTGCTCGTAGATGTAGAAGGGCAGCGACGACTGGGCGCCTTCGAAGGGGTTCGTGTTGATCAGCTGGCTGCCGAAGACCAGCAGGATGATCGGTGCGGTCTCACCGGCGATACGGGCGATGGCGAGCATGACGCCCGTCGTGATGCCGCCGATCGCGGTCGGCAGGACCACTTTCAGGATGGTGCGCCACTTGGGGATGCCCAGGGCGAGGGAGGCCTCGCGGAGCTCGTTGGGCACGAGCTTGAGCATCTCCTCGGTGGAGCGGACCACGACCGGGATCATCAGGATGGTCAGGGCCAGCGCGCCCATCAGGCCGGAGGGCTCGATCGACGCGATCAGCATGATCGACAGGATGAAGAGACCGGCCACGATGGACGGGATGCCCGTCATCACGTCGACGAAGAAGGTGACGGCGCGGGCGAGCGCGCCCTTGCCGTACTCGACGAGGTAGACCGCGGTCAGCAGGCCGAGCGGGGCGGAGATCACCGTGGCGATCCCGACCTGCTCCAGGGTGCCGATCAGCGCGTGGTAGACGCCGCCGCTGGCCTCGGAGCCGAGGACGCCGGCCATCGAGTGGGTGAGGAAGTAGCCGTCCAGCCGCTCGGAGCCGCGGCTGACCGTCGTCCAGAGCAGCGAGGCGAGGGGGACGACGGCGACCAGGAAGCACACCCAGACGATGCTGGTGGCGAGGCGGTCCTTGGCCTGGCGCTGGTTCTCGACGACGGTGGTCGCGACG
The DNA here is from genome assembly GCF_042872025.1 of Streptomyces sp. NPDC005494. Taxonomy (NCBI): domain Bacteria; kingdom Bacillati; phylum Actinomycetota; class Actinomycetes; order Kitasatosporales; family Streptomycetaceae; genus Streptomyces; species Streptomyces sp. NPDC005494. Next base: position 34,434 of record NZ_JBIAJR010000005.1, read on the forward strand.
TACGAGATGATCACGAACAGGAGGGCCGAGATCAGGCCCCACTGGATGCGGCTGTGCCAGCCCGCTGCCAGGCTCGTGCCGACGCCGAGCGCGATCGCGACCGCGGCGAAGCCGATCGGTGCCCAGCGCGGGAGCGACCGGCTGCTGAGGCTGGACTTCACGCCGGTGGGGACGGGCGTGGGCCGGTCCTGCACGGTGGTGGGTGCGTGGCTCATGCGTTGGCCCCCGAGTACTCCTTGCGGCGGGCGATGATGAGCCGGGCCGCGCCGTTGACCAGCAGGGTGAGGACGAAGAGGACGAGGCCCGAGGCGATCAGGGCGTCACGTCCGAAGGCGTCCGCCTCGCCGAACTTCGCGGCGATGTTCTGGGCGAAGGTGCCTCCGCCCGGGTTGAGCACGTGCAGCGAGATGAGGAAGCTCGGCGACAGCACCGTGGCGACTGCCATCGTCTCGCCGAGCGCGCGGCCCAGGCCGAGCATCGAGGCGGAGATGATGCCGGAGCGGCCGAACGGCAGCACCGAGAGGCGGATGACCTCCCAGCGGGTGGCGCCGAGTGCGAGCGCGGCTTCCTCGTTCATCTTCGGGACCTGGAGGAAGACCTCGCGGCTGACGCTGGTCACGATCGGGAGGATCATGATCGCGAGCAGGATGCCGACGGTGAAGAGCGAGCGCGCGACACCGACCTCGGTCTTCTCGAAGATGTAGGTCCAGCCGAAGAACTGGTCGAGCCAGAGGTTCAGGCCCTCGAGGTACGGCACGAGGACGAGGGCGCCCCAGATGCCGTAGACGATGCTGGGTACCGCGGCGAGCAGGTCGATGACGTAGGCCAGCGGCGCGGCCAGCTTGCGCGGCGCGTAGTGCGAGATGAAGAGGGCGATGCCGACAGCGATCGGAACCGCGATGACCATCGCGATGATCGAGCTGACGACGGTGCCGAAGAGCAGGACCGCGATACCGAACACCGGCGGGTCACCGGCCGGGTTCCAGTCGAAGGTGGTGAGGAAGTTGCCCTCGTCCTTCGAGATGGCCAGTGCGGCCCGGTAGCTGAGGAACACGGCGATCGACGCCATGAGCGCGAGCAGCAGAATGCCCGAACCCCGCGAGAGGCCCAGGAAGATCTTGTCGCCCGCGCGCCCGCCGGCGCCGGGGCGCTGTCGTCGGGCCGGCGGGGCCGGTGGGATGTCAATGGGTGTGGTGGAAGCCATGATCTTTCCGGTCTGTGTGGGGGAGCTGTGGGCTCCCCTGGCGGCGGTGCACCGGATGGGGCTGGTGGCCGGGGCGGTCCGGAGGGGTGTTCCGGACCGCCCCCGCCCTGTGCGTCGTGCGATCAGTCGTGCGGCCGGCGGTTACGAGAGGCTGCTGATGGTCTCGCGGACCTTGGCGTTGATCTCGGCCGGGATCGGGGCGTAACCGGCGTCCGTCAGGACCTTCTGGCCCTCGTCGGAGGCGGTGTAGGTGAGGAAGGACTTGACCGTGCCGAGGGTCTCGGCCTTGTTGCCGGCGTCGCAGACGACCTCGTACGTCACCAGGACGATCGGGTAGGCGCCCTCGGCCTTGGTGGTGTAGTCGAGCTCGAGCGCCAGGTCCTTGCCGGTGCCCTTGACCTTGGCGGCGGCGATGGCCTTGGAGGCGTTCTCCGAGGTGGCCTTCACCGGGGCGGCGCCACCGGTGTTGATGTCCACCGTGGTGATGTCCTGGGAGGCGGCGTAGGAGAGCTCGAAGTAACCGATCGAGCCGTCGACGGCCTTGACCTGGGAGGCGACACCGGAGGAGCCGGACGCGGCCTGGCCACCGGGGGCGGGCCACTTCTTCTCGGCCTCGTACTTCCAGTCGCTCGGGGCCGCGGCGCCCAGGTACTTGCCGAGGTTCTGCGTGGTGCCGGAGTCCTCGGAGCGGTGGAAGGCCTGGATGGCCTTGTCCGGGAGCTCGGCGCCCTCGTTGAGCTTGGCGATCGCCGGGTCGTTCCACTTCTTGATCTTCGAGTCGAAGATCTTGGCGAGCGTGGAGGCGTCCAGGGTCAGGCTGTCGACACCCTCGACGTGGAAGCCGATCGCGATCGGACCGCCGACCATCGGGAGGTTGATGCCCTGGCCGGTCTTGCAGATCTTCTTGGAGTCCGCGACCTCTTCGGGCTTCAGGGCCGAGTCGGAGCCGGCGAAGCCCACGGTGCCCTGGTTGAAGGCGACGATGCCCTCGCCGGAGGAGGAGGAGTTGTAGTTGATCTCCACGCCGGAGCAGGCGGCCATGTAGTTCTTGACCCAGAGGTCCATCGCGTTCTTCTGGGCGCTGGACCCGGAGGCGCGAAGCTGGCCCTCGGCGCCGTCACACTTGACGTCCGACGCCGCGGCGCTCGTCTTGCCGCCCTCGGTCTCGGTGCCGGTGTTGTTGTCCGAACCGCACGCCGTGAGGACCAGGGCGCCGGAGACGGCGAGGGCACCGAGCGCGGTGGCACGAAGCCGGTTCTTGCGCTGAAGCTTCACTTTCGGGGTGTTCCTTCCAGGAGCCGCCGCGGTGGTTTTGGTCCGTGGCGGCGTGCGATGAGGAAAGGTGCGGTGGCTTGGCGCCGTGCACCGTGTACGTCCGAAATTAGGCAGAACAGGTGAAGCGGCCTACGGAGCAGAGTGAACGGCAGGTGAACCGTGCTGGGCGGGCTGGTTCCGCGGCGCGGCGCGGGTGAGCAGCGGGAAGATCTCGTGCCCGGGAGGCACGGATGCCCCGGGCGGCGCGCGCGGCACAGGTGGCACGGGTGCCCCAGGCGCGCCGTCTCAGCGGCACGGGCGGCACGGCCCGGTGGCCAGGGCGGACCGGCGGGGCAGGGCGGCCCGGTGGGGCAGGGCGGTCCGGCGGGGTAGGGCGGCCCGGCGGGCAGGGCGGCCGGGTAGGGCAGGGCGGCCCGCTGGGCAGGGCGGCCCGCTGGGCAGGGCGGCCCGCTGGGCAGGGTGGGCCGCCGGGCAGGGCGGCGGCCCGGCCCCGTCGTCAGCCGTCAGTCGTCGGCGGTGACCCGCAGGAAGGCGTCCAGCTGCACACGGTCGCCCGGGCGCGTCAGCCGGTGGCGGGCGGTCTCGGGGGAGAGCCACGCCAGCCGGTCGACCTCGTCACTGGGTACGAAGGTTCCGCCCGTCGCCTCCGCGGCCCAGTAGCTGACCTCCTTGGGGCGTCCGTTCGCCATGTACAGGGCCGTCGGCAGGGCGGCCCCCGGCGCGCAGTGGTGCCCCGTCTCCTCCAGCACCTCGCGCAGGGCGGCCTCCATGGCCGTCTCGCCACGCTTCAGCTTGCCCTTCGGAAAGGACCAGTCGTCGTAGCGCGGCCGGTGGACGAGGCAGATCTCCAGGCCGCCGCCCTCAGCCGCGCGGCGCCACAGCACGCAGCCCGCCGCGCGGACGGGGCCGCTCACGGTGCGGTCACGGCCGCCGCGTACGGCCAGGTCTCCCGGAACACGCTGCGTGCCGCCTCCACCTCGTGCCGCTGGTCGGCGTGGAGCACGCCCAGGGCGTACGCCGTCGCCGGGGCGATGCGGGGGGTGCGGGCCGCTGCCGCCGCCGCTGCCGCCGCCTCCGCCGCGTCCCGGTGCAGGTCCAGCGCGTGGCCGGGTCCGGCGAGGGCGGGGTCGGGGCCGCCCCGTACGACCTCGTGGGCGTAGCGGTGCAGCCGCAGCAGAAGGCGGGCCTGGTGCCAGAGGGCGTCGTGGGCCTCGTTGTACGGCTCCACCGCCTCGTCGGGCGGCAGCGCGGCCACAGCGTCCAGCATCCGCTGCTCGGCGAGCTCGGCGGGGCCGTGCAGCACCTCGGCGGCGGGCTCCGCGGCCGAGGCCGACAGCGGGACCTCGGAGGCGAGCAGGGCCACCCCGTCGGCGACGGCGTGGAAGCGGGAGGAACCCATCGCCTGGAGCGCGGCCGAGTGGGCGCGGGTCCGGGCGAGGGTCAGCCGGCGCTCCAGCAGGGCTCCGGCCCGGGCCGTGCCGACTCCGAGCGCCGCCCGCTCCTTGTCGCTTCCGTCCTGGACCTCCCCGGCAGGGGGACGGGCGGCGGGGAGCGAGGCACCGGAGAGCTGGTGCAGCGCCTCGAGCAGCCGGCCGAGCCGGGTGGCGTACGCGTGTTCGCGGGCCAGGGTGCCGGAGAGCCAGGCCAGCTCCGCGCGGAGCTGGTCGGCCCAGGCGGGTTCGAGCGCCGCGCGGAAGGTGTGCAGGGTGCCGCTGATCCGGCGGGCCGCCTGGCGCAGCGTGCGGGCCGCCTCGTCGGCACCGTGCGCCCCGGCGTCGGCCGGGGCGATGTGCTCACCGTGCAGGCGCAGGCCCCGGAGGAAGGAGGCGGCCTGTTCGCGCAGGTAGGGCGCGAGGACCGCTTCCGCGGGGAGCGCCGTCGTCTGGTGGTCAGGGCGTCGCACGCCGGCGCCTCCGGGCTTCGATGAGCATCTCTTGTACGTGCCGCAGCGGCTGGCCGTCCGCGTCCGTGGAGTGCCGGGTCCAGTTTCCGTCCGGGCCCAGGTGCCAGGAGGAGGTGGCGTCGGACATGCCTGTTTCCAGGAGCCTGCTGAGGGCGGCGCGATGCGCGGGGTCGGTGACGCGGACCAGTGCTTCGATCCGGCGGTCGAGGTTACGGTGCATCATGTCGGCGCTGCCGAACCAGACTTCGGGCTCGCCGCCGTTGCCGAAGGCGAAGACCCGGGAGTGTTCGAGGAACCGGCCCAGTATCGAGCGGACCCGGACGTTCTCGGAGAGACCGGTGACGCCGGGGCGGATCGCGCAGATGCCGCGCACCCAGATGTCGACCGGCACCCCTGCCTGGCCCGCCCGGTAGCAGGCGTCGATGACCGCTTCGTCGACCATCGAGTTGACCTTGATGCGTACGTAGGCGGGGCGGCCGGCGCGCTGGTGGGTGATCTCCTTGTTGATGCGGGCGATCAGTCCGTCGCGCAGGGACTTCGGGGCGACCAGCAGCCGGCGGTAGGTCTCGCGGCGGGAGTATCCGGAGAGCCGGTTGAAGAGGTCGGAGAGGTCGGCGCCGACCTGCGGGTCGGCGGTGAGCAGGCCGAGGTCCTCGTACAGCCGGGCCGTCTTGGGGTGGTAGTTGCCGGTGCCGACGTGGGAGTAGCGGCGCAGGGTGTCGCCCTCCTCGCGGACGACGAGCGACAGCTTGCAGTGGGTCTTGAGCCCGACGAGGCCGTAGACGACGTGGCAGCCGGCTTCCTCCAGCTTGCGGGCCCACTTGATGTTGGCCTGCTCGTCGAAGCGTGCCTTGATCTCGACGAGTACGAGGACCTGCTTGCCGGACTCGGCGGCGTCGATCAGGGCGTCGACTATGGGGGAGTCACCCGAGGTCCGGTACAGGGTCTGCTTGATGGCGAGGACGTCGGGATCGCCCGCCGCCTGCTCCAGGAAGGCCTGGACGGAGGTGGAGAAGGAGTCGTACGGGTGGTGCAGCAGCACGTCGCGTTCGCGCAGGGCGGCGAAGATGTCGGGCGCGGAGGCGGACTCGACCTCGGCGAGGTCCCGGTGGGTGCCGGCGATGAACTTGGGGTACTTCAGCTCGGGCCGGTCCAGCGAGGCGATGCCGAACAGCCCGGTGAGGTCCAGCGGGCCGGGGAGCGGGTAGAGCTCGGTCTCGGAGATCTTCAGCTCGCGCACGAGCAGGTCCAGGACGTACGGGTCGATGGACTCCTCGACCTCCAGGCGGACCGGCGGGCCGAAGCGGCGCCGCATGAGCTCCTTCTCCAGGGCCTGGAGGAGGTTCTCGGCGTCGTCCTCCTCGACCTCCAGGTCCTCGTTCCGGGTGACCCGGAACATGTGGTGGGCGAGGACCTCCATGCCGGGGAAGAGCTCTTCGAGGTGCGCCGCGATGATGTCCTCTATCGGGACGTACCGCTGCGGGGACGCCTCCAGGAAGCGGGTGAGCAGCGGCGGCACCTTGACGCGGGCGAAGTGGCGGTGGCCGCTGACGGGGTTGCGCACCACGACGGCAAGGTTGAGCGACAGCCCGGAGATGTACGGGAACGGGTGCGCGGGGTCGACGGCGAGGGGCGTCAGCACGGGGAAGACCCGCTGCCGGAAGAAGGTGAACAGGCGGGCCTGTTCCTTCTCGGTCAGTTCGGGCCAGCGGACCAGCTGGATGCCCTCGTCGGACAGGGCGGGCGCGATGTCCTGCTGGTAGCAGGCGGCGTGCCGGGCCATGAGCTCGCGGGAGCGGGTCCAGATCAGGTCGAGGACCTCGCGGGGCTGGAGGCCGGACGCGGAGCGGGTGGCGACACCGGTCGCGATGCGGCGCTTGAGACCGGCGACCCGGACCATGAAGAACTCGTCCAGGTTCGAGGCGAAGATCGCCAGGAAATTAGCCCGTTCGAGTAGCGGTGTGGCGGGGTCCTCGGCGAGTTCCAGAACCCGTTCGTTGAACGCGAGCCAACTGCGCTCCCGGTCCAGGAAACGGCCGTGCGGGAGCTCGTCACCGTCGCTCTCGGGCTCGTACGTGTCCGCGTCGTTGTCCAGATCGGGATCGAGATCGGCGGCTGTGGACAGGCCTGCGGGCGCCGTGCCGGCCACGGCATGGGGCCGGTGTGCGGCGAGGGAGCCCACCGACGGCTGGGCGGGCTGGACCGGGACCTCGGAGCTGGGCTGCTGGCTCATGGACCTATTCTTCCGCGCGTTCGGCTTCTCAGGCGCGTCGGAGCCGTCAAAGATCGCGGAAGATCCGGGCGTGTTCCCCGGACCGGGGCCTCTCGCGTTGCGGGGGGTGGGCACAGCTGGCTGCATCCCGTGAGGGTCGCAAGGCTGTCTGAATGGCCGGTAACGGTGACATGACGTACAGGAAGCGGTGTGACTGCGGTGCCGTCCCTGTAGCCGCCGTCCTCACCGTAGGTGAAGCCCCTGCCCGGACTCCCCCCGGAGCCCGGACAGGGTGGCTCTCAGCCGGTGCGGCGGCGCAGGACGCGAAAGGCGACGGCTACGGCCGCGGCAGCCAGGGCGAGCAGGATGCCGGTCTCGACGAGCTGGAGGGGCCAGAAATGTGAGGCGGGGTGGTAGTCGAGGTAGTGGCTGGTGATGTCGTGGTCGGTCATGCACTGGAGCCGGTCCGCCTCGGACGCGGACTGCGAGCACACCGTTCCCGTCAGCCGTTCGCCGCCGCTGGTGAGGTCGCCCGTCTCCACCCACCACATGCCCTCTTTGGCGTTCAGGGTCTCTCCGGTGAGCGTTCTCGGGGGCCACAGTTCCTGGCGCCGGTAGGTGAGGACCGTGAGGGCCGTGCCGGTGACGAGAGCGGAGACGGCCAGTGCGGGGAGGGTGCGGCGTATCAGCAGGCCGGCGAGCGCTCCGACGCACATCCCGAAGAAGGTATGGGCGAGGGGGAGGACTCCCGAAGTGCTGAAGACAGGTGCGTCATGCCACTGGACGGGGTAGGGCGTGTCCGCGTAGGACCGTGCCCAGGTGAGTACGGCCGTCAGCACGGACACACCGGCCAGCAGCAGCGCGGCGGGTACGGCGAGCTTGGCGGCGAGCCATCGGGCGGGCGACACGGACTGCGTCCAGGAGAACTTGAAGGTGCCGCTCTCGAGTTCCCTGGCGATCATCGGTCCCGCGACGAACGCGCTGACGATCACCGGCAGAACCCTCAGCACCAGGCCGGCGAGGTTGAACACCCCGCTGAGGGCGCCCATGCTGTCCAAGTAGTCGCGGACGGGTTGGTAGCAGCTGCGGCCAGGGTCTCCCTCGGCCGAGCAGGGGCCCGACTCGAAGGTGTCGACGACGTGGGCCGACCACAGGGCGGTCGCGACCAGGGCGATCACAGCGGCCAGGGCGAGCCCGCCCGCGATCCACAGTGTCCACCGGTGCTGCCGTACGACGACGAGGGCGGGGCCGCGCAGCGAGGGTCGGGCAGGGGTCAGGGTGCTCATATCGCGGCCACCTCCTGTCCCGCGTGTGCGCTCGGGGTGAGCAGCGCGGGGGCTTCGGGCGAGCGGAGGTGGGCCAGCAGCAGCTCCTCCAGCGAAGGTTCCGTGACGTCCCAGGCGGCGGGGTCCACCGGCCCCTCCTTCCGCACCAGGGCGGTCATCTGGCGCCCCGTCGTGCGTGACTCGACGACGGTGTGCGGGGCGAGGTCACGGGCCTGGCCGGTGAGCACGGCGTGCGCGGCGACGATGTCGTCGCTCTCGCCGCCGAGGCGGACCCGGCCGCCGTCGACGAACAGGAGGTAGTCGCAGGAGCCCTCCAGCTCGGTGAGGATGTGCGAGGACATCACGATGGTGGTGGACTGCTCGGCGGCCTCGGCCATCAGCAGCCCCATCAGCTCGTGCCGCGCGAGCGGGTCGAGGTCGGCCATCGGCTCGTCCAGCAGCATCAGTTCGGGCCGCTTGCCCAGCGCGAGCGCGAGGGCGAGGCGGGTGCGCTGGCCGCCGGAGAGCGCCTTGACCTTGGCGTCCTGCGGGAGCGGTCCGGCGATCCGGGCGGCGGCCTCGCGGTCCCAGGTGCCGGGGTTGAGCTCGGCCCCCGCCCACAGGGTGTCGGCCACCGTGAGCTGCGGGTACAGCGGCTTGTCCTGGGAGACGTACGCGATACGGGGCCGCGCCTCGCCAGGGGTGCCGCCGAGCACCCGCACCGAGCCCTCGGAGGGCCGGAGCAGGCCGGCGGCGAGGGCGAGCAGCGTGGACTTGCCGGCGCCGTTGGGCCCGACGAGGGCGCATATCCGCCCGGCGGGCAGCCGGAACGAGCAGTCGCGCAGCGCCCACCCGCTCTTGCGCCCGTAGGTCATACCGAGGCCGTTCGCCTCGATCGCGGCGCCTGTCATGAGTCCTGGTCCCCCTTGAATGTGCTGTCCAGTACGTCGTTGAAGAGCGCGCTCACGTCGTCCTTGTCCAGTCCGGCGGCGCGTGCCCTGCGGGTCCACTCGGTGAGTTCGGCGCGCAGGGGCGGATCGGTGGTGGCCGCGGCGCTCCCGAGGGTGCGGCGGACGAAGGTGCCGAGGCCGCGGCGGGCCTCGACGAGGCCTTCGCGTTCCAGCTCGCGGTAGGCCTTGAGCACCGTGTTCGGATTGATGGCCGTGGCCTCGACGACCTCACGTGCCGTGGGCAGCCGGTCGCCCGGCTCCAGCACACCGAGGCGCAGCGCCTGCTTGGTCTGCTGCACGATCTGGAGGTAGGTGGCGACGCCGCTGCGCCGGTCGATGCGGAACTCGACCGCTGCGGACTCTGCCAAGGTCACCACCCTTTCACTAATTGAGTAGTGAAAGGGTGGCCTAAGAGAGGGGCGGCGTCAAGTGACGCCGCCCCGGCAGGCGTTGGGGTGCTCAGGTCTCCGTGCGGTACATGAGGTCGACCTCGTGCGTCGTGAAGCCCATCCGCTCGTACACCGAGAGCGCGGCCGGATTGTCGGCGTCCACGTAGAGCATCGCCGTCGGCAGGCCCTGGGAGGCCAGGTGGCGCAGCCCGATCGCGGTGAGCGCCTTGCCGAGGCCGGTGCCCTGCGCGTCGGGACTGATGCCGACGACGTACACCTCGCCGAGCTCCTCCGCGGCGTGCACCTTCGTCCAGTGGAAGCCGATGATCGCGCCGTCGCGCTCGGCCAGGAAGAAGCCCTTCGGGTCGAACCAGGGCTCGGCCTTGCGGTCGTCGAGGTCCCGCTGGGTGAGGGAGCCCTGCTCGGGGTGGTGGGCGAAGGCGGCGCTGTTCACCGCGAGCCAGGCGGTGTCGTCCCGGCCGGGCACGAAGGTGCGGACCGTGACCCCCTCCGGGAGGACGGGCTCGGCGATGTCGAGGCCGGTCAACGGGCGCCGGAGCTGGCGCAGTTCGCGGAAGAGCGAGAGTCCGAGCACCTGGGCCAGATGCCGGGCCGCCGACTTGCCGCCGTGCGCCCAGACCCGAAGCCGCTTCCCGGTCGCGGCGAGCAGGGCGGCTCCCAGTGCGCGGCCGTGCCCCCGGCCGCGGTGGGAGGGGTGCACGACCAGCTCGGCCGCCGGGGCCTCGACGGGGTCGGTGTCCTCCAGCTGCGCGTATCCGGCAAGCACCCCGTCGACGAGGAGCAGGAAGTGCCGGACGCCCTCGCGGTGCCCGCCCCGCAACTGCAGCTGCCCCTGCTCGGACACGGCCTGACGGCCGTCGGTCTCGGCCGCCTCGCCGAGGAGCGCGAGAACGGCGTCGGCCTGCTCAGGGGTGAGCGCGTCGAGGGTCTCGATCTCGCGCCCGGGGGAGGGGAGGGGTGCGTCAGTCGTCATGGGTACGAGCGTACGGCGCCGGGCCGGCCGGCCGTGGCCGGCGACGGCGCGGGTGACGTACGGGCGCGGTGACGTTTCTGCTCGGATATGTACGCCCGACGGGTGATCGACCCCTTTCTGGTCGGTCGGCAACCAGTTCGTAACCACAAACACCTGTCGCGCTACGCGCGTTGACTCTAGGCTGCCGCAGCAGGATTCAGACACTTTCAAGGGGACCGATGTCAGCGACTCCGCAGAAGAACCGTGTGCCCCGGCGGGTGCTCGCCGCCACGGCCGGACTTGTCACCGTCGGCGCGCTCGTCGCCGCGATGCCGGCAGGCGCCCAGGACAAGGGCCACGGCCACCACCAGCCCCGCACCGTCGACGTGCAGCTGCTCTCCTTCAACGACCTGCACGGCAACCTGGAGCCGCCGGCCGGTTCGGCAGGCGAGGTGAAGGAGACGCGGGCCGACGGCACGGTGAAGCCCGTCCCGGCCGGCGGCGTCGAGTACCTCGCGACCTCGCTGCGCACGGCGCGCCAGGGACACGCGTACTCCGTCACTGCGGCCGGTGGCGACATGGTGGGCGCGAGCCCGCTGCTGTCGGGGCTCTTCCACGACGAGCCCACCATCGAGGCGCTCAACGGGCTCGACCTCGACGTGACGGCCGTGGGCAACCACGAGTTCGACGAGGGGGCCGCGGAGCTCGCCCGTCTGCAGAACGGTGGCTGCCATCCGGTCGAGGGCTGCTACGAGGAGGGCAGGGAGTTCGAGGGCGCGGACTTCCCGTACCTCGCGGCCAACGTGACGAACGAGAAGACCGGCAAGCCGGTCCTCAAGCCGTACACCGTGTGGAAGAAGAACGGTGTCAAGATCGGCTTCATCGGTGTGACCCTGGAGGGCACGCCGAACATCGTCACGGCCAACGGCGTCAAGGGCCTGAAGTTCCACGACGAGATCGAGACGGTCAACAAGTACGCCAAGGAGCTGGACCGTCAGGGCGTCAAGTCCATCGTGGCCCTGATCCACGAGGGCGGGGCCCCGGCCTCGTCCTCGTACAACTACGACTGCGACAGCCCGGGCGCCGGTGACGGCATCTCCGGCCCGATCGTGGACATCGCCAAGGGCATCACGCCCAAGGTCGACGCCCTGGTCACCGGTCACACCCACCAGGCGTACGTGTGCACGGTCCCGGACCCGGCAGGTAAGCCGCGCATGGTCACCTCGGCGTCGTCGTTCGGCAAGGTCTACACGGACACGACCCTCACCTACGACCGCCGCACCAAGGACATCGTCCGTACGTCGGTGCAGTCGGCGAACCACATCGTCCGCCGGACCCAGGACCCGGCCGACGACATGACGACCCTGATCACCCGCTGGAACAGGCTCGCCGCTCCGATCGCGGGCCGCCCGCAGGGCTACATCTCCGCCGACATCGACGGCCGGGGCTCCACGGAACTCGAGAAGCCGCTCGGCAACCTGATCGCCGACGCCCAGCTGGAGGGCCTGGCGCCCGCGGACAAGGGCGGCGCGGTCGTCGCGTTCATGAACCCGGGCGGTATCCGCTCCGACCTGGTGTACACGGCGTCCGGCAGCGAGGGCGACGGGGTGGTGACGTACGGCGAGGCGTTCACGGTCCAGCCGTTCACCAACATGATGAACGTCGTCGACCTCACCGGCGCGCAGCTGGTGGCAGCCCTCCAGCAGCAGGTCAGCGGTTCCAACGAGGCGTCACCGAAGATCCTCCAGGTCTCGAAGGGCCTCACCTACACGCTGGACATGACGAAGTCGGGCGCCGAGCGGGTGGTCGCGTCCTCGATCCTGCTGAACGGTGAGGCGATCGACCCGGCGAAGAGCTACCGGGTCGCGATGAACGAGTTCCTCGCGGGCGGCGGCGACGGCTTCGCCGCCCTCGGCCAGGGCACGAACAAGCTGGTCGGTCCGTCCGACCTGGACCTGTTCAACGCCTACCTGGCGGCCCACTCCACGGCTTCGGCACCGCTGGCCCCGCCGGCCACGGACCGGATCACGCTCGTGAAGTAGTCAGCCGTACGTGTGCGGAAGCGGGGCGGCGGGCCGGGAGGGCCCGTCGCCCCGCTCCCGTCTCCGGCCCCCGCCGGAGCGTGCCGGGCGGCGGCAGGCGATATCCGGCCCGGGCGGGCTCTCCGGGCGGCCCGGCCCTGTTCCGCACTTGACGAGTCCCCGTCATAATTCCGATGCCCCTCCCCCCACGGCAGCCGGAGGCACACCCCCATGAGCCCGTACACCGCCACCCGCCGGAGCTTCCTCACCGGTTCGCTCGCCGCCACCGCCGGAATCCTGCTCGGCGGGACACCGGCCGCCGCGGCGCCCTCGGCGGCCCTCGGCACGCAGGACTGGATGGCCGCCCTCGCGGACTCCACGCCGCTGCGACGCCTCACGATCCCGGGAACGCACAACGCCGGTGCGCGCTACGGCGGCCCCTGGACGGAATGCCAGAACACGACGGTGGCCCAGCAGCTCGACAGCGGCATCCGCTTCCTCGACGTCCGGTGCCGGATCACCGGCGACGCGTTCGCCATCCACCACGGGGCCTCGTACCAGAACCTGATGTTCGGCGACGTGCTGGTCGCCTGCCGGGACTTCCTCGCCGCGCACCCCTCGGAGACCGTGCTGATGCGGGTCAAGCAGGAGTACTCGCAGGAGAGCGACGCCGCGTTCCGGCGGATCTTCGACATCTACCTCGACGGCAAGGGCTGGCGTCCGCTCCTGCGCCTGGACTCCACGCTGCCGGACCTCGGGGGCGCGCGTGGCAAGGTCGTGCTGCTTGCCGACAACGGCGGCCTGCCCGGCGTCCGGTACGCCGATCCGGCGGTCTTCGACATCCAGGACGACTACATGGCGGAGCCCTTCGGGAAGTACCCGAAGATCGAGGCGCAGTTCCGCAAGGCCGCGCAGCAGCCCGGAAAGCTGTTCGTGAACTACGTGAGCACCGCGGCCCTGATGCCGCCGCGCTGGAACTCCGACCGGCTCAACCCGCAGGTCCACGCGTTCCTCGACGGGCCGGAGGCATCGGGTTGGACCGGTCTGGGGATCGTCCCGCTGGACTACCCGGCGACCCGCTCGGGCCTGGTCGAGTCGCTGATCCGGCACAATCCGGCGGCCTGAACCCCGCTCACCGCTCCGGCGGCGGCTGCGGTGCCCCCGGCAGCCGGATCGAGGCGACCGTGCCGCCGCGCAGGCTGCCCGCGGGGTAGCTCCGGTGTGCTCGCTTGCGTTTCTTTCGAATTGTGTCATGCTGTGGAGACCCCCGAAGGAGACCGAGCCATGAACGGCACTACCGAAGACCGCACTCTCCTGCCCGAGCACCGGGCGGAGATCGCTGAGCTCTGCGCCTTCCTCGACCGGACACCCCAGGCTGCCGAACCTGCCCTGCTGCGAGGCCCGGACGGCAGCACACGCACCCTGCCCTCAGAGGTCTACGAGGCCCTCATGGTGGTGGTCAGGGCTTTGTCGGAGGGCAAGGCGGTGACCGTCGCCCCGGTGAACACCACACTCACCACCCAGGAGGCCGCGGACCTGCTGGGGGTCAGCAGGCCGACGTTCGTCAAGATCCTGGACGAGGGGGGCGTGCCTTTCTCCCGTCCGGGCAGACATCGCCGCGTGCTGCTGGAGGATGTACTGGCGTACAAGGAGAAGCGCCGTGTGCAGCGTCGGCAAGGGCTGGACCGACTGGTCGAACTGACCGAGGACGCCGGTCTCTACGATCATTGACCCGTGACCCGACCGACTCAACTGGAGCGATGTGCAGCGCGTCGTCCTGGACACCTGCGTTCTCTTCCCCAACTACCTCAGGGATACGTTGCTCCGCCTCGCCGAGGCGGAGCTGTACGAGCCGCTCTGGTCGGGGGACATTCTCGACGAGTTGCTGCGAAACGTTGCTGAGCGGATCGAGGAGACCAAGGCCAGGCGCTGGTCGATGCAATGGCAGGCACGTTTCCGGACAGCCTCGTAACCGTGTACGCGGCGCTCGAGCAGATCATGGCGAATGACCCGAAGGACCGCCATGTGCTGGCGGCGGCTGTGCGTGGGCAGGCGCAAGCCGTCGTCACCCTGAACGTCAAGGATTTCCCGCCGGAAGCCGCCGATCCGTACGACATCGAAGTGCTGCGTCCGGACGACTTTCTGCTGGACCTGCTCGACCTCGCCCCGGTCGAGGTGAACTATGTACTCCGCGTGCAGGTCGCCCGCTACCGGCGCGCGCCGCGTGATCTGCACGGATTGCTCGACAGGCTGGACGCCGACGGTGCTCCGCAGTTCGCCGCGGAATTCCGCCGGCGCCTCTGACGGACACCAGCTCACCGCCCCGGCGGCGGCTGCGGTGCCCCCGGGAGCCGGATCGAGGCGACCGTGCCGCCGCCGTCCGCCGGGTTCAGGGCGATCTCGCCGCCCGCCTGCTGGACCGTGCGGGCCACGATGGACAGGCCGAGGCCCGAGCCGGGCAGCTGGCGGGCCGAGGGGGAGCGCCAGAAGCGGTCGAAGACGTGCGGGAGCTCCTCGGCCGGGATTCCCGGGCCGTGGTCCCGCACGGTCAGCTCACCCCGGTGCAGGGCCACGTCGATCGTCCCGCGCTCCGGGCTGAACTTCACCGCGTTGTCCAGCACGTTGACGACCGCCCGTTCCAGCGCCGCGGGCTCAGCGCGGACGTACCAGGGGGCCAGTTCGGCGGTGATGGTCAGCTCCGGGCCGCGCAGCCTGGCGCGCTGGAGGGCGGTGCGGGTGATGTCGTGCAGTGCGACGACCTGGAGGGGGCCGGGCTGGGCGGCGTCGGGGCGGGAGAGCTCCTGGAGGTCGCCGATGAGTGCTGCCAGCTCGGTCATCTGGGCCTTGACCGAGGACATCAGGGCCTTGCGGTCCTCGGGAGGGATGGCACGGCCCGTGTCGTCGCTGCGGGCCAGCAGCTCGATGTTCGTACGGAGCGAGGTGAGCGGGGTGCGCAGCTCGTGGCCGGCGTCGGCGATGAGCTGGGACTGGCGGTCGCGCGAGGTGGCCAGCGAGCTGGTCATGGAGTTGAAGGAGCGCGAGAGGCGGGCGATCTCGTCGTCGCCCTCCGCTGGGATCCGGATGGTCAGGTCCTCGGTCTCGGCCACGTGCGCGACGGCGTGCGCGAGGTCGTCCACGGGGCGCAGACCGGTACGGGCGATCCACAGGCCGGCCGCACCCGCGCCGACGACGCCGACCCCGGCGACGAGGGCCAGGACCCAGGCGAGCGTGGACAGCGGGTCGGTGACCTCGCTCATGGGGCGGGCGGTGGAGACCGCGAGGCTCCCGGCCTGCGTCCCGGGGCCCCTGACTTCCAGTGGCGTGGTGTAGACCCGCATGTCCGCGCCGTTCTCGGCCGTCTCCGTGTGCAGGGCGTAGGCACGCTGCCGCTTGGCCACCTCCAGGTCTTCGGGGGTCACCGGAAGCCTCGAAGTCGCGGCCTCGGAGGCGATGCAGACCGTGCCCTGGGAGTCGATGAGCTGCACCGTCACGCCGGTGAAGGGCCGGGGTTCCTGGGAGGTCCCGCCCTGGCAGTACGTGTACAGCTGCGACAGGTAGAGCTGGTCGACCTTGGAACCGCGCAGCGTCCTGTCCAACTGCTGCTCCAGCTGCTGCTGCGTCACGAACCAGCACGCCGCGGCTACCGCGGCCACCGCGATGGCGACCGCCGCCGCGACCAGCAGGGCGAGCCGCGAGCGCAGCGGCAGGGCGCGCAGTCTGCGGGGCAGGCCGGTCACCCGTCACCGCCCCCGGCGCGCAGGGCGTAGCCGACGCCGCGCACCGTGTGGACGAGGCGCGGCTCGCCGCCGGCCTCCGTCTTGCGGCGCAGGTACATCACGTACACGTCCAGGGAGTTGGAGCTGGGTTCGAAGTCGAAGCCCCAGACGGCCTTGAGGATCTGCTCGCGGGTCAGTACCTGACGGGGGTGGGCCAGGAACATCTCCAGCAGGGTGAACTCGGTGCGGGTCAGCTCGACGCGGCGGGTGCCGCGGGTGACCTCGCGGGTGTTCAGGTCCATGCGGAGGTCGGCGAAGGACAGCACGTCGTCGTCGGGCACGTCGGCCCCCGCCGCGGTCGCGTACGAGCTGCGGCGCAGCAGGGCCCGGATGCGGGCGAAGAGCTCGTCCAGCTCGAAGGGCTTGACGAGGTAGTCGTCCGCGCCGGCGTCGAGACCGGTGACCCGGTCGCCGACGGTGTCCCGGGCGGTGAGCATCAGGATGGGGGTGGTCGATCCCGTGGCCCGGATGCGCCGGGCCGCGGTGAGGCCGTCCATGCGGGGCATCTGGATGTCCAGGACGATCAGGTCGGGGGCGTACGCCTCGGCCTTGGCCAGGGCGTCGTAACCGTCCACGGCCACCTCTGTTCCGTACCCCTCGAAGGCGAGGCTGCGCTGCAGCGCCTCGCGCACGGCGGGCTCGTCGTCGACGATCAGGACACGCTGCGGATCGTCTTCGGCGGGGGTCATCGCTTCTTCGTCCTCTTCCTCTTGTCGCCGGTGCGGCGGTGCGGTGTCCTCAGCCTCGCACGGCCGCCGCACGGCGTCGCGCGGCACGGCGTCCGCGGCTCGTGCCGCCGCGGATCTCGGGCGGGCGGGTGGCCGCCGGGGCGGGTGCCCGGGCCGCCAGTTCGGCGGCCAGGGCGAGCGGCAGGGCCAGGCCGGACGGGCCGGCGGCCGTGTGGTCCGTTACGGGGTTCATGAGGATCTCCTGGTCAGGAACCGTCGCCGGAGCGAAGGGTGTCCAGGTCGGCCTTGAGGGTGTCGACCGGGATGGCGAAGCCGAGGCCCACGCTGCCCGCAGCGGTGCTGCCCGAGGTGCTGGACGAACTGGGGGAGTACATGGCGGAGTTGATACCGATGATCTCGCCGTTCATGTTGATGAGGGCGCCGCCGGAGTTTCCGGGGTTGAGCGAGGCGTCGGTCTGGATGGCCTTGTACGTCGTGGTGGAGGAGCCGGTGTCGCCGTTGAACTGCTGGCCGCCGAACTCGAACGGCCACTGCTGACCGCCCTGTTGCTGTTGCTGCTGCTGGCCCTGCTCCTCGTCCTTCGCGACCGTGACATCGCGGTCGAGCGCCGAGACGATGCCGCTGGTGACCGTGCCGGTGAGGCCCTCGGGCGAGCCGATCGCCACGACCTGGTCGCCGACCTTGACCGAGGAGGAGTCGCCGAGCGAGGCCGTCTTCAGCCCGCTCGCGTTCTGGAGCTTGATGAGCGCCAGGTCCTTGTCGGGGTCGGTGCCGACGACATCGGCGGTGTACGACTTGCCGGTGCTGAGGGCCACCTTGATCTGGGAAGCGCCGGAGATGACGTGGTTGTTGGTGACGATCTCGCCGTCCGACGTGATGACGACGCCCGAGCCGGTGGCTTCGCCCGCCGAGGACGTCGCGGTGATCTCGACGATGGCCGGCGACACGGCCGCCGCCACGCCCGAGACGGTGCCCGCGCTGCTCTGCGAGACGGTGGTGCCGCTGACGACGCCGCTGGAACCGGAGCTGCTGGAGCTGCTGCCGCCCGCCAGCTCTCCGATGAGGGTGGCGGTGCCGCCGCCGACCGCCGCCGCGGCGATGGCCACAGCGGCCAGCAGTGCGAACGGCCGCTTGACCCGCCGCCGGGGCTGCGCGTCGCCCGGGCCTTCCCCGACGAGGGCGGGCCCGGGGGCCGGCCAGGCGTAGGCGGGGGAGGGGGACCCGGCGGCCTGCGGGCCGGGCTCGTAGGCCGGGGGCGGCGGCCACGCCGCCTCGCCACTGCCGTACGCGGCGCTGCCGTGCGGGGCGGCGGTGCTGTCCGACGTAACGCCGTGCGGCGCGGTGCCGTACGCGGCGCCGCCGTGCGGGGCGGCGCCCTGCGGGGCGCTGCCGTGCGAAGAGCTGTCGTACGAACCGTTGTCGTACGAACCGTTGTCGTTCGAGGGGGACATCGGGTACTCGCCGCTCGGGCGGTGGCTGTCGGTCATGTCTACGAGAGTGGACAGCGAACATGAGAGCAGCCTGAGTGCCCCCTGAGAAGCCCGGCAGAACCGTGTATGCCCGATATAAGGGGGCGCTCCGCTACGCCGGGGTGACCGTGGGTTCGCCGCAGCCGCACGACCGGCGTACCACCAGCGCGGACGGGAACTGCTTCAGCCGCTCGCGCCGCGAGCCCGAGACGCGCAGGGAGTCGTCGAGCACGAGGTCCACTGCCGCCCGGGCCATCGCGGGCCGGTCGGAGAACACCGTCGTCAGCGGCGGATCGGTGAGTCCCGCCTCCTTGACGTCGTCGAAGCCGGCGACCGCGAGCTCCCCGGGCACGTCGATGCGGAGCTCGCGCGCGGCCCGCAGCACCCCGATGGCCTGGTCGTCCGTCGAGCAGAAGATGGCCGGGGGCCTGTCAGGACCGGAGAGCAGGTCCAGGGCGACCTTGTAGGCGTCGTAACGGTTGTAGGGGGCGTGGAAGAGCCGGCCCTCGGTCGGCCGTCCGGCCTCCTGCATCGCCCTGCGCCAGCCCTCGATGTGGTCGGCGACGGGGTCACCGACGACCGGGGTCGACTCCATGCCGCCGAGGCACGCCACATAGGCGTTCCCGTGCTCCAGGAGGTGCCGGGTGGCGAGCTGGGCGCCGCCGATGTCGTCGGTGACGACCGCGACGTCGTCGATCGCCTCGGGGCGTTCGTGCAGCAGGACGACGCGGGCGTCCCAGGCCTCGATCTCGGCCGCCGCCCGCTCGCTGGGTCCCTGGCTGACCAGGATCAGCCCGGAGACGCGCATGCCGAGGAAGGCCCGGAGGTAGTGGACCTCGCGCTCGTCGCGGTAGTCCGAGTTGCCGACGAGCACCATTTTCCCGCGCTCGGCGGCGGCTTGTTCGACGGCGTGGGCCATCTCCGCGAAGAAGGGCTGCCGGGCGTCCGGCACGATCATGCCTATGAGGTCGGTGCGCCGCGACGCCATCGCCTGGGCGACCCGGTCGGGCCGGTACCCCAGCTCCTTGATCGCGGCGAGCACCCGCTCGCGCGTGGCCGGGGCAACCGGCCTGGGTCCGTTGTTGATGACGTAGCTGACGACCGCTGTCGAGGTCCCCGCCAGTCTCGCCACATCGTCCCGCGTCACCTTGGCCACGCGCGGCAGTCTACGCGGATCGACCCGCCGCTAGGCAGGCCGGACCGGGGCTTCTTCGGTGATCTCGGCCTCCGCCGACTGCTCCGGACGGGAGACGTCCTCCGCCGCCGCCTTCGCTGCCGCCTTGGCCTTGGCGTCGTCGGAGTTCCGCTCGGCCTTCTCGGGGGTGACGAAGCGGTAGCCGACGTTACGGACGGTGCCGATCAGCGACTCGTGCTCGGGGCCGAGTTTGGCGCGCAGCCGCCGTACGTGGACGTCGACCGTCCTGGTGCCGCCGAAGTAGTCGTAGCCCCAGACCTCCTGGAGCAGCTGCGCACGGGTGAAGACCCGGCCCGGGTGCTGCGCGAGGTACTTGAGCAGTTCGAATTCCTTGAAGGTCAGGTCGAGGACCCGGCCCTTGAGCTTGGCGCTGTACGTCGCCTCGTCGACCGACAGGTCGCCGTTGCGGATCTCCATCGGGGAGTCGTCGGCGGTGATCTGCTGGCGGCCGGTGGCCAGCCGCAGCCGGGCCTCGACCTCGGCGGGACCCGCGGTGTCCAGCAGGACGTCGTCGATGCCCCAGTCGGCGGTGACGGCTGCGAGGCCGCCCTCCGTCACGACGAGGATCAGCGGACAGCCGGGCCCGGTGGACCGCAGCAGCTGGCACAGCGAGCGCACCTGCGGGAGGTCGCGGCGGCCGTCGATGAGGATCACGTCGGCACCCGGGGTGTCGACGAGCGCGGGTCCTTCGGCGGGGGCGACCCGCACGCTGTGCAGCAGAAGGCCGAGGGCGGGGAGCACCTCCGTCGACGGTTGGAGGGCATTCGTCAGAAGCAGCAGTGAACTCATCGCCGCCCACCTGCCTGGGTCGTCGGTCGATCGTGCACGGTTAGCTCGCCCATTACGTCGGTCCTCCTCGTTCCCTGCGAGAGGGGCACTCCCGGGTCGGACCCGGGGGAGTATGCGGCACTGCTTCGTACTGCCGTACGGGCCTTCACCTGCGAGGGCCGTCATACGGTTTTTACCGTGCGGTCCCGCGCCCGGGGACCGCTGAGCTTGTGGAAACGCTGCCGTAACAACGCTCGGAAAGCACAAAAGGACCCGGGGGCTTCTCTGCCCGGATCCTCTTCGCAGCAGAATAGCCCACATGAGTTCTGTGTCCGAGGGTCGTTTCACGAGTTCTTCTGTTCCCTCGATCACGCCCACCCCCCGGCGCACCACGTTGCTGACCGGTGACGGGGTCCGTATCGAGGCGGTGTACACGCCGTGTACGGCAGGTGCCGCGGCCGACGGAGGTCCCGCTTCCGGAGGAACGGCCGTGGTCCTCGCACACGGGTTCACCGGGTCGGCCGACCGGCCGGCCGTGCTGCGGGCCGCTGAGGTGTTCGCCCAGCGTGCGGCTGTGATCACCTTCTCCTTCCGGGGGCACGGGAGGTCCGGCGGGCGGTCCACGGTGGGCGACCGGGAGGTACTGGATCTGGCGGCCGCGGTCTCCTGGGCGCGGTCGCTCGGACACCGGCGGATCGTTACGGTCGGGTTCTCCATGGGCGGCTCCGTCGTGCTCCGGCACGCCGCTCTGTATACGGCGCCCGAAGCCGGCGAACCCGGCGCGGAGAAAGAGAAGACGCCGGGGGCTGATCGGGTGGGACGGCGCAGAGAGCGCATCGAGGCGCACTGGGAGCGCACAGGGGCGCATACGGACGCGGTCGTCGCTGTGAGTGCTCCGGCGCGCTGGTACTACCGGGGCACGGCTCCGATGCGCCGCCTGCACTGGGTGGTCACCCGTCCCACGGGCCGGCTCGTCGGCCGCGTTGGCTTCCGCACCCGGATCCACCGCGAGGACTGGGACCCCGTCCCGCTCTCACCGGTCGAGGCGGTCCCGTTGATCACCGCGCCGCTGCTGATCGTGCACGGCGACCGTGACCCGTACTTCCCGGTCGACCACCCCCGCATGCTGGAAGCGGCCTCGCGGGGGCACGCCGATTTCTGGCTGGAGCACGGCATGGGGCACGCCGAGAACGCGGCGGACGAGAAACTCCTGACCCGCATCGCCGACTGGACGGAGTCGGCGTGATTCATGATGGACAGCCGACGTACGAGGAAAGGGGTGCCGCCATGGCAGCGGGAACCATCCGCTACTGGGCCGCGGCCAAGGCCGCCGCGGGGACCGCGGAGGAGCCGTACGCGGCGGAGACGCTCGCCGAGGCGCTCGACGGGGCACGCGAGCGTCACCCGGGAGAACTCACGCGGGTGCTGCTGCGGTGCTCGTTCCTGATCGACGGGAATCCCGTGGGGACCCGCGGTCATGAGACCGTACGGCTTGCCGAGGGCGGCACGGTCGAGGTGCTCCCGCCGTTCGCAGGAGGGTGAACCGAAGACCATGAGCAACAGCGATCAGCAGTATCCGTACGACCCGGGCCACGGGCAGCAGCCGTACGACCCGGCGTACGGCCAGCAGGCGAACGAGCCGGCATACGGACAGCAGTACGGGCAGCCGGCGGCCGACCTGGCGTACGGCCAGCCGCAGCAGTACGGGCAGCAGGACGGGCGGCAGGTGAACGACCCGGCGTACGGACAGCACCAGCAGGCGGCCGACCCGGCATACGGGCAGTACCAGCAGTACGGGCAGCAGCCGCACGGCGGGCAGCAGTACGGGCAGCAGCCGCAGCAGCAGCCGGTCGTGTATCCGGAGCACGGTGTCCCACAGGGTGGACAGGGCGACCAGGGAGTGGCCCAGACCTGGCAGGGCCAGACCTGGGACACCCAGTACCAGCCGACGATCCGGCCCCAGCACGCCGCACAGGCACCCGCCCCCGCGCAGGCCGCCTATCCGCTGCCGCCCGAGGCGCCGGCAGCCCAGGCCGCCCCGGTCGCTCCCGCCGCTCCCGAGGCGCCGGCCGCCGTACCCGGCGAGTCCGGCGAGGCCGGCGCGTCCGGCTACGGTGCGCCCACCACCCTCGGCGGCGACAGGCTCACCGCAGCCCAGCGGGCCCGGGCCGAGGGGCGTTCGCCGATCATCGCGCCGGGCCTCCAGCCCGCCGCGATCACCGCCGGCCTCGGTCTGCTGCTCGCGCTCGGCGCCGCGATCGGGTCGTACGCCCTGCTCGTGCCCCTGATCCTGCTCCAGGCCGTGACCGCCGCCGGATGGTTCCGGCTCAACGGCATGTGGCCGGCCAGGCAGGGCATCGCCCTCGCCTTCGCCGGTGGCTTCGTGGCGGACGTCGTCCTGCTCGTGGCGGGCCGGAGCAACGCCCCGGCGGCCATCCTGGGCACGCTCGGCGTCTGGGTGCTGCTGACGCTCGTCCTCCAGCTGCGCAGCCACGCCGGGGCCGACGAGCGGATGTACGGCCTGACGGCCACCGTCGCCTCGGCCGCGCTGGCCGTCCTGGCCGCCGGACATCTGGCGGCCGTCCCCGACGCGGTGACGGTGGGCGGGATCGCGGTCGCCGTGGGCGTGCTCGTGCGGGCCCTTCCGCTGCCCGGTCCCGTCTCCGTCGTCGTGGCGCTGCTCGCCTCGGCGGGTGCCGGCCTGGCCGCCGGGGTGTTCACGGACTTCGGCGCGCAGGCGGCGTTCCTCGGGTTCGCGGCGGGTGGCTGCGCGCTGATCGGGCTGCGGGTGGCGAGCTACGACTATCCGTCCCGCTTCGTGCACATGACGGCAGGGGTGGCGCTGCCGCTGACGGCCGCGGCTCCCGCCGTCTATCTGATCGGCCGTGCGATCGCCTGACCTCCCGCACTCCCCTCTTTCCCGCTCGTCGGGAACCGGCCGGGCCTTCCGCTCGTCGATCACTCCGGGTGCGGCGCGTGGCGGCAGTAGGCTCACGGCACCAGAGGTCCGGCCGGTCCGAGTGGGGGAACAACAGGCATGCGCGCACTGCGAATACTGCTGATCATCGCTGTGGTGCTGGGCGGCGTCTTCGTCGCCGTGGACCGCGCCGCCGTGTATTTCGCCGAGTCGGAGGCCGAGGGCCGGGTCGCCTTCGCCGGTGCCGATGCGGGTTCGACCGAGGTGTCCATCAAGGGCTTCCCCTTCCTGACGCAGGTGGCGGGTTCGGAGCTCGACCAGGTCGACGTCACGGTCAAGGACATCCGGGCCAGCGCGGCCGGCCGGGAGCTGCGGATCGGTGAGATCCGCGCCGAGCTGCACCAGGTCACCCTGGGCGCCGGCTACACCAGTGCGACGGCATCCCGGGCCACCGGGACGGCCGTCGTCTCGTACGAGGCGCTCACCGAGGCGGCCGACGACGGGGTCACGGTCGCCTACGGCGGCGACGGCAAGGTCAAGGTCACCGGCTCGGTCCGCATCCCCCTGCTGAACCGCGAGCTCACGCGCAGCGTGCTGTCGACCGTCACCCTGGTCGACGGCGACACGGTCAAGGTCCACGCCGACGAGGTGCCGGGTGAGGGCATCCCCGGTCTCGAAGGTCTGGTCAGGCAGAAGACGGACTTCGAGCGCGGTATCAGCGGCCTGCCGGACGGTCTGAAGCTGGAGAAGATCGAGGTGGCCCCCGGTGGTCTGGAGATATCGATGACGGGCGCCGATATCGACCTCGCCGGCTGAGACCAGGTGCCACGGCCAGCGCTGACGGCCACCTGCCGGGCGGGGTAGGGGCCGGTCCGGCGGGGTAGGGACCGCACGGGCGAGCGGACAGTGGATCCGGATGATGAGACGGCCGGGTCCGATGCGCAGAAGTTCTTCGCCACACACCGCCGCTCGACGGGCCCAGCGAGGGGTTCAGGGCTGATGCGTCTCGCATCGCGGACGATCGTGTCTCATCATGCGACACGACGGTGACATCTCCACCCGTACCTCCCTACGATCGGACGCATGAAGCGACAGGCGGACCTCACGAAGCGGCGGGCAGTAGACCTGTGCCGCGTCGCCGCCATGCTCTGTCGCACCTTCTGAGCGGGACCTCTCCCGTCTTCCCCCGGCCCTTCGACTCTCTCAGGGCCGAGCCCGTGCCTTCCGTACGCGTTCCGGCACGTACCTGCGCGTACACCCCGCACCCGCACACCGCACCACCCCGCCGCAGACTGCCCCGGAGGAGAAACACATGAGCCGCGCAGACGTTCTGGTCGACGCCGACTGGGTCGAGGCCCACATCGACGACCCGCAGGTCGCCATCGTCGAGGTCGACGAGGACACCTCGGCGTACGAGAAGAACCACATCAAGAACGCGATCCGGATCGACTGGACCAAGGACCTCCAGGACCCGGTCCGCCGTGACTTCGTCGACCAGGCCGGCTTCGAGAAGCTCCTGTCCGAGAAGGGCATCGGCAACGACACGCTGGTCGTCCTCTACGGCGGCAACAACAACTGGTTCGCTTCCTACGCGTACTGGTACTTCAAGCTGTACGGCCACGAGAACGTCAAGCTGCTCGACGGCGGCCGCAAGAAGTGGGAGCTCGACTCCCGCGACCTGACCGACGTCGTCCCGACGCGCCCGGCCACCGAGTACAAGGCCAAGGCCCAGGACGAGTCGATCCGCGCCTACCGCGACGACGTCGTGAAGGCGATCGGCAGCCTGAACCTCGTCGACGTGCGTTCGCCCGACGAGTTCAGCGGCAAGCTGCTCGCCCCGGCGCACCTCCCGCAGGAGCAGTCGCAGCGCCCCGGCCACGTGCCGAGCGCCCGCAACATCCCGTGGTCGAAGAACGCCAACGACGACGGCACCTTCAAGTCGGACGACGAGCTCAAGGCCCTCTACGAGGACGAGCAGGTCGACCTGTCGAAGGACACCATCGCCTACTGCCGCATCGGTGAGCGCTCCGCGCTCACGTGGTTCGTGCTGCACGAGCTGCTCGGCCAGGAGAACGTCAAGAACTACGACGGTTCGTGGACCGAGTACGGCTCCCTCGTGGGTGTGCCGATCGAGCTCGGCGCCAACAAGTAATTCCGCAGGATCCGATCAGCAGGACCCCGACCAGAAGGACAGAACACCATGTGTGGAGCACAGGCCGGCGGCCCCGACGCTTCGACGATCAAGCCGGGCGAGACCACGATCCAGGGCAGCGTGACCCGCGACGGCGAGCCGGTCACCGGCTACGTCCGTCTGCTGGACTCGACCGGTGAGTTCACGGCCGAGGTCCCGACCTCGGCGACCGGACAGTTCCGCTTCTACGCGGCCGAGGGCACCTGGACGCTGCGCGCCCTGGTTCCGGGCGGCACCGCCGACCGTACGGTCGTGGCGCAGACCGGTGGCCTCGCCGAGGTCGCCATCGCCGTGTAGTTCACGCGCGGATACGGCCGGAGGGCCGCACCCCAGGTGGTTGGACGCCACCTGTACCGGGGTGCGGCCCTTCGTGCCGTCCACGGGCATCCGGCCGCGCGGGCGGTCGGCAGGGCGCCGTCCGGGGGACCGGCGGGTGCCGGCGCGGGTACCGCGCGGGTGCCGCGTGCAAGGAGAGTTCCGGGCCCGGGAGTTCTACGCTGGAGACATGTACGCCCGGCGTAGGCGCCTCTACTTCCTGATGATGGGCGGATGCCTCTTCCTCTTCGTGTCCGCCTGGGCCTTCGTGCGTCTGTGGTCCGTCCCGGCGGCGGTGGCGATGTGCGTGGTCGCCATGATCGTGCCGCCCGTCGCCGCCGTGATCGCCAACCGGCGGGGACCGGACGACCGCTGGTGGGACGACCCCTCCGGTGACCCGCAGTCGGACGAGTGGTGGGACGAACTCGACGGCAAGAAGCGCCGCTAGGCAGGGCACACGGTCCCGCCCGATGTGGCGGGCGGGAAGCCCTTGACCGGTCCGGTCGGGTGGACGACGGCGGTCCGGTCGGGGTGGATGAGTGCGGTCCGGTCAGTAGACGAGTGCCTGGGTGCCGTCCGTCATGGCCTCCTGCACGAAGACCTGGGCACCCGCGATCCGTACGCCCTCCAGGACGTCCTTCTCCGTGATGTCGCGCCGAGCCGCGCACTGGGTGCAGAGCGTGAGCCGCCCGCCCGCCAGGATCGAGTCCAGCAGATCGGGCAGCGGTGCGGAGTGCGGCAGTTCGAACTCGGCGGCACGGCCCGGCAGGGCGAACCAGGCGGATTCGCCGGTCAGCCACAGCGAGACCTCGACCCCACTGGCGACGGCCACGGCGGCCACGGTGAAGGCCTGCGAGCAGCGCTCGGGGGCATCGGCTCCGGCGGTCACCTTGATCACGAGCTTCTTCGACATGTACCGAACTGTAATCCGCAGTGGTGCAACCTCCCCTGTGACCTGTGGGTCAGTTGTGTGCACAGGTGATCGAACCTGGGCTTCAGGTCTCTTGGGGGGACCCTTTTGGAACCGAACGACACCATTCCCGAGGTGCCGGCCGTCGCGATTCCCGTGGAGCAGGCCGTCGCGCCCGCCGTCCCGTCGCGCCCTCGGCCGCGCGGCCGTACGGCCCTGCTGATCGCCGCCGCCGCGCTGCTCGGCATCTCCGGCGGCACGGCCGTCGGCTACGGGATCCAGGCCGAGCGGCCTCCGACACCACTGCCCGCGCTCTCGCAGCCGGAGCTCGCGTATCCGGCGAAGGCGCTGCCCGCGGACAAGGTCCCGGCCCCGCTGCCCGCCTCGCAGGACCGGCAGGTCAAGACGGACGGCGACCTGCGCAAGCTGCTCATCGACCGCCCGGCGGGCTGGAGCGAGGACAAGGAAGCGGACTGGCTGGACGACGGCTGGATGACCGTGGGTGACCTTGCGCGCGAATTCAAGAGCGACGACGGCATGTTCGAGTACTTCCTGGAGTCGGACATACGCCGCATCGCAGCGGCCGCCTGGAAGAAGGGCACGCACCGCGAGGCGGAGATCCGTCTCGTCCAGTTCTCCTCCGGGGTGGACACCGCGGCCGCCGACTTCGCCGAGGGGCAGCGTTCGTACATGTCCGAGGCCGAAGCGGGCGCGGGCAACGAAGGCGACGCGGTCAAGGGGAGCGGCGAGGGCCGCTACTACGTCTACGGCGTCGACCGGAAAGCCGGTTACCTGCCGTTCTACCGGGCCAGGGCCGTCATGCACCGCGGCGACGTCATGGTCGAGATCAACCTGTTCGACACCCGGCCGATCAGCAAGAAGGACATCCGGACGCTGGCCGAGCGACAGCTGGAGCGCCTGTGAATGACATGACCCTGCCTGACCCGCAGGATTCGGCAGCGACCCCGACCTCGGCCCCGGCACCGCAAGCGGCCCCGGCATCGACCCCGGCTCCCGAGGCAACCCCGGCCCCGGCAGCGACCCCGGCCCCGGCAGCGACCCCCGCTCCCGAGGTGACCCCGGCCCCGGCAGCGGCCCCGGACGTCCGGACAGCCGAGGTCCCCGGCACCCCCGCGCGCACCGGCCGGGCCCGGCGGCTCCTGCTCACGGCCCTTCCCTTCGTGCTGGTGCTGGGCGCCGTCGGAGGCGCCGGTGCGTACACGGCGGTCACGGTCGACAGCGCGGACCGCACCGTGGAGACCACGCTCTGGGAGGTGTCCGACCGCAAGCCCGGCAAGGACCCCGCGGGCGCCGTCGACCGGGGCCGTTCCGGCACCGAGCTCAGCAAGCTCCTGCTGCCGGTGCCCGAGGGCTACCGGCTCGGTCCGGACGACGCCGGGTACGGCAACGACGACGAGGTGGACGGCAGGCGGGCCGCCGCCACGATGAAGGAGTCCAGCCGAGGGCTGGCGGGCAAGAAGCGCCGGGAGTACGAGAAGCGGATCGACAAGCTCCGCGTGCAGGGCCTCGCTCTCCGGTCGTACGTCTCCGTGCACAACGACCTGGAGGTGCACGCCGAGATCGTGCGGATGAAGGACAAGAGCGCCGTCCGGGACTTCTACACCTTCCAGACAGAGCTGTTCGACTTCCTGGGGATCTTCCGCGACGGCCCGAAGGTCAAGGGCCACACCCGGAAGGCGACCTGCTACGTGCAGCCCAAGGACAGCGAGAGCGGCATCGAGGACATGGTGTGCGCGGCCTACGACGGCGAGCTGAGCATCACCTACCGGGCCACCGGCATCAAGCCCGTCGACAAGGCCGCCGTCGCCGAGATGCTGAAGGACCAGCTGGACCACATCACGTCCCCGGGGGAGTACGTATGACCGAGCAGACGGCCCCACCGGCCGACGTGGCCGTTGCCGCCACGACCACCCTCCCGCCGGTCCCGGAGGGCCCGCCGCCTCCTTCCGCGCTGGAGGAGGGCCCCGCGCCCGCCGCACCCCGCCCGCCGCGCCGCGTGCTGCGGGCCGTCCTCCGGTGGACGGCCGCCGTGCTCGTCATGGGCGGGCTGGGAGCAGGCACCGTCGCGGGCATCACGTCGATGAAGCGCACCGACGTACCGGGCCTCGCCACCCGCGACGACGGGCGGTGGGACTTCCCGGCACTGACCCTGCCCGCCCTTCCTGCCGACGCGCCCCGTCCGTTCAGCGATTCCAACATCGCGGAGGTCCACCACGCGGACCTGCGGCGCCTGCTCGTGCCGGCTCCTGCCGGTGCCACCGAGGTCAAGGGCCTCGACGGCGGGTGGGTGGACACCGCCCGGTACGTCGCCGAGTACGGCAAGGGCGATCGCGCCGCTCTCACCCAGCACCTGAAGGACTCCGCCCTGCGGCACATAGCCGCGCGCGGCTGGACCATGCCGGACGGCACGTCGTCCCGGGTCTATCTGCTCCAGTTCAACTCGGTCGCGTACTCCACGGCCTTCCACGACGAGATCTACGAGCACGAGTCGCTCGACTCACTGCCGCTCCCCCTCGCCGGGACCGCCGAGTCCGTGTTCGACGAGGACTGGACCGCCACGGCCGGGGCGGAATTCACCACGGCGCACGTCTACTCCGAGCCGGAGCCGTACGGCGCCGAGCAGGTCCGCTTCGCCTACGTGCTGGCGGGGGACACCGTCGCCCTGATCGTCCACAGCCGTGACGGGAAGGAGGGGACGGAAGCCGTTCCCTTCCACCAGACGCTGATCCTTCAGAACCAGCTCCTGGGCTGAGCCGACCGCGCCCGGGGGAAACCCCGGGCCGCCGTGCCGGGCCCCCACCCATTAGGCTGGGGGCCCGGCCGTCCGCTGCCGTCACGTCGTTCGTCCCGAGGAGCTCCCGTGCTTGAGGCTTTCTTCTCCGCCCTGCTGGTCCTGGTGTGTGTCGGCGTGCTCGCCTTCGCCGCGGTGACCGTGAAGAAGCTGTACCAGGGCCAGCGCTGACCCTCGCCGAACACCTTCCGTACACCCTCACAGATCGTCTGAGCCGCTCATGATCGAGATTCCGTCCGACCTCCACCCGGACCTCGTGCCGCTGGCCTTCCTCCTCGGTAACTGGGCGGGTGCGGGAGTCTCCGACTTCCCCGGTGCCGAGAAGTGCAACTTCGGCCAGGAAGTGACCTTCAGCCACGACGGCCGTGACTTCCTGGAGTACGTCTCGCACTCCTGGGTGCTGGACTCCGAGGGCAAGCAGGTCAAGCCGCTGGAGTCCGAGTCCGGTTACTGGCGCATCGACAAGGACCGCAAGGTCGAGATCGTCATGGTCCGCGACCAGGGCATCGTCGAGGTCTGGTACGGCGAGCTGGCGAAGCAGAAGCCGCAGATCGACCTGGTCACGGACGCGGTGGCCCGCACGGCGGCCTCCGGCCCGTACAGCGGCGGCAAGCGGCTCTACGGCTACGTGAACAGCGACCTGATGTGGGTCGGCGAGAAGGCCACCCCCGACGTGGAGCTGCGGCCGTACATGTCCGCGCACCTCAAGAAGGTCGTCACCCCCGAAGAGGTCGCCGCGATGGCGAAGAGCCTCGGGGACATGCCGGACGACGGCATCGCCTTCTTCAAGTAGGCCGTCCCGGCCCCTCCGGCCGGATCCGGCGGGACGGTGCTCGCCCCGCCCTACACTGGGGCTGTGGTGAGCACCGACTGGAAGACCGATCTTCGGCAGCGTGGCTACCGGCTGACGCCTCAGCGCCAGCTCGTCCTGGAGGCCGTGGACACCCTCGAGCACGCGACGCCGGACGACATCCTCTGCGAGGTGCGCAAGACGGCGTCGGGGGTGAACATCTCCACCGTCTACCGGACCCTGGAGCTCCTGGAGGAGCTCGGGCTCGTCAGCCACGCCCACCTCGGGCACGGCGCCCCGACGTACCACCTGGCCGACCGCCATCACCACATCCACCTCGTCTGCCGTGACTGTGCGGACGTCATCGAGGCCGATGTCGACGTGGTCGCCGACTTCACCGAGAAGCTGCGGAACACCTTCGGCTTCGAGACCGACATGAAGCACTTCGCGATCTTCGGGCGTTGCGCCGACTGCGCCGCGAAGGCGGCGGAGGCGGGTCCCGGAGCACCGGGGGAGACCGCCGGCGAGCGGTAGGCCCGGACGGCCCGGCTCGTACGCCGGTGCGGGTCGTACGCTGGTCGCATGAAGAGCCCCTTGCTGTCCCTGCCCGGCGCCGTCCCCGCCGAGGGGCGCGACGAAGGCGTCGCCGCGCACTACGGCGACCTGTTCCGCGAGCAGCGCGCACTCGCCGACGGCAGTGGCCTGGTCGACCTCTCGCACCGCGGCGTCGTCACGGTCTCCGGCGACGACCGGCTGACCTGGCTGCACCTGCTGCTCACCCAGCACGTCAGCGACCTGGCGCCCAACCAGGCGACCGAGGCGCTGATCCTCTCGGCCAACGGGCACATCGAGCACGCCCTCTACCTGGTCGACGACGGCGCGACGGTGTGGATGCACACCGAGCCGGAGACCCAGGGCGAGCTGATCGCCTATCTGGAGTCGATGAAGTTCTTCTACCGGGTGGAGGTCGCCGACCGCACGGAGGACTTCGCCGTCGTGCACCTCCCCGCCGGTTCCATCGCCGAGGTCCCGGACGGCATCGCCGTACGGGAGACGGCACACGGCCGTGACCTCTTCCTGCCCCGGGGCGACCTGGAGGCGTACGCGGCGGCGCACGGCCCCGTGGCCGGCATCCTGGCCTACGAGGCGCTGCGCATCGAGGCGCACCGCCCGCGTGTGGGCTTCGAGACCGACCACCGGACGATCCCGCACGAGCTCGGCTGGATCGGTACCGCCGTCCACCTCCAGAAGGGCTGCTACCGGGGGCAGGAGACCGTCGCCCGTGTCCACAACCTGGGGAAACCGCCGCGCCGCCTCGTCTTCCTGCACCTGGACGGCAGCGAGGTCCACCTGCCCGGCCACGGCACGCCGGTCCGGCTCGCGGCCGACGGTGAGGAAGGCCGCCAGCTCGGGTTCGTCACCACGTCCGCCCGTCACCACGAGCTGGGGCCGATCGCCCTGGCCCTGGTGAAGCGGAACGTCGCCGTGGACGCGGAACTCATCGCCGGTGACACGGCTGCGGCCCAGGAGACGGTCGTCGAGCCGTAGGAGCCCTACGCACCGCCGTCCAGCCGGGCCGCTCGCGGTGCTAGACCTCGACCAGCACGGTGAACGGGCCGTGGTTCGTGAGCGAGACCCTCATGTCCGCTCCGAACCGGCCCGTCTCCACCTGGGCGCCGAGCGCACGCAGCTGGGCCACGACCTCGTCGACCAGCGGCTCCGCGATCTCGCCCGGCGCGGCGGCGTTCCACGTGGGCCTGCGGCCCTTCCTGGCGTCCCCGTAGAGAGTGAACTGCGAAATGACCAAAAGCGGTGCATTCACGTCCGAGCAGGACTTCTCGCCCTCCAGGATCCGCAGGGTCCACAGCTTGCGGGCGAGCTGTGCCGCCTTCTCCGCCGTGTCGCCGTGAGTGACCCCCACCAGCACACACAGCCCCTCGCCGACGATTTCGCCGACCGTCCCGGTCCCCGGGGAATCGTCCGCGGCGTCCGCGACGGTGACGCTCGCGCCGTCCACTCTCTGTATCACTGCACGCATACAGACCAACCTATCTTGGGCTGAACGGGTACAGAGCACCTGCGTGAACACCCTGCGTAGTGGCACCATGCACGATGTCGGTGTGCCGACGCACCGGTCGAGGGGACGGAACATCATGACGACACGTGGAACCGGGCCATCACCCGGTGCCGTACCAGTGACACGTACATCCGGCAGTCTGCGGCCACCGGTGCAGCGGACCGTCGAGGCTCCCGGCCAGCTCTCCGCGCCACCCGTGCAGCTGCCGGGTGCGGTGTCCGTGCCGGGGCAGACCGGTGGCGGAGCGGGGGAGGGCCTGGCCTCCCTCCGCGCGCAGCCGGAGTTCGGCGGGCTGGGGCTGCCGGACCTGCGCACCCGGCGGCGTGAGGCGCAGCGTGACGAGGCGGACCTCAGCTACGTCCGCCGGCTCGTCCAGGGCCGGATCGACATCCTGCGGGCCGAGCTGGCGCGCCGAGGGGGTCCCCAGTCGCCCGTGGTGGACCGGCTCTCGGAGATCCTCGCCGACACCCCGTCCGTGCACCGCTCCTCGGTGCGGCACGTCACCCTCACCACGCCACGCAGCGACGAGTACCGGCAGCTCGCGGACGACACGCTCGCGGAGGTCGAGCTCTCCGACCTCGACGCCCGTACGGACGAAGAGCTGCTCACCGCCATGGGGCGGCTCGTCCGCTACGAACGGCAGGTCTCCCGGCGCCGTCACCGGCTCCAGCGGACCGTCGACGATTGCAGCGCGGAGATCGCCCGCAGGTACCGTGACGGAGAAGCACAAGTAGAGGACCTGCTCGCCTGAGGTGACCCTTCCGGGGGCGGGTCACGCCCGTCCCCGGAAGGCCGCCACCCCATGACCTCCTCCATAGCCTCCTCCGCCCCGCGCCCGTCCTCGTCGCCTGTGCTCCCGGTGCTCGCCGAGGTGGTGCGGTCCGGTTTCACCGAGGGCCACCACCGGGGGTCGCTGGTGGTCCTGGCCGCGGACGGCAGCGTCGAGCTCGCGCTCGGCGATCCGGCGGCGCCCGTCTTCCCCCGCTCGTCCAACAAGCCGATGCAGGCCGCCGCGATCCTGCGGGCCGGGCTCGACCTCTCCGGGGAGCGGCTGGCGCTCGCCGCCGCGAGCCACTCGGGCGAGGCCTTCCACCTGGAGCTGGTGCGCACGATGCTCGCCGAGCACGGACTGAAGCCGGACGACCTCCAGACCCCGCCCGACCTTCCGCTGGACCCCGTCGAGGCGGAGGCGTACCTCGCCGCCGGGGGAGTGCGGGAACCGCTCACGATGAACTGCTCGGGCAAGCACGCGGCGATGCTCGCCGTCTGCGTACGCAACGGCTGGGACACGGCGGGCTATCTCGACCCGGCGCACCCGTTGCAGCGGCTGGTGGGCGAGGTGGTCGCGGAGGCCGCGGGCGAGCCGGTCGCGGCGGTCGGCACGGACGGCTGCGGGGCGCCGCTGATGGCGATCGGGCTGGTGGGCCTGGCGCGGGCGTTCCGCTCGTTCGTGCTGGCCGAGCCGGGCACGGCGGAGCGCCGGGTCGCGGACGCGATGCGGGCGCACCCGGAATACGTCGCGGGTACCCGGCGGCCGGACACCTGGCTGATGCGGGAGGTGCCGGGCGCGCTCTCCAAGATGGGCGCGGAGGCGGTCCAGGCGCTGGCGCTCCCGGACGGCAGGGCGCTCGCCTTCAAGATCGACGACGGTGCGACACGCGCCCTGGGGCCGGTGCTGGCCCGCTCGCTCGGGCTGCTGGGCATCGAGGGCCCGGTGGTCTCCCGCATCGGACGCGTGCCGCTGCTGGGCGGCGCGGCCGAGGTCGGCGAGGTCCGGGCGGCGTTCTGAGGGAAGGGCCCAGGCAGCGGCGGCGGCGTTCTGAGGGGCCCGGGCAGGGGCGGCGGCGTTCTGGGAGCCCAGGCCGGGGCGGCGGCGTTCTGAGGAGCCCAGGCAGCGGCGGCGGCGTTCTGAGGAGCCCAGGCCGGGGCGGCGGCCGGAAAAGCGCGCGACATCCCGGGCCGCCTGTGCCTAGCGTGGGCCGTATGAGCCTCGATCCGCGTACCGTCTCCGCCGCCGAGTTCCCCGACTGGATACGTGCTGTGGGCACCGGGTTCCTGAGGTCGGATGCGGTGCCGGAGGAGGAGGTCGCGGTGCGGCTGGCCCACACCGATCTCGCCCGCGTCCAGGGGGTGTTCGATGCCGGGCGGTGCGTGGCCACCTTCCGGTCGTTCGCACAGGAGCTGACCGTGGTCGGCGGCGCCACGGTGCCGGCCGACGCGATCACCGGCGTGACGGTGACCCCCACGCACCGCCGCCGCGGGCTGCTCGGCCGGATGATGGCCGCGGACCTGGCGGCGGCGAAGGAGCGCGGCGACGTGGTCGCCTCGCTGATCGCGGCGGAGTACCCGATCTACGGACGGTACGGCTTCGGCCCGGCCTCCTGGACGACCGAGTGGGAGATCGACGTGCCCCGCGCGGGTCTGGACCCGCGCGCGAGGGTCCCCTCCGAGGCGGACGGCGGGCGGATCGAACTGGTCGACGGAGCCGACGTGCGCAAGCTGGGACCCGAGCTCCACGGGCGGCTGGCGGCGAGGCAGCACGGCGTCGTCTCCCGGGACGAGCGCTGGTGGCAGCGCAGCACCGGGGTGGACGTCCCGGCGGCCGACGCGTGGAAGGAGCCCTTCCACGCGGTGTACCGGTCGGCGGACGGAGAGACGGACGGCCTGATCACCTATCGCGCCGACGACCACTGGGGCGACCGCAAGCAGCCGCTCAACACGGCGAGGGTCGCCGGCATGATCGCGGCAAGCCCGGAGGCCGAGCGCGCCCTGTGGCGGTTCGTCTGCTCCATCGACTGGATCACCACGGTCCGTACCGGCTACCGGGCCCCCGACGACCTGCTCCCGCTGCTCCTCCCGGATCCGCGCGCCGCCCGTCCCGTGACCCAGGCGGACTGGCTGTGGCTGCGCGTCCTGGACGTTCCCCGCGCCTTGGAGGCGCGTACGTACGCGAGCGAGGCCGCCCTGGTCCTGGAGGTCCAGGACGCGTCAGGTCTGTCGGGCGGCCGTTTCCTGCTGGAGGCGTCCCCGTCCGGGGCTTCCTGTACGCCCACGACCCGGGGAGCGGATCTCGCCCTGGACGTCGCGGAAGTGGGCGCCCTGCTCCTGGGCGACGAGTCGCCGGTGCGCCTGGCTGCGCTGGGGCGGCTCGACGAGCACCGGGCGGGAGCGGCGGCGCTGGCGGACACCGTGTTCAGGGCGCCGCGCCGGGCGTGGTGCCCGGACGTCTTCTGACCCCCCGGCCCCGGTTTCTCGCCCTGTCCGTCCGGCGACGGCTCAGAGGCGCGCGAA
The DNA here is from genome assembly GCF_042872025.1 of Streptomyces sp. NPDC005494. NCBI lineage: Bacteria > Bacillati > Actinomycetota > Actinomycetes > Kitasatosporales > Streptomycetaceae > Streptomyces > Streptomyces sp. NPDC005494. Next base: position 69,826 of record NZ_JBIAJR010000005.1, read on the forward strand.
CCTGAACGCGCCCGCGCCGCCGCCCATCTGCAGCCACAGGTGGCCCGGTTGCTCGACCAGGCGCAGGGCGACCGGGTACCGGCCGGGGGGGCAGCCGGCCCTCGAAGCGGTGCGTGCGGCCGTGGAAACCCGGGGATAAGTCGCCCACGATCTGGCCTCTCGTCTCGACGCCACGCCGGAGCCGGATCGTCGGGCGGCAGATCGCGGGCGGCTTCCCGGCGGGTCACTTCTTGAGGAAGTCCAGGAGGTCCCTGTTGAACTTCTCCTTGTCGCCCGGGACGAGCGCGATGCCGTGGGACCCGCCCTCGTACACCTTGAGCGTGGCGTTCGGCACCAGCTTCGCGGTCTTGCGGCCGGTGGCGTCGATCGGCACCACCTGGTCGTCGTCGCCGTGGACGACGAGCGTGGGGATGTCGAACTTCTTCAGGTCCTCGTGGAAGTCCGTCGAGGCGAAGGCGTCCACACAGTCCACGCCACCCTCGATGGTCTGTGCCATTGCCATGTACCAGAAGGCGTCCTTGTTGCCCTGGGTGACCTTGTTGCCGTCCCGGTTCGCGCCGAAGAACCCGACGGCCGTGTCCTTCCAGAACTGCGAGCGCTCGGTCAGGATGCCCTTCTTGATGTCGTCGAAGACCGACTGGGGCACCCCCTCGGGGTTGTCCGGCCCCTGGAGCATCAGCGGCGGGACCGCGGAGAGCAGGACGGCCGACTTGATCCGCTCGGTGCCGTGCCGGCCGATGTAGCGGGCCAGCTCGCCGCCGCCCATCGAGTGCGCGACCAGGGTGACGTCCCGGAGGTCGAGCTGCGTGATGAGGTCGTTGAGGTCGTCGGCGAAGGTGTCGAAGTCGTAGCCGTCGTACACCGGGGTGGAGCGGCCGTGGCCGCGGCGGTCGTGGGCGATGCCACGGAAGCCCGCGTCCGCCACCGCCTTCAGCTGGTCCTGCCAGGCGTCGCCGTTCAGCGGCCAGCCGTGGATGAAGACCACGGGGCGGCCGTTGCCCCAGTCCTTGTAGAAGATGTCGACACCGTCGCGGGTCGTGCAGATCGGCATGACGTACCTTTCGGCTCTGTGACAGCCCGGCCACCAGGGGGTGGCCCGCATCGGACGGGCTCACCGGGTGGGCCTGGCCCGCCGGGCACGGGCGGGGCGCACGTTTCTCCGCCCCCATCCCATCTTCCACACCATGACAAAGGGCGCATGTCGGGCCGCCGCAGGTCATCGGGCCCCCGGCGAGCCCGTGCCACCTGCGACCAGGCCGGGGGTGCCCTGGCGGGCGGCCGTGCCGCACACACGGTCGCCGCTGCCGCCTCCATGGCCGGGGCGCGGACAACTTCTCTGCGCTGAGGCGCAGTTGTAGCTTTGCGCCATGACGCGTGAGCGCACGGCGACGAACGGCGGTGGCGGGCGCCCCGCCGCGGAGCGGGTGGCCGGGGTCCTGCGGACGCGCATCCGTGACGGCGTGTTGCGGGCAGGGGAACCCGTGCCGACCCACGCGGCCCTGGCCGAGGAGTTCCGCGTCGAGCGGAGCGTGATCAGGCAGGCACTCCGGATGCTGCTGGGGGAGGGGCTGCTCACCGTGACCGGCCGGGGCGTTCCCGCCCGCGTCGCCTCGGGCGCCGTGCTGCGGCATTCGCTGACGGCCCTGGGCCGGACCCGGGGCATCGACGTCGAGGTGTCGGTCCGGGCCCTGCCGTTCACTCCGCCCATGAAGCTCTACCTGCTCAACGGGGATGAAGCGCTGTTCGCCCACTGCTCCGTGGGGCAGCGGACCGAGGAGACCGACGGAACCCCGGTCGGGACGGCCGAGGTGCTGGGCGCCGACCCGGCTCTTCGGTTTCGCGCGCTCGTCCGGCCGGGCGCAGGACGTGGCGTTCGTCGAGCAGTCGCAGCGGTGGTTCGACGGTCTGTGGTCCACCGTCGCGACGGACCTGCGGGACTGAGCCCCTCCGCCGCCCGGACCCGTTCCGCCGGCGTGGACCGCCGGCGGAACAGGTCTCAGTCGCCAGGCGCGAACAGCAGGGCCAGGACGAGTGCTCCGGCGCAGGCGAGGTTCGCGTTGCCGACCTTGAGGCCGAAGCTCAGCAGGGTGACACCGACGGTGCCCATGACGCCGTACTTCCACTGAATGATCTGCTCGAGGCCCAGGGTGAACAGGGGCATGGTGGTCACTCCTTCCCAGGTGCGGGACAGGCGCGGACGCGCCTCTGGGTGGGGGAGACCGGCGACTTCGCGCGACGCTGCGCAAGAACCGAACAACTGCCGTACAAGTCCCCCGTTTTGACTTGTCGTACTTATTCCGCTGTCGGGCGCGCCGCAAACTTGTCTGGTTATTTGGTTAGTTGTAGGTTCTGTGGACATCGGGCGTCATGGTTGTGCGTGGCATCTGACCATGTCGGTACGGAAGTTGTAGGGTTGCGGTGTGACAAGTCATGGTTCCGCCCCGCGTGATGCCAAGTTCCAGTACCTCTGGGTCGCAGACGAGCTGCGCAAGGAGATCAACAGCGAGGCGCACAGGCCCGGCGAGCGCCTCCCGACGCAGGAGGAGCTGGCCACGCGCTTCGGTGTGTCACGCGCGACGGTCAACCAGGCGCTCTCCCTGCTGCGCAAGGAGGAGCTGATCGTCACCCGGCAGGGGAGCGGGTCCTTCGTGGCGTCCGAGCCCGGGGAGCCCGCGCAGGTGCCGGGGCCCTCCAGGAGCCCGGAGAGCAAGGTGTGGGCCGTCGTCTCCGAGCGCGTGCCGCCCGTGCTGCTCAAGCCGTATCTGGTGGAGGCGTTCGAGGCCAACGTGGTCAAGCTCGACGTCTTCTCGATGACCACCGAGTCGCTCGCCGCCCGGGTCGTCGACCAGAAGGACCGCATCGTCGCCGGCGAGATCAGCCCGCCCCGCAGCATCACGGCCCGGCTGCTGCTCCCCGACACCGACTCCTCCGCCCTGGCGATCCCCCGGCAGATCTCGGGGGAGGACGATCCACGGGTGCGCCAGCGGCTCGGCGGCATCCTGCGGAGCCATGTGACGATGCTGCGCTCCGCCCTCTACGAACTCCGCAGGCTCAAGCTGGTGGAGGAGGTGGCGGTGCAGGTGCGGGTGGTCCCCTTCGCGCCCCAGATGAAGCTGTACATCCTGAACAACCGCGTGGTGCTCCAGGGCTTCTACGTCCCGGAGGAGGGCACGGCGACCCTGGAGGACGGCGAGGAGGTGGCGACGTACGACGCGTACGGCACCGGCGCCACGCTGTATCCCTTCCGGGCCTCGGCCGACTCCACGCCCGAGCAGGCCGGGGTGGTGCGGGCGGCGAAGAAGTTCTTCGACGCCAACTGGGAGAACCTGGCCACGAAGGTGACGTTCTGACCGTGCATGGTACGACGACCCCGCCGGCGGGCACCGCGCACAGGACCGACGACATGACTGCCGAGCCCGGAGACGCCTCCGGGGCCGCCGCGCTCCTTGCGGCGGCGGAATGCGTCCTCTTCGACTTCGACGGCCCTCTGTGCCGTCTGTTCGCCGCCCGCCCGGCCGCCGGGGTGGCGGCCCGGCTGGCCGAGGAGCTGCGCGCGTCCGGATGCGACCCCGAGGTGCTGGCCGCGAGGACGGACGACCCGCTGGCCCTGCTCCAGGAGGTCGCCAAGCACCACGGCGACGGCCCGGTGACGGCCCACGCCGAGCGGCTCCTCACGGCGGAGGAGGCCGAGGCGGCTGCCGGGGCCACGCCGACGGAACACGCGCTGGAGCTGATCGGCGCCCTCGGCTCAGGAGGCTGGAAGCAGGCCGTCACGACCAACAACTCGCCCGTGGCGGTGGTCCGTTTCCTCCGCCGGCACGACTCCTCCGCCCTGGTGGCCGAGCACATCCACGGGCGTACGTCCGACCCCGCGCTCCTCAAGCCCGATCCCCACTGCCTGGTCCGCGCCCTGGAGTCGACCGGCACGGTCGCCGCGGCGGCCGTGATGATCGGGGATTCGCCCGCGGACTGCCTGGCCGCCAAGGCGGTCGGTGTACCGTTCATTGGCTATGCGGTGAATGAGCGCAAGCGCCGGGCGCTCGAGGACGTCGGTGCCCGGTGCTCGGTGCGCTCGCTGAAAGGTCTGCTGGAGACGGCGCGGCAGCGTGTGCGGTCGAGGGAGCCGGGAGCGGGGCCGCTGACGGCCGGGGTCCACGGGTAGAGGCAGCATCTGCCCGTGCGGGGACCGGCCCGGTGGTCGCTCGCGGCCCCGTTCACGGTCGAGGGAGCAGGCGGTGACAGTCGCCACCACGGTGGACATGCGCGGGTATCCGAGGGGCCGCCCCGGCCCGGTCTCCGACGGTACGGCCATCGAGGGCCCGTACAGAGGGCACTACCGCGAGACGTACGTCTTCGCCCTGCCGGGCGGCCCGCTGCGGTGCAAGGTGCACGAACCGCGTTCGGAGCTCTTCCGGTTCGACCGTACGAGCTTCGTCTCCGAGGACCGGCTGCTCCTGGACCTGCGGGGCCGGGTGAGCCGGATACCCGAGATCACGGTCCTCGACGAACACGTCCTGCTCCAGGGGTTCATCGAGGGGCGCACGCTCGGCAGGAGCCTGGCCGGGACGCTCTCCGCCCGTCATGCCGGGCAGCTGGGGCAGCTCTTCGGCGAGCTGGTGGCCCTCGACGCCGGTTCGATCGGTGCGCGACGGCTCCACGAACCGGCGGACCCGCCGGCCGACGGGGACACGGGCGCCTTCCTCGGCAGCCTGATCACTTTCACGGAACAGCAGGTCTACCGCCTCCACCAGGACCGCTTCGGCTCGCTCTTCCACGAACTCGGCGTCCGGGCAGAGGCGTTGGACGCGCTCAGGGGACGGGCGCGTGCCTTCACCGGCCGGCCGTTCACGCTCGTCCACGGCGATCTGCACCGGCTGAACTTCGTCGTGGACGCGGCGGACGATCTCTGGACCATCGACTGGGAGCTCGCCGTCGTCGGTGATCCGCTGTACGACCTCGCCACGCATCTGCACCTCATGCGGTACTCCCCCCAGGAGGCCGGCCGGACCGCCCGCCTCTGGGCCGGTGCGGTGGAGAGCGTACGGCCGGAGTGCGCGAGGGGCTGGCGGGAGGACCTGGGGACGCTCCTGGCGTACAAGCGCGTCCAGTCCGTCTACACCGATGTGATCCGCGGGGCCATCGCGCTGGAGCAACCGGGAGCCGGGCCCCTCCTGGGCCGGCTCCCGGTGATCGCGCACCGGGTCCGCGAGGTGCTGTCGCGGGCCCGGGTGCCGCTCGGTCTGGACGCGGTCCCCTCGCTCCGCCGGGTCATGGGCGCGTACGCCCGCTGGATCCAGGGCCCGGCCTCCGGCGTCAGCGGGTCCGCGTCCTGAAGAGCACCCGCGACAGGGCCACCGACACCACGAGGACCCCGGCCGCCCATGTCAGTGCGAGCCACGGGGTGTCGCCCACCGGCTGGTCCAGCAGCAGGCCGCGCAGCGACTCGATGGCCGGGGTGACCGGCTGGTGCTCGGCGAAGCCGTGGAGCCAGCCCGGCATGGTGTCGACGGGGACGAACGCGCTGCTCGGATAGGGCAGGAACGACATGAAGAAGGTGAACCCGCCGGCCGCCTCCGGAGTGCGGGCGAGCAGGCCGATGGCGGCCGAGAGCCACGACAGGGCCACGATGTACGCGAGCAGCACCGCGGCGACGGCGAGCCAGCCGGCCGGGGTGGCGGCGGGGCGGAAGCCGATGAGCACGGCGACGCCGAACACCAGCGTGGTGGAGACCAGGTTGCGTACGGTGCTCGCCACCACGTGCCCGGCCAGGATGGACGTGCCGTCGATGTCCAGGGAGCGGAAGCGGTCGATGATGCCGCCCTTCATGTCCTCGCTCACCGCGACGGCGGTGGTGGCCGAGCCGAAGCCCGCGCAGAGCAACAGGACGCCGGGGACGACGTACATGACGTACGAGTCGTGGGCGCCGCCGGTGTCGATCGCCCCGCCGAAGAAGTAGACGAAGATCAGCATCAGCAGGACCGGCAGCATCATCGAGGTGATGACGGCGTCGACGTTGCGACGGCTGACGAGGAGGCTGCGGCCGGTCAGGACCGTGGCGTGCGTGAGGATTCCGGGTGCGTCAGACATGGGCCGGTGCCTCCGTGGTGCCGGTGGTGAGGGCGAGGAACACGTCGTCGAGGGTCGCGCTGTGCAGGGAGAAGCGCTCCACGTCGGTGCGGTGCGGGTCGATGTCGTCGAGCAGGGCGCGCGCGTGGGCGGCCGTCCCGTCCGTGGGGATGCCGAGCGTGAGGGTCTCGGGGGAGTGGTGGACCGCGCGGGTGGCGAGCCGGAGGTAGGCCTCGCGGCTGCTGAGGACGAGGTCCATGCGGTGTCCGGCGACCCGCGACTTCAGGGTGGCCGGGGTGCCCTCGGCGACGATCCGGCCCTTGTCCAGGACGGCGACGCGGTCGGCGAGCTGGTCCGCCTCCTCCAGGTACTGGGTGGTGAGCAGCACCGTCGCGCCTCGGTCCGCGAGCTCGCGGACCACGTGCCACAGTTCGCGGCGGCTGCGCGGATCGAGGCCGGTGGTGGGTTCGTCGAGGAAGAAGACACCGGGTTCGGGTGAGCCGACCAGACCCGCCGCGAGGTCCAGGCGGCGCCGCATCCCGCCGGAGTACGTACGGACCTGGCGGCGGGCGGCGTCGACGAGGCCGAAGCGGGTGAGGAGCTCGTCGGCCCGCTGCCGGGCCCGGGGGCGGCCCAGCCCGGTCAGCCGGGCCATCATCCGGAGGTTCTCCTCGCCCGTCAGCGTCTCGTCGACGGCGGCGAACTGCCCGGTCAGGCTGATGACCCGGCGCACCCGGCGCCGGTCCGCGACGACGTCGTAGCCGGCGATGCGTGCCGAACCGGAGTCGGGTGTCGTGAGGGTGGAGAGGATGCGCACCGTCGTCGTCTTGCCGGCGCCGTTGGGGCCGAGCAGGGCGTGGATCCCTGCGCGTGCGACGCGCAGGCCGACACCGTCCAGGACGCGGACCCCGGCGCCGGGTTTTCCGTAGGACTTGGTGAGGCCGTGTGCCTCGATCATGACGTCGTCGTTCACGGTGATCCCCCTTGTGCGTATGGCATACGCGTTACTGCGTAAGCATTACGCAAATCTAGGATGGTGGCAAGCCAGTACTGCGGAAGGCGGCTTCGGGTGTCGGAGAACAACAGCGCGTCGGGCGGTACGGGCCTGCCGGCCAGCATCGAGGCCGCGTGGGGGCTGCGGGAGCGCCCGGTCAAGGGGCCGAAGCCCGGCCTCACGCTGGACCGGATCGTCGACGCGGCCGTGGCGGTCGCCGCCTCGGAGGGTCTCCAGGCCGTCTCGATGGGCCGGGTCGCCAAGGAACTGGGCGCCTCCACGATGGCGCTCTACCGCTATGTCTCCGCCAAGGAGGAGCTGTACCTCCTCATGCAGGAGGCCGCCATGGGCGCCCCCTCGCCGCTGCCCGCGCTGGAGGACGGAGCGGGCTGGCGGGAGGCGCTGAGGCAGTGGGCCTGCGCGCAGCGCCGGATGTTCCAGCGCAACCTGTGGTCCCTGCGCATCCCGATCTCGGGTCCGCCCGCCAGCCCGCACTCGGTCGCGTGGTGGGAGCAGGGACTCCAGGCGATGGAAGGCACCGGGCTGAGCGAGGCCGACAAGATCTCCGTGATCCTCCTGATCTCGGGACACGTGCGGAACGAGGCCCTGCTGATGAGCGACATCGCGGCGGCCGTCGAGGCGAAGGGTGTCCCGCCCCGGGAGGTGATGGCGCAGTGGGAGCGGACGGTGCGACGGCTCGTGGACCCCGTACGCCACCCCGCGTTGACCCGGCTGCTGGACGCCGGGGTCATGGACGAGCCCGACGCACCCGACTACGACTTCGTCTTCGGGCTGGAGCGGCTGCTCGACGGTGTCGAGGTGCTGATCCGGAAGGACGAGCCGTCATGACCACCCGGAAGCCGGGCCTGCGCGAACGCAAGAAGCAGCAGACGTACGAGGCCGTCTCCGAGGCGGCGATCACCCTGTTCCTGGAGCGGGGCTTCGAGCAGGTCTCGGTGGCGGAGGTGGCGGCCGCGGCGGACATCTCGAAGCCCACGCTGTTCCGGTACTTCCCGGCCAAGGAGGACCTGGTCCTGCACCGGTTCGCCGACCACGAGGACGAGTCGGCCCGCGTCGTCGCCGGCCGCCCCGACGGCACCACCCCCCTGGAGGCGCTGCGCCTGCACCACCTGGAGGGCCTGGACCGCCGGGACCCGGTCACCGGGCTCTGCGACGTCCCCCAGGTGCTGGCCTACCACCGGCTGCTCTACGGGACGCCGTCACTCGTGGCCCGCATGTACGCCTACCAGGGCCGGTCGGAGGCCGCGCTCGCCCGGGCCCTGGACCCCGCCGGTCCGGTACCGGCGCAGCTCGCGGCGGGCCAGATCATCGCCGTACTGCGGATCCTGGCGATGGAGAACTGGCGGCGGATCGACGCGGGCGAGACCGCCGACGAGGTGCACGACGACGCCGTGGCGGCGGCCGGCGTCGCCTTCCGGCAGCTGGAGGACGGCCTGCGCGGCGCGGCTCCTGGCACCCCGAGGTGACCGGCGGGGGGCCGGCGGCGGGGCAGACCGCTCCACGGTGTCCCCGCCCCGCAGGGCGGCAGAGCATCCGCCGTGGCGCCGCACGCGGTCTGCGGGGCGCCGCGGTTCAGGGCGCTCCCCGTGTGGCGGGCGCGGGCCTCCCTCCCAGGAGGAGGCCGAACGGGCTGTGCAGATCAGCCGGTTCGCGGAAACGTATGCCGGTCATGCCGAGTGCGACAGCCGCCTCGACGTTCTCCTCGCTGTCGTCCACGAAGAGGCACCGGTTCTCCGGCACTCCGGCCCGTGCGGCGGCGATCCGGTAGATGGCCGGGTCCGGCTTGGCGACCCCTTCCACCGCACTGCTGACCACGTGGTCGGCCAGGTCGGTGAGTCCCAGAGCCGCGAGGTCCTCGTACAGCCGGGGCGTGGCGTTGGTGACCAGCACCAGCGGGACCCGGGACTTGACCCGGCGCAGCAGAGCCACCACGGCCGCGTCCGCCCGGAACGGGGCTTCGGCCAGTGCCCGGCCCAGCTCTCGTGCCCTCGCATGCCCGACCCGCTCGGCGAGGCTGAGCGCGACGGCTTCGATCCACTCCTCCTGGGTGATCCGGCCCAGGAGGAACGGGAGGTCGACCTCGGGCGCGTACGCCACTGCCTCGGTGGTGCCCACCGGCAGTCCTGCGGCACATTCGAGGGCGGACAGGCCGGAGACGTCGTAGAAGCGGATGACGTTGTCGACGTCGCACAGCACCGCTTCGCAGGTCCCATGTCGCGCGCCCATGTCTCGCCCCCTTGTCTCGCCCCCTTGTCTTCACTCTTCGGCCGGCATGTCCAGGGCTGTGCCGTACAGCCGCGACACCCGGATCCGGAGCACCACGCGTTCCTCGGCCACCGCCTGCGCGAGAAAGGCCTGTTCCTCCGCCGGGTCGTCGAAACCCGGTGTCAGGGACAGTAGTTCACGGCCCACCGCGTCACCGGCGCGGACGGACTTCTCCGAGACCTCGGCCTCGCCCTCGGCCACGGCGAACGACCAGACGTCGCCGCCCTGCACGTGCAGCGAGGCGTGGGGGTCGCGGCGCAGCATCCGGGTCTTGAGGCGTCCGGCGGTGGTGGAGACGCGCACGACCCGCTCCCCGGCGTCCCAGCGGTACAGCACCGTCGACAGGTGCGGATGGCCCGTGCCGCGTACGGCGGCGAGTACCCCGAACTGCTGCGCGGCGAGGATCTGTGACGCTTCCAGGCCGGTGAGGGCGCGGGGCGCGGGTCCGCTCTGCGGCTCGGTCGTCCCGGGCGCTTCGGTGGTGTTCATGTGGTGCTCCTTCAGTGGCTGGCGCGGGAGGAGGAGGGGCGCAGGACCAGGAACGCCACGGCGAATGCGGCCACGAGCAGGCCGGTGCCGACCGTGAAGGCGAGCTGGTAACCGCCGGCCAGCGATTCAGCCCTGCCGTGGCCGGTGGTGAGCATCCGCTCGGTGCGGGATGCCGCGAGGGTGGTCAGTACGGCGACGCCGATGGCCATGCCGATCTGCTGGGTGGTGTTGAAGAGCCCCGAGGCGAGCCCGGCGTCGTCCTCGCCCGCGCCGGACATGCCGAGTGACGTCAGCGCGGGCAGCGCGAGCCCGAAACCGGCCGCCAGCAGCATCACGGGGAGCACGTCGGTGACGTACCGGGCGTCCACGGGGAGCCTGGTGAGGAAGCCGAGGGCGGCGGTCAGCAGGACGATCCCCGTCAGGAGGACGGCGCGTTCGCCGAACCGGGCGTTCAGCCGGGCCGACACACCCAGGGAGACGCCTCCGATGACGACGGCGGCCGGGAGCAGGGCGAGGCCGGTCGCGGCGGCGCCGTAGCCGAGGACGTTCTGCAGGTGCAGGGCGACGATGATCTGGAACGAGAACATGGCGGCCACCATGAGGGCCTGCACCAGATTGGCTCCGGCGACGCTGCGGGACCGCAGGACGCGCAGGGGCATGAGCGGGGTCCGGGCGGTCGCCTGACGGACGACGAAGCCGGCGAGGAGCGCGAGGGAGACCGCCCCGAGACCGAGCGTGTGCAAGGAGACCCAGTCGTGCTCCTCCACCTTGACCACCGTGTAGATGCCCAGCATCAGGCCGGCCGTGACGAGGGCGGCGCCGATCGCGTCGGCGCCCGCCGCGAGCCCGATGCCCCGGTCGGAGGGCAGGGCCCTGCGGGCGGCCAGCAGGGTCGCCACACCGATCGGCAGATTGATGAAGAAGATCCAGTGCCAGCTGAGGGCGTCGGTCAGCACGCCGCCGAGCACCTGCCCGATCGACGCGCCCGCCGCCCCCGTGAACGAGAACACGGCGATGGCCCTGGCCCGTTCGCGTGGCTCGCTGAACAGAGTGACGAGGATGCCGAGGGCGACGGCGGAGGCCATCGCGCTGCCGACGCCCTGGAGGAAGCGGGCCGCGATGAGCACCGCGGGGGTGGTGGCCGCGCCCGCCAGCAGGGAGGCGACCGTGAACACGGCGGTCCCGGCCAGGAACATACGCGTACGGCCGATCAGGTCGCCGAGCCGGCCGGCGAGCAGGAGCAGGCTGCCGAAGGCGATCAGGTAGGCGTTGACCACCCAGCTGAGACCCGCGGACGTGAACCCCAGATCGCGCTGGATGGCGGGCATCGCCACGGTGACGATGGAGCCGTCGAGGGTGAGCGTCAGCACGCCTGAAGCGATCACCCCGAGGGCGAGCGCGCGGTTGCGGGCGGCCGGCTCGGGTGCGGCGGCGTGGGTCGGCCCGGGTGTGCCCGTGCTGGGCGTGTCGGGTGTGCTCGGCGGGCCGGAGATCTCGCAGGGGGCGTCGACGGTCATCGGTCTTCTCCTGTCGGAAGGTCCACAGGAGTGACCGTAGCAGATGGTTTTGTTGCAGACTATATTTTACGGATCCTCTTGCTGTGCTTACTCCGGTCCCTGTTCGCCCGTACCTCGCGGGTCACTTCTGGCCCTGGCGTGCGCGCCGCACCGGGCGCGGGTTCTCGGCGGGGGTGGCCAGGTGGCCCGTGGCCAGCAGGCCGAGGATGCGCACCAAGGCCTCGCGATCGCCGTCGGGGAGTGCTCCCAGCGCCTCTCTGTGCACCCGGTCGACGATCTCCTGGCTCCGCACGGCGATCTCGGCCCCCTTCTCGGTGACGGCGATGATCCTGGCGCGCCGGTCGTGGCTGGAGGGCCGGCGTTCGGCGAGTCCCGCACTCTCCAGGGCGTCCACCGTCACGACCATCGTGGTCTTGTCCATGTCGCCGATCTCCGCGAGCTGGATCTGTGTGCGCTCCTCCTCCAGGGCGTGGACCAGGACGCAGTGCATGCGCGCCGTCAGCTCGATCTCGGCGAGGGCGGCGGCCATCCGGGTCCGCAGGACATGGCTGGTGTGGTCGAGGAGGAAGGACAGGTCGGGCGCGGTGTTCGCGGGAGTCAGGGCGGTCATGTCCGCCAGGGTAACAATTAGTACCGTGGCGGATCGTCCGGAAGGGGACGTTATTCCGGCAGCTCCCGCCGGACCAGCGCCCGCGCGAACGGCTCCCCGGAGGTCTCCGCGTACGCCATCCGCTCCTTCACCTCGCGCAGGGTGCGCGGGCGGTAGCCCGGGCCGCCGCAGCAGCTCTTGTGGAAGCGGACGCCCGCGTTCAGCACGACCGACAGGGCGCGCCACGCGGAGGTGTCCCGCCGCCGCGGAGGAGCGAACGCGGACCCGGCATGGATCAGCGTGCCGGCGCACCGGGGGCAGACGCGGTGCTGCCGCTCCGGGTCGTAGGGCTGCTTGTGCGAGGCCCTGCACGGAAGGCAGACGTACGAGGTCTTGGCGGGGGGCATGTGGGCAGGGTAGGCGGCGGCGGGGTGACGGATCGACCGGTTTTCGCGGGCGCACGGCGGGTGGTTCGGCCCCACGCTCCCGCCGCGCGCCGCATCACCCGGCAGCGGTCCGCCGCCTGCGCCGCATGCGCCCCATCCGGCTCCGCAGTCCCGGTCTCCGGCGCCGGGCGGGGCCGGTCCGTGAAGCCGCCGCGCCGCGACCGGTCTCCCGCGGCCGGCCGGGCGAGAGCGGCGGGGCCCTGCGCTCGGCCTGCGCCCTGATCTCGTGGTGGGGCGGTCACCCTGAAGGCCTCGTCGTACGCCGCCGTCGAGGCGGCGACGGCCGCGCCCGTGGTGCCGCGCAGCCGGACTCGGTTCATCGCCCGGTGCGCGGGCCGCGCGCGTCACCGTTGACAGGTCTGGCTACTGCTATTAGCTTTGAGCTAACTACATTAGCCAGATGGGGGACGTCATGACCGAGCACCTTGCCGTCGACGGCGGCACGATCGCTTACGAGGTGACGGGCTCCGGCCCGCTGATCGTTCTCGCGCACGGCATGGGGGACAGCCGCGCCGCGTACCGGGCGATGGTCCCGCAGCTGGTGGCGGCCGGATACCAGGTCGCCGCGGTCGACATGCGTGGCTGCGGCGAGTCCAGCACGGGCTGGCCCGAGTGGAGCCGTACCGCCGTCGCGGGCGATCTGCTCGCCGTGGTCCGCCACCTCGGCGGCCCTGCCGTGCTCGTCGGCCACTCGTTCTCCGGCGGCGCTGCGACCATCGCCGCGGCGACGGAGCCCTCGCTGGTCACCGCGGTCGTGGAGTTGGCGCCGTTCACCCGCAAGCAGTCGGTCGGCCTCGGCGATCTGCGGGTGAAGCGGTTCCGGCGCGGCATGCTGCGACTGCTCGGGGCGGGTCTGTTCGGCAGCGTCCCGCTCTGGCTCTCGTACGTCGACGTGGCCTACCCGGGTGTGAAACCGGCCGACTGGGCCGGACGCCTCGGCCGCATCGAGTCCCTGCTCCGCGAGCCGGGCCGGATGAAGGCCCTGCAGGGCATGGGCCGGAGCGCCCCGGCCGACGCGGGTGCCCAGCTCGGCAACGTCCGCTGCCCCGTTCTGGTCGTGATGGGCACGCTCGATCCCGACTGGGCCGACCCGCATGCCGAGGGCTCGGCGATCGTCGGTGAGCTGCCGTCCGGCCTCGGTCACCTGGAGATGGTCGAGGGCGCCGGGCACTACCCCCACGACCAGTTCCCCGACCAGGTGGCCGCGCTCGTGCTGGCCTTCCTCCGCCCGGACGCCGCTCGTGCCTAGGGCGGGCCTGGACACGGCCACCGTCGTCGCGGCCGGTGCCGCCCTCGCCGACGAGGTGGGCATCGCCCGTCTGACGATGGGTCTGCTGGCGGAGCGGGTGGGAGTGCGTACGCCGTCGCTGTACAAGCACGTACGCGGCCAGGAGGACCTCAACCGGCGTATCGCGGCCCTGGCGTTGAGCGAGGCCGCCGACGCCGTCGGCGGCGCGGTCCAGGGGCGGGCGGGCCGCGACGCGCTGGCGGGCGCGGCCCGCGCCTTCCGCGCCTTCGTCCTGGAGCACCCCGGCCGGTACGCCGCGACGGTAGGTATGGAAGCCACCGGCCCCGATGATCCGCTGGCCGTCGCCGGGGAGAGGCTGCTCGGCGCGTTCACGGCGGTCCTGCGCGGCTACGAGATCGCGGAGCCCGATGTGGACCACGCCCTGCGTATGCTCCGCAGCCTCTGCCACGGCTTCTCCACCTTGCAGGCGGCCGACGGCTTCCGGTGGAGCGCGGACGTCGACGAGAGCTTCGAGTGGCTGATCGCCTTCGCCGACAGAGGCCTGCGCGCCTTGTGAGGTGCGGGTGGGGGAGGGTCGGCGCGCCCTGAGGTGCTGTGACGGAGGTGCCTGGGTACCCCCCCCCCGTGAGGTGCCGGTGAGGGCGGTGGGCCTGGCACCTCCCGTGCGGTGCGCCGATGGGCCTGGCACCTCCCGTGAGGTGCGCCGATGGCGGAGGGCTGTCCCGGCACGGCTGTCCCGGCACGGCTGCCCCGGCACGGCTGCCCCGGCACGGCTGTCCCGGCGCGGGCGCCCCGGCGCGGGCGCCTCCGCCACCGGGGTGTCCTTCCCCTACGGCGTCACGCCTTCCCGCCGGCATCCCGGGCCGCGCGCTCCACCCGGCTCCGGTGGGCCTCCCACCACGCTGCGTCGCCCGGCGGGATGCTGTCGTTGCCCTTGTTCATCCCCACGGCGCCGTCGATGAGTTCGCGCACGATGTCGGCGTGCCCCGCGTGCCGGTGGGTGTCCCCGATCACGCGGACGACCGCGTGGTGCAGGGTCACCCCGGCCCTCTCGGCCGGCCACCAGGGAACCTTGCCGACGGTGTCCAGCGGCAGGGCTTCGATCGTCGCGTCCGCGTGTGTCCAGGCCCGGCGGTACAGCCCCACCACCTGCTCACGCGACTCGTCGGCGGTGGCCCACATGTCCGCGTTGTCCTCGGCCCCCTCCTCGACCCAGGGGAGCGCTTCGCCGGACGGCCGGCCGAAGGTGTCGCCGAGGTAACCCAGCTCCACACTGGCGACGTGCTTCACCAGGCCCAGGATGTTGGTGCCGGTCGGGGTCAGCGGGCGCCGGGCGTCGTACTCGGAGAGCCCTTCAAGCTTCCACAGCAGGGCGTCGCGCGCCGACTGCAGGTAGAAGAGCAGGTCGGCCTTGGGATCCGTGATCGTCATGGGGGAGAGTCTGCCGTCCGGGCGGACCTTTGCGACGGGATTTTCACGGTGTGCGGATGGCCGCATCCCGGTGGCCACGTGGCAGGCCGCAGAGGAGTTCGCGTGCCACGCGTGTGGGCCACTCTGCCCGGACGGCTGGGGTGCAGGGCGGAAGCCGCTCAGCCGTCGACGGCCGCCGCGATCCGCCGGGCGGCCTGGGCGGGTGTGAGGTGCGTGGTGTCGACGACCTCGGCCTCGTCGTGCAGCCAGGTCCGGGCGGCCTCGGCGTAGGGCTCCAGGTATCGGAGCCGGAACGGCGAGTCGGGGCCGAGGACGGTGTCTCCCGCGATGCGACCGCGGAGGGTCTCCTGGTCGGCGTGCAGGACGAAGTGCCGCACCGGGATGGAGTGACGGGCGAGCCCCGCGCTGATCTCGCGCCAGTACTCCTCGACCAGGACGGTCATGGGCATCACCAGGGTGCCGCCGGTGTAGTCGAGTACCCGGCGGGCGGTCTCGACCACGAGCGGCCGCCACGGCGGCCAGTGCTGGAAGTTGTCCGTCCCCGGCAGCCCGGGCGTGATGTCCATGAGCGTCTCGCCGACCTTCTCGGCGTCGAACACCCGCGCATCCGGGAGAAGCGGCTGTACGAGAGCGCTGGTCGTCGTCTTGCCCGCGCCGTGCGTGCCGTTGAGCCATACGATCATGCGCCCGACGCTAACCCCGGACGGGTTCCGGATGTGGCACGGAAGGGGCACGGCGGACGATCGTCACGCAAGGGGCCCGGCGTACGGTCGTACGGAAGGCGAGTCGTACGGAAGGCGAGTCGTGCGCTCCCGCCGGTGCCGCTCCGGGTGCGGCCGTCACCGCTCGGTCACGCCATGGTGCGAACACTTTTGCAAGCAGGCGCTTGCAAAAGTTAGCAAGGGTGGGGCACCATCGAGGCATGGCATCACTCAACGTCGGCAATCTCGGCGAGTACCTGCGTGAGCAGCGGCGTACCGCGCAGCTCTCCCTGCGGCAGCTCGCCGACGCCGCCGGAGTGTCCAATCCGTATCTCAGCCAGATCGAGCGCGGTCTGCGCAAGCCGAGTGCCGAGGTGCTGCAGCAGGTCGCCAAGGCCCTGCGTATCTCCGCCGAGACGCTGTACGTGCGGGCCGGGATCCTCGACGAGCGGGAGCGGGAGGAGCTGGAGACGCGGGCGGTCATATTGGCCGATCCGTCGATCAACGAGCGGCAGAAGAGCGTGCTGCTGCAGATCTACGACTCCTTCCGCCGGGAGAACGGTTTCGATGTCGCGCCCGACACCGGCTCCGAGTCCCACGGTGCCGTGGACGCGGAGAGCAGAATCGATGCCGACGCGGAAAGCGGTGCCGCCGAAGCGAACGGTGCCGGTCCGGGTGCTCGCGGCCCCCGTACGGCCGACGGCAGTGATGCAGACCCACCCCTGAACTGAAACCGATGATCCGGGAGGACCCCAGTCATGGCCATCACCGATGACCTGCGTAAGACCCTCACCGACCCCACCCCCCTCTATTTCGCGGCCGGCACGGCCGACCTCGCCGTGGAGCAGGCGCGCAAGGTGCCGGCGCTGATCGAGCAGCTGCGGGCCGAGGCGCCCGAGCGGATCGAGGCCGTGCGCAACACCGACCCCAAGGCCGTGCAGGAGCGTGTCGCCACGCAGGCCAAGGAGGCGCAGGCCAGCGTGCAGGCGAAGGTCAGCGAGGTCTTCGGGGCGCTGGACACCGACCTGAAGAAGCTGGGCGAGACCGCCCAGGACCTGGCGCTGCGGAGCGTGGGTGTGGCCGCCGAGTACGCGGTCAGGGCCCGGGAGACGTACGAGAAGGTCGCCGAGCGGGGCGAGAACACCGTGCGGACCTGGCGCGGCGAGACCGCCGACGAGATCGTGGAGATCGCCGCGGTCGTCGAGGCGGAGCCGAAGTCCGTGCCGAAGCAGAAGTCCGACGTCGCCGCGAAGCCGGTCACTCCCGTGAAGCCGGTGACCTCCGCGAAGCCGGCCACCCCGGTGGCGAAGAAGAGCGCGCCGAAGCCCGTGGAGTCCAAGGCCGCGCCCGCCGCGAAGAAGACCGCTCCCGCGCGCAAGCCCGCCGCGAAGAAGACCACCCCGCCCTCCGCGAAGTAGGCGGAAGCGGTCCGAGGAGTACCGGAAGAACGGGCCGGGCACCTTTGAGGGTGCCTGGCTCGTTGTCCCGGTACCTTGGCCGCGAGGCGCTCATCCACTGACTAGGCGGTGCTCACCGTGTTGCTCGAAGCTTTCGGCTCGTTCCTCCAGCTGCTGTATCTGGCCATGCTCGTGCTGGCGGTGGTCGCGCTGGTCTTCGCCGTGACAGCGCGCGAGGACGCCTACCGGGCCGCCGACAAGCAGAAGAAGTCGTTCTGGTTGATCATTCTCGGGGTCACCGTCTTCGTGAACCTCGTCATCCCGATCCTGTTCCTGCAGATCGCGGGCGTGATCGCGTCCATCGTCTTCATGGTGGACGTGCGACCGGCGATCAAGGCCGTGTCGGGCGGGGGCGGCCGGCGGGGAGGCTCCAGCAGCGACGGGCCGTACGGCCCCTACAACGGCGGGCGCTGAGCGCCCGCCGCCGAGGCGGCACCGGGGCGGGAGCGCGACGCGTTCCTGCCCCTTCGGCGTATCCGGGCCTCGTCACGTTCCAGCAGGAGGACCGCCACGTCGTCGGTCAGCTCGCCGCCGTTCAGCTCGCGCACCTGGGCGACCGCGGCCTCCAGCAGGGCCTCGCCGCCGAGCCCCTGGTCCAGCCGGCCGTTGATCATCGCGACCATCCCGTCCTGGCCCAGCCGCTGGGTGCCCTCCGGGCCGACGCGGCCCTCGATCAGCCCGTCGGTGTACATCATGAGGCTCCACGAGCCGCCCAGCTCGACCTGGCGGCGCGGCCACCGGGCGTGCGGCAGCAGCCCGAGCGCCGGGCCGCCGTCCTCGTACGGGAGCAGGTGTGCCGCGCGGCCCTGGCGGGCGATGAGCGGCGCGGGGTGGCCCGCGATGCACAGTCCCGCGCGGCGGCCGTCGGGGGCGATGTCGACGGTGCAGAGCGTCGCGAAGATCTCCTCGCTCTGCCGTTCGTGCTCCAGGACCTGCTGCAACGTGGAGAGCAGGGCGTCGCCGCAGAGTCCGGCCAGGGTCAGTGCCCGCCAGGCGATGCGCAGCTCGACGCCGAGTGCCGCCTCGTCGGGCCCGTGACCGCAGACGTCGCCGATCATCGCGTGGACCGTGCCGTCGGGGGTGCGGACCGTGTCGTAGAAGTCGCCGCCGAGCAGGGCGCGGCTGCGGCCCGGCCGGTAGCGGGCGGCGAAGGCGAGGTCGGAGCCTTCGAGGAGGGGCGTGGGCAGCAGCCCGCGTTCCAGCCGGGCGTTCTCCTGGGCCCGCAGCCGGGACTCGGTCAGCTGGTGCTGGGCGATGTCCGCGCGCTTGCGCTCCACGGCGTACCGGATGGCACGGCTGAGGAGGCGTCCGTCCAGCTCGTCGCGGAAGAGGTAGTCCTGGGCTCCTACCCGTACGGCCTCGGCGGCCCGCTCGGCGTCGCCCTCGGCGGTGAGCGCGAGGACGGCGTGCCGCGGGGCGATGCGCAGGACGTGTTTGAGGGTGGCGAGCTCGTCCGGCTGCGCCGTCCCCGCGTCGCGGCCTTCGGCGCGTGCGGCGGCGGACAGGGGAGCCAGTTCGAGGTCGAGATCCAGCAGGATGCAGTCGACGTCGTCGGTGAGCAGGCGTCCCGCCTCGGTGAGGTTGCGGGCGGTGCGGACACGGACCCGCGCGCCGGTGGTGGACGACAGCTCGGGAACGGTGAAGGTGCCCGAAGGGTCGCCCTCGATCACCAGGAGCGTGAGGTCGGCGCCATGAGTGGTCTCCGCAGCGGGAACGGCACGTTGCTGCGGTACGGGTACGGGCATCGGTTCGGGTTTCCTTCCCTCCCCCCGAGGGCGCGGCGGGACGACGATCGACGACCCGCCGACGGGGACGATAGCGGTCCGCGCCGGGGGAACGGAATGGCGCCCGGTGATCAGCCTGAGTCGTATGCGCGGCCATAAGCCGCGTCCCACCACGGATCCGGCGTGCCGCGTGCGCATGAAACGGACAAGGGGTCATGACGAACATCACGCGCCGGACACGTCCCGCTCACATGCACCGCGCGGTCCGTCGTGGCCCAGCTCACCCGGTCCCGGCCGGCCCGTCCGCCCGGGACCCCGCTCCTGCTCGTCCGGCCGGGCCCGCCCCTGCTTGTCGGGGCGGGCCCGCGGCCCTACTTGCCCGGCCGGCCTCCGCTCCTACTTGTCGGGGCGGACCACTCCGAGGATCTGCATCGAACCCGCTCCCGCCAGCGTGACATGGCGGCCCGGCCGCGGGGCGTGGACGATCGATCCGTCGCCGACGTACATGCCGACATGGCTGGCGTCGCTGTGGTAGATGATCAGGTCACCGGGGCGCATGTCCTGGATGGGGATGCGCGGCAGCAGGCGCCACTGTTCCTGGGAGGTCCGGGGGATCGGCCGCTTCGCCGCGGCCCACGCCTGGGACGTCAGTCCGGAACAGTCGTAGGAACCAGGGCCCTCGGCCCCCCATACGTACGGCTTGCCTATCTGGGCGGTCGCGAAGGCCACCGCCTGCTTCCCGGCGGCGCTCGCCTCGCGGTTGATGTCCCGTAGCGCGCCGGAGGAGAGCCAGGCGGCCTGGGCCGTGGACGCCGCGTCCTGCTCCAGCTTCAGGAGCCTGGCCCGTTCCTCCTTCGCCAGCTGCGATTCGAGCTCCTTCGCCGCGGCTATCTGGGCGTTGATGCTCTTCTTGGCCTTGGCCTGCTTGACCCGGTTGGCTTCGAGCTTCTCCCAGTTGAGGCTCGCGTCCTGGGTGTACGTCTCCAAGTCGCCCTGGGCCTGCTGGAGTTCCGTCAGCATCCCTTTGGTGGCCTGCTGGCTCTGGCGCGCCTGGTTGACGCCGTCCAGGAAGAGTTCGGGGTCGCCGCTCAGCATCAGCTGGGCGCCCGGAGGCAGTCCGCCGGAGCGGTACTGCTCGCGCGCCTGCGCGCCCGCGGAGTCCTTCAGCTCGGCGATGCGGGCCTGACCGTCGGCGATGGCCTTGGTCAGCCTGACGATCTCTCCGGACTGCTTCTCGGCCTGTTCCTGGGCGAGGTTGTACGCGTCGGTGGCCGCACCCGCCTTGCGGTAGAGGGTGTCGATCTCCTCGCGCACCTCTTCGAGGCTCTTCTTCCCGGCGGCGGGCACGGCGGGTGCGGTGGCCGCCGGAGTGGGCTCGGGGATCGGGGCGGCCATGGCCTGGACCGGCGCGGTCAGCAGGGCCAGTGCGCAGACCAGGGTGATCGCGGCAGTGGCACAGTGGCGTCGGTTCACAAGCTCCCCCTCCGGGCGAATGGCGATGAAAGCCAGATCGCGGACATGTGACTTACCGTCAGTAACGTTCGACTGACGACGCGATCGTGCCATGTCGTCCCGTAAAGCAACAGAGGCGCACGTCACCCGTCTCGTCACACAGGGGGACGAACGGTGATCCGTTTGTGTTCCCGGATCCGGCTCTTTTCGGCACCCGGGTCCGGAGCGCGGAACGCGCGGCCCCGCGCCTCTGGGGCCCGCGCCCCGGACCCACACCCCTGGACCCGCGCCCCGGAACTACGCCCCCGGCCGCAGCGCGGACCACCGCACCGTGATCTCGCCCTGCCGCCACCGCCGTACGCCGTCCGTCAGCGGCCAGTCGGCGGAGACCGCGCGTACGGCGGCGATCCAGCGTTGCCGTGCCCCGAGGGAGGCGTAGGGGGAGGCGGAGGCCCAGGCCCGGTCGAGGTCCCGCAGGAAGGCGTGTACCGGCTCGCCCGGCACATTGCGGTGGATCAGCGCCTTCGGGAGGCGTTCGGCGAGGTCCGAGGGGCGCTCCAGCGAGCCGAGCCGGGTCGCGAACGTGACCGTGCGCGGCCCCTCCGGGCCGAGGGCGACCCACACGTGCCTGCGGCCGATCTCGTCGCAGGTGCCCTCGACCACCAGCCCGTCCGGGGCCAGACGGGCGCACAGCCGCTGCCAGACCGCTGCGACCTCGCCCTCGTCGTACTGGCGCAGTACGTTCGCCGCCCGGATGAGCGCCGGCCGGACGGCCAGGGGGATCTCGAAGCCGCCGTGCTGGAAGCTGAGCCCCTCACGCTCGTACGGACGCGCCGCAGCGACCCGCTCGGGGTCGATCTCGACGCCCACCACGGCCGTGCGGGGCTCGACGGCGCGCAGTCGTTCCAGCAGCTCCACGGCGGTCCAGGGCGCGGCGCCGTAGCCGAGGTCCACCGCCACCGGGGAGTCGCTGCGGCGCAGAGCGGGGCCGTGGGTCGCGGCGATCCAGCGGTCCATCCGGCGCAGCCTGTTGGGGTTGGTGGTCCCGCGGGTCGCGGTGCCGATGGGGCGCTGGTGCATGACGAAAAGCGTATGCGAAGCCCCGGAGGGCACCCGTGCGAGCAGGAGAGGGCGCTCGTGACGGCGGCGGATGCCGGTCGTCCGGGCCGTGAGAACGACGGAGCGCGCGGGAGAGCAGTCGACGCGCCGAAGGCAACGTAATGGTTTGGCAAAACGGAAATGAAAGGCAGTGTTCCGCTGTTCTCGCCCTTCGAAGGGTCTCTGTGCCCGGCGCGTGTGCCCTGAGCGAAGAGGAGGAGCGGACTCGTGAGCCAGTACGTCTCCCGGCTCGGCAGCAGCCGTGCTGCACCCCGTCTCCGCTTCCCGGGCGGTTTCGCGGGACACCGCAAGCCGCGTCGCGTCGCGATGCTCTCCGTGCACACCTCTCCGCTGCACCAGCCGGGCACCGGCGACGCGGGCGGCATGAACGTCTACATCGTCGAGCTCGCCACGCGCCTCGCCGCGATCGGCATCGAGGTCGAGATCTTCACCCGGGCCACCACGGGCGGGCTGCGCCCGACGGTCGAGCTGGCCCCCGGGGTCCTCGTCCGGCACGTGGACGCCGGACCGTACGAGGGCCTCGCCAAGGAGGAGCTGCCCGCGCAGCTCTGCGCCTTCACACACGGGGTGATGCAGGCATGGGCCGGGCAGCGCCCCGGCTACTACGACCTCGTGCACTCGCACTACTGGCTCTCCGGCCAGGTGGGGTGGCTCGCCGCCCAGCGCTGGGGAGTGCCTCTCGTACACGCCATGCACACCATGGCGAAGGTCAAGAACGCCGCGCTCGCCGAAGGCGACACCCCCGAGCCTGCCGCGCGGGTCATCGGTGAGACGCAGATCGTGCACGCCGCGGACCGGCTCATCGCGAACACCTCGGGCGAAGCCGACGAGCTCATCCGCTTCTACGACGCCGATCCCGCCTCGGTCGCTGTCGTGCACCCCGGGGTCAACCTCGAGCGCTTCTGCCCGGCGGACGGCCGTGCGGCGGCGAGGGCGCGCCTGGGCCTGCCTCAGGACGCCCTGATCCCGTTGTTCGCCGGCCGCATCCAGCCGCTGAAGGCCCCGGACGTGCTGCTGCGTGCCGTGGCCGTGCTCCTGGACCGCGATCCCTCGTTGCGCTCACGCATGCTCGTGCCCGTCGTGGGCGGCCCGAGTGGCAGTGGGCTCGCCAAGCCGGAAGGGCTGCAGAAGCTGGCCGCGCGGCTCGGCATCGCCGACGTCGTGCACTTCCACCCGCCGGTCGGGCAGGACCAGCTGGCCGACTGGTTCCGGGCGGCGTCCGTGCTGGTCATGCCCTCGTACAGCGAGTCCTTCGGCCTCGTCGCCATCGAGGCCCAGGCGGCCGGTACGCCCGTGGTCGCGGCGGCGGTGGGCGGTCTGCCCGTGGCCGTGCGGGACGGGGTCAGCGGTTTCCTGATCCCTGGGCACGACCCGGAGGCGTACGCGCAGGCGCTGGGCCGTTTCGCGGACAGTGCGGAACTGGCCGGCCGGATGGGCGCGGCCGCCGCCGCGCACGCGCAGTCGTTCGGCTGGGGCGCGGCGGCGTCGGCGACCGCCGACGTGTACACGGCGGCGATGAACGACCACCGCCGCCGCGCGCGCATGCACCACGGCTGAGGCGCCGGGCGCAGGGGCGGCTGTCGTACGGTCGCGCCACGGCTGAGGCGCCGGGCGCAGGGGCGGCTGTCGTACGCTCGCATCATGGCTGACGTATCCGACGAAGCAGCAGCGGCACAGGTCATCGAGGCGACGCTGAACGACGCCGAGCTCGAATGGGAGAGCCCCGAACCCGGCAACTACGTCGTGAAACTGCCGGGCACCCGGAAGCTGTCCACGACCTGTTCCCTGCTCGTCGGGCAGCACTCCCTCTCCCTCAACGCGTTCGTCATCCGTCACCCGGACGAGAACGACGCGGCCGTGCATCGCTGGCTCCTGGAGCACAACCTCCGGCTGTTCGGAGTGAGTTACGCGATCGACCAGCTCGGCGACATCTACCTGGTCGGCAGGCTCCCGCTCTCCGTCGTCACGCCCGAGGAGCTCGACCGGCTGCTGGGCGTCGTCCTGGAGGCGGCGGACGGCGCTTTCAACCCGCTGCTGGAACTGGGCTTCGCGAGCGCGATCCGCAAGGAGTACGCCTGGCGGGTGGAGCGCGGCGAATCCACCCGCAACCTGGACGCCTTCGCGCATCTGACCCAGCGCCCCTCCTGAGGCACAGCGGCCACGGTCCCGGCGCGGTCCTCCCGCCGGGCGGGCCGCGCGCGGGTGGCCCGGACCCGAACCGCCCCGGTCACCGCGGCCGGGTCACCTCCGGTGGACCGGACCTGACCCGGCCCCGGTCACCGCGGCCGGGTCACCTCTTCCAGCGCCGCCACGAGCCGCGGCGCGACCTCCTTCCACGCCCAGGCCCGCGCGTCCGGTCCGGCGCCGCGGGGCACCGTCT
Source organism: Streptomyces sp. NPDC005494 (assembly GCF_042872025.1). Taxonomy (NCBI): domain Bacteria; kingdom Bacillati; phylum Actinomycetota; class Actinomycetes; order Kitasatosporales; family Streptomycetaceae; genus Streptomyces; species Streptomyces sp. NPDC005494. The sequence goes on from NZ_JBIAJR010000005.1 coordinate 93,726, forward strand.
CGGTGAGCATGATGAGGTAGAGGTAGCTGCGGTAGAGGTTGAGCCGGCGGCGTACCGACGGGGTGAAGCCGAGGGGTTCGCCGGCCGAGGACGCGTATCCGGCGAGGAAGTCCAGGTCCGCCTCCGGCTCGCCGAACAGGGTGGTGGAGACGAGGTCGGCGACCGGGTCGCCCCAGAACATCCGCTCGCCGTCGATGATCCCGCCGATGCTGCGGGCGCCCGGCTCCCCGGTCACCAGCAGATTGCCCTGCCAGAGGTCGAAGTGGACGAGCGCGGGCCGGGTCACCGCGTCCAGCTCGCCCGATGCCGAGTGGAGCATCTCGCGGATGTGGTCCACGGGGTGCGGCAAGCGCGCTCTGTACGTCTCGGCATCGGCGAGCACGGCGTCCGTCATCGCGGTGAAGGCCTCACGCCAGGTGCGCGTGAGCGGTCCCAAGGGCTCGGCGGGATAGCCGAAGCCGGCCTTGCCCGTCACGTTGTGCAACGCGCCGACGATCCTCCCGAACTCGTGGCGCAGTGCGGTGGTCTCACCGGCCGTCAGCTCGTCCGCGATCTCGTGCCAGGGGCGCCCGGGGCGCGCGGTCATGACGACGTACGCCCCGGCCGGCGCCCCGGGGTCGAGCTCGCTGTGGACGACCGAGGGGACCGGCTCGACGCCCTGCGCCGAGGCGGCCTCGTAGAAGGTCACCTCGTTGGTCAGCAGCCGCTGTTCGTAGCGCATGCCGGTGCTGTGGCCGGGCGGGACCTTCACCACCCAGTCGCTGCCGTCCTGGAGGGTCACGCGCGTGACGGTGTTGTAGGTGCCCCCGGCGAGTGACGTACGCGAGGTGATCTCGTGGTCCTCGATCCCCACCGCTCCGAGCACCGCAGCTGTCGTGTCGACGGGCACGGCGTCGACTCCTCTCCTGCTCACGGCCGGCGGGCACCCGGACCCACAGCGGCTTCACAAGGTGATCACAGCGAAGTCACGATCACATGCCGTGACCGTTCGGGCCGATCATCGGACAGGTGTCCGATCGTAGAGTGTCACGCACTGCGGCAGTTCTTGCGTGCCGGCGCCGAAATCCGCGCCCGGAGCGGGCTGTTGCTCCTTCGGACGGAAGATGAACAACCATGCGCGCCACTGCCGTACGCCGTACCGCCCTCGCCGCCACCGTGGCGTCCCTGACGCTGCTCGCCACCGCGTGCAGCGGTTCGGACTCCGGTGCCAAGGGTGACGGCGGCACCTCGGGAGGCAAGGACGACGCCGCGTCGAAGCCCGCGGCGGTCAAGGCGCTGACCTCGGCCGAGCTGGAGAAGGTGTCGCTGGAGCAGGGCGACCTCGCGGGCCACAAGATCACGAAGACCGGCCCGGAGGACATCGGCAAGGCGACGGACCTCACCGTGGACAAGAAGGAGTGCGAGCCCATCGGGTACGCCTTCTACGGTGTGAAGCGCGGCGAGCCGGTCGGCAACGCCGGGCGCAAGGTCGTCCAGGAGCCCAAGAAGGACGAGTCCGCGGACCCCGAGGACGCGCTCGCCGGCATGCTCGACGTCACGTCCTCGCTGGTCACGCTCGCCTCGTACGAGGGAGAGGGCGCGGCCGACAGCCTTGCCGAGCTGCGCGAGTCGGCTGCCGCGTGCGCCGAAGGCGGGTTCACCCTCACGATGAAGGGCTCGAAGCAGAAGGTCACCAAGCTGACCGAGGAGAAGGTGACCGGCGGCGAGGAGGCCCTCGCCTGGACGGTGCTGATGGGCGAGGAGGGCGAGCAGGTTCCCTTCAAGCTCGTGAGCCTCCGGCAGGGCGGCACGATCGCCACCTTCTTCTCCTTCAACCTCGGTGTGTCCGGCGGTGCGTCCCCGGACTTCGAGATGCCGACCGAGCTCGTCGCGGCGCAGGTCAAGAAGCTCGGCTGATCATTCGCACACGGCGAGGGGCCGGGGGCGGGCCGGACGGTCCTGCGCCCGGCCGCTCGCTCGTCGTCCGGGGCCGGACGAGCACGACGGCGCAGATCACCAGGAGCGAGCCCGCGAGCTGCGCCGGGGACAGGGTCTCGCCCAGTACGAGATAGCCGAGGGCCGTCGCGGCGAGCGGCGAGGCGAAGCCGAGCGCGGAGACGGCCAGGGCGGGCAGTCGCTCCACGCCGCGGAACCACATCGTGTAGGCGAACAGCGCCCCGACGATCCCGAGATAGGCGAAACCGGCGGCGTTCCGTCCGTCCACGGCCCCGGGAAGCCCTTCGGCGATCAGGGTGGCCGGCAGAAGGAAGATGCCTCCGAAGCTCAGCTGCCACCCGGTGAAGGTCAGCAGCCCCACGCCGGGCGGACGCCCCCAGCGCTTGGTGAGCACGATCCCGCTCGCCATGCTCACGGCGCCCAGGAGCCCCGCGCCGACCCCCACGGCGTCGAGGGAAGCGTGGGAGGTCAGTGCCAGCAGGCCGACACCGAGGATGCCCAGTGCGCAGGCGACGGCGTGGGCCGTCGTGGTCCGCGTCTTCAGCAGCAGCGCGGACAGGGCGAGGACGATCGTCGGCTGTACCGCCATCACCAGCGCGGCCACCCCGCCGGGCAGATGGTAGGCGGCGAGAAAGAGCAGGTAGAAGAACGCGCCGATGTTGAGCAGCCCGAGGGCGGCGGCGCGCCACCACCAGCTGCCCCGGGGGAGTTTCCGGCCCCACGCGAGCAGGATCAGGCCCGCGGGCAGGGCGCGGACCGTGGCGGCCAGCAAGGGCCGGTCCGGGGGCAGCAGTTCCGTGGTGACCAGGTAGGTGGAGCCCCAGATCAGCGGAGCGAGCGCGGTGAGGGCGGAGTCGGAGGCGACCCGGCGGTCACTCACCTGGCACCGCCCTCGGAGCGGGGGTGGATGCCACGGCGGGTACGGATCGCCTGCGGCGCGGTCGAGGAAGCAGCAACCTGCGTCATGGGCAAGAACGTACAGCGTTTGCTTAGCGCTAAGCAAGTAGGTATCTCAATGCTAAGCCATAGGTAGACTGAAGCAATGAGTGACCATGTGGACCGCGTGCTGGCCCAGTGGGCGGAGCAGTACCCCGAGCTGGACGCCTCCTCGATGGGGGTGTTCGGGCGCATCAAGCGGCTGGCGCAGATCGTCGAGGCGGAGCAGCGCGCCGTCTTCGGCGCGCACGGCCTCGACGCGGCGGCCTTCGACGTCCTGGCCACCCTGCGCCGCAGCCCGGCGCCCCACCGCCTGACCCCCGCGGATCTGATGCGGTCCGCCATGGTCACGTCCGGCGCGATCACCCAGCGGCTCGACCGCCTGGAGGCCCGCGGCCTCGTCGTCCGTATCCGCAGACAGGAGGACGCCCGCAGCGTGCACGTCTCCCTCACCGACGCGGGGCGCGAACTGATCGACACGGTCCTGGTCGATCACGTGGACAACCAGGAGCGGATGCTTTCCGGGCTGACGGGCGAGGAGCGCGGGCGTATCGCGGGCGAACTGCGCGGTCTGCTGGAGTCCCTGGGTGACACGGGGCGTACGGCGACGCGTGGCTGAGGGCCGGACCCACGGCGCGACGAGGTGGAGAGTTCGTACGGTGGGGCGTCGCGCCGGGCGTACGCGGATCGGCGGCGACGGCCCGCCGTACGGTGAGGCGGTGGGCATGGACGGCCGTACGGTGAGGCGGTGGGCATGGACGGCCGTACGGTGAGGCGGTGGGCCTGGGCGGCCGTACGGTCAGGCGCTGGGCCTGGGCGGCCGTACGGTCAGGAGCTGGGCTTGGGCGCCCGTACGGTCAGGCGCGTTCGGGGGCCGGGCTCACGGGAGAGGTACGAGCCTGACGACGGTGACCGTCAGCACGGTCCCGGAGACGTAGTAGAGGACGATGGCCCCGGCCACGGTCGCCTCGCGCCGGTCGCGTTCGAGCTTGACGGCGGTGGACGCGTGTCCGTAGGGGTCCAGGCCGAGGGTGCGCGCCATCTCGGCCCGGAACGAGTCGCCGTCGCGCATCTTGGCCAGGGTGTCATCGGCGGGCGGTGCGTAGGAGATGCGGAAACTCAAGCGACGTTCCGCCTCTCGGCCTCGTCCTGCGCGAGCCGGTCCAGGATCTTTTCGGCCTCGGGATCGGGTACGGATTCGAGCATCCAGTGCCGCATGACAGCCTGGATCTCGTGGACGCCGGCCTCGTTGATCGCGTGGTCGAACTCCTCGCGTCTCTCCTCGGGCAGCGCGGCGCGGATCGCCGGAATGCTGTTGGGAACCTCGACTTCGGCACCGCTGACGAAGGTCTTCAGAGACTCGCCCATGATCGCTCTCCCCGATCTCCTTGCTCTCCGCGCCCTGCCCGCCCCTCACGGCGGGGGTGCGTCCCTGGGTGACGGACTGTTGTGCAGGTCACGTTAGCGGGTGCCCCGGGCGCCGGTGGCATGTGCACGGCTCAACCGGGCGAGGTGAACGTCCAGCTGGGCGACCCGCCCACCGGGTGGAGTGCGCGGATCACCTGGTGGAGTACGCAGATCCCACCAACAGATCGCGGAGATCTCCTCATTGGGCTCGAACGCGGTGACACGCAGCGTGCTGCCCGTGAACAGCGCGCCGTACTCGCGCCTCCGGCCGGGCATCAGCAGGAATTCCGCGTACCCGACGAACTCCAGGGCGCCGTCCGGCTCGTGTCCGCTCTCCTCCAGCAGCTCGCGCACAGCGGCCTGCCGCGCGCTCTCACCGGGTTCGATCCTGCCCCCGGGAAGCTCCCACGTGTCCCGGTGACGGTCGTGGACCAGGAGGACCCCGCCCCGGCACCAGAGGGCCGTCAGGGACAGGGGCACGGGAGCATCCTGCGGGGGCGTGTCCTCGTCTCCCCGTACGAACGAGACCAGGCGGTTGCCCCGGCTGTCGACGGCGAGCGGCTCCGCCGCGTTTCCCGGCATGCCCGGGGTCCTTCCCCGGTTCGCGGCAACCGGAACACTGCCGCGAGGCCCCGTTCCCACAGGTGCGCGGGACGAATCCGACGGCACCTACCTGACGGCCTGGCCGATGCCCAGCATGTTCCCCTCGCTGTCCCGGAACCAGGCGCCGCGTTCACCCCTGGCACCCTTGCTCGGGTAGTTGCCCTCGATCTCGGCGATGCCTCCTTCGGTGCGGAGCCCCGGCAGGTCGACCTCCTCGAACTCGACGCCACGCCGCCCGAGTTCCGTCACGACGGCTTCGATGTCGTCCACCTGCCAGCCCATCTGGGTGAAGGTGCCGGGCGAGGCGCCCGCCGACCGGAACAGGGCGAACTCCGAGCCCCCGCACCGGTACAACAGCCCGCCGGGCCGCTCGTCGACGGGCTCCAGTCCCAGCTTCTCGGCGTAGAAGCGCCGCGCCCGCTCCAGGTCCTGCACGGGCAGCCTGGTCGCCGCGCCGAGTGCCCGGGCGCCCAGAAGATCTGCGTCGTGCTGTGCGTCCATCCCTCCACTGTGACGCGAACGCCGTCCGACCGCAGGCGGGGAGGCGCGGGCTTCGCGGGACGGCGGTCCGCCACGGCAGTTCCGGGCCCCCGAGGGCAGCCGCTACTTCGCCGTCGCGAAGGCGTCGACGCCCGTGAGCTCGGCCGACAGCGCCCACAGCCGCGCGGCCTGCTCGAGGTCCGTGGCGTGCGCGTGCACGCCGCCTTCCGAGCCTTCACCGGCCGGCTCGGCGATGTCGCAGTCCTCGCAGTACACCCCGCCCATGCCCGCCAGCTGCGGGGAGGTCGCCGCCCACACCTGCGTCGCCGCGCCCTGCTCGGGTGTCTTGAAGGTGGGATCGATCGCCTTGCCCTCCTCGTCGATCCAGCCCGCCTCGACCATGTCCTCCTTCGCGAGGTGGCGCTGCAGCGGAGTGAGGATGCTGCCGGGGTGCACCGCGAACGCGCGGACCCCGGCACCGCGGCCCAGCGCGTCGAGCTGCACGGCGAACAGCACGTTCGCCGTCTTCGCCTGCCCGTACGCCTGCCATCTGTCGTAGGCGCGCTCGAAGTGCACGTCGTCCCAGCGCATGCCGGTGATGCCGTGGCCGCCGGAGGCCACGGCGACCACACGCCCGCCACCGGGGGCGATCGCCGGCCAGAGACGGTTGATCAGAGCGTGGTGGCCGAGGTGGTTGGTGGCGAACTGCGTTTCCCAGCCCGGACCGACCCGGGTCTCGGGGCAGGCCATGATCCCGGCGTTGTTGATCACGATGTCGAGCTGACAGCCCGAGTCCAGGAACCGCTCGGCGAAGCCGCGGACACTTTCGAGGTCGGACAGGTCGAGATCGTCGGTCTCGACCCCGTCGATGCCCGCGACCGCCTCCTGCGCGACCGCCCGCCGTCGGGCGGGGACGACGACCCGTGCCCCCGCAGCGGCCAGTGCGCGGGTCGTCTCCAGACCGAGCCCCGAGTAGCCCCCGGTGACGATCGCGGTGCTGCCGGCCAGATCGATCCCGTTCAGCACGTCGTCCGCGGTGCTCTGGGCACCGAAACCCGATCCGATCTTCTGCTGAGGTGTCGTCATGCGGGAGACGCTAGATGCTGAACCACACTCGAAGGCAAGCCGATTGCTCAACGGCTGCGCGGCATTCGGCGACGCAGGTCCATCTTCGAGCTGGGTCGTTCCCGACCGGCGCGGAATTCACCGCGCCGAGGTCCCACAGAGGGCCCACGCCGCGAAAACGCCCCCGCCCCGCGCCGTAAGCGCGGGTCGGGGGCATGATCAGCGAACCTACTTCTTCTTGCCCTGGTTCTTCACGGCCTCGATCGCAGCCTTCGCGGCGTCCGGGTCGAGGTACGTGCCGCCCGGCTTCAGGGGGCGGAAGTCGGCGTCCAGCTCGTAGGCGAGCGGGATGCCGGTCGGGATGTTGAGGCCCGAGATGGCGTCGTCGGAGATGCCGTCCAGGTGCTTCACCAGGCCACGCAGGCTGTTGCCGTGGGCGGCGACCAGGACGGTCTTGCCGTCGAGGAGGTCCGGGACGATGCCGTCGTACCAGTACGGCAGCATGCGGATGACGACGTCCTTGAGGCACTCCGTGCGCGGGCGCAGCTCCGTCGGGATCGTCGCGTAGCGCGGGTCGGCGCTCTGCGAGAACTCGGTGCCGTCCTCGAGGGCGGGCGGCGGGGTGTCGTACGAGCGGCGCCAGAGCATGAACTGCTCCTCGCCGAACTCGGCGAGCGTCTGGGCCTTGTCCTTGCCCTGGAGGGCGCCGTAGTGGCGCTCGTTCAGACGCCAGGAGCGGTGCACGGGGATCCAGTGGCGGTCCGCGGCCTCCAGCCCGAGCTGGGCCGTGCGGATCGCGCGCTTCTGGAGGGAGGTGTGCACGACGTCGGGGAGCAGGCCGGCGTCCTTGAGCAGCTCACCGCCGCGGACCGCCTCCTTCTCGCCCTTGTCGGTGAGGTCTACGTCCACCCATCCGGTGAACAGGTTCTTCGCGTTCCATTCGCTCTCGCCGTGGCGGAGGAGGATCAGCTTGTACGGTGCGTCGGCCATGGGTCCGAGCGTAATCGAACCCGCGCGAGCTCCGCGCGCTCGGTCACAGGGCGGACACGGGGCGGGACGGCGAACCCACGATTGACGGTCGGCGTCAATCCAGTGGCGGCCGGGGAATCCGTTTTCGTAATGTTCGGACAGCTGTTGGGCCGCTTACAGAGTCTGCCCGCACCCATCCGTACACGCACGTCCCCGGGGGGAAGCCCTATGTCTGTCGCCGGTCTCAGAAAGGCGGCACACGAGACGGTCGCCGGCCTCCCCAGGGAGTTCTGGTGGCTGTGGACCAGCACCCTGGTCAACCGCCTCGGGGCGTTCGTCGCCACCTTCATGGCGCTCTACCTGACCCTGGACCGGGGCTACTCGGCCTCGTACGCCGGTCTCGTCGCCTCGCTGCACGGGCTCGGCGGGGTCGTCTCGTCGCTCGGTGCCGGGGTGATGACCGACCGGCTGGGGCGTCGGCCCACCATGCTGATCGCGCAGCTCTCGACCGCCGTGTCGGTGGCCGTGCTCGGCTTCATGGTGCATCCGGTCGCGATCGCGGGCGTCGCTTTCGTGGTGGGAATGGCGAGCAACGCCTCCCGGCCTGCCGTGCAGGCGATGATGGCCGACATCGTGCGGCCCGAGGACCGGGTGCGGGCCTTCTCGCTCAACTACTGGGCGGTGAACCTCGGGTTCGCGGTCTCCTCGGCCGGAGCCGGCTTCATCGCGGAGTACAGCTATATGGCGGGCTTCCTGGGAGAGGCCGCCCTGACGCTGCTGTGCGCCGTCGTCGTCTTCCTCAAGGTGCCGGAATCCCGGCCGGAGGACGAGCCCCGGAAGGCGGGGGAGGCCGCGCCGGACGACGTGCGGCTGAGCACCGTCCTGCGCGACGGGCGCTACATGGCCGTCGTCGGCCTGTCCTTCCTGGTGGCGCTGATCTTCCAGCAGGGATACGTGGGGCTGCCGGTGGCCATGGGCACGGACGGGCTGTCCAGTTCCGACTTCGGCACCGCCATCGCCGTCAACGGCGTGCTGATCGTGGCCCTGCAGATCCCGGTCACCCGCTTCATCCAGCACCGCGATCCGCGACGGCTGCTGATCATCTCGTCCGTTCTCGCGGGCTACGGCTTCGGGCTGACCGCCTTCGCGGGATCGGTGGGGGTCTACGCGCTGACGGTGTGCGTCTGGACCCTCGCCGAGATCGTCAACGCGCCGACGCAGACGGGGCTTGTCGTGCAGCTGTCCCCGGCGCACGGCAGGGGGCGTTACCAAGGCATGTACACGATGTCCTGGTCGGTCGCGGCGCTCATCGCTCCCCTGATGTCGGGCTTCGTGATCGACCACTACGGTGCGGCCTGGCTGTGGGGGACCTGTGCGGTGCTCGGCACGGTGACCGCGGCGGGCTACTGGCTGCTGATGCGGAATCTGGAACTGCCCGAGCCGGTCGTCGCGGCATCGTCGGCACCCGAGGACCGGTCGGCACCTGAGGGCCGGAAGGCGCCCGAGGACCGCACGGCGCCCGAGCCCGCGGTCTGAGTGCCTGGCGCCGTGGACCGAGTGCCCAGGCCCGTGGACCGAGTGCCCAGGCCCGCGGTCTCAGCGCCCGGGCCCGCGGTCTGAGTGCCCGAACCCGCGGCCCGGTCTGTGGCGCCCGCGGTCCGAGGAGCGCGCCGCGGCGGGGCCCCGTGACGGACACGCGTCCGTGACGGGGCCCCGCCGCAGGATTCGGCCGGGCTCAGCCGCCGCACTGGCACGGCGCGCCGGACTGGCAGCCGCACCCGCAGCCCGAGCCGCAACCGCAGGCTCCCAGCACGGGCAGGTGCACCACTTCGGTCGGGGTCTCCTGCTGGGGTTCGGTCACGGGGGAATCGGCCATGGTCCCTCCTCAGGGCGTACGACTCGACGGCGTACGGCACATGCGTGGGCCACACATGCCGACGACGGGGGCCGCGGGCATGCCGCGCCGCCCCCGCACCCATTGCATGCCCAGCCCGGAGGGCGCTTCAACGGCGCACGAGGGTGGGGACAGAGGTACGACCGTCCCGGCCCTCGCGCCCCCTTACGCCCCCTCCACCGGCGTGGCCGCCTGAATCTCGTCCGCGTGTTCGCCGGTGACCAGGTAGACGACGCGCTTGGCGACCGAGACCGCGTGGTCGGCGAAGCGCTCGTAGTAGCGGCCCAGAAGCGTCACGTCCACGGCGGTCTCGATGCCGTGCTTCCAGCGGTCGTCCATCAGGTGCTGGAACAGCGTGCGGTGCAGCAGGTCCATCTCGTCGTCGTCCTGCTCCAGCTGGAGCGCCAGATCGACGTCCTTCGTGATGATGACCTCGGCGGCCTTGGCCATCAGCCGCTGCGCGAGCTGACCCATCTCCAGGATGGTGGCGTGCAGGTCGTGCGGCACCGCGGACTCGGGGAAGCGCAGCCGTGCCAGCTTGGCGACGTGCTGGGCGAGGTCGCCCGAGCGCTCCAGGTCGGCGCTCATGCGCAGCGAGGTGACCACGATCCGCAGATCGGTGGCGACGGGCTGCTGGCGGGCGAGGAGCGCGATGGCGCGTGCCTCCAGGTCGTGCTGGAGGTCGTCGACCTTCTGGTCCGCGGCGATCACGCTCTCCGCGAGCTTGAGATCGGCGTCCAGCATGGAGGTCGTGGCCCGTCCGATCGCCGAGCCGACGAGCCGGGCCATCTCGACCAGGCCTTCGCCGATCGAATCGAGTTCCTCGTGGTAAGCGTCGCGCATGGAAGTCCCTCTCCAGATCCTTGCTGAGGCCGGGGTCTAGGGCCGACCCCCACGTTGCCACGGTGCGGGGCCTACGCGTCGGGATCCGACCGCCCAAGTGAACCGGCACTATCCCCTTGGTGAACTCTGGGCGACGAGTGTTCGAGAAGGCACTCGGATGGCTGGGAGAGTGTCGGCGAGCCCGCATAACCTTGAAGCATGGACGTGAACGCGGCGGTCGCCGCAGCTGCCGCGATCGCCGGGCTCTGCACCGGTGTGATCGCCATGCTGGCGTTCCGCTGGAGCGAACGCGAGCAGAAGCGCCCCACGCGTACGTCCCTGCGGCCCGACGGCAACGCCGCCCTGCCCCCGGGGGTGGACACGGTCCTGTCCGTGCTCAGCTCCTCGGCCGTCGTGCTCGACGAGAGCGACAGCGTGGTCAAGGCCAGCTCGGCCGCCTACGCGCTGGGCCTGGTCAGGGGCGGACGCCTTGCTGTGGAGCCGATGCTCCACATGGCCAGGGACACCCGGCGTGACGGTGAGATACGACAGGTGGAGCTGGACCTCCCGCGCCGCGGCACGGGCCGGGGTGAGGCGCTCGCCGTCTCGGCGAGGGTCGCCCCGCTGGGCTCACGCCTGGTGCTGCTGCTGGTCGAGGACCTCACCGAGGCCCGGCGCATAGAGGCGGTACGGCGTGACTTCGTCGCCAACGTCAGCCATGAGCTCAAGACCCCGGTCGGCGCGCTCTCCCTGCTCTCCGAAGCGGTCATGGACGCGTCCGACGATCCTGAGGCGGTGCAGCGGTTCGCCGGCCGTATGGAGATCGAGGCGACCCGGCTCACCAACCTCGTCCAGGAGCTCATCGACCTCTCCCGGGTGCAGAACGACGACCCGCTCGAGGACGCCGAACCCGTACGGGTGGAACAGCTGGTCGCCGAGGCCGTCGACCGGTGCCGCCAGCAGGCCGGTTCCAAGCAGATCACCATGGCATCGGGCGGCACGGCGGACCTCACGGTCTGGGGGAACCGCAGCCAGCTGGCCGCTGCTCTCGGCAATCTCGTGGAGAATGCCGTCAACTACAGCCCCGCACGCACGCGCGTCGGAATCGCGGCGCGGAAACTGTCCGCGCCCGGCGGGGATCTGATCGAGATAGCCGTGACCGACCAGGGCATCGGCATCTCCGAGAAGGACCGCGAGCGCGTGTTCGAGCGGTTCTACCGAGTCGACCCGGCCCGCTCGCGGGCCACCGGTGGCACCGGTCTCGGCCTCGCCATCGTCAAGCATGTGGCCGCCTCGCACGGCGGGGAGGTCACCGTATGGAGCTCGGAAGGCCAGGGCTCCACCTTCACCCTGCGACTGCCCGAGTCGGGCGTCGTACGGGGACGTAACACCGGCGGAGCGCTCGTCGTCAACGGTGCAGTTGACGGCGAGGGACCGTACGAGACCGATTCTTACGAACCATTTCCTGCCCCGGAGGCTCTTCCGTGACCCGAGTGCTTGTCGTCGAGGATGAGGAATCCTTCAGCGACGCCCTTTCCTACATGCTGCGCAAGGAAGGCTTCGAGGTGGCCATCGCGGCCACCGGCCCGGACGGCCTCGACGAGTTCGAGCGCAACGGCGCCGACCTCGTCCTGCTCGACCTGATGCTCCCCGGCCTGCCCGGTACGGAGGTCTGCCGGCAGCTGCGTGTCCGGTCGAACGTCCCGGTGATCATGGTCACCGCGAAGGACAGCGAGATCGACAAGGTCGTCGGCCTGGAAATAGGAGCCGATGACTACGTCACCAAGCCCTTCTCCTCGCGGGAACTGGTCGCCCGCATCCGCGCGGTCCTGCGCCGCCGCGGTGAGCCGGAGGAGGTCACTCCGGCCGCGCTGGAGGCCGGCCCGGTCCGGATGGACGTGGACCGCCACGTCGTCACGGTCTCCGGCGGCAAGGTCGACCTCCCGCTGAAGGAGTTCGACCTGCTGGAGATGCTCCTGCGCAACGCGGGTCGCGTGCTGACGCGTATGCAGCTGATCGACCGGGTCTGGGGCGCGGACTACGTGGGTGACACCAAGACCCTGGACGTCCACGTCAAGCGGCTCCGGGCCAAGATCGAGCCCGATCCCGGCGCGCCGAGGTACCTGGTGACGGTGCGTGGCCTGGGCTACAAGTTCGAGCCGTAGACCGGCCCGGTGACCGGGACCGGTGAGGTGGGCGCGCGCTGAGCGCGGGCCGCCTGGAGGCCGAGCGCGCTGAGTGGGGGGTGTCTCCGGCGGAGACACCCCCCACCCGCGTGATCAGTGGGTGTCGGCGGCGGCGCTGTCGCCCTCCGGCGAGGCCGAGCCGGTCTCCGACGGGCTCTCTGAGGCCCCGTCGGTCGGCTCGCCCGTGGCGCCGGACTCGGACTCCGAGGGCGTGGGCTTCGGGGTGGGCAGCGTGCTCGGGCCGAAGCCCTCGAAGAAGCTGGTCGCCGGCACGACGGCGGCACCGAGCTCGACGTCCCCGGTCTCGCTGAACGTGAAGACGACGGTCTGCACACTGCCGTCGGCACCGACCTGACGGCCGTTCTCGATGACGGCGGAGGCGTTGTTCGCGCCGCCGATGATGACCCGCCCGCCGGCCGGGACCACGAGCGGTCCCTTGCCCTTGGCGGCGTTCAGCTTCACCGTGGCGTTGCTGCCGGGCAGCGTGATCTTCTCCAGGACCTCACGCTTCGCGCTGTCGTTGAACAGCGTGCCGGCGATGACGGCCGGGCCCTCGGCTTCGTGCCCGGGCTGCGTGATGACGTTCAGGTTCTGGATCTTGAGGGAGCCGACGGCGGTGGCCGCGTTGTCCGGCCTGACCTGAAGCGTCTGCGCGTTGTTGCCGGCGGCGCAGGCCGACAGCGTGGCGATCGAGAACACGAGGGCAGTGGCGGCGAGGGCGCCGTGTCGAAGGCTGCGGCTCACGGCGGCGGCAACTCCTTGAACGTTCGGACAGCGGACTTCGGACTCTGCGGACAGGAAGGCCCGAGCGGCCGTAAAGCCGCCCTAAGTGTGTGTCAGCGGGCTCAGGTTACCGAGCCGCCCTCCCGGGCCCGCACCCGACCCGCCCCTGTGGGCGGCCGAGCTGTGGACCGAAAGCCCTCGCCGCGCCCGGGCGGGCCGCCGGCCGCGTTCCGTCCGTCCTCCGTACGGGGACGCGACGCTTGTCGTAGGCGCGCCGTACCCCTCCTGGCCACGCTGTTTCGCACGCCGTTCACAAAACGCGGGTGATCGGCATCTTGATCGGCGGGTGATCGATTTACCGGCCGTGGCGCATTTCCCGCGCATAATCCACCCGGGGTCCGGACGGTGATCAATTTCAATGGCCACGGACGCTAAGGTCCGTACGGGTGATCGATGTCCGAACGGAGTACGGAAAGTTCACCATCCGGAATCCGACAAAACGGGACGTTCGGCCCCTTCTGGAGGCCTTCCGGCGTGTGTGACGCAGATGTTTCCGCTCGGCCGTACGCCCGCTCCGACCTGCGAATATCGCCTTCCGGAAGCCTCGCGCAGCACGTTCGTGGCGCAGTTGTCAAGCCCCGAGATATGCCCTGACCTGCGAAAACGCCATTCAGGAGAAGCCGTTCTCGTGTTACTCTGGATAGCCACGGAAGGGGTACCTGTCACATGACGTTCAAGGTTGGCGACACCGTGGTCTATCCCCATCACGGGGCCGCGCTGATCGAGGCTATCGAAACTCGCCAGATCAAAGGCGTGGACAAGACCTACTTGGTGCTCAAGGTCGCCCAGGGCGACTTGACGGTTCGTGTACCGGCGGACAATGCGGAGTTCGTCGGAGTGCGCGACGTCGTCGGGCAGGAAGGGCTGGACCGGGTCTTCGAGGTGCTGCGCGCGCCGTACGCCGAAGAGCCGACGAACTGGTCCCGACGTTACAAGGCAAATCTCGAGAAGCTCGCCTCGGGCGATGTCATCAAGGTCGCGGAAGTCGTGCGTGACCTGTGGCGTCGTGAGCGTGAGCGCGGACTCTCCGCAGGTGAGAAGCGCATGCTCGCCAAGGCCCGCCAGATCCTGGTGAGCGAGCTCGCTCTCGCGGAGAACACGAACGAGGACAAGGCCGAGGCCCTGCTCGACGAGGTCCTCGCGTCCTGAACCGGACGACACCGGCGACCGGTGCCACCGGCTGACGAATCCGGTCGTAACACATTGTGCCGCGGTGCCCGCTGACCAGCCGTTTCTACGGTAAGTCGTCGGGCGCTGCGGCATGTTCGGACCCGGCCCTGGGCATGCTCGGGCCCGGTCCGGGCGGTCCGGATTCGACGGAATCCACCCGGATTCGCGGGTCGCCTTCGGTGCCGTCCCCCTCAGCAAGCCCCACCGAGCCCTGCGCGGCTCGGCCGACCGGGGGTCACGGAAGGGTTCCCGGTCAGGTCAAGGCGTCGCGCCAGGCTCTCCCCCCAACCTACGGTCGGGGGCACGCCCAGGCCATACCCATGTCGGTCGTGGAAACAAACCTGCCGAAGCTTCGGAGTGCAACCGATGTCATCGATGTCACCGACGCCCGCTGAGCCGAGCCGCTCCCGCACCGCCGCGGTGATCCCGGCGGCGGGCCGCGGCGTCCGGCTCGGCCCCGGTACCCCCAAGGCGCTCCGCGCGCTCGGCGGTACCCCCATGCTGATCCACGCCGTACGGGCCATGGCCGCGTCCCGCGCCGTGAGTCTCGTCGTCGTGGTCGCTCCGCCGGACGGCGCGCCGGAGGTCAAGAACCTCATCGACGGGCACGCGCTGCCCGAGCGCACCGACTACGTCGTCGTCCCCGGTGGTGCGACCCGCCAGGAGTCCGTGAAGCTCGGCCTCGACGCCCTGCCCGACGACGTCTCCGTCGTGCTCGTCCACGACGCCGCCCGGCCCCTCGTGCCGGTCGACACCGTGGACGCTGTCATCGAGGCCGTGCGGGACGGGGCTCCGGCCGTCGTTCCCGCGCTTCCGCTCGCCGACACCGTCAAGGAGGTCGAGCCGGGGGAGCCGGGCCGTCCGGAACCGGTGCTCTCGACTCCCGTACGGGCGAGGCTGCGGGCCGTGCAGACCCCTCAGGGGTTCGCCCGGGACGCGCTGGTCCGGGCGCACGAGAGCGTGGCCGTGGACGGGGAGGGCGCGACCGACGACGCGGGCATGGTCGAGCGGACGGGTGCGCCCGTCGTCGTCGTGCCCGGGCACGAGGAGGCGTTCAAGGTGACCCGGCCGCTCGACCTGGTGCTGGCCGAGGCCGTTCTCGCACGCCGGAGGGCGAACGATGGATTCTGAGACCGTGCGGCGGCAGCCCGCCCCCGTGATCCCGCGTGTCGGCATCGGGACCGACATCCACGCCTTCGAGGAGGGCCGCGAGCTCTGGTGCGCCGGGCTGCTGTGGGAGGGCGAGGGCCCCGGGCTGGCCGGGCACTCCGACGCCGACGTCGTGGCGCACGCCGCCTGCAACGCCCTGTTCTCGGCCGCCGGACTCGGTGACCTGGGACAGCATTTCGGCACCGGCCGGCCCGAGTGGTCGGGTGCGTCGGGCGTCACCCTGCTCACCGAGGCCGCGCGGATCGTGCGTGCCGAGGGCTTCGAGATCGGCAACGTGGCCGTGCAGGTCGTCGGACTCCGCCCCAAGATCGGCAAGCGGCGCGACGAGGCCCAGAAGGTGCTGTCCGAGGCGGTGGGAGCCCCGGTCTCGCTCTCCGCGGCGACGTCGGACGGCCTCGGCTTCACGGGCCGGGGCGAGGGCATCGCGGGCATCGCGACCGCCCTGGTCCACCGCACCGAGGGCTGACGCAGGGGCACTTGTGCGGTGTGCCCGGGCCGGTTCTCCGGCCGGGACACACGGATGGCTCCGCCACGAGGACCCCGCCGCCTTATTGCACATCACTTGCACGTACGCTGATGCGGCAAGTGATGTGCCGTACGGGCCGAGAGCGAGGGTGGCGTCAGTGTCGAGTGCGATCGCCGGTGCGACGACCGAACGGAGCGCGCCGGCGGACGGATACGTCCTGCGGACCGCCACCGCGCAGGACGTCGGCGGTGCGCGGGCCGTGATGCTCGACACCGTGTACCACGACCTGCGGTCGGGTTACGTGCCGCGCTGGCACGCCGACATCATCGACCTCGAGGGCGCCTACCTGCTGCCCCGGCGCTGCACCCTCCTGGTCGCGCTCCACGGCGACGAGGTCGTCGCGACAGGCGCGGTGCGGGACCGTGGTCCGCAGGCGCCGCCCAACCCCCAGTGGGTCGCGGACCGCTTCCCCTCCGGCACCACGGCCCAGCTGTGCCGGATCTACGTACGCCCCGAGCACCGCAGGCACGGCCTGGCCCGGGCGCTGGTGCGGGAGCTCGGCGACTTCGCCGCGCGGGCCGGCGGCTACACCTCGCTCTACCTGCACACCGACCCGGCGGTGCCGGGCGCCGAGCCGTTCTGGCGGTCCATGGCCCACGAGGTCTGTGACGAACGCCGGTTGCCGGGAGGTGGGCAGGGCATCGTCCACTTCGAGCTGCCGATGCCCCCTGCCGGCGACGGTCACGCCACCTCGAACATCTGATGATAATCGTTTCCATATAGGGTCTTCGTCATGCCTCTGCCCCGGAACCGCCGCGCCACGCTGCCGGTCATCGCCGCCGCTCTGCTGCTCCCGCTCGCCGCCTGCTCCTCGTCCAGCGGCTCCGGAGCCTCCGGCGACGCGCAGCGGCTCCGGGTCGTCATGGCCTTCCCGCCCGCCCAGGCCATGTCCCCGTACGGGGACGACGCCGTCACCCTCAGCCGGCTCGCCGTCATCGAGGGACTCACCACACTGGACAAGAACGGCGCGGCACAGCCCGCGATCGCCACGTCCTGGAAGCAGGACAACCCCACCACCTGGACGTTCACCCTCCGCGACGCCGTCTTCCAGGACGGCGCGAAGGTCGACGCCGACGCCGTGGTCCGGTCGCTCACCGCGGCGGGCAAGGCGTCCCCGCTGCCCCGGGTGCTGTCCGACACCAGCCTGGTCGCGACGGCCACGGCCCCCGGCACCGTACGGATCGTCACCGAGGACGCGGACCCGCTGCTCCCGCAGCGGCTCGCGAACCCGTCCCTGACCATCCTGTCCGCCGGCGCCTACAAGAACGGCAAGGTGAACCCGGCCGGGCACGCCACCGGACCGTTCACCCTCACCGAAGTCAAGGGCGCGGTCGCCGCCACCCTGGAGCGCAACGCCGACTACTGGGGTGACAAGGCCGAGTCCCCGGGCGTCGACGTCACCTTCGTCGCCGACGGCACGGCCCGTGCGAACGCGCTGCGGACGAAGAGCGTCGACGTGGCCGAATACGTACCGATATCGCAGGCGTCGCTGCTCGGCGGCGCATACGTCCACGAATTCCCCTCCGCCCGGACCAACGGCCTCTCGCTCAACACCGAACACGGTGTCTTCGCCGACCCGGCCATGCGCGCCGCCGCCCGCGAGGCCATCGACTCGAAGGCCCTGGTCGACGGGGTGTACGAGGGACGGGCCGACACCGCGCAGGGGCTCCTCGGCCCCGGCGTCCCCTGGGCCGCCGGGCAGCGCACCGCCCCGACGGACCGGGCGAAGGCGGCCGGCCGGGCCGAGGTGGCCGGGACGGAGGAGATCGTCCTCGCCACCTGCACCAACCGCCCCGAACTCCCCGAGGTCGCGACGCTCGTCCAGCAGCAGCTGGAGAAGCGCGGCTTCACCGTCAAGCAGGTCGTACGCGACTACGCGCAGCTGGAGGCCGACGCGCTCGCGGGGAAGTACGACGCCTTCATCCAGGCCCGCAACACCCTGCTGGACACCGCGGACCCTCTCTCCTACCTGGCCTCCGACTTCACCTGCGACGGCAGCTTCAACATCTCCCAGCTCTGCGACGACCGCGTCGACGCCGCCGTCGCCAAGGCCGCCGCGCAGACCGGAACCGACGCCCGCCACCGCGCCGAGATGACCGCCGAGGCCGCCGTCCTCGGCAGCGACGCGCTCGTACCGCTCGTCCACGAGCGCTTCGTGCAGGGGTACGACGAGGCCCGCGTCGAAGGCGTCGCACTCGACCCCATGGAACGCACGCTCATCACCGCCGACACCCGCCTCGGCTGACCCGCGTGAGGTACCTGGCCGGACGGCTCGGTGCGCTCCTGGCCGTCGTCGCCGTGATCGGGCTGCTGCCCCGGCTGACCCGTACGGACCCGGCGCTGACGATCCTGCACGCCCGGTACGCGGACCGGCCGCCGACACCCGAGGTGCTCGACGCGATCCGCGCCGAGACCGGACTCGACGGCGGCCCGCTGCACGTACTCGGCGGCTGGGCGGCCGGACTCCTGCGCGGCGACCTGGGCGAGTCCTGGGTCTCCGGGCAGCCGGTCGGCCCCGACGTGACCTCGGCGTTCGGGGTCTCCCTCACCCTCATGGGCGCCTCGCTCGGCGTCGCCGTCCTCCTCGCGCTCGCCCTCGCCGGCGGGACTCTCCGTCGCGGCGCCCGCCGCAGGCTCGTCACCACCCGGGCCGGAGCCGGCGCCGCCGTACTCGCCGCGCTGCCGGAGTTCCTCCTGGCCGCGGTCCTGGCGACCGTCCTCGCCGTGCAACTGGGCTGGTTCCCCGCCCTCGGCTGGGGCGGCCCCGAGCAGATCGTCCTGCCCGCCCTCGCCATGGGCGTACCCGCCGGAGCGCTGCTCGGGCGGCTGCTGGACGACGCGCTGCCCGCGGCGTTCGCCGAACCCTGGGCGCGCGCGGCCACCGCGCACGGGCTGCCCGGCCGCCGGATCGCCGTCCAGGCACTGCGCCGCGTCCTGCCCGTCCTGCTGCCCCAACTCGGCCTGGTCACCGTCGGGCTCACCGGAGGCGCGGTCGCCGTCGAGACGCTCTACGCCATCCCCGGGCTCGGCGGGACGGCCCTGTCCGCCGCCCTGGCCCAGGACCTGCCCGTCCTCCAGGCCTGCGTGCTGCTCCTGCTCCTGCTCGGCGTCGGTGCCGGACTCGCGGCCCGGATCGGCTCCCGGGCGCTGCTCGGGCCGGCCCGTACCGACGGCGCCCTGCCTCCACTGGTCGCACCGGCCCTGCCCGCGAGCCGCGCGGTGACCGTCGCCGCGGTGATCCTGGCGGTGCTGTTCGCCACCGTCGTCCTCGCGGGCCTCGCGCGCGACCCCCTGCACGCCGACGCCGCGGCCCGGCTCGCCTCACCCTCGACGGCCCACCCGCTGGGCACCGACTCCCTGGGCCGCGACGTCCTCGCACGCCTCGCCCACGGTGCCGCCAGGACCGTGCTCACCGCCGTCGCCGTCAGCGCCGTCACCCTGCTCCTGGGGCTGCTCGCCGGAGCCGTCCGCGCCGGCGCCCTCACCGAGACGGCCAACGCACTGCCCGCCGTGCTGGCCGGTCTCGTCGTCGCGGGCGTCGCGGGCCCCGGCCCCTGGGGCGCGGCGGGCGCCGTCGCAGCCGTCTCCTGGGCACCGCTCGCCGCACACACCGCCGCGCTCACCGCGCAGGAGCGCGCCGCCCCGCACGTCGCCGTGGCACGGTCCCTCGGGGCCGGGCGGTGGCACCGGCTGCGCCGCCACATCCTGCCGGGCGTCGTCCCCCCGGTCGTACGCCACGCGGTGCTGAGGATCCCGGCCGTCGCACTGGCGCTCGCCTCCCTCGGCTTCCTCGGGCTCGGGACGGCGGCCCCCGCCCCGGAGTGGGGCCGCATGCTCTCGGAGAACACGGCCTACGCCGAACGCGCCCCCTGGGCCGTCCTCGCCCCCGCCGTAGCGCTCGCCGCCCTCGGCGCGCTCGCGGTGCTGACCTCGGCGTCCGTACGAGGCCGGGGCCGCGGATGACGACGGCCACCAAGGACACCGGCGCCCTGGCGCTCAAGCCCTACATCCGGCTCCTGACCACCACCCAGTTCGCCTTCAACACCGGCTTCTACGCCGTCCTGCCCTACCTCGCCGCCCACCTCGGCGACGGGCTCGGCATGGCGGGCTGGCTCGTCGGGCTCGTGCTGGGCCTGCGCACCTTCAGCCAGCAAGGCCTCTTCGTCGTCGGCGGAGCCCTCACCGACCGCTACGGCCCACGGCCCGTCGTACTCACCGGCTGCGCCCTGCGCATCGCCGGCTTCTGCTGGCTCGCCCAGGCCGGCTCCACACCCACCGTGATCGGCGCGGTCCTGCTCATCGGTTTCGCCGCGGCACTCTTCTCGCCCGCCGTCGAGTCCGAGACCGCCAGGGCCGCCGTCGCCCACGAGCACGCCTCCGGCACCCCGCGCGCCCAGGTGCTGGCGGTGTTCTCCGCCGCCGGGCAGGCCGGAGCCTTCATCGGACCGCTGCTCGGCAGCCTGCTGCTGCTCCTGGGAGGCGGATTCCGCTCCGCCTGTCTCGCCGGAGCCGTGGTCTTCGTCGGCGTACTCGTGGGACACGCCCGCCTCGTGCCGCGCGGGCCCCGCCGCGTCCCGGCCGCCGCAGCGGGCGCCCGGACTCCCCTCGGCATCCTGTCCGACCGGCCGTTCCTCGTCCTGTGCCTCGCCTACAGCTGCTACCTCCTCTCCTACAACCAGCTC
Organism: Streptomyces sp. NPDC005494; assembly: GCF_042872025.1. Lineage (NCBI taxonomy): Bacteria > Bacillati > Actinomycetota > Actinomycetes > Kitasatosporales > Streptomycetaceae > Streptomyces > Streptomyces sp. NPDC005494. Next base: position 114,354 of record NZ_JBIAJR010000005.1, read on the forward strand.
TACCTCGCCCTGCCCGTCGAGGTGGAGCGCGCCACCGGCTCACAGGGGGCGCTCGGCGGGCTGTTCGCGCTCTCCTCGCCGCTCGTCGTCGTGGCGCAGCTGCCCCTGACCCGCTGGTCCGCGCGCCGCATCGCGCCGCGTACCGCACTCGTCGCGGGACTCGCGGTCGTCGCCGGATTCGCCGCGGTGCCGCTCGCCCCCGGCGGGCCCGCCGGGCTGCTCCCCGGGGCCACGCTCGTCGTCCTGCTCACGCTCGGCCAGATGCTGCTGGTCCCGGCCGCGCGGGGGCTGGTGCCCGACCTGGTCGACGACCGTCGGCTCGGGCTCGCCACGGGGGCCCTCTCCTCCGTCTCGGGCCTCGCCGTCCTCGTGGGCAGCGCGGCCACCGGCACGCTCCTCGACACGCCGGGACCCGTCCTGTGGGCGGTGCTCGCCGCCGTCCCCCTGGCCGGCGCGGGACTGGCCCTCACCCTGCCCTCCGGCCGGGGCGCGCCGTCGCCCGCCGACGCCGGCACCGATCAGTTGTGACACGTTTTCCACAGGGGGCGCTGGGCACTGGTGCGGGCCCACTACCCTTGAGGAGTGACTATTCGCCTGCATGACACCAACGCCCGGCAGATCCGTGACTTCGTCCCGCTCACAGCGGGCTGTGTCTCGATCTACCTCTGTGGCGCGACTGTCCAGGCCGCTCCGCACATCGGGCACATCAGGTCCGGACTGAACTTCGACATCATGCGCCGCTGGTTCGAGTACCGCGGTTACGACGTGACGTTCATCCGGAATGTCACCGACATCGACGACAAGATCATCAAGAAGTCCGCCGAGCAGAACCGCCCCTGGTGGTCCATCGGCTACGAGAACGAGCGCGCGTTCAACGACGGCTACGACGCCCTGGGCTGCCTCCCGCCCACGTACGAACCGCGCGCCACGGGGCACGTCCCCGAGATGATCGAGATGATGCGCGGCCTCATCGAGCGCGGCCACGCCTACGAGGCCGACGGCAACGTCTACTTCGACGTCCGCTCGTACGAGGGATACCTCGAGCTGTCCAACCAGGACCTCGACGACCTGCGCCAGCCCTCCGGGGACAACGAGACCGGCAAGCGGGACAAGCGCGACTTCGCCATGTGGAAGGCCGCCAAGCCGGGCGAGCCCAGCTGGGAGACCCCGTGGGGCCGCGGCCGTCCCGGCTGGCACCTCGAGTGCTCCGCGATGGCGCACAAGTACCTCGGCTCCGCCTTCGACATCCACGGCGGCGGCATCGACCTGATCTTCCCGCACCACGAGAACGAGATCGCTCAGGCCAAGGCCTTCGGCGACGACTTCGCGAAGTACTGGGTGCACAACGGCTGGGTCACCCTGTCCGGCGAGAAGATGTCGAAGTCCCTCGGCAACTCCGTGCTGGTCAGTGACATGGTCAAGCAGTGGCGTCCGATCGTGCTGCGGTACTACCTCGGCACCCCGCACTACCGGTCGATGATCGAGTACAGCGAGGAGGCCCTGCGCGAGGCGGAGTCCGCCTTCGCGCGGATCGAGGGCTTCGTCCAGCGTGTGGTGGAGAAGGCCGGGGGCCCGGTCGACGCCGCCGCCGAGGTGCCGCCCGCGTTCGCCGAGGCCATGGACGACGACCTCGGTGTCCCGCAGGCGCTCGCGATCGTCCACACCACGGTCCGGCAGGGCAATTCCGCCCTCGCCGCCGACGACAAGGAAGCCGCCGTCGCCCGCCTCGCCGAGGTGCGCGCCATGCTCGGCGTCCTGGGCCTTGACCCGCTCGATCCCCACTGGGCGGGCGAGAGCGACCGCGGAGAGGACCTGCACGGCGTCGTCGACACCCTCGTACGGCTCGTCCTCGACCAGCGCCAGTCGGCACGCGAGCGCAAGGACTGGCCCGCCGCCGACGCCATCCGCGACCAGCTCAACCAGTCCGGCCTCGTCATCGAGGACAGCCCCAGCGGACCCCGGTGGACCCTCGGCCCGCGCTGAGCGGACCTTCGCACCATGCGTGAGCAGCGCAAATGTGCCGCCCGGCCGTCCGGGCGGCACACTTTCACTTGACGACGTTTTTCTGAAGCAACGAAACAGGTAGGTCATGGCCGGGAACAGCCAGCGCAGGAACCGCCGCACGTCCAACAAGAAGGGCATGCAGGTCGGCAGCGGTGGCCAGCGACGCCGTGGTCTCGAAGGCAAGGGACCGACGCCGCCCGCCTCCGCCCGTAAGGGACACAAGAGGAACCGGGTGGCGAACGCCCAGGCCAAGCAGGCCGCGGCCCGCCGCCCCGCCCCGCGTCGTGGCGGCGCCAAGGGCACGTCGGAGATGGTCGTCGGCCGCAACCCGGTCTTCGAGGCGCTGCGCGACGGCGTCCCCGCCACCACCCTGTACGTCCAGCAGTACATCGACAACGACGAGCGGGTCCGCGAGGCGCTGCAGCTCGCCGGTGAGCGCGGCAACATCCACCTGATGGAGGCCCCGCGCCCCGAGCTGGACCGCATGACGAACGGCCTGAACCACCAGGGCCTCGTCCTCCAGGTCCCGCCGTACGAGTACGCACACCCCGAGGACCTCACGGCCGCGGCGTACGACAACAACGAGGACCCGCTGATCGTCGCCCTCGACGGCGTCACCGACCCCCGCAACCTCGGCGCGATCGTCCGCTCCGTGTCCGCGTTCGGCGGCCACGGCGTCGTCGTCCCCGAGCGCCGGGCGGCCGGGATGACGGCCGGGGCCTGGAAGTCCTCGGCAGGCACCGCGGCCCGGACCCCCGTCTCCCGGGTCACCAACCTCACGCGCGCCCTGGAGGGCTACCAGAAGGCCGGCCTCACGGTCGTCGGTCTCGCCGCCGACGGCGAGCACACCGTCGAGGACCTGGAGGAGCTGGCGGGTCCGGTCGTCATCGTGATCGGCAGCGAGGGCAAGGGCCTGGGCCGCCTGGTCGGCGAGACCTGCGACTACCGGGTCCGGATCTCCATGCCGGGCGGCGCGGAGTCCCTGAACGCCGGTGTCGCCGCGGGCATCGTGCTCTACGAGGTGGCACGCCGCAGGGCGTGACGCCCTGGCCGCCGTGGGGCCGAGCCATCCGGCCCCACGGCGGTGCTCCGCGGCGGTGCTCCGCGGCGGTGCTCCGCGGCGGTGCTCCGGGGCGGTGCTTCAGGGCGGTGCTTCAGGGCGGTGCTCCGCGGCGGTGCTCCGGGGCGGCGCCCGGGTAGCGGCCTGAGTCGACGGTTCGAGGGAAGAGCGAGGCCGTCGTGGCGGACGGTGCGGGCGTGGCCCCGCACCCGAGCCCTTCAGGGGCCTCGCGGTACTCGTCGTCAAGGGCAGGAAAACCGCTCGCTGCCGTCGTCTTGGCGCACCAGGACAGCCGCGCCGGCTCGACGCCCCACCCGCACGAGGCCGTCCGCAGGGGAGCGGACCCATGCGCAGGCTCGCCATGCCCGGAGCCTGCCTGGCTCCATACCCCCACTGTCCACGAGGACCCCCGCGGGACCTTCCGCGAGGCCTACCGCGCCGCGGACTTCGCCCGGCCACCGGGCACCCCCTCGCCCTCGCCCAGGCCGACGTGTCCGTCTCCGGGCGCGGGGTGCTACGCGGAATCCACTACGCCCAAGTGCCGCCCGGCCAGGCGGAGTACGTACGTCACCTGTCTGCGGGGCGCCCTACTCGATGTGGCAGTCGATCTCCGCACCGGATCATCCACGTACGGGCGCTGGGCAGCGGTACGCCTGGACGCGGCCGACCGGAACTCCGTGTACCTGGCAGAGGGTTCGGGCCACGCTTTCCTGGCGCTCGAGGACGACACCACCGTCATGTACCTCTGCTCCGAGGGCCGTACGCCGGGCCGGGAACACGGCGTCCGCCCACCGGATCCCGGCCTCGCCACCGACTGGCCGGGTGACGTCCCCCTGCTGCTGTCCGAGAAGGACGCCGCAGCCCTGTCCCTGCGCCAGGCGGCCGAGGCGGGCAGGCTCCTCTCCCACTCCGCGTGTCTCGCGTACGCGGACTCGGTCCGCACGGAGACGTATTGACGGGTCTCGGACACTTCGGACGCGTCAAGGCAGTGTCCTAATCACACATCACTCGGTTAGATGAGTGTGGACACCAGAACGCCTCGGTTCGACGACCAACCCGCCCTGAGCATGACAAAGGTGGACAGCGACCCCGCGCAGGTCATCGTCAGCCACGCCAGCTTCCGGGTACAGCTCGCCCCGGGTCAGCGCACCCGGCTGCGCCCGTTGGGCGGCCCCGCCGGACCGGTCAGGATCCCCGCCATGAGCGGTGCGGGCGGACGGAGGCGGGCCCCCGTCGTCTGGAGCGGCAGGTCCGAGCCGGGCGACCCCGGAGCGACCGGACTCCTGCAGGCCGTACGGAACTCCACCGCCGGCCACCTCGACACCCGCCCCGGCGCGGGCTACGACGACGCGCGCGTCGGCACGCAGGTCATCCCGCGCCTCGACGAGACCCAGCCCAACCCCGTCATCCGGACGCCCCACCAGGCCGGAGGCGGCCGCAGCGGACCGCTCCTGCCGCCCATGCGCCAGGCCGTCGGCGCCTACGACGCCGTCGGCACCCCGAGCGACGACGCCTACGACGTCACCTACGAAGGCCCCGGCGACGACGCGGGGAACGGCGCCACCGCCGGGGAGCGGCGCCAGGCCGACACCGTCCGGCACGCCTACTACCCGGGCCGCCGGATGAACCTCGGCGTCGTGCTCCTCCCGCTGCGCGTCATCCTCGGATTCCTCGCCATCTACGCCGGGATGGGCAAGCTCTGCGACCCCGCCTACTTCGACGGCGGCGACCGCGGCTCCATGGTCAAGTGGCTGACCTCGCTGCACCCCTGGGCCCTCGCCGAACCGCTGCGAGACTTCGCGCTGTCCCACCCCGTCGGCTCCGGTCTCTCGGTCGCTTTCCTCCAGGTCATCGTCGGCGTCCTGACCGTCCTCGGCCTCTGGCAGCGAGTCGCGGCGGCCTTCGGGGCCCTGCTCTCCGCCGCCCTCCTGGTGACGGTCAGCTGGCGCACCGCCGCCGCGTACAACACGCCCGACATCATCCTGCTGGCCGCCTGGAGCCCTCTCGTCATCGCCGGCGCCCCCGTCTACTCCCTGGACGGCCGCCTCGCCGGTGAGGCCTGGCGCACCCTCGGCCCGCGCTCGGAGATCTGGGACCTCCGCCGGCGGGTGCTCCGGCGCGGCGCCGCGGTCGCCACGGTCGTCGTCGGCCTGACCCTGCTGGTCGGTTCCATGCTCGGCGGTGCGGTCCGCTCCACCGAGGTCGTCACCGTGCCGGGCCCCGACAGCTACCCGACCAACCAGCTGCCCGGCTCGCCGCTCCCCGACGAGACCAAGGGCAAGAAGCGCGAGCCCTCCCGGACCCCGGAGGGCGGCACCCCGGAGACGGCCCCCTCCAGCGCCCCCGGCACCCCCTCGGCCGAGGAGTCCACACCGGGCTCCGGCCCGGCGAGCGAGTCCGCCCCCACGGCCGGCACGAGCGCGGGGCCCAGCCAGACCCAGGGCACCGGCCAGGAGCCCCCGCAGGAGCCGGCCCCGCAGGAGCCCCCGACCGGTGACGCCGGCCCCAGCTCCTCCGGGTCCACCGGCTCCGGTGGCACCACCGGTGGTTCGGACGGCGGCGAGTCCGACGGCGGATCCTCCTCCGGCGGCGCCGGCCAGAACCCCATCGGCGGCCTGCTCGGCTGACGAACGCACCGCACACCACGAGGGCGGCCACCGGACATCCGGTGGCCGCCCTCGGCTACGTCGGCGGGCGCTCCGGCGCCCCACGGGCGGCCCGGCGGCCCAGCACGGGCGGCCCACGCAGGCGGCCCGACGGCCCACGGGCGGCCCGGGCTGCCCTGCACTGGCGCCCGGGCTGCCCAGCACCGGTGGCCCGACGGCCCCGCAGGGGCGGCCCGGCCGCCCAGCACGGGCGCCCTGGCGGCCCCGCACGCTCAGGTGCCTGCGTGCGCGCCGAGCTCCTTCGCCGCTTCCGTGAGGTCCTTCGCGGTGTCGATCGCCCGCCAGTACGCCCCGTGCGGGAGCGGGTACCCGGCCAGCCGGCGTTCCCGGGCCAGCCTGGGGAACGTCGTCCGCTCGTGGTCGCCGCGGTCCGGAAGCATCGACGTGAAGGCGGGCGCGAAGACGTACACCCCCGCGTTGATCAGATAGGGCGAGGGCGGCGACTCGATGAAGTCCGTGATGTGTCCGAAGGTGTCCGTCTCCACGGCACCCCAGGGGATCCGTGGGCGGGCGAGTGCGAGCGTCGCCGTGGCGTCCCGCTCCGCGTGGAAGGCGGCCATCTCCCGCAGCGAGAAGCGGGTCCAGATGTCGCCGTTGGTCGCGTACCACGGCTGTGAAGGGTCGGGCAGCCGCGTCGCGGCATGCTTCAGACCGCCGCCCCGGCCCAAGGGCTCGGTCTCGACGACGGTCGTGACACGCAAGGGAAGATCGGCGGAAGCCAGCCAGTCCTGCAGCACATCGGCGAGATGGCCGCACGAGACCACGGCGTCGGTGACGCCCTCGGCGGCCAGCCAGGACAGCTGATGGCCGATGATCGGGGTCCCGGTCCCCGGGATCTCGACCATCGGCTTGGGGCGGTCATCGGTGTACGGGCGAAGCCGCGAGCCCTGACCACCCGCCAGGATCACGGCCTGCGTCGGATACGTATGCATGCCAGGCACGATATGCCGTGCCCGGACACACCCGGATCAGCTGAACTGTGCGACCCCCGAGGCGAACGAGGTGTCGCAGACAGGACGGGAGAAGCGGTGAGCGCGCGTCGGACCGTACTGGTCGACGGCGGCCTTGCCCAGCGCCTTGGCGATCGACATGCAGTGCTTCGCGAGCGAGGGGCGGCCCTCGACGGTGCGCTGCAGGCTCGTCAGCGCGGCACCCGGGTCCTTCTCGCGGAGCTCCAGGAGGAGCTTGTCGCGCAGGACGTCCTGCGGTGCACGGGCCTTCGCCTGCTTCGACACGGTCTCCGAGGCGGCGGTCAGCAACTGGGTCTCGGTGTCCTGCCCCGACCACTGCACGCGGGTGACCGCGAGGGTCCCGGACAGGACCATGACGACGGGCAGTACGAGAGCGAGGGTTCGGCCGATTCGGCGCGCGGTGTGGGTCACGCAGGCGAGCGTAGCGGGCAGTGATGACTCGGCGACATTTCGTCACCCCTGCGGGTGATGGTTCGAGGGACCTTTTCGAATCGCACGTTGACGTGCGGGGTCGAATTGACCGGAGTGCCGGGGTATTTGGCGCTCCACCGATCCAAAACCCGATTCCGGCCGCGCCATGCAATCGGCCCCGCGTCCTGGAGGGACGCGGGGCCGTCTGCGTGACTCGTGCGGATCAGGCGGTCAGGCGCTCACCGGTCGACGTCGCGAAGACGTGCAGCTCGTCCGGGCGCGGGACGACGTGCAGCTCGGTGCCCTTCTCCGGGACGGCGCGGCCGCCGACACGGACGACCAGGTCCTTGTGCTCGCCACCGACCTGCGCGGCACCGTAGACGAAGCCGTCGGCGCCGAGCTCCTCGACGACGTTGACGGAGACCGCCAGGCCGGCCGGGGCGTCGGAGGAGGCCTTGGAGAGGCCGGTCGCGGCGGCGCCACCGTGCTCGACGATGTCGAAGTGCTCCGGGCGGATGCCGACGGTGACGGTGGTGTCACCGCGGTTCGCGGCGGCGGTGAGCGCCTCGCGGGAGACCGGGACGACGCTGTTGCCGAACTTCACGCCACCGTCGGTGATCGGGACCTCGACGAGGTTCATCGCCGGGGAGCCGATGAAGCCGGCCACGAAGAGGTTCGCCGGGCGGTCGTACATGTTGCGCGGCGAGTCGACCTGCTGGAGCAGACCGTCCTTGAGGACCGCGACGCGGTCGCCCATGGTGAGGGCCTCGACCTGGTCGTGGGTGACGTACACGGTGGTGATGCCGAGGCGGCGCTGCAGCGAGGCGATCTGCGTACGGGTCGACACACGGAGCTTGGCGTCGAGGTTCGACAGCGGCTCGTCCATGAGGAAGACCTGCGGCTCACGCACGATGGCGCGGCCCATCGCCACACGCTGGCGCTGACCACCGGAGAGAGCCTTCGGCTTGCGGTCCAGGTAGTCGGTGAGGTCCAGCATCTTGGCGGCCTCTTCGACCTTCGCGCGGATCTCGGTCTTGTTCACACCGGCGATCTTGAGCGCGAAGCCCATGTTGTCCGCGACGGACATGTGCGGGTAGAGCGCGTAGTTCTGGAACACCATGGCGATGTCCCGGTCCTTCGGGGGCAGGTGCGTGACGTCGCGGTCACCGATGCGGATCGCACCGCCGTTGACGTCCTCGAGACCCGCGAGCATGCGCAGGGAGGTCGACTTGCCGCAACCGGAAGGACCGACGAGGACGAGGAACTCGCCGTCCTCGATGTCGATCTCGAGCTGGTCCACAGCCGGCTTCGTGGAGCCGGGGTAGACGCGGGACGCCTTGTCGAACGTGACACTGGCCATGGCGATGCTTCTCCTCAACCGGCAGGAACGTGCCGGACGATCCGAGTAAGGGAGTGGTGTGGTCCACTGGAGTGAACCTGAGGTGACGCTACCTGGCGTTTTGGGATCTGTCAGTAGGCATGAGGTCCCGAATATGGCGCGGTTTCCTCCCGCTGTGTTGGTTACACTGCTCCCGCACGCCTCCTTAGCTCAGTCCGGCCAGAGCAACGCACTTGTAATGCGTAGGTCGTCGGTTCGAATCCGACAGGGGGCTCCGAGAAACCCCAGGTCACATAGCCCGTGACCTGGGGTTTTCTGTTGCTCAGGGCGTGACGGGGCACACGGTCGGGGTGCCGTGACTGTGCCTGCGTGAGCGATGCGTGAGCGGAGCCGCTCGGGACCTACTTCTTGGGCTTCTGCCGCTTGGTCTTCTTGGCGGACCTGGTCTGGGCTTTCGCCCTGCCCTTGGATGTCCCGCCCTTACCCTCGCCGGCCTTCTTGGCCTTCTCCTTCCTCGCGGCTTTCCTCGCGGCCTTCTCGGCCTCGGCCTTGCGCTGGAGGGGGACGAGCTTGGCTGTGGCCTCGGCGGCGCTCCGGCCAACGTGGGGCAGGACGCTCTGGTAGATGTCCCGTGTGATCCGGGTGTCGCTGTGTCCGAGGGTGTCCGACACGATCTTGATGTCGATACCGGCGGCGAGCATGAGGGTCGCCGCGCCGTGGCGGAGGTCGTGCAGTCGGATCGGCGGGAGACCGGAAGCGGCGACGAGGCGCTCGAAGAGGTCGGTGACCTTGCCCGGATGGAGCCAGGAGCCGTCTTCCTGGGTGAAGACGTGGCCGGTCTCGACCCAGGCCGTACCCCATTTCTCGCGGTCTTGGCCCTGCCGTTCGCGGTAGCGCTTCAGGACGTCGACGGTGTCGTCGTCGAGCGCGACCACGCGGTAGCCGCTGTCGGTCTTGGGATCAGATGCCTCGATATCCCAGCCGTCCTGCACGAGTTGGGAGGAGACGGTGAGGGAGTGGGTGTCGAGGTTCGTCTCCGACCAGGGCTGCCCGCACGCCTCGCCCCGGCGCAGGCCGCGGAAGGCGATGAGGTGCCACATCGCGTACAGCCGGTCCTCGGCGACGAAGTCAAGGAAGGCGCCGGTCTGCTGGGGTGTCCAGACCATGACGGGAGACGGCTTCTCGCCCGTCTGCTCCCACTTGGTGACCCGTTCGTCCGTCCACACGAGCGCCTTCGGCTTGCGTACGGGGTCGATCTCGACGTGGGCGGCGGGATTGAAGGTGATGATCTGCTGCCCGATCGCGTCGTTCAGCGATGCCCGGAGGGTGGCCTTGACGTGCTGGCGCGTAGCGGGCCCGGTGATGCGGCGGAAGGGCGGCATCTCGTTGATGGCGGCCTTCATCGCCTTGCGCCGGGCTCGGTTCTCCACGCCCTTCCACGGCACGGTTGCCATCTCGTCGATCGCGGCTCGTCGCTGGGCGTTGTCCTCCAGAATCTGGGCGTTGGCGTCGCGGATGTCCGTGAACATCTCGCTGAGGTGGCTGACGCGCAGCCGGTCCAGGCGCTGGCCGCCGATGTGCGGCTTCAGGTGGACGCGGATGTCGGTCTCGTAGCGGTTGAGGCCGGACTTGCGTATGCGCTTGCTGGCCAGCCAGCGGTCGAGCCATTCGGCGACCGTCAGGCTGCCAATGAGGTCCTGCCCGGCGTTGAGCCGCCGCCTCGTCTCCTCGACCTCGGGCAGAGGCGACCGTTCGCGGCTGACTTCGGCCAGCATCTCGGCGATGAGGTCGATGCCCTCGGGGTCGTCCGACTCGGCCAGCCCCAGGAGAGCGCGTACATGGTCGAGGTCGGCCTGGGCCGCCTTGAGACTGCTGTACCCGCCCCGGGCGAAGGAGCGCCGGCTGCCGTCCTCTCGGGAGGGCAGCTCCTGGCGTACGGAGTAGGTGCAGTGGTTCCTGCTGTTGCGCTTGGGGCAGGAGGTGCCGAGTTCCTTGCCGGTCTTGGGGTCGCGGCAGGAGCAGCGGCGGTAGGTGGAGCCCTTCAAAGATCGTTCTCCTCGGTGGTCTCGGGGTCGGTCCCGGGTGAGTCGATTACGTCGGCCACGTCCGGCCAAAGAAACGGGGGTGTGACGCCCTCTTCCTCGATGAAGGCGCGAACTCTGCGCAGGCGGCTTGCGGCGCCGTCGGCCGCCTCGGCGGCACGGGCTTGGGAGCGGAGGGCCTCGGCCTTCCGGTCGGCATTCGGGGCGGTCTGGGCGTGGTAGCGGGCGTACTCCTCGTCGCGTCGCGCGCTTCGCAGTCGCTCCTGGGCGGCTTGGTGGGCCCGGAAGTAGCGGAGCATGTCGTCGTCCGCGCCGAGTTCGGTCTCCTCCCCGGTGAACCAGCGCAGCGCGTCCAGTGGGGAGGTGGAGTCCTGGAGCGGAAGCCGCTGCACGTCGTCGACGTAGCCGACGGGGTAGATGAGGCAGATGGGCGGCGTGTTCAGTGCCTGGGCCAGAACCATGACGTCGACCAGGGGCAGGTTGGAGCGGCGCCTGGACTCCATGTTGGCGATGACGTTGCGGGGGATGGGGTGACCCATCTCCTCGCACTTGTCGGCCAAGTCTTGCGCGCTCCAACCCAGTTCCCTCCGTCGTCTGCGGACCTCTGCAGCCACGGTGGCCATGACTTGGTCCACCCACTCCAGGACGTCGTCCTCGTTGTCGGCCTTCTTGGATCTATGGTCGCTACGGCGCTGTGTCATTAAGACACATTAACTCGCCTAGCGTTGATTCCAAGACCTGGAGACGGGCGCGGCAGCCGCGTTCGCCGTGGGCTCAGTGATGGATGGAGCGCGTATGCGTGAGAACGAAGAGGTCGGCCGAGTGAAGGGAATGAGTCGCGGGGAGCTTCTGGAGCTTCCTGCTGCCGTTGACCTGGAGACAGGCAACCGGGCGCTGGGGCTTGGGCGGAGCAAGGGGTACGAGCTGGCCAAGCGTGGCCAGTACCCGTGCAAGGTGCTCAGGCTCGGGAACGCCTACCGGGTGGTGACCGCAGACCTGTTGGCCCTGCTGGGGCTGGCGGCATGAACTGCCTGCCGCATAGCAGACGCTTCTGCGCTGAGCTGACACAGAAACGCTGGACTGTGGTGCGGCGTGGACGTACTGTCCGTGGTCGCTCGCGGTGCCGACAAGCCCGAGAGAAGAGGGAGAGCCTCCGGCGGTGCAACGCCGGAGGCCCCAGGACTCCCCAGCAATCCCATGAGAACCGACCCGGCGGCAGGGGCGTGCAAGCCCGACACCGCCAGACGAGGAGCCGCCCAGTGCAACCCGAGAACCCCGAGCCCTATTCCGCCCCCGCCCGAGCAGCCTGGCCCACCACAGCCATCCCCGGCCGACCCGGCGCCCACCTGCGTCCCACTCAGGCTGACAGCGCCACGGTCGACCCGGGCGGCGGCAGCGCCAGCGAGGCGGACCCGGCGAGCGGACTGGAGGCCATCCCGGACGCGGAACCGACATCCGGCTCGGAGCTGCTGGACGAACTGCGCTCCCAGATAGCCAAGTTCGTGATCCCACCCTCGTCCGAGGCGCTGGACGCGGTCACCCTGTGGGTGGTGGCAACGCATCTCCAGCCCGGGTGGCAGCACGCCCCACGGCTGGCGGTGGTGGGGCCGGCGAAGCGCTGCGGCAAGTCGCGACTCCTGGACGTGCTGACCGAGACGGTCCACGAGCCGATGCTCACCATCAACACCACACCAGCGGCCATCTTCCGCTCCATCGACGGCGAGGAGCCGCCGACGCTGCTGGTGGACGAGGCCGACACCATCTTCGGCCCCAAGGTTGCGGAGAAGAACGAGGAGACACGCGGCCTCCTCAACGCCGGCCATCAGCGCGGCCGGTACGTCACCCGGGTCGTCGGCAACGACCACACCCCGCACAAGTTCGCCACCTTCGCCATGGCGGCCATCGCGGGAATCGGGGACCTTCCGGACACGGTCATGGACCGGTCGGTCGTCATCCGCATGCGCCGCAGGGCCGAGGGGGAGCAGGTCAAACCCTTCCGCTCGCGGCGCGACATTCCGGCCCTGCACGAGCTGCGCGACCGCATCCACGCCTGGGCCCGCCCGCTGCTGGAGGATGCCGCGAACCTGGAGCCGGGCATGCCGGTCGAGGATCGTGCTGCCGACACGTGGGAGCCCCTGGTGACCGTCGCCGATCTGGCGGGCGGTCGCTGGCCCCGGCTCGCGCGGGTCGCGTGCGCGCGGATGGTCGCCGCCGAAGTGGCAGCCGAGGAAGACCACCCCAGTGGGGCGCGCATCCTCGCCGACATCCGGCGGGTCTTCTTCGCCCAGCGGGAGGCGGACAGCCTCTCCACCGAGGATCTCCTGCACTACCTGAACGCGGACGCTGAAGCCCCGTGGGGAGAGCGGGGGCGCTACGGCCTGACCTCCCGGGAGCTCAGCGGGATGCTGCGCGACTACGACATCCGGCCCGGCAACGTGCGCATGGCCGATCGGTCGCAGCGCAAGGGCTATACGCGCAACAAATTCCTCGACGCGTGGCGGCGATACTGCCCCACCATCCACCCAGCCGATGCCCCTCGCGGCGAAGGCTGAACCCCACCCTTCCTGGCTGCCGTACTTGCCGTCCCTGCCGTGATCTCGCAGGTCAGAGCATGCACCGGCAAGACGGCAGCCGAGGGCAAGACGGCAGCGCAGACGTCCCCGCGCTGGCAGCTCGCCAGGAGACACCGCCCGGATCCGTCTTGCCCCGTCCCAGCCGTCCTTGCCGTATCGCCGCAGTTCACAGTCCTGCTCCCCGGGACGGCTGCCGCAACGCAGTCGTCCCGGCAGGAGGCAAGCCGACCCAAGGAAGAGACCGAACCCAGTCGGCGCCTCCTTGTTCCGAGTCGGAACAAGACCTGGCCCTGCTCGTCGGCAGAACCCGGATCGGGAGCTGCCACTTCCTTGTCCCGAGTCGGGACAAGACGCACGCGCTGCCTGCCGAGACGACACGTCCGGAGCGCTGCCGTCCCGCGCTGACCTGCACGTGCAACGGCCGAGACGGCAAAGACGCCCCACACCACTACCCCCAGGAGCTTCCCGCTTGACCGCCCCGCACCTCACCACGCCATCACCACAGCCACGAGCCGACGCCCGCAGCGGAAGGCAGCCGAAGAAGCGGGCTGACGCCGAACAGCTCGTGCTCGGCGCGGCCGGCCTCGTCATCGTCGCCCTGACAGCCGGAGCGTTCTGGCTCTCCTACGCGCACCTCGCCGACGTCGCAGGCCAGCACGGGCTCGGAGCAACCCCCATTCGCCGCTGGGCCTGGCCCGCCACCCTGGATGCGTTCGTCATCGCGGGCGAACTGCTCATGCTGCGCGCAGCACTGCGCCGCGTCACCGACCCCTGGGCGATCGCCGTGACCGCCGCCGGATCGGTCAGCTCCATCGCGTTGAACGTCGCCGGGGTCAGCGGCACCGGGAACGTGGGCACCGTACCGTTCCTCGACTACGTGGTCGCAGCCGTTCCTCCGGCCGCCGCGATGGTCGCCTTCGGCGTCCTGATGCGACAGATCCACCAGCTCGTCGCACTGTCAGACGAAGTTTCGGACACCGGTTCCGTACAGGCGCAGGAGCGATCAGTCGGCGGCTTCAGCCACAGCCACCGGCCGGACGCAGCTCCCGATGGTGCGCAAGCCCCGAGTGACGAGCGGACGGAACCTGCACCCCAGGTGCCGGAGAGCAAGCCGAGCGGTGGTCGACCGCCGAAGGCGACCATCGCGGAGCTGACGGATATCGGCCGGGCCACCGGTCATCAGCACGGCAAACTCACGCGCGGCCTGCTCCGAGCGGCTGTGAAGGACCGAGACCTGACGATCGGCAGTGAGCGGCAGACCGAGGTGATGGAGAGGCTTCGGCCGGAACTCGAAGCTGCCGGTATCGAGGTATCCAGGCGCTGACGCCGGGCCTGCTCGGGTGACCGGAACCCCTCCGGTCACCCGAGCATCGGCCAACCGGCCCGCAGATTTTCACACCTGTGGACAACGCGATGGCCCCGCCGCGCAGACATCCCCGCCCCGCTCGCCCAGCCGTACCTGGAGCAGCTCCCTTGACGCACAACCAGCATCTGCCCGACGACACCCACGCTGAGCCTTCCGCGTCACCGCAGTCCCCCACGTTGCTCGCACGTCTGGGGCGGGCGTTCGGACGGACGGCTCCTGGCGGAGCCAGTAGTACCCCGAGTCCGACTCAAGGCCGGTCTTCGGGGGTTTCCGCCCCGGGGGTGGCGGAGACGGCCCAGCGCCAGGGGGCGCCGGACCAAGTGGCCGGGGCCGAGGAAGGCCCCCACCCGGACAGGCTTCACGCCGCCCAGCAAATGATCCTCCGCCCGACGCCTGCTGACCCCGTCGTCGGCGAACCCTCTGTGCAGCGAGTCCAGCCAACGATCCGCCGGTTCACCGGCGACGCGCGCCTTGAGCGCGTCGGCCCTTTGCGCTTCACCGACGACGAGCGCTCCAGCCTGCGCGAGGCCGCAGCTGAGCACGGCTACAAGGGCGAATCGGGCTTCGCCGCCGACATCGTCCTCGCTTTCATCGACGGCCGCTTCACCGCGAACCTCCCCCTGTCCGAGGACCGCCGCCGCACCCACATGTTCCGTGCCCAGGTCCTACGCGCCCTCAACCGCATCGGAGCCAACGTCAATCAGATCGCCCGCGCGCTCAACAGCGACCTCACCCTGCCTGACAGTCGCCAGCGCCTCGACGAACTCCACCGCCTGCTCACTCTGATCGCCGAGGCCCTCCGTCAGCCCACCGACCCGAAGGAGGAACCGTCAGCGTGATCGCCGCCATCAAACCGGCCGGGTCCAACACCCGCGGTCTGCTCGCCTACCTCTACGGTCCCGGTCGGCACGACGAACACCTCGACCCGCACCTCGTCGCTGCCTTCGCCATGCTCGGCATGCCCGACCCCGGCCGCGACGAGAACGCCACCCTGACCGAACTCGGCCACTACCTCGACGAGCCCGTACGCCTGCGCAACAGCGAGTTCGGCAAGCCTGTCACCGACCATGTCTGGCACTGCCCAGTCCGTGCCGCACCCGAAGACCGCTACCTCTCCGACACCGAGTGGGGCGAGATCGCCCAGCGCATCGTCCAGGCGGCCGGCATCGCCCCCCAAGGTGACGATCTGGCCTGCCGCTGGATCGCCGTACGCCACGCGGATGACCACATACATATCCTCGCGACCACCGTCCGCGAAGACGGCCGACGCCCCAAGCTCCACGACAGCGGCATCCGTGTCGGCGACGCCTGCCGGGAGATCGAGAAGGACTACGGGCTGCGCCGTCTGAAGAAGGGCGACCGCACCAGCACCCGGCGCCCCACCCAGGCCGAGATGCATAAAGCCGAGCGCTTCGGCTGGGAGCAGACCAGCCGCGAGTGGCTCCAGGACCGTGTCCGCGCCGCTATCCCGCACGCCACCAGCACCGAGGAACTCCTCGCCTACCTCGAAGCCGGCGAAATCCTGGTCAAGCGCCGCCGAGGCCCCTCTGGAGACGTCCTCGGCTATGCCGTTGGCCGTCCCGGCGACCTGAATAAGGAGGGCGAGCAGATCTACCACCCCGGCGGGAAGATCGCCCCCGACCTGTCCCTGCCCAAGCTAAAGGCCCGCCTGGAGACCAGTGCGCCCGAGGAACACCCCACCGCCCGGCGCAACCGACCCGCCACCGCCTGGCACCAGGCCACCGAAGCCCTCGACACCCTCCACACAGAGATGACCGGCACGAGCGCCGATGATGGTGGGGACGCACGAGCGCAGGCGCACATCACTGCCCTGGGCGAACTCATCGAGGCCACCGCCCAGAGGGCCCCCGGAGATATCCGTGCGCAACTGCATGCGGCCAGCCGGGCCTTCGCCCGTGCCCAGCGGTCACAGGTCCGAGCCGAAGACCGTGCCGCCCATGCCCTGCGGACCGCCGCCCGCGACATCGCACACACCGCTACCGGCCCCGACGGCAGCGCCCTCGCAGCCCTGACCGCCGCACTCCTCTGGGCCGCCATTCTTGCTGCATGCTGGCACGAGGCCAGGGGGCACGCTCACCAGGCCGACGCTGCCCGCCAAGCCGTTCAGCACCTGCAGTCAGCCGCCGACGACGCGCTCAGTCCGACGCTCACCGAGCTGGCAGCCCGGCCCTTCCAGGAGGAGACCCGTCGCATCCTGGCCAACGACGTCCGTGCAGCTGTCCCCGAACACGCCGAGCGGATCCTCTCCGATCCCGGTTGGCCCGCGCTCGCCACGGTCCTCGCCGATGCCGAAGCCGGCGGCCACAAACCCCACCAGCTCCTCAAGGAAGCCGCAGCCCGCCGTGAGCTCGGCACTGCCCTTAGGCCCGCCCGCGTCCTGATCACCCGCATCCAGCACACCAGCCGCAACCCCGCATCCAACCGCCGCGCCGAAGCAGCCCGCCTACGAAGCGCCACTGCCTCAGCCTTTAGCGCGCCGTCCCCCGGCACCCAGTCACGCGCGGCAACCGCCCCCATGAGCCAGCCGAGCCGACTTCGACGCTGACCGTTGAGGAGGAGCCAGATCCATAGAGACTGATCAGCAACAGGGGTCACGCCCCCAGCCACACTTATCGCCGCCCCACCCTGGAACCAGCCAACGCCGCCGATGCGCGTGGGTAACGGCTGGGCCGGTCACCGCGCCTGGTGACCGGCCGCCCAGCCGCCGGAGAGCGCCAATGCCCCGAGAGCACTGTGGGGGCGGCACCGGCTCGATGCCTCCGACGGCCTTATCCACGACTGAACAGGCCGCCCCGCGCGCGATGTCTTCCGACACGGCGTTCGCCAGGTTGCTTGGGCGCGGGGGCCGTGCTCGCCGGGGCCTGACGAGCCGGTTCATCGTGAAGGAGAAGGGATTGCCAGACCTGCTCCTGCAAAACGCGGATGCACGGGCCGCACGCGAACATGGCTGCCTGCGCGCCGGCCACACTCACCGGGCCGATCCAGAGGACACGGGTCCAGCGCTGGCCGCAGTAGAGCCAGCAGAATCCGTCCGTCCACGTATTGCCGTCGTCAGTGTCTGCCGCAGCGGGCAGTCCGCCGCGCGCGAACTCGGCGATGCCGGGTATGACCCGAGGTGTCACGGCCAGTTCTATCAACACAGCTCGGTCCTCAAGATCACTGGCTCGGGACAGCTGCCCCGGCCGGAGCCTGCTTGTCGGCGTCGGCGAAGAGGAGAGTGGGCTCGGCCAGGATGTCCCTGCCGGACTCGCTCTTGTAGATCTCATCGACGCTGCCGAAACGGGCCTCGGAGTAGTCGAGGTCGAGCAGGGAGGCTGCCTGGCGGACCGAGGCTTCGTCGGGGCCCTCGATCTCGACGAAGGTGGGGAGGTCCGGCCAGGTGTCGAAGTCGAAGGCGACCTCGCCGAGGCGCCATTCCTCGCGGTAGTTCTCCTGGTACCGGACCTCGCGCATGCCGAGGCTGCGCAGGATCTCGGCCATGGCGTGCAGATCCGTCACCTCGGTCTCGATCTCGGTGGTGCCGTTGATCGTGGTGGCGTCGGTGACCTGCTTGAGCGTCAGTGTCGATCGGGTGCCCTCGTCTCGCAGGCGCACCCAGGCGCCTCCTTCGAGTGCGTCGTTCTCGAAGATCTTGCGGGTCAGGAGGGTACGCGGGAACGCTTGCGTGGCGCCCAGGGCGGTCAGCTGGTTCTGGAGGCCGGTGACGTCGATGGCGAGGAACTTGGCCTCGTACTCGTGCTTCACGGGTTCTTCCTTCGTATCAGGAGGGAGTGCGGGCCGCGAGGAGCAGGCCCATTCGGTGGGTGTGGTCCTGGAGCTGGCCGATGTGGGCTCGCTCGGTGAACTCGTTCGTGCGCAGGGTCAGCAGGACATCCCAGTCGCCGATGAAGTGACGCCTGAGCTTCTCGGGGGACGTGTAGTGCTCGATCAGGTGCTGGCGCTGGGTGATGGGCATCATGAACTCCGCGCCGTACAGGCCGTTCCGGCCGACAGAGGACTGCATGCGGGTGACGAAATCAGCGAGCGGGCGATGATGGTTGGCACTGTAATGCCAGGCGCAGCTCGTCCAGATGGCATCGCAGGGCGGGCCCGAAGGCTCCCATTGGAGGAAGTCCTCCTCCACGATCTGCACGCGGTCGTGGAGTGATTCGGGCTTGAGGCGGTCGAGGAGGCCCATCGCGTGGGCCCGGTTGTCACCCGGGAGGATGACCTCGCCTCCATGCAGAGCGAGCGGGTCTTGCTCTACCGCGACCACCTTGTAGCCGGCCGCAGCCAAGGGAAGGACGAACTTGCCGTCGCTCGCCCCCACGACCATGACCGTGGCGTCAGGAGCGGCACGCTCCTTCAGCGCGGCGAGGAACTGGGGGAAGAACGTGAGGGTGTGCTCCCACAAGCTCTGCGTTTGCACGGTGGCGGGCTCCTTGCGTGTCGATGGACAGGATCGTCTGGAGGACCTCGTCGGGGTCCAGATGAGTCGTGTCCACGTGGTGCATCGGGAACTGGGCGTAGGCGTCGGAAACGCGGTCTGCCACCTCTTCTGCCAGGACGTCCCAGCGGGAGGCCGGTTTGATGCGCTCGGTGAGCCGGCGACCGCGCTCGCCTTTGCCACACGTCAGTTGGTACGTCACGGGCTGGGGCAGGCTGGGCGGGAGCCTGACGCCGAGGCTGGAGCCGAGTGCCTGGTGGTTGGCCAGGCAGCGGGCGAAGTAGCTCTCCACGACCACCGAGGTGCCCTCGGCCAGGAGGCGCCGGATCTCATCAGTCGCGGTGAACAGCGCGGACAGGTAGAAGCACATCCGGGCCTCGGTGTTTCCGCGCCGATCCACCTCCCGGCGCAGAGGCTGGTAGAAGAGAGGCACAGTCGGGACCAGTACAGCGCCGCGGGCCTCTGCGAGCATCGGAGCGATGGTCGACTTTCCGGTACCGCGGAGACCTTCAAGGCTCTCGAACAGTGGACCCTCAGACACGGCCGTACACCACATCCGGCACCGCGAGGGTGAGCTCGTCAGTGGGGGAGGGCCGGTGGTCGATGTGGTCGGTCAGCTTGTCGTACCAGAAGGCGTGCGAGTCCTTGCCCACGGCCTTGCAGGACATGGTGAGCGCGCCGCGGGGGTCGGCCTCGATCCGCTCGATCTCGACGGGGCCCCCGGCGGGAAGGCAGGCGTCCGGGGCTCCGGCCTCGGACAGGTCCTCGTCGACGATCACCTCGATCTCCAGGTCGGCGGCATCCAGCCGGTCGCGAAGGCGGGTGTAGGCCGCAGGGTCGGTGATCAGGAGCTCGGGGTGATCGGCCGCGTTGCCGACCGGCCGGAGGCAGTGCAGTTTCAGCTGCTCCACGCCGTAGCCCTGGAGTACGCGAGCGAGCGGCAGTACCTCTTCGATGTTGCGTGAGGTGACCGTCATGGTGGCACCGGTGCGGACACCGAGTCGCTGGGCGATTTCGAGGGCGCTCAACGCGCTGCGGTAGCTTCCGAACTTGCGGATCTGGTCGTTGGTCGAGCCGATGCCCTCCAGCGATACCCGGAGCAGGTCCAGGTCGGGGCCGATCTCGGTCAGCCGACGCTCGATCCGGTAGCCGTTGGTACAGATCTCCACCCGCAGCCCAAGATCCCGCTTGGCGTACTGGACGACCTGGCTGAGGTCCCGGTAGACGAACGGTTCGCCGCCCAGCAGGGTGACAGCCTCGGTACCGTACTGGTCGCACATGAGGGTGAGGAGGCTGATCGCCTCGTCCGCGGTGAAGGCGTCGGCGTGTTGGAGCCGCTTGCCGTGAAAGCAGTGCAGGCATTCGAAGTTGCAGCGGTACAGCAGCTGCAGGTACAGCATCCGGATTCTGCGGATCCCGGTGACTTCGCTGATCACGAGGGTCTCCTTCGGGCGTTTGCCTGGTGGGAGACCTGATATTGGCGGGACAGGTACGGACTCCGTCACCGCGTATCGGGACGCTCCAAGGACGTCCTGGGACGTTTTCAGGACGCCGCGAACGTCTCCAGGATCCCGAGCACGCGAGCGGTGTCCACGAGATTCGGTAGCACCCTTTGAGCACCGGCAGCGGCCAGTTCTTCGGCGCTGTGGACGCCGGAGGCAACGGCGATGATCTCGGAGCCCGTAGCGATCGCGGCCTCGACGTCCCTCGGCGTATCGCCCACGAGCACGACGGGCACGTCGTCCTGCGCACCTCGCAGCCGCTGAGCACGCTCACGGGCGACAGCAACCAGGGCCGGCCGCTGGAGAGCGTCAGCCCCGTAGGCGCCAACTTGCAGATCGAGCAGGGAGTCGAGGCCGAAGGCCGATACTTTCACTCGGGCGTTGGCCGCGATATTGCCAGTGAGTACCGAGGACACCCAAGCGTTGCGTACGGAGGCTTCCTTCAAGATCTCACGCACACCGGGCAAGGCCGTTCCGCGTTGGCTGAGCTCGGATAGACGCGCGGCCCCTGCGGCCGTGAGGGCCTTTTCGACAGCTGCCCAGTCCGGCTCGGCCACACCGTTTCGGTGGAACATGTCGCGCATGATCAGGCGGTCCGTACGGCCTTCCGTCCGTGCCGGCCCCGCGGGCTCTCTCCCCGACAGTGCCGTGAAGGCAGCGGCGTAGATCTCCTTGCTGACCCCGGCATTCTCGATCAGCGTGTGGTCGATGTCCCACAGGACGATGAGCTCCATACGCCCAGCGTAAGCACCCTGGTCGTGTCGTCGACGTCCCGGAGAACGTCCCGAACGTCCTTGCCGCTCCAGGCACCTTCAGCTTGTATGGCGCCTGTGAACGAGCGACTGCACTCCGTACTCGCCCAGCGCGGCATCCCACCCGAATCCCTCGCCGAAGTCTGCGAGGTGGACCCCAAGACGGTGAGCCGATGGCTCGGCGGACGTGTTCCCCACGCTCGCCACCGCTTCCGCGTAGCACGGCACCTGCGGGTGGAGGAATTGTTCCTCTGGCCGGTACCGGCACGCGGTGCTCAACAGCAGTCCGCCGGGTCAGAGCAGGAGCTGGTCACGACCTATCAGAACCGTGCGAGCGTCCCTCGGGACACATGGCTGTCGCTGCTCAAGGGCGCCCAGGAGCAGATCAGCGTCCTCGTCTTCTCCGGTACCTTCTTCGCCCAGTCCAACCCCCACGTCGCCAAGATGCTTGCCGAGCGTGCGTCGGACGGGGTGCAAGTGCGGCTCTGCTTCGGCGACTCGAACGGCCAGGCAGCAGCCATCCGGGGCCGGGAGGAGGGCATCGGCGACACCCTCGCCGCCAAGATCCGCGCCTCCCTCACCTACTACCGGCCTTTACTCTCCGAGGCAGGCTGCGAGGTAAGACTGCACGACACCACGCTCTACACCTCCATGTTCCGCTACGACAACAACCTCCTGGCCAACCCACACGTCTGGGGCCAACCGGCCAGCGCCAACCCCATCCTGCATCTCCGCAGAGCTGACACCACGGGCTGGTTCGACAACTACGCTCAGAGTTTCGAAGCTGTCTGGGCCGCCGCACGGCCCTGGACACCAGACCAGGAGGGGCCCGCGTCACATGGGCAGGACTGAGTACTACAACGACCCCAAGGCCCCCAAGGCGAATACGCTCATCCCCGCCAACAACCTCCTCGTCGTCGACGAAAACGGCGCCATACTGCTCCAGCGCCGCCGGGACACAGGCCAGTGGGCCCTGCCGGGCGGCGCCCAGGACATCGGCGAGACGGCGGCCGAGTGCGCAGTGCGCGAATGCCTGGAGGAGACCGGAATCATCGCCGAGGTCACGGGATTCTTGGGGGTCTACACGAACCCGAACCACATCGTGGCCTACACGGACGGCGAGATCCGCCAGCAGTACGAGAACACCTACATCGGCCGCCCCGTGGGCGGCGAGCCCACGATCAACGACGAAGCCGACGGCGTCCGCTACGTCCAGCCGAACGACTTGGACGACTACGACATCCACCCCAGCATGCGCCAGCAGATCGGCGACTACCTCGCCGGCACGTACCCCTACCTGGGCTGAATCGCCAAGGCCGCTTCCACCCGCCTCACGGTCGCCAGGATTTCCGGCGACGCCCGACGGATGAACCGCCCCACGAGGCTGTCCGTGCCGTAACGCTCCATGATCTCTGCCAGCCGATCCTCGACAGACGTACCCTCTCCACCGGGCGTCGTCGTCATGTCGCAATACACCAGGGTGTCCACGAGCCGGTTGTCGTCGAGCAGCGGAAATTCGGCTTCCAGATCGCCCCGTAGCCCGCGCTCCTCCGCCTCCAGCAACGCCAACGAGTGGTTTGCCACCAACCGCACTAGCCGTTCATCCGCAGCATGGTCGTCACGAAGGAACCGGGCACCATCCAGCGGATGAAAGCCTGTCGCTGCCAGCCGCGGCGCGTAGCCCACGTCGTGAAGCACGGCGGCAGAAGCCAACAGGTCCGCGTCACCACCCAGGAGTTCAGTCAGCTCGGCCGCGCGCCGCGCGACCCCTTGCGAGTGCATCCATCGACGAGGAAGAGGCTCACGCAGCTCCCCCTCAGCCACCGACCATGCCCACTTCGCCATCGATCCGTTCATGCTCATTACGTGCCCCCGCAGAATCAGGGCCGAACCCACCCTGCGTCTGCTGCTGAGCGGCACGCCGTTGCACCTCGGACCGGCCGAGGCACAGAGCGGCAGTCACGTTCGCTGGCTCGCCGAGACTCCGCTGGCCAGGGCAGCCAGGGCAGCGAGCCTGCACGGCGATGGGCACAAGGAGGGCTAACACGCATGGCGACGATGCCTTTTCCAGGTTCGCCGAAGCGATGGTTTTAAGGGCCTCACCGGTAGATCAGCCAGGCCCCTATACCCATCCCCGCAAGCAGTAAGGGCCCATAGACAGGAGCGACCGCCCACGACCTAATATCGGGCCAATCGGGCCAGTAGTTGACACGCGAACCCGCAGGCGACGCCAGGGTAGGATTCAAGGAGAATGTAGGAATTGAACGATCGGCCGCTACCTCGTCATAGAGCTTACGAAAGGCGCGCTCCTGCTTTAGGTAATTAGCATCAAGAATACCGAAGACAAGTACCGCCAAGAGGCCGAGAAGCGCCACGAAGATCGAACTCTTCGTGATCGCGTATCCGTAAGTCGCGGTTACAATTGGAAGTAGCCACGCCTTCGAGGATGACGACGCCTGTGACATGCGCGTAATTATCGCTTGAATGAACGACAAGTGCTGCCGACGATCCTCCGCCCCGACCGTGCTTACTTCACTAAAAAGCGCAGACTGGATCGCAGCGAGGGTCTGACTTTGAGCTTGACTGCCTTCGGCTGCACCCGCAGGCCATCTAAGCATCATGCGATCTTCCGACCATCGGGGCACGAGGTGGAAATGCACGTGAGGCACAGTCTGGGTGGCGGCCGCCCCGGTCGACTGAATCACGTTCAAACCATCCGGAGCCAGGGCCGAATTGATCGCACGCGCTGCCCTGAGGAACGCTTCACCCAAATCGCGCGCCTCAACAGCATTGAGATCGGTCAGGTCTGAAACGTGGCGGTTCGGCACTACCAAAGTGTGACCGCGAGTCGCTTGTTCCAATGGAAAAAATGCGGTGACGTCTTGGGTGCGATACACCAGCCTCGCGCTGGAGTCGCCTCCTGTGACAATCACGCAAAACGGGCATGCGGATTGATTTACCATGACCGCCTAACCACCCCTTGACTCGACCAAGACTCCAAGTTGTCACGCAGCTTATTGTAGGTTTCCTTACTGTCAGTCTTTCCCGACCAATCCTGCGTCGTGGGATCAAATATTGGCACTACCCCGGCACCAATAGCCTTGGAAAAGGGGTCGGAACCCGCACTATCAACACTACCCAGAGCCGAGAGTCCATGGATTCGGATCCCCAGCAGCGGTTTCTTTTCGGCCCATGCCTTTTTAATCTCATGTATGACCCAGGGTCGACTTGCCGTGTGTTTGCCGATCAAGACGATGACGGCCTTCTTGTACGCCATCTGTTCGTGAATCCACTTCTTGATTGCCTCGTCTCCACGCCTACGCACCTGCTCCCAGTCCTGCGAGTTCAACAGTGGCTGCGCTTCAAGAGCGTTAACATTGCGAACCAACTGGACGCGGTGGACATCTTGTTCGTAGTGGAAGCTGTAGAAGACCGTCTTGGCCATGGAAGCGCCAATCGAGAGTGCCGATGCGGACGACTGCGACTCTAACTGCGGCCTCCGACAACTTGTACGAGAACGCAAGAAGTCATGACCTTGTAGACGAGGTGGTCACACACGGCAGCTCTGACGCAGATCGCAACCGCGAGCAGCCGGCCTACGTCCGCCAGAGCCCGGAAGTTCAGCACATGGATCCGGGGCGCCCGCAAGCGCGTGGCTAAGGGGCGCCGACCGCAGCGGGTAGAGCGTCACAGCGTGATCTCCCTCGAAGATCATCCGCCCTGACCGCAGCCCACCGCGTGCATTGGTGTCCTAGCCTTCGCGATTCTGAGTGCTCGGAAGCAAGACCCAGCCACCACCCTGACAGAGGGATCGACGAGAGGAGCTACACGGCCATGGGGGGCGTCTTCATCAACTACCGCAGAGGTCCGCGCGCCACGGATGCGGTGCACCGGCTGCGTCATCGGCTCGGCCGACACTTCGGTGACGCGCAAGTCTTCCTCGACACGTCGTCGATGCTGCCGGGTAGCCACTACCCAAACGACCTCAGAGCCCGAGTGCATGACTGCGAGGTCCTGCTCGTCACCATTCCAGAGGGCTGGTTGGAGGCGCGCGACCCATCGGGCGTTCGATCCCTCGACCGCCCGGGCGACTGGGTGAGGCACGAGATCGAACTGGCGCTGGCCGCTGGGAAGACCGTGATCCCCCTGCTCCTTGACGCCGCAGAGCCACCATCGCCCGAGTTGCTTCCCACGTCGATCCGCGATCTCTCTCTGCGACAGGCACATCGCCTCCCCGCCGACGACTGGGACGCATCCGTTGAGGAGCTAATCGCCTCGCTGGAGACCCTGGTGGCATCGGAGTGGGTGCCAGTAGTCCTATCTGAAATACGGGCGCCACGACGACCAGGCCGACTGCTCGGCTGGGCAACCGGCCTCCTCGCCGCCGTGCTCTGCGTTCTCATACCCTGGGCAGCCGCGGCGACCAGGCCGCTCCCAAAACCGGGCGACAGCCCGGTCGCATTGCTACTGGCCCTGGCTTCCCTTGGGCTGATGGGCTCCGTTCTAATCGCTGTGCTGCTGTCCTGCGGCCTAATGCGCCGCCCAGTTCAGGCGTGGGAACGTGACCTGCAGGATGCCTCGCAGGAGACCTACCTTCGGGCAACCTATCCGGTGCCGGCCTTTCTCTTGCTGCTCGCGGTAGGGCTCGTGATTCACGTGTGGGGGCAGAGTCCCGGCTTCGCCGTCGTTCTGACACTGGGTATGTGTGCTGCCGTCGGCCCGATGGCAGCCCGTTTCGTGCGCTCCCTCAAGAGCGACCGCGAACGGTGGGTGCAGTGGCCGGAGGCGATGCCCTCGGTAGCCCCGATGGCCGTGGTCCGGCGGGAGATCGCTCGGCTTGACGTGCGTACGCAAGAATGGGAAGCGCCGATCCGGCGAGAGCAGCGGGACCGAGCACGGTTCGCGCTCGAAGAGCTGGCAGGGGCGGTAACCACTCAGGCGCGTGCGGTGGAACGTGGGCGGTTGCGATGGCTGTGTGAGGCGCAGCCCTGGATCTTCAGCGGGTACAACCTCTGGTTGGCGCTCACCGTCGCCCTCACGCTCGCCTGGACTTTGCCCCTTGGCGTCCAAGGCGGGGGTGGGGCGCGACTCCACGTGGCGCCCGTCGTCGCTGGGGTTGTGGGGTTCTGGCTGGCCTGGACGACCATGGAGTGTGCTTACCGCTACCAGCGGTGGCAGCGCCGGATGTTTCACACAGAGGCGGTGCGACGGCTCGCTGTGATATCGGCGCGGGTCGACAAACTGAGTCTGCCGGTCCGTACACGGCTGGCGACGGCGAGGGAAAGCTAGGCGGGACAGGTGGAGCGGCACAGGGCCTGGTCACGGCGCGACCTGGGTTCGCTCAATAAGAGCGCGAGCTGACAAAGCTCACTCATGGAGGCCAAGGAGCCGTGAGCCGTGCAAGTGGATCAGAGGTCAGCGCGTTAGCTACCCAGGTTTCGGTTCCCCATGCGAGGTCGGCCAGCCACGCTGCGGGGCTAGCGCCGGCGACGCGAAGCGACGTCCGAGGAGGTCCCCTTCGATGACGTCGTCGTTCAGCTCGTCCAGGCTGCTGCGGTAGGCAGGGAGCGTGCCAAACCCTGTGGCGGCGTCGATCTGCGCGCAGAGGTGGGCGAAGTCCGAGGGACGCGGCTTGTCGACCTGACGCCGGGTCCCGCCGGCAAGGGGGGGCGGATATCGCGTGCTCTATGACGCGGGGTACGAAATCGACCACATGCGAGAGGAACTGTTCGCGCGCCCTGCGGCGTCGGAGGCGGCGACGCTACTTCAGCTGACACCCGGTGAGTGGGTTGTAGAGCTCCACCGCACTACCTACACGGCTGACGGGACCGTGGTGGAGTTCGCCATCGGTGTTCATGCGGCGAGCCGCTTCGCCTGGGCGTACGACTTCAAGGTTCCCGATTCGGCAGAAGGAGCGCCCCAGTGATCTCGGTGCAGTCGTGGTTTGATGCTCAGCGGCTCTGGGACTTCCAGCAGATGCACCACGAACCGCGGCCCTGCTCGGTCGGCGTGAGTCTCGGCAGTCATGACTTGGGCGTGGCCGAGGTGGCCGTGCATCTGTACCAGCGCGGCATGTTCCCGCTGATTGTCTTCACTGGCGCGACTAGCCGGACGACACGCGACCGGATGCCCCGCGGGGAAGCCGAGCACTATCGGGAGCGCGCGCTGGAACTCGGCGTTCCCGCATCAGCGATTCTCGTTGAGCCGAAAGCGAGGAACACGGGTGAGAACATCAACTTCGCGCGCGAGCTACTTGCAGAGCGAGGTATTGACGTGTCGTCTGCAGTGCTTGTGAGCAGACCGTACGAGGAGCGCGGGGCTTACGCGACAGCGCGCAAATTCTGGCCCGAAGTCGCGATGGCCAGTGCGTCGGCGCCCATGACGCTCTTGAAGTACGTCGACTCCATCAAGGACCCGCGTCTTGTGCTGGACATGCTTGTGGGTGCCCAGCAGCGTCTGCTCATCTACCCGGAGCAAGGGTTCATCATCAGGCAAGAGGTGCCGGACTCCGTTGCCGCATCCTACGAGTGTCTGTGTTCCGAAGGGTTCACTAGCCGCCTCGTCTCGGCGACGCGGTAGAACTCTCCCTACTTCATCAAGGCCCGCGCACAGCACGGGAGCGCGCCGCCTCGCGGAGCACTGCGTGCATGCGGGCGAAGATGGGAGAACTCTCCCACCGACCTACTGCTCGGAACTGACCCCAGACGGGCGCAGGCTTCCTTAGCATGCACTCATGGCTGAAGCTCGCGAGCGTATAGGCACCAACATCCTTGCCACCTGCGGAACCTGTGATCAGGTAGTCATGGCTGTAGTGGAAGGGGTACTGGTCGAAGGGAATCCGAACAAGGGTTTCCCGACACTCCTGCAGCTTGCAAGATGCCTTAAATGTGGCGATGGACTGCTTGCTATAGAAGAAGATTACGGGAAAGGCTGGGACGGGAATCCGATGACGGCCTGGCCGAACACTCAAAGATCACTTAGTTGGCAGATTCCCGAGATTCTGAGGAGGCAGCACGAGGAAGCGCATAGGTGCTTCTCAGTCAAGGCGTATACGGCAACCGTAGTGATGGTGCGACGAACCTTGGAGGGTGTGTGTAGTAATCAGGGTGTCGACAATCGAGGACCGTTGATGAGGCGCCTTGAGCAACTCAAAGAGAGTGGCAAGATTGACGGGCGTCTTTTTGAATGGAGTCAGGCCCTCCGTTTGCTAGGTAATGAAGGTGCCCACTTCAGTGAAAAGGTGGTTACTGAGGACGACGCTGCAGATGCACTAGCCCTTGCGGAAGCACTAATGGACTACCTGTACGTCTACTCTGCGCAGTTCGAAAAATTCAAACAGCGCAGAGCGCAGGGATGATTGGTCTTAATGGATAGAAAGTCCACGCCATCCATCGATAGTCTTAATGGAGTCTTGGAGTTTGGTGAAGCCGATCCGCCCCGGCTTGATAGCCTTTCGGAGAGGGACGCTCATGATTTCCATGGTCTTCAGCATCTCCAGGATCTCGCCTAGGCCCTCCAGGAATTCTTGAAGGTCAGATGACCCCTGCGTGATATCCTCGATAATCTTTTCCGCCAACGTCGCGCCGTGTGATGTATTGACACCAACCAATTGACTAACGACGGCGCGCAAGAGCGCGTCGGCCTCTGTGACGGACTGGGCGAACGTCGTCGCGCTTTCTTGAAGCTTCAGGGACGGCTCGCGTACTGCCGCTGCCATCACAACGGACCGAGATCGGAGAACGGCTGGGGAAGTGGGGCTGAACTTCTGCATCTCCTCCTGCACTACCGCGCACCACGTGGTGAGGTCTTGCGTTGCTGCTTCCAACTCAGGCGTGAGAGCCTCTCCCAGTTGGTTCAGTTGCTCAAAGTGCTGAAACAGGTCGAATTCCTCGTTCAGCTCGTCCGATTTTTCCTCTCCAGCTACCGCTGAGACAGCAGAAAGGTTTGCTTCGGCTTGAGAGATAATAGTGACAAGCTTATCGGCGATCCTTGAGAGCGCCTCCCTCCACTCCCTCGTGCCGCGACCCGCCAAGAATGCTTCTTCAAGATTTTCGAACTGGATTCGTTCAATGAGGCGCACCTCGGGCATCTGGCTATCTGCCGTGATGCCGCTGGCGCCCATGATAACGATAGGAAGGAGTAGGTACTTGGCGCCCAGCAGTTCGGCGCTCCCATGGAAGGCGTTCAGCTCTTCGCGGCAGGCGGGACGGTTGAAGTACTGCATGGTAATGATTGGCATAAAGATGGAAGCGCCTCTTAGTTCAGAGTCGATTCGGCGTCGCCAATCGGTTCCCCAGCCGATACTTTCGCGGTCAAAGAAGATTTCCAGTGTGCCCCCTGTCTTAGCAGAGTAAAAGCTTCGCAGATCACTCGTGAAGTGCTCTACTGCCTGGTTGAGGAGTTCATCGTCCAGGTGTGCGTAGCTAACGAAGATACGGTTACCCTGACCTGCGGGGTTAGCGTCCATGGTGTCTCCGGACCGTGCGCGGTGTGATAGCTGGTCATAGTGTTCCTTATGCGGTGAGTTGATGTTGGCCGTTTCGTGGAATCAATGATCTTTCTGTTCGCTCGTGACCAGTTGCAGTGCGTTCCACCGATCTACCCCCCCCGGCGTCTGGGTGAGTGACTGGTGGATCCTGCCGGCAGTGCCGGTGTACTGACGCTGGACGCTGACCGTGTCGGTGCCTTTCTTCACGTCACCGGTCTCGTCGACCACCAGTACCGCCTGGTCGTCGTGCAGGTGCTCCACCACGTAACCACGGACAGCGTCGGCATCCCACTTGGCCCGCCCCAGCAGGTGCTGCATGCCGTGCGGGGTCGCCTCCCCGGCCCACTCGGCAATCGTCCAGCAGTTCTTGCGTGGCACGTCTGACAGCAGGCCGAGCACCAACCGCCCCGCCCGACGCCGGGGTTCGACCCGCGCGAAGCGGCCCGCGATCCGACCCATCAAGCCCTCGAACGCATCCCGCCAACGGGCGGGATCTACGCAGTGCCCTGCGGCCACCGTCTCTTCGTCAGTCCACACAACTCACGATGATCAACGGTGGCCGCACCCATGCCCGCACCAGCAAGATCACGATCTACAGCTGGAGTACCAGCTCGTGAGCTTCCGCAGCACGCCGATGGTGTCCACTGCACTCGACACGACGGCGCTACCTGCCATCAACTCCATCAGAGCGACAAGCCCCTTCTTCCAAGATGCCCCTTCGCAACTCAAGCGCTCCTATGATCGGTTCACGCGATCAATGCGGAGTCGTAGTGGGGGGCCATGACACAGCCAGCAGCCGAAAGGGCGATCGAGGGACTCCTCGGCCACGACAGGAAGATCCTCGATCTTCGACATGACATCCGTAAAGCCCGCCTTAGGCGGCTCTTATTGGTTTCGACCTACTCCTCCGCACCCGCACTGCTGTTGCTCCTCTTTATCGGGAACATCGCGACATGGGGCCGCGTCGACCTGGCCCGCGTCAATCTGGCCTGCATCCCGCTTCTCATCGCCCTCTTGGTCCTGTGCGTGATCGTCCGCGAGAACAGCACCAAACGTGTCGGCATACATACGGTCCTCTCAGACACGTGGGCGTCGGGGTACGCGGCGACAAAGAAGATCGACCTTGAGCTGGCCATAGAGCGAAGGCGTCTTTCCGCCGCATCTACCAACCTGCCAACAGAGACCCGCCGCCACATCTACCGAGAGACCGTGCCAGGAGCCATCGAGCAGTACCGCTCCGACGGACTTCGCTACCGGCGGGTTCACAACCTCTTCCAAAGCGTCATTATCATCGGCTCGCTGGCGACGTCGACGGCAGCGAGCCTCGCGGAAACCCCAGCGCCCTACAAGTGGATCACCGTTGGCACCAGCTTCTCAGTTGGCCTCGCGGCCGGCTTCACCGGCTACTTCAAGTTCCGCGAGCGCAGCTTCTACCTCCAGCAGACTGCCGACGCCATCGAGGAGGAGTATGACGCCGTCAACCTGAAGGTGGGCCGGTACAAGGGCAGCACAGACGACGCAGCGGCTCTGCTGGAGTTCACCGAACGCGTGGAGACCCTCAAGAACGACCAGCGCAAGCGCCAACAGCAACTCGACCAGCCGACAGAGACGCCCGAAGGCTGACGTCATTGTCCTGATCGTTGTCCAGTTCGCTGACGGACGTCACGGTCCACTGTCGTACACGCACCCCATCCGACCAGCAGCGCGAACGCCCATGAACGGCCCCGGACGATCCTGCGCACAGTTGGAAGGCGTGTTGGCCGCGAAGCGATGACGTGTCCGGAGTGCGTGAGCGCTGCGTGAGCGGACGGGGCGGCACCGGATGGATCGGGTGGTACGCGTAGCGAGCGGTTCAGGTCTCCTACCTGGGGAAACGGGATTCACGGGCACCGCCCAGCACCACCCGAGATGATCTTGCGGGCCCTTGTAATGCGTAGGTCGTCGGTTCGAATCCGACAGGGGGCTCTGTGAACCCCAGGTCACTCTGCCGTGACCTGGGGTTTTCTGCTGTTCGCCCACACCCGTGCGCCGCCCCGGCAGTCGGACGTGCCCGTGGAAGCCGTCGGCGTCAGTGGCGTCCCGCGATGCGGTCCGCCGTTCTTGCCAGGGGGTCCGTGGTGGGGCGGGACGATGTGGTCTCGCGGCGGTCGGCGGTGCGGTAGGCGGCGTAGAGGGTGTGGACTCCGAGCCAGCGGAAGGGCTCGGGTTCCCAGCGGCGGACCTTGTGGTTGACCCAGGGCAGCGTGGTCAGCTCGGTGGGTCCCGCCTGGCCGGAGTCCTGCTGGATCAGGTCGCGCAGGGTGCGGGCCGCGAGGTTGGCGGTGGCGACGCCTGAGCCGACGTAACCTCCGGCCCAGCCGAGGCCGGTGCTGCGGTCCAGGGTGACGGTGGCGCACCAGTCGCGGGGGACGCCGAGTACGCCGGACCAGGCGTGGTCGATGCGGGTGCCCGCCGTGGTGGGGAAGAAGCGGACGAGCAGGTCGCGGAGGGCCTCGATGGTGGCGGGCTGGGTCCTGCCGTCGTTGTCCGTGGCCGAGCCGTAGCGGTAGGGGACGCCCCGGCCGCCGAGGGCGATGCGGTCGTCGGCGGTGCGCTGGGCGTACATGTAGGCGTGGGCCATGTCGCCGAGGGCTTCGCGGCCGTCCCAGCCGATGGTGTCCCAGAGGGCCTTGGGCAGGGGCTCGGTGACGATCATCGAGGAGTTCATGGGGAGCCAGGTGCGTCTGTGCCCCTTGAGGCCTGCGGTGAAGCCCTCGGTGCAGCGCAGGACGTAGGGGGCGCGGACCGTGCCGTACGGGGTCACGGCGTGCTTGGGTTTGATCTCGGTGACGGGCGTCGACTCGTGGATGGTGACGCCGAGGGCCTCCACGGCGTCGGCGAGGCCCTTGACCAGCTTGGCGGGGTGAAGGCGCGCGCCGTGCGGGGTCCAGCTGGAGCCGACGGCACCGGAGACGCGGATGCGTTCGGCGGTCTCGCGGGCGCCGCGCAGGACGCGGCCGGTCTCGCCGAAGGCGATCTCGACGGAGTGGAAGTCCTTCAGGCGGGCCAGCTGGGCCGGGGTGCGGGCGACTTCGAGCACGCCGCCGTGGTGGATGTCGGCGTCGATGTCCTCCTCGCCGGCGACCCGGATCACCTCGCCCACGGTGTCGTTCATGGCCTGCTGGAGGCGGACGGCGGCGTCGTGGCCGTGCAGCTTGGCGTAGCGGTCCCGGCCCGCGATGCCGTTGTAGAGCCAGCCGCCGTTGCGGCCGGAGGCGCCGTAGCCGCAGAACTTGGCTTCCAGGACGGTGATGTTGAGGAACGGGACGGCCTTCTTGAGGTAGTACGCCGTCCAGAGCCCGGTGTAGCCGCCGCCGACGATGCAGACGTCGGCGGTGCTGTCGCCGGGGAGGGGTTCGCGGGGGGCTGGGGTGCCCTCGCTCGCGTACCAGAACGATATGCCGCCGTTGACGGTACTGACGGTGCTCATGTGTCCCCTGCTTGTCCGTGTGCAGCCGTGTCGCTGGGGGGACGTTACCTCTACGCTCGGGCCGTGATCGACGTTCCGGACGAGCTGGTCGTGAGCCTGCGCACTCATGGTGGTGCCGAGGGCCGGGTGTTCGCCGAGGCGTTGCCGGGGTTGGCTGCCGCGTACCTCGACGCGTGGGGTCTGCGGCTGGACGGTCCGGCGATGTACGGGCTCTGCGCGCTGGTGCTTCCGGTGGTGCGGGAGGACGGCAGCGGGGCGGCGCTGAAGCTGCAGCGGGTGGACGAGGAGACGGCGGGGGAGCCGGTCGCGCTACGGGCCTGGGGTGAGGCCGGCGCGGGCGCGGTGGGTCTGCTCGAACATGACCCGGATACGGGCGTGATGCTGCTGGAGCGGCTGGACGAGCGGCGCCCGTTGACCGGGGTGGGCGACGCGCGGGCCGCGGTGAGGGTGCTCGCGGAGTCCTTGTCCCGGCTGGTCCGTGTCCCGGCTCCGCCGGGGATGCGAGGGCTCGGGGACGTGGCCGCGCGGATGCTGGAGGCGGCTCCCAGGGAGGCTGCGCTGCTGGCCGGCGCGGACGAGCGGCGGTTGCTCCTGGACTGTGCGGCGGCGGTGCGGGAGGTGGCGGGGGAGCCGGGGGACCGGTTGCTGCACTGGGACCTGCACTACGGCAACATCCTGGCCGGGCGCGCGGAGGAGGGCCGGGCCGGGGAGTGGGTCGTGCTGGATCCCAAGCCGCTGAGCGGGGATCCGGGTTTCGAGCTGTTTCCGGCGCTGCACAACTGGTTCGACGCGTCGGAGGCGCTGTGGAGGTTCGATCTGCTGACCGGGGTGCTGGGGCTGGACCGGCAGCGCGCGCGGGCGTGGACGCTGGGGCGGGTGCTTCAGAACGGGCTCTGGGGGATCGGCGGCGGGGCGCGTCGGCTGTCGGCGGAGCACGCGGAGATCGCCCGGCGGTTGCTGGGACGGAACTGAAGGGCGCGGGGCGGGCATGTCTGTCTAGGCTGCGGCCATGATTCGTACAGCCACCGCTGAAGACGTCCCTGCCATCCATGCGATGGTCCGTGAGCTCGCCGAGTACGAGAAGGCCCTCGACGAGGCCAACGCCACCGAGGAGCAGCTCCACGAGGCGCTGTTCGGTGAGCGGCCCGCCGCGTACGCGCACATGGCGGTGTCGGACGAGGACGGCGAGGTGGTCGGGTTCGCGCTGTGGTTCCTCAACTTCTCGACGTGGCGCGGGGTGCACGGTGTGTATCTGGAGGACCTGTACGTACGCCCGGAGCGGCGTGGCGGCGGTCACGGGAAGGCGTTGCTGACGGAGCTGGCGCGGATCTGTGTGGAGCGCGGGTACGGGCGGCTGGAGTGGTCGGTGCTGGACTGGAACGCCCCGTCCATCGCGTTCTACGAGTCGCTCGGTGCGCGTCCGCAGGACGAGTGGACGGTGTACCGGCTGACGGACGGGGCGCTGGCGGAGCTCGGGGCGGTCTGAGTGGTCCCTGGGGGAGGGGTCCCTGCGGCAGCGGTCCCTGGGGGTGCGGTGTCTGACGGGTGCGGTCCCCGGGGGAGCGGTTCCTAGGGGATGAGGACGACCTTGCCCACCGTGCCGCGTGTCTCCAGTGCGCGGTGGGCGGCAGCCGCTTCGGCGAGCGGGAAGCGGGTGACGGCGGGGCGGAGGCGGCCCGCGGCGGCCTCGGCCAGGGCCCGGGTCTCCAGGGCCCGCATGCCGCCGCCCTTCTCGATCATGGCGGGGCCGAGGACGTTCCGGGACGTGATGCCCCGTGCGGCGAGTTCCTCCTCGCCCAGGGAGAGGGCCTGTCCGCCCGAACTGCCGTAGACGAGGTGCAGGCCGCCCTCGCCGAGCAGGTCGACGGCGGCGCGTGCGGTGATTCCGCCGACCGAGTCGTAGACCACGGTGGCCCGGCGGCCGAGGGCGTCGAGGTGGGCGCGGACGCGGCGTGGCCAGTCGGGGAGGGTGTAGTCGACGGCGAGGCCGGCTCCGTTCGCTGTGACGCGGGCGGTCTTGGCGGGTCCGCCGGCGAGTCCGATGACCGTGGCTCCGGCGTTCCTGGCGTACTGGACGAGGAGCGTGCCGATGCCTCCGGCGGCGGCGGTGACGAGGGCGACGGATTCGGGGCCGAGTTCGGTGTACTGGAGGATGCCCAGCGTGGTGCGGCCGGTGCCGATCATGGCCACGGCCTCGGCCGGGGTGAGGCCTTCGGGGAGCGGGTGGAGTCGTTCGGCGTCGACGACGGTCAGTTCGGCGTAGCCGCCGGGTGCCTGGCCGATGTGGGCGACGACGGCGCGGCCGAGCCAGGCGGGGTCGGTGCCCTCGCCGAGGGCTTCGACGGT
The DNA here is from genome assembly GCF_042872025.1 of Streptomyces sp. NPDC005494. Lineage (NCBI taxonomy): Bacteria > Bacillati > Actinomycetota > Actinomycetes > Kitasatosporales > Streptomycetaceae > Streptomyces > Streptomyces sp. NPDC005494. The sequence continues at coordinate 149,790 of NZ_JBIAJR010000005.1, forward strand.
TCCCGCGATCTCGCGGCCCGGGATCGTGGGGAGTTCGTCGGCGGTGGACCGGTAAGGGCCGGGTCTGCCCTCGCGCAGGTGGGTGTCCAGGAGGTGCACGCCGGCCGCGGCCACGGCGATCCGCACCTGGCCGGGGGCGGGGACGGGGTCCTCGGTCCACTCGTGGACGAGGTTCTCCGCAGGGCCGAAGGCGTGGAGGCGGATGGCGTACATGGCGGGGCTCCCCGGGGCTGGTTCGCGGCTGGTGCCACCAGCTTTCGACCTCGAGCGCGGTTGAGGTCAAGGTGTTCCTGCGGTTCGCGGTTCGCGGCCCGGGTACAGGGCTGCGCTGCTGTGCCGAGGGGTTCACGTGGTGCGGGCTCCGGTTCGTGCTGTGCTGAGGGGTTCACGTGGTGCGGGCTCCGGTTCGTGCTGTGCTGAGGGGTTCACGTGGTGCGGGCTCCGGTTCGTGCTGTGCCGAGGAGTTTCATGGCCAGGACCGCCGCCGCGATGCCGCTGTTGAACGAGACCTCGCTCAGGAGCCCCGGCGCGGCGACCTGGTCCCCCGCCAGCAGGATTCCGTCCCCACGGTCGACGGCGGGCCGGTCGCGCCAGGTGGTGCCGGGTTTGTCGACGGCGCCGGTGCGGCCGGAGGCGAGGGCTTCGCGGCGCCAGGTGGTGCGGTCGCGCCAGCCGGGGAAGCCGAGGTCGAGCATGTCCTCGGCCCGGCGGACCGCGTTGGCGCGCGTCGCGTCCGGGGCGAGGGGGATCTGGGCCTGGATGAGCTGTTCTCCCGGCGGGGCGAGCGTCGGGTCCTGGGCGGTGAACCGTTCGATCCAGCCGGGGGCGTCGAGGTCGGAGACGATGAACGGGTCTCCGCGCCGGGTCCGCAGGGCCAGGTCGAGCAGCGCGGTCCGGCCGCTGTCCCAGGCCAGGGTGGTGTCATCCAGCAGGGCTCGGGCGGAGTCGAGGTGGGTGGCGACGATGACGGGCCCGCCGCGCCGCAGCCCGGCGAGTTCGCGGGGGCCGACGCGTGTCCCGGTCTTGATGTGTACGCCGAGATCCCACGCCCGGGCGGCCATCCGCTCGATGAGCTGCGCCCAGCCGCCGACGGGGTAGCGGGCCTCCGGCGGGAGAGCCGTGGCGCGGCGGAGCCGCTCCTGGACGAAAGCCGCGGAGAGCGACCCGGGGTCGTGGTGGAAGAGCGCCACGCCCATGTAGTTCGCGGCCGCGCGGGCCCCCGCTCCGCCGACCTGGCCGGTGGCCCAGCTGAGGAAGTCGGTGTCCACGGGTGCGGTGCCGCGGCGGGCGAGGCGCAACACGCCCAGGGGCGGGGTCCGGCGCAGTGTGCCGCCCCGGTGGAAGAGGAAGCGTGCACCTTCGAGGGGCGGTACGGAGGCGAGCGGACCCAGGAGCCCTCGCTGATGGAGCCAGGTCCGGTGCGGGCCGCGCCGGTAGAGGGCGTGCGGCCCTTCGTTGGTGAGGTAGGGGCCGTCCGAGGTCCTGGCCCGTCCGCCGAGGGTGTGGTGCGACTCGTGGAGGGTGACCTGGACGCGGGATTCGGCGGCGGTGATGGCGGCGGTGAGCCCGGCGAGACCGCCGCCGACGATGTGGATGCGCTGCATGGCTGGTCTCCTCGCGGTGGGCGCTTCTGCATCGGGGACGTTCGGGCGTGGTGGTCTGTGACATCGGGCCGGGAGGCGATGTCAGTGCTGTGCGTCACGATGGTGGGCATGGCACGTACAGGCAACAGGAGCGGCAGGGGCGCGGGCGCGAAGGACGGGGTGGCGGCCGCACGCCGGCCGGAGGTCCGGCTGCCCCCGCTCACGGAGTTCGAGGGGACGGAGCTGGAGCCGGACGGGGACTACGACGGTCTGCGGTTCGAGGGCACGGATCTCGCCGACGCGTCGGGTCCGGGCGCGCGCTTCATGGACTGCGAGCTGAGCGGATGCGTCCTGGACCGTACGGAGCTGGGGCGGGCCAGGTTCATGGACTCGGTGCTGACGGGCGTGCGGGGCGTGGGCACGGATCTCGCGGAGGCGTCGCTGCGGGACGTGGAGGTCGTGGACGCCCGGTTGGGCGGCGTACAGCTGCACGGGGCGGTGCTGGAGCGGGTGCTCGTGCGGGGCGGGAAGATCGATTACCTGAATCTGCGCAAAGCGCGGCTGAAGGACGTGGTGTTCGAGGGCTGTGTGCTCTCGGAGCCGGATTTCGGGGAGGCGCAGCTGGTCCGGGTGGAGTTCCGGGACTGTGTGCTGAAGCGGGCCGACTTCAGTTCCGCACGGATGGAGTCCGTGGATCTGCGGACGGTGGCCGAGCTCGACATCGCGCGGGGTGTGGAGCGGCTGGCGGGAGCGGTGATCAGTCCGCTCCAGCTGATGGAGCTGGCTCCGGCGTTCGCGGCGCAGATCGGGGTGCGGGTGGAGGCGTAGGAACGGGCGGGCCGGGCGCCGCTGTACGGGGCGGGTAGGTGCCCGGGTGCTCAGATGCGGGGGAAGCGGGCCTGGAGATCCCAGATGACAGGGTTGTCGGCGAGGCCCTCGTGCATGTCGGCCAGGTCGGCGATGAGGTCGTGCAGGAAGTCGCGGGCCTCGCGGCGCAGCAGGGAGTGGCTGAAGGTGAGCGGGGGCTCGTCGCCGGGCATCCAGTCGGCCTCGACGTCCACCCAGCCGAAGCGGCGCTCGAAGAGCATGCGGTCGGACGATTCGGTGAAGTCGAGCTCGGCGTACTGCTGGCGGTGCGAGCGGTTCCCGCGGGGGTCGCGGTCGATCTGCTCGACGATGTCGCAGAGGGCCCAGGCGAAGTCGAGCACGGGGACCCATCCCCAGGCTGTGGACACTTCGCGGTCGGCCTTGGTGTCGGCGAGGTAGACATCCCCGGAGAACAGGTCGTGCCGCAGGGCGCGGACGTCCGCGCGGCGGTAGTCGGTCTGCGGGGGGTCCGGGAAGCGCCGGGAGAGGGAGTAGCCGATGTCGAGCACGGTTCGATGGTGTCATGCCCCGCGAAGGGGCCGCGCCGTGCGTGCTCAGGGCGGCGATCGGCGGGCGGCGGGGGCGGGGTGCGGCAGCACATGGCGGCGGCGGGCGGCCGGCGGCGAGGAGCCCTGAGCATGGCACTCGGCCCGGCTGAGCGTGATGGTCAGTCCCTGAGCGTGGCACTCGGTCCGGTTGGGTGTGATGGCCGGTTCCTGCGTGGCATTCGGCCCGGCTGATCAGTCCCTGAGCGTGGCTCTGGGCGTGGGCGGGTGTGATGGCCGGTCTCTGAGCGTGGCACTCGGCCCGGCTGGGTGTGATCGCCGGCCGGGCTGTTTCCTCCTCACTCCGCAGCGGGTCCGGCGCGGCCGATGAGTTTGTTGCGCCCGGTCGGTCCAAGCTCATGACAGCCTAGAAAAGGAGACCGCCATGTCGGAGCTTCTCGTCGACTTCATCACTTCCCTCGACGGCTATGCATCAGGTGAAGGTTGGCCCGGCTTCTGGGGCCTCGAGGGCCCGGAGTACCTCGCATGGCTCGGTGAGCAGCCCGAGGTCACCTACCTGATGGGAGCGAACACCTACCGCCTGATGTCGGGCTTCGCCGCAGGCGAGCTCCCGGATGGCACCGACGAGTTCAGGCCCGAGGAAGAGGCCTCCGTCGACGAGCTCTCGCAGACGCCCAAGGTGGTGTTCTCCTCCTCACTCGAGGAGCCACTGACGTGGGCCAACTCCACGCTCGTGCGGGACGACGCCGTCGAGGCGGTCCGCGCCATGAAGTCGAACGGTTCAGGGCTCCTCAGCACGATCGGCAGCCTCAGCCTGTGCCGGTCCCTGCTGCGAGCCGGACTCGTCGACCGCTTCCGGGTCGTGATGTTCCCGGTGATCACCGGGGCCACGGGCCAGGAACGCATCTACGACGGCTATCCGGACGTTGCCCTCGAAATGGTCGAGCATCGCACCTTCGACGGCGGCATCCAGCTGGTCGAGTACAAGCCCCGCGTGCTCGAACGCCCGCCGCTCGTCCCTGCGTGACTACGGCAGCAGTCGCTGCTCCTTGGCGACGGCGACCGCTCCCGCCCGGGTGTCCACACCGAGCTTCTCGTAGATCCTGCCCAGGTGGGTCTTGACGGTGGCCTCGCTGATGAAGAGTGCGCGCGCGATGTCGCGGTTGCCGAGGCCCTGTGACAGCTGGCCCAGGATGTCGCGTTCGCGGTCGGTCAGGGTCGGGCGGGGGCTGCGCATCCGGGCCATGACGCGGCTGGCCACCGGAGCGGAGAGCGTGGTGCGTCCCTGCGCCGCCGCGCGGATCGCGGCGAACAGCTCCTCCGGGCGTTCGGCCTTCAGCAGGTATCCGGTGGCCCCGGCCTCGATGGCGCGGGTGATGTCGGCGTCGGTGTCGTACGTGGTGAGGACGAGGACGTGCACGTTTCCTGCTGCGGCGATCCGGCGGGTCGCTTCGACACCGTCGATCCCCGGGCCCAGCTGGAGGTCCATCAGGACGACGTCAGGGTCGAGCCGGGAGGCGAGGGCGACGGCCTCCTCGCCGCTGCCTGCCTCGCCCACGACCTCGATGTCCGGCTCGCCGCCGAGAAGGGCGAGCAGTCCGGCCCGTACGACGGCGTGGTCGTCGCAGAGCAGGATCCGTACGGTCGGATTCATGCGCGTTCCTTCGTGGGGGCGGGCGCTGGGGTGTGGGGGAGGGGAACGGCGGCGGACAGGACCGTGCCTTCGCCGGGCGCCGACTCGATGGTCAGGGTGCCGCCAAGCTGTTGGACCCGGGCCCGCATCGCCGGCAGCCCGTGGCCGCGTACGCCTTCGGACGGGTGGGCGGCCTGCTGCGCGGGGCTGAAGCCCCGGCCGTTGTCGGCGATGTCGAGGACGACCCGGTCGTCCAGGTGGGTCAGGGTGAGCGCGGCGATGGTGGCCTCGGCGTGTTCGGCGATGTTCGCGAGGGCGCCCTGCGCGATCCGGAGCAGCGCCGACTGCACGCGGTCGGGGAGGGGTACGGCCGGCACCCCCTCGACGTGGCAGCGCACGGTGAGGTGTGCGCCCGCCTGCGCGCTCTCGCGCGCGGCGAGCGCGTGCAGCGCCGCCTCCAGACCGCCGCCCTCCGCCAGGTCGGCCGGGGCGAGGTCGTGCACGAAACGGCGCGCCTCGGCGAGGTTGTGTTCGGCGATGCCGGTCGCGGTCAGGACGTGGCGCCGGGCGGTCGCGGGATCGGTGTCCCAGGAGCGGTCGGCGGCCTGGAGCAGCATCTGCTGGCTGGAGAGGCCTTGGGCCAGGGTGTCGTGGATCTCCATGGAGAGCCGCTGCCGTTCGGCGAGGGTGCCTTCCCGGCGTTCCGTCGCGGCCAGCTCCCGCCGGGTGCGCAGCAGGTCGTCGATGAGCTCGCGTTGGCGTGCGGCCAGGTCACGCTGGCGTACGGCCTGGCGCTGCATGTGGACGAAGACGGCGCTGGCGACGGCGGCGACGGCGGGCGGGGCCAGGACGAGATTCGGGTCGAAGCCCGTGGCGAGCCGCAGCTGGGCCGCGACGACGAACACGGTGAGCAGGGCGACCAGCCCCAGGGCGGCGCGGGGCGGCAGGATCCGCAGCCCCGTGTAGAAGAGCGGGACGGCGCACCACGCGAAGCTCGGGGCGAGGACGACCAGGACCATCCATACGACGACGAGGACGCCGAGCCACGCCAGCCGCCGGGGCGTGCGGCGGGAGCCGAACACCGGGCCGAGGAGGTAGAGCACGGCGAGCACGGCCGAGAGCGCGATGATCCACGGAGTACGGGTCTCACCGGGGTGGCGCATCAGGAACCGGGCGAGTGAGGCGCCCAGGAGCAGGAAGAACGCGGCGTGCATGAGGAGGGCCAGCCAGCGGGCATCGGGGTCACCCGCTGTCGTCGCCGCCCGTGAACCGGTGGAGACCGGCTCCTCCGGGGCCGGGTCGTGTTCAGGGCCCCCGGCCGGTCCCGCCGCCGTCGTGGCCGTCGTCGTCCGGTCCGTGTCCGGACCGGTTCCGTTCCGCCGCACCTCGTGACCCCGCGTTCCCTCGACCGTGCCGTGTCCTGCCCTGCCCTGTCCTGCCACCCTGCCGTGCGGTCCCGCCCTGCCGCGTGCGCCGGGCCGTACGCGGCAGCCCGCGCCCGCCGGAGCGCACCCCCCCGCCCGCACCGGAGCGCACACCCCCGTGCCGCCGGGGAGCACCCGCCCGCGCCGGAGCGCACACCCCGCGCCGGAGCGCACACCCCCGCGTCGCCGGAGCACGCACCCCGCCCGACGAGTTGCCTCGCGCCACCGCTGACCTGCGCGGACATCCCATCGTCACCCCCTCGGGACCACCTCCGCATCAACCGATCGGCTGACAGGACTGTCCGCCGACCCGGGGGCGGCTTCGAGCCGGTACGCCGACCGTGCGGGCCCGGATCCGGCCGGAGGATCGATACCGGAAGCAGAACGGTTCGAGGCCGAGGCCGAAGTCATTCGAGTCCGGGCCCGAAGTCACTCGAGGAGTCCCCATGAAGAAGATGTCGCTGCGCACCCGTGTCCTGACCGGTGCTGTCGCCGCCGCTGCCCTGGGCGCCGGGACCTTCGGCGCGATGTCGGCGAGCGCGTCCGTCCCGGCCGCCGCTCCTGCCGCCGCCGTGAAGGCCGACACCGCCGACCGGAACCTCCAGCAGTCCACGCACCTGACCGTCGCCGCCGCCACCAAGGCCGCGCAGGCTGCTCTGGACGCCGCGAAGAAGGAGAACCAGCGCATCTCGGTGGCCGTCGTGGACCGCAACGGCAACACCCTCGTCACCCTGCGCGGTGACGGCGCGGGCCCGCAGTCCCCCGAGTCCGCCGTGAAGAAGGCGTACACCGCCGTCTCCTGGAACGCGCCCACCTCCGAGCTGGTCAAGCGCCTGGAGCAGGCTCCGAACCTGAAGGACATCCCCGGCACCCTGTTCCTCGCCGGCGGCGCGCCCGTGCAGGTCAAGGGCGCTCCGGTGGCCGGTATCGGTGTCGCGGGCGCGCCGAGCGGTGACCTCGACGAGAAGTTCGCCTCGGCGGGCGTCGCGGCCCTCGGCAAGTAGGGCCCACGCGAGGTCCAGCGAGGCAGGTGAGGCCCACGTGACGCAGGTGAGGTCCACGCGAGGCCACTGAAGGCCCACGTGACGCAGGTGAGGTCCAAGCGAGGCACCTGAAGGCACCTGAAGGTCCACGCGAGGCACGTGAAGGTCCACCCGAGGCCGCTGAGGCCCACGCGAGGCCACTGAGGTCCACGCGGGACGGAGCGCGCTCGCCCCGCGCCCGGCAACGGGTCCACGCGGTGCCGTGCGCGCGGCCTGCGCTCCGGCGCGTATCTAAAATCGGCCGGGTGGACCCACGATCGGCGGCTCGCCGCACCGCGCCCTGCGCCGCCCTGCTGCTGGCCCTGATCACCCTTGCCACCGGTTGCACGCCCGGCGGGGGCGGGGTCGTGGGAACTCCGGGCGCGGCGGGAGTGCGTGATCCGTACTTCCCGCGCCTCGGCAACGGCGGTTACGACGTCTCGCACTACGACCTGGACCTCCGCCTCGACGGTGCGCCCGGGCGTCTGAGCGGCACCGCCGTGATCACCGCGCGCGCCACCCAGGACCTCAGCGCGTTCAATCTGGACCTCTCCGGGCTGGAGGTCCGTTCGGTGACGGTCGAGGGGCGGCCGGCAGCAGTGAACCGGGCGGGTTCGGAGCTGACGCTGCGTCCGGACTCCCCGGTCGCGGACCGGCTCCGTGCGGGACGGACGTTCCGCACGGTGGTCCGCTACGACGGCGTGCCCCGTACGGTCACCGATGCGGACGGCTCCGAGGAGGGCTGGCTGAGGACCGCGAACGGCACGGTCGCGCTCGGGCAGCCCACCGGGTCGATGGTCTGGTTCCCCGGCAACCACCACCCGAGCGACAAGGCCTCGTACGACGTGCGGATCACGGTGCCCGAGGGGCGGAGTGCCGTGTCCAACGGTGAGCTGACTTCCCGTCGTACGGCAGGGGGCCGCACCACCTTCCACTGGCGGGTGCGCGAGCCGATGGCGAGCTCGTTCGCGACCGTGGCGGTCGGGCCGTACGGCGTGCGGCGCACCGTCGCCGCCGACGGTCTGCCGGTGGTCACGGCGGTCGATCCGGAGGCGGCCGGGGCGACGGCGGCGCTTGCGGCCCGGGTCTCCGAGGTCGTCGCCTGGGGGGTGAAGCACTTCGGCCCGTACCCCTTCTCGTCGGCCGGGGCGATCGTGGGCGTGCCGGGCGACGCGGGATATGCGCTGGAGACCCAGAACAGGCCGTTCTTCCCCGGCCCGCCGGACAGCGCGCTGCTCGTCCATGAGCTGGCCCACCAGTGGTTCGGCGATTCCGTCACGCCCCGGACCTGGCGGGACATGTGGCTCAGCGAGGGCTTCGCCACGTACGCGGAGTGGCTCTGGAGCGAGGAGCACGACGGGGTGCCCGTCGCGGAGAGCTTCGCGGAGGCGTACGCGGACGAGGCGAACTGGGCCTTTCCCGCGGCTCGCCCGCCCGGCCCCGCCGACCTGTCCCGGCCTCCGGTGTACGGCAGGGGTGCGATGGTGGTTCACCGGATCCGGCAGGAGATGGGCGACGACGAGGCGTTCTTCGCTCTCGTCAGGGGCTGGCTGCGGGAGTACCGGCACGGCAGCGCCTCGACCGACGACTTCACGGCCTTCGTGGAGGAGGAGTCCGGTCTGGATCTGACGGAGCTGTGGGACACCTGGCTGAACGGCGGGAGCCGGCCCGCCCGAGGCTGACCGGCTCCCTCGTCCGGGGTTACTTGACGTTGACGCCCGTCCAGGCGGCGCCGACCGCCGCGAGTTCGGTGCTGCCGGCGCCGAACAGGTCGGTGGCCGCCTTCTCGGTCGCGACGCGTGCTCCGGCGTAGTCGGTGCTCGACGTCATGTAGACCGACAGGGCCTTGTACCAGATCTGGTAGGCCTTCTGGCGGCCGATGCCGGTGACCGTGGAGCCGTCGGCGGTCGGCGAGTCGTAGTCGACGCCGTCGATGGTCTTGGCGCCGCTCCCCTCGGCCAGCAGGTAGAAGAAGTGGTTGGCGACGCCCGACGAGTAGTGGACGTCGAGGTCGCCGACGTTCTCGTCCCAGTAGTCGGCCGAGCCGCCGTCCTTGCTGGGCTGGTCCATGTAGCGCAGGGGGCTGCCGTCGCCGTTGATGTCGATCTTCTCGCCGATGAGGTAGTCACCGGGGTCGGTGGTGTTGCCGGCGTAGAACTCGACGGAGGTGCCGAAGATGTCGCTGGTCGCCTCGTTCAGGCCTCCCGACTCCCCGGCGTAGTCGAGATTCGCCGTGGCGGCGGTCAGGCCGTGGCTCATCTCGTGCCCGGCGACGTCGATCGCGGTGAGCGCGCTCTTGTTGTCGGCCCCGTCGCCGTAGGTCATGCAGAAGCAGCTGTCGTCCCAGAAGGCGTTGACGTAACCGTCGCCGAAGTGGACGCGGGAGTAGGCGGCCCGGCCGTCGCCGGCTATGCCCTCGCGGCCCAGCTCGGACTTGTAGAAGTCCCAGGTCTTGGCCGCGCCGTGGTGCGCGTCGACCGCGGCGGTCTGGCGGTCGTCGCCCGTGCCGTCGCCCCAGGTGTCGTCGGCGTCGGTGAGGAGGTCACCGGTGCCGGTCTGGCCCTGGTTGAGGTCGTACGTCTTGTGGCCGCCGCGTTCGCCGTCGGTCAGCTCGAAGCCCGAGGCGGCCTGGGTGGTCGAGAGGGTGACCTCGCCGCTGTACTGGCTGTTGCCGGTGCCGGTCTCCACGGCCTCGAAGCTGTGCAGCTTCTTGCCGGTCGTGGCGTCGGTGAGGATGTGGAGCCTGCTCGGTGTGCCGTCCTTCTGCACACCGGTCCTGACGGCCTCGAAGGCGAGGACGGGCTTGGTGCCGCCCGCCCAGACGACCTTGCGGGCGCCCGCCGCGGCCTTCAGTTCCGGCTGCGTCGACGGCAGGGATATGCGGGCCTCGGTGGCCTTGTCCACGCCCTTGGACGTCCCGTCGGACGCGGTGTGGGTGACCAGGTCGCCGCCGAGGACGGGGAGTCCGGCGTAGGTGCGCTCGTAACGGGTGTGGACGGTGCCGTGCGCGTCCTTGATCACGTCACGGGCTATCAGTTTCTCCTGGCCGCCGAGCCCGAGGGCTTCGGCGGCGGCCGGGGCGTGGCTCTGCGCGGTGCGCAGGGCGGTGGTGCGCTGGGCGGCGGTGTTCACGCCGAGGGTGGTGGCGCCGGAGGAAGAGGCGCTGTCGGCGCCGGCACCGGTGCCGGCCGTGGCCGTACCGGTCTGTACGCCGACGACGACCATCGCGGCAACTGCGGCCAGGGCAGCGGCGCGACGGGTGTTCATGTGGGGGGTCATGCCTTCTCCGTTGCTCGTTCCTGTGGGGGGTACGAGCGGAGAGCGTGCCACCGAATGAGCGAATTTGACGGGACGCCGACAATTGCCTCACAAGTTTTTGACCAGTTCTTGTCCGACTGTGGTTCATCTGTGTCCGCTATGTGGCGCGGACGCACGGGAGCCCCCGGCCGACCGAGGTCGGGCGGGGGCTCCCGGAGGACGAGCCGTTACGTCAGAGGTTGACGCCGAAGTCCTGGGCGATGCCGCGCAGGCCCGAGGCGTAACCCTGGCCGACCGCGCGGAACTTCCACTCGGCGCCGTTGCGGTAGAGCTCGCCGAAGACCATGGCGGTCTCGGTGGCGGCGTCCTCGCTGAGGTCGTAGCGGGCGATCTCGGTGCCGCCGGCCTGGTTGATGATGCGGATGAAGGCGTTCCGCACCTGGCCGAAGTTCTGGCTGCGCGCCTCGGCGTCGTAGATCGAGACCGGGAAGACGATCTTGTCGATGTCCGCCGGGAGGCCCGCCAGGTTGACGTTGATCTGCTCGTCGTCGCCCTCGCCCTGGCCCGTGATGTTGTCACCGGTGTGGACGATGGTCTGGTCCGGGGTCGCCTTGTTGTTGAAGAAGACGAAGTGGCCGTCGGAGTAGACCTTGCCGGCGTTGTTGACGGCGATCGCCGAGGCGTCGAGGTCGAAGTCGGTTCCGGTGGTGGTGCGGACGTCCCAGCCGAGGCCGACCGTGACGGCGGTCAGGCCCGGGGCCTCCTTGGTGAGCGAGACGTTGCCGCCCTTGGACAGGCTTACAGCCATGGGAAGTCCCTTTCCTCGTCATGTGCGGGCTTCGTGCCATCACGAAAGCTACCGTCACCCGTCCTAACGCAGACAAGAGACCACGAGGTTCCTGCTCGCTTTACTTTCTTTGCCGAACTTCTGGCCGAACGCTCGCAAAACAAGGTGACGAACCGGTCGGGGGCCGGGGAACATGGGTGTCATGTCCGGGCCCTATGTCATCCGCGGTTCTGTCTCCCTGCCGGAGGCCGAGCTCATGTGGCGTTTCTCGCGGTCCTCGGGGCCCGGCGGGCAGCACGTCAACACCAGCGACTCGCAGGTGGAGCTCCGGTTCGACCTGGCGGCGACCGAGGCGCTCCCCGAGGTCTGGAAGGCGCGGGCGCTGGAGCGGCTGGCGGGCCGGCTGGTCGGCGGGGTGGTGTCCGTACGCGCGTCGGAACACCGCTCCCAGTGGCGCAACCGGGAGACGGCCGCCGTGCGGCTGGCCGCGCTCCTGGCCGAGGCGACGGCGCCGCCGCCCAAGCCCCGGCTCAAGAAGAAGATCCCGCGCGGGATCAACGAGCGGCGGCTGCGCGAGAAGAAGCAGCGCGGCGACACCAAGCGAGGACGCTCCGGCCGCGACTGGTAGCGGCGAGGGGCTCCCACGCGCGGGAGCCCGGGTGGCGGCCGGCGGACCGCGCCAGCGCCCACGTCGTCGCGCCGGCGGACCGCTCGGGAGCGGCTCAGCCCAGCTGCCGGTAGCGCCCCTTGAAGTACGTCAGCGGCTCTCCGTCCGCGCTCGGCAGGGACGCCGTCAGCACCCGGCCGATCACCAGTGTGTGGTCACCGGCCAGGACGCGCTGTTCGGTACGGCACTCCAGGGTGGCCAGCGCTCCGCTCATCAGGGGCGCTCCCGTGACCTCGCCCCGTATGCAGGGGAGGTCCTGGAACAGCAGCCGGTCGCTGATCCGGCCCTTCATGGCGAAGCGTCCGGCGATGTGCCGCTGGTTGTCCGCCAGCACCGACACCGCCCACAGGGGCTGCTCGGACAGCAGGTCGTCCATCCGCGAGTCGTTGCGCAGGCTCACCATGACCAGGGGCGGGTCGAGGGAGACCGACACGAAGGCGGTGGCCGTCATCCCGACGTCCTCGCCCCGGCCGTGCTCGTCCAGCGGTGGCTCCTCCGCGGTGACCAGCACCACGCCCGCGGCCAGGCGGGACAGGGCGGCACGGAATTCGTCGTTGCTCACCCCTTCAGGATGGGGGACGGCTTCGGGGCGCGGGGAGGCGGGAGTCTTCTGCAGCACAGTGGGCACGCTAGTGCCGCCGGTCGCGCCGTCGCATCGGGCAGAGGGACCAGCCGGGTCCTAGGACTCCGGAACGACTGTGCGGATTTGCGTTCGGTAAATAACAGGAGTTGCGGGACGGGGCTGGTGAAGCCTTCACCATCTGTTGTGACTTGAGTCACAGAGAGCAATATTTGTTGACCCTGTGTACCGGGTGCACAGCTCACTGTGATTCAGTGGCCGTGACAGTGCAACAAGTACGTCGATATGAAACCTGGAGTTGCTGTCGAGGTCTCAGGGAGTGCGAGCAATGGAGGCCGAGTCGGAGCCGTACGTCCGCCTTGCGACCATGCGGCAGCTGCACCAGGCCGTCGCTGATCTCAACACGGCGCGGAGCCTGGCGGACACGCTTCAGTCCGTGGCCGACGGCATCGTCGCCGGTCTCGGATACGAACTGGGCTGCGTCAATCTCGTGCGCCCCGACGGCGATCTCGTCGTCGCCGCCTTCGCCGGCAACCCCGCCGCGGAATCCCTGATCACCGGCCGTGTCGGCTCGCGTGAGTCGTGGGAGCGCAGGCTCTCGATGGGTGAGGCCTGGGACGAGCTCCGGTTCATACCCCACACCGAGGGCTGGGTCCTCCTTGACGACGACGTACCGCAGTGGCACACCGACGGGCCCGAGCCCCGCTTCGAGGACGAGTGGCACCCGCTGGACCGCCTCTACGCCCCGATGTACGCCTCCGGCGGAGGTCTGGACCTCCTGGGTGTCATATCGGTCGACCGGCCCCGCAACGGCCGCCGCCCCGGCGCCTGGGGCCGTGAGGCCCTCCAGATGTACGCCTCCCAGGCGGCGATTGCGATCAGTAACGCCCGGCTGCGAGCAAACATGCAGCGCGCGCTGGTGAGGCTGGAGCGCGAACAGCAGGCGCTGAGGGCCAGCGAGGAGTCCTTCCGCCAGGCCTTCGAGTACGCCCCCAGCGGCATGGCCATCGCCGAGATGGGCGGCGACCAGCACGGCAGGCTGCTGCGCACCAACGACGCCCTCTGCCGGCTCCTGGGCCGTCCCGCCTCCGTCCTGCGCCGCTACTCCTTCGCCGATCTCGTCCACCCGGAGGACATCGGCACCCTGCTGCGCACCTCGGCCGAGGGCGGCCGGGCCGAGCTGCGGCTCGGGCGCAGGGACGGAACGTATCTCTGGGTCTCGCTGCGCAACTCCGTCGTCGCCGACACCACCGACGGCCCGCGTTTCCTGCTCACCCACGTCGAGGACATCGAGGAGCGCAAGCGCAACGAGCTCCATCTCGCGCACCGCGCCTCGCACGACGCTCTCACCGGCCTGCCCAACAGCGCGGAGCTCCGTTCCCGGCTCGGCGCACGGCTCTGTGAGAGGCCTCACTCCGTCACGTCCAGTGCGATCGAGGCACTGGACGCCGCCTACGGGGACGTGGACACCGCGCACGGCTACCGGGCGGACGGCTACGACGGGGAAGCGGTGCCGGGCGTCGGCCCGTACGACCACCACGTGCACGTCGTGGCGCCCGACGCGGAGCGGGACGACGGCACCAAGGGGCTCGCGGTGCTGTTCTGCGACCTGGACGGCTTCAAGTCCATCAACGACCGCTTCGGGCACCACGCGGGTGACGCGGTTCTCATCGAGGTCGCGCGGCGGCTGACGACCTGCGTACGGGACGGAGACACCGTCGCGCGGCTCGGGGGTGACGAATTCGTCGTCCTCGCGGACGGCCTCGGGGCGGCAGATGCCGCAGATCTGGCCGTACGCTTGCGTAACGCCATCATTCCGCCCATCCGGGTGGACGGCCGGGCAGTCAGGGTCGGGGCGAGTTTCGGTATCGGCTGGGCCGAGTGCGGCATGACCGAGGAAGAGGTCCTGCACTCCGCCGACCAGCGGATGTACGTGGAAAAGCGGTCCCGGTCGAAGGTTCACCGCCGAGCCGGCTGACGTTAACGCCCCGGCTGTTCCCGTGCACCGCCCGGTTTTCCGGGGGACCGAGGGCAATTCGACGCGTGCTCCGTTCGGGGTAGGCTCGGCCGGTCGGCGACGGCTGGCGACATGGTGAGGAGTGACCCAGGGATGACGGCCGGAAACAACGGCGCGAGCAAGCCCGAGGACGACGATCCGTTCGGCTATCTGTACGCGGACGGGCAGGCGGCGGGCGCACAGCCGCCCGGGCAGGGCGGCTACGGCTACCCGGGTCCGGCCGCCCAGCCCGGCGTGCCCAGAACGTCGTACAACCAGGTGCGGACGGTCGGCGAGCGCCAGTACGGACAGGTCCCGCCGCAGCAGGCGTACGGCCAGCAGGCTCCGCCGCAGTACGGCCAGCCGAACCCGCAGTACGCGGCCCCGGAGACCTATCCGGGCGGTGCGCAGACCGCGCAGTCCGGCTCCGTGGGATACGGCGGCGGCAGGGGCTCCGGCTCCGGCCGTGGCGGTCCCAACACCAAGGCGCTGCTGATCGCGGCCGTCGCCGTGGTCGCGGTGGTGCTCATCGGTATCGGTGCCGCGCTGATGACGGGCGACGACAGCGAGGGCAAGAAGGACGAGGCCGGTTCGTCGGCGGGTCCCGCCGACGAGGTCGAGGAGTCCCCGAAGCCGGAGAAGTCCGCCGAGGCGTCCAAGGAGCCCGTCGATCTGCCCGAGCAGGACGCGGCGACGCTGACGCTCGGGGGCACGGCGTCCCTGGACAACACGGTCAAGGGTGCCAAGAGCGCGAACGGCCAGTACATCAGCCTCAACGAGGTCGGCCGGTCGGCCACCTGGACGGTCGATGTGCCGGAGAGCGGCGAGTACACGCTGTTCGTGACGTACGGCGTGCCGGGCAAGGACGCCAAGACGTCCCTCACGGTCAACGACGAGGACCCCCGCTCCATCAACATGACGAACTTCGCGCACGCCGCGGAGGGCGATCTGGAGAAGGGCTGGACGCGGACGTACGCCTGGGTCCAGCTGAAGAAGGGGTCGAACTCGCTGATGCTCTCGTGCAACGAGGGTGACTCCTGCGACGCCAACCTCGACCAGCTGTCGCTGAAGTCGGGCCACGTCAAGAACTGAACCGCCGCCCGCTCAGGAATCAGCACCACCGTCGTCCCGGTCAGCGCCCAGCGCGAGCCGGGACGCGGTCGTTCCCGGGGTGGTTCAGGCGGCCGGTGTGTGCTCCGCGACGGCGACCCGGGTCAGCAGGTCCTCGTAGGCGGCACGGTCGAACTCCCCGGCCGCCGGGGCCAGTACGGTCGCCGTCGACAGGGCCACTGCGCGGACCAGCCGGTCGCGCCAGCCCAGGCCCTCGGTGAGGGCGGAGAGCAGCCCGGCCACGGCGGAGTCCCCCGCGCCCGTCGGGTTGCCCCGCACGGCGGAGGGCGGTGCCGCGCGCCAGATGCCCTCCGGGGTGACGGCGAGGAGCCCCTCCGCGCCCAGCGAGGCCACGACGCTGTGCGCGCCGCGGCGGCGGGCGTCACGGGTGGCGCGCAGGGGCTCGCGGGCGCCGGTGAGTGCGGCGAGTTCCTCGGCGTTCGGCTTGACGAGGTCGGGGCGGGCGGCGATGCCGCGGCGCAGGGGTTCACCGGCGGTGTCCAGGAGGACGGGCACACCGGCGGAGCGGGCGAGCCTGATCAGTTCCGCGTACGCGCCGACGTGGATGCCGGGCGGCAGGCTGCCGCACAGGGCTACGGCCTCGGCCCCGGGGAGGAGTTCCCCGTACGTCCGCAGGAAGGCCGCCCACTCGTCGGCGCTGATGTGCGGGCCGGGCTCGTTGAGCTGCGTCGTGTCGCCGGTGGACCGGTCGACGACGGCGAGGGTGCGGCGGGTGTTTCCGGCGACGGGGACGAGGGCGTCGGCGGGGCGGTGGGGGAGTGCGCCGAGCAGGTGGCGCAGGAGTGCGCCGGTGGAGCCGCCCGCGAAGCCGGTGACGACGGTGTCGTGGCCGAGCGCGGCGAGCACCCGGGCCACGTTGACCCCCTTGCCGCCGGGGCGTTCGGTCACCTCGGTGACGCGGTGGCCGGTGTGCGGGACGAGGGCGGGTACGGCGTAGGTCAGGTCGAGTGCCGTGTTCAGCGTGACGGTCAGTATCACCTGTACCGGCCCCCGGTTCCTTGGTAGTCCGCTCCCGCGCGCCGTCTCCCTGCGGCACTGCCTTGGTGATCATGCCAAAGAGGCGGCGGCCCTCCCAGGGGTCCGGGACAACCGCCGTCTCTTCGTTACGTGTTCAACAGCAGGCCGGGCGCGTGTGGCGGGCCGTCAGCCGAGGTGGGGTTCCACGATCCACTCGCCCCGGCGCATGACGCCCTTGAGCGTGAAGTCCGCGTCCAGGACGACCAGGTCGGCGTCCTTGCCCGGGTCCAGCGAGCCGACCCTGTCGTACAGGCCGAGGAGCCGGGCCGGGTTGGCGGAGATGGAGCGTACGACGTCCTCGACGGGGATCTTGTCGATCGTCACGGCCCGGCGGAACGCGGTGTCCAGGGTGAGGGTGGAGCCTGCGATCGACCCGCCCTCGACGAGGCGTGCGACGCCGTCCTTGACCTCGACGGCCAGGGGCCCGAGCTCGTAGTGGCCGTCGCCCGCTCCGGCCGCGTCCATGGCGTCCGTGATCAGCGCGACCCGGTCGGCGCCCGCGTGGTGGTAGGCGAGCTCCAGGGAGGCGGGGTGCAGGTGGGTGCCGTCGTTGATCAGCTCGACGGTGACCCGCTCGTCCTCCAGGAGGGCCGCGATCGGCCCGGGAGCGCGGTGGCCGAGGGCGGGCATCGCGTTGAAGAGGTGCGTGGCGACGGTCGCGCCCGCCTCGATCGCCTCGACGGTCTGCTCGTACGTCGCGTCCGTGTGGCCGACGGCGGCGATCACCCCGTGCTCGGCGAGCAGGCGCACCGAATCGATGCCGCCGGGGAGTTCGGTGGCGAGGGTGACCATCTTCGCGGTGCCGCGTGCCGCGTCGAGGAGTTTGCGGACCTCGGCGGGGTCGGGGTCGCGGAGCAGACCCTCGCTGTGGGCCCCCTTGCGGCACGGGGAGATGAAGGGGCCCTCGAAGTGGATGCCGGCGAGTTCGCCCTGCTCGACGAGCTCGGAGAGCAGGCCGGCCTGGCGGGCCAGGAAGTCCATGTCGCCGGTGACCGTGGAGGCGACGACGGTCGTCGTGCCGTGCTCGCGGTGCGCCCTTGCGCCGGTGAGGACGTCCTCGGCGGTGCCGGTGGCGAAGGAGGCGCCGCCGCCTCCGTGGTTGTGGATGTCCACGAAACCAGGGACGACCCAGTGGCCCGAGAGGTCGAGCGTGCGGGCGCCCTCCGGCGTGCTGCCGGCGATCCGGCCGCCCTCGACGATCACCCGGCCGTTCTCGACGGTCCCGGTCGGAAGCACCACCCGGGCACCTGCGAGAACTGTGCTGTCTGCGCGTCCGGCCATCAGGCGGATACCTCCGTGGAGAGTAGATCCCAGGCGAGCAGCCCTGCGCCCAGGCATCCGGCGGTGTCCCCGAGGGCCGCCGGGACGATGTGAGGCAGCTTCTGGAACGTCACCCGTTCCTCTACGGCCGCACGCAGTGGTGTGAACAAGGTTTCCCCCGCCTCGGCGAGACCGCCACCGATGATGAGCGCGCGGGGGTCCAGCAGGGTGAGCGCGGTGACCAGCCCTGCGGCCAGGGCGTCGACGGCGTCCTGCCACACGCGCAGTGCGGCGGGGTCGCCCGAGGCCACGGCCTTCGCGCAGTCCGCGGCGTCCGCGTCGGGGTCGCCCGACGCGGCGGCCCAGGCCCGGGACACGGCGGCGGCCGAGGCGAGCGTCTCCAGGCAGCCGCGCTGTCCGCAGCCGCAGACCGGGCCGTCCGGCCTGACCACGATGTGGCCGATCTCGCCGGCGTAACCGTGAGCGCCCGCCTCGATGGTGCCCGCGATGCCGATGGCGCCCGCGATCCCTGTGCCCAGCGGCACGAAGAGGAAGCGGTCGGCGCCCTTGCCCGCGCCGATCCGTCCCTCGGCGAGGCCGCCCGTGCGGACGTCGTGGCCGAGCGCGACGGGTATGCCGCCGAGCCGTTCGCCGATCAGCGTGCGCAGGGGGACGTCGCTCCAGCCCAGGTTGGCGGCGTAGACGGCGATTCCGCGTTCCGCGTCGACGATGCCGGGCACCGCGACTCCGGCGGCCGCCGCGCCTTCTCCCAGGTGCTCCGTGCCGTATGCGTGCAGGTCGGCGGCGAAGTCGAGGATCGTCTCCACGACGGCAGCCGGCCCGCGGTCCCTGCCGGTGGCCCGGCGGGCCTCGTGGAGCAGCGTGCCGTCGGCCCCGACCAGTGCGGCCTTCATCCCTGTGCCGCCCACATCGAGGGCGATGACGTGTCTCACGGGAGACAGTTTCGCCCGCCGACCCCTAAAAGGTCTAGTCCACTATCGAGGTTTGTTGACCACCCATACAAAACGGCCCTGCTAGATTGCCGGACGGATGCACCGGTGGTGTAGACCTCCGTGGAGAACGCGGGGCAAGAACGTGGCTCCGTCGCCCGGCGACGGCGGTCGGCAGATGTAGGGATGGACGGGCTGTGCAGCGGCGCTTTGTGGGACTGACCGCGGTGGTGGCGGCACTCGGATTGACGGCAACGTTGTCGGGGTGCGGGACGGACACCGGGGGTGGGGACGTCACTCTGAAGCTGGTCGCGGCGGACTACGGGAGCGACGCCGAAAGCAGCTCCGAGAAGTACTGGGACGACGTCGCCGGGAAGTTCGAGAAGGAGAACCCCGGCATCAAGGTGGACGTGAGCGTCTACTCCTGGAAGGACGTCGACCGCGAGGTCGCCGAGATGGTGAAGGCGGGCAACGCCCCCGACATCGCCCAGATCGGGGCGTACGCCGACTACGCGGCGGCGGGCAAGCTCTACACCTCCGACGAGATGATCGCCATCCGGACGGGGTCCAACTTCCTGCCTTCCCTGACTGCCGCGGGTGAGGTCGACGGCAGCCTCTACGGCCTGCCGTTCGTGGCCAGCACCCGGCTGCTCTTCTACAACAAGGCGCTGTTCGCCAAGGCCGGCCTCGGGGCGCCGCAGACCTGGGACGACATCGAGAGCGACGCCGCCGCGCTGGACCGGAAGGGCGTGACCTACCCCTTCGCCCTGCCGCTCGGCCAGGAGGAGTCCCAGGCCGAGACCCTGATGTGGATGCTCAGCGGGGGCGGCAACTACACGGACGAGGTCGGCAACTACGCCATCGACTCCGCGGCCAACATAGCCACCTTCCAGTGGCTGAAGGACCACCTCGTCGGCAAGGGGCTCACCGGCCCCGTCGCACCGGGGAAGCTCGACCGGGCGAAGGCGTTCGAGGCGTTCACCGACGGCGAGGTGGGCATGCTGAACGGCCACCCGACGCTCATGCAGGAGGCCGAGAAGAAGGGCGTCCAGGTGGGCATGGTCCCGCTGCCCGGCATCGACGGGCCGACCAAGGGCTCGATGGGCGTGGCCGACTGGATGATGGGCTTCAAGCAGAATGGCCACCGGACCGAGATAGGCAAGTTCCTCGACTTCGCCTACGAGGACGAGAACGTGCTGGCCTTCGCCGACCGGTACGACCTCCTGCCGGTGACCAGCAGCGCGTCCGCCGCGATGGAGACCGACAGCAAGCACGCGTCGCTGCACGAGTTCCTGTCGGCACTGCCGAACTCCCAGCTCTACCCGTTCGGAAAGACGTCGTGGGCGCAGGCCAGCGAGACGATCAAGGAGAAGATCGGCTCGGCGGTCGCACCCGGGGGCACTCCCGAGGGCGTGCTCACGGAGATCGCGGCAGAGGCCCGGCAGGCGGACAGCGCGCAGTAGGTAGGTTGGTTGATATGACCGCCCACCCCGACGACCCCGAAGAGCCCGGCCGCGCCGGGACCGATGCCGAGGTCCCCGACGCCGCCGCCCCGCTCTCCGGGCAGGAGCGCGCGGTGCTGGCCCTGGAGCGGCGCTCCTGGCCGGGCCCCGGCGCGAAGGAGCGGGCGGTCAGGGAGCAGCTGGGGATCTCGCCGGTGCGCTACTACCAGCTGCTCAACGCGCTCTTGGACGACCGCCGCGCGCTGGAGGAGGACCCGGTCACGGTGAACCGCCTCCGCCGTGTGCGGGACGCGCGGCGCGGGCGCCGCTGAGGGCAGGGGCCGGACCCTGCGGCGCGCGGGAGCGACCCCCTGGAATTCCCCTGCCGCACTCCTTCTGTTGGCCGGGCCCGGCTAGCTTCGCCTCGCCCGGCCCGCCGCAGGAGAGGTACGTCCATGAGCACCCCGGTCCACCGCACCTCGACACGGCAGTCCTCAGCCTCCCTGCTGTCGGCCCGGCGCCGGGAGGGGAGCCGGACCGGGAGCACGTCCGCACGCTCGGCGGAGCGTGCCCTCCTCGCGATGCAGTCCCGTGCCGGCAACCGTGCCGTGACCGCGGCGGTGCAGCGCGCTCGGGACACCGGGGGAGGGGGCGAGGCGGGGAGCGGCACCGCGTCCGCCGGAGCGAAGAAGAAGGACTACCGCGACAGGATCGCCGGGCTCCTCGACAGGTTCAAGAAGAATCTTGAGCCCGTCGACACCTTCATCAAGGGCTTCCAGACCCCCACCAACGCGGCCTTCACCCAGCAGGCCACCGTCGCCGCGAACGAGGGCCTCAAGCACTCCGCCGCCGCCTCGGGGACCGCCGCCGCGTCGGGAAACCTCCTCACGGAGCTCCCCGGCACCGTGGTCAGTGGCATGGACGCGTACAAGAACATGAAGGACGCCAGGAAGCACGAGAGCGGGGCCAAGCACCACACGGCGAACAAGAAGGCCAGGACCAAGGGGACCGACGCGGTCGTCAGTGCCATCAGTTCGGGGGCCTACAGCGCCGGAATCGCCAAGGAGGCGACCAAGATCCAGAAGGTGGCGGAGGCCGCGCTGGCGTCCGAGGTGAGCGGCGCCGCCAGCGCTTCCGCCGGTGCGGCGAAGGGCGCGCGGGCCGTGCTCCGCATCGGGGGAGCGGCCCGCAAGTACAAGCAGGTCAAGGGGCTGGGAGACCCCCACACCGTGCACGCCCGGTCACTGGCCCGGCTGGGCGAGACGCGGGAGCGCGCCCACTGGGCCGCGGCGGAGGCCAACGTCGCGCTGGGCATGTACTGGGCCCATGAGGGCCCGGAGCGGCTGGAGGCCGTTTCCGATGCCATCGACGCGATCTGGAACGTGATGGGCGAGGCCCGCGACGCCTCCGAGAACCTCCGGCACGCCGAGAAGGACGTGGAGAAGCTGAGCGCGGCCCAGGAGTACGCGAAGAAGAAGCAGCTCACCAAGATCGGCAAGGAGGCGGTCGGCGGCGCGGTGGGTGAGTCCACCAAGGCCGCGGCCGGCGTCGTGACGGCGGTCGCGGCGGGAACGGCAGGGCTGGCGAGCAACCCGGTCGGATGGGGCCTCGCCGGGGCCGGCGCCGGCCTCGTCCTCACCGTCACCCTGTACAAGGCGCTGCGCGCCGCCACCAAGCGGTACGAAGAGGTCCGCCACCCCGACCGCTGGGCACCGGAGGGCGAGACCCCGGCGGAGGCCGAGTCCCGCAAGGAGTCGCTGAAGCACGCCCTGAAGTTCTGGAAGAAGGTGTCGAAGGGCGAGCGCCAGGCCATGGCGCGCGAGATCTACGCCCTGGCGGCGGGTCCCGGCATCTCCGGGAGCGACAGGACGACGGCCGAGATGCGGGAGTCCGCCAGGGCCCTGCTCGTCGCTCTCAAATCAGGCCCCGCCAAGCACAAGCTGGAGCCGGAGGCATGGGCCGAGACCCTCGACGACCCGGCCAGGAGCGCCGGCTGGATCCAGGAGATCGCGGAGCAGCTGGCCTCGGGGTGACCGTCCCGGAACGGGCCCGTCGCGGCAGCGGCGCGGACCCGGCCGCCCGGCGCGGCCACCGGTAGGCTCGGGCCATGGGTAATCCGGCACACCCCCTCCCGACCCCGTCCACCCAGGCCGGCCGCGAAGGCCTCGCCGCACTCCTCGCCCGGCCCTCCCGCGCGGTGGTCGCGCTGGACTTCGACGGCACGCTCGCCGACATCGTCCCGGACCCGGAACAGTCCCGCGCCCACCCCGACGTCGTCCCGGCCCTGTCCGCGCTCGCACCGCGGGTAGCCGCCGTCGCCGTGATCACGGGCCGGCCGGCCGACACCGCCGTGCGGTTCGGCGGCTTCGCGGGCGCGCCGGGCCTGGACCACCTCGTCGTCCTCGGGCACTACGGCGCCGAGCGCTGGGACGCCGCCACCGGGGCCGTCACCGCCCCCGCTCCGCACCCCGGCGTCGAGGCCGTCCTCGCCGAGCTCCCCGCGGTGCTGGACGAGCGGGGCGCCGGGGCGGCCGACGGCACCTGGATCGAGGAGAAGGGCGGCAGGGCGGTGGCCGTGCACACCCGCCGCGCCGCCGACCCCCAGGCCGCCTTCGAGTCCCTGCGTGTCCCGCTGGCCGACCTGGCCGCCCGGCACGGCCTGATCGTCGAACCGGGCCGCCTGGTCCTGGAGTTGCGCCCCCCGGGCATGGACAAGGGCGTGGCGCTGGAGGAGTACGTGAAGGCGGTGGGCGCCGAGAGCGTGCTGTACGCCGGTGACGACCTCGGCGATCTCGCCGCCTACACCGCGGTGGAGAAGCTCCGCACCCAGGGCCTGGCCGGGCTGCTCGTGTGCAGCGGCACCGAGGTCCCCGAACTCGCCGGCCGGGCTGATCTGGTGCTGTCCGGCCCGGCGGAGGTGGCGGAGCTGCTCGGGGAGCTGGCCAGGCACCTTCGGCCGGATGCGGACTGACGAGGCCGGCTACGGCCGGAAGTGGTCCGCCATCAGGCGGCTGACCCATTCGGGCTGTGCGACGTCCTGCACGCGGAACTCCGCCATGACCGGTTTCAGGTCGACGACCGGGGTGCCGGAGACCGCGTCCAGGCCCACCACCGTCAGCTCACGGCCGTCCACGGATTCGACGGCGCAGCACGTCACCCCGATGCGGTTCGGCCTGCGGGGGCCCCGGCCGGCGAACACACCGACGGGCGGGAGGTCGGAGCGGCCTCGGGCGGGCCGGGGTTCACGGTAGTCGTCGAGTTCCGGGAGCTGGTCGAAGACGAAGAGGACCTCCACGTGGGAGAAGCCCTCCAGCCCCTGGAGGCACGCGTCGCCGAACCGCTCGTCGACGGTGATCGTGCTGCGGACGGCGCCCCAGTTGTCCGTGTGCTGGACGTCCGTCCGGTCGTTCCGGACCGTACCTGTCGGCGTGATCTCGAAGCTCGGCATGGCACGGTTCCAGCACGCAACCCGTCTGCCGTCCGCCGTTTCCCGTCCCGGCCCACGGGCCGTTCCCCGGCCCGACCTGCGGGCCGTTCCCCGGCCCCGCCCACGGGGAGCGGGCCGGGGGAGGCCGGCGGCCAGAAGCGGCTCGGGAGGCGCTATCCGCGCAGCGCGTCCAGCTGCTCCAGGAACCACTGCTGCGGAGGCAGCGCGGTCGAGGCGGTGGCGAGGCGCTTCGTGCGGGCGCTGCGCTCGTCGTGGTCCATCGTCAGCGCCTCGTGCAGGGCGGCGGCCGTCGCCGAGACGTCGTAGGGGTTGACGACGATCGCGTCCTCGCCCAGCTCCTCGTAGGCCCCCGCCTCCCGGGACAGCACCAGCGCGCAACCGTCGTCGGAGACGACGGGCACCTCCTTGGCGACGAGGTTCATGCCGTCACGGATCGGGTTGACCAGGGCGACGTCCGCCAGCCGGTAGGCGGCCAGCGAGCGGGCGAAGTCGTCGTCGACGTGGAGCAGGACCGGGGTCCAGTCGGGCGTGCCGTACTCCGCGTTCACGGCGTCGGCGACCCGCTGCACCTCCGCCGTGTAGTCGCGGTAGACCGCGAGGTCCTGCCGGGAGGGGTAGGCGAAGGCGACGTGGACCACGCGTCCGCGCCATTCGGGCCGCTCCTCCAGCAGCGCCCGGTAGGCGTGCAGCCCGCGGACGATGTTCTTGGAGAGCTCGGTGCGGTCCACCCGCACGATCGTGCGCCGGTCAGCGCCCACCTGCTCCCGGAGGAGCTCCATGCGCTCGTCCACGTCCGCCTCGTGGGAGCGGCGGCGAAGGAAGTCCCCGTCGGCGCCGAGCCCGTGCGCCCCGATCCGGGTACGGCCGGTGCCGCCGAGGATCTCCGTGCAGCAGCCGATGAAGGCGTCCGCCCAGCGCCGGGTCAGGAAGGCGGCCCGGTCGGCGCCCAGGATGCCCTTCAGCAGCTGCTCGCCGATGTCGTCGGGCAGCAGCCGGAAGTAGTCGACGGGGGCCCAGGGGGTGTGCGAGAAGTGCCCGATCCGCAGGTCGGGGCGCAGCTCGCGCAGTATGCCGGGGACCAGCGAGAGGTGGTAGTCCTGCACCAGGACGGCGGCGCCCTCGGCCGCCTCCTCGGCGAGCGCCTCGGCGAAGGCCCGGTTGTACGTCTCGTAGGAGGCCCACTGCCGCCGGAACTCCGCGTCGAAGACGGGCTCCACCGGCGTCTGGTAGATCATGTGGTGGACGAACCAGAGCACGGAGTTCGCGATGCCGTTGTACGCGTCGGCGTGGACGTCCGCGTCGATGTCGAGCATCCGGACGCCGGGTTCGGACACGCCGCGCCGGACGGCCTCGCGGTCGCCGTCGCTGAGGGCGGCGCACACCCACAGCTTGTCGTCGACCGCGCTGAGGCCGGAGACGAGCCCGCCGCCGCCGCGCTTCGAGTCGAGCGTGCCGTCCTCCCGCAGTGCGTACGACACGGGGCCGCGGTTGGACGCGACGAGTACCTGGGCAGCGTGCTCGGAGACCATGTACCCGAACCTAGCCCGTTCGGGAACCCTCCAAACGTGATGTGTGTGCGGAGTGGCGCACGGAGAACCGTTACGCCGCGTTGCGTGAGGCGTATTCCGCGATCTCCCGCATCGGCGGCCTCTCCTCCGTGTCCACCGCATGGGTGTGCGCGACGAATCCGCCGGGCCCCCGCTCGAACTGGGTGATCTCGGGCCGTACGAGGGATCCGCGGGAGAGCCGCTGCTGCGCGGTGCGGTAGATCGTGGCGGCCATCCTGCCGAGGGCCTGGCCGTCCTGGTGGCGGTGTTTGCGTACGCCGACGTCGACCTGCGCCAGTGCGTCCAGTCCCACCGTGTGCAGCGCGTCGACGAGCAGGCCCAGCTCCACTCCGTAACCGACCGGGAAGGGGAGCTGCTCCAGGAGTGAGCGCCGCACGGCGTACTCGCCGCCCAGCGGCTGGACGAAGCCGGACAGGCTCGGCCAGTGCAGGTTGAGCAGGGGGCGCGCCACCAGTTCCGTCACCCGGCCGCCCTGGCCTGCTGCTTCGCCGAGCGGGCGGTCGTACATCGCCTTGACGAACTGCACCGTGGGGTCGGTCAGCAGGGGGCCGACGATCCCGGAGACGAAGTCCGCCGAGAAGTCCTTGAGGTCGGCGTCGACGAAGCAGACGATCTCCCCGCTGGTCACCAGCAGTGACCGCCACAGCACTTCGCCCTTGCCGGGGAGGGCGGGTATCCGGGGGAGCACGGAGTCCCGGTGCACGACCCGGGCGCCGGCCCGGCGGGCGGCCTCGGCGGTGCCGTCGGTGGAACCGGAGTCGATCACGACCAGCTCGTCGACCAGCCGGACCTTCTCCATCAGCTCGCGCCGGATCTCCTCGACGATCGCGCCGACCGTCGCCTCCTCGTTCAGCGCGGGCAGGACGACGCTGACGCGGGAGCGGTGCGGATCCCTCGCCCGCGCCGCCGTGAGGCGGTCGAGCGGGCGGTCGGCGGCTGACCAGGAACGCCTGGTCAGCCAGCGTTCCACCTCTTCCAGCACGGTCGGTACTCCCTGTATGTGATCCATCTCGCGGTTCGGACGACTATCTCGATCGTCCGGTGCTTCGGTTACAGTCTTGAACAACGCGGATGACCCTCGCATCTCGGGGTCGGTCCGCGGATAAACGCCCGGATCCATGGTCCGGTGCCATAGCGCTCATCCAGAGGGACTGAGGGAACGGCCCGTTGAAGTCCCGGCAACCCTCCTGCCGACCGCGAGGTCACGGTGGGGAAGGTGCCAATTCCGTCTTGTGGCGAAATACGCCGCGAGGAAGATGAGGAGAAAGGGCCTCCGCCATCATGGCCGTGCAGACAGTTGCAGCCGACATCAATTCTTCCGCCGTGGACCTCGGTCCCGCCGCAGCGCTTTCCTGCCGCGAATGCGGCGAGCGTTTCGAGCTCGGTCCCCTTTTCGCCTGCGCGTCCTGTTTCGGGCCGCTCGAAGTGGCGTACGACCTGCCGAGCGGCTCCCCCGAAGAGCTGAAGAAGCGCATCGCCGAGGGTCCGAACAACATCTGGCGCTACGCGCCGCTGCTGCCCGTTCCCTCCGATGTCGCCGAGAAGCCCAACATCAACCCCGGCTTCACGAAGCTGGTCAAGGCCGACAACCTCGCCCGCGAGCTGGGCGTGACCGGCGGCCTGTACGTCAAGGACGACTCCGGCAACCCGACGCACTCCTTCAAGGACCGTGTCGTCGCGATCGCCGTCGAGGCCGCCCGCGCCTTCGGATTCACCACACTCTCCTGCTCCTCCACCGGCAACCTCGCCGGCGCGGTGGGCGCCGCCGCGGCCCGCGCCGGCTTCCGCTCCTGCGTGTTCATCCCGCACGACCTGGAGCAGGGCAAGGTCGTCATGGCCGCGGTGTACGGCGGCGAACTGGTCGGCATCGAGGGCAATTACGACGACGTCAACCGCTTCTGCTCGGAGCTCATCGGCGACCCCCTCGGCGAGGGCTGGGGCTTCGTCAACGTCAACCTGCGGCCGTACTACGGCGAGGGCTCCAAGACCCTGGCCTACGAGATCTGCGAGCAGCTCGGCTGGCAGCTGCCCGACCAGCTCGTCATCCCGATCGCGTCCGGTTCGCAGCTCACGAAGATCGACAAGGGCCTGCAGGAGCTGATCAAGCTCGGCCTCGTCGAGGACAAGCCGTACAAGATCTTCGGTGCCCAGGCCGAAGGCTGCTCCCCGGTCTCCACCGCCTTCAAGGCGGGCCACGACGTCGTCCGGCCCCAGAAGCCGAACACCATCGCCAAGTCGCTGGCGATCGGCAACCCGGCCGACGGCCCGTACGTCCTGGACATCGCCCGGCGCACCGGCGGCGCCGTGGAGGACGTGAACGACGAGCAGGTCGTGGACGCGATCAAGCTGCTGGCCCGCACCGAGGGCATCTTCGCGGAGACCGCGGGCGGGGTGACGGTCGGTGTGACGAAGAAGCTGATCGACGCCGGCCTGCTCGACCCGTCCCTCACCACGGTCGTCCTCAACACCGGTGACGGGCTGAAGACGCTCGACGCGGTCGCCCCCACGACCGGCCTGTCGGCGACGATCCGGCCCAGCCTGGACGCGTTCCGGGACGCCGGCCTCGCCGCCGCCAACTGACCACCCCAGACCCGAGGAAGGCACCCACATGAGCGTCAAGGTCCGTATCCCCACCATCCTCCGCACCTACACGGGCGGTCAGGCCGAGGTCCCGGCCGAGGGGGCGACCCTCTCCGAGGTCATCGCGTCCCTGGAGCAGAACCACCCGGGCATCGGTGCCCGTGTCCTGGACGACCAGGGCAAGCTGCGCCGCTTCGTCAACGTCTACGTCAACGACGACGACGTGCGCTTCGAGGGCGGTCTGGACGCGGCCACGCCGGACGGCGCCGGCGTCTCGATCATTCCGGCCGTCGCCGGAGGCTGACGGACCGGTCGGGTGTCCCGACTGCGTTGTGTGACCGGGGTGGCCCCCTCCGCGAGAGAAGCGGAGGGGGCCATTCTGCATGGTTGAGCACGGTACAGTTGGGGAAGTCCCCGCTGCCGCCCGTGCCACGCGCATATGAGAATGCGCCCGGCCGCGTCAAGAAGCAGCCAAAGTACGTGAGCTCCTTGCGCCATAAGTGGCCTTTGTCAGGCCCGAGTTGCCCAAAATCCTCACGAGTTCCCCCCTTCCGGGCGTTCAGGTGTGCCCAGAATTCTCGTCCGATTGACCTGTTGCAGAGGGCAGTTGGGCAGATACATTCGGCCGCGGTCGACGCGTTCCGGCGCACGCCACCCTCTCCTGTCGGAGGGTGAGTTCTGACCCGGGCCCGCGAAGTGCGGTGCTCGTGCAAGGGCCAGTAATAGGGGAGTTAGGCATGGCTCAGGGCACCGTCAAGTGGTTCAACGCGGAGAAGGGGTACGGCTTCATCGCGGTCGACGGTGGTGCGGATGTTTTCGTCCACTACAGCGCGATCCAGATGGACGGATACCGCACCCTCGAAGAGGGTCAGCGAGTTGAATTCGAGATCTCGCAGGGCCAGAAGGGGCCGCAGGCGGACATGGTCAAGCTCGCCGTCGGCTGAGCTCGGCGCGGTCGGCCGACGACGCTACTCACACACGCGGGGCCCGTACTCCCACCGGGGTGCGGGCCCCGCGTGCGTCGTCCCCGGCCGGGGCCCGTGGTCGTCCACATCCGGAGAGACACGCTTGCGCCCGCCCGAAACGCTTGCGCCCGCCCGTCGCCCGACCGCCACCCCTCCAGTGAGCCTTCTCCGAAGGCGCTTGCACTCTCCGGGGTCGAGTGCTAATCATTGGCGTTAGCACTCTCCAGGTGAGAGTGACAGAACTTAGGACCGGGCCGGTGAGGCCCGCACGCTTGCCGGGGCAAGGAACCGGTGAGCACGCTGGCCGTCCGTCGCGGGCGCCTCTCGGTCCGGAGAAATCCACCCCTGTCCGGGAGGACCACTTCACATGGCCAAGATCATCGCGTTCGACGAGGAGGCACGGCGCGGTCTCGAGCGCGGGATGAACCAGCTCGCCGACGCCGTCAAGGTCACCCTCGGCCCCAAGGGCCGTAACGTCGTCCTCGAGAAGAAGTGGGGCGCGCCCACGATCACCAACGATGGTGTTTCCATCGCCAAGGAGATCGAGCTCGAGGACCCGTACGAGAAGATCGGTGCGGAGCTGGTCAAGGAGGTCGCCAAGAAGACGGACGACGTCGCCGGCGACGGTACGACCACCGCCACCGTTCTCGCCCAGGCGCTCGTCCGCGAGGGCCTGCGCAACGTCGCCGCGGGTGCCAACCCGATGGCTCTGAAGCGTGGCATCGAGAAGGCCGTCGAGGCCGTCTCCGCCGCCCTGCTGGAGCAGGCGAAGGACGTGGAGACCAAGGAGCAGATCGCTTCGACGGCCTCCATCTCCGCTGCCGACACCGAGATCGGCGCCAAGATCGCCGAGGCGATGGACAAGGTCGGCAAGGAAGGCGTCATCACCGTCGAGGAGTCCCAGACCTTCGGTCTGGAGCTGGAGCTCACCGAGGGTATGCGCTTCGACAAGGGCTACATCTCGGCGTACTTCGCCACCGACATGGAGCGTATGGAGACGTCCTTCGACGACCCGTACATCCTGATCGTCAACTCCAAGATCAGCAACGTGAAGGACCTCCTTCCGCTGCTGGAGAAGGTCATGCAGTCGGGCAAGCCCCTGCTGATCATCGCGGAGGACGTCGAGGGCGAGGCTCTGTCGACGCTGGTCGTCAACAAGATCCGCGGCACCTTCAAGTCCGTCGCCGTCAAGGCTCCGGGCTTCGGTGACCGCCGCAAGGCCATGCTCGGCGACATCGCCATCCTCACCGGTGGCACCGTCATCTCCGAGGAGGTCGGTCTCAAGCTGGAGAACGCCGGCCTGGACCTGCTCGGCACCGCCCGCAAGGTCGTCATCACCAAGGACGAGACGACGATCGTCGACGGTGGCGGCGAGAGCGACCAGGTGCAGGGTCGCGTCAAGCAGATCCGTGCCGAGATCGAGAACTCCGACTCCGACTACGACCGCGAGAAGCTCCAGGAGCGCCTCGCGAAGCTGGCCGGCGGCGTGGCCGTCATCAAGGCCGGCGCCGCCACCGAGGTGGAGCTCAAGGAGCGCAAGCACCGCATCGAGGACGCGGTGCGCAACGCCAAGGCCGCCGTCGAGGAGGGCATCGTCGCCGGTGGTGGCGTGGCTCTGCTCCAGGCCTCGGCCGTCTTCGAGAAGCTCGACCTGACGGGCGACGAGGCCACCGGCGCCAACGCCGTCAAGCTCGCGCTGGAGGCCCCCCTCAAGCAGATCGCCGTCAACGGTGGCCTCGAGGGTGGCGTCATCGTCGAGAAGGTGCGCAACCTGCCGATCGGTCACGGCCTCAACGCCGCGACCGGCGAGTACGTCGACATGATCGCCGAGGGCATCATCGACCCGGCGAAGGTCACGCGCTCCGCTCTGCAGAACGCCGCGTCCATCGCCGCGCTCTTCCTCACCACCGAGGCCGTCATCGCCGACAAGCCGGAGAAGGCCTCTGCGGCTGCTCCGGGCGGCATGCCGGGCGGTGACATGGACTTCTGATCCTCGGATCGGAGCTCCACGCAGCCTCGGCTGCACCCGTAGTACGTGTACGACGCCGGCCCCCGGGAGTGATCCCGGGGGCCGGCTTCGTCGTGTGCGGAGGTGTCAGCCCGCGGGGGTGGTCAGTATGCAGAGCGGCGTGCCTTCGTCGGGGTCACCGACGTACGTCCAGAGCTTGAGCGTCCGGCCGTCCCGCAGTGCCGCATAGGTGGTCGCGGCGGTGCTGTCCGCGTCGAACGACACGTACACGTGGCTCTGCCCCTCGTCCTCCTCGGTCTCCCAGGTGCCCGTCCCCGACCTGGGCGCGTCCGTGCCGTCGATGATGTCGTGGTCGCTGCACACGCGGTCGGCGGTGGCGGTGCCGTCCGGCTTCAGCTCCAGTGTGCCGCCGTGGGAGTCGGTCCATGTGACGGCCGCCCGGGCCGGGGGCAGTTCGACCGCCTCTCCGTCGGGGACCGGCGGAAAGGCGAGCCTGCCGCAGGCCACGAGGGCGAACACGGCGGGAGTGAGGGCCAGGAGGCCTCTTCGGGAACGCGACACACGCCACCTCTGTTCTGCGCGGTACATCGGCACGGACGGCCGGTGCCGGCACGAGCGTAGGACAGGGCCGAGGGCCCCGGCCGTCCGGGGGATACAGCGACGCCGGCCCCCGGGAGTGATCCCGGGGGCCGGCGTCGTTCGCGCGTCCTGCCTGGTCAGGCGGTGCCGGACCTACGGCGGCGCATCCACCAGGTGAGCGCTCCGCCCGCCACGGCGAGGGCCGCGGCGATGCCCGCGATCAGGGCGACCGGGGTGCTGGAACCGGTGTCGGCGAGGTCGCCCTCCGGGCCCTGGGCGGGCGGGGCCGACTTGTCACCTCCGGCGGGTGTGCTGGGCTTCCCCGACGGGGTGTCCGACGGCGCCGGGGTGCTCGGCTCGTCCGAGGGCGACGGGGGCGGCGTAGGCGTGGGGACCGGGTCCTCGTCGCCCCCGCCCGTCTGCCCGGAGCCGTTGCCGCCGATGAGGGCGGTGCCGGAGTCGCGGTAGGCGGTCTCCGCCTTCACCGACGTCTTGGTGTCCTTGTCCAGGCGCGGGTGTTCCAGGTCGAAGCGGACCCGGGGGATGTTGCGCTTGGGGGACTTGGAGAAGTCGACGCCGCCCATGACGCAGGTCTTGTTCTCGCCCGCGATGTTGCAGGGGTAGCTGTAGTCGCCCTGTGTGTAGGACTTCATGTAGGCGTCCCACGTCTGCTTCGGCGTCCAGCTCGCGTGCTCCGTGCTCAGCGGCCACCGCGCGACGTCGTCGCTGTCGATGAGGGGCCGGAAGTCGGTGGCGCGGTCCTTGTCCTGGTCGCGGATGTACTCGGCGGCCACCCGGGAGGAGTAGACGCGGCGGAGGTCGGCGTACGCGGCGCCGGAGTTGACCTTCTGCTCCACGTCAGGGATGACGTACTGCTCGACCAGCCGCTGCGAGGTGCGGATCTGCGCCTCCGTCAGCGTGCAGGCCCCGTTGGGAGAGGGGTGCTCGACCGACTGCGGTTCCGAGTTGACCTTCAGCGGGGCGTCGAGGATGTAGATCCCGTCGTCCTCCACGCGCACCTGGGCGGTCTTCGGGACGATCCACAGGCGGATCTGGTGCCCACAGGGGATGTTCGCCGCGTTCATGGCGTCCCAGTACTGCTTGCCGATGCCCTGGCGCGGGTCCATGTCCTTGGCGTAGTCGTGCTTCATCTCCAGGTCGGCTTCGAGGAGCACCCGGCCCGCGTCGGTCTTCCCGAACGTCTTGTCCATGATCTTGTCGGGCTGGTCCGGGTTGAGGTTGACCCAGAACTTGTCCGGGGTCAGCGCCAGCCAGGTGAACATGGCGTCGGAGGCCAGCCGGAGCTTGGCCTTGCCGCCCCAGCCGGGGTTGTTCTCCGGGTCCTTGGCGTAGTCGGCCTGGAAGGAGTAGTCCAGGCCCTTGCCCTTGACGGGGCTGCCGACGTAGTTCAGCTCCAGGGTGGAGAAGTCGATCCCGCCCGGCCCGCCGCGGCCGAAGACCCCGTTGCCGTTGGCGTTGCGGTACTGGTGCTGGATCTGCCGGGCCTGGTCGGGGGTGGAGCCGGAGCGGAAGGCCGCGTCGTTGATCGGGCCGACGGAACCCACCCGGCGCGGGTCCGGGTTCATGATCGGGTTGTAGCGGGTGTACTGGTTGGCCCGCCACCTCGGCGCGCCCTGGGAGCGGTGCTCGCGCACGGTCGCCTGGTTCTGGGACCCGCGTTCGTCCGCGAGCTGCTTGTTGAGCTTGTCGTACTGCTTGACCGTGTTCTTCGCCGTCTCGCTGCCCGTGATCAGGCGCAGCTTGTGGTCGCCGTACTCCTTGTTCCGCAGGATGTGGCTGTCGTAGCGGAGCTGCTTCGGGATGTGCTTGCCGTTGGACTTGAACTCGACGAGTTCCTTGGTCTTCGCGTTGTACGCGTCGTACTTGCGGACGGCCTGCTTGCCGGTCTTCGGGTCGATGACGGGCTTGCCGTCCTTGTCGAAGACAGGGACGTTCTTCTGGCAGATCCAGTCCGGCCCGACGAGCTTGTAGTCGCGCACGACCTTGGCCTCGAAGCCGTCACCCTTGAGCCGGTTGGCCTCGTAGCCGATCAGGCGCTGGTCGAGCCAGGTGCCCCAGTTCTTCAGGCCCGTCGACTTGCCCGCCTGGGCGTTGTAGCGCGCGTAGATCTCCAGCACGCGGTACTTCGGGTTCTGGGTGTTCTCGAACTGCTTCTTCCACTTCTGGGCGTCGGCGTCCGTGTTCCCGGCGAGGTCGCTCTGTGCCTGGGTGGGCTTCTTGAGGCCGTCGAAGGCGTGGGAGGGGTTCTCGAACCAGTAGTCGTCCCACTCGTTCTGCGGTCGCTGGCTGAATGCCTGGTTCTTGCCCTGGATGCCGGAGTTGGACGGCGGCGAGCCGTACTCCTTGCCCAGCCACTTCTTGTCGCAGCGGATCGGGGCGGGCGCGGCCTCGGCCTGGGACTGCAGGGCGGGCAGTCCGGTGGTCAGGATCCCGGCTGCCAGGATGGACGCGAGACAGGCCGCGGTGCGGGCCCGGATGCGCGTGCGTATGGGCGTACTCAAGGTGGTCGTTCCCCCGATGGGGGCGCATGGGAACAAGGCGTCCGCGGTGGGGCCCCCGTGACATGCCACCGCCAACACCCTCCACCATAGGAGCCCATCCGCCTCTGAGCGCACGGCGTTTCCGGCGAGGCGTGTGTCAACTTTGTGTGTGTCCTGGGTGGTTGTGAGGGCCCGCGAACGCCGTCCCTACGATGCACCCATGGGTGATCAGGCAGACGAGAACACCGTCCGGCAACGCCATCCGGAGCTGCTGGCATGGCTGTCCGCACGCGAGGCCGCGTTCGAGGGCTGGGCCGGTGAACTGGGCCCCCTGGAGCACTGGGATTTCGGGACCGATTCGCTGGATGACCTGGAAGAAGTCGTACGGGAGAGGTACGCCGGCCTGGAGGAGGTCCGGGCCGCCAAGGACTCGGACTTCGTCCAGGGCGCGACCTGGTACGTCGGTGAGGTGGTCCGCCGCTCGTTCGCCGCGTGCGGAACGCACGCTCCGCTTGTGTGGATGTACGACCCGGAGCCTCCCGCCGGACACGCGCCCTCGGCCTTCTTCGCCCCCGGCACGGGAGTGGTGACGAACACGCCGTTCCTGGGTACGCGCGATGCGGTGGACGGAGAGTGGCTGTATCCGCTGGGCGTGATCAACGAGCTGTACAGCACCGAGAACGAGTGGGGCGACCCCGTGGAGCCCCGACTCCGAGGAGCCGTCCATGATCCGTACGACGACGACGATGACGACGATGACGAGGGCGTGGGCGGGGAGGGCTGAGGGGGCCTCCTCCTGGCCGGGCTCAGCGACGGCCCAGGGCCCACGCCGTCCTGTCCGAGCGGGGCACCAGGCCCGCCCGCACCGAGGCCATCCGCTCCCGCACCCCGTCGGTGGGTACGGCGCCGTGCGGCCCCGCCGGCTCATGGGCGGCTTCGCCCCGGCACCCCGCGCAGAGTCCGCCTGCCAGGGCCTCGGGGCTGCCTGGCGCGCGACACTCCCCGCATTCCAGGGTGAGCAGCGCCGTCCGTCGCTCCGGAGCCGGGCGGTGCGGCGGCAGCTTGTCGGTCAGCCGCCTGCGGATCAGCGAGGCCGCGTGATGCACGGGCACGGGGAGCCCGTGGGTCAGGGCGTGCAGCAGCTCGGCGTCCCTCGCGCCCCGCTCGAACCACTCGCTGACCTGCGGCTCCAGGCTCGCGCACTCCGCCGCCGACAGGCTCAGGGCGGGTGCGGTACGCCCCAGGGCGGCCAGCAGCACGAACGCCCGTGAGCGGGTCTGCGGTTG
The DNA here is from genome assembly GCF_042872025.1 of Streptomyces sp. NPDC005494. Lineage (NCBI taxonomy): Bacteria > Bacillati > Actinomycetota > Actinomycetes > Kitasatosporales > Streptomycetaceae > Streptomyces > Streptomyces sp. NPDC005494. The sequence goes on from NZ_JBIAJR010000005.1 coordinate 184,809, forward strand.
CGGGGTCTCCCGGGGCACGTCGCCCCGTGTGAACGCCGCCCACCACGCGTCGTCCCGTGCGGTCCTGGAGAAGAACGTCCTGGTCACCCAGAGCATGACCTCGTCGGTGGCGACACACTCGCTGCCCCGGCGCAGATGCCCGGCGGCCTGGAGCCTGTTGAGGGCGGTCCGCAGGGCGCACTGGCCGTACGGGAGGACCTTGGCGAGCGTCTTCACGGAGATGTCGGAGCCGTCGGGCAGCCGGTCGATGTACGAGGCGATGGCCGCCTCCCGGGGCGGCAGATGCCTGAAATCGGCTGCTTCGCGAGGGCGTTGGTCCGGCGCGGAACGCTTGTCGTAGCCGGGGTTCGCCATGGGGTGCGTGGAGCCGTGCGGGGTCAAGGGGGCAGCACTAAGCTGGGTGACAGTCATTTAGGTCGGGCCTTCGATCTAGGTGATCAGGCCCCTGTCCGGTGTTGGCGCACCGACGGGGGTCGTTCTATGTCACTCCGCACGCTAGAGCGTCGTCACGATCCGTGGCAAGCCGAGCACGAAAAGTCAACCCTTCGTGGCGAACGAGGGAGGGTGGGCGGGAAAAGACCCCTCCATCCATTCCTCTGAAAGAGCGCCCGGACCTCAGGACTTGAGCTCCGGTCAATCCCTGGGGACGGCGCGCCCGATCGGATGAGCTTCGTTGCGCACCCGGGCGTGGCGCGCCACAAGATCGCCAGGATGACCGGTGACGGCACCCTGACCAGCAGGTCGAGGGGCAGGGGCACTCGCACGCCGTCGACCGATCCGAGCGGGAGCGACCATGGCGAACGAGCTGAAGTACGGCGACAAGATCCACCTGCAGAACGGCTACAACGGCTGGACGGGCGGTTACCTGGACACCAACGGCCACAGCACCGACTCCGGCGGCAAGTACGCCGTGTCGACCGCCGAGTCACCCACCCGGGGGGAGGGCACCGGCACCTGGGAGATCCTCTCCCCGAACGGCAAGACGGCGGGCACTCCGGTGGTGAGCGGTGACGTGATCCAGCTGCGCAACCTCTACGGAGGGGACGGCGGTTACCTCGACACCAACGGCCACGCCACGGCGGACCAGAGGAACGCGGGCGCCAGGTACAACGTCTCGACGTCCAAGGACCGGGACCGCGCGCCCGGCTCCGGCACCGGTCGCTGGCGCATCACCGCGCGGACGTCCTCACCCACCGACGGGAACATCCGCCCCGGCGACGTCATCCAGCTGTGGAACCTCTACGCCGACAACGGCGGCTTCCGGGAGACCAACGGCGGTGGCCCGGCCGGCGGCAAGTACGACATCTGCACCAACGCCTACTCCAACCGCTCCTCGGACGTGGCCGACTGGAAGGCCCAGCGCCCGTAACGAACGGGTGGTGTCACGCCCCTCCCGTGTCACGCCCCTCCCGTGTCACGCCCCGTCGTAGGGGCCGCCGCCCGGCGGGCGGCCCCTGCGTCGCCTCAGCGCGTACGGATCGAGTGGTGCGTCCCCTTGCCGACGGCCCCCAGCTTGTCGGGGTCGGCGAGTGCGCGGGAAGCATGTGGTCCAGGTGGTCCGAGACGCCCCGCGTCACACACCCAGGCCGGCGTCCCGCGCGAGCAGCGCGGCCTGCACCCTGTTCTCGCACCCCAGCTTGGCGAGGATGCGGCTCACGTACGTCTTCACCGTGGCCTCGCTCATGTGGATCCGCTGGCCGGCGTCCGCGTTGGACAGGCCCTCACCCAGGAGGGCCAGGACGTCCCGTTCACGGCCGGTCAGCTTCTCCAGCCTGCGGCGCGCGTCCTCCGCGCGCTGCGTGGCCCCGCCCGAGGCCAGCGAGTCCACCACGTGCCGGGTGGCTCCGGGGGACAGGTACGCCTCCCCGGACGCCGCCGCCCGCACCGCGCGCATGAGCTCCGCGGGGGCGGAGTCCTTCAGCAGGAAGCCGGCGCTGCCCTCGGTCAGGGCCCGCAGCACGTTGTGCCGTTCCCCGAACGTCGTCAGTATCAGCACCCGCACCCCGGGGACCGTCCGGCGCAGCTCCGCCAGGGCCGTCAGCCCGTCCATGACCGGCATCTGGATGTCGAGGAGCGCGACGTCGACCCTTTGGGAGCGGGCGAGTTCGACGGCCTCGCGGCCGTTCGCCGCCTCCGCCACCACGTCGATGTCGTCGGCCGAGGACAGGATCATCCTGATGCCCGCCCGGATGAGCGGCTCGTCGTCCGTCACAAGAACCCTGATCACGACTCTCCTGAACGGTCCTGAGCGGTCAACTCTGCGGGCATCCGGCCCTCATCATCCCCGATCGCCCCGCCTGTCCGGCCCCGGGCTCGTGGTCCCTCAAGCCGTCTCGAAGGACTTCTTCTCGATCAGCTTGCCGTCCTTGAAGCAGAACCGGAAGACCGGCTCGGCGTCCCAGCTGCTGCCGAAGTCGGAGGAGAGGAGGGTGAGGCACTTCGCGCCCACGGGCACCGGCGGGGCGCCGTCCCCCGGGCCCGTGTTCAGGAACGAGTCCCCCTGCGGGAGCAGTTCGCGGACGGAGTCCTCGGTCTGGCCGATCGTCACGGCGTCGTACTGCTCGGGGTCGATCATCGCCTTGTCCGCCTCACGTACGAGGAGGACCCCCGCGACGACCACCACGATCACGAGCACGACGGCGACGAGCGCCACCACTCCGCACCCGATGGCTATGCCGTTGCTCCTCTTGGTCCTGTTCACTGCCTTGGCCAACTCCTTAGGGAGACCGTTCCAGTCGATGACCGGATCACTGTCGCCCGCGGAGCCCGCCGGATTCTGCGCCCGAAAGTCGCTCCGCGCAGCGACGAACGTCGGCGTCGCGTCGCCGGGCGGCGGGCTCGGGAAGCCGTCACCCGACGACGTGTACGGCAGTACCCCCGCCAGCCGGAACCCGCCGTCCGCGGTGGGACCCGCGTGCACCATGCCGCCGACGAGTCGGGCCCGCTCCTCCAGGCCGGTCAGCCCTTGGCGTCCGCTCGCCACACCGCCGCCCACGGGTACCGCCACCGGGCCGTTGGCGACCTCCACCACCAGCGAGTCCGGCTCGTAACGCAGCCCGATGGTGATCGGAGCCCCCGGAGCGTGCTTGTGGGCGTTGGTCAGCCCTTCCTGGACCACCCGGTAGGCAGCGTGGTCGGCGGTCGGGGCGAGCGGACGCACCTCGCCCGAGCGCCGGATCTCCACGTCCGAGCCCGCTCTGCGCGAGGCCTCGGCCAGGCTGTCGATGCCCGCCACCCCACGTGACGGCGCCCCCGGTTCCTCGCCGCCCGCGCCCCGCGTGCTGCCCTCGGTGCGACCGGCATCCTCACCCTCCCGCAACACACCCACGACATCGCGCAGTTCGTGCATCGCGGCCACCGACGCCTCACGCAGCACACCGACCGCCTCGCGCTGCTGTCCGGTCAGCCCGCGGTCCACCTCCAGCGCACCGGTGTGCACCGCGATCAGCGCGAGCTGATGGCCGAGGCTGTCGTGCATGTCCTGTGCGATGCGCTGGCGTTCCAGCATCCTCGCCTGGCCTACGAGCATCGCCCTCTCGCGCAGGAGCTGGGCGTTGTACTCGTGGAGCGTGTCGGTCAGCGTCCGGCGCTGCGACCAGTAACGTCCCGCGAGACCCGGTACGAGGATCGCGACCAGCAGGAACATCGCGGCGAGGGCCAGGATCGACCACGACGTGTTCGGTTCCGACAGGATGCTCAGGGCCAGGGTGAGACCGTAGGCCAGGCCGAAGGCTCCGCAGGCCCTGCCGCGGCCGTCGATGCGCCGCCCGGCGGACCAGGCGACGACGAGGAGCAGAGGCGCGAAACCGAAGAACGGCGCTGAGCCGGCACCGGTCGCGAGCAGCACGGAGGCGGGCAGCCCACGGCGCAGGAGCGACAGCAGACCGGCCGCCAGGCCGATGCCGACGGCCTGGAGCGTGCTCTTGTCGTCCGCGAGCCCGGCGGCCACCGCGAGCAGCGTGAGGACGAGGCTGAGGAGCGATTCGCCCACGATGCGCCCGGTCGGCCACATCCCTGGCGCGAAGAGAGCACGCCCCGGTACGGCCGACCAGGACGCCAGTCGCGCCCTCACCGCCGAGGGCTGCCGGGCTGGAGTTGCGGGGGCCAGGGAATCCACACGAGTCACGCACTCACGGTAGAGACCTCGGGGAGGACGCCGCCGTCACCCTTCGTCGCGACGGCCGACGACGAAAGTCGCCGCCCTTCCCGGACGGGACCCCGGCGATCCTCCCCGTGTCAAGGAGTATGGACGCACCGTCGATTCGGGGGGTTGTCGTACTGATCTCGCGCCGGGGCGCTGGCAAGGTCGTCCATGAGAGATCGACCGGCCCGCACTGAGCAGGGCCTCGACCAGGGGGAGAAACCATGCTGAGCAAGCGCATCGCCGCCGCAGTCCTGTTCGCCGCCACACTGACCGGGGCCTTCGCCCCCGTGGCAGCGGCCCGGCAGCCCGATCCGGTGCAACGGCAGCTGGACGCGCTCGTCGAACGGGACGGGGTGCCGGGCGCCCTCGCGTACGACGGCAGGACGACACGTGCGGCGGGCGTCGCCGACCTGGAGTCGGGCCTGTCGATGGTCGACGAGCAGGGCCGGTTCCGGGTGGCCAGCAACACCAAGGCGTTCACCGCCGCAGCCGTCATGCGCCTGGTGGTGGACGGCCGGATAGGGCTCGACGAGAGCGCGGGCGCCTACGTGCCCCAGCTTGCCGGACGCGGGATCACCGTACGCCAGTTGCTCAAGCAGAGGACCGGGCTCCCGGAGTACACCGCACTCGTCGACTGGACCCTGCCGCCCGGCACGTCCGAGGACTATCTGGGCCTCGCGCTCCGGGCGGAGCCCGTGTTCGAGCCCGGCGCCGACTGGGGTTACTCGAACACCAACTACCTGGTGCTCGGCATGGTGATCGACAAGGTGGCAGGGGTCGACTTCCGCACCTACATCGAGCGCACCGTTCTGCGGCCGCTGCACCTGGACGACACCTACTGGTCCGCGCCGGGCGAACTGGACCTGCGCGGACCGCACGCCCGCAACTACGGCTACCACCCGGCACACCCTGAGGCCGGGCGGGTGGATGTGACCGAGCTGCCGGGCTACGAGTTCGGAGCGTCCGGCGGGCTCGTCTCCACACCCGAGGACCTCAACGCCTTCTGGGACGGCCTGTTCGGCGGCCGGCTCCTCCCCGGCTGGGCAACGCGCCTGATGACCCGCGACACCAGCGACGTCGGCGGCCGTGACGTCTACCCGGCGGGCAGCCGCTACGGCTACGGCGTCGCCTCGATCCCGCTCAGCTGCGGCGGCGTCTACTGGGGCCACGGCGGTGATCTGCCCGGCGACTCGGTCGGCGGCGGCCGGGCCACGGGCCACCGCGGCACCGTGACCGTCTACACCACGACGTGGGCGGCCGAAGGCGCGAGCCTGCGCCACCTCCAGGGGGCGGTCGACGCGGCCCTGTGCGCCGGGGGCCGCTGAGGCTTGGGGCCGACTCGTCGCGGCAGGCTGCTCCGTACTTTCCGGCGGGGCACAGCGGCAGCCACGGCATCGCACTGCGCTGCCGGAACGTCCAGGTGCATCCAGGACGCGGACGTCCGCCGTGCGATGCACCGCATCCGACGCCGGGCGCTGATCCACCGGGATGTGCGGGCCAGTCCGTCGGCGTGCCTGCCCTCGGCCCCCACGCGGCGCGCGTCGGGGCGGAGGGCAGCCGTCCCCCCGGTCACCGGAGGGACGGTACCAGCGGTCTACGGGCGCTTGAGGTCCGAGACGAAGGCGGTCCAGGCGGCGGTCCGGAACACGAGCGCCGGGCCGTCCGCCATCTTGGAGTCGCGGACGGGGACGATGTCGGGGATGCCGTCGGCGACTTCGAGGCAGTTGCCGCCGTCACCGCCGCTGTACGTCGACTTGCGCCAGCTGGCGACTTCGAGGCAGTCGCCACCGTCACCGCCGCTGTAGGACGACTTGTGCCAGGTGGCAGTGGAGAGGTCGTAGTCAGAACTGCTGATCTTCATGGGTGTAATCCTCCGCCACCGATTCGATCAGGGCCAGGGACACTTCCGGTGACGATGCGTTGGCCCCCAGCAGATCGTAAGTCAGCTCGTATCTGGCGACACCCGCAGGATCATCCTGGAGTCGTCCCATACCCAGGCCGTCGACGTAGGCGAGGGGAGGTGCGTCTGGAAACGACATGAGCTTGAGCCCACCGTCGAGGGCGGCATGTGCACCTGCGGAGAACGGCAGGACCTGAATGATCAGGCGGTGTCGGCGAGCGAGCGCCGCCACATGGAGCAGAGCCTCCGCCATCACCGAAGGCCCGCCGACTCGTCGACGTAACACCGCCTCGTCCAGAACCACCCACAACAGGGGCGTCGTTGGATCGGTCAGCAGCTGCGCCCGCTCCAGCCGTGCTGCCACCAACTCGTCGATCACATCCTCCGTGACGGTCGGCTGGTAGGCCCGGAACACCGCTCGGGCGTACGCCTCCGTCTGCAACAGACCAGGGATCAGCAGCGGTGCGTACTCCCGGATCGCGGTCGCCAGCCGCTCTGCCTCCGCCGCCTCCGCGAAGTGGTCCGGGTACTTCGACTTCTTCAGCGCCGCGCAGTTTCGTACGAAGAAGCCGGACGCGTCCAGCACCTCGTCCAGCTTCTGGGCCTGGTCCAACTGCATGCGCCGTGTTCCGGCCTCCAGTTGGCCGATGAAGGAACCGCTGACGAACAGGGGTGCCCCCAGATCCTCCTGCGAGAGGCCGGCGGCCTCCCTCCGGTGGCGGAGTTCGGCGCCCAGGAGGGCGCGGGGTGAGGAGGAGGGATCGAGCTTCTTGGGTCCGGGCAAGGCGACTCCCAGTGGCACACGTGCGGATGTTGGAACTGCACCTCTTCCACGGTAGCGACGAATTGACCACGCTGAGTAGGCATAGTCACTACTCAGCGTGGAAATGGGGAAGATCATGATTACGGCTACGGAACGGCGCAAAGAGGCGGCGGGCAGAGTGCGGGCGGCGGAGGATGCGGTAGCGCGGCTGAGGGCGGGTTTCGCGGGGGTCGGTGTGAAGCTGCCGTCGCTGCGCATCGACCCGGTGTCCTGCGCGGGGAACGAACCCAGCCCGCTCGTCGACCTCGGCCGGTGCTCGGTCGAGACGGCACTGCGGCTGAGCGAACAGCTGGAAGCGGCGGCGGCTCATGACAGTTGAAGGCTTGGAGCCGTGTACGCCGGAGCCCGGGACGTTCGCGATGGACGGACGGGACGGCAGGGTGGGCCGGGTGATGGGCCGCGTCGGCCCGTATGTGCAGCTGCGTCCGCCGGGTGGTGGCCCGGAGTGGGACTGCCCGCCGGAGGCCGTCAGGCCCGCTCCGCCGGGACTCGTCCTCCGGGCGCGGGTGACGGAGATCAACCGCGAGGGGCGGCTGCCCTGATACCGCTGCCCTGATGGGACCGCGCCGGCGCAGTCAGGACCGGGAGGCCGCCGTGGCCGCTGTCCGCCGCTCCCGGTCCGCGACGAGCCGCCGGTGGAGTACCCCGAAGATGGGGTGCGCCGGTGGAAGGGTCAGGGCACCGGCGAGCAGGAGGGCGACGGCGATCGGGACGAGGAGCCCGGCGACGTGAGCGGCGTAGGTGTTGTCCGGGCCCCGGTCCAGGAAGAGCGAGACCGTGCCGGCGCGCAGGGGCCGGGCTGCCTGGTGGAGCAGCAGGTACACGGCGACGGTGATCCCGCCCACGGGGAGCGCGACGGCCAGGGTGCGGAACCAGGCGCCGGCCCCGCCCCACACCAGGGACCAGGAGCGGCGCAGCGCGGCCACGGGAGCGAGCCCCTCCGTCGCCGCGACCGACGGAGCCAGGATCCAGCTGAGCCGGAGCAGCAGCGCGGTCAGCAGTCCCAGCAGCGGCGGACCGTAGCGCAGCAGGGCGAACAGGTTGGGGTACTCCCACTGCGGCACGATCACGGTGTGCTCCCTGAACAGGGTGGTGGTGAAGGCCTCCTCCACCAGGACCCCGGTCACCACGGGGGCCCACACCAGGAGTCCGCGCAGCGCGAACACGCCCAGGACCGCGCGGAAGCGGCCGTGGGCCCGGACTGCGGCGGTCTGGATCGCGGAGCATCCGAGGTGCAGCAGGAGGACCAGAAAGGGCAGGCATCCGAGGAGGATGAGCCACAGGTCGTTCACCAGGCTGCCGCTGGGGGCGTAGGAGTCCTCGTCGATGCGGGCCTGTATCGCGCCCCGGCGCATCTCGGTGAACGCGGGCCAGGCGGCGACGAACCCCACGACGGTCAGTAGCAGTCCACCGAGGGCGACCAGACCGGTGACAAGGGCCGCCCGGCCGTACGGGCCGCCCCCGTCGCGGCGTATGACGGCGAGTGTCGTGCGGACCGTGCCGCGTCGCGAGCCGTCCGCCTCCTCCGCCTGCCGGTCCTCGCCCGGGGCGGTCCGGTGGGCGCTGCCGCCGCTGGCCCGGCCGTTCGTCATGTCTGCCGCCTCTCTCTGTCCGGGGGACGCCGCTCATCGATCGAAGATCAACCTCTCGGGAGAGGGATGCGTGAGGACGGGCGGCCGGTTCCCCGGCCCCGACGAGCGCGGGGGACACCTGCGGGGAGGTCCCTGCGCGCGTCACACGATCGTGGGACGCTGAGAGGAGCGGCGGCATGCCGCGAGGAAGTCGATCTACGCTCCCACGTACGGCCACAGGAGGAGGGACCTGCGATGACCGCCGCGATGGTCGAAAGCGATCAGGGCTCTGAAGGCCGCCCGTGGGACTACCTGCTGCGCACGTGGCAGGAACTGGACGTGCCCGAGGGGTGGCGCGCCGAGATCGACGAAGGGCAGATCGTCTTGGTACCGCCGCCTCATGCGCACCACAACGGCATCGCCGAAGTGGTGCAGCGTGTTCTCTACCGGGGCCTCCCCGATGAGCTGGGGATCTACCAGACGCTCGGTGTGCACGTCGCGCCGCTCGACAAGCTGTACGTCCCGGATCTCGTCGTGATGCCGAGAGAGCTGATCGCGGCTGCCGACCCGGAGGCCAGCGACCCGCTGGACGCGTCCGAAGGGCTCCTGATCGTCGAGATCACCTCTCAGGGAAACGCCCGGGAGGACAGGACGAAGAAGTACCGCGCCTACGCGAGGGCCGGGGTCCCGATGTATCTGCTGCTGGACAGGTTCGACACACGCGGTGCGATGGCGACGCTGTTCACCGAGCCGAACGAGGACGGAACGTACAAGCGCTCCGACGCCGTGCCTTTCGGAAAACCGCTCCTGCTGCCGGAGCCCTTCGACGTCACCCTGCCCACGGCCGACTTCCCTGCCTGAGCGCACCTGGCACACACCACGCGACCACTGACGGCGGGGCCGGCTCCTTGATGGAAGCCGACCCCGCCTCTGTACGTGTGTGCCGCGTACTCAGATGCGGTAGCTGTCGTAATAGGTGCCGACCTGGGCGTGATAGCCCGGGTCACCCGCATGCTTGTCCTTGTCGAACTCCGGGGAGTCCTTGATCTGGTCCTTGGTCAGGTCGACGAACACCGTCTTGTGCTCGGTGTCGATCCCCTTGACCGTGCCCGCGGGGAGCAGGACGCTCTTCCCGAAGATCCAGACGCCGGTGTCGACGACGATGTAGGCGGAGCCCACCTCGTCGGAGTGCTTGTCGACCTTGCCGATGCTTCCGTCCGTCGCCTCGACCGAGAATCCGGTCAGGTCGGCGCCCGCGGTGTGACCGCTCGTAGGCTGGTAGCCCCACAGGTTGTCGCTCATATCTGGCTCCTTCCTCGACGGTTCGTCCGGTACGGCGAATCCCCTCAACACGGGGTTCATCGCCGCTCACTCATCGGCTGCCCCGGCTTTCCGGGTCCACACATCGGTAATTCGGAAATACACGGAAAACGCGGGTGGCGCAGGGCTCGAAAGCCCTGCGCCACCCGCGTTTGTTGCTGGTCGTCAGGCCGTTTACCAGCGGTACCACCGGCCGCGCTTACCGCCGCTGGCCGCCGGACGGACAAAGAATCCGATAAGCCAGACCACAAGTACGATCACGGCGATCCACCAGAGTGCCTTCAGCGCGAAACCGGCACCGAAAAGGATCAGGGCGAGCAGAAGAACGAGAAGCAGGGGAACCATTGTTATCAACCTCCGAGACCTCTGGTGCCCGGCAATCCATTTCCTACACACACGTGTTCGTGAGGAGAATTTCGAGGCCTTCCCGTGACCATGTGGGGCCTCCGGTCCGGGCCGCGGCGGCGGCCCGGACCGGAGGTGTGGTCAGACCCCCGCGGGTTCCTTCGCCGAGGCCCCGCCCGATGCCGCGGCGGGGCCGGTGGCGGCCACCGTGGAGGGGACGGGTTCCTGGGAGACGTTGAACTCCGCCAGCAGCGCCTTGCTGAAGCCGAAGAAGTACGTGGCGACGAAGCCGGCCACATAGCCGACGAGCAGACCGCCCGCGTAGACGGCGATCGTGGAGCCGAGGCCGTGGTTGCCGTCCAGGAGCGGGAACAGCGCCCAGCCTGACGGGCCGATGGCGGTCGAGCCGACCGAGTCGCCGAGCTGGTTGAACAGGCCCACGAAGCCGCCGCCGAACGCGCCGCCCACACAGGCCGTGATGAACGGGCGGCCCAGCGGGAGCGAGACGCCGTAGATCAAGGGTTCGCCGACGCCCAGGAGGCCTGCGGGCATGGCGGACCTGATGGTCTTGCGGATCGATTCGTTGCGCGGGAGGCGGAGGTAGACCGCGGCTGCCGCGCCGACCTGGCCGGCACCGGCCATGGCGAGGATCGGGAGCAGGACCGTGAAGCCCTGCTGTTCGATCAGGGTCGTGTGGATCGGGATCAGGGCCTGGTGCAGGCCCAGCATCACCAGGGGCAGGAAGAAGCCGCCGAGCAGGAAGCCCGCACCCGCGCCGCCCGTGGAGAGCAGCCAGTCGGCGAAGGTGCCGATGGCGGAGGAGACCTCACCGGCCACGTACATCAGGCCGAAGATCGTGACGAGGCCGGAGATCAGCACCGTGAGCGTCGGGGTGACGAGGACGTCCAGCGCCTCGGGCACCCAGCGGCGGCACCACTTCTCGACGTACACCGCGAGGACCGCCGCACCGAGCGCGCCGAGGACGCCGCCCTGGCCGGGGGAGAGGGTCTGGCCGAAGGCGTCGATGTTCGCGACGCCGGGGAAGACGATGATCGCCGCGACCGCACCGCCGAGGATCGGGGTGCCGCCGAACTCCTTCGCGGTGTTGTAGCCCACGAAGACCGCGATCAGGGCCATGAAGCCGGAGGCCATCGCCGCCAGGGCGGGGGTGACCGAGGTGAGCCAGCCGAGGTTCACCAGCAGGCCGTTGAGTCCGGCGATGATGCCGCAGCCGATCAGGGCGGGGATCAGCGGGACGAAGATGTTCGCGATCCTGCGCAGGAAGAGCTTGAACGGGGTGGCGTTCTTCGCCTTCTGCTGTGCCTTCAGGGCCGCGCCCTTGTCGGCCAGCTCCTCGGCGGTGTGGACGGCGGGGGCCTCGGACGCGCGGCCCTCCTCGACCAGCTGCTCGAACTCCGGGGTGACCCGGGCGACGGTGCCCGGGCCGAGGACGATCTGGTAGGTGTCGTCCTCGACCACGCCCATGACGGCGGGGACCGCCTTCAGGGCCTCGTCGTCGACGAGGGAGCGGTCGTGCAGGCCCAGGCGGAGCCGGGTCATGCAGTGGGCGATCGAGCTGACGTTCGCGGCGCCACCGACAAGCGGCAGGATCGCGGCGGCGGTGGCGCGGTTCTTGTCTTCAGTAGCCATGGTGCGTGGTGCCTTGCTGTGCGGGGAGTGGTGCGTCAGGTGGTGCGGACGGCCGCGAGGGCGGCGCGGAGGTGGCCGTGGGAATCGGCCAGGAGCGTGGCGGCGGTGGGCCCGTCGACCCCGCCGAGGATGGTGAGGATGGCGTTCTTCACCTCGCCGTCGGTGGCGGCGAGCGCCACCTCGATCTCCTCGTCGGAGGCGCCGGTGGCGAGGGAGACGATCCGGCGGGAGCGGGCGCGCAGCTTCTCGTTGGACGCGCGTACGTCGACCATGAGGTTCCCGTACGTCTTGCCGAGCCGGATCATCGTGATCGTCGAGAGCATGTTGAGGACGAGCTTCTGCGCCGTGCCCGCCTTGAGACGGGTGGAACCGGTGAGCAGCTCGGGGCCCACGACGATCTCCAGACCGTGTTCGGCGGCGGCGGCGAGCGCGGAGTCGGCGTTGCAGGAGAGGCCGATGGTGAGCGCGCCCTTCGCGCGGGCGTGCTCGACGGCCCCGATGGCATACGGGGTGCGGCCGGAGGCGGAGATCCCGACCACGGTGTCCTCGGCGGTGAGGCCCAGTCCGTCCAGATCGGCCGCGGCCAGCTCCTTGCTGTCCTCGGCGCCCTCGACGGCCTTGACCATGGCGGACGGGCCGCCCGCGATCAGGCCGACGACCTCGGACGGGTCGGTGTTGAAGGTGGGAGGGCACTCGCTCGCGTCGAGCACGCCGAGGCGGCCCGCCGTGCCCGCGCCGGCGTAGATCAGCCGGCCGCCGCGCGCCATGCGCTCGGCGGTGGCGTCGATCGCGGCGGCGATCCGGGGCAGCTTCTCCGCGACGGCGGCGGGGACGGTGGTGTCCTCGCCGTTCATGATGCGGGCTATCTCCTGGGTGGGCAGCTGGTCGATCTCGGCGAGCTCGGGCCGGAACGCCTCGGTGGTGAGGGTGGCGAGCTCGGCGCGCAGTTCGCCGTAGCCGCCGGGGGTGGCGGCGTCGGCGTCGGTGGTGGAGGACATGGACAGCGGCTCTGCTTTCTCGTGCTCGTACGGCTCTGCGGGTGCGGGGTTGTGGGTGCGGGCCGGGGTCAGCGGCTGCGCGGGGTGTGGCGGTGGGCGAGCGCCTCGTACGACGCGGAGAGCGCCGGCGCGGCCGTCTCGTAGGTGCGCTGGGCGACGCCTATGAACAGGCAGTCCACGACGAGGAGCTGGCTCGTGCGGCTCGACATGGCGGCGGGCCGCAGCTCGCTCTCCCGTGCGGTGGAGGTGGTCAGCAGGTGGTCGGCGTACTGCGAGACCGGTCCGTCGGGGCGGCCCGTGATCGCGATCGTGGTCGCGCCGCGGTCGAAGGCGACGCGGAGGGGCTCGATGACATCGCCCGTGGACCCGGAGTGGGTGATCGCGATGGCCACGTCACCGGAGCGGAGCTGCACCGCGTTGGTCACGGCGAGGTGCGGATCCATGTGGGCGTGGGCTATCAGACCGATGCGGAGCAGCTTCTGCGCCAGGTCCTGGCCGACGAGCGAGGACGCTCCGACGCCGTAGATGTCGATGCGGCGGGCGGTCGAGGCGGCGGCGACCGCGGCCCCGAGCTGCACCGTGTCGAGACCCGCGGCGGTGTCGGCGAGGGTCTGCTGCTCGTCGTAGGCCAGCTTCGCGACGACGTCCGCGATCGGGTCGTCGACCGCGATGTCGGCGGTGACGGCGGGCGCCCGGCCGGACTGCTGGTGCGCGGCGAGCCCGGCGAGCGCGAGGCGCAGGTCCCGGTAACCGGGATAGCCGAGGAGCCGGGCGGTGCGCACGACGGTCGCCTCGCTGGTGCCGGTGAGCTCGGCGAGACCGGTGACGGTGAGGGCGGCGCACCCGGCAGGGTCACCCGCGACCGCCTCGGCGACCAGCTGCATCGAGCGGGTCATGGAGGGCGCGAGGGTCCGCACCTTGGCGGCCAGGGCGGCGGGAGCGGGCGGCGAGTCCGCGCTGAAACTTTCCTTCACGTCATTGGTCACACATGAAAGATATTTTCACGACGAAACCCCGTCAACCCCTCTTTGGTCCCTACCTCTGAAGGATCGAGCCAGGGGCCGCCGGCGGCGGGAGACAATGGGGGCATGGAGTTGAACCGCCTGGAACAGGCACTGCACACCGCGCGTGCGCTGGTGATGGCCGACCTCGTCGCGGGTGACGTCGCCGAGGCCACGATCGTCTCGATGGTCGAGGACGCGGTGACCCACCGGCGGTGGTGGGTCGAGCAGTGGCCCGACGGCGTGTCCTTCGTCACGGGACTGGTGGCGCAGGACGTCCAGGACGCCCTGCTGGAGCAGTACGGCCGCTGGCCCCTGTGCCCCGTGTGCACGGATGAGGGGCCGCACGCGCTGGACGTCGAGCCGGAGCTCGGTCCCGATCCGCACTGGGTCTGCACGAAGGCGACGGTGTCCGTCGCACCGGTCGGCTCGCTGGCACGGGCGCTCGGCCGGTGACCGTCTACATCGACCCGCCGACCTGGCCGGGACATGGGCGCATGTGGTCCCACCTGGTCAGCGACGTGTCCTTCGAGGAGCTGCACTCCTTCGCCGCCACGATCGGCTGCCCGCCCCGGGCCTTCGAGCGCGACCACTACGACGTGCCCGAGGCGCACTACGCGGAGGCGGTGCGCGCCGGTGCGCGGGAGGTCGGGTCGAAGGAGATCGTGCGCCTGCTCACCGAGGCGGGGCTGCGGCGGCCGAAGGGGCGGCCCGCTCCGCGCTGACGGGCGCCGGCGTGCTCGTGGCGATCCGCCGGGACGGCGTGCCGTCGCCGCGCAGCCGCAGGGAGACCGTCACGGCGACCAGGCCGACCACCAGCATCGCGGCGCCCGCCCAGGCGGTGGCCTGGAAGCCGAGGTCCGCGTCGATCACCGTGCCGCCCAGCCACGGGCCGCTCGTGTTGCCCAGGTTGAACGCGGCCGTGGTCGTCGCCCCGGCCAGCGTGGGGGCCGCGCCCGCCACGTTGAACATCCGGGCGTTGAGCGCCGGAGCCGTGTAGAACGCGGACAGCCCGAGCAGGAACGCCAGGCCCACCACCGCGACCTGGTTCGACGCGAACAGGGCCAGCGCCACCAGGAAGACGGTCGAGGCCGCGATGCCGCTCAGCAGCACCCCGAAGAGGTGCGCGTCCGCGACCCGGCCGCCGATCGTCGTACCGATCAGGGCACCGACGCCGAACAGCCCGAGCACCCAGGGAACCCAGCCCGAGTCCAGTCCCGCCACGTCCGTCAGCAGCGGCGCGAGATAGCTGAACGCGCAGAACACCCCGCCCGCGGCGAGCGCGGTGATCACGATCGACAGCCACACCTGGCGGTCCTTGTAGATCGCCAGCTCCCGCTTGAGCTGGGGCTTCTCGTCCGGCAGCGGGATGCGCGGGATGCGGGTGACGACACCCACGAGGGCCACGGCGGACGCCGCGCCCACCGCCCAGAACGCAGAGCGCCAGCCGAAGCTCTCGCCGAGGAACGCGCCGAGCGGCACCCCCAGCACGTTGGCGATCGACAGCCCGCCGATCATCACGGCCATCGCCCTGGCACGCGCGTTGACCGGCACCATCGCGATGGCCACGGCCGCGCCGACCGCCCAGAAACCGGCGCACGCCAGCGCACTCACCACCCGGGAGACGAACAGCACCTCGTACGTCGGTGCCAGCGCGCCCGCGATCTGCCCCAGTCCGAAGACCGAGATCAGCGCGATGAGGGTGGTGCGGCGTGGCAGCCGCAGGGTGGCGACGGCGAGCAGCGGGGCGCCGATCACCATGCCGATCGCGAAGGCGGATATCAGCAGTCCGGCCTTCGGGATCGACACGTCCATGTCGGCGGCGATGGGTGGCAGCAGCCCGGACAGCATGAACTCGCTGGTACCGAGGGCGAAGACCGAGAGGCCGAGGATGTAGACGGCCATCGGCATGCGGCGGCTGGAAGCAGAGTCGGGCATGACAATGCCCAACAGTGATCCTTGTCCGGTCATTCCCCTGTCTCAGTGGGTGAGAGGGGCGGTGGGGCAGCGGTTCATCGGGTGCGTGGGCCGATCAGGCAGCGATTCGGTGGTGACTCCCGGCGCGGGCGGCGCTCAGTGGCTGAGCAGGTCCAGCTCGGTCGTCAGGTTCTGCCGGGCCCTCGGCTCCCACTCCGCCGCGCCGTAGGGCGTGCGGAAGAGCCTCGGCAGCTCCAGCAGCTGCCGCAGCACCGCAGACCGTCCCTCGCGGAAGGCGTCGTCGGGGACGAAGCCGTACTCCTCGCGGACCTGCGCCGCGTAGGCCGCGTACTCCTTCGGGGCCGCGGCGAGGATGGCGAGGTCCGCGTCGCACAGCACCTCGCCGTTGGTGTCACCGTCCGCGGGGTCGTGGGTGACGGTGAGCCGGACCAGCCGGGCGACCTCGGCCGTCGCCGCGTCGGGGAGACCCGCCTCGGGCAGGGCCCGCTCGGCGAGTGCGGCGCTGCGCTCCTCGTTCTCGGTGCGGTCGGGGCGGTAGACCGCGTCGTGGAACCAGACCGCGAGGCGCACCAGGTCCGGGTCGGCGGCATGGCCGGCCAGGGTGTCGACGCGGTCCAGGACCTGCGTCAGGTGGGCGGTGGTGTGGTAGCGCCGCTGGGGCTCGGCCCAGCGGTCCAGGAGGTTGTCGGCGTACGGGCCCGGGTCGGGCCCGTCACCCGCCCCGCCGCGCACGGCGAGCAGGGTGTCGCACCAGCGTCCGCGGAGTGTGCCCGCGGTGTGCGTGCGTGCGGAGGTGCCGCTGACGGGTGCCTCGGGGGCGCTGTCGCTCATACGCCGAGGGTAGGACGTACGGCCCGCGTGCAGGCGCCGTACGTCCTGCCCGGCCCCCGCCCCGGCCGAAGGGGCGGGGGTCCGGGGTCAGTGGCCGGGCGCGGTGTCCAGCGCGAGTGCCGCGTACGTCGCCAGCCAGTGGTCCGAGGAGAAGTCGCCGGAGGACACCGTGGGCAGGCCGAGCGTGAGGTGGGCCTCGGCCGACGCGAGGAGGGCGGTGCGGGCCGGGCCGTCCGGCAGCGCGCCGGCGATCGAGCGGAGGGCCGCCGCGCGGCTCAGGGTGAGACCGAGGAGATGGCCGATCTGGGGATCGGCGTGATCGGAGACCACCGGCGGGTCGAGCAGCGTGGAGTCGGGCGTGTCGCAGACCAGGGCCGGCAGGAACACCGCCATCCAGGCACGGAACTCCTCCACCGGCAGCACCCGCCGCATTGCGTCCGCCTCGGCGAGCGCGGGGGAGAGGAAGTCCTGGCCGGAGGGCTCCCAGTGGGCGGGGGCGTCGTGGTCGCCGGTGAACCAGGTCCGCAGCCGGTCCGCCGCCGCGTCGAGGACCGACTGCGGCAGTCCTGCTGCCGAGCCCGCGTCGAGGACCAGGCCGAGACCGAACGCGCTGTTGTTGTGCACGCCGTGGCGGACCGGGTACGTCGCCTTCGGCAGCCAGTCGGCGAGCAGGTCGCCGACCGCGGCCACGCCCGGAGCCAGCGCGTCGGCCCAGCGGTCGCCGTCAGGCGTCGCGAGGGCCCTGCACTCTCCTGCGAGCGCGATCAGCCACGCCCAGCCGTAGGGACGCTCGAAGTGCGGGCGGCCGCGCAGGTAGGCCGCCTCGACGGCGATGTTCTCGGGGGTCAGGTGGGCGTCGAGCACCTCACGGACGCGGGTGAGGAGACCGGTCGGGAGGTCGCCGGTGGTGGAGAAGCGGCGCATGAGGCGCACGAGCAGCCAGTGCATGTGCACCGTGGAGTGCCAGTCGTAGCCCCCGTAGAACGCGGGGTGCAGCGTGCGGGGCGCGACGAGTTCCTCGGGACCGGCGTAGAGGTGGGCGGGAGCGTTGGGGTATTCGCGTACGACGTTGGCGAGGGCCAGTTCCGCGAAGGGGACGGCGTACGCGGGAGGGAGCGCGGGGAGCATCGGGCGGGACTCCAGAGGGGGTGGTCGAGCGGCTCGGGTCAGGGTGCGGCTCGGTCGGCGTGGCGGAGGGCGAGGGCTCGGGGTGCGGGCTGCGGGGTGTACGAGGTGCGGCGGGGTGCGGGGGCTCGGCGTGGCGGGGTGCGGGGTGTGCGAGGTGCGGGTCAGAAGGCGAAGAGCGCCATGATCGCGATGTTGCAGACCAGCAGGGCCGCAGCCGTGGGCAGCTGGGCCTTGATCGGGCCGTACTGGTCCTTGAGTTCGAGGAGCGCCGCCGGGACCAGATTGAAGTTGGCGGCCATCGGCGTGACGAGCGTGCCGCAGAAGCCGCACAGCATGCCTATCGCGAGGACGGCGGGCGCGTTCCCGTTCATCTGCTCGATGAGGACGGGCCAGCCGATCGCGGCGGTCATCACCGGGAAGGCGGCGAAGGCATTGCCCATGACGATGGTGAACAGCGCCATGCCGCAGCAGTAGACGGCCACGGCCAGGAGCTTCTGACCGTCCGGCAGCACCGCCTCGGTGATCCTTCCGACCTGCTCCCCGACACCGGCGGTCTGGAAGATCGAGCCGAGGACGGAGAGCAGCTGAGGCAGGATCAGCGCCCAGCCCATCGACTCGAGCATGTTGCGGCCGGAGTGCAGCGGCACGGAGATCTTCCGCTCGCGCAGGAGGACCATGCCTACGACCAGCGCGGCGACAGCGCCGGCGCCGAGGCCGAGAATGGTTTCGTATCCCGGCTCCAGGACCGGTTCGCCACCGATCTTCCAGTTCTTCACCAGCGTCGCGCAGATCATCGCGACCACGGGGATGGTGAGGGCCGGAAGGAACAGCTTGTTGCCGAGACGGGCGGCCGAGGCCGCGCGCTCCTCACGGGGTGGAGTGCGTGACGCGCCCTTGGCGGTGAGACCGCAGCCGCCCAGGACGATGAGGGCGAGGACGGCGACGCCCAGCGGTTCGGCGGGAAGGGACTCGTCGATGACGCCGGTGGAGTAGAAGAACGAGGCGCCCAGCAGGCCCCAGAAGGCGGCGGAGCCGAAGCGCTTGGGGTTGGTGCGGTCCACGGCCATCTGCGCGGCCATGACGAGGAACACCGCGCCGATCAGCCAGAAGAAGTGCTCGGACTTGATCACTTGGCGTCCTCCGTCCGGAGCCCGGCGTGTGTCGTCAGGTCGTTCTCGGCGGCGGCGACGGCGAGTTCGCGCTCCAGCTGCCGGTCCAGGTTCAGCAGGCGGGCCCCGTGGATCAGGAAGGCGCAGATCGCGGAGGGGATCGCCCACAGGGCAAGGTGCAGGGGTTCGAGGTGCTGGTCGTAGGTGGAGTTCACGAAGCCGGTGATCAGCAGGATCGAGCCGATGGCGATGAAACAGTCCTCCCCGAAGAACACGCCGATGGTGTCGGCGCCGGAGGCGTGCGAGCGGACCTTCTCGCGCAGCTTCTGCGGCAGCGGACGGCCCGCCTTGGCCTCGGCCGCCGCCTCGGCCATCGGGGCGATCAGCGGGCGCACGCTCTGCGCGGGGCCACCGATGCTGGTGAGCCCGACGGAGGCGGTGAGCTGCCGGATCAGCAGGTAGAGCGTCAGGAAGCGGCCGGTCGTCAGCTTGCCCAGCTTGCCGATGAGGGTGCGGGCCTGCTCCTGAAGTCCGTAGCGCTCCAGGAGTCCGATGACGGGCAGGGTGACGACGAAGACCGTCACCGAACGGGCGGAGGCGAAACTGTTGCCGAACGCGGCCAGCACCTCCTGCGGCGACAGCTTGCCGAGCAGCCCCGTGATGATGCCGGCGGCACCCACCACGAGCAGAGGATTGCGGCGGGTGGCGAATCCGAGGATCACCACGAGCACGCCGAGGAGAACGATCACGCGTCGGCCTTCTTCCGCGCTGGGACGTGGCGGGGCACGGTCCTGGTCAGACGGGGGTTATTACGCGAGACCTTAGGGTCTTGTTCAACAATCCCACAAGGGTGTGGGATGCATCGATCGGAATCGAGGGCGCCAGAAGGCGGAGGGCGGGCCGTCTGCCCCGATACGTATGCATTGAAGACGTGCGCGGGCGGATCAAGAGGGACTGGGCGGCGTCCGGATCATGGAACGATCCGGGGCTACCGCTCGGTGAGCCGTTGGGCGTACGCCTCCGCCAGCTGGCGACGGGAGTCCTCCAGGTAGAAGGCGAGCATCCGCTCGGCGCCGGCCGCGTCGCCCTTGGCCAGCCTGTCCGTGATCTCGCGGTTGCGGGTGAGGTAGGGCTCGTGGAAGCGGCGGGGGTCGGCCATCACGTGGAAGGCGAGCCGCAGTTCGGCGAGGACGTTGCGCATCAGTTCGTCGGTGCGGGGGCTGTTCGCCAGGCCGGCCAGTGCCTGGTGGAAGCGGATGTTGGCGGTGGAGCAGGCGGCCCAGTCGTCACGGAGCGCGGCCTGCTCGCCCGTCGACACGGCCGCCTCGACAGCCTCCAGGCCGAACGGGGGCTCGCCCAGGGCCCGCAGGGCCGCGCACTCGACCAGGAGCCGCACCCGGTAGATGTCGACCAGGTCGTCCACGGCCAGGATGCGGACGAACACGCCCCGGTTGAGGCGGTGCTCGAGGAGGCGCTCGTGCGACAGCAGGCGGAACGCCTCGCGCAGGGTGTTGCGGGAGACGGCCAGCGCGCCGCTGATGCTCTCCTCGGACAGGCGGCTGCCCGGCGGGAAGTAGCCCTCGGTGATCCGGTCCCGCAGGACGGCGGCGACCCGTTCGGCCGTTCCCGACCGTTCCAGGGAGGCGCTGTGCGTCGCCAGCTCGGAGAGGTCCGGTGTGCCGCCGGTCCGTCCGCCGCCCGTTGTTCCCGCCATGCCCCGTCCCCTGCCTGTCGCGCCTGTCGTACGGTCGTGCCTGCCGCGCCCGTCGTGCCCGCCGGTACGGGAGAGTGGGGTGAGTCTGATGTCCCGTCGGCCGCGCGCGGCGCGCAGTGCTCAGTGAACCGTACGAGGGTCTCAGGAGGCGGGCGGGCTCTTGTCAGATTGTTGAACAATCGCTAGCGTGCGCCCGTGACGGATCTGACGAGTGCGACGCGCCCGGCGCGGCCGATGGACCTCAACGCGGACCTGGGCGAAGGGTTCGGACGCTGGACCCTCACCGAGGACGAGGCGCTGCTGACCTGTGTCACCAGCGCCAACGTGGCCTGTGGCTTCCACGCGGGCGACGCCTCCGTGATGCGCAGGGTCTGCGACACGGCGGCGGAGCGGGGAGTCCGGATCGGGGCGCAGGTGTCCTACCGCGACCTCGCCGGCTTCGGGCGCCGCGCCATGGACGTACCGGCGTCCGAGCTCACGGCCGAGATCGCCTACCAGATCGGGGCCCTGCGGGTCTTCGCCGAGGCGGCCGGCGCGTCCGTCTCGTACGTGAAACCGCACGGCGCCCTCTACAACCGCGTCGTCCGGGACGAGGAGCAGGCAGCCGCCGTCGTCGAGGGGGTGCTGCTCGCCGGAGGCCGTCCGGCGGTGCTCGGACTGCCCGGGTCGCGGCTGCTCGCCCAGGCGGAGACGGCGGGACTGACCGCCGTCGAGGAGGCCTTCGCCGACCGCGCGTACACCCCGCGGGGCACGCTCGTCCCGCGCGGCGAACCGGGCGCGGTGGTGCACGACGCGGACGAAGTGGTGCGCCGCAGCGTCGGGATGGCGGTCGACGGCGCCGTGACCGCTGCGGACGGCGGCCGGATAGCCGTGGCGGCGCGGTCGCTGTGCGTCCACGGGGACACCCCGGGGGCCGCGGCGCTGGCCCGGCGGGTCAGGACCGCGCTGGAGGAAGCCGGCGTGCGCGTACGGGCGTTCACGTGAGCGCCGCGGGGGCGGAGGGCGGCCGGGCGACGGGCGGTGACGGCCTGGGGGGCGGTACGCGCGGCGGCGGTGCGGACGCCGGTGGCATCCGGGTGCTGGAGGCCGGACCGCGGGCGCTGCTCGTGGAACTCGTCTCCGGTGAGCAGGCCGAGGCCTTCCACGCCGAGCTGCTGCGCCGCCGGGCCGCCGGCGAGCTCCCCGCCGTGGCCGAGATCGTCCCCGGCGCCCGGACGGTGCTGCTGGACGGGGTCGAGGACCGCACGCTCGCGGCGCGGCTGAGGTCGTGGACCGTACCGCCGCTGAGCCGTGGGGCGGGCGAGGCCGTCGAGATACCCGTCGTCTACGACGGCCCGGACCTCGCCGACGTGGCCGAGGCGTGGGGCGTCGCCGTCGAGGAGGTGCCGCGCATCCACGCGCGCACGGAGTTCCGGGTGGCCTTCTGCGGCTTCGCCCCCGGCTTCGGATACCTCACCGGCCTGCCCGGTCACCTGAGCGTCCCACGCCGTGCCACGCCCCGGACCCGGGTGCCGGCCGGGGCGCTGGCCCTGGCCGGCCCGTACACCGGGGTCTATCCACGGCCCTCGCCCGGCGGCTGGCAGCTCATCGGGCGGATGCCCGCGCCGGACACCCTGTGGGACCCGGCACGCGAACCGGCCGCGCTGCTCGGCCCCGGGGCCCGGGTGCGCTTCGTGGCGGCGGAGGAGACCCGGTGACCCCGGCGCTCGAAGTAGTGAGGGCCGGGGCACTGACCACCGTGCAGGACGAGGGACGCACGGGCTGGGCGCACCTCGGCGTACCCCGGGCCGGGGCCCTGGACGGGCCCGCCCGGCGGCTGGCCAACCGGCTCGTCGGCAACGCGCGGGACGCCGCGGTCCTGGAGACCACGCTCACCGGCTGCGCCGTCCGGGTCACGGGCGACCGGGCCGTGCTCGCCGTGGTCGGGGGCGCGGGGTGCCGGGTCACCGTGGACGGCCGCCCGGTCGCCTGGGGCGCGCCCGTGCGCGTACCGCCCGGAGCGGTCCTGGATGCCGGGCCGGCGGTGCACGGGCTGCGTGGCTATCTGGCCTTCGCCGGCGGCCTGGTGCCCGAGCCGGTGCTCGGCAGCAGGTCCGCCGACCTGCTCTCGGGACTCGGCCCGCCGGTGCTGCGCGAGGGCGACCTGCTCCCTCTGGGCCCCGCGCGCGGGGCGCCGGCCGCCGACACCGTGCCCTGGCCGGGCGTGCCCGCCGAACTGGTGCTGCCCCTGTATCCGGGGCCGCGCGACGGCTGGTTCACGGAAGGGGCCCTGCGCACGCTGACGAGCGCCGCCTACCGGGTGTCGGAGCGGAGCAACCGCATCGGGCTGCGTACGGAGGGGCCCGCCCTGGCGCGCGCCAGGGACGGTGAACTGCCGAGCGAGGGGATGGTGCTGGGAGCCGTGCAGGTGCCGCCGGACGGGTTGCCCGTGGTGTTCCTCAACGACCACCCGACGACGGGGGGTTACCCGGTCGTCGGCGTGGTCGCGGAATCCGCGCTGGCCGGGGCGGCTCAGGCGGTTCCGGGGACACCGGTGAGATTCGTGCGGGCGTGACGGGAAGCCGGGAGCGGGCATCGGCGAACAGGAGGTGCCGCCGCTTTCGAGGCCCTCGCGAAGCTGCCCGGCATCGTGCTGGACGAGGACGAGCTGGACGCACTCGGGCGCCACGGGATCGGTGTCTCGTACCCCGGCATGTCGTTCGGTCCCGTATTCGAACGAGGCAGCTGCGCCTACCTCGGCCTGCGCCTCGACGGGGTGAAGGGGGGGCGCGCGGTGGGTCGCGAGGTCAAGGGGGGCGAGAAGTACGTGGAGGTCAGGGGCCGCGTGAAGGCCGGCGTGGTGGACGAGATCGGGCAGCGGCCCCGGTGAAGGGCTGAAGGGCGGGCCCCGGGCGGGGGCCGGGCACGCCCTCCCGTTTGCGTTACCGAAGCGTAACTTACTGATGAGTTACCTCGGGTAACTGCTGGGTGCTAGCTTGCGCTCACCTTCATCGGAGCAGGGCGAGGAGTGAGCCGTGAGTCCGCGCAAGATCACCCGTTCGAGCTCGACCGAGAACACCCCCCACGTTCCGGAACCCCGTCGGCAGGGACGCCGTGCGGGGCGCCTCGTCGCCGCTTCGGTGGCCGCGGCCGCCTGTCTGGGCGCGAGCGCCGTACCCGCATCCGCCGCCGGTTCGGAGCCCGTGGTGTCCCGCGGCGTGACCATCCCGGCCTTCTACGACCCGCCCGCGCAGCTGCCCGCGACCGACGGGACCCTCGTCCGCACGGAGCCGCTGCCCCTCGGGCTGAGCCTGCCCGGTCTGGACGGCCGGCGGCTGCCCGGTACCGCGACGCGGCTGATGTACAAGTCCACCGACGCGGGCGGCGGGCCGGTCGCCGTCACCGGCGCGTACATCGAGCCGTCCGCCGCCTGGAAGGGCGGCGGCCCGCGCCCGCTGGTCGCGCTGGCCTCCGGGACCATGGGTCAGGGCGACCAGTGCGCCCCCTCGCTCTCGCTCCAGCACCCGCTGACCATCGGCGAGGGCACGGTGTCCATCGGGTACGACAACCTCGCGGTCTACCGCTTCCTGGCCGCCGGAGCCGCCGTCGTCGTCACCGACTACGCCGGCCTCGGCACGACCGACCGGCTCCACACCTACGTCAACCGCCTCGACGAGGGCCACGCCCTCCTGGACGCGGCCCGCGCGGCCCGCTCGGTCGCCGGCACCTCGCTGACCCCGGAGTCGCGGGTCGGCCTCTACGGCTACAGCCAGGGCGGCGGCGCCAGCGCGTCGGCGGCCGAACTCCAGCCCTCGTACGCCCCCGACGTCAACCTGGTGGGCACCTACGCCGGGGCGCCGCCCGCCGACCTCACCGAGGTCATGAAGGGCATAGACGGCAGCGCCCTGGCCGGGGCGCTGGGCTGGTCCATCAACGGCTTCGCCCAGACCGACCCCTCGCTCCGGCCGGTGATCGACGCGCACACCAACGACGTCGGCAAGGCGGCCCTGAAGGACATCTCGACCATGTGTGTGGGTGACGCGATCCTCGGCTACGCGTTCACCAACTCCAAGAAGTGGACGGCCGACGGCGCGTCCCTCGCCGAGATCATCGCGGCCGAGCCGAAGCTGCAGGCGGTCCTGGACCGGCAGCGCATCGGCAACCTGAAGCCGACGACCCCGGTACGGCTGGCGACCGGCGTCCAGGACGACATCGTGGGCCACAAGCAGGCGAGGCAGCTCGCGGTGGACTGGTGCCGCAAGGGTGCGAACGTGACGTACGAGGCCGTGCACCTGCCCAACCTGGGCGACAAGATCCTCACCAACCACCTCGCCCCCTACCTCACCGACCAGGGCAGCGCCGTGTCCTGGATGACCGACCGGCTCTCCGGCGCGAAGGCCTCCTCCAACTGCTGGTCGATGCCGATCCAGCCCTGACGTCCCACCCCCGTGACCCATGAGGCCGCGGCGTGTCCGTTCCTCGGATGCCGCCGCGGCCTCGCGTATGTTCACGCATGCGTTCCCCTGGGAAGCTGCGCGCCGAGGGGCAGGCCCGTAGTCTGGTTATTGGACTAGACCTGTAGTCCGTAGCCGCTCCGAGGGAATGGAACACCATGAGCAACCGTGCAGTCCTGGAGGTGATCGCCCTCGACGCGGAGGACGCGGTCGCGGCGCAGGCGGGTGGTGCGGACCGCCTCGAACTGGTCACCGACATGGCGGCCGACGGCCTGACCCCGTCGGTGGCGACCTTCTCGGAGATCAGGGCCGCCGTCGACATCCCGCTGCGGGTCATGCTCAGGGTCACGGACGGTTTCGCCGCCGGTGACATCGGTGTCCTGGTGGACAAGGCCCACGCCATGCGTGCCGCGGGCGCCGAGGAGTTCGTGCTCGGCTTCCTCGACGAGGACGGCCACGCGGACCTGGTGGCCGTCGAACGGCTCGTTGCCGAGGTGAACGGCTGTCACTGGACCTTCCACCGCGCCATCGACCGCGCGGCCGACCGCGACGTGCTGCGCAAGCACCTCGCGGACATGCCGGGGCTGGACACCTACCTCACCGCGGGCTCGCCCGACGGTGTCGACGCGGGCATGGACACCCTGCTGGCCGAGGCGGACCGCTCGGACCTGCCCGGCTACGAGCCGCAGATCATGGTGGGCGGCGGCCTGCGCCTGGACCACCTGCCGCGCCTGCGCGCCGCGGGCATCGAGGCCTTCCACATCGGCGGCGCGGCGCGGCCGGGCGGCTGGGACGGCCCGGTGGACGAGGCGGCCGTACGGGAGTGGCGTGTGGCGCTCGGGGGCTGAGGCGGGCCCTGCGGGAGTGAGCGTGCGGTGCTCGGGGGCTGAGGCGGCCCTGCGGGAGTGAGCGTGCGGTGCTCGGCTGCCGGGTGTCCGGTGCGGGGGTGCGGGGGTGCGGGGCCTGGGGCGGGGATGCGGGGGGCCTGGGGCGGGGTCACCCGTTCTCCGGCCCCGGCGTGCCCCGGGCGCCGGACCGGTCTTGAATGCTGCTGAGTGTCCCAGTTGCCCGGCCCCGCACCGGAGTTCACATGTCGCACCAGCAGCCCGCCCGCTCCGGCGCACCCGCGCGCCGGGTGGGGGTGCTGCACGCGACCGGGGCGTGGTGCGCGCGCCACTTCGTGATCGTCATCGTGCTGTGGATCGCCGCGCTCGTCGCGCTCCAGGCGGTGCAGCACACGTACGGAGGCGACTACTCCGACAACTTCTCGATTTCCGGGACCCAGTCCCAGGACGGCCTCGACGTCCTGGAGAAGCACGCCCCCTCGGCCGGCGGCTACAGCAGCCAGGTGGTGGTGCACGACGCGGACAAGTCCCTCAGCGGGCTGAGCAGCGAGATGTCCACCGTGGTCGCCAGCCTCCAGAAACTGCCCGAGGTGCTGTCCGCCCAGAACCCGCTGACCGCGCCGAGCGGCAGCAGCGACGGCGGGCCGGACGTGGGCCCGCTCTCCGCCGACGGGAAGACGGCGTACATCACCGTCCGGTTCAGCGAGCAGCCGTCGAGCCTCGGCTCCGGCTACCTCGACGGCGTGGACTCCGCCGTGCAGCCGCTCCGGTCGGCCGGCGCCGAGGTGGAGTACGGCGGCTCGCTGGGTGAACTGGCCCGGCCCGCGGCGAACGACCGCGTCAGCGAGGCCATCGGGTTCGGGGTGGCCGTCCTGGTGCTGCTGATCGGCTTCGGCAGCCTCCTGGCGGCCCTGCTCCCCCTGATCACGGCCCTCATCTGTGTCGTCTGCGGGCTGGGCCTGCTGGGGCTGCTGGCCGCGGCGACGACCTTCGCCACCGTGTCACCGACCCTGGCCACGATGATCGGGCTCGGCGTCGGCATCGACTACGCCCTGTTCCTGGTCACCCGGCACCGTCAGAACCTCATGGACGGCAGCGATCCGGTCGCGGCGGCGGGCGCGGCCACGGCTACGAGCGGGCGGGCCGTGCTCCTCTCCGGGTGCACGGTGATCATCGCTCTCTGCGGGCTGTGGGTCTCCGGCATCGGCTTCATCGGCAAGCTGGGGGTCGCGGCCGCCGTCACCGTCGTCACGGCCGTGCTCGGGGCGCTCACCCTCGTGCCCGCCATGCTCGGGCTGATCGGGCGGCACATCGACCGGATCCACGTCCGCAAGCCGGTCGCCGAGGTGGAGCCCGGCCCGGAGCCGGGAACGCGGCCCGGTGCGCGGCGGGGTCCGCAGCCGGGTGCACAACCAGACCCGGAGCGGGGTCCGGAGCCGGGTGCACAGGCGGGCCCGGAGCGGGGTCCGGAGCCGGATTCGCAGCAGGGCCCGGGGCGGGGGACGGAGCCGGATTCGCAGCAAGGCCCGGGGCGGGGGACGACGACGCACGGCACCTGGCACCGGTACGCCGAGCGGGTGGAACGCCGCCCGTGGTGGTTCCTGGCCGGCGGGGTCGTCGTCCTGGCCGTCCTCGCCTTCCCCGTCTTCTTCATCCAGCTCGGGCACATCGGCGACGGTGCCGACCCGAAGTCCTTCACCGACCGGCGCGCGTACGACCTCATGTCCTCGGCGTTCGGGCCCGGGTCGAACGGCCCGCTGACCCTCGTGATCGACCAGAGCGACGTGCCGCAGGACGATCGGTCCGCCCTGCAGAGCCAGGCCGGGAAGTCCCTGAGCAAGGTGCCGGACGCGGCCGTCATCACCCCGCTCACCGCCACCTCGGACGGGGACGTCCTGACGGCCACCGCCTATTCCGTCGCCGCACCGCAGGACGAGCGGACCACGAGCCTGGTCAACCACCTGTCGGACGACGTCCTGCCCGACGCGGTCTCCGGCACCGCGGCGAAGACCTATGTGACCGGCACGACGGCCGCCCAGGTCGACTTCCTGGACATCGTCTCCAGCCGGCTGCCGCTGATCATCGCGGTGGTGGTCGGCCTCGCCTTCCTCGTCATCCTCGCCGTGTTCCGCGGGCTGCTCGTGGCCGTCAAGGCCGCCCTGCTCAACGTCCTGTCGATCGCGGCCTCGTACGGGGTCGTGGTGGCCGTCTTCCAGTGGGGCTGGGGCGGCCCCGCGCTCGGCGTCTCCGGGGATGTGCCGATCGAGAGCTATGTGCCGATGATGATGTTCGCCATCGTCTTCGGCCTCAGCATGGACTACGAGATCTTCCTCCTGACCCGGATCCACGAGGCGTGGCTGGCCACGAACGACCCGAAGGCGAGCGTCGCGCACGCCCTGGAGATCACCGCACGGGTCATCACCTGCGCCGCGCTGATCATGGTCAGCGTCTTCGCGGCGTTCCTGATCAGCGACAACATCGTGGTGAAGATGCTCGGCCTCGGCCTCGCCGCCAGCGTCCTCATCGACGCCACGGTCGTGCGCCTGCTCCTGGTGCCCGCCGTGATGACCCTGCTCGGGCGGGCCGCCTGGTGGACCCCGCGGTGGCTGGACCGGCTCCTGCCGCACATCGACGCGGAGGGCTCGGGGGAGGCGGACGGGCCGAAGGCGGCCGGGGACCGCAGGACGTGACCGCTCGGGGCCACCCCCCGCAGGCGTACGCGCCGGTCAGTCCAGCGGGGGCGCCTGGCCCGACTCCAGCACCCGTAGGGCGCGTGACGCGTCGAAGGGCAGGATCGTCACCGCGACGTGCGGCAGCTGGCCCAGCGCGCGGGCCATCTTCTCGCCGGTGCCCCGGTGGAGCACTTTGCCGAGGGCGTTGGCGTACATCCGCCGCGGTACCAGCACCGTCAGCGACGTCTCCCCGTCCGCCGTGGTGCGGGCGGCCAGTTCCCGCATGGCGTGACGCAGCCGGCGGTCCGGACACACGACGAGCTCCAGGGGAACCGACGTCGCCGACGTCCTCTCCCAGGCGGCCGAAAGCCGCCGGGCATGCGCCTCGTCGATCGCGAAGTGCACCGCCCGTACCGTGTCGGGCCGCAGCTCGTGGGCGTACCGCAGGCCCTTCAGCGCCGCCAGGTCCAGCGTGTCGACGAGGACGAACACCTGATGCCGGCGGTCACGCGGCCGGTCCGTGCCCAGGGGCAGCCGGTCCAGCGCGCCCGCCTCCTGCCGGTACTCCCGGTTGATCCGGGTCAGCGCCCAGACGCCGAGCGGGAAGATCACCACGACCAGCCAGGCGCCCTCGGTGAACTTGGTGACCGCGAAGATCAGGACCACTGCCGCGGAGATGACCGCCGCGAGCGCGTTGACCGTGATCTTCACCCGGCGCAGCGGTTCGCGCCGCCGCAGGTGGTACGCGGTGAGACCGGCCCCGGCCATGGTGAAGGCGGTGAACACGCCGATCGCGTACAGGGCCACCAGCCTGTCCACGCTGGCGCCGGTTGCCAGCAGCAGCGCCAGCGAGATGACGGCGAGCGCGATGATGCCGTTCGAGAAGGCGAGCCGGTGACCGCGCCGGGTCAGCACCCGGGGCAGGAACCGGTCCTCCGCGACGAAGCTGGCCAGGAAGGGGAAGCCGGTGAAGGGGGTGTTGGCGCCGGTGTAGAGGATCAGGGCCGTCGCCAGCTGGACGAAGACCAGCCCGGCCGTCCCCAGCGGCCCTTCACCGAACACGAGCCGGGCCTCCTGCGCGATGACCGTCGGGGTCCCGTCGGTGTACGGGACGGCGTGGGTGAAGTGGGCCAGCGTCGAGACGCCGAGGACCAGCACGGCGAGCACGGAGCTCATGGCGACGAGGGTGCGCCGGGCGTTGCGCCCCTGCGGTTCGCGGAACGCCGAGATGCCGTTCGAGATCGCTTCGAGCCCGGTGAGGGACGAGCCGCCGTTGGCGAAGGAGCGCAGCACGATGAAGAGCGAGGCACCGTACAGCCAGCCGTCTCCGGGAGTGCCCAGCGGGACCACACCCGCGGCGTGCAGATCGGCGCGCGGCAGCTCTCCGGTGAGCCCGCGGACGGCGGCCACGAGGAGGACGAGCCCGATGGCGGCCATGAAGAGGTACGCGGGAAGCGCGAACATCCGGCCCGCCTCACGGATGCCGCGCAGATTGCCGTACGCGAGCAGGACGATCACCGCCACGGAGACCGGCAGCTGGAGGTGGTCCAGGCCCGTCCAGTCGTCGCCGACCAGGTGGGCCAGCGAGATCAGGGCGTTGGTGCCGGCCGAGACCTGGACCGCGACGGTGACGATGTAGTCGACGAGCAGCGCCACGGCGGCGATCTGCGCGACGTTCGGGCCGAAGTTCTCCCGGGCCACCACGTACGAGCCGCCCGCCCGGGTGTAGATGGTGAGGACGTCGCTGTAAGAGAGCGTCAGCAGCAGGAGGACCAGCAGGATCGCGCCGGTGATCGGCATGATCATGGTGAAGGCGGCGACCCCCACGACCGGCACCAGGACGCGCAGCATCTCCTCGGAGCCGTACGCCGACGAGCTGATGCAGTCCGAGGCGAGGACCCCGAGCGCCGTCCGGTTGCCCAGCTTCTCGTCGCTGATGTGCTCGGTGGTGAGCGGCTTCCCGAGGAGCCGCCGTTTGACGCGATAGGCCGGCCGGTCGAGAGTCATGCCGTCATCACAACGGGCGCCCGCCCGGGAGCCGGGCAGGCGCCACGGGCGGCCACTCGTCCGGCGTCAGCCGAGCTGTTCCGGCAGCGGTGAGGCGTGGAGGACCACGAGACCCGAGACCGCACGGGTCAGCGCCACGTACAGACGGCGCAGGCCGGTGCGCTCGTCGGGCTCGCCGTCGACCACGGCCGCCGGTTCGTCCAGGACCACGTAGTCGTACTCCAGGCCCTTCGCCAGCGAGGCCGGGACGAGAGTCAGCCGGGAGTCGGCGGTCGTCTCCTCACCCGGGGCGAGGACCGCGTGGCCCGCGGCGGCGAGAGCCGCGGCCAGGGCGGGGACCCGGGCGTCGGCGGCGATCAGGCCGATCGAGCCCTCGTGGCGCAGCGACTCCTCGCACGCCGCGACCACGGCCGCGTCCAGCGCAGCCGCCTCGGGCACCTGCCGTACCGAGAGCGAGCCGGGCGTCTCACGCACCGACTCCACCGGGGCGAGACCGGGGGAGATGGCGGGGAGCAGCCGGGAGGCGTAGGCGATCACCTCGCGCGGCACGCGGAAGCCCGCCGTCAGCTCCTCCACGACGGCGTCCGCCTTGCCGAGATGGAACAGCGCCTGCTCCCAGCTCTGGGTCGACCACGGCGTCGTCCCCTGCGCCAGGTCGCCCAGCACCGTCGCCGAGCCGGTCGAGCAGCGCCGGCCCACCGCGCGGTACTGCATGGGGGACAGGTCCTGGGCCTCGTCGACGACGACATGGCCCAGCGAGTGGGTACGGGCCACGAGGTCGGCCGCCTCGTCGATCAGGACCGCGTCCGCCGCCGTCCACTTCGCCGACTTCACGCTGCGGGCGGGCCTGGCCATCAGCACATGCTTCTGCTCCTCCTCGGTGAGGAGTCCCTCCGCGTGCGTGGCAAGGAAGTCCGCGTCCGTCAGGAGCCGCAGCACGAGCTTCGCCGGGTCCACGGCCGGCCAGATCGCCTTCACGGCCGCCTTCACGGCGGGATTGCGCGCCACCGCGTTCTGCACCCGGTCGTCCGGGGCCTCGCCCGCCTCCTCCATCCGTACGAGGACGGCGTGTGCGATGCGCTGCGGAAGGGCCTCGTGGGCGGCGCCGTACCGGATGTCGCGGGCCAGCAGCTCGTTCACCATCTCCTCGACCTCGTACGCCGGTACCCGCCAGCGACGGGAGCCGCGCACCACGACGACCGGCTCCGTGGGGGGTGTGACGTGGGAGCGGATCGCCCGCCGCAGGACCTCCGCCATGCGGGCGTCGCCCTTGACCACGGCGGAGGCCGACTCGTCCGTGCCCCGCACCTCGACCTGCGCCGTCACCAGGTCCTCGACGGTGGCCTGCTTGACCTCCAGCTCGCCGAGGGCGGGCAGCACCTGCTCGATGTAGTGGAGGAACGAACGGTTCGGGCCGATGACGAGGGTGCCCGTACGGGCCAGCCGCTCGCGGTGCGCGTACAGGAGGTAGGCCACGCGGTGCAGGCCCACGGCCGTCTTCCCGGTGCCGGGGCCGCCCTGCACGCAGACCGTCCCTCCGAGGTCACCGCGGACGATCTCGTCCTGCTCCGGCTGGATCGTCGCCACGATGTCACGCATCGGTCCGACACGGGGCCGTTCGATCTCCGCCTGGAGGAGCTTGCTGGTCTGCTCCTCCTCCGCCGGGTCGGTGAGGCGCTCGTCCTCGTACGCGGTCAGCTCGCCGCCCGTGTAACCGAAGCGGCGCCGGCGGTCGACGTCCAGGGGGTTGTTGCGGGACGCCTGGTAGAACGGCTGGGAGACGGGCGCACGCCAGTCGATGACCATGGGATCGCCGTGGGCGTCGTGGACATGGCGGCGCCCGATGTAGAACTGCTCTCCCTCCGAGCCCTCCGCCTTCTCGGCGCCGACCACGTGCAGGTAGTCGAGGCGGCCGAAGAACAGCGGGGTGTGGGAGAGGTCGGCCAGCGCCTTGATGCGGTCGTCCATCTGGGCCTGGAGGACGGCGGCGTTGACCCAGTTCGCCGTGACGTCACGGATGTCGAGCGCCTGCACGTCCTCACGCATCGCGCGCAGCGCGGCACGGGACGCGGCGAGGTGCGCCCGCTCCCTGACCAGTGGGTTGCTTGATTCTTCGTGCGCGGGCACGGTGTTGCCTCCGGCTTTTCGACGCAGGACGGCGGACAGGGCGCACCGCCCGGTCCGCTCGGGGACGTTCACACACGGATGCGCACGCGGGTGGGCGCGTGCGGTTCCTGTCGGCCGGTTTCCGTCCGGTCGGCGGCGCTCCCCCGGCTGCCGGCCGCTCAGAGAGGCGGGCCGGTACCACGGTGCGGGAGGCGGGCAGACCGGCGATTGTATAGGCCGCTGCCGCCGGGAGCGACCGAATAGATCGTGGCCCGCCCTCCGGCGCCGCTGCCGGCCATCGGCGGCGGCCCGCCCGTACACCGGAGGCGCGGGCGCCGGCATCATCCTCGGCACCGTCATGGGCCCCGGCCCGGCGGACCTGGCGAAGGCGGTGAGGCCGGGCGGAACCTGGTCACCGCGGGCGGGCCGGCCCCCTGGCCCGCCTCGTTCCCGATGAACTGGCTCCTGACGATCCTCGGTTACGCGCCCTGCGAGCACACGCTCGGTCCGACGGTGGTCCGCCGCATCGCCGGGTTCCCGGCCGCCGGTCTGCGCACGCGGGCGCTACGGCCCACCGCCGACCGGGTGTTCGGCCCCGACGACATCGTGGCCGCGCAGGAGTATTTGGAACAGGGCCACCAGGTCGGGAAGATCGCCGTCGCCGTCCGACCGGGGGAGCGGTGGCCCGCACGCGTCAGCCCCGTAGGGGACGGTGTCAGCCCTGCGGCCTACCCGCGTGGGCACGCGCTTCCGCCCGCAGGCCGATGCCGGGGCGCGGGCGGGCGGAGCACCATGGAATGCATGAGCACCCTTTATCTGGACCCCCGCAGGACCGGGCCCGCACACGGCGCGACCGCGGCCACCGGTCACCCCCGCAGCCACCGCATGGGGGACGCGGTGCGCGCCCTGTCGGTCTTCGCGCGCACCGCGTTCGGTGTGGCCGTCCTCGGTGAGTACGCGGAGGAGGCGGGCGTCGTCCGCCGCCACCGCTGAACCCGGACCGCCGGGCTCCGTGCCCGGCCCGGTGAGTTCTCCGCCGAAGCCCGAAGCCCGAAGCCCGGACCCCGAAGCCCGAAGCCCGGACCCCGAAGCCTGGACCCCGAACCCCGTGGCCCGGACCCCGAGCGGTCAGCTCTCCGTCAGGAGTTCGTCCGCGTCCACGATCCGGTAGGCGTACCCCTGCTCGGCCAGGAACCGCTGGCGGTGCGCCGCGAAGTCCTGGTCGATCGTGTCGCGCGCGACCACCGAGTAGAACCGGGCCTCGTGCCCGTCCGCCTTCGGCCGCAGCACCCGGCCGAGCCGCTGCGCCTCCTCCTGGCGCGAACCGAACGTCCCGGACACCTGGATGGCGACCGTCGCCTCCGGCAGGTCGATCGAGAAGTTCGCGACCTTGGACACCACCAGCACGCTGATCTCACCCTGGCGGAACGCCTCGAACAGCTTCTCGCGCTGCGCGTTGCTCGTCTCGCCCTTGATCACCGGGGCGTCCAGGTGCTCACCCAGCTCGTCGAGCTGGTCGATGTACTGCCCGATGACGAGGGTCTGCTCGCCCTGGTGCTTGCGTACGAGAGCCTCGGTGACCTTGCGCTTCGTCGCCGTCGTCGCGCAGAACCGGTACTTCTCCTCGGCCTCGGCCGTCGCGTACGCGAGGCGTTCCGAGTCCGTGAGATTCACCCGGACCTCGACGCAGTCGGCGGGCGCGATGTAGCCCTGTGCCTCGATCTCCTTCCACGGGGCGTCGAAGCGCTTGGGCCCGATGAGCGAGAAGACGTCGGACTCCCGGCCGTCCTCGCGCACGAGCGTCGCGGTGAGCCCGAGGCGGCGGCGGGCCTGGAGATCGGCGGTGAACTTGAAGACGGGCGCGGGCAGCAGATGCACCTCGTCGTAGATCACGAGCCCCCAGTCGCGGGAGTCGAACAGCTCCAGGTGCGGGTAGATCCCCTTACGGCGGGTGGTCAGCACCTGGTACGTGGCGATCGTGACCGGCCGGATCTCCTTGCGCGTACCGCTGTACTCGCCGATCTCGTCCTCGGTCAGCGAGGTCCGCTTCACCAGCTCGTGCTTCCACTGCCGCGCCGAGACCGTGTTGGTGACCAGGATCAGCGTGGTCGCCTTGGCCTCGGCCATCGCACCGGCCCCGACGAGGGTCTTGCCCGCGCCGCAGGGGAGCACGACGACACCCGAGCCGCCGTGCCAGAAGCCGTCGACGGCCTGCCGCTGGTACGGGCGCAGCGCCCAGCCGTCCTGGTCGAGATCGATCGGGTGCGCCTCGCCGTCGACGTATCCGGCGAGGTCCTCGGCCGGCCAGCCCAGCTTCAGCAGCGTCTGCTTGATCTGCCCGCGTTCGGAGGGGTGCACGGCCACGGTGTCCGGGTCGATGCGGGCCCCGACCAGCGGCTGGACCTTCTTCGAGCGGAGGATCTCCTCCAGCACCGGACGGTCGTTCGAGGTCAGGACCAGTCCGTGCACCGGGTGCTTGGACAGGGTGAGGCGGCCGTACCGCGCCATCGTCTCGGCGATGTCGACGAGGAGCGCGTGCGGCACGGGGTAGCGGGAGTACTCCACGAGGGCGTCGACGACCTGCTCGGCGTCGTGCCCGGCCGCGCGGGCGTTCCACAGGCCCAGCGGGGTGACCCGGTAGGTGTGGATGTGCTCGGGCGCACGCTCCAGCTCGGCGAAGGGCGCGATGGCACGACGGCAGGCCTCCGCCTGGTCGTGGTCGACTTCGAGGAGCAGGGTCTTGTCACTCTGGACGATGAGGGGTCCGGGCACGCGCGTCAGCCCTTTCTGTTCTGCTTCTGCCCTGCTGCTGGGATCCGCCGCCGGGGACGGCCGTGAACGGCCAAACGTCCAGTGTGCCGCATCGGGGCCCGGACCGGGCGGCTGTGTCGGCGGCATGAGCGAGAACCACCGGCGGGCACCGCGCGCGCGGGCCGCCGAAGGCGGCACATGAAGGTTTTCCCGGCTCGGCTTCATGCGGGCCCGCCGGGGGCGGCAGTCTCCGCGTATGGCCTTCTCGCACCGCATCGCCGCCCCGGCAGCTGTCGTCGCCCTCCCGCTGGGCATGGCCGCGACCAGCTGTGCGCTCGCCGACAGCCCGGCACGGCCGGCCGGAGGGGTGATGGCGCGGACCGGGCCGGAGGGGTGAGGGCGCGGGCCGGGTGACCGGCACGGGTCTGGGGACGCGTCGGCGCCGGACCGGTCGAGCCGGGGCCGGGCCGTAGCGTGGAGGCATGGACGCGACGAAGGCGGCAGGTCAGGTGCCGGGGCCCGGCGACCCGGGCTTCCCGGCCCACCACGCGCCCCGGTGCGCCGGGATCGCCGAGCTGGACGCACGGCTCACGGGGTGCCGGGCCTGCCCCCGGCTGGTGGCCTGGCGGGAGGAGGTCGCCGAGGTGAAGCGCGCGGCCTTCCAGGACCAGGAGTACTGGGGTCGCCCCGTCCCCGGCTTCGGACCCCCGGACGCAGCCGTCGCGGTCGTCGGCCTCGCGCCCGCGGCGCACGGCGGGAACAGGACCGGCCGGATGTTCACGGGCGACGCGGCGGGCGACTTCCTCTTCACGGCCCTGCACACCGTGGGCCTCGCCTCGCGGCCCACCTCCGCCCACGCGGGGGACGGGCTGAGCCTGCGTGGCGTACGGCTCACGTCTCCCGTGCACTGCGCGCCCCCGGCCAACAGGCCCACCCCCGGTGAACGCGACACCTGCCGGGCCTGGCTGGCCGCCGAACTGGACCTCCTGAGCCCGGGGTTGCGCGCGGTGGTGGCCCTCGGCGGCTTCGGCTGGCAGGCGTTGCTCCCGGTGCTCGCCGACGCCGGATGGCAACTACCCCGTCCGCGCCCCGCCTTCGGCCACGGCGCGCACGTCGTCCTGCCCGCCACCGTGCGCAGGCAGGAGCTGCACCTGCTGGGCGCCTACCACCCGAGCCAGCGGAACACCTTCACGGGCCGGCTCACGATGCCGATGCTCGTGGGCGTGCTCCGCGAGGCCGCGACCGTGGCCGGGCTCCCCGCTTCCTGACCGTCCGGCCCTGGGCCGCCGGACGGTCAGGAACGGCTGGTAGAACAGGAGGCCGCGCCGGCAGGTCGCCGGCCCGGGGGAGGAACTCCATGTCACAGCCGCCGCCCTGGCCGCCGCAGCAGCCGTACGGCGCCCGGCCGCCCGCCCAGCCGCCGTACGGGCAGCCGGGGACAGGGCTCGGCAATCCGCACGGCGGGCAGCCCGTGGCGGACAACCCCTACACCGCCCAGCAGCCCCCGTCCCCGCAGTACGGCACCTACCCGCCTCCGCAGGCTCCCGGAACGCCTCCGCAGGGCCCGGGGGTGCCTCCGCAGGCCCCGGGAACGTTTCCGCCGGGCCCGGGGATGCCCCCGCAGGCTCCGAGGAAGCGGCGCACCGGGCTGATCGTGGGCGCCGCCGCCGCTGTGGCGCTCGTGCTGATCGGCGGCGCGGTGTGGTTCGCGGTCGGCACCGGTGACGGTGAGGACGCCGAGGCACCGGTGGCGAAGGTGAGTCCGAGTGCGGTCTCGCCCGAGCCGGGCGGGACGGACGGGACCGAGGAGGGCGGGGAGACGCCCGACGAGTCCCCCTCGGTCTCCGCCGCGCCCTCGGCCACCGGGACCGGCCTCCAGGCCGTGTGGCGGGCCACCGACTCCGCGATGATGCTCGCGCTGGGCGAGGAGTACCTCGACGAGCCGGCGCGGATCAACGCGATCCTCAGCGACGGCAAGGGCCTGGAGTGCGAGGGCCGGTGGCAGGAGGACGAGAGCGGCGACTTCCTGGAGGTGGCGCTGCTCTGCGAGCAGGACGGTGTGCGGGTCGAGGACAAGGACCGCGTCGGCAACCTCGAACAGACCGGGAACACCTTGTCCGTCGCGTGGAACAAGGGCGCCACCGGTACGGAGGCCTACGAGCGCTTCCGGGACATGGAGACGGCCTGACCCCTCGGGGCCGGCCGCGTCAGGCCGGCTCCTCGTCGGCGAGCTCCGCGACGCCCGTGATCCGGTGCAGCGGATACGTGCGGACCTCGTCGGCGGTGTGGTCGTACGCCGTGACGAAGCCGCCCTCGACCTTGACCGGGGCGATCACGCGCTGGCTGGCCGCACCGTCGGCGTTGACGTAGCCGATCCAGACCGCCGATCCGGTCATCGCGGCGGCCTGCACCGTGGCCAGGGTCTCTGCGGGGGTGGTGCGGGGCAGAGCGCCTCCCGCGGTGGCCGCCGGGGCGTCCTTGTGGACCACGGTGGCGGCGGTGTCGCCGGCCCTGATGGCCCGTACGGCGGCGGAGAGCAGGGTCGCGTCCGGGACCGGCGGGCCCTCGGGTACGGGGGCCGGAGGTGTCCGGGGCGGGGTGCGGTGGGCGCCCGCACGGGTGATCAGGACATCGCCCTCGGCGGACTCGGCGGCCGGGGCGTAGCCCATCTCGCGCAGCCCTTCGAGCAGCGAGCCCGGGTCGCTCTGGGCGGCCAGGACGGTCGGCGCGAGCCGCCGCAGCCGCAGGGTGGCCGAGCGCTTGTCGGCCAGGATCTCGTTGAGCACGGCTTCGTCGTCGCAGCGTACGTAGGCCGAGGCGGCGCCGATCCGTAGATGGCCGTGGCGTCTGGCGACGTCGTCGATGAGGTAGCTCAGCGGCTGCGGAACCGGTGTGCGGCTGTGCGTGGCGAGGAAGGCGTGCAGGTCGGTCGCGGCCTGCCCGGCGTCGAGCGCGCGGCGCACGGAGCCGGGGGTGAAGCGGTAGACCGTCGCCCCGCCCTTGGACTCGATGTCGGCGAGCACGGAGAGCGTGTCGGCGAGCGGGCGTTCCAGCGGGCCGGGCGCGACGGCCGTCAGGTCTGCCTGGAGCAGCACGTGGTCCAGCGGCTCGGGGATGAGCGGGGCGAGCCGGGCGGCGGCCTCCCCGGGGCCCTCGTCGAGCAGCGCGCGG
Source organism: Streptomyces sp. NPDC005494 (assembly GCF_042872025.1). Taxonomy (NCBI): domain Bacteria; kingdom Bacillati; phylum Actinomycetota; class Actinomycetes; order Kitasatosporales; family Streptomycetaceae; genus Streptomyces; species Streptomyces sp. NPDC005494. The sequence goes on from NZ_JBIAJR010000005.1 coordinate 223,266, forward strand.
GCCTGGGAGGACAGGGCGCCGCGGCCGGTGACGCCGAGGAGTTCCGCCTCGTTGACCGTCCACAGCGCGAGCCGCGAGCGCAGGTCCGAGGCCTCGCCCGGCGGGGGAGCCTCGCCGGGCCGGGACGTGCGCAGCGGCCTCTCCCAGCGGAGCCTGGCCAGCAGGGTCTGCGGATCGGGTGCCGTACCGGGCAGGAGTGAGGCGAACAGGGCCAGTACGCGGTGCCGCACCTCGGGCGCGGCCGAACGGTCCAGGTCCGGGCCCAGCGCCGACAGGGCCCGGCCCTTGGAGTCCTGCCCGCCGATCAGTCCCGCGGTGCGGGTGGCGGCGAGCCAGGCGGTGGTCAGGTGGGTCCAGCGGTCCTGGGCGGGGAGGTCGAGCCACTCGTCGGACGCGGGCGTCGGCGCATAGCGCTCGTCGGTCTCGCCGTCGGACGCCAGCAGGCCCGCCGCGTAGGCGAGTTCGATCCAGAAGGCGGCGACGGGCTCGGACACGTCGAGCGAACTCGCGGTCCGCTTCAGCTCGCGCACGCTCAGGCCGCCCGCCCTGAGGATGGCGGGCCCGCCGTTGTTCCAGAGCTTCAGGAGTTCCTCGACGGTGGACAGCGCCATGAACGCCTGGCCCGCCGCGGCTCTGTCCACAGCCTGTGGATCGCGCTCGGCCGCCGCCACCAGCTCCGGCGGGAAGGGCTCCGGCACCCGGTGGGCGCGGCCGGCCCGCAGATGCAGCGCGGCCTCACGCGGCAGGACGACCGTGCGCGTCGACACGGGCAGCAACAGCCCGCGGTCGCGCAGCCATTGCACCGGCGGAGCGGGATTGGGGGTGACCTCGCCGTACGGCGGCCCCCACACCAGCCGGTCGAGCACGGACAGCGCCTCCACCGGCGCGGTGTCCAGCAGCTCGGCCATCCGGGTCCGGTCGGTGAAGAGCCCGGCCAGCGCGGCGACGGCGGACACCGGGTCGTGGGTGGCGTGGAGCCCCGCCGCGGCCAGGATCTCCTGGAGCCGGCCCGGGGACATGCCGGCCGTGGCCTCGGCGACGGTCGGGCCGAGGCCGGTGGGGGAGGGGTGCTGCGGCGAGGGGGCCAGCAGCTCGCGCGCCGTGCGCACGAGGTGCAGCCGGGTGTCCTCGCCCCAGACGAGGGCCTGTTCGCGCAGGGTCGTCAGGGCTCCGGGCAGCGCGGCGGTGACGGCGGCACCCGCGTCGTCGCGCGCGTCGCCGTCGTCCTGTCCGTCACCGGTGAGGAGCGCGAGCAGCGTGTCGTACGGAGCCGGGTCCGGCGCCACGGCCAGCGCCTCCGCGGTCTGCAGGGCGAAGCGGTCGAGGTGCTCCAGCGCGCGCACCACGGAGGCGCGCGTACCGGCGCGCGTCGCCAGTTGCGTGATGTCGTTCGGTACGGGGCTGAGCAGGTCGGGGCGGGCACGCAGGAGCCCCGCCAGCGATTCGTCGCCCCGGGCGCGCAGAGCCTCGGCGAGCGTGCGCGGTGGTGTGGTCGTCCCCATCCGTCCCACGGTAGCCCCTGGAGCGCTACCGTCGGAGCAGGGCGGGTAGAGGGAGAACCATCGCGTGGGGATCGAGAGCGACCAGCTTGTCTTCGACTATCTCAGCCGGGTCGGTGACCTGGCCCAGCAGCAACAGCTGTCATCAGGAGCCCGGATGAGGCTCGTGGCGACCGTGCGGGGCGAGATCGACCGGCAGCGCGGCACGGACGGTTCGGACTCTCCCGCGGTGGTCCGGCGCATCCTCGGCAGACTCGGCGCCCCGGACGAACTCGTCGCCGCGGCAGCCGAATCGGGCGACGGCACGGTGCCGCTGCCGTCGCCGAGGGCGGGCGCCGGAAGGGCCCGGACCGAAGGCACGGCCCCGGGCGCGGTTCCCCGGGCGCGGCGGGGACTGCTGCGCAAGGACGCGTCACGCAAGGGCGCGTCGCCGGAGGCCGTCGACGCGGAGCCGGAGTCGCCGGGTGAGGAGCGTGCCGTCGACTGGCCGTCCGCGGCGGCGCCGCACATGGCGGGGCTGGACCAGGCGCCGTCCGGGGGTGAGCCCGAGTGGTGGCGGATCGAGCCGGGCCCCTTCGGAGGCGAGGGCGGACAGGGCGTGGCGAACCCCGGCACGGCCGTGCCGGGGTTCGTGGGCGGGCTGGAGAGCCCGGAGCTGTTCGGGATGCCGGCCGCGCGCAGGCCCCCCGGGCCGCGCGTCCCGGCGGAGGAGGAGGGCGACGGGCCCGGAGCTCCCGAGGCGAAGGAGGCGGCGCCCGCGCGGCCGGGGGGCGGGGACGGCGCGAAAGAGAGGCCCCGGCGGAAGCTCCGGCTGCGCCGTCCCGGGCCCGCAGCGGCCGAGGGCGCCGAGGGTGCCGGGAGGGTGCGGCTGTCGAACCCGCTGCTGCTGCTGGCCGCCGCGCTGCTGGTGGCCGGTGCGGTGTTCGGATCGTGGCTGGCGCTCGCGGGCGGCTGGCTGCTCGCCTACAGCTCGCGCAGGTTCTCGCGCGCCGAGGCGAAGTGGGTGGCCATGGGCCTGCCGGGCGTCGTGGTGGCCGGGGCCTTCGTCTGGCTGTGGGGCCGTATGGAGGGCCGCTGGGGTGCGCCCCTGGCCGCGGACGCGATGGGCGACGCGATGACGGAGGTCTGGCCGGTGGTGGTGCGGGTGGCCGCGGTGGCCTCGGCGCTCTACCTGGTGTGGCGCTCGCGGCGGCTGGCCGGGTGAACGCGAGAGTGTACGTTCGTACATTCCAGGTGTACGATCGTACGCATGACGACGGACTACTTCGCCCAGGATCCGCGTACCAACCTGGAGCGCATGCGCGCGGGTGACCTCTACATCGCCGACGACCCGGAGATCGCCCGGCAGCAGCAGCGGGCGATGCAGCTCACGGCCCGCTACCAGGCCACGTACACCGAGGACACCGACCGGGCCCGGACGGTCCTGGCCGAGCTGCTCGACTCGGTCGGCGAGGGCGTCGACCTGCGCCCGCCGCTGTTCGTCGACTACGGCAGCAACATCGCCATCGGCGCCCGTACCTTCGTCAACTACCACCTCACCGCGCTGGACGTCGCCCGGATCACGATCGGCGAGGACTGCCAGATCGGCCCCAACGTCCAGCTCCTCACGCCCACCCACCCGGTGGAGCCGGACCCCCGGCGGGACAAGCTGGAGGCGGCCCTCCCCATCACCATCGGCGACAACGTCTGGCTCGGCGGGGGCGTCATCGTCTGCCCCGGAGTGACCATCGGTGACAACTCCGTGATCGGAGCCGGCGCCGTGGTCACCAAGGACATCCCGGCGAACGTCGTCGCCGTGGGCAACCCCGCCCGCGTCCTGCGCGAGATCTGAGGGCACCATGGCCACCGGGCGCACGGATCCACAGCGCCGCGAGCGCATCCTCGCCGCCACCCTGGACCACATCGCGGACGAGGGCGTCGCCGGCGTCTCCCACCGCAAGATCGCCCTGCGCGCGGATGTGCCGCTGGGGTCGATGACGTACCACTTCGGCGGTATGGACGATCTGCTGCGGGAGGCCTTCACCCGGTTCGCCGACCAGATCGTTGCCGTGTTCGAGCTGCACCTGGGCCGCGCGGGCACGCCCGAGGAGGCCCGGGAAGCGGTCGTCGAGCTCATCCACCTGCTCTCCGAGGGGCCGCGCCGCGAGCTGGTCCTCACGCAGGAGCTCTACACGCTGGCCGCGCGGCGCGACGAGTACCGCGAGCTCACCCACGCCTGGATGAACCGCAGCCGCCGCCTGCTGGAGCAGCACTTCGACCCGGACACCGCCCGTCAGCTGGACGCGCTGATCGAAGGGCTCTCCCTGCACCGGTCACTCGAAACCGAGCCGCAGGACCGCGAGCTGACGCGGCTGGCGGTACGGAGGATGACCACGGTGGCCGAGCCCGGCACCTGACGCACCCGAGCCGGCGCCCGCACCTGATCCGGCGCCGCCCCCGACTGCCCGTGGGGTCCGGACCTGACCCCGGACCCCACGGGTTCCGCCCTCCCGCTCCGCCGGAGAGTCACCCGGTGGGCCGGTCACGGTACGCGGGGCCCTTCACCTGCCCCCCGTGCCGCGTCCCCGGGCGCGCTCCTCGCGCCACGCCACCTGCTGGGCCGTCACCGGCGCCTCGATCCGGTAGACGTCGCCGACCCGCAGCTCTCCCGGGGCGCGGTGAGGGTCCCGGGCCCCGATGAAGTGGACGGCCGTGAGTGAACCGGGCTGCCAGAACGTCCGGAACCGCGGTGCGTTCGCCGCGGGCTCCGGGATCTCCACCAGCGGCACCCCGCGCCTGTCCAGAAGGCGTCGCAGCTTCTCGAAGGGCAGCCGGGGCGCGAACCTCCCGTACCGGGCCCCGAGCACCTCGCCCGGGGCGGTGCGGTCGCCGTGGACGAGCCGGTGCACCTGGAGGCTGAAGTGGTGCCCGGACCAGGGGTCACCGGCCGCGGCCCGCTGCCAGTGGAACTCCGCCAGCCCGTAGTCACGGAACATCGCCCTCTTCCCGGCCCGGTTCTCCGCGAAGTCCGTCCCCATCACGTCGGCGACCCGGCCGGGGGAGTCGGAAGGACGCAGGCCGAGCACGGTGCCGGTGCGCACGGCATCGACGTAGAACGCCAGGGAGTACGGGGTCAACGGTCGGTCCTCGGTCGGGGGCGGCGGAGCCGTCCGGCGGGGGCGGAGGACGGTGAGCCCGCCCTGCGGGGGCGGCCAGGTCAGCCCCGCCGGGGCAGTCGGCACAATGGTTCCATGCCTTCACACACCCTGACGGTCGGTTTCGACCTGGACATGACGCTCATCGACTCCCGGCCCGGCATCAAGGCCGCCTACGAGACGCTGGCCTCCGAGACGGGTGTGTACATCGACACCGACCTGGTCGTCAGCCGGCTCGGCCCGCCGCTGGAGGAGGAGATGGCCAACTGGTTCCCCGCCGACGCGATCGCGGAGGCCTGCGACCGCTACCGCGCGCTCTATCCGGACGAGGCCATCACGCCGACGACCGCGCTTCCCGGCGCCCGGGAGGCGGTCGAGGCCGTCCAGGCGCTCGGCGGCCGGGCGATGGTCGTCACCGCGAAGTACGAGCCGAACGCCAAGCTCCACCTGGCGCACCTCGGCATCGGGGCGGACGTGCTGATCGGCGGGCTCTGGGCCGAGGGCAAGGCGGAGGCACTCCTCGAATACGGCGCGGGAATCTACGTCGGCGACCACACCGGGGACGTGCGGGGTGCACACGCCGCGAACGCCCTGTCGGTCGGCGTCGTCACCGGCCCGTGCGGCGAGGAGGAGCTGCGGGCGGCCGGAGCCGAGGTGATCCTGCCGGACCTCACCGCGTTCCCCGCCTGGCTGCGGAGCCACACGGGAGCCTGACAGGGTGCGATGCCGTGCCGCCGCCCTCGGGGGGTACGGGCGGCGCGGACCGCTCCGAGCAGCGGATTCGCGCCATTGTCGGGCCCTGCCCGGCAGCGCGACGGCGGAGGCCGGCACGGGCGCCCCGGCGCGACCGCGGCCGGGGCGGGCGGCTACCGCGCGGCGGCGCGCTTCGGGGAGTTCTTCCACACCGAGCGGACCACCCCCGCGGCGGCGATCAGGAAGCCCACGCCCATCAGCATGCACACCGCGTACGCGACGGACGGGAACGGCTCGGTGCCCAGGAACAGCGGGGCCACGGTGACCAGAGTGGCGACCGCGCCGACGAAGAAGACGATCGCGCCGACCTGTACGAGCCGGTCGCCTGCGCCTGAAGGAGTAGTACTCACCCGGCCAGGGTAGTTCCCAGCTCGGCGGAACCGTTCGGCGACGTCTTGTGTCCGGCCTCCGGGCCATTAGCCTGGGACCTGGCGGGTCGGTGACCCGCTGTACTGCTATCCGGAGCCGTATGGCGGCTCTCCCGCGCACCGACGAGTACGAGGACGAGGACAGACGTGCCCACGGGTAAGGTCAAATGGTTCAATCCGGAAAAAGGCTTCGGCTTTCTTTCGCGCGACGACGGCGCCGACGTCTTCGTCCACTCCTCGGTGCTCCCGGCAGGCGTCGACGCCCTCAAGCCCGGCCAGCGCGTCGAGTTCGGTGTGGTCGCCGGCCAGCGCGGTGACCAGGCGCTCTCCGTGGTGATCCTCGACCCCACCCCGTCCGTCGCCGCCGCGCAGCGGCGCAGGCCGGACGAGCTGGCCTCGATCGTGCAGGACCTGACGACCGTGCTGGAGAACATCACGCCGATGCTGGAGCGCGGCCGCTACCCCGACAAGGCCGCGGGCGCCAAGATCGCGGGCCTGCTCAGGGCCGTCGCCGACCAGCTCGACGTCTGAGCCACGCCGCCCGGGCCCGCCCCGCCGGGCGGGCCCGAAGGGTCAGCCGGCGGTGAAGGACAGCGCGTCGGGGGCCAGCGGGGGGACGAGCCCCTCGGCCGCCGCGCGGGTCAGCAGACCGCGGATCGCCGCGTAACCGTGCTCACCGAGGTCCGCGGTGAATTCGTTCACGTACAGCCCGATGTGCTGGTCGGCCACGGACGGATCCATCTCCTGGGCGTGCTCCAGGACGTACGGCCGTGAGCGCTCCGGGTCGTCCCAGGCCATCCGCACCGACGTACGGACCGACTCCGCGAGCAGCTTCAGCGTCTCCTCGCCCAGCGAGCGCTTGGCGATGATCGCGCCCAGCGGGATCGGCAGGCCGGTGGTCGTCTCCCAGTGCTCGCCCATGTCCGCGAGGCTGTGCAGTCCGTAGTTCCGGTACGTGAAGCGGGCCTCGTGGATCACGAGCCCCGCGTCCACCCGGCCGTCACGCACCGCGGGCATGATCTCGTCGAAGGGCATCACGACGATCTCGCCGACGCCGCCCGGGACGACCTCGGCCGCCCAGAGCCGGAAGAGCAGATACGCGGTGGAGCGCTCGCTCGGCACCGCGACGGTCTTCCCGGTCAGGTCCGTGCCCGGCTCCCTGGTGAGGACGAGCGGCCCGCAGCCGCGCCCCAGCGCGCCGCCGCAGGGCAGCAGCGCGTACTCCTCCAGCACCCAGGGCAGGACGGCGTACGACACCTTCAGCACGTCGAACTCGCCGCGCTCGGCCATGCCGTTGGTGAGGTCGATGTCGGCGAAGGTGACGTCGAGCGCCGGTGCGCCGGGGACCCTTCCGTGTGCCCAGGCGTCGAAGACGAAGGTGTCGTTCGGGCACGGCGAGAAGGCGATCCGCAGGGCCGGACGGGCCGCTTCGGCGGATCCGGCCGCGGTGTCAGTCACGGTGTCGGTCGTGTCGGTCATGCCGGTTCCAACTTTCCACTACAGGTGCGATCTTCCCGAACGCCTCGGTGAGCGCGGCCAGGGCGTCCCCGATCCGCCACGCCGCGCGGTCGCGCGGCCCCACGGTGTTCGAGACGGCCCGGAGCTCCAGGGCCGGCACCCCGAGCCCGGCGGCGGCCTCCGCCACGCCGAAGCCCTCCATGGCCTCGGCCGCGGCGCCGGGGTGGGCGGCCAGCAGCTCGGCGGTGCGCGCGGCACTGCCCGTGGCGGTGGAGACGGTGAGGACGGGGCCCGGCACGGCGCCGGTGGCCGCCGCCACGTCCCGTACGAGGGATTCGGGCGGCAGGAAGGTGTCCCTGCCGAAGCCGAGACCCGTGACGGGCACGAAGCCGTCCGGAGTCTCGGCGCCCAGGTCGGCGGCGACGATGCCCGTCGCCACGACGAGGGAGCCGACGGGTGAGGCGGGCGGGAAGCCGCCGCCGATCCCGGCCGAGACGACGAGTGCGTACGGCTCGGAGGCGGCCGCGAGGGCGAAGGCGGTCACGGCCGCCGCCGCGGCCGGGCCGGCACCACCCGCGACGACGTCGAACGGACCGGCGCAGTGCAGCTGGGCACCGGGCACCTCACGGACCTCCGGCTCACCCCCGAACGCACGCGTGACCGCGTCCCGTTCGGCCGGGACAGCGGTCACGACAAGCACCCGCACAGCGGTGGTCCTCGCGGTCAGGGGGTCAGGAGGTCTTCTTGAGCTGGAAGTGCCAGATGCCCGTGAGCTTCTGGCCCTTGGTCTCGACGATGCTGACCTGCGTCTTGTCCGCCGTGGTCTCGCCGGTCTGGCTCGCGAAGAAGGCGCTGCCCGGGATCGAGCGGTAGGTCTTCTTGTACGGCTCCTGCTCGGCCTGCTGGCCGTTGATGAAGAGCGTCCAGCCCTTCTCCGCGACCTCGGGGTCGACGCCGAAGCGGACCTTGTCGTCCATCGCGACCTTGACGGACTTCTCCGCCTTCTTGTTGAGGCAGCCCTGGATCTCGGACTCCTTGAGGGCGTTGCCGTCGTTGTAGCAGGCGGCCTCGGTGCTCACCGAGGTGTCGCCGACCGTCACGGTGGCGAGCGGCGTCGGCTTGTCGCAGGCGGACAGGACAAGGAGTCCCGCGGACACGGCACCGAGAGCGACGCCGATTCGACGGCCCTTACCGGAGAAGAACGCAACGGTCATGCGCCGAAGGTTATCGGTCGGTGCCGCTCACGCCACGCGGGGGTGCGGTGTGCCGCGCCGCGCGGCCCCCAGGAGGCCCCGTACGGAGGCCCCGGCGCCGAGGGCGAGGATGCCGGCGGCGACGGACATGCCCAGTACTCCGTTGAGGGGGAGCGCGATGCCGATCGCGCCGCCCACCACCCAGGACATCTGGAGCAGCGTCTCCGACCGGGCGAAGGCCGAGGTGCGCACCTCCTCCGGCACGTCCCGCTGGATCATCGCGTCCAGCGACAGCTTCGAGAGGGCCTGGGTGAAGCCGGCGACCCCGGCCAGGGCGGCGACCATCACCGTGCTGAAGAACACCGCCGCCAGTACGGCCGCCGCCAGGGCGAGGCCCAGCACCGTCGCGACGATCACCTCGGGGCCGCGCGCCCTGAGCCATGAGCCCACCGCCGTACCGCAGGCGTTCCCCGTGCCCGCCGCGACGCCCACGATGCCGAGGGAGACGGCGGCGCTCTGGCCCGCGAGCGGGTGCTCCCGCAGCAGGAAGGCCAGGAAGAAGATCAGGAACCCGGAGAGCGCCCGGTGCGAGGCGTTGGCCTGGAGGCCGTGCAGGACGGAGGGGCCGACCGAACGCAGTCCGGGCGGCTTCTCCCGTCCGTTCTTCCTGGTGCTGCCGCTCCGTTCCCCCTTGCGGACGGCGGGGGCGGGCGGACGGGCCGCCTCCTCGTGCGGCAGGACCAGGCGCGCCTTGCGCTCACCCTTCGCGGAGTCGACCTTGTGCGGCAGGGTGAAGGCGAGGACGGTCCCGCCGAGGAAGATCGCGCAGGCGCCGTAGAGCGGCCAGGGGGAACCGATGGTCTGCAGCCCCGCACCGATCGGCGCCGCGATGCCGGTCGCCAGCAGCCCCGCCAGGGTGACCCGGGAATTGGCCTTCACCAGGGAGAAGCGGGGTGGCAGGAGACGGGGCACGACGGCGCTGCGCACGACCCCGTACGCCTTCGAGCAGACCAGGACCGCCAGGGCGGCCGGATAGAGCTCCAGGCCGCCCGTGGCCACCGCGGACGACATCGTGATCGCGAGTACCGCGCGAGCGAACATCGCGCCCGCCATCGCGGCTCGCCGCCCGTGCGGCAGCCGGTCCAGGAGTGGGCCCACCACCGGGGCGAGCAGGGTGAAGGGGGCCATCGTGATGGCCAGGTAGAGGGCGACGCGCCCGCGCGCCTCGTCGGTGGGTACGGAGAAGAAGACCGTGGAGGCGAGCGCCACAGTGATCATGACGTCACCCGCGCCGTTCACCGCGTGCAGCTCGATGAGCTTGCCGAGACCGGACTCGCCCGCGCCATGGGCGTGGGTCGCCTTGCGGATCCCCCGGGCGGTCCCCGTGAACGGAGCGCGCAGGGCACGGCCCATCGCCCGGCCCGCCCTGCGGAGCGGGCCGGATCCGTCGGACGACCTGGCGGTGGCCACGGGGTCATAGTGCCCCACCCCCTGCCGTCACGAACCCAAGATCGGGCGGGACGCGGCGGCCGACGCTCCGTCGGGTGAGTCGTCATCGGTCCGGAAATGGCTTGGATGCGACAGGGTTCCGTCGTGAATCCGAGCCGTTCCGGCCTTGGATCCGCCCCTTTCCGACCCAGTTACGGTCCTGTTTGGGACGGGCAGGTGGGCGTCGGGCGGCGGAGAGGGTAGCGTGCACTCACGCGCCACCGGCGGTTGTTCTTGGCCGCGCGCCTCTCCGCGATCCCGCAGAATGGGTGGCAGAAGGCGCGCCCGAGGCAGGCACTACGGGTGTGGACGTCGACGCGGCCCCCAGGTCCGCTCCGCTCACATCCGTCTTGGCCGAAATCGGACATCGATGGAGCCGCTGGCGCGCTCGTGAGACGGCGTATGGAGAGAAGCGAGACCTGTGAGTGCTGCGACGACGCGAAGCCGTACGGCCCGTACCCCCGCCCCCGACCGTCTGTGCGCCGAGGCGGTAGAGCTCGCCCGCGCGGCGGCGGAGGAAGCTGCCGCGCCCGGGGTGGTCGGTGAACACGTGGCCCTGGTCTCCGAAGGGGACCGGGTCGTCACGCACTACTTCGAGTCCAAGGAGCCCGGCTACCGGGGCTGGCGCTGGGCGGTGACCGTCGCCAGGGCGTCCCGCGCCAAGAACGTCACCCTTGACGAAACGGTGCTGCTCCCCGGGCCCGACGCGCTCCTCGCCCCGGAGTGGGTGCCCTGGAGCGAGCGGCTGAGGCCCGGCGACATGGGCCCCGGCGACCTCCTGCCCACCGAGGCGGAGGACCCGCGCCTGGAGCCGGGCTGGACCGGCGAGGACGAGCCCCTGCCGAACTCCGCCGTCTCCGAGGTGTCGCAGGAGCTGGCCGCCCTCGCCGACGCGGAGGACGCGGAGCTGACCACGCTGCCCGGGACGAGCCGCGGCTCGATCGCCTCGGTCGCCGAGGAGCTCGGCACGCGCCGTGCCCGGGTACTGTCCCGCTACGGGCTGCGGGTGGCCGCGGACCGCTGGGACGAGGAGTTCGGCGCGAAGACCCCCATGGCGCAGGCGGCCCCTGCCTCGTGTGTGACCTGCGCCTTCCTCGTGCCGATGGCCGGATCGCTGAAGCAGGCCTTCGGGGTCTGCGCGAACGAGTTCGCGCCGGCGGACGGCCGTGTGGTCTCCCTCTCCTACGGGTGCGGGGGTCACTCCGAGGCGGCGGTCATGCCGAAGCCGCCGAAACCGCTGCCGCACGCCCTGGACACGATGCAGGTGGACGACTACCCCCTGCGCCCCTCGGACGACTCCGGTTCGGTCCCGTCCCAGCCGGACGGGCTGACGGAGGACCTGGGCCACTCCTGACGCTCCCGCCCGGCCGCCCGGGGGCGGCCCGGGTGGAGCCGCTCCCCGGCCCGACCAGGGGCGGCAACGGCGGCTTTCCGCTCGCGGTACCTTCGGGCGCACACTGGGCGTCACGGGTCACCGGAAGAGCGGAGTACGAGCGTGGGCATGAATGCGACCGAGGGGGCCGATCCGTTCGGGACGGCGCGGCTGCGGCGCGGCGTGCTCGACGCCTGGGGCGCGGGTCCCGCACGCTTCCGCGAGGACGCCAACGCCGAGGAGGACCTGGTCCTGGGCGGCTACCGCGACCGCCTCGTCGTCGAGCTGGCGCAGAACGCGGCCGACGCCGCGGCCCGGGCCGGCGTCCCGGGGCGCCTCCGCCTCACCCTGCACGCGGACTCCGGCGGTCCGGCGGTGCTCGCCGCCGCCAACACCGGGGCCCCGCTCGACGCGACGGGTGTCGAATCGCTGAGCACGCTGCGGGCCTCCGCCAAGCGTGAGGGCCACGAGTCGTCCGTCGGCCGCTTCGGCGTCGGCTTCGCCGCCGTGCTGGCCGTGAGCGACGAGCCCGCCGTCATCGGCCGTCACGGAGGAGTCCGCTGGTCCCTCGCCGAGGCCCGGGACCTCGCGCGGCAGGCGGCCGTCGGCAGCCCCGGTCTAGGCGACGAGCTGCGCCGCCGCGACGGCCACGTACCGCTGCTGAGGCTTCCGCTGCCGGCCGAGGGCACCGCACCCGACGGCTACGACACGGTCGTCGTCCTGCCGCTCCGCGACGGGGTCGCCGAGGATCTCGTCGGCAGGCTGCTCGACGGTGTGGACGACGCGCTGCTGCTCACGCTGTCCGGGCTCGACGAGGTCGTGATCGAAACCCCGGGCGGCGTAAGGACGTTGACCCGCTCGCAGCACGGTCCGTACACCCACATCGACGACTCGGCGCACGGCCTCCACCGCTGGCGCACCGCCGCGGCGGACGGCCCCGTCGAGCCCGGACTCCTGGCGGACCGGCCCGTGGAGGAGCGGCTGCGTCCCCACTGGTCGGTCACCTGGGCCGTGCCGGTGGACGAGGCCGGAGCGCCCCAGCAGCCGCGTACGGCGCCCGTGGTGCACGCGCCGACCCCCACCGACGAGCCGCTGGGCGTCCCCGCGCTGCTGATCGCCTCGCTGCCGCTGGACACCACCCGCCGGCATCCCGCTCCGGGACCGCTGACCGACTTCCTGGTGGAGCGGGCGGCCGAGGCGTACGCCGGACTGCTCGCGGAGTGGGAGCCCGTCTCCGTGGCCACGATCGGGCTGGTGCCCGGTGTGCTGGGCAAGGGACGGCTCGACGGCGCGCTGCGGGCCGCGATCCTGGAGCGGCTGCCACGGGTGGCGTTCCTGGAGCCCGCCGCCCCCAGGGACCCCGCCGAGACCGCGGGCGAGTGGGACGAGTGGGACGACCCCGCCACCTCCGGGCACAGCACGACCGCGCTGCGTCCCGTCGAGGCCGAGGTGGTCGAGGGCGTGGGCGCGGAAACCGTGCGCGTCCTCGCCGAGGTCCTGCCCTGTCTGCTGCCCGCGGGACTGGAGCGCCGTGCCGAACTGCGCACGCTCGGCGTCGCCCGGGTCCCGCTGACCGAGGCCATCGACCGGCTGGCCGGGCTGGAGCGCGACCCGGACTGGTGGCACCGGCTGTACGACAGCCTGGCCGGCGTCGACCCCGACCGGCTCTCCGGCCTGCCCGTGCCCCTCGCGGGTCCCGCGGACGCACCGCCCCGCACCACCATCGGCCCCCGCCAGGTCCTCCTGCCCATGCCGGACGCGCTGACGGCCCCGGTGCTCGCGCGCCTGGCCCGGCTGGGGCTGAAGGTCGCCCACCCGGACGCCGCCCATCCGCTGCTGGAGAAGCTGGGCGCCCTGCCCGCGACCCCGCGCGCGGTCCTGACGACCCCGCAGGTGCGGGCCGCCGTCGCCGGGTCGCTGGACGCGGGGGAGATCTGGGACGAGGACGGCCTGGACGGCGACGAGCTCGCCGACACCGTCCTCACGCTCGTGCGGGACGCGGACCTGGAGCCGGGCGACGAGCCCTGGCTGGGCGCCCTCGCCCTGCCCGACGAGGACGGCGAGGCCGCGCCCGCCGGCGAACTCGTGCTGCCGGGAAGCCCGTTCGCCCAGGTGATGCGCGAGGGTGAACTCGCCCTGTGCGACGCGGAACTGGCCGAGCGCTGGGGCGAACAGCCCCTGACAGCCTGCGGGGTGCTGGCGACCTTCGCCCTCGTACGCGCCACGGACGTCGTCCTGGATCCCGACGAACTGGAGCCGCGCGACGGCGACTTCGCCGAACCGGACGACGCCGGGCTGCTCGACGCCGTCGACGTGTGGTGCGAGGACATCCTCGACCAGCTCCCCGACACCCCGGTGCCGCCGGTCGCCACGGAGCTCGTCGCCGTACGCGATCTGGACCTCGTCGACGACGAGGCGTGGCCGCAGGCCCTCGCGATGCTCGCCCGCCCCCCGCTGCGCGACGCGCTGACCCAGCCGGTGCGGGTGCTGCTGCCGGACGGCACCACGCAGTCGGTGCGCCCGTACACCGCCTGGTGGCTGCGCGACCATCCCGTCCTGGACGGCCGCCGCCCTGCCGGTCTGCGCGCGGCGGGCGGCGACCCGCGCCTCGCGGGGCTGTACGACCCGGCCGACGCGACGGGCTTCGACGACGCGCAGGTGCTGCGCGCGCTCGGCGTGCGGACCTCGGTGGCGGCGCTCCTGGACGAGCCGGGCGGCGCGGCCGAGCTGCTGGGCCGGCTCGCGGACGAGGAGCGTCCCGTCGGCCCCGTACAACTGCACTCCCTCTACACGGCGCTCGCCGAGCTCGACCCCGAACAGGTCACGCTGCCGGACGAGTTGCGGGCCGTCGTGGACGACGAGGTGCGAGTGGTCGACGCGGCCGACGCCGTGATCGCCGACGCCCCCGACCTGCTGCCGCTGACCGGCGGGCTCCCGCTGCTTCCGGTGGCACCGGCGCGCGCGGCCGAGCTGGCGGACCTGTTCCAGGTGCGACGGCTCGGCGAGAGCGTCGAGGCCGGGGTGACGACGGCGGGCGAGGAGCACCAGGTGCCGGAGTCCGTGCGCATCCTGCTCGGAGTCGGGACGCCCGACAGCTATGTCGAGCACGAGGAGCTGCGCGCGGGAGGTGTCGAGCTGGACTGGCGCCGCACCCCGGACGGTGTGGTCCACGCGTCCACCGTGGAGGGTGTGGCGGCCGGTCTCGCCTGGGCGGCCGGTCAGTGGCCCCGCCGCTTCGAGGTGGCGGCCCTCCTGGAGGACCCGTCCCGCACCGAGGAACTGGCCCGGGACCGCTGGTTCGACTGAATCATGTGATCTTCACAGAAAGGTCGTCCCACGGGCACAACCATTCACATCTGAACACCGTCTGAACGTGCGAGTCATCAGACTCGACGACCAGACGGGACCTGCCGGGAGGACCACACCCCGGCAGGTCCCCTGCTCCACAGGGGACCTCATGCGTATTCGTGCCACAGTCGCCGCTGTTTCCGGCGCCCTGGCCCTGTCCGCTCTTGCCGTACCGGCAGCGCAGGCGGGTGACCAGGTGGTTCCGAACCTGGACAAGCCCACCGCCGCCGAGGCCTTCGGCACCGGGGCCAAGGCCCCCCGCCAGTCCGCCCGCGCGGCGGTGACGACGCCCGTGATCTCCAAGGTCGTCATCAACGGCGGCAAGGACATCGTGGTCGGCACCACCGCCGCGAAGAAGATCACCGTCTCCGTCACCGCCTCGCACCCGTCCGGCATCGCCGACGGCTACATCGACCTGTGGCACGGCACGGCAACCGAGCTCGACGGGGTGCTGCTCCCGAACGAGGACGCGGCCACCTGCACGAACTCCAGCGCCACGACCGCGACCTGCAAGATGACGATCACGATCCTCCCCGGCTACGACCTGTACAAGAACGCGCTGGCCGGCACCTGGCACGTCACCGCGGGCGCGCTCGCCGGTGACGAGAGCGACTTCGCGTGGAACGACTACCAGACCACGGCCCGCGTCCAGCGCCTCTCCAAGCTGACCGTCAACGCCGCCCCGGAGCCCGTCAAGAAGGGCGGGACCATCACGGCCACCGGCAAGCTGTCGCGTGCCAACTGGGAGACCGGCACCTACAAGGGCTACACCGTGCAGCCCGTCAAGCTGCAGTTCCGCAAGAAGACCAGCAGCACCTACACCACCACCAAGACCATCAACTCGAACAGCACCGGTGCGCTGAAGACCACGGTCAAGGCCTCGGTGGACGGCTACTGGCGCTACAGCTTCGCCGGTACGTCGACCACCCCGGCCGTCACGACCGCGGGTGACTTCGTCGACGTGAAGTAGCCGGTCCGGCACGGGGGATTCACGAACGGAAGCGGCGGCCGACCGCACGCCAGGTCAGTTCCAGGACGGCCGCCGCGACCACCGAGATCCCCACCGCCGCCCACGGCATCACCGAGCCCACCAGCTTCAGCGCGAAGAAGTCCTGGAGCCAGGGCACCGCGAGGACGACCAGGAAGCACAGGCCCATCGTCGCCACCAGGGCGATCCGCCACCACGTGTACGGCCTGGCGATGATCGCCAGGACCCACATGGAGACCAGGAAGAGCGTGAGGGTCGCCGCGCTCGTCTCCGCGTCCAGTGCGCCCGTACCGGCGTAGTGGTGCCGGGCCACCAGATACGTCGTGAACGTGGCCGCCGCCGCGATGACCCCGGACGGGATCGCGTACCGCATGACACGGCGCACGAAGTGCGGCTGGGCCCGCTCCTTGTTGGGGGCGAGCGCCAGGAAGAACGCCGGGACACCGATCGTCAGCGTGGACAGCAGCGTGAGGTGGCGCGGCAGGAACGGGTACTCCACCTGGAAGCACACCACCAGGATCGCCAGCAGCACCGAGTAGACGGTCTTGGTCAGGAACAGGGTGGCGACCCGGGTGATGTTGCCGATGACCCGGCGGCCCTCGGCGACGACCGAGGGCAGCGTCGCGAAGCTGTTGTTCAGCAGCACGATCTGGGCCACCGCGCGGGTCGCCTCCGAGCCCGAGCCCATGGACACCCCGATGTCGGCGTCCTTCAGTGCGAGCACGTCGTTGACGCCGTCGCCGGTCATCGCGACGGTGTGCCCCCGTGACTGGAGTGCCGCGACCATGTCCCGCTTCTGCTGTGGGGTGACCCGGCCGAACACCGCGTTCCGCTCGATCTGCGAGGCCATGTCGTCGCGGTCTTCGGGCAGCCGGCGGGCGTCCAGCGCGTGCTCCGCGCCCGGCATCCCCAGCTTCTGGGCCACCGCGCCGACCGAGACGGCGTTGTCGCCCGAGATGACCTTCGCGGCGACGTTCTGGTCGCCGAAGTAGGCCAGCGTCTCCCCGGCATCCGGCCGCAGCCGCTGCTCCAGGACCACGAGCGCGGTGGGCTCGGCGCCGGAGGCGGCGTCCGGGGCGTCCAGCGCGTCCACCGCCCGGGCCAGGAGTAGTACCCGCAGCCCCTGCTGGTTGAGCTGACCGGTCTCGGCGAGGGCCGGGTCGTCGGAGGCCAGCAGCACGTCGGGGGCGCCCAGCAGCCACGCGGAGGAGCGGCCGTCGCCCTCGGTGAAGGCGGCGCCGCTGTACTTGCGGGCCGAGGAGAACGGCAGGGTCTGCGTGACGGCCCAGCCCTCGCCGTCCGGGTGCGCGTCGATGATGGCCTGGAGGCTGGCGTTGGGCCGGGGGTCGGAGGCGCCGAGCGCACCCAGGACACGCCGGACGTAACCCTCGTCGGAGCCGTTGAGCGGGCGGACCTCGGTGACGTCCATCCCGCCCTCGGTGAGGGTGCCGGTCTTGTCCAGGCAGACGACGTCCACCCGGGCCAGGCCCTCGATGGCGGGCAGCTCCTGCACCAGGCACTGCTTGCGGCCGAGCCGGATGACGCCGATCGCGAAGGCGACCGAGGTGAGCAGCACCAGCCCCTCGGGGATCATCGGGACGATGCCGCCGACGGTCCGGGCGACCGAGTCCTTGAAGTTGTTGTCCTTCACGACCAGCTGGCTGATGATGAGCCCGATCGCCGTCGGCACCATCATCCAGGTCACGTACTTCAGGATCGTGCTGATGCCGCTGCGCAGCTCGGACTGGACGAGGGTGAAGCGGGACGCCTCCTCGGCGAGCTGGGCGGCGTACGCCTCGCGCCCGACCTTGGTGGCGGTGAAGGACCCGCCGCCCGCGACGACGAAGCTGCCGGACATCACGGGGTCGCCGGGCCGCTTGACGACGGGGTCGGCCTCGCCGGTCAGGAGCGACTCGTCGATCTCCAGGCTGTCGGCCTCGGAGACCGTGCCGTCGACGACGGCCTTGTCCCCGGGGCCCAGCTCGATCAGGTCACCGAGGACGATCTGGGAGACGGAGACCTCGGCGGAGACCCCGTCGCGCCGCACCGTCGGTTTCGCCTCGCCGATCACCGCGAGGCTGTCCAGGGTCTTCTTGGCGCGCCACTCCTGGACGATGCCGATCCCGGTGTTGGCGACGATCACGAAGCCGAACAGGCTGTCCTGGATCGGCGCGACGAACAGCATGATCGCCCAGAGCACGCCGATGATCAGGTTGAACCGGGTGAGGACGTTCGCCCGGATGATCTCGGTGACGGAGCGGGACGAACGGACCGGTACGTCGTTGACCTCCCCCCGCGCGACCCGTTCGGCCACCTCGGAGGTGCTCAGCCCGCCCGGTGGCGCGGGCGGGGACCGGAGGGGGTCCGGCTGCTCGCCGAAGGAGTCGAGTGCCCGCTGCGTCATGATTCCGACCGTACGGGCGGAAGGAACGATTCACCCGCCGGAGGCCGGAAGTTCCGACCTGGGGAGGAGCGAGGCCCTAGGGGGTTGTGCGTCAGGAGTGCGCGGTCCCCGGAGTGCCGCTCCCGGCATCGGCCTGTGCCGCGGCCCGCTTGATAGCGGCGTCGCGCCCCCGGACGTACCAGATACCGATCAGGCCGAGCCCGGCACCGGCCAGGCAGGCCCAGATCCACCAGGCGTGGCCGCGGTCGTCGAACCAGCCGTAGAAGGGCACCTGGACGAGGAAGAGGACGAACCAGAGGATCGTGCCGCCGGTGATGGTGGCGACGACGGGACCCTCCAGGGGCTCGGGTGCCTCGTGCTTCGGTGTCCACTTCTCCATGCGGCCAGTCTAGCCGGGGGTGGTGCGGGCCAGTCGGCGCAAGGGTCTACGCGCGGAGATAGCGATCTTCCACTTATGTATTCATACTGAATCTGCTTACGGGTGACTCGATTTATTCGTGTGAACATCCAAAGCCTGTCTGGTTTCATCCCCCCGATGCACGACTGAAGGTCATACATGTCCTCCTCGGCCACCGCCACGGTCGATCAGCCTCCGATGCCGCAGCCGCCGCACGGATTCCTCGATCGCTACTTCAAGATCTCCGAGCGGGGGTCGACGGTCGCCCGGGAGGTCCGCGGCGGGTTCGCCACGTTCTTCGCGATGGCGTACATCATCGTCCTGAACCCGATCATCCTCGGCAGCGCCAAGGACATGTACGGGCATCAGCTCGACGGCGGGCAGCTCGTCACGGCCACGGTGCTCACGGCGGCGTTCTCCACGCTCCTGATGGGCGTCATCGGCAACGTGCCGATCGCGCTCGCCGCCGGTCTCGGCGTCAACACCGTCGTCGCCCTCCAGCTCGCCCCCCGGATGAGCTGGGCGGACGCGATGGGCATGGTGGTCCTCGCGGGCATCGTCGTCATGCTGCTGGTCGCGACCGGGCTCCGTGAGCGCGTGATGAACGCCGTGCCGCGCTCGCTCCGCAAGGGCATCGCGATGGGCATCGGCCTCTTCGTGCTGCTCGTCGGCCTGGTGGACTCCGGCTTCGTCTCGCGCATCCCGGACGCCGCGCACACCACCGTGCCGCTCCAGCTCGGCAGCGACGGCCACCTCAACGGCTGGCCCGTCCTGGTCTTCATCCTCGGCACGCTGCTGACCCTCGGGCTGATCGTCCGCAAGGTGCCGGGCGCTATCCTGCTCTCCATCGTCGCCATGACGATCGTCGCGGTGGCCATCGACGCGATCGCGGACCTGCCCGCGGGCGCCTGGGGCCTGACCGTCCCGGAGTGGCCGGGCAACCCCGTCTCCTCGCCCGACTTCGGGCTGATCGGTGAGGTCAGCCTCTTCGGCGGCTTCGGCAAGGTCGGCTACCTGACCGGCGTCCTCTTCGTCTTCACCGTGCTGCTGTCCTGCTTCTTCGACGCGATGGGCACCATCCTCGGAGTCGGCGACGAGGCCAAGCTGATGGACAAGGACGGCAACTTCCCGGGCATCAACAAGGTCCTGCTCATCGACGGTGTCGCCGTCGCCGCGGGTGGCGCGAGCTCCTCCTCCGCCTCGACCTGCTTCGTGGAGTCCACCGCGGGCGTCGGTGAGGGCGCCCGTACGGGGCTTGCGAGCGTGGTGAGCGGGCTGCTCTTCACGGTGGCGCTGTTCCTGACGCCGCTGGCGACGATGGTCCCCTCGCAGGCGGCCACCCCGGCTCTGATCGCGGTCGGTTTCCTGATCCTCGCGGGCAACGTGCGGGACGTGGACTGGAGCGACTACACGCTCGCCATCCCGGCCTTCCTCGCGATGCTGATGATGCCGCTCACGTACTCGATCACCAACGGCATCGGCATCGGCTGCATCGCCTTCAGCCTGATGCGCCTGGTGGCCGGTCGCGGCAAGGAGGTCCCCATGGCCATGTACGTGGTGTCCGCGGTCTTCGTCTTCTACTACGCGATGCCGGCGCTCGGCCTCACGTAAGCGCGTACGCGTACGCGCGGAGCCCACACCCCTACGGGGCGGATCTCCGTCATGTGACCCGGTCGGCCGGGTCCGCGTGACGGGGGCCCGCCCCGTAGAACTTTTCCGTCTCGTCGACGGCGGCGTGGAAACGCTCGTCGAAATCGTCGCGGACGAGCGTCCGGACCACGTAGTCCTGGACGGTCATGCCGCGTCTGGCGGCGTGCCGGCGGAGCCGGTCGAGCAGCTCACCGTCTATGCGCAGGCTGAGCACTGTCGATCCCATGCCAAGCAGGGTCGCGGCACACATGGCCTTCTTGTGGCTCTTTCCGCCCCATGCTCACTCGTTCGGGTGATCAGTTTCTCGCGCGTGTACCATCGAGTGGTATTTAGCATAGCTAATGAGTTACGCTAAGGAACATGCCTGACCTGATCCACGACGGTGACAGTGCCGCCGCCGTGAGCTCCCTCCGCTCCGCCGTGATGCTGCTGGGCCGGCGGCTGAAGCACCAGCGCGTCGACGAGTCGCTGAGCCCCACCGAGATGTCGGTGCTCGGGACTCTCGCCCGTTGCGGCTCGGCCACTCCCGGTGAGCTGGCCCGCAAGGAGCACGTGCAGCCTCCGTCGATGACCCGCATCGTCGCGCTGCTGGAGGCGAAGGGGCTGGTCAGACTGGAACCGCACCCCGATGACCGTCGGCAGAAGAGGGTCAGCAGGACCGAGCAGGCGGAAGCCATGCTCGCCGAGTCCCGCTCCAAGCGGAACGCCTGGCTGGCCAACCTCGCCGAGGGCCTGGACGAGGACGAGTGGGAGAAGCTGCGGGCCGCCGCGCCCGTGCTGGAGAAGCTCGCCCACCTCTGACCCCGCGGGGCGCACGCGGGCCCGTAGTCCGGGCTCGCGGCGCCCGCAGTCACGTCCCCGTCAGTCCGAACGCCGTATACGCCGGAGGAGGCGAACCCTTTTGAGTACGGGATCCGGAGCAGACTCCGCCCCCGCACCGACTTCCACCCACGAGAGCAAGACCGGCGGGACCTTCTCGTCGCTGAAGATCCGCAACTACCGCCTGTTCGCCACGGGCGCCGTGATCTCCAACACCGGTACCTGGATGTCCCGCATCACGCAGGACTGGCTCGTCCTGAGCCTCACCGGGTCCGCCGCCGCCGTCGGTATCACCACGGCCCTCCAGTTCCTCCCGATGCTGCTCTTCGGCCTGTACGGCGGCGTCATAGCCGACCGGCTCCCGAAGCGGCGTCTGCTGCTCATCAGCCAGGCAGCCCTCGGCCTGTGCGGCATCGCACTCGCCGCCCTGACCCTCTCCGGCGTCGTCCAGGTCTGGCACGTCTACCTGATCGCGTTCCTGCTCGGCATGGTCACCGTCGTCGACAACCCGGCGCGCCAGTCGTTCGTCTCCGAGATGGTCGGCCCCGGGCAGCTGCGCAACGCGGTCAGCCTGAACTCCGCGAACTTCCAGTCCGCCCGGCTCATCGGCCCCGCCGTCGCGGGTGTCCTGATCACGACGGTCGGCAGCGGCTGGGCCTTCATGCTCAACGGGCTGTCGTTCATCGCCCCGCTGGTGGGCCTGCTCATGATGCGTACGGACGAGCTCCACGCGTCCGTCACCGTGAAGCGCGCCAAGGGCCAGCTGCGCGAAGGGCTGCGATACGTGTCGGGCAGACCCGAGCTGATCTGGCCGATAGTCCTGGTCGGCTTCGTCGGCACCTTCGGATTCAACTTCCCGATCTGGCTGACCGCCTTCGCGGACGAGATCTACCACGGCGGCGCCGGGATGTACTCGTTCTTCAACATCCTCATGGCGGCCGGCTCCCTGGCCGGAGCCCTGCTCGCCGCCCGCCGCCGTTCCTCACGGCTGCGGATGCTGGTCGCCGCGGGCACGCTGTTCGGTGCCCTGGAGATCGCCGCGTCGCTGTCCCCGTCCGTCTGGCTCTTCTCGCTGCTGCTCGTCCCGATCGGCATGATCGGCCTGACGACCAACATCAGCGCCAACACGAGTGTCCAGATGGCCTCGGACCCGGAGATGCGGGGCCGGGTGATGAGCCTCTACATGATGGTCTTCGCCGGGGGCACCCCGGTGGGCGCCCCGATCGTCGGCTGGATCAGCGACGTCTACGGTGCCAGGACCGGCATGGCGGCCGGCGGTGCCATCTCGATGGTGGCCGCGCTCGGCGTCGGCTTCATGCTGACCCGCGTCGGCGGCCTGCGCCTCAAGGTCGACCTGCGCCCGGGCCGTCCGCACGTGCGGTTCGTCCCGCGTGAGCAGCTGGCGACAGCTGCCTGAGCGCCGCCCGTCCCGCTACTGCCCTCCACCCAGGCCGGTGGGGGGCAGTCGTGTGTTCGGCCGCGCGTTCAGTCGCGGGGGAAGGCGGAGGTCTCCAGGGTGAGGCCGACGACCGTGTCGGTGAGGTCGATGGGGGTGCCGAAATCGAGGCTCAGCACGCTGCGGTACTCGTCGTCCTTCGGGAGCGTGTGCAGGTGCCACGTGCCGGTGTACGGGTCGACGATGAGGTAGACCGGAACGCCGGCGGTGGCGTAGGTGGCCTTCTTGGAGCCGTAGTCATTGGCACCGGTGCTCCTGGAGATCACCTCGGCGACGAACTCGACGTCCTGGTAGCGCCAGCGGCCGTCCTCGCCTTTGGCGGCATCCTGGGCGAGCGCCACCACATCGGAGGCGAAGCCGTTGAGGCAGCCGGGGTAGTCGATGCGTACGTCGGAGAGAAGCCGGTTTTCCTGGTATTCGGACAGAAGCTGCCTGATGACGGCCAGAATGATCCGCCAGTGAGTGTCCCGTTGCGGCGACATGTAGACGTTCCCCTCGACGATCTCGACCTTGAATCCCTCGGGGGTGGGCTCAAGCCACTCGAACATCATGTCCAGGGTGCGCTCGTCGCTGGTGTCGGCCATCTCGATCCTGTCGTCGACGACGGTCATCGTGGCGCTCCTCCCCGCTGCCGCACGGCGCGGGCAGCCGCGTAGTACAACGATAGGCCCGGCCCCCCGGACACGCGGGGTCGCTGGGACACTCGCCGCATGAGCAGCCAGAGACTCTTCGCCGCCGTCCTGCCGCCGGAGCCCGCCGCCGACGAGCTGGCCCGGGCGGTCGCCCCGCTGCACCGGCTGCCGGGGGCCGTGAACCTCCGCTGGACCGCGCGGGCGGGCTGGCACTACACGCTGGCCTTCCTCGGGAACGTGGAGGAGGAGCTGCTGCCCGAGCTGTACGTCCGGCTGGAGCGGGCCGCGCACCGGACCGAGCCGTTTCCGCTCAGAATCCACGGCGGGGGCCGCTTCGACGGGCGGGCCCTGTGGGCGGGGGCGGCGGGGGGCCTCGACACGCTGCGGCTGCTCGCCGAACGCGCCGACGCCGCCGCCCGCAGGTCCGGGGTGGCGATGGAGGAGCACCGCCGCTACACCCCGCACCTCACCCTCGCCCGCAGCCGGGTCCCGACCGACCTGACCCCGTACACGGCGGCGCTGGAGGGCTTCGAGGGCCGTCACTGGGAGGCCGGGGAGCTCAGCCTCGTACGCAGCAACCTGCCCGTGGACGGGGTGCCCGGGCAGCAGCCGCGGTACGAGGTGGTGCGGGCCTGGCCGCTGGGGAGGTGAGCGGGGCGGTTACGCTCGTCGGGTGGACCCGAAGACCAGAAACCGCATCATGGCGGCCGTGCTCGTGTTGATGTTCGTCGTCGTGGCGGCGGCTTCCGCCCTCGGAGGCTGAGCCCCGGGAGCGGAAGCCGTACACCCGGCCGTCACCAGGCGAAGTTCTCCGGCGACGGGCCGGGGCCCGGGAAGATCTCGTCCAGTGCCGACAGCACCTCCTCCGACAGCTCCAGTTCCACCGCGCGCAGAGCCGAGTCGAGCTGCTCGCGCGTGCGCGGGCCGGAGATCGGGCCGGTGACGCCGGGCCGGGTCAGCAGCCAGGCGAGACCGGCCTCGCCGGGCTCCAGGCCGTGCTTCTCCAGCAGGTCCTCGTACGCCTGGACCTGGGCCCGCACCTTCGGGTCGGCCAGCGCGTCGCCGGAGCGGCCCGACGTGGACCGGGCGCCGCTTCCCTCGCGCTCCTTGCGGATCGCGCCGCCGAGCAGCCCACCGTGCAGGGGCGACCACGGGATGACCCCGAGGCCGTACTCCTGGGCCGCCGGGATCACCTCCATCTCGGCGCCGCGCTCCATCAGGTTGTAGATGCACTGCTCGCTGACGAGCCCGTAGCTGCCGCGCCGGGCGGCCCGCTCGTTGGCCTGGGCGATCTTGTAGCCCGAGAAGTTGGACGAGCCCGCGTAAAGGATCTTGCCCTGCTGGATCAGTACGTCGATGGCCTGCCAGATCTCGTCGATCGGGGTGTCCCGGTCGACGTGGTGGAACTGGTACAGGTCGATGTGGTCCGTCTGCAGCCGCTTGAGGCTGGCGTCGACGGCCCGGCGGATGTTGAGGGCGGACAGCTTGTCGTGGTTGGGCCAGGCCTCGCCGTCGGCGCCCATGTTGCCGTAGACCTTGGTGGCGAGAACGACCTTGTCACGACGGTCTCCGCCCTGCGCGAACCAGGTGCCGAGGATCTCCTCGGTGCGGCCCTTGTTCTCGCCCCAGCCGTAGACGTTCGCCGTGTCGAAGAAGTTGACGCCCGCGTCCAGGGCGGCGTCCATGAGTGCGTGGCTGTCGCTCTCGTTGGTCTGGGGGCCGAAGTTCATCGTCCCCAGGACGAGGCGGCTGACCTTGAGTCCGGTGCGTCCGAGCTGCGTGTACTTCATGGAGCCCAAGCCAACTCCTTCGAGCGGGCTCGAAGCAAGCGTGATCGGGGAGGCGCGCCGCGAAAGCGGCTCTCAGACGCGCCGCGCGAACCGGTCCAGCGCCGCCAGCACCGCCCGGGAGGTCGCCGGCCCGCCTAGGTGCCCCGCACCGTCGATCACCGTCAGCTCGGCGTCCGGCCAGGCCTTCGCCAGCTCCCAGGCGGTGATCAGCGGGCCTCCCAGGTCGAAGCGGCCGTGCACCAGCACGCCGGGGATGCCCGCGAGGCGTCCGGCGTCACGGATCAGCTGCCCTTCCTCCAGCCAGGCGGCGTGCGCGAAGTAGTGCGCGCAGATCCGCACGAAGGCCAGCTGGTCGCGGCCGGGCCTGCCGCTGTACGGGGAGGGGCCGGTGTACGCCTCCATGGACAGCACCGCGTCCTCCCAGGCACACCAGTCGGCGGTGGCCCTCGCCCGCACCTCCGGGTCGGGGCTCTCCGTCCGGCGCGCGTACGCGGCGACGAGGTCCGCCGGGCCCTCGGCCTCCGGTACACCCGCCCGGAACAGGTCCCAGGCCTCGGGGAAGATCTGCCCGGCGCCCCGGTACAGCCAGTCGATCTCGCTGCGCCGGGTCGTCGTCACAGCGGAGATGACGATCTCCGAGACCCGCTCCGGGTGCTGTTCGGCGTAGGCCAGGATCAGCGTGGAGCCCCACGAGCCGCCGTACAGCAGCCACTTCTCGATACCCAGGTGCTCACGCAGGAGCTCCATGTCGGCGACCAGGTGCGCCGTCGTGTTGTGGCGCATGTCGGTGGCTGGGTCGCTCGCGTGCGGGGTGGAGCGTCCGCAGTTGCGCTGGTCGAAGAGCACGACGCGGTACAGCTCGGGGTCGAAGTACTGCCGCGCCCAGGCCCCGCAGCCCGAACCCGGCCCGCCGTGGACGACGAGGGCGGGCTTGCCGCCGGGGTTGCCGCAGACCTCCCAGTACACGTGGTTGCCGTCGCCGACGTCCAGCATCCCCTGGTCGTACGGCTCGATCGGCGGGTACTTCTCGTCCGGCTTCCTGTCCACTGCGACGGTCCCCCTCGATCGGTGGTGGCTAATCGGTGTAGGTGAACGGGGCGTCGGCCGAGTTGTCGGTGTCCACGTCGTCCAGGCTCCACACGCGGAACGTGGGGCTGTCGTGCCCCGAACCCACCTCGACGGGCACGAGCACCTCCACGGCCAGTCGGCCGTCGGCCTCCACGGTGACGTCGCGCACGTCCTTCTCGACGGACCCGCTGTCCCGGAAGGTGATGCGGACCTGCTCTCCCGGTGCGAAACCGCCGGCCTCGATCGTCACCTTGTCGCCCGCGGCCGCCATGTAGGGGGTCACGGTCACGCGCGGCCTGGAGTCCCCGGTCGGGGAGCCGGTCGCGGGCAGGGTCTGCAACGGGGGATCCGACGGCCCGTCCGAGGGCCCGTCCGGCAGTCCGGACTCCGCGGTCGAGGCGGGTGCCGTCACGGATGTCGCAGGGGGCCCGGCCCACCGTCCGTCCGAGGGGGAGTCCCCGTCGGACGCCACGGCGGCGATGACGGCGGCCGCGATCGTCGCCACCGCTGTGATCACGGCGGCGATGACCGGCACCCGATGGCTTCCGGCCTGCGGGGCCGGCGGCTGCGGGGTCGGGGGCTGCGCGGGCGGAGGCGGTGTCGGTGGCCCGGAGGGCCGGGGCGGCGGGGGCTGTGCGGGGCTGGACACGCGTGGGTTCCCCTGCGGGTTCGTCTTGGCGGGTGAAGAGCCGCTCACGATACCCACCGGGACAGGGCGCGCGCCGGTCAATTCCCCCTGGTGCGAGGTGAATCCGCCGGCCGGCGCGTGCCCCCGCGTCTCACGGGGCGAGCGGCAGCCGACGCTTGTGGTCGGTGAGACGGTAGCGGCCGACGATCGTGTCGAAGGCCTTCTCGTCCACCGGCTTCCCCTCCAGGAAGTCGTCGATGGTGTCGTAGGTGACGCCGAGGGCCTGCTCGTCCGCCTTGCCCGGGTCGAGCGTCTCCAGGTCGGCCGTCGGCACCTTCCACACCAGCTCGGCCGGGGCGCCCAGGGCGTCGGCCACGGCACGCACGCGGCGCTTGGTCAGGCCGGTCAGGGGGACGAGGTCGGCGGCGCCGTCCCCGAACTTGGTGAAGAAGCCGGAGACCGCCTCGGCGGCGTGGTCCGTGCCGACCACGAGACCGTTGTGCGCGCCGGCCACTCCGTACTGGGCGATCATGCGCTGCCGCGCCTTGACGTTGCCGAGCACGAAGTCCTGGTGGTGGGGGTCGCTGAAGGCCACGTCACCGGTGAGCAGGGCGTCCTGCATGGCGTCGGTCGCGGGCTTGATGTCGACGGTCAGCACCTGGTCGGGCCGGATGAAGGAGAGTGCGAGCTGCGCGTCGTGCTCGTCGGCCTGCACACCGTAGGGGAGCCGCATCGCGTAGAACCGCGCCTCGTGGCCCGCGTCCCGGGCCCGCTCGACGGCGAGCTGGCACAGCCGCCCCGCCGCGGTGGAGTCGACGCCGCCGCTGATGCCGAGCACCAGGGAGCGCAGTCCCGTGGAGGTCAGCCGTTCGGCGAGGAAGGCCACACGCCGCTCGATCTCCTGCTGGGCGTCGAAGGTCTCCGCGACCTCCAGTTCCCGGGCGATCTCCTGCTGCAGGGCGATGTTCGCCGACTCGCTCACGTCTGCTCCTCGGTCCGGTTCGGGACGGTCTGTCTCGCCCACCCTACCGAGGGGCCGCAGGCCGGGCGGTCCGGCGGAGCCACGGCACCAGCTGAGCCGACCCGAACGCGACCTCGACGACGAGGAACAGCCACAGCAGCCGTGGACCGCCGTGGGCGAGTGCGTACCCCTGCCAGGCGGCGAACAGGGCGCGCGCGGCACCGTCGTACAGCCCGTGCTCAGGCAGCGGCCGGGCGAGGCGCAGGACGGCCCAGACGACCACGACGGAGCCCATCAGGTTGGCGTACAGGATCTGCATGGGGTCCTGGGCGGGCAGGGGGCCGAGCCCGAGGGCCTCGCCGGCGGACGACAGCACGCCGTGCAGCAGTCCGTACGTCCACGGAGTCGCGAAGCCGGCGGTGACGACGAGGTCGTACCAGGCGCTCGCGCGCACGACGGACAGGTAGGGGACGGGGGCGAGGGGCATGCGGAACTCCCTGGGGTCTCGGGTGGCGACCGCCCGACGCTAAACAGTGGCGTACGGTCCAAGGTCAAGCGCAGAACCCCGGGGGTGGACCATGCTGATCGGTGAACTGGCCGCGCGGACGGGCCTGTCGAGGGACGCCATCCGGTTCTACGAGCGGAACGGGCTCGTCACCGGTGGCCGACTGCCCAGCGGTTACCGCGACTTCCCGCCGGAGACGGTCCCCTGGCTGCTGTACGTCCGTACCGCGCAGACCCTGGGGTTCTCCCTGGCGGAGATCGGGAGGCACGGCGCCGAGCTGCGTGACGCGCCCGACCCCGCGGACGCCCTGTCCGCGCTGATGGAGGAGAAGATGCGGCTGATCGACAGCCGCATGGCCGAACTGGCTTCCCTGCGCGCCGAACTGGGCGCCCGAGTGGGCACCGGGTGCCCGCTCCGTGCCGCCGGTGCCGTCAGCCCCTGATGCCTGGGTGACTCCCTGCGGCCGGTGCCGTCAGCCCCTGACGGCCACGTGGTACGCGGAGGCCCACAGCGTCACCGCGGAGCCCAGCCCCACCACGGCGCGCACGCTCTCGTCCGACAGTCCGGCCGCGACGAGCGCGAAGCCGAGGACCGCGACGGCGCTCATCAGCGCGGCCGTCACCTTGTACTGCCACTGGTCGTAGAGGCGCGCGAGCGGGACGAAGTGCAGGCCGACCACCAGCGCGATGCCCGGAGGGATGAGCCCGGGGTGGCCCGAGGCGTTGGACGCCGCGATCACACTGAAGACGGCCGCGAGCTCGACGACGTTGACGACCCCCACCGAACGCGCCCAGTTCGCGGGCAGGTCGACCAGGCGGGGCGAGGGCGCGGCGCCCTTGCGGTACGCCAGGAGGATCGCCACCGCCGTGACCGGCACCGCGATGATCTCGGCGGCCAGGGCGGCGCCCGGGGACGCCAGGCCGGACGCCCCGGCGAAGACCCAGACCAGCGCGAACACCGACAGGACGACGGTGCCCCTGCGCCGCAGGCTCCGGGTGAGTGCGGCGCACAGGACGTCGTCGGATGCCGATCGGGGCGTCGAGGGCGTGGAGGGCGTCGAAGGCGTCGGGTGGGTCACGGGGGCGACGGTACAGCGATCACCTTGCCCGCCCGGCGGTTTCGGGCCGGACGGAGCAAGCCTCCACTTGCGGAGGCTCTTCGTCCGGCCCGTACGCCCTGACCTGCTCGGATCACGGTACGAGGACGAGCCGTCCCCGTACCCCGCCCTCCGCGAGACGACTGTGCGCCTCGGCGGCCCTGTCCAGCGGGTAGGTGTCCGCCACCCGGGTCGAGAGGGCGCCCTGGTCGACCAGCTTCACCAGCTCCGCGAGCCGGTTGCCGTCGGCGGCCACCTCCACCACCTGGACCCGGATGCCCCGCACGCTCGGCGGGCCCGCCTGCGGGATGACGCCGATGTAGTCGCCGCCGTCCTTCACGTGGGCCAGCGCGTCCGCGCCGATCACGGCGGCGTCCAGCACGGCGTCGAACCCGCCCACGGCCGCGCCGCGTTCCACGAACCGGTCCGCCCCGAAGGACCGTACGAGCTCCTCGTCGGCCGCGCCGGCCACCCCGGTGACCGTGAGCCCTGCCCGGTGGGCGAGCTGCACCGCGTATCCGCCGACCGCACCCGCCGCGCCGGTGACCAGCAGCGTGGAGCCGGGTGCCAGGTCCAGCAGGTCCAGTGCCTGCGCGGCGGTCAGGGTGTTCAGCGGCACGGTCGCCGCGTGGACGGCGTCCACGGAGGAGGGGGCGGCGGCGACCGCCGAGCCGTCCACCACCACGTGGTCCGCGTGCGTCTTCACCGGCGCGGGGCCGTACGCCAGCGCGACGACCTCGGTCCCCACCGCGTACTGCGCTCCCGCGCCCACCGCGTCCACGGTTCCCGCCACGTCCCAGCCGAGCCCCAGCGCGCCGCCCTCGGGCAGCGGGACGAGTATTCCCGCGCGGTACGCCGCGTCCACCGGGTTCACGGCAGCCGCCGCCACCTTGATCCGCACCTGGCCGGGGCCGGGCTCGGGGACCGCGGTCTCCACGAGCTCCACTGCCTCGGGACCACCGAACGCCTTGACCACCACAGCACGCATGTCGACAACTCCTCGGTATCGGTGGCGGGTTTCTCCCGCCTCCACAAACCTAGGAAGAGTTACTCTCTTTCCGTAAGTACGTACCTCCAGGTGCGTAGGCCACCCCCAGGTAGGACCGGAGGCAGGAGCCCCATGGCGACCCGCACCGCGGCCCAGCGCCGCGAGGAAGCCCGATTCGCCTACGACGCGTTCCTCAGGGAGTGCCCGACCAACCAACTGCTGGGGCGGCTCGGCGACAAGTGGGTCAGCCTCATCGTGAGCGCCCTGCGCGACGGCCCCATGCGGTACAGCGACCTCGGCCGCAAGATCGCCGGGGTGAGCCAGAAGATGCTGACGCAGTCGCTGCGGACCCTGGAGCGGGACGGACTCGTCACGCGCACCGTGACGCCGTCCGTGCCCGTGCGCGTCGACTACGAACTGACCGAGCTGGGCCACAGCCTGAGCGATCTGCTGTTCGCCGTGAAAACCTGGGCGGAGACCCACTTCGACCAGGTTCACGAGGCCCGGGAGCGCTATGACGAGGAGGCTGCGGCGTGAACGCGACCCCGCAGGTACTGGCGGTGCTGGACGAACTGCTCGCCTCCGTGGCCCCGGGCCGGCGCGGTGCGCTGTGGCATCTCGCCGAGCAGGGGCGCGAGCTGGATGCCAACGTCGTCCACCTGCCGCCGGACGCCGGGGTGGGCGAGCACCAGGAGGACGTCCTGGACGTGCTCTTCGTCGTCCTCGCGGGCGACGGCACCTTGCGTACGGGCGCCGGTGACACACTGCGCCTCGCTCCGACCGCGGTCCTGTGGCTCCCGCGCACCTCGCGCCGTGCTCTGCTCGCGGGGCCCGAGGGGCTGACCTACCTCACGGTCCACCGCCGCCGTCCCGGACTGACCGTCAAGCCGGCGGTACGGGCTCCCGCGTACGAGGGCGGCGAGGCTCCCTGCATGCTGGACCTGGTGTGCCCGGAGTGCGGCAGGCTGTCGGCGGACCGGGCGCCCAGGTTCTGCAGCGCGTGCGGGGAGGCTTTTCCGGAGCGGTAGTTCCGGGTTCACGGTCCCTCGGGCCGGAGCGTCAGGCCAGGGAGAGGAACAGCTTCTCCAGGCGGGCGCGCATCCGGTCCTTGTCGGCGGGCGTCTGTGCCTCGTCGGCCAGACACTGTTCGAGCCCCGTCGCGATGATGGAGAAGCCCGCCCGGTCCAGGGCCCGGGAGGCCGCGGCGAGCTGGGTCACCACGTCCTCGCAGTCCTTGCCCTCCTCGATCATCCTGATCACCCCGGCGATCTGCCCCTGTGCGCGGCGCAGCCGGTTGAGTACGGACTTCAGCTCGTCGGCCGCGATGTCGAGTTGCACGGTTCCTCCGGTGTCGTCTTGGGTCGCGTCTGCCACCTGATCGGCTCGTACCCCAGGGGGTATGTTAGCCCGGCGTGCCCCCCGGCCGAGGGTGTCCTCAGCCCCACCCCGTACCCGGGTGTGCACGCCACTGTGCTCGTCCTCCCGTGTCCGTAGCGTCGTCTACGTGACGCAGAGTGCGTCCGACGAGCAAAGGGTGATGGCCATGTTCGATCGCAAGAGGCAGCCCCCGAGCCGGACAGCCGAGGCGCTCCGGCTGGAATCGGTGACCAAGGTGTACGGGACGGGGGACGGCGCGGTGACCGCGCTGGACGGAGTGACCCTGAGCCTGCCGACCGGCAGCTTCACCGCGGTCATGGGCCCCTCCGGTTCGGGCAAGTCGACGCTGCTCCAGTGCGCTGCCGGCCTGGACCGCGCCGACCAGGGGCGCATCCTCGTGGACGGTGAGGAGATGGGCGGCGGCAGCGAGGCGGCGCTGACGAAGTTCCGGCGGCAGCGGATCGGCTTCATCTTCCAGCAGTACAACCTGCTGCCCACCCTGACCGTCGAGGAGAACACCTCGCTGCCGCTGCGGCTCGCCGGCCGCCGGGCCGACCCGGAGCGGGTCCGGGCGATCCTCACGCAGGTGGGGCTCGGACGCCGGCTCGGTCACCTCCCCGACCAGCTCTCCGGCGGTCAGCGTCAGCGCGTCGCCATCGCCCGCGCCCTGGTCACCCGGCCCGGCGTGGTCTTCGCCGACGAGCCGACCGGCGCTCTGGACACCCGCAGCGCGCGTGACGTCCTCGGCCTGCTGAGGGAGACCGTCCGGGTCCACGGCAGCACCGTCGTGCTCGTCACCCACGACCCGGTGGCCGCCTCCTACGCCGACACGGTGCTCTTCCTCGCGGACGGGCGGCTGGCGGGCAGCCTGCCGGCCCCCACCGCCGAGGCCGTCGCCGAACGGATGACCCACCTCGGGGACCGCGTCGCCGCACGGCACGTGGACGACAGCTCGTTGATGGAGGTGTGAGCCATGCTCTTCCTCGCCCTGCGCTCGGTTCGCAAGCGTCCCGGACGCTTCCTCGCCACGCTCCTGTCCGCGTTCCTGGGCGCGGTCGTCATCATGACGTTCAGCTCCCTGCACGACACGGCGGCGGCCCCCGGGGTCGACGCGGTGAGCTCGGAGTCCATGACGATCTCCGCCGGCGTGGTCGGCGGCTACGGCTCCCTCCTCGTCTTCTTCGCCATCGCCTCGACCCTGACCGTCTCCGTCCGCCAGCGCGCCGAGGAGATTCATCTCCTGCGCTGCACCGGAGCGACCCCCGCCCAGATCACGCGCATGGTCGTCGGCGAGTCCGCCGTGGTGGCACTGGCCGGCACACTGCTCGCCATCGGGCCCGCCGTGCTCGGCGGCCGGCTCCTGCTCGACCTGTTCAAGGACAGCGGTCAGGTCGCCGCCCGGATCGAGCCCGCCTTCGGCGCGATGGCGCTCGGATCCGGTTTCGGCATCACGCTCCTCGCCTCGGTCGGCGCCGCCTTCCTCGCCGTACGCCGCGCCACCAGGGCTCCCTCCGGGGCCCGTAAGCGCTCGCGTGGCCGTGGCCGCACCCTGGCGGGGTGCGCGGCGCTGGTGGCGGGGGCCGGCGGGGTCCTGACCACGTACGCCGTCGACAGCACCGAGGAGATGCTGATGGCGTTCCCCGCCTACGGGGCCATCCTGCTCTCCGTCGGCTTCGCCGTCCTCGCCCCGTCCCTGCTGGGCCGGATGCTGCAACTCCTGAGCCGGCCGCTGGCCGCGGTGGGCGGCGCGGGCGGCTATCTCGGCGCCCGTAACCTGCGCCGGCGCGGTGCGGAGCTCGCCGGAATCCTCATGCCGATGATCATCTTCACCGGTATGGCCACCGCCACCCTCTACATCCAGGGCGTCGAGAGCGACTGGGTGACGTCGTCGGGCCTGGACAAGACCGTCGACGACAAGAACCTGGAGACCCTCAACCTGGTCGTCGTCGGCATCATCGTGGTCTTCTCCTGCATCATGCTCGTCAACAGCCTGTACGCGGCGACCTCCTACCGCCGCCGGGAGTTCGGGCAGCAGCGCCTTGCCGGGGCGACCCCCGGCCAGGTCCTCGGGGTGGTCGGCCTGGAGGCGGTGATCCTCACGCTGACGGGGCTGTTCCTGGGCACCGTGGCGGGCATCGCGGGCATCATCCCGTTCACGACCGTCCGCACCGACCAGGTCGTCCCCGACCAGGGGCCGGCGACCTGGCTGGCCATCATGGCCGTCGCCACGGTGGTCACCCTCGGCACGAGCCTGGGCACCGCGCGCAGGACACTGCGTACGCCGGCCGTCGACGCCGTCACCGTGGCCGCGTGAACCGTCCTGACGGGCCGTGGTCCCGCTCTCGCCCCCGGTAGAGGCCGGTGGCGAGAGCGATGGCGCTGTGTGTGGCCGGGTGGACGTCGTGGGTGCGCCAGATGAGGTGCACGGGGACGGGGTCCGCTTCGCGCAGAGGGCGGTAGACGATGCCGTCCCGCCGGTACTGGGCGGCGGTCGCCTCCGGAGTGAGACCGACGCGGCGGCCGGTGGCGATGGCGGCTAGCCAGTCGTCGATGTCGTGGGTGTACTCGACGGCGGGCCGGTCGTGTTCCGGCCACAGATCCAGGGTGGTCGTCCCGGTGCGGCGGTCGATGGCGAGGGTACGGCCGAGTACCTCGTCCAGACGGATACCGCGGCGGCGGGCCCAGGGGTCGTCGGAGGCCATGGCGACACGGCGGGCCTCGTGACCGATCAGCACGTGGGACCAGGACGTGAGGTCGAGAGGGGCGCGTACGACCGCCAGGTCGCAACGGCCTTCGGCGAGACCGCCGGTGGGGCTGTTGTGGCGGATCAGGCGCAGCTCGGTCCCGGGGTGCTGTTCGTGCCAGCGGCGCTGGAACTCGGTGGTGTGCCGGCCGAAGGCGGACCAGGCGTGGCCGATGTGCAGACGGGTGTGACCGAGGGTCGCTTCGCGGACCAGTTCGTCCGCCCCCGCCAGCAGGACACGGGCACGGGCCAGGACCCGCACGCCCACGGTCGTGGGGGCGACGGAGCGGCTGGTGCGGTGCAGCAGCCGCACCCCGAGGGAGCCTTCCAGCGCGGTGAGGGTCCGCGAGACGGCGGCCTGGGAGACACCGAGCTCGTGGGCGGCGTCCGTGAAACTGCCGGTGTCGACGATGGCGACCAGGCAGCGCAGATGTCTGAGCTCCATCGCGCCGGCCTTCGCACCCGTGCCATCCATACGCCCAGCGTATAGAACGGCCGCCGATTGCATTTTGCGCATGCGAGGCCGCGTCCCATCGTGGGCGCATGAAGCCCGCGCCCTCTCCCGCAGCCACCGCTCCCGCCGCCGTGCCGGCCCGGAGCGTGCGGGGCCCGGCCCCCCGGCCGGGGCGATGGGGAGGCATGGCGCTGATGCTGGGCAGCGGACTGTCCAACCAGAGCGGGGCGGCGGTGGCGGCGCTGGCCTTCCCGGTCCTCGGCACGCTCGGTGTCGTCGCTGTACGCCAGTGGGTGGCCGCCCTCGTACTCGGCGTTGCGGGCCGGCCACGGCTGCGGGGGTTCACCGCCGCGCAGTGGCGTCCCGTCCTGAGGCTGGCGCTGGTGTTCGCCGCGATGAACCTGTCCCTCTACACGGCGATCGAGCGGATCGGGCTCGGGCTGGCCGTCACGCTCGAATTTCTCGGCCCGCTGACCGTGGCCGTGGCCGGTTCCCGTCGGCGGACCGACCTCGCTGCCGCCCTCACCGCGGCGGTCGCGGTGGCGGTGCTCGCCCGTCCCACACCGTCCACCGACTACCTGGGCATCGGACTCGCCCTGCTGGCGGCGGCCTGCTGGGGCTGCTACATCCTGTGCAACCGCACCGTCGGCGCCCGGCTGCCCGGCCTGGAGGGTTCGGCCGCCGCGGCGCTCGTATCGGGCGCGATGTACCTGCCGGTGGGCGCGTGGGTGCTCTGGCAGCACCCGCCGACACCTGTGGCGCTGGGCTGCGCGCTGGCGGCCGGGGTGCTCTCCTCCGCCGTTCCGTTCGTGTCCGACCTGCTGGCGCTGCGCAGGGTGCCGCCGCATCTCTTCGGCGTCTTCATGAGCGTCAACCCCGTCTTCGCCGCCCTGATCGGGCTCGCCGTCCTGGACGAGCACCTCGATGCCGCCTCCTGGCTGGCCATCGCCGTGATCGTGGCCGCCAACACCGTCGTCGCCTCGACCGCGCCCCGCCGGGAAGCCGCCCGCACCGCGCCCCGTGGGGGAGGGACCGACCCCACCGCGCCCCGTCGGGGAGGGGCCCGCACCGCGCCGTGTCAGGGAGCCGACACCACCGCGCCGTGTCAGGGAGCCGCCACCACCGTGCCGCATCAGGGAGCCGCCACCATCGCGCCGCGTCGGGGAGCCGACACCACCGCGCCCCGTCGGGAAGCCCACCCCACCGCGCCGTGTCAGGACCCGGGTGCCGCGAGGCGATGACTTCGCCGGGGCGCGGGAGTCTGTTCCAGCAGGCCAGACGAAGGCTCCCGCCACGAAGGCGGGTGCGACGCGTGCCTCTGACAGGAGACCCGTCCCGTGACAGGAGACCCGATCCACATGAGCAACCCCGAGACGCCCGCGGAACCCGGCCGGCGGGCCCGGGCCGGGAACTGGCCCGCGATCCACGCCGAGCGGGCGGCGCTCGCGGCCGACCTCGCGGAGCTGGACGACGGCCGGTGGGAGACCCCTTCGCTCTGCGCAGGGCTGACGGTGCGTGAGGTGCTCGCCCACATCACGGCGGGGGCGAGTCTCAACTCCGCACGGTGGATGGCGGGGGTGATCCGCTGCCGGTTCGACTTCGACAAGCAGGTCGCCATGCGGCTGGCTGAGCAACTGGGCGGATCCCCTGCCGAGACACTCGAACGGTTCCGGCGTGCCGTCCCGAGCAGGACCAAGCCTCCCCTGCCGGTGACAGCGATGCTGGGCGAGGTGATCGTGCACGGGGAGGACATCAGGCGTCCGCTGGGCATCGTCCACCACAGGTCTCCGATCGAGGTGCTCACGCAGGTCGCTGCGTACTACCAGGGCTCGGACATGGTGGTCCTCGCCCGAGGGCGCGTGGACGGACTGCGTCTGGTCGCGGACGACGGTCCGTTCGCGGCGGGTTCCGGGCCGCTCGTGAAGGGACCCACCCTGGCCCTGGTGATGGCCATGACGGGACGTGCGGGGCACTGCGACGCACTCGAAGGTGACGGGGTCGAAGTCCTCCGTGAGCGCTGCCGGCCCGGATTCACCGGGGTCTAGTGGCCATTCCGCAGTCCGTACGCGGAGTCCGGTGGAACGGCGCGTGCTGATGCCGTGAACGCCGGTGCGGGGGAACGACTTCGGGGCGAGGCCGCCCGCCCGGCCGCGCCCGCGCGCGGCCGGGCGGCTCGTTCAGCGGTGGTGACGCCGCGTCACTCAGGGAGCCGCGCGATGATCCATTCGCAGAGCTCCGAGGTGATCGCGGTGTGCGGGGTGTTGGTCGAGGACCAGTAGAAGTCGTCGACCTCGCTCTCCTGCGGGTCGATCGCGGTGACCTTCGCGTACAGGTCGTCCTGCTTGTCGATGTCCCGGATCGCCACCGCGCTGACCGTCGGCACGAAACAGATGGCCTCGTGCCGCAGGTCGGCCTTTCCGCCCTTGGCCACCAGCTCGTCGGCCACGATCTTGTAGGAGGCGAGGGTTCCGCCCGGAGCGCCGTCCAGCTCCGGGTAGCCGCTGGTGGTGACCTTCTGCGACTTGGGCGGGAGCAGTCGCTTCAGCTCGGCGACCGTGACGCCGTCACCGGCGGACTGGGTGTAGAAGGTCGTGCCGGGGAACGCGATCAGCCCGGTGCTCTTCAGGGCCACGTCGCCGGGCGGGACGGGGAGGCCCGTGCCGTCGCCCGCGCCGTTGGCCACCGCGATCTTCCGCGGGATCTGCGGCCAGCCACCCATTTCGTCCAGTTCCGCCAGCAGCCGGGTGCGCAGCGGGTCGACCTCGTCCTTGCCGGTCTCGCTGTTGTGGTGGCGCCAGAGCATCTGGCGGGTGGCAGGGCTGTTCATCTGCTCGGCGAAGGCGTTGTCCCGCGGGATGAAGTGCGCGAACGCCTGCAGGCCGATCGGGATCACCGCGCCGCGGTGCGGGGTGTCGTAGGAGAAGTACAGCGCAGTCTGGTGGTCCATCCGCTGCTCTTCCATCCTGGCCAGTGCGTAGCGGGTGACCAGGCCGCCCATGCTGAAGCCGCCGACGGTCAGCCGGTCGTCACCGACGCGCTCGGCGATGGTGCGTCGAATCGCCTCGATCACGGCCTCGGCGTTCTCCTCGATGGGCGCGGTGCGCTCGTCGAAGCCGACCAGGATCACGGTGTGTCCCAGCCGGCGCAGGGAAGTCAGGAACTTGTACTCCCCGCCCTCCAGCCCCTGCGCGAGCCACTGGAGGTCGCTCCGGCCGAGGTTGAAACCGTCCGCCATGATCACCGGCTTGCGGACGTGACTTCCGCCCTCGCCGTGGTAGACCCAGGCGAAGCCGCCCGGCAGCGCCCACTCGTCGTCGCGCTGCTGCACCGGCACCTGGATGGGCGGCGCCG
Source organism: Streptomyces sp. NPDC005494 (assembly GCF_042872025.1). Lineage (NCBI taxonomy): Bacteria > Bacillati > Actinomycetota > Actinomycetes > Kitasatosporales > Streptomycetaceae > Streptomyces > Streptomyces sp. NPDC005494. The sequence continues at coordinate 261,186 of NZ_JBIAJR010000005.1, forward strand.
AGCTCAGCGGGGCGGCGGCGATCAGGTCGCCGCTGATCTGCTCCGCCTGGGCGTCCTTGCCGTCCTGTGACGCGGACATGGGCAGCTCCTTCTGTCTGTGCGCACGACTCACCTGTCCGACGGGACCGGACGGTCGAGGTGCGGGGGCATATGCGATCGACCTCCATCATGCGCACACGCAGAGACATTGGTCGAGCACGGAGAGTGACATACACTCGATGGAGGGATGCCGGGGCGAGGGCGTCCTCGATGGCGCTCCGATGCCTCGGGGGCCGCTGCCGTGGCCCGGTCGCCGCCGGGCGCCGCCTCTCGTGCGGGGTGGGGCCCGGGATGCCGAACCCGCCTCGTCCGCACGCTGTTTGGCTGCCCGGACCAGGCGTCGGCCGGTGATCGAGGAGTCGGGGCATATGCGGAACGGCGCCCTGTGGCGTGCGGTACCGTAATCGCGTCATCACGTTCCGTGCGCACGCAGCGTGCGGGCGGCCCCCGGAGGTGCTACCAACACCAGCCCGAGGGCCTTCACCCACGAGTGGATCGGAAGTCCACCGAGATGCTTCGGCATGCTATCGCGCCCTCCCGGCGCTTCACGAAGGCTTCGCACGACGTGGTCCGCCATGTGCGGCTGACCAGCGACGCGAAGATTCTGCTCCTCGTCGTGCAGGGGCTCCCCGACGAACAGGCCGGACGGCCGCTCAGCGAGCACGCGCGGAAGCTCGGGATCACCGGGCGGGCGTACCAGAAGGCCAAGGAACTGCTGGTGGTGCACGGTTACGTCCATGAGTGGCGTGCGCAGGGGGAGCGCGGGCGCTGGGTGACGGAGCAGTTGCTGTCCAACGTCCCCCTCACCCGCGAGCAGGCCGCCGCCCTGCGCCCGGGGTGCGCCCCGGCCTCTCCGAGTGTGCCGAAACCGACGGTCGGTGAACCAGCCGTTCGGATGGCCGGTCATCAACTACCGGTGGAGGAAGAACGGGAGAAGAACTCTCCCCACCCACCCTCCGAAGCCGAGGGCGACCGTGTTGCGGCGACCGGGCCCGCGTGCGTGACGGGGCCCGAGTGCGTGACCGGCGCCGAACGGGCTGCTGGGCCCGCGTGCGCGACGGGGCCCGAGGGGGCTGCCGGGCCCGCTCCCGAGACCGACGTCGAACTCGCGCCGGAAGTCGCCGACGGTGAACGCGTGTTGCTGTCGTTGCGGCATCAGCGGCGGGAGCTGTACCTCGGGGTGAAGGAAGCCAGAGGTCTCGCCGAACTCGCCGCCCGGTGGCTGCTGCGCGGGGTGTCGGAGGGTGAGCTGCGGCGCGTACTGACCAGCGAGCTACCGGGCGACGGAGTCCGGTCGGCTGTCGGGTTCCTGCGGTTCAGACTGCTGCACAAGATGCCGCCGGAGCTGCCCGTGAGCCCCTCTCCGCAGCCCACCGCCCCGTCGCCCGTCGCGGAGCTGACGGTCTGTACGGCTCCGGGGGAGGAGGAGCACGTCTTCCGGCCGCTCTCGGACGAGACCGAGTGCGGCCCGTGCCGTCGGCAGGCCGCACGGGAGCTCTGGGAGCGGCAGCGGACTCCGGCCGAAGCCGAACCCGACCTCCTGCCGTGGCGGGAGCGCTTCGCGCGCATCGGTGCGCCCGCCTCCGGTGGTGAGGCGGCGCCCTGCGCGCCGTGACGGCCGTGCGTACGAACCCGGCGCATGCTCCTCCGGTCGGCGCCCGCGCCGTCTCACCGGCTGGCGTCCGCACCGTCTCACCGTCTCACCGTCTCACCGGCTGCGGCTGCGGCTGCGCTCGGCGAGGGGCGAGGGGCGAGGGGCGAGGGGCGAGGGGCGAGGGAGCGAGCGAGGGAGCGAGGGGCGAGGGAGCGAGGGCGGCTTCGGCTCCACGGACGGCCCGGGCGGGCGGTGCCCGTGTGGCCCGTCCCCCGAACTCCGCGGGAACTCCTGCGGCACCTGCGGACGGGGCACACCCGTTCGTGTGTCCCGGCGGTGTGGCGTCGGCGTCGCCTCCGCTTCGTCGCGTGCCATGGGGAGCGTGACGAGGAAGCTTGGCAGCGGACGGCTGCGCCGGACCGCGGAGCGGCGTCGGGAGCACGGGAACACACGCCGGAGCGGGAAGGAAGGGCCACCGGCGCGCAGCCGGGCGGAGTGGATCGGGCTGGCGGTGGTCAGTCTTCCGGGACTGGCGGCGCTGGCCGCGCTGTTGTTCACCTGGATGCAGGTGGATCAGGCGAACAAGGAACTGCGCATCAGCGAGCAGGGGCAGATCACCAACCGGTTCAACGCGGCGGTCACCAACCTGGGATCGGACTCCCTGGACGTGCGTATGGGGGGCATCTACGCCCTGGAGCGCATCATGCAGGACTCGGTCCGTGACCGTGCCACGGTCGTCTCCGTTCTCACCGCGTACGTACGCCGGCACGCCCCCTTTCCCGCGAAGGGCGAGGAGGAGGAGCGGTCCGCCTCGCAGGACGGGCAGCCGCCCACCGACATCGAAGCGGTGATGCACGTCCTGGCCGAACGGCCGCTCGGTACCGGTGGCATGCCCGTGCTCGAACTGGCCCGGACCGATCTGAGCGGTCTGACGGCAGGGCAGGGGAGGAGCGAGTTCGCCGACGCGATCTTCCGGCAGGCGGACCTGAGCCGGGCGGAGCTGGCTCACGCGAACCTGTCCGGCGCCATCCTGGAAGGCGCGATCCTGCGCCGTGCGGATCTGGCCCGTGCGTCCCTGACCGGCGCCGCGATGACGAAGGCGGTCCTGTCCGGTGCGCGGCTGACCGTCGCGAACCTCACCTCCGCGTCACTGGGCGCCGCACATCTCGACGGGGCGCAGCTGAGCGGTGCCACGCTGAGCCAGGCGGTGATGAAAGAGACGATCCTCCGCGACGCGAATCTGTCCGGCGCCTACCTGACCAGTACCGGCCTGCAGAAGGCGGACCTGTCGGGGGCTGACCTACGGTCCGCGGAGATGACGGGCGCCGATCTGACCGACGCGGACCTGACGGGTGCGGATCTGTCCGACGCCGAACTGACCGGCACGAACCTGACGGGCGCGGACCTCTCGGACGCCGATCTGACCGGTGCGAATCTGACCGGCGCAACGCTGGTCGACGCGCGCCTCACGGGCGCGAAGCTGAAGGGCGTCCGCGGGATGCCGCCGTTGTGAAGCCCGTGGCGTGGCCCGTCGTGTCGGCCGCCGCGACCCGCAGTGGAACCGCCGTGAGGGCCGCCGCGAAGCCCGTGGCGGAGCCTGCCGTGACGCCCGTCGTGTCGGCCGCGGCGACCCGCAGTGGAACCGCCGTGAAGGCCGTTGCGAAGTCCGTAGCGGAGCCTGCCGTGACGCCCGTCGTGTGGCCGGGTCCACGGGCGGGCAACCGGTGCGGCGGCCGCGCGCTCAGTCCTTGGGTACTTCACTCGCGCAGGTGGAGAAGGGGTCCCGCAGCACGCAGGCCATGAGGGCGTGCCACTGCGAGTTCTCCTGGCGGGCGCCCTCGGCCACCGACGCGGCGCAGGCGGCGTCGGAGAGGCCCCAGAGGGACCCATCGGTCCAGCCCGCCTGGCGCGTCCGGTTCTCCACCGTGTCCACGCAGGCAGCCCGGGCCTTGTAGCGCTTGATCTCCTTCATGAGATCCAGGTACTGGGCGTTCTTGAACACCGCGGCCCGGCGGACCAGGACCTTCTTCGCCTCTTCCTTCTCGTCCTCCGAGGCCTCCGGATCCGCGATCGTCTTCGATGCCTCACAGGCCTCTGCCACGACCTGCTGGATCCTCTTCCTGTCCTTCGGATCCGTCGGGGCCGTCCCCGGGTCCTGGAGAGCCACCAGCGCGTCACCGGACGAGGCCAGCAGTCCCAGCGTGGCCGGGGCGCGGGCCGGCCTGGATTCCTGGGTGCCTGCCGCCGGAGTCTGCTCCTGCCCCAGGGTCACCGCTTCGGACATCGTCTTCATGATCTTCGTGTACGCGGCCCGGTCCTCGGCGGGCGTGTCCGGATCCGCGATGGCTTGCAGCGTTTCGGTCATGCCCTTCACGATCTGCGCGTACGCCTTCCGTTCCGCAGGCGTCGTGTCCGGGTCGTCGATGAGGTCGAGCATCTGCGTCAGTGCCTTCTCGACCTGCTTCTTCACCTCCTTCGGCGCGTTCGCCACCCCCTCCTGGACGTCCTTCTTCAGTTCGGCGGGCTTCTCCGGCTCCTGGGTCTTCTCCCGGTCGGAGGGCGGGTCCGAGTCCGGTGGGTCCGTCCGGTCCGAGGGCGGGGGTGTGCCCGGCGGCTCCGTGCCCTCGTCCGTGTTCTCCTCCTGCGGCGGCGGTGGCGGTCGCTCCGGCGGTTCTGGCGTGCCCGGGGGTTCCGGGGTCGGTGGAGGGTCCGTGCCGTGCGCGGAGGCCGCGGCCCGTTCCGCGGTGGGCGCCGCCAGGGCGGAGCCCACGCCCGGCAGGGCGATCGCGGCGGCCAAGCAGGAGGTGCCGACAGTGCGGGAGATCCATCGCCGGGACAGTCTGGCCATGCTGGGCTCCAGGTGCACTCGCGTCGCGTAGCTCTGCCCTTGTGGGCCTGGCTCTCTGTCGTGACGCCCCACGACCACCGGAGATCCACAGCTCAACAGCGCACGGGCGTCATTTCCACTCTGGCGCCCTCGTCGCATCCCGCAACTCGGGCCGCGCCCATGCCGGAGATCCCGGCATCCGGCCCCAACCGGCCACAGCACGCGGTTCGTTCGTTCACTCTTCTACCAGCTGGGCTCGGGCGGGACGGTCGTGCGCGGAAGGGCTGTCCGACCCGGCCGGTATACATGCGGCATGACAGTCTTCCGTGATTTCAACTTCAAGCTCCTTGTCGTCGAGAAGCTCATGTACTGGGACGAGACGCTCACTCCGGCATTCAGCCTGAGGGATCACATGCGGGAGCGCGGCGTCGAGGACCTCGACGCGCACGTCGGGGACAACGAGCTGGAGTACACCGTCCTCGACGAAGCGCGCGCGTACTTCGAGGCGCTGGAGATACCGGCCGAGCTCCTCGCCACCGTGGAGGAGCTGACCTTCGACGGAGGACACCAGGTCTACCAGGAGTGCGCTCCCGTCTGGGACGGCGAGGACGACCTCTTCGACGTGCGCAGCCTCGACGACCTGGACCTCGTACCGAATCTCAGACTCTTCACGGGGGAGTGGGAGCTGAAGCACATGATCCCGGACGCGCCGGAGATCCTGGCGGCCCGGGGGATCGCCGTCCGCTAGAGGAGAGGCGACGGCGATCCGACGGCCCCGAGATCCCCACGGCGGTCGCTCCGGACGCCTGCGCCGCCGGCCACCAGCACCTGGCGGTCCCGCCGAGCCGGACCGGGTGACGGCCGCGACCGGACGGTCAGACGCTCACCGGCCCGGGCCCCGGAAAGTGGCCGCACGGCTGTGCGAGCAGTCACCGGGGCGGGCGGTCTGTGCCGGCGACGGCGCGGCGCGGGACGTGTGCAGCAGGACGGAACGGGAGAATGGCGCATGCGCCATCCAGACGCGACCAAGCCCTCTTCGGCCCTCGCGACCCGCTCACCTGCCGTCGCACGCACCGGAGATGTGGCCGACGAAGGAGGACCCGTGGTGGATGTCCCGGTGGACCAGCTGATCGATACGGTCGACGGTGCGCGTACGCGGGCCCGCGCGAAACTCCTCGACGCGGCCCTGGAGCTGTTCGGCGTGTACGGCTACGCGCAGACCTCGGAGCAGGCCGTGTGCGTGATGGCCGGAGTGCCCGAGGAGGTGCTCTGGGAGGAGTTCGGCTCCCGCGAAGGGCTGTTGATGGCCCTGCACAACCAGATCACGACCAGCGGTCTGCGGGCGGCCGAACAAGCCCTGCTCTCCGAGGGGATGGACGACTGTCCGCTGGAACAGCGCTTCCGGCGGCTCTTCGACGTGTACGTTGCCGCGGTGACGCGGGACCTGCGCGAGGCCAGGGTGACGTTCGTCGAGGTGCTGGGTGTGAGTCCGGCCGTGGACGCCCACTGCAAGCGGTGGCGCGACCTGTGGGCCGACTTCCTGAACGGCGAGGCCGAACGGGCCGCGGTGCGCGGCGAGGTGGAGGAGCGGGACCACCGGGTCGTGGTGATGGTGATGGTCGGTACGGTCCACGAGCTCATGGCCCACCACGCCCGCCGTCCGCGCAGGGCCCGGCCCGACGAGGTGTCGGAGGAGCTGACCAAGCTGGGACTCGCGATGCTGGGAGTGGAGAAGGTGGCCTGAGGGGCCGTGTACTCAGAGCTCGATGGCGGCGGCCACGGGCAGGTGGTCGCTCCCCGTCGCGGGCAGTGTCCGGACCCGGGTGACCGTCGCCGACCGGGCCAGGACCTGGTCGATCCGGGCCACCGGCAGCTTCGCGGGCCAGCTGAAGGCGAAGCCCGGTCCGGTCTCGCCCATCAGCGAGGTGACAGGCTCCAGCCCCCTGTCGTCCAGCGTGCTGTTCAGGTCCCCGAGGAGGATCACCCGGTCCAGCGGCTCGGCGGCCAGGGCTTCGGCGAGGAGCCGGGCACTTTCGTCGCGCGGCCCGGACGAGAGCCCGGTGGCCGGGCCGATCCGCACGGAGGGCAGGTGGGCGACGTACACGGCGATCTCCCCGTGCGGGGTGCGGGCGGTCGCCCGGAGGCCGCGGTTCCAGCCCTCACCGACACCCTTCGGCCTGATGTCCACCAGCCGTACGCCGGTGAGGGGGTACTTCGACCAGAGGCCGACCGTGCCCCTCGTCGCGTGGTGGGGACGGCCCGCCGCCATGGCCGCCTCGAAGGCGGGCAGGGCCGGGGCCGTCAGCTCCTCCACGGCGATCAGGTCGGCGTCGGTGGCGGCCAGGGCCCGTGCGGTGGCCGCCGGGTCCGGGTTCACGTCGCTGATGTTGTGCTGGACCACCGTGAGCTCGCCGGCCGCCCCGCCGGACAGCAGCAGGCCGCCGAAGACGCCGCACCAGGCGGCGGCGGGCAGCAGCACCGCGCACGTCGCGAGCGGCGAACGGCGCAGGAGCGCGAGGGCGAGCAGGACGGGTACGGCCAGTCCGAGCCAGGGGAGGAAGGTCTCCAGCAGACTGCCCACCCGGCCGGGGGTGTTGGGGACCAGGCCGGGGAACACGAGCAGGACGGCCACCAGGAGGCAGAGCGCGGCGGTCACGCGGCCACGCGTCCAACTCCCGCAGGCGGGCCGTCTCTCCGTCTTCGTCGCCACTCGCTCCCGCTCCGTTCCGGGCACCTCTCCATGAGGTCACTCGTCTCGTGACGAGGACGCGGAGGCCGCTGATCCGGTTGCGGCGGGCGCGCGGATCAGACCGCCGCCAGCGCTCCCGCGTACGGGCCGCCCACGCCCCAGGCCTGGTACATCGCGTCCGCGAACGCCCCGGCCAGCTTGTGTTCACCGGTGGGGCCGGGGTGGGTGCCGTCGTAGGTGTCCGTGTGGATGTCGTAGCCCGCCGGGGGCGAGGTCAGCAGGACCGGGGACTCGGCGGTGTCCAGATCGGCCACCGCCCGTTCCAGGAGCGCGTTGAATCCGGCGCACTCGGCGGCGAAGGGGAGGTCGGACTCCGCCCGTATGTTCGGTATGACCGGGAGGAGGACCATCCTGATCCGGGGATTCGCGGTGCGGGCGGCGGCGATGAACGCCCGGACGTTGGCGGCCGTCTGCGTGCTGTCCGTGTAGAAGCCGAGGTCTATCAGGCCGAGTGACACCAGCAGGACGTCCGCGGGCGTCGCCGTGACCGTGTCCGCGATGACGGGAGCCATGTGCAGCCAGCCCTCGCCCCAGCCGGACAGGTGCCGGCGCGCGGGGGCGGGGAACGACGGATCGCCGTAGGCGTGGGAGAGCGGGGCGTTCGCCTCGGCGTCGTACAACTCGGTGCGGGGGCCCGTGATCACGTAGCCGCCCTCGCCGAGGGTCGCTTCCAGGTGCTGCCACATGCGGTAGCGCCAGGTGAAGTCGCCGGCCTTGCCCACGGTCATGCTGTCGCCGACGAAGAGAAAACGCATGGCGACATCATGGCCGATCACCACTCCGGCCTGCGACGTGACGGTGGACACTTGTGCCATGAGATCGCTGCTGACCCTTTCCGCCGCCGCCCTGCTGCTCGTGACCGGGGCGGTGCCGGCCCTCGCGGACGACGGTGACGGCGCGGACCGGACCTTCACCCTCGAGGACTCCCGGATCACGGAGTCCAGCGGTCTCGCCGCCAGCAAGCTCCACCCGGGGATCTACTGGACGCACAACGACAGCGAGGACGGTCCCTACGTCTACGCCGTCGACTCACGGACCGGGAAGACCGTCGCGACCATCACCATGAAGGGGGTCGGGGAGCCCCGTGACGTGGAGGCGATCTCGCTCGGCCCCGACGGCGCCCTGTACGTGGGGGACATCGGCGACAACCTCGACGGTTCCTGGGACCACGTGTGGATCTACCGCTTCCCGGAGCCGAAGAGGCTCGCCGACGCCACCGTGCGGGCGACACAGTTCGACGTGACGTACGCGGACGGGGCGCGCAACGCCGAGGCCATGATGGTCCACCCGGAGACGGGCCGGGTCTACATCGCCTCCAAGAACGAGGACGGCGGCGGGCTGTACGAGGGCCCGGAGAAGCTGACGGCCGGCGGGGCCAACGTGTTCCGGCGGGTCGGCGAGGTGCCGTGGGTGACCGACGGGGCGTTCTCGCCGGACGGCGGGGAAGTGGTGTTCCGCTCCTACTTCAGCGCCCGGCGCTACGCCTTCGAGAACGGCAGGCTCGGCGAGGACCACGCGGTGAGTGTGCCGCTCCAGGGGCAGTCCGAGTCCGTGACCTACACCGCCGACGGCTCGGCGATGATGTTCGGCTCGGAGGGCGAGCACAGCGAAGTGGTGCGCGTGGAGGTGGAGGGCGGCGGCAGCAAGGCGCCCTCGCCGAACGGAGGGGGCGGCGGGACGTCGACCGGGGACGAGGGCGGTGACGGCGATTCGAAGACGGGCACCGCGACGGGTGGTGCGGTGGCCGTGGTGGTCATCGTGCTGGCACTGATCGCTGCCCGACGACGGCGGGGGTGAGCAGGGGGCGGACCGGCCCGGCCGGGGGACGGGGCGGGCCGCTCCGTCGAGAGCGGGGCAGACGGGCCCCGGCCGCAGCGGTCCGCCCTCGGGCCGCAGCGGTCGCCCCCGAGCTGCAGCTGTCCGGTCCGGCTCGGTAGTGGTCCGGCCGGGGGAGCAGCGGTCCGGGCGCGGTGGCACAGTGGGAGATCCGCCTCCTTCCTCGGAGAAAGATCTGCTGATGCGGCTCCTGCTCATTCGCCACGGCCAGACCCCGTCCAACGTCAAGCGTCTGCTGGACACGGCCGAACCCGGCCCCGCGCTGACCCCGCTGGGGCAGGAGCAGGCGGCCGCCCTGCCGGGCGCCCTGGCGGACGAGAGCATCGACGCCCTGTACGCGTCCACCCTCCTGCGCACCCAGCTCACCGCGGCGCCCCTGGCGTCCCGGACGGGCCTGGAGGTCCGCGTACGGGAGGGGATCCGGGAGCTGATCGCCGGCGATCTGGAGATGCGCGGGGACGACGAGGCCGTCGAGACGTACATGACCACCGCCTTCGCCTGGTCGGCGGGGAACACCGGGCTCCGCATGCCGGGCGGCGAGAGCGGGGCGGAGGCCCTGCGGCGGTTCGACGCGGTCGTGGAGGAGGCCGCGGCCACCGGGGCCGGGACCGTCGCCATGGTCAGCCACGGCGCCGCCATCCGCATGTGGACGGCGGCCCGGGCCGAGAACATCGACGTCCACTTCGCGTCCGCCCGCCCGCTGCTGAACACCGGTGTCGTCATCCTCTCCGGGACCCCTGACGCGGGCTGGCGGGTCCTCCACTGGGAAGGCCGGGCGGTCGGCGGCGAGGACAGTGGGGTCGAAGCCGGCGGACCTGCGGGGGAGGCGGTCGAGGCGGTCCAGGACACAGGGACCCCGTAGCCCCTCGCGTCGCGTCATGCCGTGCTGTCGTCCGGCGCAGCTCCGGTTCCGGCCGACGCCGCGCGCATGCCGACCGTGTTCAGGTGCCGGAGGGCCGGTCCGCACCGGGAGAAGGTTTCACGGGGCACCGACTTCGGCGACGCGTGACCTGGCCCGGCCCGGCGCGCGGCTCGTCACCACGCCGGGCCGTTCGGCCTGGTCAGATGTCGTCGGTGACCGGCCGCAGTTCGTAGTGCAGGGTGCGGTCGCGCTTCACGCGGTGGGTGAGCGGGACCACCACACCCTGGAGCGCCGGGTACTTCCTCGACATCGTCCGGGAGGCGTGGGTGTTCTCCTTCGACCCCTCCTGGAGGAGCCGCGCCCAGGCCTTCACGGGCGGCCCTGTCGGCGCGCCCCGCACGGTGCACGGGGCGATCTCCACGATGGGGTGGTTGCGCATTCGGTCGACCTTCCACGCCGAGGCGAACGTACGGATGTAGGCGTGATCGCCCTCGACGGCGATGCTGACAGGAGTACGGGCAGCCGATCCGTCCGGCCTGCGGCTGCTGAGCAGGACGGTGTACTGCTTCACGAAAGGCTCCAGTTCACGGATCGTCTCCATGTATCCATGGTGCAGCAAAAAGTGATGAAGCGGACGTTTCGGATCACTGTTCCGTGAGGGAGGACGAGGTCTCCAGGCCGGAGAACCGTGATCCGGGCCCAGGATGCCGACCGGATGAGCACCGCCATGGTGGTGCGGAGGTTCCGGCGGCTCAGCCGCTGACGCCGCGTAGTCTCCTGCCCATGCAGGCCGAACGCGTCCCCGAGCCCTTCTCCACCTCCCGCCTGGAGGCGCTGCCTCTCGACGTCGCGTACGCACAGGAGATGGCGGCCGTCCTCTTCGATCCCGCCCTGCACGCCTACACGGGAGGCGCCCCGGAGGACGCCGCCGCCCTGCGCGCCCGCTACGAGCGGCAGGGCGCCGGCTCGCCCGACCCGGCCGAGCTCTGGTGGAACTGGGTCCTGCGCGAACGCGCCGCCGGGTGCCTGACCGGTTACGTACAGGCCACCGTGCGCGGCTCGCGGGCGGAGGTGGCCTGGGTGGTCGGGACCCGGTGGCAGGGCAGGGGGTACGCGAAGGAGGCGGCCGCGGGGCTGGTCCGGCATCTGCTGGAGCGGGGGAGCGTCCGTACCGTCGTCGCCCACATCCATCCGGACCACGCGGCCTCCGCCGCCGTGGCCTCGGCGGCGGGGCTGCTGCCGACCCCGGAACGGGAGGACGGCGAGGTGCGCTGGCGGTACGAAGCGCCGGGAGGAGCCACCCCGCACGAAGGTGCCTGAATCCCGGAGCAGCTTCGCAAGGAGGTGTCCGAATCCCGGCGACGCTCCTGCCTCGCTCGGCTACAGTGCCCGACCGTGACCGAAGCCGACTTCCTGAAGACCACCCGGGCGTCGTACGACGCCATCGCCGACGAGTACGCCGCCCGCTTCCAGGACGAACTCGCCGCCAAGCCCGTCGAGCGTGCCCTGCTGGCGTGTTTCGCCGAATCCGTGCTGGCGGACGGCGGAGGCCCGGTTGCCGACGTCGGCTGCGGCACGGGGCGGGTGACGGGCCATCTGCGGCATCTCGGGCTGGACGCGTTCGGCGTCGACCTGTCCCCCCGCATGCTGGCGGAGGCCCGGCGCCGCCATCCGGAACTGCGGTTCGACGAAGGCTCGATGCTCGCGCTGGACCTGCCGGACGGAGAGCTGGGCGGACTGCTGGCGTGGTACTCCACGATCCACGTGCCCGATGAGCAACTTCCGCTCGCCTTCGCGGAGTTCTTCCGCGTCCTCGCACCCGGGGGACATCTCCTGCTGGGATTCCAGGCCGGTGACTCGGTCCTGCGGATGGAGGAGGTCTTCGGCCGTGACATCGAGCTCGTCTTCCGCCGCCGGCAGCCCGAGCGGGTGGCCGAGCTGCTGACCGCTGCCGGGCTGACGATGCGGGCCCGGACGGTGCGCGAGATCGACACCGAGAGCGCCTTCCCGGAGAAGACGCCCCAGGCCTTCCTGATGGCGCGGAAGCCGGTTGTCAGTGGCGGGCGGCAGGATGGGGACACCGAATAGGGAGGGGACCTTGTGGGGACCTGGGGGATGGGCCATTTCGACAGCGACACCGCCGCTGACTTCGCGGGCGGTCTCGACGACGCCCCACCCGGCAGACGCGGGGAGATGATCCGGGAGGCCCTCGCCTTCGCCGCCCGTACGGAACCCGAGGAGTATCTCGACGCCGACGACGGGGTGGTGGCCGTCGCGGCCGCAGCACTGCTCGCCGCCCAGAGACCGGGCGGCACCCCCGTGGACACCGTCTACGGCCCGGACGAACCTCTGCCCCCGCTGCTCACCCCGGACCTGTGCGAACTGGCCGTGCGGGCACTGGAGCGCGTGATCGCGAAGGAGTCCGAACTGCTGGATCTGTGGGACGACGCGGGGGAGGGCGGGCGGTGGAGCGCGGGCGTCCGTGAACTCCGCGCGATTCTGGCGGGGGCCGGAGCGGCGGCACCGTAGCCGGCCTGTGGGCGCCGGCCTTCAGCCCTTCGGGCGGCCCGCCCGCACCAGCTCGGCGACGTCGAGGGAGACCTCGGCGCCGATGGAGGCGGGCAGCGGGGCCTGCTGGCCGGGGGCGTACACCTCGTGGCGGTCGTAACCGGAAGCCAGGGGCTCGGTCAGCACGTGGACGCGGCCGTGCCTGCGGTCGACGATGACGTAGACGGGGATCTTGGCCTCGGCGTACGCCACCACCTTGTTCCGCAGGTCGGCCTGGTAATTGCCGGAGGTGACCTCGAGGACGAGCCGGAAGCAGGCCGGGTCGTAGCAGTTGTTCTCGACCAGGTGCGCGTCGAGATCGGCGTCGACGATCGCCAGGTCCGGGATCGCGTAGTCCTCGGGGCCGCCGGGGAGCCAGAGGCCGACGGCTTGGAGGACCTCCGTCTCGCCGTCGTCGAGCCCGGCGGAGATGAAGGGTCGCATCAGCTTGGTGAGCGCGCGGGCGTGCGGGCCGTCCGGGGGTGGTGCCACGGTGATGACGCCTCCGATGATCTCGACGCGATGCCCCGGAAGCTGCTCGGTGAGACGGTTCGCCGTCACGAGCATGGGTTCCGGCTCATCGTCACAGGGGTGCTCGACTGCTGCTGCAGACATTGCGGGCCTCCTGGGATGGCTGGTGTCGAGAGCATCATCGTAGGGCGGTGGGCCGGTTTCCGTCGTGAGCCCGGTCTGTCACCCGGGCGAGTGAAACCAGAAACGGCCCTGCTCACCGGGGTGAGCAGGGCCGTTCCGGACGTGTGACCGTCAGAGCTTCTCGATGACGTAGTCGATGCACGCGGTCAGCGCCTGCACGTCCGCCGGGTCGATCGCCGGGAACATCGCCACACGCAGCTGGTTGCGGCCCAGCTTGCGGTACGGCTCCGTGTCCACGATCCCGTTGGCGCGGAGCACCTTGGCGACGGCCGCGGCGTCGATGCCGTCCTCGAAGTCGATCGTGCCGATGACCTGCGAGCGCTTCGCCGGGTCGGTCACGAACGGGGTGGCGTACTTGGACTCGTCGGCCCAGCCGTAGAGGTTCTGCGCGGACGCGGCCGTGCGGCCGGTCGTGAACTCCAGACCACCCTGGGTGTTCATCCACTTCAGCTGCTCGTTCAGCAGGAAGAGGGTGGCCAGCGCCGGGGTGTTGTACGTCTGGTTCTTCAGGGAGTTGTCGATCGCCGTGGGCAGCGAGAAGAACTCCGGGATGTGCCGGCCCGAGGCGTGGACGCGCGCGGCGCGGTCCAGGGCAGCCGGGGAGAAGACACCGATCCACAGGCCGCCGTCGGAGGCGAAGCTCTTCTGCGGGGCGAAGTAGTAGACGTCCGTCTCGGTGATGTCGACCGGCAGGCCGCCCGCACCGGAGGTGGCGTCCACCAGGACCAGGGAGCCCTCGTCGGCGCCCGCGACCCGCTTGACGGGGGCCGCGACACCCGTCGAGGTCTCGTTGTGGGTGAAGGCGTAGACGTCGACGCCCGCCTCGGCCTGCGGGTCCGGGTGGGTGCCCGGGTCCGAGGCGATGACGGTCGGGTCGGCCAGCCACGGGGCGAGCTTGGCCGCCTTCGCGAACTTCGACGAGAACTCGCCGAAGTTGAGGTGCTGGGACTTCGACTCGATGAGGCCGTGCGTCGCGACGTCCCAGAAGGCGGTGGACCCGCCGTTGCCCAGGACGACCTCGTAACCCTCGGGGAGGGAGAAGAGGCTGCGCACGCCGTCGCGTACCTCGCCGACCAGGTTCTTGACCGGTGCCTGGCGGTGGGACGTACCGAGAAGAGAGGTGCCGGTCGCGGCCAGCGCGTCGACCGCCTCCGTCCGCACCTTGGAGGGCCCGGCGCCGAAACGTCCGTCGGCGGGCTTGAGGTCTGCGGGAATCTGGATATCAGCCACGAACCGGAGCGTAGTCCCTCCCGGAAGCGGTCGAGGACCGTGTCCGTCCGGTGAGACGGCCACTCCGGATCGTGGACCCGTGCGCGGCGGGGCCTTCGCCGGGTCCGCGCGGTGCCTGTCGGCGGGCGCCCCCGGGGCGGTCCGTCGCCCGCACCGCACGGACCGGAGCCGCCCGCACCGCACGGACCGGAGCCGCCCGCACCGCACGGACCGGAGCCGCCCGCACCGCACGGACCGCAGCCGCCCGCACCGCACGTGTCGGGCGGTGCGGGCGGGAGGTCAGCCCAGGTCGACCGGGAGCTCGTACAGGTCGTTCTGGGTCACGATCGGCTTGTTCCGCAGTTCGGAGGCAGGAACCGCCAGGTCCAGGCCGGGGAAGCGCTCGTACAGCGCGGGCAGGGCCACCCCGGCCTCCAGCCGGGACAGTGCGGCCCCCGGGCAGACGTGCGGGCCGTGGCCGAAGGCGATGTGGCGGTTCGGGGAACGGGTGATGTCGAACTCACCGGCGGTGGGCCCGTACTGCGCCTCGTCACGGCCCAGCGCGCCGAAGGAGACGATCAGGGCCTCGCCCTTCGGCAGGACCTTGTCGCCGACCTCGACGTCCTCCGTCGCGAAGCGGATCAGTACGTGCGAGGTCGGGGTGTTCCAGCGCAGGGTCTCCTCGATCACGTTCTCCCACGGCACCTCGCCGCTCAGCACGCGCTTGCGCTGCTCGGGGTGGGTCTGGAGCGCCTCCACGACGTTGACGACCAGGCTGATCGTGGTCTCGTGACCGGCCGCGATGATCAGCTGCAGCGTGTTGACGATCTCCTCGTTGGTGAGGTGGTCGCCGTCCTCGGAGGCCGCGATCAGGGCGCTGGTCAGGTCGTCACCCGGGTTCGCCCGCTTGTCGTCCACGATCTTCGTGAAGAGGGTGCCGAGGTCCGCCATCATCTGCGGGACCTCCTCCGGGGGCGTCTGCGTCGAGAAGAACTTCTCGAACAGTTCCTTGAGGCGCGGGTGGTCGGTCGCGTCCACGCCCATCAGCTCGCTGATGACGTTCATCGGCAGCGGATAGGCGAACTCCGCCTTCAGGTCGACCGTCTCGCCCTTGGGGAGGGCCGCCAGCCGGTCCAGGGAGGCGTTCGTCAGCGCCTCGATCCCGGCCCGCAGGCGCTCCACCCGCTTCACGGTCAGCGCCTGCGCGACCATGCCGCGCAGCCTGCGGTGCTCCGCCCCGTCCACCGTCAGCATGGAACGGCCCGGGTTGACGAGACCGATGAGTGGCCAGTCCATGGGGATCTCGCCGCGCTGCCAGGCGTTCCAGACGTTGATGTCCTTGACCACACGGCTGTCGGTGAGCAGCTGGCGGGCCTCCGCGTGGTGCGTCACCGCGTAACAGTGCACCCCGCCGGGGAGCTCCACCTCGGCCAGCGGGCCGGCGGCGCGCAGCGCGGCGCTCTCGCCGTCGAGGTCGGCGACGAGGGGATCGAGGGCGATCCGGGTCATTTCTGGCCTCCAAGTGCAGGGGTGGGCGTGAAGTGCACCGGCAGGTCCGTCAGCCCGCGCAGCCAGGGGGACGGGCGCCGGGTCAGCTGGTCCGCGGGGACGGCGAGGTCGACGTCCGGGAGCCGGTCCAGGAGCACCTCGATCCCCGTACGGGCGATGACCTCCGCGGTCTCCTGGGCCGGGAACGGGCAGCGGTGCTCGCCGTGGCCGAAGGAGAGGAACGCGTTGTTGCCGCCGGTCAGGGCGGAGCCGTCGGTGCGGACCTGCGGGTCACCGTTGGCCGCGGCGATCCCGAGGAGCAGCAGGTCCCCCGCACGGATGTGGCGCCCGCCGAGGTGGGTGTCGCGCGACGCCCAGCGGCCGGCCACGTTCTGGGTCGGGGTGTCCTCCCAGAGCACCTCGTTCATGGCCTCGCCCACGCTGTGCCGCCCGCCGGACAGCGACGCGGCGAAGCGGTCGTCCGTGAGCATCAGCCGCAGCGAGTTGCCGATCCAGTCGGCGGCCGGCTGGTGGCCCGCCGCCATCATCACCATGAGGTCCTGGGCGACCTCCTCGTCGGTGAAGCCGCCCGGGTCCTGGAGCATCCGGGTCGCCACGTCGTCGCCGGGCTCGGCGTGCTTGTCCACGAGCAGCTGCACCATGGACGAGCCCAGGTGCTGCTGTCCGGCCAGTGCCCGCTCGCCGCCGTCGATCATGTCGTTGATCGACCCGACGAGCGCGGCCCCGACCTCGTCGCTGAAGCCGTAGAGCTTCGCGAGGATGCGGGCGGGCAGCAGCATCGCGTACTCGGCGATGATGTCGGTCCTGCCGCTGGAGCAGAAGCGGTCGATGAGGCCGTCGGCGAACTCCTCGGCGTGACGCTTCAGCTCGAAGGGGTCGACGCCCTCCAGCGCGTTGCTGATCATGGCGGCGCGGACGGTGTGCCGTTCACCGACCGTGTAGAGGATCGAGGGCTGCTTGCGGCCGATCATCGGGAGCAGCGGCCAGTTGTCCGGGATGTGCTCCCACTGGTTCCACAGCTCCGAGTCCCGGCTGAAGAGCACCGGGTCGTTGGTGACCTGGTGCAGTTCGCGGTAGCCGAGGATCAGCCACGCGGGTACGTCGCCGTCGAGCACGACGGGGGCCACGGAGCCGTGGTCGCGGCGCATGTCCCGGTACAGCTGCACGGGGTCCGTCTGGAACCGCGGCCCGGACAGCGGGGCGAAGCTCCGGGACATGGGGCACTTGGTCACAGCACGCGCTCCGGGGTCGGCATGGGGCACTTGGTCACGGCGTGGGCTCCGGCGTCATCGCCGCGGCGGTCCTGGCACCCGGGAGCGCCGCCTCGGCGCCCTTCTCGCGGGCGAGGGAGAGCGTGTAGAGGTGCTCGACCAGGGTGATCAGGACGTACTTGCTGGAGGACCGGTCCCGGGCGTCGCACTCCACGAGCGGGACCTCGGGCGAGAGGTCCAGCGCCTCGCGGATCTGCTGCTCGGTGTGGAGCGGTCCGCCGAAGTCGTTGCACGCGACGATGAACGGGGTGCCGTGGTGCTCCAGCCGGTCGATCGCGTACCAGGAGTCGGCGAGCCGCCGGGTGTCGACGAGGACGACGGCGCCCAGGGTGCCGGAGAAGAGGCGGTCCCACAGGAACCAGAACCGTTCCTGCCCGGGCGCGCCGAAGAGGTAGAGGACCGATCGCGCGTCGAGCGTGATGCGGCCGAAGTCGAAGGCGACCGTGGTGGACGTCTTGGACTGCACACCGTCGAGGTCGTCGACCGCCTCGCCCGCGCGGGTCATGGTCTCTTCCGTGTTGAGCGGACGGATCTCGCTCACGGATCGGACCATGGTGGTCTTGCCGACCCCGAAGCCGCCGACGATGACGATCTTCAGTCCGTTGTCGGCCGTCGCCTGCAGGGCGGCACGGTCAGAGGTTGCGGAGTCCAACGAGCACCTGTTCCAGGGTGTCGGTGTCGGGGAGCCGGTCCTCGACACGGGCAGTACGGGGGTGGCGGGCGCTGATCCGGCCGGTGTCGAGCAGGTCGCACAGCATGATGCGGACGATGCTGACGGGCAGATTCAGGGTGGCCGAGATCTCTACGACCGCGGTGGGGCTGTCGCACATCCGCAGGATCGCGACGTGCTCCGACTGCATCCCGGGGCTCGGTTCGCACTCGGCGACGACGAGCGTCACCAGGTCGAACGCGGCCGAGTCGGACCGGCTGCGGCCACCCGTCAGGGTGTACAACCGGTCCGGATCGTCGTCGCGTCCGGGGCGGGGGCGCGGTAGCGGCGTCATACGTCCGCGGTCTCCGCGGCCGGGGCCGCTGCGTCGCGCGGCGGGGCGACCAGGTACTCGCCGAGCTGCTCGACGAGCTCGCTCATGTTGTGGCCGACGAGGCCGACGTCGGAGTCCTCCGCCGCCACCACCGCCAGGTGGGCGCCCGCACCCGCCTCGACGATGAACAGCACACCGCCGTAGAACTCCGTCATCGCCGACCGCACGCCACCGGTGCCGTCACCGAACTCGATGGACGCGCCGTGCGACAGGCTCTGGATTCCGGCGGAGATCGCGGCCAGCTGGTCGGCCTGGTCGACGGAGAGCTCGGGGGTGCGGCAGAGCTTGAGCCCGTCCCGGGACAGGACCAGGGCGTGCCGGGCGCCGGGCGTGCGGTCGAGCAGCCCCTCCAGCAGCCAGTTGAGCTTCTCGTCGGTCGTCGCGGTCATCGGGTGTTGCCTTCCGGGTGCGGGGAATTGGCACGTACCGCCTGGCTGAAGGTGCTGAAGCGGGCAGCCTGCACCTTCGGGTCGGTGGCACGCGGCCGGGGGGAGCCGGCGTCGCCGGGGGTGGCGTTGCCGGTGCGGGCTTCGGCGGCGGCCAGGGTGCGGCCGCGGCGGCGCTTGGGCAGGCCGCTCTCGCCGAACTGGGGGACGGCGCCGGTGGATTCGGACGCGGACTCAGGCGTGCCGGTGGCGGTCCCCGATGCGCCGGACGCGTTCTGCGGGGCTCCGGACGGAGCCCGGGTCCCGGCAGCCGCGGAGTCCGCCGCGGGCCTGGCAGGGGCCCGGTCCTCCGTGCGCGGCGTCGAGTGGTCCGGCTCGGGCTCGGTGCGCCCGGCGGCCTCCGGGAGGGAGGCGGGCGCGGCCGTACGGGAGATGAGCTCCTGCGGCAGCATCATCAGCGCGCCCGTACCGCCGCGCGCCGACGGCCGGAAGGACACGGTCAGACCGTGCTTGCGCGCCAGCCGTCCGACGACGGCGAGACCCAGCCGGGTGCCGGAGATGGCGGTGAGGTCCTGGTTGTCCGCGGACACGGCCCGCTCGGCTCGGCGCAGCTGCACATCGCTCATCACCAGGCCGCTGTCCTCGACGGTGATGACGATGCCCGCCGGGACCTCCTCGACGTACACGTGCACCTCGGCGGTGGGCGGCGAGAAATTGGCAGCGTTGTCGAGGATCTCGGCGAGGGCGTGCATGACGCCCTCGGCGGCGTGACCCGCGATCGCGACATCGCTGGTGGAGTGGAGGCGGACGCGCTGGTAGCTGCCGATCCGGCCCATCGCGCCGCGCAGGATCGACTCCATGACGATCGGCTTCGCCCAGCGGCGCCCGGAGCGCGCACCGGTCAGCACGGCGATGGAGTCGGCGAGGCGGCCCGCCTGGGCCGTGCGGTGGTCCAGGTGCAGCAGATCCTCGAGCACGTCCTCCGCGGTGTGCCGGTGCTCCATCTCGCGGAGGTCGGCCAGCATGCTGGTGGCCAGGGCCTGCATCCGGCCCGCGGCGTTGGCGCAGGCGGCGATCGCCGCGGAGCGCTCGGTCTCGCTGCGGCGGGCGCGTGCGGTGAGCCGGGCCGCCTCGGCGGTGAGCCGCTCGTGCTGCTCGGTGGCCTCCGCTGTGATCCGTGCCACCCGTTCGTCCGCCTCGGCGGTGACCCGGGCCGTCTCGGAGGAGGCCGCCGCCCTGATCCGCGCGGTCTCGGCGGTGAAGCGCTGGGCCTCGGCCGCGGAGGTCGACACGAGGCGGGAGGTCTCGGCGGTGAAGCGCTGGGCGTCGGCCGCGCGCAGGGCGCGCAGGTTGCGGGCGGTGGCGAGTGTGTGGACCGTGACGGTCACCGCGGCGCACAGCAGCGCGGCGGCGGCTCCCGCCCCCCACGACAGCGGGGCCCGCACCGAGTCGGGGGCGGCGGAGACCGCCCACAGGCACAGGGAACCGGTAACGGCTGCCGAGATCAGCAGGGCGAGCGCGGTCTGCCGGAGTGAAGGGCGCAATCGGAGTCCTTGGGGCGGACGGTGCGGGGGATGGGGGCAGGTGCGACGGAACGGGACAATCGGGATGTTCCGGGGCTGTGGTGGTGAAAGAACCACAACTGGAGCTGATTGTTCCTGATCAAGTCACGGCAACTATAGGAGAATTGGCGACTTGTTTGGGGATTCCTTGTGGCCACTTCTGTTTGAAATCTGGCTGGAACAGGTTCCTCCGGTACTGCGCGGCCGCCCGGCGCCGGATCGAACTCCCATGTGGGCGGGTATGTAGAGGCATATGTGACTCTATGTCCCCTGTGTCAGGCTTGAATTGTCACGATCGTCGCTCCTGAGCCGGTGGCCAGCTAATGTGAGCGCTCCGGTGCGGCCGACCTGCCAGGTCGGGCACTGCCGTAAGACACACCGCGCGCCTTGAAGGGGGAGGCGCCGCGTGGCCCCGACGGAGGACGCAGCAACCGTGGACGCGCAAGGCCGTGGGCGGGACGAGGGCATCGACCCCGCAGACCAGTGGGTACTCAACCCGGACACCGGTGATTACGAACTGCGACTGACCCCTTCCTCAGGGCGATCGTCCACGTCGTCCGGTTCCCCGGGCACGTCCGACGCCAGAGCGTCCGGCTCGCGGCGCAGGCCGGGGCCCGCGACGCCTCCGCCCGGCGACCGGGCATCCGTCCCCGGACAGCGCGGGCGCAGGGGCGCCGAAGGCGGGCGCGGCGGCCGGGACGAGTCCGGACGCGGGGACCGCGACGAGCCCCGGAAGGCGGGCAGCCGTGCGGCTCCGCCGGCGGCCCAGGGACGCCGCAAGGCCAAGCCGAAGAAATCCGGCAAGAAGAAGGCGCTGGTGTGGACGGGCGGGGTGATCGCCTTCCTGCTGGTGGGCACCGGCACCGCGGGCTACCTCGTGTACCAGCACTTCAACGGCAACATCACGTCCGTCTCCACCGACGGCGCGGGCACCGGCGGCTTCAGCAAGGACCGGGCGATCAACGTCCTGGTGATCGGCACCGACAAGCGCACCGGCAAGGGCAACGAGGGCTATGGGGACGCGGGCAGCGTCGGCCACGCCGACACCAACATCCTCTTCCACGTCTCCAAGGACCGTACGAACGCGACCGCGCTCAGCATCCCGCGTGACCTGATAACGGACATCCCGAACTGTCCGACCCAGCTGGCCGACGGCACCAAGAAGGACATCCCGGGCACCGCCGGCGGGCGCTTCAACACCAGCCTCGGCCAGTCCGAGCGCACCCCCAGCTGCACCATGCGCACCGTCACCGAGCTCACCGGCCTCGAGGTCGACCACTTCATGGTGGCCGACTTCGCCGCGGTCAAGTCGCTGACGACGGCCGTCGACGGCGTGGACGTCTGTCTCGCCAAGGACATCGACGACAAGGACTCGCACCTCAAACTGTCCAAGGGCGAGCACACCCTCCAGGGCGAGCAGGCCCTCGCCTTCCTGCGCACCCGGCACTCCGTCGGCTTCGGCAGCGACCTGAGCCGCATCGAGATCCAGCAGCAGTTCCTGGGTTCACTGATGCGCAAGCTGAAGTCCAACGACACCCTGACGAGCCCCACCAAGATGTGGTCCCTCGCGGAGGCGGCCACCAAGGCGCTCACCGTCGACGACACGATCGCCGACATCAACCAGCTGCGCAAACTCGGCATGGAACTGGCCTCGGTCGACCCCAAGAACATCACGTTCACCACGGTCCCGGTGCTGGACAACCCGAACGACAAGGCGACCGTCATCCTCGACGAGTCCAAGGCGCCCCAGGTCTTCTCGATGATGCGCGAGGACGTCTCGTTCACCGCCGTGGAGAAGCAGGAGAAGGCGGCGGCCAAGGCCGCCGCGGACGCCAAGCTCAAGGGCGAGATGGCCGACCCGGCTGACGTACGGGTCGACGTCTTCAACGGCGGCGCCCCGGCAGGCTCCGCGCAGAACGCCCTGGACTGGCTCCAGAACGAAGAGGGCGTGCTGAAGTCCACCAACAAGGCGAACGCGCCGGCGGACGTGAAGAAGACGCAGCTCGTCTACGCCCCCAACCAGGCGGACCAGGCGCGCCGGCTCGCCGACCTGATGGGCCTGTCGGCCTCGGCCCTCAAGCCCACGAAGACCGACGCCGGTGACATGGACCCGATGGTGCTGACGCTGGGCCCGGACTTCAAGACGGCGGGCAGCCCGCTCACCGCCCCGCAGAAGGCGCCGGACGACATCCAGCGCGTGGAGGCGGACAAGGCGGTCTGCGCCAAGTAGCCGTCAGGCCCGGGGCCGCCCTCGTCGGCGGCCCGGGACCTGTCGCCTTCGCGGGGCCGCCCTCGTCGGCGGCCCCGGACCCGGTCGCCTTCGCGGGACCACCCTCGGAGGGGACCCGCGCCCGGTCACTTCCGCCAGAACAGGTGGTGCGTCACCCCGCTCGGGCTGGGGACGACGTCCAGGTGGAACCGGTCGAGCAGGTCGTCCGGGGAATCCCACAGCCGCACCCCCGTACCGAGCTTCGTCGGCGAGACCGCCACGTGCAGGGTGTCCACGAGGTCGGCGTCGAGGAACTCCCGGATGGTGGTGGCCCCGCCGCCGAGCCGCACGTCCTTGCCCCCGGCCGCCTCCCGCGCCTGTTCGAGGACCGCCGCGGGCTCGCCGCCCACGAAGTGGAACGTGGTGTCGGAGAGCGTGAACGACGGGCGCTCGTGGTGGGTCATGACGAACACCGGGGTGCGGAACGGCGGCTCGTCACCCCACCAGCCCTTCCACTCCTCGTCCTGCCACGGCCCGCGCTGGGGACCGAACTTGTTGCGGCCCATGATCTCGGCGCCGATACCCCGGGCGTAGTCCCGCGTGAGGTAATCGTCCAGGCCCCGGCTCCCGCCGGGTTCGGTGCGCATCGGCCAGCTCGCCGTGGCGCCCGCCCAGGCGAACAGCCTCCCCGGATCGACATGGCCGAACGGCCTCTCCAGGGTCTGGTCCTCACCGGCGCCGATCCCGTCACTCGACACGTTGAAGTTCTGGACCCTCAGCAGTTGAGCCACGTGCTCCTCCTTCGATCGTGACAACGGGGATGAGACTCTCCGGGCCGGGCGAACTCATCGGCGCGGCCCCGACCGGCCGGTGGTCCATGCTGGGCCCATGGCCACCCAGCCCAGCGACCTCGCCCACCATCTCACCGCGGCCGTCCGCGGCGAGGTGGACACCACCAGGACCGCCCGCGCGCTGACGACCATGGACGCGTCCAACTACCGCCGCGTCCCCGTCGCGGTCGTGTCCCCCCGCGACGCGGCGGACGTCGCCGAGACCCTGCGTGTCTGCCGGGAGCACGGCACCCCCGTCGTGCCCCGCGGCGGCGGCACCTCCATCGCGGGCCAGGCCACCGGGGCCGGCGTCGTCCTGGACTTCACCCGCCACATGCGGGAGATCATCGCGCTGGACCCCGCCTCCCGGACCGCCGTCGTCCAGCCCGGCGTCGTCCTGGACGACCTGCGGGCCGCCGCGGCCCCGCACGGGCTGACCTTCGGCCCCGACCCCTCCACCCACAGCCGCTGCACGCTCGGCGGCATGATCGGCAACAACTCCTGCGGCTCCCACTCCGTCGCCTGGGGCACCACCGCCGACAACGTCCGGAGCCTGCGCGTCCTGCGGTACGGCGGCGAGAGCCTGCACATCGGCCGGGACCTGCCCGGCGCACCCCCCGGCCTCCACGAGTTCGCCGCCGCCCACCTCGCCCCGCTGCGCACCGGCTTCCCCGCTCTCCCGCGCCGCATCTCCGGCTACGCACTCGACGCCCTGCTCCCCGAGAACGGCCCCGACCCCGCCCGCGCCCTCTGCGGGAGCGAGGGCACCCTGGCCGTCGTCACGGAGGCGACCGTCCGCCTCGTCGGGACGCCGCGCGCCCGCGCCCTCGCCGTCCTCGGCTACGCCGACGAGTCGGCCGCCGCCGACGCCGCCCCCGGCCTCCTCCCGTACGGCCCGCTCACCGTCGAGGGCATGGCCGAGGACCTCGTACGCGAACCGGCAGGGCTGCCCCGGGGCGCCGCCTGGCTGTTCGTGGAGACGGGCGGCGACACCCCCGCCGAGGCCCGCGCCCGTGCCACGGAGATCCTGCGCGCCGCCGACGCCCTGGACGGCACCGTCGTCACCGATCCCGCCGCCATGCGGACCCTGTGGCGCATCCGCGAGGACGCCGCCGGGACCGCGACCCGGATGCCCGACGGCACCGAGGCCTGGCCCGGCTGGGAGGACTGCGCCGTGCCGCCCGGCCGACTCGGCCCGTATCTGCGGGACTTCCGCACCCTGCTCGCCGAACACGGCCTGCGGGGCACCCCGTACGGCCACTTCGGTGACGGCTGCATCCACGTACGCGTCGACTTCGACCTCCTCACCGAGGAGGGCGTGGCCCGGTTCCGCCGCTTCTCCGAGGACCAGGCCGGCCTCGTCGTCGCGCACGGCGGATCACTGAGCGGCGAACACGGCGACGGGCAGGCCCGGGCGGAACTCCTGCCCCGGATGTACGGGGACGAGATGGTGGGCCTGTTCACCCGGTTCAAGGACCTCTGGGACCCCGACGGCGGCCTGAACCCCGGCATCCTCGCCCGTCCCGCACGCCTCGACGAGAACCTCCGCTTCGCCGTCCTCCCGAGGCGGCCCGTGGACGTGGCCTTCGGCTACCCGCACGACGGCGGCGACTTCACGGCCGCCGTGCGCCGCTGCGTCGGCGTCGCCAAGTGCCGTACGGAGAAACCGGGCCAGGACCTCATGTGCCCGTCCTTCAGGGCCACCGGCGAGGAGGCGCACTCCACACGGGGCCGCGCGCGGCTGCTGCACGAGATGCTCGCGGGCGAGGTGGTCACGGACGGCTGGCGGTCCACGGAGGTACGCGACGCACTCGACCTGTGCCTGTCCTGCAAGGGCTGCCGCAGCGACTGCCCCGTCGGCGTCGACATGGCCACGTACAAGGCGGAGTTCCTCCACCAGCACTACAAGGGCCGGCTGCGCCCCGCCGCGCACTACGCGCTGGGCGGGCTCCCGCGATGGCTGCGGATGGCGGCCCCCTTCGCCCGACCGCTCAACGCCCTGGCCCAGACCGGCCCGCTCGCCGCCCTCGCCAAGCTGCTCGCCGGCATCGAGCGGCGGCGCGGGCTCCCGGTCCTGGCGCGGCGGACGTTCCGGGCGTGGTTCACCGGCCGCCGGTCGCGGGCGGACGGCCCGGCCGTGCTGCTCTGGCCGGACACCTTCACCGACCACTTCTCGCCGGAGGCGGGCCGGGCGGCCGTACGGGTGCTGGAGTCGGCGGGCCGGGCGCCGGTGCTGCCCCGCCGCGGGGTGTGCTGCGGCCTCACCCAGGTCTCGACGGGCCGGCTGGACGCGGCCCGTGCCGTCATGCGCCGGACCCTGGACCTGATGGAAGGGGCGCTCGGGGAGCCGCTCGTCGTGCTGGAACCGAGCTGCGCCGCCAGCCTCCGCACGGACCTGCCCGAGCTCCTCCCCGACGACCCGCGCGCCGCCGTCCTGGCCGCCTCCGTACGCACCCTCGCCCAGTACCTGGAGGAGTACACCCCGGACTGGACGCCGCCCCGGCTCGGCCGGCCCGTCGCCGGCCAGACCCACTGCCACCAGCACGCGGTGCTCGGCGACGCCGCCGAGCGCAGGCTGCGCGAGCGGGCCGGCCTGACCGGCGAACTGAGTGGCGGATGCTGCGGGCTGGCCGGCAACTTCGGTTTCGAGCGCGGTCACTGGGACGTCTCCGTGGCCTGCGCCGAGGAGCGGCTGCTGCCCTCCGTGCGGGCGGCGGAACCCGGCACGGAGCTGCTGGCCGACGGCTTCTCCTGCCGTACGCAGCTGGACCAACTGGCCGGGCGCCGGGCCCGGCACCTCGCCGAGGTCCTGGCGGAGGGGCTGCCGCCGGATCAGCCGGACGGGCCGCGCCCGTGAGCCCGGCACGATCCGGACGGGCTGCCACGCCGCTGAGGGTTCAGAGCTGGGCGACGGCCTCGCTCACCGCCGCGGAGAGCCGCACGTTCTCCGGTGCGGCGCCGCCGGGCAGGGCGAAACGGCGCCGGGTGTATCCGTAGGCCACGCCGTTGACGGGATCGGCGTACGCCTGCGAGCCCGCCGCACCGGAGTGCCCGAACGCGCCCTCGCCCAGGGCCGGGTACGTCGCGCGCACCGCTTCGAAGCCGAGCGCGAAGTGGTCGGTCTCGTCGGTCACCAGGTCGGTGCCCTTCGAGTGCACCCGGCCCACCTCGGCGATCGTCTCCGGGGTGAGCAGCGGTGCCCGGCCGTCCACCTCGGAGACGGCCGCGGCGTACATGCCCGCGAGCCCGCGCGCGGAGCCGACGCCGCCGACCGAGGCCGGACCGAGAGCGCGTACGGCCCGGCTGTCGGGGAGGGCGACGAGATCGAGCGGCGGGTCCTGTGCGAAGCCGAACGCGAGCGCCTGCAAGCTGTCCAGGTCGAGCGGGCCGCCCGTCGCCGGACCGGGCGCGGGGGTGCCGGGGCGGATGCTGACGTAGCGGGGTTCGAGCGCCTCGGGCAGGCCGAGGTGGAAGTCCAGTCCGTAGGGCGCGCGCACCCGCTCCTCGAAGATCTCCTGGATCGACCGCCCGGTGGCCCGCCGCACCACCTCACCGGTGAGGGCGCCGATGGTCAGCGCGTGATAGCCGTACTCGGTGCCCGGCGTCCAGTAAGGACGCTGGCCGGCGAGCCGTGCGGCGATGACGCGGTCGTCGGCCAGCCCTTCGATGCTGAACCCGCCGTCCGCCCAGACCAGCCCGGCGCGGTGCGACAGCAGTTCCCGCACGGTCAGTTCGCCCTTGCCCTCGGCGGCGAACTCCGGCCAGTACGAGGCCACCGTGCGGTCGGGGTCGACGGTGCCGTCCTGGATGAGCAGGGCGACGACGAGATGGGCTGCGCCCTTGGTGGAGGAGTACACGGCGGGCAGCGAGTCCCCCGCGATGCCCTCCCCGGCCCACAGGTCCACCACGCGGCGGCCGTGGTGGTGGACGGCGAGCTGACTGCCCGGTTCGGTGTGGTCGGCGGCGAGTACGGCGGCGAACTCCTCCCGTACGCCCTCGAAGCCGGCCGCTACCGTGCCGTGCACGGTGATGGTGTCGCCGGTGTCCGGCATGTCGCGCCCCCTGGAGTGATCGAGCCGATCGATACAACGGCTCCCAACTCCCTTACGCCTGCGGTTCATTCCCCGGCCGGCGGGCGAATCCTCCGGGCGTCCCCGGCTGTTCCCGCGCGACGATCTCCCGGGCGAGCGCCGCGAGCCGGGGCAGTGCCGGATGGCCCGGCCCCTCCCGGCGGGCGAGGAGCACGGGCAGCGGCGGGGCGTCGTCCAGCGGTAGGTAGACGACCCCGGCGTGCGGGTGCATCTGGGCGGTGGACGCCCCCGAGACCCCGTTGCCCCGCCCGGCGGCGATGGCGGTGAGCCAGTCGTCGGTGTTGGCGACGGCGAGGGTGGCGGCCGGAGCCGCGTGCGGGGGCCACAGGGCGAGTGTGGTGGCGCCCGAGACCGTGTTCAGGACGACCGCGTCGGCGGTCAGGTCGGCCAGGGAGAGCGAGGCGCGGCGGGCGAGCGGGCCGTCGGCGGCCACGGCGGCCACCCTGGTCTCGGTGAAGAGCACCTCGGTGACCAGCCCCGGAGTGTCCACCGGCCCGCGGAGTACGGCCGCGTCCACCTCGCCCCGGGTGAGCCCGGCCGTGCGGTCGTCGATGCGCAGCAGTTCGAGCGGGGTTCCGGGGTGGCGCTGCTGCCAGGCCCGCAGGAGCGGGGTCGTGTACGGGCCGAAGGCGGACCAGGCGTGCCCGAGCCGCAGCGGCCAGTGGCGCAGCCGCCCGGGGTCGAGGGCCTCCTCGAACGCGCCGACCGCCGTGGCGGCCTTGTCCCGGAAGGCCACCCCCTCGGGGGTGAGGGCGAGGTGATGGGTCGACCGGTCGACGAGGCGGACGCCCAGATGCCGTTCGAGGGCGGCGAGCGTCCGGGAGGCGACGGGCTGTGTGACCCCGAGCCGGGCGGCGCCGCGGGTGACGCTGCCCTCGTCGGCGACGGCGAGGAAGGCCCGCAGGTGGCGGATCTCGATACCGCGCCCGCTGGTGCCGGCGCCCTGTCCAGTGCTCATGCGTCCGGAGCATAACGAGAGCACAAACGGTATTTCACCGGGGGCGCGCGGGTGTCTACCGTGAGGAGGGGAGCGGCTCGCGTTCGGTGTCGTATCGTGTATGTGTCAGTGCATTATCTTGCACTGCCTCGCCTGGCCGGACTGGATGAGAGGTTTCTGGTGAACGACCCGCGCGCTGCCGCAGAGTCGGCCGCAGCCGTCGCCGTACCCGAGGCGGTGTCCGCGCTCGACTCCGGGACCGGCCTCGCCGCCGGCCCCGCGCAGGACGGGCCACGGCGCCCCGGCGCCCGCAGGGCCGCGCTCGGCCCGGTGGCGCTGGTGGTGGCGGGCGGGCTCTCCGTCCAGTTCGGGGCGGCGGTCGCCGTGCTGCTGATGCCGAGGGCGGGAGCGCTCGGTGTCGTCACGCTGCGTCTCGCCGCCGCCGCCCTCGTGCTGCTGGTCATCTGCCGGCCGAAGCTGCGCGGGCACTCGCGCGCCGACTGGGGCACCGTGGTGGCCTTCGGTATCGCGATGGGCGGGATGAACACGCTCTTCTACCAGGCCGCCGAACGCATCCCGCTGGGCGCGGCGGTGACCCTGGAGGTCCTCGGCCCCCTGGTCCTGTCGGTCGTGGCCTCCCGGCGGCTGGTCAACCTCGTCTGGGCGGCTCTGGCGCTCGGCGGGGTCGTCCTCCTCAGCGGCGGGGGCTTCGACCGCCTGGATCCGGCCGGGGCGGCGTACGCCCTGGGCGCGGGCGTGATGTGGGCGACGTACATCGTCTTCAGCGCCCGCACGGGCCGCCGCTTCCCGCAGGCCGACGGCCTGGCCCTCGCCATGGTCGTCGCGGCGGTCCTCTCGCTGCCCCTCGGCATCATGCAAGCCGGCTCGAAGCTCCTGGTCCCCTCCACCGTGGGACTCGGCGTGGCCGTGGCGCTGCTGAGCTCGGTCCTCCCGTACACCCTCGAACTCATGGCCCTGCGCAGGCTGCCCGCACCCACCTTCGCGATCCTGATGAGCCTCGAACCGGCCATCGCGGCCACGGCGGGCTTCCTCATCCTCGACCAGGCACTCTCCACGACGGACGCCCTGGCCATCGCCCTGGTCATCGGGGCGAGCATGGGCGCGGTACGCAGTCAGACGCGGGGCCTCACCAAGCGGTGAGTCCGCCCCGCCGGGGGGACCGGTCCGTTCCGGCTGCGCGGCCGGACGTCCGATCCTAGGGTGGTCGCGATGGCCCACCTGGAGGAACACATGCCGGAACGTGACGATCTGCTCGCCCTCGTGACCGATCAGCGCACCAACTTCCTCTACACCGTCGCGGGACTCGACGACGCCGGGGCGCGCGCCCGGACGACGGTCAGCGAGCTGACCCTCGGCGGGCTCCTGAAGCACCTCGGAAAGGTGCAGCGCGGCTGGCTCGACGTCGTCGAGGGCACCGCCCCCGCCGAGGTCGGCTGGGCGGATCTCGATCCGGACGACAACCGGATGACCGACGCCGAGACGGTGGCCGGGCTGCTGGAGGCGTTCCACGCGGCGGCAGCGGCGTTCGACCGTACGGTGCGCGAGGAGGCCGACCTCGACCGTGAGGTCACGCTGCCGTCGTA
Organism: Streptomyces sp. NPDC005494; assembly: GCF_042872025.1. NCBI lineage: Bacteria > Bacillati > Actinomycetota > Actinomycetes > Kitasatosporales > Streptomycetaceae > Streptomyces > Streptomyces sp. NPDC005494. The sequence goes on from NZ_JBIAJR010000005.1 coordinate 290,945, forward strand.
CCCCTGGTCGCCTCCGGAGCCGGTCGTCTGGACCGTCCGTCGCGTGCTCTGGCACATCTTCCGCGAGATCGCCCACCACAGCGGTCACGCCGACATCATCCGCGAGGCGCTGGACGGTGCCAGCACCACGGCGAAGATGGCGGAGGCGGCGTCGAAGGGGCGGTAGCGGGCCGCCGCGGGCGCGGCCGTGCCGGGAGCGGGCGGGCGAGGCACGATGGAAGGGAGCGGAGGAAGGAGGCGCACGCATGGGATCCACGAAGGGAACCGATGAGTACGCCGGTCTGTACTCGCACACCCCCTCACAGGCCGAGGGCGAACGCGAGGAGCCCGCCGCGCGGGGCAGTGCCCTGGAGACACACCCCGACGTCCCCCGGACCGAACCCTCCCAGGCCGAGGGCGACCGCACGGAGTGACCCAGACGGCGGCTCAGCCGTCGACGGGCAGGATGCGGAACGCGGTGAGGCCGGGGGTCAGGGGGGTGATGGCCCTGAAATCCCTCTGGTCGAGAGTGAAGATGCGGTCGGTCCTGTACCGGTCGGCGAGGACGACTCCCACCGCGTCCGCGAGGTCCAGCCTCAGCCCTCCGTAGTCGCGGCGTACCGTGTGGGCCGCGACCAGATCGGCGGGTCTGAGGTCCGCGAGTCTGTACTGGCCGTCCGTGATGCGCGCGTTGAGGGCTTCCATGACTCGCATGGCTGCCGGGAAGCCGAGGTCCCGGTGGACGAGGTGGTCGAGCTCCGTGAGCACCAGGGGAGAGACTGCCAGTCTCTCGTACTCCAGGATCTTCGCGGCGCCGGAGTGCTCGGGCTGCGCGCTGTCGAACGCCGCGTACAGGGCGGATGTGTCGGCGACGATGATCAACGGCGTGCTGCTCGTTCCTTGATGTGCTCGTACACCACGTCGTCCATCGCCTCGGGGCTGAGCGGGCGCCGGCTGTCGAAGACCGGGAGATCTCCGCTGCGCTTGGGCCGCTCCGCGTGGTCGAGGATCATGGCGACGCCCCTCCTGATGAGCTCCGCCTTGCTGACCCCCGTCGCGGACGACTCGGCGTCCAGCCGGACTTCCAGGTCCTCGGGAAGGTACACAGTCGTCTTTATCATGTCTCCAAAAATACCACCCTGCCCTACGTAGGGCAGGGTGGTGGAACGCTCTCCGCTGTCACGCAGGCCGTCGCCCCGAATGAATCATGCAAGCACGCTTGCTTGTTTTATGGGCCGCTGGCATGCTCCGGGGCACACCGCCACGCCCCGAGGGGAGCGCACCGTGTCCGACGCTTCGGCCGTGACCGCCGCCGTGCTCGACGATCTCCGTCTGGAGGGCGACGAACTCGATCTGCTGGTAGCGGGGTTGAGTGCCCCCGAGTGGGCCGTGCCCACGCCCGCCGAGGGGTGGACCGTCGCCCATCAGATCGCCCACCTCCACTGGACGGACGAGGTCGCCCTGGTCGCCGCGACCGAGCCTGACGCCTTCGCCGTCGAGGTCGAACGGGCGCTGGCCGCCCCCGCCACCTTCGTCGACGAGGCGGCCGGGGAGACGGTCGCCGCCCTGCCGCCCGAGGCCCTCCTCGTGGAGTGGCGTGAGGGCCGGGCCCGGCTCCAGGCGGCACTGCGCGCCGCACCCGCGGGGGCGAAACTCCCCTGGTACGGGCCGCCCATGAGCGTGGCGTCGATGGCATCCGCGCGGCTCATGGAGACCTGGGCGCACGGCCAGGACGTCGCCGACGCGCTGGGCGTGGCCCGGAAGCCGACCGCCCGTCTGCGGCACGTCGCCAGGATCGGCGTACGGGCCCGGGACTACGCCTACTTCGTACGCGGTCTGCAACCGCCGGCCGAGCAGTTCCGGGTGGAACTGGTGGCCGAGGACGGTGAGCGGTTCGCCTTCGGACCTGAGGACGCCGCCCAGCGGGTCACCGGGCCGCTCCTCGACTTCTGCCTGCTCGTCACCCAGCGCGCCCACCGCGACGACCTGGCCGTCGAGGCGGTGGGCGCGGACGCCGGGCAGTGGCTGGACATCGCGCAGGCCTTCGCCGGACCCGCCGGACCCGGACGCCCGAGCCGGGCGGGCCGATGACCCGGCCCCTGCGCATCGGCAACGCCTCCGGCTTCTACGGCGACCGCTTCGACGCCGTGCGCGACATGCTCACCGGCGGCCCGCTCGACGTCCTGACCGGCGACTACCTCGCCGAACTCACCATGCTGATCCTGGGCCGGAGCCGCCTCAAGGACCCGAAGCGCGGCTACGCCTCGACCTTCCTGCGCCAGCTGGAGGAGAGCCTCGGGCTCGCCCACGAGCGCGGCGTGAAGATCGTGACCAACGCGGGCGGGCTGAACCCCGCCGGGCTCGCCGACGCCGTGCGTGAACTGGCCGACCGGACCGGTGTCCCCGTGCGCGTCGCGCACGTCGAGGGCGACGCGCGGCCCGTGCCGGACGGCTACCTCACCGCCAACGCCTACCTCGGCGGAGCCGGCATCGCCGCCTGCCTGCGCGCCGGGGCCGACATCGTCGTGACCGGCCGGGTCACGGACGCGGCGCTCGTCACCGGGCCCGCCGCCGCCCACTTCGGCTGGGCGCCGGACGCCCACGACGCACTCGCCGGGGCCGTCGTCGCCGGGCACGTCCTGGAGTGCGGGACACAGGCCACCGGCGGGAACTACGCCTTCTTCGGCGAACACGACGTCCGCCGGCCCGGCTTCCCGCTCGCCGAGATCCACGAGGACGGCAGCAGCGTCATCACCAAGCACGAGGGCACGGGCGGTGTCGTCGACCTCGGCACCGTCACCGCCCAACTGCTGTACGAGACGGGCGGCGCCCGCTACGCCGGACCCGACGTCACCGCCCGGCTCGACACCGTGACGCTGGAGCGCGAGGGCCCCGACCGGGTGCGGATCAGCGGCGTACGCGGGGAGGCCCCGCCGCCCACGCTCAAGGTCGGGCTGAACCGGCTCGGCGGGTGGCGCAACGAGGTCGTCTTCGTGCTGACCGGGCTCGACATCGCGGCCAAGGAGCGGCTCGTACGGGAGCAGTTCGCCGACGCCCTCGACCGGGCCGGTACGAAACCCGCCGAGGTGCGGTGGGAACTCGCCCGCACCGACCGGGCCGACGCCCCGAGCGAGGAGACCGCGAGTGCCCTGCTCCGGCTCGTCGTGCGCGACCCCGACGCGGAGGCGGTCGGCCGGGCCGTCTCCGGGGCCGCCGTCGAGCTGGCGCTCGGCAGCTACCCGGGCTTCCACGTGACCGCCCCGCCCGGAAAGGGCGCGCCCTACGGGGTGTTCGAGGCGGCGTACGTACCGGCGGACGAGGTCGAGCACGTCGCCGTCCTGCCGGACGGATCGCGCGAGGCGGTCCCCGCCCCCGGCCCGTACCTGGAGCTCCATGAGTTGCCCGGACCGGCCCTGCCCGAGCCGCTTCCCGCCGGGCCGGTCCGCGCCGCACCCCTCGGGCTGGTCGCGGGCGCCCGCAGCGGCGACAAGGGCTGCGACGCCAACGTCGGCGTGTGGGTCCGCACCGACGACGCCTGGCGGTGGCTGGCCCACGAGCTGACCGTCGACCGGTTCCGGGAACTGCTGCCGGAGACCGCGGGACTCACCGTCGTACGCCATGTCCTGCCCGGGCTGCGGGCACTCAACTTCGTCGTCCACGGGCTCCTCGGCGAGGGCGTCGCCGCACAGGCCCGCTTCGATCCGCAGGCCAAGGCGGTGGGGGAGTGGCTGCGGTCCCGGCACCTGCCCGTCCCCGTACAGCTGCTCCCCGAACCGGAGGCGACCGCATGAGCGTCCTGCCCACCGCACTCGACACCGCGGGGCCCGACTACGCCGCCCACCGCGAGGCCATGCTCGCGAAGCTCGCCGAGCTGGACACCGAGCACGCCAAGGCCCTCGCGGGCGGCGGCGAGAAGTACGTGGTCCGCCACCGGAAGCGCGGCAAGCTGCTCGCCCGGGAACGGATCGAGCTGCTGGTCGACCCGGACACGCCGTTCCTGGAACTGTCCCCGCTGGCCGCCTGGGGCAGCGACCACGCGACCGGCGCCTCGCTCGTCACCGGCATCGGCACCGTCTCCGGCGTGGAGTGCCTGATCACCGCCAACGACCCGACCGTACGCGGTGGCGCCTCCAACCCCTGGACCCTGAAGAAGGCGCTGCGCGCCAACGAGATCGCCTTCGCCAACCGGCTGCCGTGCGTCTCGCTCGTGGAGTCCGGCGGCGCGGACCTGCCCTCGCAGAAGGAGATCTTCATCCCCGGCGGGGCGCTCTTCCGCGACCTCACCCGGCTCTCGGCCGCCGGAATCCCCACCGTGGCCGTCGTGTTCGGGAACTCCACGGCGGGCGGGGCGTACGTCCCCGGGATGTCCGACCACACCGTGATGATCAAGGAGCAGTCCAAGGTCTTCCTCGGCGGCCCGCCCCTGGTGAAGATGGCCACCGGCGAGGAGAGCGACGACGAGTCGCTCGGCGGCGCCGAGATGCACGCCCGCACGTCCGGTCTCGCCGACCACTTCGCCGTCGACGAGCACGACGCGCTGCGCCAGGCCCGCCGGATCGTCGCCCGCCTCAACTGGCGCAAGGCGCAACCCGATCCGGGGCCCGCCGAGCCGCCGAAGTACGACGAGGACGAGCTGATCGGGATCGTGCCCGGCGACCTGAAGGTCCCCTTCGATCCGCGCGAGGTCATCGCCCGGCTGGTCGACGGCTCGGACTTCGACGCCTTCAAGCCGCTCTACGGGACGAGCCTGGTCACCGGCTGGGCGCGCCTGCACGGCTATCCCGTCGGCATCCTCGCCAACGCCCAGGGCGTGCTGTTCAGCGAGGAGTCGCAGAAGGCCGCGCAGTTCATCCAGCTCGCCAACCAGCGCGACATCCCGCTCCTCTTCCTGCACAACACCACCGGCTACATGGTCGGCAAGGAGTACGAACAGGGCGGCATCATCAAGCACGGCGCGATGATGATCAACGCGGTGTCGAACTCCAGGGTCCCGCACCTGTCCGTGCTGATGGGCGCCTCCTACGGCGCCGGTCACTACGGCATGTGCGGCCGGGCCTACGACCCGCGCTTCCTCTTCGCCTGGCCCAGCAGCAAGTCGGCCGTCATGGGCCCCCAGCAGCTCGCGGGCGTCCTCTCGATCGTCGCCCGCGCCTCCTCCGCCGCGAAGGGGCTGCCCTACGACGACGAGGCCGACGCGGGGCTGCGCGCCATGGTGGAGCAGCAGATCGAGTCCGAGTCGCTTCCGATGTTCCTCTCGGGGCGGCTGTACGACGACGGGGTCATCGACCCGCGCGACACCAGGACCGTCCTCGGGATGTGCCTGTCAGCGATCCATACAGCACCGGTCGAAGGCGCGCGCGGCTTCGGCGTCTTCCGGATGTGAGGCATCGGATGATCACCGCACTGCTTGTCGCCAACCGGGGCGAGATCGCCTGCCGGATCTTCCGCACCTGCCGGGAGCTGGGCATCGCCACCGTCGCCGTGTACTCGGACGCGGACGCCGGTGCCCTGCACGTCAGGGAGGCCGACACCGCCGTACGGCTGCCGGGCGCCGCCGCGGCGGACACGTATCTGCGCGGCGACCTCGTCGTCGCGGCGGCGCTCGCCGCGGGAGCCGACGCCGTGCACCCCGGCTACGGCTTCCTCTCGGAGAACGCCGGATTCGCCCGGGCCGTGCAGGACGCCGGGCTCGTCTGGGTCGGCCCCCCGCCCAAGGCCATCGAGCTGATGGCGTCCAAGACCCGGGCCAAGGAACTGATGGCCGCGGCCGACGTGCCGCTCCTCGCCCCCGTGGACCCCGGCGCCGCCACCGCAGGGGACCTCCCCCTGCTGCTGAAGGCGGCGGCGGGCGGCGGCGGACGCGGGATGCGGATCGTGCGGGAACTGGCCGCGCTCCCGGCGGAGCTCACTGCGGCGTCCGCCGAGGCGGCCTCGGCCTTCGGCGACGGCGAGGTCTTCGCCGAGCCGTACGTCGAGCGCGGCCGGCACGTCGAGGTCCAGGTCATGGCGGACGGCCAGGGGACGGTGTGGGCGCTCGGCACCCGCGACTGCTCGCTCCAGCGGCGCCACCAGAAGGTCATCGAGGAGGCCCCCGCGCCGGACCTCGACGACTCGCTGCGCGCACGGCTCCACGACGCGGCCGTCACCGCCGCCCAGGCCGTGGGATACCGGGGCGCGGGGACCGTCGAGTTCCTCGTGTCGGCCGAAGGCCGCCCGTACTTCCTGGAGATGAACACCCGGCTCCAGGTCGAGCACCCCGTCACGGAGGCGGTGTCCGGCCTCGACCTCGTCGCACTGCAACTGCGCGTCGCCGAAGGCGAACCGCTGCCCGCCGTCCCGCCCCCGGGGCCCGGCGGTCACGCCGTCGAGGCCCGGCTGTACGCCGAGGACCCGGCCCGCGACTGGCAGCCGCAGACCGGAGCGCTGCACACGCTCGACGTGCCGGACGGACCGGGCCTCCGCCTCGACACCGGCTACACGGGCGGCGACACGATCGGGGTGCACTACGACCCGATGCTCGCCAAGGTCATCGCCCACGCCCCCACCCGCACCGAGGCGGTACGCCTGCTCGCCCGCGCCCTCGAACGCGCCCGCATCCACGGACCGGTCACCAACCGGGAGCTGCTCGTACGCTCGCTGCGCCACCCGGACTTCCTCGCGGGCCGCCTCGACACCGGGTTCTACGACCGGAACCTGGCCGCCCTGACCGCGACCGCCGCCCCGGGGGACGAGGAGGCCCGCCGCCTCGCCGCCACCGCCGCCGCACTCGCCTCGGCCGCCGGGACGGGCAGCGGTCCCGGGCCCGCCCGCTTCGGTGCCTGGCGCAACCTCGCCTCGCAGCCGCAGACCAGGTGCTACCGCGCCGAACCCGACGGCACGGCGTACGAGATCGCCTACCGCACGGGCCGGGACGGCATCCCCGTCCCCGAGACAGGGGAACGGCCCCTCGCGGTGGGGCCCGGCGCCGTCACCCTCGAAACCGGCGGGGTGACCCGGCACTTCACGGTCGCCGTCCACGGTGACCGGGTCCACGTGGACACGGCGACCGGCTCGTACGCCTTCACCGTCCTGCCCCGCTTCACCGACCCCACCGAGCGCACCGCACCCGGCTCCCTGCTCGCTCCCATGCCCGGCACCGTCGTGCGCCTGGCCGGGGGACTCGCGCCGGGCGCGGCCGTCGAGGCCGGGCAGCCGCTGATCTGGCTGGAGGCGATGAAGATGGAGCACCGCATCCTCGCCCCCGCCACCGGCACCCTCACCGCGCTCCACGCCGCCCCCGGACTCCAGGTCGAGGTCGGCGCACTGCTCGCCGTCGTACAGGACGCATCCGCGCAGGCGCCCGCGCCCGCATCCGCGCACCAGGAGGAGACGACCCCTTGAGCACCGTCCTCGAAACAGAAGAGCACCAAGCCCTCCGCGCCGCCGTCGCCGCCCTCGGCAAGCGTTTCGGCCGTGACTACAGCACCGAGTTGGCCCGCAAGGGCGAGCACCCGCGCGAACTGTGGAGCGAGGCGGGCAAGCTCGGCTACCTCGGCGTCAACCTGCCCGAGGAGTACGGCGGCGGGGGCGGCGGCATGGCCGAACTCTCCATCGTCCTCGAGGAACTCGGGGCGGCCGGCAGCCCCCTCCTCATGCTGGTCGTCTCCCCGGCGATCTGCGGCACCGTCATCGCCCGCTTCGGCACCGAGGAGCAGAAGCGGGCCTGGCTCCCCGGCCTCTCCGACGGCTCCCTGACCATGTCGTTCGGCATCACCGAGCCCGACGCGGGCTCCAACTCGCACCGCATCACCACCACGGCCCGCCGCGACGGCGAGGGAGGGTGGATCCTCAGCGGCCGCAAGGTCTTCATCTCCGGCGTCGACATCTCCGACGCCACGCTGATCGTCGGCCGCACCGAGGACGCGAAGTCCGGCAGGCTCAAGCCCTGCCTCTTCATCGTCCCCCGCGACGCCCCCGGCTTCACCCGCACCCAGATCGACATGGAACTGCACGCGGCCGAGAAGCAGTTCGAGCTGGTCCTCGACGACGTACGGCTGCCCGCCGGGGCGCTCGTCGGCGAGGACAGCGAGGACGCCGGACTGCTCCAGCTCTTCGCGGGGCTGAACCCGGAGCGCATCATGGGCGCCGCCTTCTCCATCGGCATGGGCCGCTACGCCCTGGAACGGGCCGTGGACTACGCGAAGACCCGCACCGTCTGGAAGGGCGCCCCCATCGGCGCCCACCAGGCCATCGCCCACCCGCTCGCCCAGGCGCACATCGAGCTCGAACTCGCCCGGCTGATGATGCAGAAGGCCGCCAGGCTCTACGACGAGGGCGACGACACCGGCGCGGGAGAGGCCGCCAACATGGCGAAGTACGCCGCCGCCGAAGCCTGCGTCAGGGCCGTCGACCAGGCCGTCCACACCCTCGGCGGCAACGGCCTCACCCGCGAGTACGGCCTCGCCTCCCTCGTGACGGCCGCGCGCGTCTCCCGCATCGCACCCGTGAGCCGGGAAATGATCCTGAACTACGTCTCCCACCAGACCCTGGGCCTGCCGAAGTCGTACTGACGTACCCGGCCCCGTCCCAGGTCTCCCCATCCGCCCCCGCAGGGGCGATTCTGGCTCTTCACCCGCGTCGAAGGGGACCGCCATGGTGTTCCACAGCGAGTACGCAGATGTCCCGGCCGTCGACACACCCATCCACGAAGCCGTCCTCGGGAACGCCGCGGACTTCGGTGACACCCCCGCCCTGATCGACGGGACCAACGGGATGACCGTCACCTACAGCCAGCTCGACACCTTCCACCGGCGCATCGCCGCCCACCTCGCCGAGGCCGGCCTGCGCAAGGGCGACGTCCTCGCCCTGCACAGCCCCAACACCGTCGCCTACCCGCCGGTCTTCTACGGGGCGACCCGTGCCGGTGCCACCGTCACCACCATCCACCCCCTGGCCACCCCGGAGGAGTTCGCCAAACAGCTCCAGGACTCGTCGGCCCGCTGGATCGTCACCGTCTCCCCGCTCCTGGACGTCGCCCGCCGCGCCGCCGAACTCGCGGGCGGCATCCAGGAGATCTACGTCTGCGACCAGGCCGAGGGCCACACCTCCGTACTCGACATGCTGGGCTCCACCGCCCCCGAACCCGAGATCATTTTCGACCCGGCCGAGGACATCGCCGTCCTCCCGTACTCCTCGGGGACCACCGGCACCCCCAAGGGCGTCATGCTCACCCACCGCAACATCGCCACCAACCTGGAGCAGCTGCGGCCCTTCGTCCCCCTGGGCGAGCGCGACCGCATCCTGGCCGTGCTGCCCTTCTTCCACATCTACGGGCTGACCGCCCTCATGAACGGGCCGCTGCGCTACGGCGCCACCGTCGTCGTCCTGCCCCGCTTCGATCTCGCCCAGTTCCTCGAAACCATCCAGGACCGGCGCATCGCGGGCCTGTACGTCGCCCCGCCCATCGTCCTGGCCCTCGCCAAGCACCCGCTCGTCGGCGAGTACGACCTCTCCTCGCTGGAATACGTCCTCAGCGCCGCCGCCCCCCTGGACGCCACGCTCGCCGCCGCCTGCTCCGACCGGCTCGCCGTGCCCTCGGTGCGGCAGGGCTACGGCATGACGGAACTCTCGCCCGGCTGCCACGTCGTGCCCCTGGACGCGGAGAACCCGCCGCCCGGAACGGTCGGCAAGCTGCTGCCCGGCACGCAGATGCGGATCGTCTCGCTCACCGACCCCGGCATCGACGTCGGCACCGACACCCCGGGCGAGATCCTCATCCGCGGCCCGCAGGTGATGAAGGGTTACCTCGGCCGGCCCGAGGCCACCGCCGCCATGATCGACGAGGACGGCTGGCTGCACACGGGGGACGTGGGCCGGGTCGACGAGGACGGCTGGCTGTACGTCGTCGACCGGGTCAAGGAACTCATCAAGTACAAGGGCTACCAGGTCGCCCCCGCCGACCTGGAGGCACTGCTGCTGACCCACCCGTCGATCGACGACGCCGCCGTCATCGGGGTGTACGACGCCGACGGCAACGAGGTGCCCAAGGCCTACCTGGTGCGCCGGCCCGGTGCGGAGGACCTCACGGAGGACGACGTCCTCACCTACGTCGCCGACCGGGTCTCCCCGTACAAGAAGGTCAGACAGGCCGAGTTCATCGAGGCCGTGCCCCGCGCGGTGTCCGGCAAGATCCTCCGGCGCGAGCTGCGGGACCGGGAGAAGCGGCCATGACCCTGGCACCCACGACCCACGACCGGGGCATCACCACGCTCACCCTGGACTCCCCGGCCAACCGCAACGCGCTCTCCGCCCGTCTCGTGGGAGAGCTGACCGAGGCGCTGGCCGGCTGCGCGGCCGACGACACCGTACGGGCCGTCGTCCTCACCCACACCGGGAACACCTTCTGCGCGGGCGCCGACCTCGGCGCACCACCCGAACCGGCGGCGTTCGTCGCCCTGATGCGGGCGATCGTCGCCCTGCCCAAGCCCGTCGTCGCCCACGTGACCGGGCACGTCAGGGCCGGCGGGCTCGGGCTCCTGGCGGCGTGCGACATCTCCGTCGCGGGCCCGCAGTCCTCCTTCGCGCTCACCGAATCGCGCCTGGGACTCGCCCCCGCCGTCATCTCCATGCCCCTGCTGCCCCGTCTCGACCCGCGCGCCGCCGCCCGCTACTACCTCACCGGGGAACGCTTCGACGCGGCGGAGGCGGCGCGGATCGGCCTGGTGAGCGTTGCCGCCGGGTCCGCCGACGACCTGGACAAGGCGCTCGTGCCGATCCTGGACGGACTGCGCAGGGCCTCCCCGCAGGGCCTGGCGGTGTCCAAGGAGCTGGTCGCGGCTACTGTGCTGGATAGTTTCAACCAGCACGCAGAAGACCTTATCGCCCGCTCAGCGGCGCTCTTCGCCTCCGACGACGCGCGGGAGGGGATGACGGCCTTCCTCGAACGACGGGATCCCTCATGGGCGCTGTGACGTCCCCGAAGCAGGACAGGAGCCGCGCCACCCGGCAACGGCTCCTGGAATCCGCGGTGGCCTGCCTCGCCGTACACGGCTGGGCAGGCTCCACGGTCTCCGTCGTCGCCGAACACGCCGGGGTCTCACGCGGCGCCGCCCAGCACCACTTCCCCACCCGGGAGGACCTGTTCACCGGCGCCGTCGAATACGTCGCCGAGGAGCGCTCCGCCGCCCTGCGCGCCCTGCCCGTGCAGGGCCGCGCGGAGGTGATCGCGGCCCTGGTCGACCTCTACACGGGCCCTCTCTTCCGGGCCGCCCTCCAGCTCTGGGTCGCCGCATCGAACGAGGAGCAGCTCCGCCCCCGTGTCACCGAACTCGAGGCGCGCGTCGGCCGGGAGACCCACCGCATAGCCGTCGGACTCCTCGACGCCGACGAAACCCGCCCAGGGGTCCGGGAGACGGTCCAGGGCCTCCTCGACATGGCCCGCGGCCTGGGCCTCGCCAACGTGCTGACCGACGACAGGGCGCGGCGGGAGAGGGTCGTCGCGCAGTGGGCGGCCCTGCTGGACGAGGCGCTGGGCTGAGGCGTCCCACGGCTCATCGTGACGTCACGGACGGCCGAGGGGCCTGTACGCCCGCCCCGGCCGTCCGTGACCTCTCATCGACCGGCCCCGGTCACACCCGGCTCCCCGTCAGTTGTTCAGGTCCGCCAGCTGGTCGTACCCGGGGATCGAGCGGGGGTCGCGTGTGCCCGGGCCGACGTACGTCGCCGAGGGGCGGACCAGGCGGCCCGTGCGCTTCTGTTCCAGGATGTGCGCCGACCAGCCCGCCGTACGGGCGCAGCTGAACATGGACGTGAACATGTGCGCCGGGACCTCCGCGAAGTCCAGGACGATCGCCGCCCAGAACTCGACGTTCGTCGCCAGGACCCGGTCGGGGCGGCGGGCGTGGAGCTCCTCCAGGGCGGCCTTCTCCAGGGCCTCCGCCACCTCGAAGCGCGGTGCGGCGAGCTCACGGGCCGTGCGGCGCAGGACGCGGGCGCGGGGGTCCTCCGCGCGGTAGACGCGGTGGCCGAACCCCATCAGGCGCTCGCCCTTGTCCAGGGCCTGCTTGACGTACGCCGTGGCGTCGCCGGTCCGCTCGATCTCCTCGATCATGCCGAGGACCCGGGAGGGCGCCCCGCCGTGCAGGGGCCCCGACATCGCGCCGACCGCGCCGGAGAGGGCGGCCGAGACGTCGGCACCCGTGGACGCGATGACACGGGCGGTGAACGTCGAGGCGTTCATGCCGTGTTCGGCGGCCGAGGTCCAGTAGGCGTCCACCGCCTTGACGTGCTTCGGGTCCGGCTCACCGCGCCAGCGGATCATGAAGCGCTCGACGACGGACTCCGCCTTGTCGATCTCGCTCTGCGGGACCATCGGCAGGCCCTGGCCACGGGCCGACTGCGCGACGTACGACAGCGCCATCACGGCCGCGCGCGCCAGGTCGTTGCGCGCGGTCTCCTCGTCGATGTCCAGCAGCGGTTTCAGGCCCCACACGGGCGCGAGCATGGCGAGCGCGGACTGCACGTCCACGCGGATGTCGCCCGAGTGCACCGGGATCGGGAACGGCTCCGCAGGCGGCAGACCGGGGTTGAACGCCCCGTCCACCAGCAGCCCCCAGACGTTTCCGAACGACACATGGCCGACGAGATCCTCGATGTCGACGCCGCGGTAACGGAGCGAGCCGCCTTCCTTGTCGGGCTCGGCGATCTCCGTCTCGAACGCGACGACTCCTTCAAGTCCGGGTACGAAGTCGGACATCGGGCGGCTCCCTCGACTCGGCGGCTGTGAGACGGCCACAAAGGCCTGTGCACGATACTGGCGGGTTACCACGACGCGGGGAAGGGTGACGTCCGGCACAGCCCGCACGGCTCGCGGACCGGCGACCGGGCCCTCACCGCGGGGATTCCGGCCCGCTGCGGCAGGATGGCCCCGTGCCCACAGCCGATGCCACTTCGTCCTCCGCTTCCGCCTCCTCTCGCGTCCCGTCATCCGATTGCACCACCGATCCGGCCGCGATGCGCGAGCAGTACCGTTCCGAGGACTTCACCGAGAAGGATCTCGCCGCCGATCCCATGGACCAGTTCGCCCGCTGGTTCCGTCAGGTCGCCGGGGGAGGCGCGCTCCACGAACCCAACGCGATGGTGGTCTCCACGGTCGACGCCGAGGGCCGCCCCTCCTCGCGCACGGTGCTGCTGAAGCACTACGACGACCGCGGATTCGTGTTCTTCACCAATTACGGCTCCCGCAAGGGCCGCGAGCTGACCGGGAACCCGCACGTCTCGCTGCTCTTCCCCTGGCACCCCCTGGCCCGCCAGGTCATCGTCACCGGTACCGCGTCCCGCGTGGGCCGCGAGGAGACGGTCGCGTACTTCCGTACCCGTCCGCACGGCTCCCAGCTGGGCGCCTGGGCGAGCGACCAGTCGGCTGTCGTCGGCTCCCGGCAGGAACTGGTCGACCGCTACGAGGAGCTCGCGGCCCGCTACCCGGAGGGCGAGAAGGTCCCGGCGCCGCCGCAGTGGGGCGGTTTCCGCGTCGTACCGGACGCGATCGAGTTCTGGCAGGGCCGCGAGAACCGCCTGCACGACCGGTTGCGGTACGTCCGCGAGGCCCCGGCCGCCGACTGGCGGGTGGAGCGGCTCTGCCCCTGACGCGGCCTGCCTGCTCGGGATCGGGGCCGGGAGGGCCGTGACCCGTCGGCCCGCCTCCCGGGTCCGGGGCGGCTCATGACGCGTCGCCCTGCCTGCCCGGGGCCGGGACCGGGGCCGGGTGGCCCGTGACCCGTCGGCCCGTCGGCCCGCCTCCCGGGTCCGGGGCGGCCCGTGACCCGTCAGCCCGCCGCGGTCCCGGACGTCCCGGGGGCCGGAGGCAGCAGGCGTACGAGGTCCAGGAGGTCGGCGTCGGCGATCTCCTGGCCCAGGAACACCGTGCGGTACACGACGTAACCGACCCAGCTGTCCACGATCGCCTCCAGCGGCGCGTCCGACGGCAGCCGGCCCCGGGCCACACCCTCGCGCAGCAGCTGTGCCGCGGGGGCGGAGTGGGCCTTCAGGAGGTCCCGCAGATCGGCCCGTCCGGGCTCCCCGCGCTCGGTCAGCGCCCCCGTCACCACACTCGGGTCGCCGAGCAGGGTCAGGGTGCGCACCAGGTTCCGCAGCCAGAGCAGCGCGTCCTCGCGCACGTCGCCGGTGTCAGGGGCGGGGCCCGGGGTGAGCCGGTCCGCGACCGCTTCGGTGATCACCGCCGCCTTGTTCGGCCACCAGCGGTAGACCGTCATCCTGGCCACCCCGGCACGCGAGGCGATGCGGTCCATCGTCACGCCCTTGTAGCCCAGCTCGGCCACCAGCTCCCGGGTGGCGGCCAGGACGGCCGCGTGGGCCTCGGGGTCGCGACGGGGGCCGCGCCGGGGACGTGCGGCGGCGGATCGGTCGTCCATGGAACCTCCGGATGCGGGGCCGACGGGCACGGCGGGAATTTCTAGACTGTACGTACTGTCTAGTCTAGTGTCATTCGGCACATCTCGGCGTGGAGGTTCAGTCATGGAAGACAGGTTCAGCGGCAAGGTCGTCCTCATCACCGGCGGCGGCTCCGGTCTCGGCCGCGCGGCGGCCCTGCGGGTCGCGTCCGAAGGCGCCAGGCTGGCCCTCGTCGACGTCAGCGAGCAGGGCCTCGCCGACACGGCGGAGGCGGTCGAGAAGGCGGTACCGGGCGCCGAGGTCCTGCGGATCACCGCCGACGTCAGCTCCGAGGCCGACGTGCAGCGCTACGTCTCCGCCACCGTCGAGGCATACGGGCGCATCGACGGCTTCTTCAACAACGCCGGCATCGAGGGCAAGCAGAACCTCACCGAGGACTTCGGCACCGACGAGTTCGACCGCGTGGTGTCGATCAACCTGCGCGGCGTGTTCCTCGGCCTCAAGTACGTGCTGCCGGTGATGAAGGGCCAGGGCTCGGGCTCGGTCGTGAACACGGCATCCGTCGGCGGCATCCGGGGCGTGGGCAACCAGTCCGGCTACGCGGCGGCCAAGCACGGTGTCGTCGGCCTGACCCGTAACTCCGGTGTCGAGTACGGCCGGTTCGGCGTCTCGGTCAAGGCGATAGCCCCCGGAGCGATCATGACCCCGATGGTCGAGGCGTCGCTCAAGCAGATCGACGCCGAGAACTGGGAGAAGGCCGGCGAGGCCTTCGTCAGCGTCAACCCGATGAAGCGCTTCGGCAAGCCCGACGAGGTCGGCAGCCTGGTTGCGTTCCTGCTCTCCGGCGAGTCCGCGTTCATCAACGCCACGGTCATCCCGATCGACGGCGGCCAGTCCGAGCAGTACTGAGCCTGCCCGAACGGGCCGGTGACGCAGAAACCCGCAGGCTCGGGTCCCTCCTTGCGGAGGAGCCGGCCGGACTTACCGGCGAGCCTGCGGGTCGGTGACTGCTCGGGTTTCGGCAGACAGCCTGCCGAGGTGCACGGTGTGCGACGACGGGCTGTCAGCCCGCAGCCACCTCACGAATCCGATAAGACTGCACTTTTCGGATCACCTCCTTTCAGCGTGTGCCCACAGCCTAGGAACGTCCCCATGACCGCACAAGCGAATTAACGGGACCCCGGTGGACGCCGGATTTCCGGGAAGTGGCTGTGTGGTGGCCCACGTTCGAGTTCAATGGTCTGACGTGCGGCAATGCGGAACGCGAAGCGGAACACGCCCTGCGGGAGGTACGGAGTGAGTGCTTCCAGGAGCACCGGGACCACCGACGCGATCGGGCCCGACGAGGATCCGGAACGGGAGCCGTCGGCGGCTGCGATTCCGGGCTCACGGCTGCTGGCCGCGTTGCTCGACGGGATGGACGCCGCGCTCTGTGCCTTCGACGCGCACGGCACCATCACCCACTGGAACCGTGAGGCGGAGCGGATCCTCGGCTGGACCGCCGCCGAGGCCGTCGGGCGGCGGGGCTTCGCCGGATGGGCCGTGCGCAGTGCGGACGCAGGCGACGTGCAGGAGCGGCTGCTCGCCGTCATGGACGCCCCCGGACGGCAGGTCCACGAATTCGCGCTGCTGCGCAAGGACGGCGGCCGCGTCCTCGTGCGGACCCAGTCCTCGGGGGTCCGCGGCGAGGACGGGAAGGCCGCCGGGGTGTACTGCGCGTTCGGCGAGGTGCACGCCCAGATCGACCTGGAGCGGTCCATCGCGCTCAGCGAGGCCCTGTTCGAGGAGGCCTCCTGGGGTGTCGTCGCCGTCGACGTGGACCTGCGGCCGACCGTGGTCAACGGCTACGCGGCCCGCGCGCTCGGCGGCGGCCGCACCACGCTGCTGGGACGCCCCCTGGGCGAGCTGATCGTGCAGGGGGTCGAGGAACTGGAGGGCGCGCCGCCCGCGCCCGCCGAGCTCTGGGTGACGGTGCGGACCGCCGAGGGCGACAAGCGGCGCTGCTGGCGGAGCGGGTTCCTGCGGCTGGCGTCTCCGCTGGCCGAGGAGCCCGTCCCGCTGGGGGTCGGCTGGCTGTTCCGTGACGTCACGGCGGCCAAGCTCGCGGAGCAGGACGCCGACCGGGTGCGCTTCCGCTCCAACCAGCTGCACCGGGCCGCCCGCCAGGCCGCGGAGTGCGAGGACCCGATGGAGGCGGCCATGACGTCGCTGGACTACGCCCTCGCGGGGTTCGCCGACCACGTGGTGGTGGACCTGCTGGTGGACCTGGCCTCGGGGGAGCGGCTCGTACGGGCCGCCGCGACGCCTTCCGACGCTCCGGGCCCGTGCCTGCCGGTATCCGGCGGGTCGATCCCGGCGCGCTACGGCCCCGGCCACCCGGCCCTCCAGGCGATGGAGCGCACGGGATCCGTGCGCGCCGCCGCACCGGCGGGCGTGGGCGAGGCGTGGGCGGCGGAGCACCGGTGGCCGGGCGACTCGGTGCACGCCCTGTGCGTGGTGCTGCGGAGCCGGGGGCGGACGCTGGGCGTGGTGACGTTCCTGCGCGCGGCGAACCGCGGCGCGTTCGAGCGGCCGGACGTGATGTACGCGGAGAGCGTGGCGGTCCGGGTCGCCTCGGCCGTCGACCTGGCCCGGCTGACGGCGGCCCCGGCAGTCTGACGCTCCGGGCCCCTGCGCGTCCGGGGGCCCCGAGTGCCCAGGCCCCTGCGCGTCCGGGGGTCCTGAGCGCCCGGTGGCCTGAGTGCCCGGTGGCCTGAGCGCCCGGGAGCCCTGAGTGCCCGGTGGCCTGAGCGCCCGGGAGCCCTGAGTGCCCGGTGCCCTGAGTGCCGGGTGGTCTGACGGAGCCTCAGTGCCGGTAGAAGACGCGGTCGCCGTACTCCCGCATCACACGGCCGTTCCACTCGTGGCCGCCGTCGACGTTGCCCGAGCGCAGCAGCGGCGGCTCGATGCCGCGCGCGACGAGCTCCTCCGCCGCGGCGGCCATCATGGCCTGCATCAGCGCGCTGGTGACGACCGTCGAAGCGGGCGCGAACGGCGCCGGGACACCCTCCGCCGTCAGCTCCGCGTCCCCGATGGAGATCTTGCTGTCGAGGACGATGTCGCAGTGGTCCCGGAGGAAACCGCCCGAGGCGTGCCGGGACTTGGTCCCCTCCGTGTACGCGACCGAGGTGACCCCGACGACCGTCAGACCGAGCGCCCGCGCGTTCTGCGCCATCTCCACGGGCAGCGCGTTGCGTCCGGACAGGGAGATGATCACGAGGAGGTCGCCCGCACGGGCGGGGCTGGAGTCGAGGACGGCACTCGCCAGGCCGTCCACCCGCTCCAGCGCGGAGCCGAGCGTCGCCGGCATGACGTCGACACCGACGGTGCCGGGCACGGCGAGCAGGTTCATCAGAGCGAGTCCGCCGGCCCGGTAGACGACGTCCTGGGCGGCGAGCGAGGAGTGCCCCGCCCCGAAGGCGAAGAGCCGGCCGCCCGCCGCGACGGTCTCGGCGATCGCGGCACCGGCTGCCGCGACGGACCCGGACTCCTCGTCGCGCACCCGCTCCAGCAGGCCGATCGCTGCGTCGAAGAACTGACCGGCGAGCTTGCTGTCGCTCATCGAGGAGGCCTTTCCCGCGGAAGTGGGGGCCCGTGCGGCGCCCATGTCGCGGATCACGTTGCGGTCTGGACCAGTGGGCTGTCAATAGGCCCTGGAACCGGCCGCCGGCACAGGCATGCGACGGCGGGGCACGGTTGTCGGCGTGATGCGTCAGAATTGGTGCAGGGCCATCGCACGACGACTTCATGTCACAGCATCGAGGGGCACGTATGTCCGGACTGATCGATACAACGGAGATGTATCTCCGCACCATCCTCGAGCTCGAAGAGGAAGGCGTGGTCCCGATGCGCGCCCGGATCGCCGAACGGCTGGACCAGAGCGGTCCGACGGTCAGCCAGACGGTGGCGCGCATGGAGCGGGACGGGCTCGTCCAGGTGGCGGGAGACCGGCACCTGGAGCTCACCGACGAAGGGCGGCGCCTCGCGACGCGGGTCATGCGCAAGCACCGGCTCGCCGAGTGCCTGCTCGTCGACGTCATCGGCCTGGAGTGGGAGCAGGTCCACGCCGAGGCGTGCCGCTGGGAGCACGTGATGAGCGAGGCCGTGGAGCGGCGGGTGCTGGAGCTCCTGCGGCACCCGACGGAGTCTCCGTACGGCAACCCGATCCCGGGCCTGGAGGAGCTGGGCGAGCAGGCTGAGGCCGATCCGTTCCTGGACGAGGGCATGGTGAGCCTGGCCGACCTGGACCCGGGCGCGGACGGCAAGACCGTGGTGGTGCGCCGGATCGGTGAGCCCATCCAGACCGACGCCCAGCTGATGTACACACTGCGGCGGGCGGGCGTGCAGCCCGGCTCGGTGGTCAGTGTGACCGAGTCGGCCGGTGGCGTGCTGGTCGGGTCCAGCGGCGAGGCGGCTGAGCTGGACTCCGAGGTCGCGTCGCACGTTTTCGTCGCGAAGCGCTGACCCCCGCGCCGGGCGGCTCGGCGGCTCCCGCCGAGCGCTCGGCGGCCTCGGGCAGGCGCTGGAACAGCGCCGATGCGCACCCCGGTGCGCCGGGCGCATGTGCATGCGCCGGTGCGGATGCACGTGCAGTTCTGGGCAGGTAAGCCCGCTTTCTGTTTTCCGCCCGGAATCGCAGCGCCCGGGCGAAACGCGTGCCAGGCTGTGGCCAGGCATTGACCTGAGGGCGCCGGCACATCGTGCCGCGCGGTCGGGGAGGGAGCAGGACATGCGCCCGTCGCACTGGAATGTGCGCTGTGAGGGGGCTTCCGGGCGGTGCGACGCCCTGATGGCGACCCCGCGGGCCCGCCGGGCCGTCGCGGCGGCCGACCGGCCCGTCCTGCCGTTCCCGGCCCCCGAGGCGGGCGGACCCATGAGTTCCGGAACAGGCGGCGGCCCCGGCGCCCGAAGGCGCCGGGGCCGGTCCTCCCCAGCGCTGACCCGGAGCCCCGAGCTCTCGAGGTCAGTCCCCACGGACCCCTTGTCCCCGAGTGGTCCGCTTCCCGGAAAAGGTCTCCCCTGGGCTGCGGGCGTCAATCCTGAACCGCTGTCACTCAAACGTGGGATGTTGCGAGCCGGACGCAGGTTTTCGAATAAAGGTTCGATAGTCTGGCGCGCACGCAGCACACGGTGATCGAGGACCAGAAGGGGGTGCCAGACCTATGGTGCGGCGCGTTGATGTGACCGGGTCGGACGGCCTACGCCTCGCGGCCTGGGAGTTCGCCGAGCAGCCCGAAGGGCGCCCGGATGCCGGGCAGGCCCCCGGGATTTTACTGCTGCACGGGCTGATGGGACGGTCCGCGCACTGGGCCTCCACCGCCCGCTGGCTGTCCGAACGTCACCGGCCGGTCGGCCTCGACCAACGGGGCCACGGCCGCAGCGAGAAGCCGGCCGACGGGCCGTACACCCGTGACGCCTACGTCGGGGACGCCGAGGCGGCGATCGAACAGCTCGGCCTCGCGCCCGTCACCCTCATCGGGCACTCCATGGGCGCCCTCACCGCGTGGCAGCTCGCCGCGAAGCGGCCCGACCTCGTCAAGGCACTGATCATCTGCGACATGCGTGCCTCCGCACTCGGCGGAGCCTCCCAGCGTGAGTGGGAGGACTGGTTCGACGCCTGGCCGCTGCCCTTCGCGACGCTTGCCGACGTGCGGAAGTGGTTCGGCGAGGACGACCCCTGGGTGGAGCGGCCCAACCCCTCGCGCGGTGAGTTCTTCGCCGAAGTGATGACCGAGACCCCCGACGGCTGGCGGCCCGTCTTCTCCCGCCGGCAGATGCTCACCTCCCGGGCCACCTGGGTCCACGACGCCCACTGGGAGGAGCTGGCGCAGGTGCGCTGCCCCACCCTGGTGCTGCGCGGCATCGAAGGCGAGCTGGGCAGGGCCGAGGCCCAGGAGATGGTCAGGGTCCTGCCGCGCGGACAGTACGCGGAGGTGGCGGACGCCGGGCACCTCGTCCACTACGACCAGCCCGAGGGCTGGCGCGCGGCGGTGGAGCCGTTCCTGGAGCAGCTCGCCGAGGACGTCAAGGACGACCGGGAACCCGTCAGCCCCTGACCCGGCGGTCCCCGCCCCCGGCCCGCCCGTTCCCTGCCCCGGCCCCCCGGCCCCCCGGCCCCGGCCCGTCCGTCCCCGGCCCTTGCCCTCGCCCGCCCGTCCCCTGCCCCGGCCCCGCGTCCCCGGCCCGAGCCGGCCCGCACCGGCCGCGCGCCGCCAGCCGGTCCGGCCTCCTGCGCCTGCCCTGTGCTCGCACCGCCCGGCCTCCTGCGCCTGCCCTGTGCTCACGCCGCCGGGGCCCGCGCGCCGTGCGCCGGACCCTCAGCCCTTGCTCACCGCCGCCAGGATCTCCGGGAGGCGATCCGCCGTGCGGGGCGCGGCGAGCCGTACCCCCAGCCGGCCGGTCAGCGCTCCGTACACCGCACCCACCGGCAGCAGCACCCACAGCCAGTCCTGACGGTCCGCCACGTGCAGCCAGACCGTCAACGCGATCACAGGGGCGCTGAGCACCGCCGCCGCGACCATCCCGCCGAAGAGGGAGATCCAGGCGAGTCCGGCCTGCCCCGGGACGACGTTCTTGAACGCTCCGTCCTGCGGGATCGAGTACGGGAACAGCGCCGAGGCCAGGGCGCCCGTCGCCAGCATCGCGCCGAGCAGCGCGAAGGACAGCCCCATGACGGCGGGCAACGCCTCCCACTCGCCGAGCAGCCCGGCCGTCAGCACCGTCACCAGAACCGTGTACGGCAGGGTGATCAGCAACAACGCCAGCGCTCGCGCCCGCAGTTCGACATAGGCGTCCCGGGCCGACGAGACCGACAGCGCCACCATCCAGAAGGCGGAGGTGTCCTGCCCGAACTGGTTGTACATCTGCATGCCGAGCATGCCGGCCGCGAAGCACGCGAAGTAGACCGACCCCGCGCCCTGCACCGCGTTGAGCACCGGCACGATCAGACCGATCGCGAGAGCCGTCACCCAGGACGCCTTGGTCTTCGGGTCCCGTACGACATAGCGCAGGCTGCGCCGCATCACCGTCCCCGTACGCCCCTCGGGCAGCAGTGCGTACAGACCGGTACGGTCCGCGCCCGACCGCTCCCGGGACGGTTCCGCGGCGGCGATCGTCGAACCGTCGGGCGCCGTCATCAGCTTCACCAGGCTCCGCTGCCACAGCCACATCAGGACCCCCAGGGCGAACAGGGAGATCAGCACCTGTGCCACGGCCGTCCCGTAGGCGCCCTCGGACGCGGACCCCACCGCCCCGAGTGCCGACGCCGGCGGCAGCCAGCGCACCACGTCCGCGAACGGTTCCAGCGAGGACAGGCCGCCCGCGCGGCTCAGGCTCTGCGCACCGAGGTTGACGAACTGGATGCCCACCGCGATCACCAGCCCGCTGAGCACCGCGAGGTCACGGCCCTTGCGCGAGGTCAGCAGCCGGATGTTCGCCGTGGCGACGGACCGCGCCAGCGCCACACAGACCAGCAGCGTCAGCGGTACGGCGACCACCCCGAACGCCGTCGCCACCGCGCCGTGCGCCACCGCGATCACCGAGCCCAGGGACAGGGCGAGGGTGAAGAGCGGCACGATGCCGATCAGCGAGGCCACCAGCAGCGCCCCGATCAGCGGCCGTGGCCGGAGCGGCAGCATCACCAGCCGGCTCGGGTCCAGCGTCTCGTCGCCGCTCGGGAAGAACAGCGGCATCACCGCCCAGCCCAGCGCCACCACCGCGCTCAGCAGCACCACCAGGGTGCCCGCCTGCGCATGGCCGCGCAGCGCCACCAGGCCGATCACCTGGCCGGCGGCGAGCAGGAGCGTGACCACGAGGGAGGCGACATAGGCGGCGCGCCGCCCCGACGACTGGCGCAGACCGTTGCGCAGCAGCGTCAGCTTGAGGCGTACGAAGACCGGGACGAGGCCCTGACCGCGTACGGCCGGGACCGCGGACCCGGTGGGGGCGGCGTCCAGGACGGTCATCGGGCACCGCCCAGCCAGTCGAGGGAGTCGCCGGCGGTGTCCCGGCCGCCCGCGCCGACCAGTTCGAGGAAGGCGTCCTGAAGGGACGCTGCTTCGCCGCGTACCTCGGCGAGTGTGCCGTGCGCACGGATCCGGCCCCCCGCCATGACGGCCACCCAGTCGCAGAGGGACTCGACGAGCTCCATCACATGGCTGGAGAAGACCACCGTCGCGCCCGAGCGGGTGTAGCGCTCGAGCACCCCGCGGATGGTCTGGGCCGACACCGGGTCCACCCCCTCGAACGGTTCGTCGAGGAAGAGGACTTCGGGATTGTGCAGCAGCGCCGTCGCCAGGCCGATCTTCTTGCGCATCCCCGTCGAGTAGTCCACGACAAGTTTGTGCTGCGCGCCGGCCAGGTCGAGGACGTCGAGCAACTGGGTGGCCCGCTTGTCCACCTCCGCGCCCGGCAGGCCGCGCAGCCGGCCGTTGTACGCGAGGAGTTCACGGCCCGAGAGCCGCTCGAAGAGCCGCAGGCCCTCCGGGAGCACCCCGATACGGGACTTCACCTCGACCGGGTCGCGCCACACGTCGTGGCCGCCGACCTCGATCCGCCCCATGTCCGGCCTGAGCAGCCCGGTCACCATGGAGAGCGTGGTGGTCTTCCCCGCGCCGTTGGGGCCCACCAGACCGACGAACTTGCCCGCGGGCAGCTCCAGATCGATCCCGGCGACCGCGATCTGCTCCCCGAACCGTTTCCACAGCCCTTCCACCCGCACGGCCGCCGGTGAAGCCGGAGCCCCGCCCGCCAGTGAGGCCGTGACCCCGCCCGCAGGCACGGCCGGAGCCCCGCCCGCCGGCGAGGCCGCTTCCGCCGAGGGCACCGTGCCCGCTCCGTCCGTCCTGTCCGAGCTCTGCGTCTGGTCCGGCATGGCACTGCCTTTCGGTATCCCCACGTGTGGGGACCAGCCTACGAAAGGCGTGCGCGGGCGTCGGCCGCCTCCCTGGCACAGGCGTACGCGAGCGGGTTGATCAGCTCCTCCGCGTCCGGCAGCCACAGATTCACGCGGGAGGGGCGGCGGGCCCACTGCACGGCACCGCGCCCGCCCACCCGGGTCGGCGGGCCCGCGACGTAATGCCCCTCGCCGCGCCCCACCAGGCCGACGGCCCCGGCGTCCCAGCCCAGTTGCTGGACGAGGGCCGGCGCCTTGGCGGCGGCACCCGGCAGGACGAAGAAGAGCGTCCGGCGGTCCGGGGTGCGGATCACCGGGCCCAGCGTGATGCCCATCCGCTCCATCCTGGCCATGGCCAGGAAGCCCGCGGCCTCCGGCACGTCCAGCACGTCGAAGGTGCGGCCGGCCGGGAGGATGACGGAGGAACCCGGCTGCTGCGACCACATCCGGCGGGCCGTGGCCGCGTTGCCGGTCGCCTGGCCCGCCCAGTCCGGGCGGGTGGGGTGGGCCCCCGGCTCCGCGCAGCCGGCGTCGCCGCACGAGCAGCGCTCCGCACCGGCCACGGCTTCGAGCCAGGTGCCGGGAACCACGTCCCAGTGCCGTTCCTGGGTGTACCACGCAGCGGCTTCGAGCAGCTGTTCGCTCCGCTGCTGGGGGATCCGTGCGGCTTCCGTCACTCCGATGGCCTCTTCCACGCTCCACACAACTCCGGTCACCACCAGGGGTTACGGGCGCGCGTGCGCCCTTCCCGGCGGATCGATCCTGCACGTGGGGCGCACGGATGCACGGGCGGGGGCGCGCACGGGCAAGCGCACCGATGCGGGGGTAACCGTTCGCAGAACTGTGCCAACTCGCCACCGTCCGTAGCCGATGCAGATGAATATGCGCATTTCTCGTGCCGTGCCGGGCAGTGATGCCTCACCGACAACACCGCGGTCCCAGGGGGAAATATGGCAGCCAGGCCTCTCGTCGCCCGTCAGCCGAACGAACGGCTCCAGACGCTCATCCAGGAGGCGGCGTGTTCCAACGCCGGCCTCGCACGCCGGGTCAACATGGTCGGCGCGGAACGAGGGCTGGACCTCCGCTACGACAAGACCTCCGTGGCCCGCTGGCTCCGTGGCCAGCAACCGCGCGGGAGGGCGCCGGGAATCATCGCCGAGGCGATCGGCCGCAAGCTCGGGCGTACGGTCACGATCGACGAGATCGGCATGGCCAACGGCAAGAGCCTCGCGTCAGGCGTCGGCCTGCAGTTCGCGCCGACCGTGCTCGGGGCGATCGAGCAGGTCTGCGAGCTGTGGCGCAGCGACGTGGGCCGTCGCGACCTGCTGTCCGGGTCCGCGGTGGCCGCGTCCGCGCTGGTCGAGCCCAGCCGTGACTGGCTGATCACCGGCGCCGACCCGCAGGTGGCGCGGGCGGCCGGGAGCCGGGTCGGCATGCCGGACGTGGAGGCGGTGCGGGCGATGACGGCCGCGCTCGTCGACCTGGACCACCGTTTCGGCAGCGGGCACGTGCGGCCCGTGCTGGTGCACTACCTCAACAGCGTGGTGTCCGGGCTCCTTTCGGGGGCGTACCGCGAATCCGTCGGCCGTGAGCTGTTCGGCGCGGTGGCCCGCCTCACCGAACTCGCCGGATACATGGCCGTCGACACAGGCCAGCCCGGCCTGGCCCAGCGGTACTACATCCAGGCGCTGCGGCTGGCCCAGGCAGCCGGCGACCGGGCGTACGGCGGCTATGTGCTCGCCGCTTCGATGAGTCACCTCGCCGCGCAGCTCGGCAACCCCCGGGAGATCGCCCAGCTGGCGCGGGCGGCCCAGGAGGGCGCCCGGGGCCGCGTCACCCCACGCGCGGAGGCGATGTTCCACGCCGCCGAGGCGCGGGGCCACGCGCTGATGGGCGACGCCCGTACCTGCCAGGTGGCCGCGAGCCGGGCGCTGGCCGCCCTGGACCAGGCCGACCCGGACACCGGCGACGACCCCGCCTGGATCGCCCACTTCGACGCGGGCTACCTCGCGGACGAACTGGCGCACTGTCACCGCGACCTGGGCCAGGGCGAACCCGCCGCCCGGCGCGCCAAGGAGGCCCTGGCCGCGCTCCCGGAGTCCCGTACCCGGCGCCGGGGCATCGGCCTGGTGCTGCTGGCCTCGGCCCAGGTGCAGCAGCGCGAGGTGGAGCAGGCCTGCCACACGGGGCTGCGGGCGATGGAGCTCCTGGGCACGGTGCGCTCCAGCCGGGGCGCTGAGTATCTGGACGACCTCCAGCAGCGGCTGGAGCCGTACGGGAACGAGCCCGCGGTAAGGGAGTTCGGCGCCAGGCTGGAGCTCCAGGCCGCCTGACCGGAGGATTCGGGGGGCTACGCCGTCGTCGCCGTGGGCGTGCCGGGCCTCACCGCTGTGTGGAGGGGTGGTGAGGGGCCTCGGTCGCTTGGCGCCATGCGCGGGCCACCCGGTAGCGTGAGCCGACGATTCCATAGGTTGACACGTAGGAGTCCCGGTGACGCAGAGCGGACAGGGTGACGAGCGGCAGCTTCCCGCCGTACGGCCCGCGCACGAAGGTGTCGTGCTGCCCGCGGAGGGCGGCGCCCCCTGGCCCGTGGGCGGGCAGCCGGACCAGGCCGCGCCCGCGGGCGGGCAGCCGTGGGGCCAGCCCTGGGGGCCGCAGGCCACGCAGGACGGCCAGGCACCGGGGCAGCTGCCACCGGAGCAGCACCAGCCGGGCGCCTACGCCCCGCAGCACGGGCAGTACCAGCCCCCACCGCAGCCGTACGCCCCGCAGCAGGACCCGTACCAGCGGGACGCGTACCAGCAGGGCCCGTACCAGCAGCAGTCCTACGCCCAGCCCCTGCCGCCCGAGGCCGCCCCCGGCACCGGTCACGCCGCGGGCCAGGGCGGGGACGCGGACGCCACGCAGTACATCGCGCCCGTGCCCGGCGGCCCCCTGCCCGGAGGGCTGCCGCCCGAGCGCCAGGCCGAGTCCACGCAGTACCTGGGGCAGTCCGCCGCACCCGGGCAGCCGTCCGACGGTGACGCGACCCAGTACATACCCCCGGTGCCCGGCGGCGCTCCCTACGGGATCCGGCCGGGGGCCCCGGGCGACCGGCAGCCGCCCGCGGAGTTCGACAGTCTCTTCCGCAGCGAGGAGCCCGCGGGCGCCACGCAGCAGATGCCCCACTTCGACCCGGGCCACCAGCAGCCGCAGCGGCCCCACCAGGCACAGCAGCAGCCGCAGGGTGCCCAGCCGTACCAGGCCGGTCCGCAGAACCTCTCCGGCGCGCACGGCGGCGGCGAGCCGGACCATGACCGCGGCGCCCCGCGCAGAAGGTCCCCGCACATCCCGCTGATCGCGGCGGTGGTCATCGGCTGCGCCGTCATCGGTCTCGGCGCGGGCGCGCTGATGAGCGGCGGTGACGACAGCCCGTCGGACGACAAGCAGCCGGTGGCCTCGCAGAGTTCCTCGGCGGCCGGCTCCGCCGAACCGGCGGCGGACCCGGCGAAGCCGCAGGCGGAGGCTCTGGACAAGCTCCTCGCCGACAGCAACAACAGCCGTGCGGCCGTGATCAGCGCCGTCGAGAAGATCAAGAGCTGCCGGGCGCTCGACCAGGCGGCGACCGATCTGACGGGTGCGGCCACGCAGCGCCGCAGCCTCGTCACCCGGCTGGAGACGCTGAGCCTCGACCAGCTCCCCGCCCACGCCGAGCTGAAGGACGCGCTCACGAAGGCCTGGCAGGCATCCGCGGAGGCCGACGATCACTACGCCGCGTGGGCCGGGCAGGCCAAGAACGACAAGAAGGTCTGCAAGGGCGGCACCGCCCGGTCGACGGGCGAGACGGCCAAGGCCGAGAAGTCCAGCAGCGATGCCACCATCGAGAAGCGCAAGGCCTCGGGGCTGTGGAACACCCTCGCGCGGAAGTACGAGCTGACGGAGCGGGCGCCCACCCAGCTCTGACGCGACGGCCCCGGCCCGGCCCCGCGTGCCGGGGCTGCGTGCCGGGCCGGGGCCCGCGTGCCGGGCGGGCCCCGCGTGCCGGGTGGGCCCCCGTGCCGGGCCCCCGTGCGGGGCCCCCGGGCGTCAGCTGTGCGGATCGGCGCCCACGAGGGTCTGCGTGACGTCCACGAAACCCTTCTTCGCCGAGGTGAGACGCCCCTGGCGGACCACCTGGAAGGTCACCCGCGCATTGACGATCCGCCCGTAGGGCGCCGTGCCGACCATGTCCTGGAAGCGCCACCGCAGCACGGGAGTGAGACCGCCGGTGTCCACCTCGGTGCCCCGGTTGAGGCTGACCGAGATGCCGCCCGCCGTGATCGAGGACTCGTCCATCGCCTCGACGACCGCCTTGAGGACCGTGTAGGCGATCCACGTCGTCTGCACGCCCGGGTCCTCGGGATCGATCCGGTTGTCCCCGAAGGCGTACGTGTCGATCACCTGGCGCATCTCGTCCCAGCCGGCGTCCTCCGAGTCCGGGTACCAGCCGGTCACCAGGGCCCCCTCGAACGGGCTGTTCGGGCCGCCGGAGCGGTTGATGAGGCTCTGGCCGACACTGCCCAGCACGGACGAGATCCGCACCTCGCTGCCCTGCGGCTCCAGCCGGCGGAAGGAGTCGAAGAACGTCCCCGTGCCCTCCCCGAGCACCGCGGTCACGCAGCCGTCACCCGCCTGTACGAGGGCCTTGGCCGCCTGGGAGTCGTACGACGTGGCCTCCTCGGGCGCGCTGATGTCGTAGACCCCCGGGCGGTGGCTCCGGCTGAGGCTCGTGTCGAGCAGCCCGGGCATGGTGTCGCCGACCAGGCTGTCGGGCCGCACGAGCGACACCTGCTCGCACGTGGCCGCCAGCTGCTCACCGTTGCCCGCGACGAGCGCGGGCTGCCCGCCGTTGACGGGGTAGGACAGATAGCTGGTGAACTCGTCGGCGGAGGCGCCGTACCCGCCGATGTACGGGATGCCCGCGGCCTCCAGCGGGGCCAGGAACGCCCGGCCGTGCCTGCTGTACGAGCCGATGACCGCCGCCACGTCCTGGTCGGCCGCCCGCCGTGCGCACGTCGAGGCCCCGGCGGCGGTGTCCTGCTCGTTGCAGGTGAGCACCCGCAGTTCGTGGCCGTCGATCCCGCCCTGCTCGTTGATCCAGCGGGCGTACGTCCTCGCCATGGCCGGCATGCCCGCCATGTTCACCGCGTCGGCTCCGGCGGTGTCCGGGGCCCAGGTCATCACGGTGACCGGATCCCTGGAACCCCCGGACGCCCCGGGGAGGACACCACAGCCGGATACGAGCAGTGCGCCGGCCGCCGCAGTTGTGAGGAGTCTGTGGGGGCGGGAGGAGGTGAGGCGTCGCCATCCGGTCATGGTCATGAACTTTTGCGCCTCGCGGGTAACGCAGCAGTGTGCCGTGGTCAACGCTCGGTGACGTGAAGGTGAATTACGGGGGGCTGCTCGCGTCCGCCGGAGGGGAACGTACGATCGACAACCGTGCAGCAAGGTTCGGAGAACACTTCCCGTCGCGGCCGTCGCTCCTCCACCATGGGCGGCATGCCGCTCAACGACATGCCGTGGTGGCGCTGGCGCAGCAACGTGCGCTCGGCGCTGCACATGCTCTCCGACCCCGTCTTCCACCACGAGTGCTGGCTGGCCGGCCGGGAAGGGTACGGCGACGTCACCGACGCCGTGTACCGCCTGGTCGAGGACACCTGGCTCGACAACTGGTCCGCCGAGAAGTACGTGGGCACGATCTTCCGCGACTCCGCGGAGGCCGCCCTCGTGGACGTCGCCGCCCTGCGGGTGCTGCGCATCATGCACCAGATAGGCGCGGACGCCCCCGTCTCCGCGTATCTGGAGCACCCGGGCTGGAACGAGGCGGTCGTGGCCGCCCGCGAGGCCCATGTGATGCTCGCCACCAACGACGGCGAGGACCCCGACACCCCGCCCCGGTCCCTGGACGTGCTCCGCATCATGACCAGATCGGCGTGACCCGCGGGCGGTGTGGCACCCTACGGGAATGACCGCGCCGCAGCCTGCCGAATCCGTACCCGCTGCCTCGGACGCCCCAGCCGAGCAGTACGTCCTCACGCTCTCGTGCCCCGACAAGCAGGGCATCGTGCACGCCGTGTCGAGCTATCTCTTCATGACCGGCTGCAACATCGAGGACAGTCAGCAGTTCGGCGACCACGACACCGGTCTCTTCTTCATGCGCGTCCACTTCTCGGCGGATTCCACGGTGACCGTGGACAAGCTGCGGGCGAGCTTCGCCGCGATCGGCGAGGCGTTCCGGATGGAGTGGCAGATCCACCGCGCGAGCGAGCGGATGCGGATCGTGCTGATGGTGAGCAAGTTCGGCCACTGCCTCAACGACCTCCTGTTCCGCTCGCGCACCGGCGCGCTGCCCGTCGAGATCGTCGCGGTCGTCTCCAACCACACGGACTTCGCGGAGCTCGTCGCCTCGTACGGCGTCCCCTTCCGCCACATCCCTGTGACCAGGGACAACAAGCCGGAGGCCGAGGCGCAGCTGCTGGAGCTCGTGCGCGGGGAGAACGTCGAGCTGGTGGTGCTGGCCCGCTACATGCAGGTCCTCTCGGACGATCTCTGCAAGCAGCTGAGCGGCCGGATCATCAACATCCACCACTCGTTCCTGCCGAGCTTCAAGGGCGCGAAGCCCTACCACCAGGCCCACGCCCGCGGTGTGAAGCTGATCGGTGCGACGGCGCACTACGTCACCGCCGACCTCGACGAGGGACCGATCATCGAGCAGGAGGTCGAGCGCGTCGGGCACGGTGTCACACCGGACCAGCTCGTCGCCGTCGGACGCGATGTGGAGTGCCAGGCGCTGGCCCGCGCGGTCCAGTGGCACGCCGAGCGGCGCATCCTGCTCAACGGCCGCCGTACGGTCGTCTTCGCCTGAGCCGCCCGGTCGTCCGGTTCACAGCCGGGTCGTCCGGTTCACAGCCGGCTGAGGGAGGCCGCGGCGCACAGGACGTCGCGGATCGCCTCGCGGTCGCCCTCCTGGCCCGCCGCCGCCTCGACCGGCGACACGTGCCCGGCCACCAGCCGGCAGAACTCCACGCCGTCGAGGGCGACCTGCGCGACCGTGTGCGCGGGGGAGCCGAGAGCGGCCGGCGAGTCGAGCGCGATGTACCAGTCACCGCCGCCCCGGCCCTCCACCTCCAGGTGCAGCGAACGCCCCGGGCTGCCCGCCGTGACCAGGTGCCGGGCCGGTCCGGCGAGACCCGCGCGGCGACGTCCGGCGAGGGTGGCGGGCAGCAGCCGGGCCGCGAGGTCGATCATGTCGTGGAGATGGGCGGAGGCGGGCGGCTCGTACGGGTAGTCCACGGCGTCCGCGATGTCCCCGCCGTGCACCCAGCACTCGAAGGCCCGTTCCAAGAGCGAGTCGTGCAGCGGGAGGGCGAAGCCGCCGTAGGGGACGGAGATGTCCTGGACGCCGGCGAACGACACCGTGCGTACGAGGGTGTGGCTCTGGTCACGCCACGGCGCCCGTACGGCCCGGGTGGGCGGCCGGCGCGCTGACGCCCAGAACGACTCGGTGCGTTCGGTCGGGGACACCGGCCTGCCGCCCTCGCCGAGCGGATCGTCCAGGCCGAGCGCCGTGGACACCAGGCCGTCGACGGCCATCAGGTGGCCGATCACCCCCGCGACCGTCGTCCTGCGGTTCACCTGCCGCTCGCCTTCGAACCACTTCAGCCGCACCGGAGCGTGCCACTCCGAGTCGCCTATGTCCCGCAGCAGGGCGTCGAGCCTGGCGGTCTCCGCGTCGTACGGAGCGGCCCAGGACGGGACGGGGATGCGGGCCGGGCGGCGTCCCAGACAACCCTCCAGGACCCGGGACCTGAGCATCGGGTCCAGGTCCAGGGTGCCGTCCGTGTGCAGCAGTCCCACGGCGTCGCGCAGCCGCAGCGCCTCGTCGGCGCAGGGGGCGCACGAGGTGAGGTGTTCCTCGACCGCCGCCGTCTCCTCGGCGGAACAGGCGGCCAGGGCCCAGGCGCCGAGCAGTGACTTCAGCACCCGGTGGGAGAACGGCGGGCCGGGCGGCTCCGGTGGCTCCGAGCCGCCGAATGCCGCCGGAGGGAGATAATCCCAGTCGTCGGCGGCCGCCCGGGGGCCGGGTATGCGCCGTTCCACCGGATGCTCGCCGTCGCGGGCGCCGTCGCCCTGGCCCTGGTTCATGGCGTCGGCCCGTAACCGGGAGGCGCGGAATCCGCGGACGGCCGGGTGTTGGCCGTGGAGAGCAGCTGCAGCCCGAGCCGCAGCCGGCGCCGGGCCTCGTCCCCTGTGACGCCGAGATCGGAGGCGGCCTGGCGGTAGTCCCGGCGCTGGACGTACGCCAGCTCCAGGGCGGCGCGCAGCGGGGCGGGCATCGAGGCGACGATGTAGTCGGCGCGGGCCGCGGCGGTGGCCTTGAGCACCCGGTGCTCCAGCTCCTCGGACCAGGCCTCCGCCTTCGCCTCCGCCTCCGCGCCCTCGGCCTCGCCGTGCGCGCCGCGGAGCCGGCGCACGGCCTGGCGGTGGGTGAGGCGCGCCACCCAGGAGCGCATCGGGCCGTGCTTGGGGTCGTACGCCTCGGGGTTCTCCCAGACGTAGCCGAAGACCTCGCGGGTCACCTGGTCCGCGGCGTCCTCGTCGTCGAGCATCCGGTGGGCCTGGCTGTGCACCAGGGCGGCGAACCGGTCGTAGAGCTCGCCGAGGGCCGCCGCCTCGCCCCGCGCCAGCCGCTGCTGCATGCGGCGGTCCCAGCGCGGTGGTGCGTCCTTCGCCATCGAGCCCCCAGCCCTGTTCCCCTCGTCAGGTCGAATGTAGTCGGCGGTATCGGGCGTGCACGTACCTTTGCGGCAAGTACGTTCCCCGAGCGGCGCCGAATGATAAGGAATGCATGGCGCCTTGCCGTTTCCTGACCGGGTAAACGATCCTTGAGCGATCATTTCCGGATGAATCGCTGACCGGCGATGCGCGGAACGGGGTTTCGCGGGAGCTCACGAGGGCAGGCGCGAGGGGGAACGGTAACTTCCGGATCCTCCGGACCCCCCGGACGAGAGGCCGAGCCGCGTGACGCTGAAGGTGGACGAGACCCAGCAGGACGCGTGGACCGTGCTGCGCATCCACGGCGAGCTCGACCTCGTCAGTTCGCCCGTGGTGCGCCAGTCGGTCCACCGCGCGGTGGCCGCGGGCCGGCACGAGGTGGTCCTCGATCTCTCCGGTGTCTTCTTCTGCGACTCCAGCGGTGTGAACGTCCTGATCGCGTCCCGCCGCCTCATGAAGTCCTGCGGGGGCAGGCTGCGGCTGATCCTCCCGGCCCGCGGCGCGGTGGACGGCTCGCACGTCAACAAGGTGCTCGGCGCCCTCGGGGTACGCCGCCTCTTCGAGGTCTACCCCGACGCGGACACGGCGACCGACGAGGAGTCCACGCCACTGACGGCCTGACGCGCCGGGGCGGAGCGAGGTTGTGACAGCCCCGGTGGGAGTTGGTGACACGTGACGCCGGCCGGCGACGTACGCTCCCCGCATGGACAGCGCAGAGTACGAGCGCAAGATCGCTCACCGCTTCGCCGCCTTCGACCAGGACGGCAACGGCTACATCGACCGCGCCGACTTCAACGCCGCCGCGGCCCGTCTGCTCACCGAGTTCGGTACGACGGCCCGCTGCGACAGAGGCCAGGCGCTCTACACGGGTGCCGAGGCGTTCTGGCAGGGCATGGCGGGGATCGCCGACGTGGACGGGGACCAGCGTGTCACCCGGGAGGAGTTCGTCGGCGGGGCGGTGAAGCGGCTACGGGACAACCCCGATCGCTTCGCGGAGATCGCGCGGCCCTTCCTGCGGGCGGCGCTCGCCGTCGCCGCGGGTTCGGACCCTGAGGGCGCGGCGCCCGCCTCGGCCCCCGTGGCCGCGGTGGAGCGCGCCCTGCGGGTGCTGGGAGCGGCGGACGACATCGCGAGCGTGGCGGCCCGGAGCCTGGACACCGATCAGGACGGCCGGATCGCGGAGCCGGACGCGGTCGCGGCCTTCTCCGCCTACTTCACGGTGATCGAACCGGACGCCTAGGCCACAACACGCCCGACGGAGTGCCCAGTTCACTTCCTTCCGCGGGCCGGTCCCCGGCACGCGCGCCGGGGACCGGTTCCGGGTCGCGGGAGGTCGAGGGCCTCCGGGGGCGCACGGAAGGCAGCCCCCGGGTCACGCAGCGCATCCGGTGACCCGATGCGCCCCGGGGGCGGTCTGTCACCGGGCGGAGTCACGCCGTCCGCCTCGGGTACGCTCCGTGGGATGCGAGCGGTACTGGAACGGGAGGATCCGGGGGTGGCCCGAGCGGCCGCCCCGGTCGGCCGACGGTGCCCTGCTCGCGGGCCACGGAGCAGCGCCGGGCCTGCCGGGGGCTTGACCCCCGCGCTGCCGGCGCGCTTCTGTTCGACTCTCCGCAGCACGCGTCGCACAGTATGGACCACGCGTACTCCTTCGCGCTGGAATATGCCCGAAGCGCTTGTTGCGGTGACTGTACGTCAACCATGCTGTCCTGCAGGGGAGTCACGTTCCGTGACCCTGAGGAGGCGCTAGGCGATGTGTCCGCCGGTTCGGATGGTGTGAGCGGTGCAGGTGCTTCAGGTTCAGCTGGAGGTCGGGCCGGATCCCGCAGAGGTGGGGCGGGCCCGCAGATGGGCGCGGTCGCGACTGATCGGGTCCGGGTTGGAGGACGACGAGCCGCTCGCGGAGACGCTGATCCTGCTGATCTCGGAGCTCGTCACCAACGCGGTGGTCCACACGGGCTGCCCGGCCGTGCTGCGGATGCTGTTCGGTGCTCAGGGCTCCGCGGGAACCGTCCGGGTCGAGGTGGCCGACAGGAGCACCCGCCCGCCCCAGCCGCGTCACGCGGAGGGCGAGGACACCGGCGGCCGCGGGCTGGAGCTCGTGGACGGCCTGGCGGACCGCTGGGGCTGGCAGCCGGAGGGCGCCGGGAAGAGGATCTGGTGCGAGGTGGACCGCGGCGGCCCGGTGATGGTGCCGGTGATCCAGGAGCAGCCCGGTGACCGGGCAGCCCGCCTCTGAGGTCCCTGCCCTTCGGCCGTCCGCCCGGTGCGGCTCGGTGCGTGCGTCTACGTCCGCCCGGCATTCGTTCGGCTTCCGCTCGGCGGCTCGGGGCCGATCGGGGCAGCTCGGCGCCCGCTCAGCGCCCCGCGACCTCCGACCGGAACGTCCGCCGGTAGACCGTGGGTGACACCCCCAGCGCGGCCTGTACGTGCTGCCGCAGGGAGGTGGCCGTGCCGAAGCCCGCGTCGCGTGCCACCTGGTCGATCGACAGGTCCGAGGACTCCAGCAGCTGCCGCGCCCGCTCCACCCGCTGCTGGGTGAGCCACTGCCCCGGGCTGACGCCGACCTCCTCGCGGAACCGCCGCGTGAAGGTGCGCACGCTCATCGACTCCCGCTGCGCCAGGTCGCGCAGCAGGATCGGCTGCTCCAGCCGCCCCAGCGCCCAGGCCCGCGCGCCCGTCGTGGTGGCGGACCGCGGTTCGGGCAGGGGCCTTTGGATGTACTGCGCCTGGCCGCCGTCCCGGTGCGGGGGCACGACGGTGCGGCGGGCGACGTCGTTGGCGACGGCGGTGCCGTGGTCGCGCCGCACGATGTGCAGGCAGAGGTCGATCCCGGCGGCCACCCCGGCCGAGGTCAGTACGTCCCCGTCGTCGATGAACAGGACGTCCGGGTCGACGCGGACCTGCGGGAAGAGCCGCTGGAAGTGGTCTGCGGAAGCCCAGTGCGTGGTGGCGGGGCGCCCGTCGAGATATCCGCCGGCGGCGAGGGCGTAGCCGCCCGTGCAGATGGCGACCATCCGGGTCCCGGGTCTGATGAACGCGAAGGCGGCGGCCAGTTCGTCGGTGAGCCGTCCCTCGTCGTACACGGGGCCCAGTTCGTAGGAGGCCGGTACGACGACGGTGTCGGCGGCGGCCAGCGCCTCGGGGCCGTGCTCGACCACGATGTCGAAGTCGGCGTCGGTGCGTACCGGGCCGGGCGGGCGTACGGAGCAGGTCACGATGTCGTACAGCGGCTCGTCGTCGCCGGTCGGATCCGGCCTCCGGGCGCGGCCGAAGATCCGCTGGGGGATGCCCAGTTCGAAGGGGATCACCCCGTCGAGGGCGAGTACGGCGACGCGATGGCGCATCTGGGCCCCTGCTCTCCCACGCGTTGGATGTGTCGGCTGCGGACTGATAAACGTACCGTTCATGCAGGAAATGCCGAGTGCGCGTTCAGCCATTCCCCGCGAGGCCGTGGTCCGTGCGACGGCGGGGGCGGCGGCGGTCGTGACCGTGGCGGCCGGCCTCGGTGTCCGCGCGACGGCGGGCGGGGACGTGGCCAAGTACGCGGGCGACGCCCTCTACACGACACTGATCCACATCCTCGTCACGGTCCTCGCGCCGAGGGTGCGGCACCCGGTGGCGGCGGGCATCGCCCTGGCCGTCAGCTGGGCGGTGGAGCTGGCCCAGCTGACAGGTGTACCGGCCGAGTTGGCGCTCCGCAGCACGGCCGCGCGGCTGGTGCTCGGCTCGACGTTCAACGCGCCGGACCTGTTCTGGTACGCGGTGGGGGCCGGTCTGGCCTGGGCCGCCCACAGCCGCCTCATGGCCTGGAGCGCGACTCCGCGGACCCGGTCCTGATGGCCCGATCCCTGCGAAGGGTGTCCACTCAGCCACTCGTGCGGGGACGGCCGCCGGCCGGATGCTGAGCGGCGTGAACCGGACAACCGAAAGCGCGACCGCCGAGAGCGCGCCCGCCCACAGTGCGACCGCTGAGAGCGCGACCGCCCACAGCGCGACCGCTGAGAGCGCGACCGCCCACAGCGCGACCGCTGAGAGCGCGACGGCCGAAAGCGCGTCCGCCCGCAGCGCGTCCGCCCGCAGCGCGTCCGCCGAGAGCGCGACGGCCGAGAGCGCACCGGCCCTCTCCCGCCGGCCGCGTATCCACCGTGCCTGGATCGTCGCCGCCGTCACCTTCGTGACGATCATCGGCGGCGCCGCCTTCAACTCGCTCCCCGGCCTCCTCATCGAGCCGCTCAATGACGATTTCGGCTGGTCGTACGGCGAGATAGGTCTCGCCGTCTCCATCGACATGGCCCTCTACGGGCTGACCGCACCCTTCGCGGCGGCGCTGATGGACCGGTTCGGCATCCGCCGGGTCGTGGTCGTCGCGCTCAGCACGGTGGCCGCAGGGGCCCTGGCGAGCTACTGGATGACGGCGGCCTGGCAGCTGATGCTCTACTGGGGCCTTCTCGTCGGCCTGGGTACCGGATCGATGGCGATGGCCTTCTCCGCGACCGTCACCAATCGCTGGTTCGTGGCCCGCCGCGGACTGGTCACCGGGATCCTGACGGCGGCCGGGGCCTCCGGCCAGTTGATCTTCCTGCCGCTGTGCGCCTGGATCGTCGACGAGCACGGCTGGCAGCCGGCCACGCTGACGGTCGCGCTGGCGGCGTTCGTCGTCGTCCCGTTCGTCTGGCTCCTGCTGCGCGACCACCCGGCGGACGTGGGCCTCGCCCCCTACGGCGGGACGTACGTGGAGAAGCCGGCACCGGTGACGGGCGCCGCGACCCGCGCGGTGCGCGTCCTGTTCGAAGCGGCCCGCACCGGCCCGTTCTGGCTGCTGGCCGGATCGTTCGCGATCTGCGGAGCCTCCACCAACGGCCTGATGCGCACCCACTTCATCCCCTCGGCACATGAACACGGCATGGAGATCCCCGCGGCGGCCTCGCTGCTCGCCGTCATCGGTGTCTTCGACATCATCGGCACGATCTTCAGCGGCTGGCTCACCGACCGCTTCGACGCCCGCCGGCTGCTCGCCGTCTACTACGCGCTGCGCGGCGTCTCGCTGCTGTTCCTGCCGATGCTGATGGCGCCGACGGTGCACCCGACGATGGTCTTCTTCATCGTCTTCTACGGCCTGGACTGGGTCGCCACCGTGCCGCCGACCCTCGCCCTCTGCCGTGAGCAGTACGGCGAGGACAGCGCCATCGTCTTCGGCTGGGTCCTGGCCTCGCACCAGGTGGGCGCGGCCCTGGTCGCCTTCCTAGGAGGCGTGGCACGAGACGTGACGGGCTCGTACGACCTGGTCTGGTACGCCTCCGGGGCCCTGTGCGCGACGGCCGCCCTGATGGCCCTGGTGATCCGCCGCAAGCGAGAGCCCGTGCGGGACGCGGTGGGCACGGTGGACGCGGTGGGCCGCTGACGGGCGGTCCGGGAGCGCCCGCTACGGTGACGTCCCGTACTGGGGCGGGCGCCGGGGGGCGGATGAGCGTGGCGGAGAAGAGCGGCAGACCGAGGGCCGTGGGGCGGGACGGCACCGTGGCCCTGGTGGTCTGCGCCTCGCAACTGGGCGCGCTGCTCGTCGGCTTCGATGTGTTCCAGCTGGGACGCACGGACGAGTACGGAAGGCCGGGCGGTTCGTCGCTCGGCCTGCTGTTCACGATGATCCTGGGCCCGCCGCTGCTCCTCGTCCTCGGGATGGCCCACACGGCCCTCATGACGATGCCGGCCGATCTCCTGGGCGGCGCGGTGGCCCGGCGGGCACCCGGCGGACCGGGGCAGTGGCAGGCGGCGTTCGCCCTCGTACTGGCTGCGGTCTATGCGATACCGGTGGCGGCGGCGGGTGCCCCGTACGTCCCTGCCGTGGCCTGGATCGGGGGAAGTGCCGTCCTGCCGCTGCTGGGGGTCGCCCTGCTCCACAGGATCGAGCGGAGGCGGGGCCGGGCACCGGGGGCCGGCGCGGTGTGTCTGGCGTCCCTGTGCGCGGGGGTGCTCCTCGTGCTGGTCTCCGTACTGGCCTGTGCGATCGCGCTCGCCACGGGCCTGGTGGGGCACTACACCCCGCCACGCCTCGGTGAGACGCGGATGTACGGGGTCTGGAGGAGCGGGGACGGGCTGACCGAGATCAGGCTGGCCGAGGGCGGCCGGGCGGAACTCACCGGCGTGCCGTACGAGTCCGACTTCCAGGAGGTCTTCTGCGACGGCGGGAGTTCGTGGACGTACAGGCCCGCGGACGGTCCGGCCGGCGGAACGGTCGAGCTCGCGCCCGTGGACTGCCCGGCCATGAGCTGGACGGTGGGCGGCACGGAGGAACGGCCCGAGCTGTACGTCCTGTTCGGCGACCCGGACGTGGGTGACGTCCGGGTCCTCACCAGAGGCTGATCTCTCCGGTCAGTGCCGGCCCAGGCGCCCCGCGATCTTCCGGGCGTCCAGGGCGATCTCACGGAGCATGCCGCTGATGGGGTTCGTGAAGCCGGTGAAGTAGAGGCCCGGAGCATTGTGGGGCGTGCGGGCGCCGTGCACCACGGGGCGGCCCCCGGGGCCCAGTACGCCGAGGTGGCCCACCAGCGGTTCCAGCGAGCGTTCGTAACCGGTCGCCGCGATCACCACCTCCGGGGTGAGCCGGGTGCCGTCGGCCAGCACCACCGCGTCCCCGTCGAAGGACTCGACGGCCGCCACGGGGATCACCCGGCCGCTCTTCACCGCGTCGATCAGGCCCACGTCCTGGATCGGGACGGCACCCTCCTTGACCCGGCTGTACAGGCCGGTGTCGGGCCTGGGCAGGCCGTGTCCGGAGAGGTCGGGCACGGCGACACGGCTCAGCAGGCCCGCGGCGGCGTCGACGAGCCGCACCGGAAGCCTGCGGACCAGGACGGCGGTCCCCTGCGCGGGCCAGCCCGCCGTCGAGCGGCGCACGATGTGCGGGGCCGTCCGGACCGCGATCCGTACCCGGGAGGCGCCTCCCTCGACCAGGTCGACGGCGATCTCCGCCCCGGTGTTGCCGATGCCGACCACGAGGACGTCCTTGCCCGCGTACGGGGCCGGGGCCCGGTACTCCGCGGCGTGCAGCAGCTCACCGGTGAAGCCCTCGCGGCCGGGCCACGCGGGTATCCGCGGGGTGTGGTTGTAGCCGGTGGCCACGACGACCGCGCGTCCGGTGAGCACGCGCCCGCCGGTCGCGCTCAGCTGCCAGCCGCCGCCGTCCGGCGCCGGGTCGATCCGGGACACCTCGACGCCCGTCACGACCTCCAGCTCGTGGTGGACGGCGTACTTCTCCAGGTAGCGGACCATGTCCGCGCGCGAGACCCAACGGCCGAAACGGCGCGGCATGCGCAGTCCCGGCAGCGCGGACCAGCGCCGAGTGGTGTGCAGGTGCAGCCGCTCGTAGTGGCGGCGCCAGGACGCCCCCACGTGCTCGGACTTCTCCAGCACCACCGCCCGGACACCCTGCTCCCGCAGGGCTGCCGCGGCGGCGAGACCGCCCGGACCGCCGCCGATCACGTAGACCGGCCGGCCGTCGGTCCGGTCGATGGAGGCGGGCAGAGGGGTACCGGAGACGGAGGTGGGTTCGGGCATGCTTCGGAGCGTAATAGGACATGAACATGATGGGTCCCGGTTCGGGTGGGAATCGGTTGCGAAATGATCACGGATACCCGTCGCGGAGGGCGAACTCAGAGGCCGGGTGCGCCCCATACCGGGAACCAGCGCGAGAGGTCGCCCTCCAGCCGCAGGTCGTCACCGAGGACGGCGCGGACCTGGAGCTCCAGCTGGTTGTCGCGCTTCTCCCCGCCGCCCGGCGCCGGGGCGAACGGGTAGAAGGTGCCCCGCTTGTAGAGGTAGACCAGGGCCAGCGAACGCCCCTCCGGGTTCCGGAAGCCGATCATCGAGCAGAGCAGATGGGGCCCGAACCCGCCGTCCCGCAGCAGGGTGTTGACCGCGTGCAGGTCGTTGACCAGCGCGGCCGTGTCATCGGGCTCCTGGCGGGCGAGCAGCCAGGTGTAGCCGTAGGCGTCCGTGCTGAACTCCACCGGGATCCCGCCCCGCGCCGTGTCCGCGTCGAGCAACTCCCGCACGTCCTGCCGGACACGGGCGAACGCGCCGCCCTCCACCCCGGCGAAGCACACCGAGCCGAGCCCGGTCGGAGTGAAACCCGTCCCCGCCTGGAGGGTCAGCGCGGCGGACGGCACGGCGAACAGCTGGTCGAGGTCGGGGCGTACGGGTCTGGCGCGCCCCAGGATGCTGTCGAGCAGGCCCACGGAAGGCTCCTCACGGACGGGACAGGCCGGCGGAGATGCGCGCCAGCTGGTCCAGCCGCTGTTCGAGGGTCGGGTGCGAGGAGAGCAGCCGGCCGAGGCTCTCCCGGGCGGCGAAGGCGGGCACGAAGTAGAACGCGTTGTACGGCTCGGCCTTCCGCAGGTCCTCCGTCGGGATCCTGGCCATCTGCCCGCTCACCTTGGTCAGGGCCGACGCGAGCGCCGACGGGCGGCCGGTGAGCAGGGCGGCCGTACGGTCGGCCGACAGCTCGCGGTAGCGGGAGAGCAGCCGGGTCAGCAGGAAGCTCAGTGCGTACACGACCGCGCTGATCAGCGGGATCAGCATGAGGATGACGCCCGCCGGGTCGTTCCCCCTGCTGTTGCGTGCGAAGCCGCCCCACAGGGCGACCCTGGTGACGATCCCGGCGAGGACCCCGAGGAACGACGCGATCGTCATCACGGCGACGTCGCGGTGCGCCACGTGCGACATCTCGTGGGCGAGGACGCCTTCGAGCTCCTCCGGCTCCAGCCTGCGCAGCAGCCCGGTCGTGGCGCACACCAGCGCGGTCTTCTCGCTGCGCCCGGTCGCGAAGGCGTTCGGCACGTCGCTCCGCGCGACGGCCACCCGGGGCTTGGGCATGTCGGCGAGGGCGCAGATGCGGTCGATCGCGCCGTGCAGCTCGGGCGCCTCCTGCGGTGTCACCTCGCGGGCGCCCATCCCGTACGCGGCGATGCGGTCGCTGAACCAGAACTGCGCGACGAACAGTCCGCCCGTGAGGGCCAGGATCACCGGCCACGCACCGCGCAGGACGGCGAGGAGCACGCCCACCAGGACCACGTACAGCAGACCGATGAAGAACATGGTGCTCACCATGCGGGTGGTCAGGCCGCGGTCCGGGGCGTAGCGGGAACGGGATCGTGCCATGAGGGCCTCCAGCGTTCATCTGCCTCCCATGATGCGCCTCCGCCGCCATAACGGGACGAATGGCGCTTTTCACGGCCAGAGGAGCTCGCGCCTCCAGTCCGCCCCTTCGCGCCGGTAGCGCAGCCGCACGTGCCGGCGCCGGGCGTCCCCCTGGAAGAACTCGACCTCCCGCGGCTCGACCACGTAGAGCGTCCAGGTCTCCGCCTCCGCGTCCGGCTCGGCCCGCGCCCGCTCCCAGGCGGCCTCGGAGGCGCGTACGAGATCGTCGTACGCGGGCAGCACCTCGCTCTGCGAACCCGTCAGCGCCGAAGCGAGGGCGCCCGTCGACCTGGCCCGCAGATCCGCCCGGCTCTCCGCACGGCTCGCGGGGGTGACCGGCCCGCGCACCCGCACCTGGCGGCCCTGGGCGGGCCAGTAGAAGCCGAGGGCGGCGTACGGCCGGGCGGCGAGCTGCCGGCCCTTCGCGCTGGTCGCGTGGGTGGCGAAGTGCCAGCCGCGCCCGTCCGCGTCGTGCAGCATCAGCGTCCGCACGTCGGGCAGACCCTCCGGGTCCACCGTCGCGAGGGTCATGGTGTGCGGCTCGGTCTGGCCGGCCGCCACCGCCTCGGCGAACCAGCTGTGGAAGAGGGCGAGGGGATCGGCGGGGGCGGAGGCCGGGTCCAGACGGGGGAGGGGCACGTCCCAGACGCGCTGGGTGTGGAGCAGGTCCCTGAAGGCCTTCTGCGCATCGTTCATGCTCCCCATTCCACAGCCTCGCGTGCGGTGCGGAAAGCGCCGACGGCGGACCACAGGGGTGGTCCGCCGTCGGTGAGACAGGACGCGGGGAACCGCGGAAGCCCGCGGTGCCCGGCTGGATGTGGTGGGGTCGGGGCTGCCGGGGCCTACCTGACCGGCTTCTTGCCGGTGATGCCCAGGTGGACCAGCAGCGCGAGGGTCGGGCGGAGTTCGGCCTGCTTGACGCCCCAGGTGGTGAAGCCCTTCTGGTGCGAGGCGACCCCGGCCATCATGACGACCAGGGAGCCGGCCACCGCCGCGGGGCTGACGTCCTTGTCCACCTTGCCCTTGGCCTGGAGTTCCTTGACCGACTCGGCCAGGGAGCCGGTGACCGAGTTCAGGACCTTCATGCGGATCTTGTAGAACCGCTTGTCGCCCTCGGCCGCGCCGAGGTCGACGACGCGGAGGATCGCGTCGTGACGCCGCCAGAAGTCGAGGAATCCCTCGACGAGTTCTTCGGAGCTCTGCCAGCCGGCCTTGCCGACCCAGGAACGGCCGCTGACCAGTTCGGTCAGTCCGGATGCCTCCTTGGCCATTTCTTCCGCGAGTTCGAGAACGGCGCCCTCGACATCGGGGAAATACTGGTAGAAAGTCGCGGGTGAAGTCCCCGCCTTCCGGGCGACGTCGATGACTTTGACGTCCCGGTACGGCGAGGAGCTGAGCATCTCGCTGAGGCAGTCGAGCAGCTTCTGCCGCGTCGCCTGACCTCGCCGACCAGCCACGCGGCCGTCGACGGTGCGTACTTGTCCTGTCATGCCGTCAGCTTACCGAGGGGTGATCCGAGCGCGATTTGGCCGACTGCAAATGGGGAACGGCCCAGGGCGGGCGGGGCGAAGAGCGCATTTCCCGGTGTTGTGGAAGCCAGATTTCCGCGGGCGCAAAGGGCTATTGAATTGCACGACCGGACCGCGCCGGAGGTGCCCCGGGGTGATCGTGTTATCAACAGCCTGTGGATAACTTCGGTGGACAACCTTCGTCCACCGGGTCCGGACATCTTCACGATTCGGGCATAAGTTCTATTCAGCCTCCCCGGGGCGCGCCGCGCGGCCCTCGACGCTACGTTGAGTGTGACGGGCGTCACCGTCCACCTCGCCGTGGGCCGCAGCGGTCCACAGCCTCCCGCGGCGAAGTCACCGCGACAGCGGCGTCCCCTCGCCGCGACGGAAGGACCCGGGCCATGGCCGTATTCGCGCAGTCGGCGCCGTGCTGGGTGGATGTCCAGCTCTCCGACCTGGAGGCGGGCAAGCGCTTCTACGGCGGGCTGTTCGGCTGGACCTTCCACGCGGGCGACGGCATGCCCTTCGCGGACGCGTACAGCGACGGCGCGCTCGTGGCCGCGCTCGCCGCGAAGCAGGACGGCCGCATGCCCACGACCTGGGGCGTCTACTTCTCCACCGACGACATCCTCGCCACCGTCGCCCTGATCCGTGAGGCGGGCGGCCAGGTGATCACGGATCCGGTGCGGGCCGAGCGGGCCGGTGTCCTCGCCCAGGCCGCCGACCCGGGCGGCGCGGTCTTCGGTCTCTGGCAGGCGGGCGACCGCCCCGGCTTCGAGAAGCAGAACGCGCCGGGGTCCTTCTGCTGGACCGAGGTCTACACCCGGCAGCCCGAACGGGTGGACGCCTTCTACGAGCAGGTCTTCGGCTTCCAGGGGACCGACATCGAGCTGCCGGGTTCCCCGGACGGGGCGCGGGAGGCGGAGGCGTTCCGCGTGTGGTCACCCGCCGGCACCGAGCCCGGGGAGGACACCGCGATCGGCGGCCGGGCCCTCATCACGGACGCGTTCCCCGAGATGATGCCCAGTCACTTCCTCAACTACTTCGCCGTCGCCGACTGCGTCCGCACCGCCGAGACCACCGTGCGCCTCGGTGGCCGGATCACGGCCCCGCCCATGGACATCCCGTACGGGCGGACGGCCGTCCTCCAGGACGACCAGGGTGCGGCTTTCGCCGTGCTCCAGCCCACCGAGCTGCTTCCCTAGCCGGCCGGACCGCTCCGCAGCCGGCCGCCCTGCTCCGTAGCCGGCCGGTCCCCGCCGTGGTCCTCCCGGCCTCCGCGGCCGGCCGGAGGTGTCCTGAAAGGGGTGGACTGCCACAAGACACCCGGATCTGCCCCCGGGTTCGCAACCGGGCCCCGAGCCAGGAAGAATCAGGGTGCGCACCGCCAGGTGGTGCCCAGTGGTGAGACGCTGCACAGGGCGGGATTTCGCGGGCTTCTGTTCCTGAGGTCCGTACGGGGAGGTGGCAGGCAAGTGGAGCAGCTTACGCAGCATGACCCGAGGCGGATCGGCCCGTTCGAGGTGCTGGGACGGCTCGGGGCCGGCGGCATGGGGCTGGTCTATCTCGCCCGGTCGGCGTCGGGCCGGCGGGTGGCGATCAAGACCGTTCGTACGGAACTGGCCGAGGACCAGCTGTTCCGGGTCCGCTTCACGCGTGAGGTGGAGGCCGCGCGCGCGGTCAGCGGCTTCTACACGGCCGCC
Organism: Streptomyces sp. NPDC005494; assembly: GCF_042872025.1. Classification (NCBI taxonomy): domain Bacteria; kingdom Bacillati; phylum Actinomycetota; class Actinomycetes; order Kitasatosporales; family Streptomycetaceae; genus Streptomyces; species Streptomyces sp. NPDC005494. Next base: position 335,449 of record NZ_JBIAJR010000005.1, read on the forward strand.
GTGGTCGACGCGGACCCCCGGGCGGCCGTGCCCTGGCTGGCGACCGCCTACGTCCCCGCCCCGTCGCTCGAGGAGATAGTGAGTGAGTGCGGGCCGATGCCGACGCAGGCCGTGCGCTGGCTGGCCGCAGGGATCGCCGAGGCCCTGCAGTCGATCCACGGGGCCGGTCTCGTCCACCGCGACCTGAAGCCGTCCAACGTCCTCGTCGTCGAGGACGGACCGCGGGTGATCGACTTCGGCATCGCGTCCGGCGTCTCCAACACCCGGCTGACGATGACGAACGTCGCGGTGGGCACCCCCGCGTACATGTCTCCGGAGCAGGCCCGCGACTCCCGCAGTGTGACGGGCGCGAGCGACATCTTCTCGCTCGGCTCGACCCTGGTCTTCGCGGCCACCGGCCACGCGCCCTTCCACGGCGCGAACCCCGTCGAGACCGTGTTCATGCTGCTGCGTGAGGGCCCCGACACCGAGGGGCTCCCCGACGACCTGCGCCCGCTCATCGAGTCCTGCATGCAGATGGACGCGGCCCGGCGGCCGAGCCCGGCGGACCTCCAGGCCCAGCTGGCCCCGCACCTGTTCGCCTCCGGCAGCGACGACAGCGGCACGGCTTCGGCCTGGCTGCCGACCGTCGCGACCGCGATGATCGAGCAGCGCCGCGGCGGCGGCCGTACCGTCGCCGTCGCACCCGCCCCGGTCGTCGTGCCGCCGCCCCCCTCCCGGCCGCCGCAGGGCGCCGACCAGGACGGCTCGTGGCTCGGCGGCGACCTGCGGACCGCGCCGGCGCCCGTCCCCGACGGCGGGCCCGTGCGGCTGGCGGGTGCCAAGGTGCCGATCGGCCCCGGGCCGCGCCCCGTGGACGTCAGGGGGCCCGCCGCCGCGCACGCCGACCCGGCGACCGGCTGGGTCCGCCCGCCCGGGGGCCGGACCGGAGCCGTGGCGCCCACCGCTCCGGTGCCCGCCCCCGCGCAGGCCCCGGACGCGGCGCCCGCCGCCCCCGAGCGCTGGCGGCCCTGGCGCTTCCGCATGTCGAACGACGTCTGGGGCACGCCCGTCGTCGTCGGTGACCTGCTCTACGTGACGTCCTTCGAGGTCCACGCGCTGGACGTGGGCAACGGCAGGCGGCAGTTCAAGACCCGCGACGTCGCCTGGTCGATGACCGTCGACGGCGGCCGGATCCACGCCTCCGACGGCCCGTCGCTGTACGCGCTGGACGCGGCGACCGGCGCCGAGCGGTGGCGGCTCGGGACCGACGCGTGGGTGTACGCCCTCAAGGCCGACCGGGGCACCGTCCTGACGGCGACGCGGGGCGGCGGCGTACAGGCGTGGGAGGCGTCCAGCGGCGAGAAGCTGTGGGAGACCGGCGGTGTCCAGACGGACTTCGAGACCCCGGAGGCCGGGCCCGTCATCCACCAGGGCACGGTGTTCCTGTGGCAGGACGCCCGGCTGCGGGCCGTCGACGCCCGCACCGGTGCGGAGCGGTGGTCGTACCCCGTCGGCGACGCGGCCTCCTGCGGCGGTGTCCCGGTCCGGGTGACCCCGGCGCCCGACGGCTTCGTGTACGTCGCCGCGGGCACCCGGGTGCTGGCCGTGGACACGGTCTCGGGCCGGGTGCGCTGGCACTTCGAGTCACCGGCGGTCTTCCTCTCCCCGCCCGCCTTCGCGCCGGGACCGGCGGTCACGGGCGGTGGGGTCTACCTCGCGGACTACCTCGGCACCGTGTACGCCCTGGACGCCTCGACCGGCAAGGACCGCTGGCGCATCGCGACGGAGGCCAGGCAGTCCGTCGAGCCCGTGCTGGTCACGGGGGGCAACGTGCACGTCGGCAGCGGCAGCGCGCTGTACACCCTGGACGCGGTGACCGGCACGCCCAAGTGGCGTTTCGCGGCCGGCGGCGACGTGATCGGCACACCGGTGGTCGCGGACGGCCGGGTCCACTTCGGCTCCGCGGACCACGTGCTGTACACCCTGGACGCGGCGGGCGGCCAGCTCCGCTGGAAGCTGGCCACCGGCGGCGAGATCACCGGCTCCCCGGTGGCGCAGGCGGGTGTCGTGTACGCGTGCAGCAAGGACCGCTGCGTGTACGCCCTGGACGCCCTGAAGGGCACGGGCACGGGCAACAGGGCCCGGGCCTGACCGCCCCGGCGCGCTCGGGGCGCCGCTCTCAGGGGTGGGGCGGGTGGTACCGGTCCCGGTCCTGCCCCTCGTCCCGCGGGTAGGAGCCCTCGTCCTGTACCGGGTACCGGGCGGTGTCCTCGTCCCCGGGGGCCGCACGGTGGCGGCCCGGCCCGGTGTACGGATGCGCCTCGGGTTCCGGACCGGGGGACGTCTGCGCGGCCGGACCCGGCTCCTGCGTCGGAGGCCAGGTGTCCGGACGGTCGTCCGGCGGTACGGGATACGGTTCTGCGGTACGGTCCGCACGCGCCGCCCGCCGCCGCCCGGACATCAGCAGTGCGCCCAGCAGGAGCAGGACCCCGCCCGCCAGCGCCTGCGCCACGCCCCAGCGGAGCCCGGATGCGTCGCCGTCGACCGTCAGGCTCCCCACGGCCTGCCCCACGCGGACCATCCACAGCACGGTGAAGCCGAGCACGATCAGGCCGGCCAGCGCCACCACCCAGCGGCTGCGGAGCACGACCCCCACCAGCGTCACCAGGGCGGCGAACAGGAAGGGCAGCAGGATCGAGCCCATCACGGACGACGAGACCTCCGTGATGCCGGCGAACGGGTCCTGGACGCGGTAGTCCCGGCCCAGGCGGTCGTTGTACCAGCTGTGGAAGGGGCTCTGCACGGCGGCCGCGGCTCCTACGAGAGCCACGACGGAGCCGAGGACATTGCGAATCATCGACAGCCTCCCGGGCCATGGCGCACGGCTGTGCGCACCGCTCCCCGGATCGACGCTACGCCTGGCCGATCTGCCCTGCCATCGGAGGCCGGGGGCCGGCGGAAGGCCGGACACGGACACAGGCGGTGCGGATGGGGACAGTGGCCGACCGGACGGACGCCATGACGAGACCGTGACAGGGCCATGACGGAACCCTGGGCAAGCGTCCGGAATGCTGTGCGTTACGTTGTCGCGCGGCCGTGCGACGGCCGAGGAAGCCGATCACGACGAGGGGGGCTGCAACGATGGTGCGGCGACAGATGAGGTTCGCGGCGGTACTGGTCGTGGTGGTGCTCGCGCTCACCGGATTCTCGACGTCCAGCCATGGGGGCAAGAGCGGGAAGAGCCGCAGCAGCGGCTCCAGCAGTGGCGGCGGGTGCTCGAACTCGAAGAAGAGCAACGGCAGTTACCACGACTACGACGACGACTACGACGACAGCTCGTCCAGTTCGTCCGGCTCGTCCGGCGGCTCGTCGAACGCGACCCCCAGCCCCACCGCCTCGGACGCCCCCGAGATCCGCGTCATCCGCTGCGCCCAGCCCAAGAAGGGCAAGCGCAGGGCGGTGACCACGTCCACGATCGAGATCCGCTCGACCGCGTACGGCACGCAGACGTACGACGTGGACGTGACGTTCGTGGACGCCAAGGGCCTGACGGTCGACACGGGCGAGGCCACGGTCGAACTCGACTACGACGAGACGCGGACCCTGAGCGTCAAGATGGACAGCCCGCGCCTGGTCTCCCGCGTCAAGCGCTGCCTGGTCACGGCCGAACCCATGTGACCGAGCGGGGCCGATCCGGTGCACTGCGCCCGGCGCCCGGCGTGATGCCGGGCGCCGGGCGCGGACATGCAGTGGCCGCGACGGCTCCCCCTCCGCGCCGCCGCGGCCACCCCCCGTGCGATTGAGGTCTACTTGGCAGGCTCGGACGTGGCGTGCTGGTCGAGGGTGGTGATCTCCTCGCCCGTCGCGTGCTGGTCCTGCGTCGTGATGGGCGTCTCCGGCTCGCCGGTGGCGTGCTGGTCGGCCGGCTTGAAGATCGGGTCCTGCTTGCTGGCGTCGGCCATGATGGTCAACTCCCTCTCTGCACTGCACGATGGGTTTGCGAGGCCCGTCCGGCTGTTCCCCCGTGGACTGCCGGACGGGCCTCTCGGGGCCGTTCACCCTAGTGGCACGGCCGCTGTCGCCCCCGTCTGCCCCCCGACGCGACGGATCGACAGGCATGAGCATGCAGGGCAGCGATAAACGAACGATGAACGCCCCGTTTTCAGGCGGCTGCCGCAGGTGACAGGAGTGACCGGACATCGGCCGCTTCCGGTGAGGCGAGCTCCTCGTAGATCGCGAGCGCTTCGGCCCAGCAGACCTGGGCGCGGCCGGTCTGACCGATTCCGGAGAGCGCCCGGCCCAGGACGGTGAGCACATTTCCGCGGCGCCACTCCCCGCCGATGCCGCGAAGGACCGTGAGCGCCAGCTCGGCGTACTGGGCGGCCTGGGCGGGCCGGCCCGAAGCGAGGTCGACCTCGGCGAGCCTGAACAGGGCCATGCCCTCCCACAGCCGCTGGCGGCTGTCGCGGAATATGGCCAGGGCCTCGTTCAGCTGTGCCGCCGCCGCCGTGGGCTTCCCGCTCTGGGTGAGCGCCATGCCGAGGGCGTAGCGGCCGTTGGCACCCCTCAGCGCGTGGCCGAGGGAGTCGTAGATCTCGATGCCCGCCGTCGCCAGGGTGATGGCACTGTCCGTCCGCCCCGTGGCGAGGTGGATGCGCGAGAGGTTGCACAGGGCGCTGGCCTCGCCGGGGCGGTTGTCGTCGCTCCGGAACGCCTCGATCGCCTGGTTCAGGAACGTCTCGCCGTCCGCATGACGGTTCTGGTACAGCGCGATGATGCCCCGGGCGTTGGACGCCCAGCACGCGGGCAGCCGGTCGTCGACCGTACCGGCGAGCCGCAGGGCCTCCTGGGCCTCACGGTCCGCGTGGTCGAACCGCCCGGCCAGCTGGTGCACGTTGGCCAGCGACATGACGGCGCGCCCCTCCGCCCGGGGGTCGCCGCACGCCCTGGAGGCCTCCCTGACGGTCATCGCGACCGCCTCGTACTGCTTCGAGTTGGCGCCCGACTCGCCCAGGTCCAGGGCGGCGTAGAGAAGGTCGACCGCGCGCGCCAGGGTGGCCGGGCGAACCGACTGGCGTACGCACGCCAGCAGGTTGGTCGCCTCGGCGTACAGCCAGTCCAGTGCCGAGTGCCGGTCCGCGAAGGTGAGTCCGGCGTGCTCCGTCGGCTCCAGGTGGTCCACCAGCCGGTCGCCCGGCCGCTCCAGCGCGTACACGCCCGCGGCCGTCGCCAGGTAGAAGTCCAGCAGCCGTGACAGCGCCAGTTCCGTCTCCACCGGGGGCTGTTCGTCGCGCTCCGCGCACGCGCGCGCGTAGAGCCGCACCAGGTCGTGGTAGCGGTAGCGGCCCGGGGCCGCGGACTCCAGGAGGCTGGTGTCGACCAGGGACTCCAGGAGGTCCTCCGCCGTGTGGAGGTCCAGGTCGAGGAGCGCGGCCGCGGCCGCGAGGGAGATGTCCGGGCCGTCCGCCAGCCCCAGGAGCCGGAAGGCGCGGGCCTGGGGCGGCTCCAGCTGGCCGTAGCCGAGCTCGAAGGTGGCCTTCACCGCGAGGTCGCCGGCCTGGAGTTCGTCGAGCCGGCGGCGTTCGTCGGCGAGCTTCGCGGCCAGCACCGAGACCGTCCAGGTCCGGCGGGCGGCCAGCCTGGAGGCGGCGATGCGGATGGCCAGCGGCAGGAAGCCGCACGCGGCCACCACGTCCAGGGCCGCCTCGCGCTCGGAGCGGACCCGCTCGTCGCCGACGATGCGGGTGAAGAGCTGGAGTGCCTCCTCGGGCGACATCACGTCCAGGTCGACGAGATGCGCCCCGGCCAGGTCGACCATGCGGACCCGGCTGGTGACCAGCGCCGCGCAGCCCGCCGTGCCGGGGAGCAGCGGCCGGATCTGGGCCGCGTCGTGGGCGTTGTCGAGCAGGACCAGGATGCGGCGGCCGTCGAGAGCGGAGCGGTAGAGGGCGGCCCGCTCGTCCAGGGAGTCCGGGATCGCGGAGTCCGGTGTGCCCAGGGCGCGCAGGAACGAGCCGAGCACGGTCTCGGGTTCTGCCGCCCGGCCGCCCGCCCCCTGGAGGTCCACGTACAGCTGGCCGTCCGGGAAGTGCGGGCGCGCCTGGTGGCCGACGTGCACGGCGAGGGTGGTCTTGCCGACTCCGCCGATGCCGGCCAGCGCCGAGACGGCCATGACGGAGCCCTCGGCGGTGGCGAGCCGGGCGCCGAGCTCGCGGACGAACGACGCGCGGCCCGTGAAGTCCGGGACGGTGGCCGGGAGCTGGGCGGGGCGGACCGGCGCGGAGGCGGCCGCGGGCTCGTCCGCAGGGCGGGCCAGCTCCTCGTCGGCCTGGAGTATGCGCTGCTGGAGCTGGGCGAGTTCGGGGCGCGGGTCGACGCCGAGCTCCTCCGCGAGCAGCCGCCGGGTGTCGGCGTACACCGCGAGGGCCTCGGCCTGCCGGCCGCTGCGGTACAGGGCAACCATGAGGAGTTCGCGCAGCCGTTCACGCAGCGGATGGGCTGCCGTGAGGGCGGTCAGTTCGGAGACGGCCTCCGCGTGGCAGCCGAGCTCCAGGTCCAGGTCGAGGCGGGTCTCGGTGAGCTGGAGGCGCCATTCCTCCAGGCTGGTGCGCTGGTTCTCCGCGTACGGGCCCGGGAGCGAGGCGAGCGCCTCGCCGTCCCAGAGGCCGAGCAGCTTGCTGATCAGCGAGCGCGCCTGACCGCGGTCGCCCCCGCCGCGGGCCTTCTCCGCCTGGACGGCCATGTCCTGAGCGACGGTCAGGTCGAGGGCCGAGCGGGGGATCCGGACGGCGTAGCCTCCGGACTCGCTGACCAGGGTGTCCTGGCCCAGGGTCTTGCGGAGCCGGGACGCGTAGGTCCGTACGGTGGCCAGTGCCTGGGACGGGGGGTCGTCGCCCCAGAGGGCGTCGATGAGTTCGGCCGCCGTGGCCGTGCGGCCGTCACGCAGGAGGAGGGCGGCCAGCAGGGCTCGTTGCTGCGGTGACCCTGACGGCAGGAGTTCGTCGTCACGCCATGCGCGGACCGGGCCCAGCACGGTGAAGCGCAGGCCGGCGCCGGCCGCGCGTTCCCGTGGAGCGCGTTGCTCCGGTACGCGCACGCCGGGTCCGTTGTCGCGGTCCATGTTGCCCCCTGTCCTGCCTGCCCCGCCGGTCCTGCTGATCCCGCCCTGCTCCGTACCGCTGGTATCGCGGTCAACAGTCTGCCTTGTTCTGGGCGGGCTCGTCAGTATCGGGTGACGCTCTGCACAGGCCCTCGACAAGAACGGGGGGCGAGGGCCTGTGCGGAGGGTGACGTCGGGTCAGCCGGAGAGAGGGAGCTGGAGTTCGGTGACCCACGCGTCGCGGTCCTCCGGGCACTCCAGGGAGACCTCCCGGGCGTAACCGGCCGACCGTCGTCCGTGGTCCTCGATCCAGCGGGCCAGGGTCTGCTCGGTCGCGAGGACGTGGTCCATGGAGCCACGGTGCACGATGGTGGCCGCCTCGAAGGCGGGCAGTTCGACGACGGTGACGCCGGTGCCTCCGACCGGGCCGGCCGGGGCCTCGACGGTCACGCCGGCGTGGACGGTGACCGCACCGTCGCCCCCGGGACCGTCCTCGTACCGGGCGATGCCCGGACCGGAGGGGCGGACGCCCGCCTCGGCGAGCAGCGGGAAGAGCCTCTCGTACAGCGGGCCGATGACGGGGGAGATGTCCTGGGGCTGGTACCCAGGGGCCGTGCCGGTCACCTCCGCGACCCGCACGGCCGGAACCCGCTTGATCTGTACGTCGTTCTCGGGCATGTGTCCCTCGCTCTCGATGGACCGGAGCCTCGCCTCGACCTGGGTCAGCCGGGCCGCCGCCGCGGCCATGGCGGCTTCCAGTTCCGCCCGGCGCAGCCGCAGCATCCCGCGCAGCTCGTCCGTGTCCACCTGCTCGTCGACGACGGCCCGCACCTGCTGGAGCGTGAAGCCGAGGTCCTTGAGCGCGATGATGCGGTTGAGGCGGGCGAGCTGGGCGGCGCCGTAGTAGCGGTAGCCGGTGTCGGGGTCGGTGCGGTCCGGGCGCAGCAGTCCGATGGCGTCGTAGTGGCGCAGCATCCGGGCCGACACCCGCCCGTGCCGGGCGAAGTCTCCGATGGTGAACATGATGGCTCCCATTGCGGGGGTTCACACGGGGACAAGGTCAAGGGCCGCCGCGGACTTCTCCGGAACGGAACGGGACGGACCCTGAGCGGAACGGAACGGGCCCTGAGCGGAAAGGGCAGGAGCCCCGCTCCTCCGCCGAAACGGGGGAGCGGGGCTCCTTGGGTAATGCTCACTCGGCCGCGATCGGCCGACCCGGGCAACTAGGCCGGGGTGACGTTCTCAGCCTGCGGACCCTTGGGTCCCTGAGTGACGTCGAAGTTCACGACCTGGTTCTCCTCGAGGGAGCGGAACCCGGACGCGTTGATCGCGGAGTAGTGGACGAAGACATCCGGGCCGCCGCCGTCCTGGGCGATGAAGCCGAAGCCCTTTTCAGCGTTGAACCACTTGACGGTTCCGGTAGCCATAAGCCCTCCTTGGGCCAAAGGGTTGCCCTGCTCCAGAACCTGCAAACAAGTCTGAAAACTACAAAAGCCTGCGGGTTACATGCTCCGCAGGCTCTGTACTGCAAGGGAAACCAAACTGCAACTTGCGAAAGAGCCTAGCACGCAGTCCACAGGGAGCGGTAGAGGGAAAGATCACTTCACCCGGATGTTTGATTGAGCCGCCGGAGAGGTGACGTACGGGCCCCCCGGAAGGCGGTCGGGGCGCCCCGATGACACCCGCCGGCGGGCACGGGTCTAGCCTCGCGATGTGGACAATTCAACCGTCTCTCCCGTAGAAGGCGACGACCGTCGCAGCAGGCCGCGCGTCGGCCACATCCAGTTCCTGAACTGCCTCCCCCTCTACTGGGGCCTGGCACGGACCGGAACCCTGCTCGACCTGGAGCTCTCGAAGGACACCCCGGAAAGACTCAGTGAGCAGCTGGTCAGGGGGGATCTGGACATCGGTCCCGTCACCCTGGTCGAGTTCCTGCGCAACGCCGACGACCTGGTCGCCCTGCCCGACATCGCCGTGGGCTGCGACGGCGACGTCATGTCCTGCGTGATCGTGTCCCAGCTCCCCCTGGAGCAGCTGGACGGGGCCCGGGTCGCCCTCGGCTCGACCTCGCGGACCTCCGTGCGGCTGGCTCAGCTGCTGCTCGCCGAGCGGTTCGGCGTCACCCCCGACTACTACACCTGCCCGCCGGACCTCGGCCTGATGATGCAGGAGGCCGACGCGGCCGTCCTCATCGGCGACGCCGCGCTGCGCGCCAATCTGCACGACGCCCCCAGGCTCGGGCTGCAGGTCCACGACCTCGGCCGGATGTGGAAGGAGTGGACGGGGCTGCCCTTCGTCTTCGCCGTGTGGGCGGCCCGCAAGGACTACCTGGCGTCGCACCCCCACTACGTCGAGAAGGTGCACGAGGCGTTCCTCGCCTCCCGTGACCTCTCGCTGGAGGAGGTCACCAAGGTGGCCGAGCAGGCCGCGCGCTGGGAGGCGTTCGACGCCGAGGTGCTGGAGCGCTACTTCACCACCCTGGACTTCCGCTTCGGCCCGGACCAGCTGGCGGGTGTGCGCGAGTTCGCCCGGCGTACGGGACCGACGACCGGGTTCCCGGCCGACGTGAAGGTCGAGCTGCTCGGCGGCTGACACGGCCGTACCCGGGAATGGTGCGGCGAAGAAGATGAATGTTGCACCTTCCCGGGCCCTTCCCCCGAGGGCCCCCTTTAGCGCGGACGCGTGGGTCCGGCATTCCGTTCCCGGGAAAGGGGGCGAATGTCCGGAGTTCTGTCGAGGAGTCCCGTCCGGTGCACACGGGGACGAATAGCGGATGCCTCCCGGAACGCCTTCCGGTATCCCGCCGGTGAACGCCGATAGACGCGGACGAACGGCGTATTCGCGCCTTTCGGTGTGGCGAAATCCCTGCTTCGTGCCCATAGGGGCGAAATCGGCGGAAGGGGTGTCGGTGACCATGAGGGCCCGGCGCCCTAGGCTGCGGTCCGAGTCCCGGGGTCCACAGGGGGAGACCGTATGCAGCCGCTGGAAGCCGGCGAACCGCACACCATCGGTGCCTACCGGCTGCTCGGCAGGCTCGGCGCCGGCGGTATGGGCCGGGTCTATCTCGGCCGCAGCGCGGGCGGCCGTACCGTCGCGGTCAAGGTCGTCCACCCCCACTTCGCCCTCGACGAGCAGTTCCGCGCGCGGTTCCGGCGCGAGGTGGAAGCCGCGCGCCGCCTCGGCGCGCAGTGGACGGCCCCGGTCCTGGACGCCGACCCCGACGCGGCCGTGCCCTGGGTGGCGACCGGTTACGTGGCCGGGCCGCCGCTGTCCGACGCGGTCACCCGCCACGGGCCGCTGCCCGAGTACGCCGTACGGACCCTGGGGGCCGGGCTCGGCGAGGCGCTCGACGCCGTCCACGCCCACGGCCTCATCCACCGCGACGTGAAGCCCTCCAACGTGCTGCTCGCCCTGGACGGCCCCCGGCTGATCGACTTCGGTATCGCCCGGGCCCTCGGCGCCACGGTCTCCCTCACCTCCACCGGGGTCTCCGTCGGCTCGCCCGGCTACATGGCACCCGAACAGATCCGGGGCCAGGACATCTCGGGCGCCGCCGACGTCTTCTCGCTGGGCGCGGTCCTCGCGTACGCGGCGACCGGTACGGCGCCCTTCCCGGGCGACTCGTCCGCCGTACTCCTCTACAAGGTGGTGCACGAGGAACCCGAACTCGGCGAGCTGGAGGGCGAACTGCGGGAGCTCGTGGCCGGGTGCCTCGCCAAGGACCCCGCGGCCCGGCCCGCCCCCGCCGAACTCGCCCGCAGGCTCGCCCCCGCGGGGGCGGCCACCCTGGTGGCCCCGGGCTGGCTGCCGGGCCCCCTCGTGCGCGAGGTCAGCCGGTCGGCGGTCGCCCTGCTGGACCTGGAACCGCAGGACGCACCGGTGCAGTCGGGTCCCGTGCCCTTCAGCAACGCCTCGATGGGGAGCGCGCCGCTCGGTACCTTCGGCCCGCCCCTGCCGCCCCCTCCGTCCGACCCGCCGGAGAAGCAGGGCTCCGGCGCCCGGGTCGCCGTCACCATGGACTCCGGCCCGGGGTCCGGCCCGCACCGGGGACGGCGGGTCAGCTGCACCGTCGCGCTGGCCGTCGCCGGCGCCCTCGCCGTGGTGACCGTCGGCGCCGTGACGATGGGCGACCTGTTCGACAGCGGCGGCGGGAAGGGCCACAACAACGACGCCGCGCAGCCGCCGGCGGCAACCGGGCCGGAGGACCCCGCCGGCACCACACCGCCGGGGACCCCCGCGGCGTCCGCACCCGTGAGCGCGCTGCCCAAGGCCTTCGCCGGTACCTGGAAGGGCTCCGCGTCGGAACGCAGCGGAGCCCCGCACGGCACGGTCACCGCGGTGTTCACCGAAGGGAGGAAGGGCGAGGACGTGGTCCGGCTCTCGTACCGCTTCGACGCGCTCGGGACCAGCGTCGTCTGCAAGAGCATCGGCAAGCTCGTCAGCGGCACGGCCACCGCGCTCGAGGTCCGGGAGCGGGTCGACCCGGACGCCCGCGGCGGCGCCCTGTGCACCGGCGGCGAAGCCGACCTCGACTTCTCCCTCACCTCGGCCGGCACCCTGCTCTACGAGTCCCACGAGGAGGCGGCGGGCACGCCGAAGGGCACGCTCACCCGGTCCGGAGACTGACCCCGGCAGGGGCTGGCGTAGGCTGGATCGGTCCGTGGAACAGCAGAAGAACCGCCGAAAGGTGACAGCCCGGTGACCGAGAAGGCCGACCTTCAGCCCGTCCTCGACCGCGCCGCCGAAGGCGGGCGGATCACTCCGGAGGAGGCGCTCGACCTCTACAGGTCGGCACCGCTGCACGCGCTGGGCGCCGCGGCCGACGCCGTGCGCCGCCGCCGCTACGCGGGTACGGAGCACATCGCGACGTACATCATCGAGCGCAACATCAACTACACCAACGTGTGCGTCACCGCCTGCAAGTTCTGCGCCTTCTACGCACCGCCCAAGGACACCGCCAAGGGCTGGACCCGGGACCTCGACGACATCCTGCGCCGCTGCGCGGAGACCGTCGAGCTGGGCGGCACCCAGATCATGTTCCAGGGCGGCCACCACCCGGACTACGGCGTCGAGTACTACGAGGAGCACTTCTCCGCCATCAAGAAGGCGTTCCCCGAGCTGGTCATCCACTCGCTCGGCGCCTCCGAGATCGAGCACATGGCCCGCATCTCGGGCGTCTCCGCCAAGGAGGCCATCGAGCGGATCCACGCCGCCGGCCTCGACTCCTTCGCCGGCGCCGGCGCCGAACTGCTGCCCGCCCGGCCGCGTACGGCGATCGCCCCGCTCAAGGAGTCCGGCGAGCGCTGGCTGGAGATCATGGAGATCGCGCACGGCCTCGGTGTCGAGTCCACCTCCACCATGCTGATGGGCACCGGCGAGACCAACGCCGAACGCATCGAGCACCTGCGGATGATCCGCGACGTACAGGACCGCACGGGCGGCTTCCGTGCCTTCATCCCGTACACCTACCAGCCGGAGAACAACAAGCTGAAGGGGCGGACGCAGGCCACCCTCTTCGAGTACCTCCGGATGATCGCCATCGCCCGGCTCTTCCTCGACAACGTCGCGCACATCCAGGGCTCCTGGCTGACCACCGGCAAGGAGGTCGGCCAGCTGTCCCTGCACTACGGCGCGGACGACCTGGGCTCGATCATGCTGGAGGAGAACGTCGTCTCCTCGGCGGGTGCCAGGCACCGCTCCAACCGGCTGGAGATCATCGATCTCATCCGCAAGGCGGGCCGCGTCCCCGCCCAGCGCGCCACGACCTACGAGCACCTGGTCGTCCACGACGACCCGGCGAACGACCCGGTCGACGAGCGAGTCGTCTCGCACATCTCGTCCACGGCGATCGCCGGCGGAACCGCGCACCCGGAGCTGAAGCTCCTCGACGCCAACTGACCTACCCGTGCTCACCGTTCATGCCGCGCCGCTGCTCCTTCCGCTCGGTGCGGCAGCCGTCGCCGGGGGTGCGGTCGCCGTGGACGGCGACCGGATCGTGGCCCTCGGTCCGTACGACCGGGTGGTGGACGCACACCCCGCGGCCCGGGTCCGGCAGTGGCCCGGCGTGATCACCCCGGGGCTGTGCCAGCGGGACGGCGCGGCCCTGCTGACCCGGCTGTACCACCCGGACCCGCGTGAGGCGGACGAACTGGGTGAACATCCCCTGACCGGCGCCGAGTTCCAGCGTCTGGGCGGACTGCTGGACGGGCCCCGGCGGGCCGGCAGCGTACGCCGCGGCCTGCAGCGCATGCTGAGCCACGGCACCACGCACATCGCGGGCGGCTTCACCGAACCCGCCGTCCGCACGGCGGTGCGCCGTGCGGGCCTCACGGAGCTCCCGCCGGCCGGGCCCTCCTCGGACGAACCGAGCCTGGACCCCTTCAAGCGCGGACGGGACCTGCCGGGATCCGCGCACGGCCCCCTCGCCGTCGGTGCCCGTGCCGACCTCGCGGTCTTCGACGTGCCCGACGAGGCGGCGCTGTGCGCTGCGGGCGCCCGCACCTGCGTGGCCACGGTGCTCGGTGGGCGGCTGGTGTACCGGCGGCGGTGACACCTCCGGTACACCAGCCTCCGGCCTCACCGCACGGAGGGGCCGCCCAGGTAGCGGCCCTCGGCGTCGTACGGCCAGGCGTTGGACACGCAGCCTTTCAGCCCCTTGATCTGCTGCATCATCGCGGGCGCGGGCTTCCCGGGCCCGGGGCAGGTCTCGTGGCCGTGGCCCAGCCAGTGGCCGACCTCATGATTGATGATCAGCGCGCGGTACTCGGACGCGGTGCCGTCGAACGTCGGTGAACCCAGCTGCCATCGGAAGAGGTTGACCATGACGTTCTTCCCGCCGCGGCAGTTCACCTCGCCCCCGGTGTCCAGGCCGTACTGCCCGCAGAGCCGGTCGGTGGTCCGCGGGGTCCCTATCCGGATCACCAGCCCGGCCGAACCGTCCGCGACCTGCCGGAAGGTGCGGGCCCCGCCCTTGCCCCAGCCACGGGGGTCGGCGAGTATCTCCGCGATGTCCTCGGCGGCCCCGTCCGGGTCCACGCCGATGCCGTCCTCCACCTCGACGCGGTAGCGGCTCCCGCCGCCGCCCTGGGAGACGCCCGCGTGCGCCACCGTGAACGTGCCGGGGCCCGAGGACGGCACGGAGTCCGGGGCCATGGGCTTCTCGGCCTCGGCCGAGGCCTTCGGCGGCTCGGAGGACTTCGGGGGCGCGGGGCTCACCGGCGCCTCCGGCGCGCCGGACGGGCCGTCGGCCGCCGGCGAGGCGCTCCGCCCGGACTCCCGGCCCGCTGCCACCGCGGCGCCGTCGTCCTGCCACGGGGGATTGACGCGGAGTAACGCGGCGACGGCCGCCGCCGCGACCACGGCCCCGACGAGGAGGGTGCGCCGTCTCCGTATCCGTCTTCGGCGGTCCATGGACCGTTTGCGGACCTGTGTGCGTGAAGGCCGTGTCCGCGGAGCGGATGCTCCGGCCCCCCGGCGGGGGCCCGTGGCGCCCCGTGGTCGGTTTCCGACGTCGCTGTGCATCTTCTGGTGGCTGTCCGTGGTCTCGGAACGTCCGCCCAGGGAGGGTGGCTTCACTCGCCCTGGACGCTGACCTGCTTCTGGAGCACCGGGTGCTCGTCCGCGTACCGCACGTCGTCCAGCAGCCCGCTCCCCCTCATCCGTGCAGGAGCTGCTGAACGGTCACCGGCGCGGAAACCCCTTTCTCCTCGTCCGGGGAGACGTGGATCAGGACCGTGCTGTTCCCGAATTCGAAGGTGATCGTCATGGAGGTCGTCTCCAGGGAGCCGACGGCGGCGCACCGCAGCCGCGCCCCGACCCCCGCGGTGAGCGCCGCCTTCACACAGGCGGCCCGCTTCGCAGGGACGTCCGGCACTCCGTGGCCGCCTCGCTGTCGACCGGCCGGACCGTGAAGTTCACGGTGCAGACGTTCCCGTCCGCCTCGCCCTGGTAGCGCGCCACGAGCCCCCGGAACCGCTCGGGCCGGTGGAGCCCCCGTCGCGCGGGACGGCATCCCGCCCCCTCTCCCATTCGCCGGTGGGTCCCACCCCTGTACGAGCGCTGCCGGCCCCGAAAGGCCGAAGCCGTTCCACGCCGCCGCGAGTGCCCGGGGAGGGGGCTGCTTGAATGGGAGGGTGACCCGAGCATCCCTGGACAAGCAGCCGCACGAAGTCGCCTCGATGTTCGACGACGTGGCGGCGAACTACGACCTCACCAACGACGTGCTGTCGCTCGGACAGGCACGGCTCTGGCGCAAGGAAGTCGCCCGGGCCGTCGACGCCCGCCCGGCCCAGAAGATCCTCGACCTGGCGGCGGGCACGGCCACCTCCTCGCAGCCGTTCGCGCGGGCGGGCGCCTACGTGGTGCCCTGCGACTTCTCGCTCGGGATGCTCCGGGTCGGCAAGGAGCGCCACCCGTGGATGCCCTTCACCGCGGGGGACGGCACCCGGCTGCCGTTCAAGGACGAGACCTTCGACGCGGTGACGATCTCCTTCGGGCTGCGCAACATCCAGGACACCGGTGCCGCGCTGAGCGAGCTGTACCGGGTCACCCGGCGCGGCGGCAAGGTCGTGATCTGCGAGTTCTCGCAGCCGACCTGGGCGCCGTTCCGCACCGTCTACACCGAGTACCTGATGCGCGCGCTGCCGCCGGTGGCCCGGGCGGTGTCCTCCAACCCGGACGCGTACGTCTACCTCGCCGAGTCGATCCGCGCCTGGCCCGACCAGGCCGGCCTCGCGACACTGCTCCAGAAGGCCGGCTGGTCCGGCGTCGCCTGGCGCAACCTCACCGGCGGCGTGGTGGCGCTGCACCGGGGCGTCCGCGCCTGAGCCGCCGGGAAGTGCCTGAGCCCCCCGGAAGGCCTGAGCCCTCCGGGAGACCCTGGCGACCCTGAACGCGTGCACGGACCAGGCCCGGGCCTGGGCCCGGGACCAGGACCAGGCGCGGGCTTGGTGCCAGGCCCGGGACCAGGACCAGGGCCGGGATCAGGCGCGGGCTCGGTGCCAGGACCGGGCTCGGCGCTCCGGCCCGGTCCTCCCGGAACGCTCAGGTATCAGAGCTCCAGCCGGTAGCAGTATGCCTCCTGCTGGGACACCGGTGTCGTGTACGTCTCGGCCCGCCGCATGCCGAGCCGCTCGGCCACCGCGATCGAGCGCGCGTTGCGCACGTTGATCATCGCCACGACCTCCCGCACCCCGAGTGCCCTCATCCGGTCCAGCGTGGCGCGGGCTGCGGCCGTCGCGTAGCCGTGCCCCCAGGCGGCCCGGCCCAGCCGCCAGCCGATCTCTGTCTCACCCACCGGCCCGAAGGACTCGTGGGGCCACGGCTGGGCGCCCGTGAAGCCGAGCACCTCACCGGCGTCGTCGAGCACCGTCCACAGGCAGTGGCCGAGCTGCGCGTCGTGGCGGCGCTGGCGGGCGGTCAACTCCTCGTACACGGAGTACTCCGCCGAGCGCCCGCCGTGGAACTCCATCACCTCGGGATCGTCGAAGACCCGGTACCAGGCGAAGGCGTCCTCGTCGGTGGGGACACGCAGATGTACGGACGGGGTCGATTCAGGCGCGTGCGGCATCGGGGAGCCCTTCGGGAGGTTGATCAGCCGGCACCCATAGACTGCACGCGACATGTGCCGCGCGGCACGCGAATTCGAGTCTTCGGGAGATCCGACCGTGACCGAGCCCCTCTCCGAACACAGCGCGGACGTGATCGTCGTCGGAGCGGGCCCAGCCGGCTCCACGACCGCGTACTACCTCGCCAAGGCCGGACTCGACGTCCTCCTCCTGGAGAAGACGGCCTTCCCGAGGGAGAAGGTCTGCGGCGACGGTCTCACCCCGCGTGCCACCAAGCAGCTCGTCTCGATGGGGATCGACATCTCCGAGGAGGCCGGCTGGCTGCGCAACAAGGGCCTGCGCATCATCGGCGGTGGCGTCCGCCTCCAGCTGGACTGGCCGGACCTCGCCTCGTACCCGGACTACGGACTGGTCCGCAAGCGCGACGACTTCGACGAGCAGCTCGCCCGCCAGGCGCAGAAGGCCGGCGCGCGGCTCCACGAGCGCTGCAACGTCGGCGAGCCGATCAAGGACGAGCGCACGGGCCGCATCACCGGCGTCCACGCCAAGCTCGGCGAGGAGAAGACCCCGGTCACCTTCCACGCCCCGCTCGTCGTCGCCGCCGACGGCAACTCCACCCGGCTCTCCCTCAACATGGGCCTGCACCGCCGCGAGGACCGCCCGATGGGCGTCGCGGTCCGCACCTACTTCACCTCGCCCCGGCACGACGACGACTACCTGGAGTCCTGGCTGGAGCTGTGGGACCGGCGAGGCGCCGAGGACCGGCTGCTGCCGGGCTACGGCTGGATCTTCGGCATGGGCGACGGCACGTCCAACGTCGGCCTCGGCATCCTCAACTCGTCGTCGGCCTTCCGGGAGCTGGACTGGCGCGAGGTCCTCAAGGCCTGGTGCGCCTCCATGCCGGAGGACTGGGGCTACACCCCCGAGAACATGACGATGCCGATCCGCGGGGCCGCGCTGCCCATGGCGTTCAACCGCCAGCCGCACTACACCAAGGGCCTGCTGCTCGTCGGTGACGCGGGCGGCCTGGTCAACCCGTTCAACGGCGAAGGCATCGCGTACGCCATGGAGTCGGGCCAGATCGCCGCGGACGTCATCGTCCAGGCCCACGCCCGGGCGACCCCGGCGCAGCGGGAACTGGCGCTCCAGCACTACCCGAAGATCCTCAAGGACACCTACGGCGGCTATTACACGCTGGGCCGCGCCTTCGTGAAGATGATCGGGAACCCGAAGGTCATGAAGATCGCCACGCAGCGCGGTCTGACCCACCCCCTGCTGATGAAGTTCACGCTGAAGATGCTCGCCAACCTCACCGACCCGACGGGTGGCGACGCGATGGACCGCATCATCAACGGCCTCTCGAAGGTCGCGCCGAAGGCCTGAACCACCCCGCCCTCCCGCGTCCCGGTGGAACCATGGGGGTGGTGCCCGGAGTCCCGTGCAGGGGAGCCTGTCGAGGCGACGGGCCGGCAGGGGAGCGCGGGCGGCAGGAGGGGCGGGTCGATGGCGTCGGTACCGTTGACGGCAGGGGATCCGGAGCGGGTGGGCCCGTACCGGCTTCTGGCCAGGCTGGGTCAGGGCGGCATGGGCCGCGTCTACCTGGGCCGCTCGCCAGGGGGACACGCGGTGGCGGTCAAGGTGGTGCGGGAGGCGCTGCTGCGGGACGAGGTGTCCCGGCGGCGCTTCGTGCGCGAGGTCGAGGCCGCACAGCGGGTGACGGGATTCTTCACCGCCGGTGTGGTCGACGCCGATCCAGCCGGGAGCCCGGCCTGGCTGGCCACGGAATACGTCCCCGGTCTGTCGCTCCAGGAGGCGGTGGCCCTGCACGGGGTGTGGGGGGAGCCGGCGGTGCGCGGCCTCGGCGCCGCGCTGGCCGAGGCGCTCGCCGCCGTGCACGCCCAGGACCTGGTGCACCGCGACCTGAAACCGTCGAACGTGCTGCTCGCGCCGGACGGGCCCAGAGTCATCGACTTCGGTATCTCGGCGGCGGCCGGCGACGCCACGCTCACCGAGACCGGGATGGTCATCGGCACACCCGGTTACACCCCTCCCGAACAACTGCGTCATGAAGGTGCCGGACCGGCCGGTGACGTCTTCGCGCTGGGAGCGGTGCTGGCGTACGCGGCGACCGGCAGCGGCCCGTTCGGCGGCGGTGCGGCCCACGCGGTCAACTACCGGGTCGTGCACCAGGACCCGGATCTGAGGGCCCTGCCGCCCGCACTCGCGGGGGTGGTGGCCCGGTGCCTGGCGAAGGATCCGGGGGACCGGCCCACGGTGGCGTGGCTGCTGGAGGCGTTGGGGCGCCCGGAGCCGGCCGCCGGAGAGGGGGCCTTCACGACGGACAGCTGGCTGCCCGGCCCGGTGGCCGACTCGGCCACCCGGATGCAGGCGGAGGTGCCCACCGAGCCCGTGCCCCGGGCGGGGGACGGCACGCCGGAGCCGCCGGACACCAGCACCTGCCCGCCGCGCCGCCGCCTGCGGACCGCCCTCGCCGTGGCCACCGCGCTGGCCGTTGTCGTGGCCGGGGCCGTCGTGTGGCAGGTGGCCGGGAGCGAGGATGAGGACGACTCCCCGTCGGCCGCCCCCGCGAACGTCGAGGAACTCTGGTCCCGGCCCCTGGATGAGGGACAGCGCATGGCCACGGAGGCGGAGGGGACGGTCTACCTCCAGAACGAGGACGGCCACGAGATCACCGCCCTGTCCGCCGCCGACGGCTCCGAACTCTGGGACCGCCGCGTCGAGGTCGCCGACATCTCCGGGGAGAGCGACTACGTCAAGAACACGGTGGGCGACGGCATCGAGGTCACCGCCGTCTCGGGCGGCCTGCTGTACTACGGCAGCGGTCAGTACCTGTACGCGCTGGACGCGGACGACGGAGCTCCGCTCTGGAAGTACATGGACGACTCCTTCCACGCCTCCCCGGTTGCCGTGGGCGACGCCGCCTACGCGCACATGAACGCCTTCTTCTACGTCCTCGACCCGCGCACGGGTGACGAACTGTGGAACCACGGGTTCGACCGCCTGACGTCCGACGACGTCACCGTCGTCGGCGACACGCTCCTCACGCACGGAGAGAAGGATCTGATCGCCGTCGACACCCGCACGCGCAAGGAGACCTGGACCTACGAGGCCGACAGCGAGGTGGAGACGGGGCTCGTGGTGGAGGGCGGCAAGGTCTACTTCGGCACCAAGGACGGCGCTCTGTACGCCGTCGACGCCGCGTCGGGCGAGGAGGCGTGGCGCGGCACCTTCGAGGGGAAGCTGTGGGACGGCCGACTCGGCGGGGGAGCCGGTGGGCCCGAAGTCCTCGACGGGACGGTCTACTTCGAGAACGACGGCTATGTGTCGGCCTTCGACGCGGACTCAGGCCGGGTGCTGTGGCGCAAGAAGCAGAAGACCGACGAGGTGTCGTCCCTGACCGCCGTGGACGACACCCTGCTCGTCCACGACTCGGAGGGGTATCTGAGCGCATTGGACGCCCGCACGGGAAAGTCCCGATGGCGGGAGCCGGTCGACGTGGACGACGACACGGTCTTCGGGATCACCGGAAACACCCTGTTCGCGGAAGCGGACGGACGGCTGACCGCCTACCGGGCCGCGACCTGATTCCCGGTCCGCAGCCCGGAACGTGACGAGTGAGGAGCAGCCGGTGCAGGCGTTCACACCCCTGGAGACGGGCGACCCCGAGCGGGTCGGCCCGTACCGGATCGTCGGAAGGCTCGGTTCGGGCGGCATGGGCCGCGTGTACCTCGCCCGGTCGCCGGGCGGCCGGGCGACCGCGGTGAAGGTGGTGCACGACGAACTGGCCGATGCCCCGTCCTTCCGCGCACGGTTCCGGCGGGAGGTGGCCGCTGCCCGCCGGGTGAAGGGCCCCTTCACCGCCCCCCTGGTCGACGCGGACACGGATGCGGACGTGCCGTGGCTGGCCACCGCCCATGTGCCCGGCCTCTCGCTGGCAGCGGCGGTCGCCGCGCACGGTGCCTGGCCCGAACGGTCCGTACGGGCCCTGGGGGCCGGGCTGGCGGAGGCGCTGGGTGCGATCCACCGGGCCGACGTGGTGCACCGGGACCTCAAGCCGTCCAACGTGCTTCTGGTACCGGACGGACCCCGCGTCATCGACTTCGGGATCTCGGTGGCCGCTGACGACACCAAGCTGACGACCACGGGGGCCGTGGTCGGCAGCCCCGGCTACCTCCCGCCCGAGCAACTGGTCGGCCGTGAGGTGGGGCCCGCCGGTGATGTGTTCGCGCTGGGCGCCCTGCTGGCGTACGCGGCCACCGGGACCGGCGCGTTCGGCGGCGGGCCCGCGTACGGCATCACCTACCGTGTCGTCCACGAGGAACCCGATCTGGAGGGCCTGCCGGGCGGGCTCGTCGATGTGGTCACCCGGTGCCTGGCCAAGGATCCGCTCCGGCGGCCCGGAGTGCCCGAACTCATCGAGGAACTCGGCGGGTGGGAGGGGGCCGACGTGGCCCGGGGCACGTTCACCGGCGCCACCTGGCTGCCCGCGCCGGTCGCCGCCGACATCATGGCGCTGCGCGCGGACCCGCTGCCGGAAGAGGCCGCCACGGTCCCGGCGGGCGCGGACCTGCCCACGGCCGCCGCGACGCCGACCGCCGTCGCCACGGCGCGGTTGGGTGTAGCGCCGCCCGCGCCGCCCGCCGGGTGGTTCCGGCGGCGGCGTACGGCGGTCGTCGCGGCGACGGGCACCCTCGTCGTCCTGGCCGTCGTCGCCGGCCTGCTCCTGCCCCGCGCCTTCTCCGGCTCGCAGGACGGCGGGGACGACGGGAAGAAGAGCTCCGCCCGTCCCTCGGCCGCGGCGAAACAGCTGACGGTGCGGGAGGAGTGGCCATCCGACGCGGACCTCTGGAAGCCGGTGGCCGTCGACGGCAAGGTGGTCGGCGAGGGCCAGGACGATCTGCTGCACGCGGTGGACGCCGACAGCGGCGACACCCTGTGGACGTACGACGATCCGACAGCGTCGTCCTTCGAGGGCGTGAGCGACGGGCTGGTGGTGGCGGCCGGCAACGAGCGGGGCACGATCCAGGGCGTCGACCTGGACAGCGGCAAGCGGGTATGGAGCCTGGACCCCGACGCGCACACGGCGCCGGGCACGTCGTTCCACCTCTACCTGCGGATCGTGGTGTCCGACGGGACCGTCTATGTGAACGCCATGTACGACGTGCCCGACGATCCGGACTCCTACGGCAGGTATGCCGTGTCGGCACTGGACGCGGCGACCGGGCGGCTGAAGTGGACCCGGCCGGTCGAGTACGGCCTGTCCGACGCGCTCGTGGTGGTGGACGGGGTGCTCTACGGAGGGATGTGGGAGAGGAGCGGCAGCTACTTCTACGCCCTGGACGCGGACACCGGGGACGAGCACTGGCGGTACCGCACGCAGGAGAAATACGGGAGCGAGGTGACGGCGATCAAGGTGTCGGGAGACACGGTCTACGCCGGCGACAACCGCGGTGTCCTGCACGCCGTCGACGCCCGGCGGGGCACACGGCTGTGGACCTACGAACCCGACGTCCAGAGCGCGGAGTGGCTCGAACCGCTCCTGGTCAGCGACGGGACGATCCTCGGCGGCACCGGCCAGAACGACGGCACGAGGAGCCCCGGAGCTGTCCACGCGGTCGCTGCCGGCACCGGCAAACCGCTGTGGACCGCGCACACCGAAGGCGAACCCGAACTGCACGGCCTGCTGGACGGCTCCGTGCTCTTCACCACGCAGACCGGCACCCTGCACGCCGCCGACGTTCGCACCGGCGAGTCCCCGGCCGAGGCCCGCCTGTCGTCCGGCGACCCCGACGCGGCCGTCGCCGACAACAGGGTGTACTTCGACGGCGGCGACGGACGCCTGCACGCGGGAACGATCTCCCTCACCGAGAAGTGAGCGGCCGGACCGGAGGGCCGCCCGTACCCCTGCGATAGGTTTGCGGACCATGCGGGCAAGCGGGGCGGGGAACGGCGGGACGTATCGCGCGCTGGGCGCGGCAGGGGCGGCGGCGGCCGTCGCGGGCGGCTGGGCCGTCGGCACGTTGCCGGCCCACGACCCCTGGGGGCTGTGGGTGCCGCACGGCACCGCGGTCACGGCCGCCGGCTACGCGCTGGCGTACGGCGGGCTGACCGTGCTCGTCGTCGCCTGGTGGCTGTACGGCAGGACGGGCGCCGGGGTACGGGAGAGCCTGGTCACCCTGGGATGGTGGGCGGCGCCGTTCGTGGTGGCACCGCCGCTCTACAGCGCGGACGTCTACAGCTACATAGCCCAGGGCGCGATGGTCCTGGAAGGCCACGACGTCTACGAGGTGGGGCCGTTGGTCCTGGACCCCGCCGGACAGGGCGGTGACGCCGCCGCGAGCGTGGGCGGCCACTGGACGGACACCCCCGCGCCGTACGGCCCGTTCTTCCTCGTCCTCGCGCGTGGCGTGGTCGAGGCGACCGGCGGCACGATCGTGCCCGCGGTCCTCGCGATGCGGCTCATCGCCCTGGCGGCGCTCGCACTCATCGCCTGGGCTCTGCCGCGCCTCGCCCAGGAGCACGGGCGCAGCCCGGCCGCCGCGCTCTGGCTGGGCGCGCTGAACCCGCTGCTGCTGATGCACGTGGCGGGCGGCCTCCACAACGACGGGCTGATGATCGGCCTGATGCTGGTGGGCGTCGTGCTCGCGCTGCGGGGGAGATGGATCAGCGGGTCGGCGCTCGTCGGGCTCGCCATGATGGTCAAGTCCCCGGCGGCGGTGGCGCTGTTGTTCATCGCCGTCCTGGTCGGCCGGGCCGCCTCCGGTGGGCCCGTACGCCGGGTGGCCAAGGGTCTGTCGGGGCCCGGCGCGGTGGCGGGGGCCGTCGTGGTGCTGCTGACGCTGCTCAGCGGCACCGGCTTCGGCTGGGTGGCCACGCAGGGCGTCGCGGGCCGCATCCACACCGCGCTCTCGGTGAGCAGCGATCTGGGCCTCGGACTCGGCGAACTCCTGCGGCTGCTCGCCGGGACCGACCCCGATCCGGTCAAGGCCGCCGTACAGAACCTGGGCCTCGCGGCGGGGGTCGCCCTGATCCTGCTGCTGGCGTGGCGTGCCGCCGCCGGATGCCTGGAAGCGGTGCACGGGCTGGGCCTCGGGCTGGTGGCCCTGGTGGCGCTCTCCCCGATGGTGCAGCCGTGGTACCTGCTGTGGGGGACGGCCGTGCTCGCCGCGACGGCGGCCGGCGGCAAGGTCCGGGACGTGCTCGCCGTGCTCTCGGCGGCCCTCGTCTACGAGACGCAGCCCTCGGGCTCCACCCCGCCGTACGGCTTCGTGCTGGCGGCCCTCGTATGCGTGGCGGGCGCCCTGCTGCTGCGCCGGGAGCGCGCCGCGCGGCCCGGAGGGCACGTACCGGCGCAACGGCGGCCGGCCGACGCCGCCGTGGAGGCGGTCACGCCGCACCGAAGGGCCGTCGCTCCGGGCGGGGAGTGACGGGTCACGGCACACCGAAGGGCCGTCACTCCGGCGGGGAGTGACGGGTCACGGGCACACCGAAGCGCCGACGCTCCCGACGGGGAGTGACGGGTCACGGGCACACCGAAGGGCCGTCACTCCGAGCGGGGAGTGACGGCCCTTCGGCCGTGCCGTTCGTACGGCTGTGCGGTGTCCCGCCCGGCCGTGCGCGGCTTGTGAATCAGAGAACGCGGACCGCGCCCGACGGCGGGTCGTAGTCCAGGGACTTCTGCACGACGCCGGTGCTGGAGTTCTGCGCGCCGACGAACTGGCCGCCGCCCACGTAGATACCGACGTGGTACGCGCTGCCGGCACCGCCCCAGTACAGGATGTCGCCGGGCTGCAGGTTGTCGAGCGAGACCTGGGTGCCCGCCGTCGACTGGCTCTGCGAGACACGCGGCAGGTCGATGCCCACCGAGCCGAAGGCCGCCTGGACCAGGCCCGAGCAGTCCCACGAGTTCGGGCCGGTGCCGCCGGATACGTACGCGTCGCCGATCTGGGCCTGCGCGAACGCGATGACGGACGCCGCGGACCCGGTGGCGCTCGACGACGAGGAGGAGGACGAGGAGCTGGAAGGCGCGCTGAGCGTGGTGCGCTCGGCGGTGCGGGAGGCACGCTCGGCGGCCTCCGCCTTGGCCTTGGCGGCTGCCTCTGCCTTCTTCTTGGCCTCGGCCTTGCGGACGGCCTCGGCCTTGGCCTTCTTGGCCGTCTTGGCGGCGGTGGCCGCCGCGGCGTCCTCGTGTGCCTGCGTCTCGAGGTCGAGAGCGACCGCCTGGGTCGCCTGGGCCGACGCCGCGACGGAGGTGGAGAGGCCGGCCGTGATGGTGGGCATCTCGATGGTCTGGGTCACCGGCTCGGCCTGGGCCGGTCCGGCGGCACCCGCGACCGCGATGGTGCTGAGGACGCCACCGGCAACTCCTGCCCGCAGCGCCGTCTTCGAGGCACTCTGGCGGGGCTTCCGGTGGCTGGGTATGTGAGCGGTGTGGGACATAGGTACTAGCGCTATCAGGGCTGTAGGGGTCCCATCAAGAAACGTGTGTTGCGACACAGTTACGTTCGGAATCTGTGAATCCGCTTATCTCGGGCCCTTATTGACGCCCTAACGGGCAAAACGGGCAGCGTTGATCAGTGCTGTGATCACGGCGTTCCTGCAATACGCCCGAATTGCCCGTCGCTTACCATCCGTTCACACAGATGGCCAAGCCCGCTTCTCTTGGGGTGGGCATGGAGTGATGCAGGTCACAGTATGGCCGTGCCGTGAGAGGCAACCGCGCGGGTGTGCGCCGCGTGCCCGCGCCCGGCGGGAGGTGCCGCGGCGGGGCGTGACCTATTGGTGAGTCATGTCCGTTTCCATGGCCGCGCGTCGGAGTCCTCGGGAGTACCCCGGCCGGCCGGCGTCGGCGGCTGCGGGGTGTGGGCCGGCCGCGCGCCCGGAAGTTCGTGAATGCGTGCGCATTGTCCACATCGGTACCGGAAGCCCCTCGTCCGGGTGGACGCTATCTGAGGTCGATCCCTATATCACCCTGCACGCGTCCATCGCCAATTTGCATGTAGAGGCCGTCGATTGATAGTGCCGTACGCCTTTGACCAGCGGTAACAGCGCGAGATGTCACGTCTCGTAACCGCTCGGCCGCTTCGCGTACGAAGATCACCGCTCATCCGACTTCATGATCGTTCGTCAGGTGGTGGAGATCACAAAGACGTTGGCGTACCCCGTGTCGCAGATCACAGGACGGCAGGCATAGGATGCGGGGCAGTCGGGCTTGTGAACTGCCTCACATGTGCACGATCTTGATGAGGTGGCGAGCCGGTCGCCCGATGCGGTCCAACGGTCAAGGACGACTGGAAGGAGCGAGGAGCGTGAATGCCTACGCGCCCATCCTCGTGCTCGGCGCCCTCGGGGCAGGGTTTGCGATCTTCTCCGTGGTCATGGCCACGCTTATCGGCCCGAAGCGGTACAACCGAGCAAAGCTCGAAGCGTACGAGTGCGGCATCGAACCCACCCCCACTCCAGCCGGAGGCGGCCGTTTTCCCATCAAGTACTACCTGACGGCGATGCTGTTCATCGTCTTCGACATCGAGATCGTCTTCCTCTATCCCTGGGCGGTCACCTTCGACGCCCTGGGGATCTTCGGGCTCGTGGAGATGCTGCTCTTCGTGCTCACCGTCTTCGTCGCCTACGCGTATGTGTGGCGCCGCGGCGGCCTGGAATGGGACTGAGGGGCTGAGGGGCACACCATGGGACTCGAAGAGAAGCTGCCGAGCGGCTTTGTGCTGACCACTGTCGAGCAGGCCGCCGGCTGGGTGCGGAAGTCCTCCGTCTTCCCTGCCACCTTCGGCCTCGCCTGCTGCGCCATCGAGATGATGACGACCGGCGCCGGGCGGTACGACCTGGCCCGGTTCGGGATGGAGGTCTTCCGCGGATCGCCGCGGCAGGCGGATCTGATGATCGTCGCGGGACGGGTCAGTCAGAAGATGGCGCCCGTCCTCCGGCAGGTCTACGACCAGATGCCGAGCCCCAAGTGGGTGATCTCCATGGGGGTTTGCGCATCGTCGGGTGGAATGTTCAACAATTACGCCATTGTTCAGGGCGTTGACCATATTGTCCCGGTCGACATCTATCTGCCGGGATGCCCGCCGCGCCCCGAGATGCTGATCGACGCCATCCTCAAGCTCCACCAGAAGATCCAGGGCACCAAGCTCGGGGTCAACGCGGAGGAGGCCGCCCGCGAGGCGGAGGAGGCGGCGCTCAAGGCACTTCCCCTGATCGAGATGAAGGGGCTGCTGCGATGAGCGAGGAACAGAACACCAACAGCGGCCAGGTGCCGACCCCGCGGGACGACTCCGGCGAGGTCATCGGCGTACGCAAGGGCATGTTCGGCGCCAACAACGGCGGCGACACCTCCGGCTACGGCGGACTCGTCCGCACGGTGAGCCTGCCGGGAGCCACCTCCCGGCCGTACGGCGGCTGGTTCGACGAAGTGGCCGACGAGCTGGAGGGGGCCCTGGAGGAACAGGACCTGCTTCCCGCCGACGCCATCGAGAAGACGGTCGTCGACCGGGGCGAACTCACCTTCTTCATCGCCCGCGAGCACCTGGTCCAGGTCGCCCGCACCCTGCGCGACGACCCCGCCCTGCGCTTCGAACTCTGTACGGGCGTCAGCGGCGTCCACTACCCGGGGGACAAGGGCCGCGAGCTGCACGCGGTGTACCACCTGCGCTCGCTCACCCACGGGCGGCTGATCCGCCTGGAGGTCTCCACCCCGGACAGCGACCCGCACATCCCGTCCCTGGTCGGTGTCTACCCGACCAACGACTGGCACGAGCGCGAGACCTACGACTTCTTCGGGCTGATCTTCGACGGGCATCCCGCCCTCACGCGGATCATGATGCCGGACGACTGGCAGGGCTTCCCGCAGCGCAAGGACTACCCGCTCGGCGGCATCGCCGTCGAGTACAAGGGCGCCCAGATCCCGGCTCCGGACCAGCGGAGGTCGTACAGCTGATGACTACTCCCCGTTCCCACCCGTCTCCCGGCCACCACCCCACATCGGGTCCCGCCGGGACGCCCCTTTCCGATGCCCGCGCCACGACCGAGGGGACTGTATATACAGTCACCGGCGGCGACTGGGACGAGGTCGTCGAGTCCGCCGCCAAGGCGGACGACGAGCGCATCATCGTCAACATGGGTCCCCAGCACCCGTCCACGCACGGCGTGCTGCGGCTGATCCTGGAGATCGACGGCGAGACCGTCACCGAGGCCCGCTGCGGCATCGGCTACCTCCACACCGGCATCGAGAAGAACCTCGAATTCCGGAACTGGACGCAAGGCACCACCTTCGTCACCCGCATGGACTACCTCACCCCCTTCTTCAACGAGGCGGCGTACTGCCTCGGGGTCGAGAAGCTCCTCGGCATCGAGGACCAGATCCCGGACCGGGCCACCGTCCTGCGCGTGCTCCTGATGGAGCTCAACCGGATCTCCTCCCACCTGGTGTGCATCGCCACCGGCGGCATGGAGCTCGGCGCCACGACGATCATGATCTACGGCTTCCGCGATCGTGAACTCGTTCTCGATCTCTTCGAGCTGATCACCGGGCTCCGCATGAACCACGCGTTCATCCGGCCCGGGGGCCTCGCCCAGGACCTGCCCATGGGGGCGGTCGACCGGCTCCGCGACTTCGTGAAGACCATGAAGAAGAACCTGCCGGAGTACGACAAGCTCGCCACCGGCAACCCCATCTTCAAGGCACGCATGCAGGACGTCGGTTACCTCGACCTGACCGGCTGCATGGCGCTCGGTGCCACCGGTCCGGTCCTCAGGTCCGCTGGGCTCCCGCACGACCTGCGCAAGAGCGATCCGTACTGCGGCTACGAGACCTACGAGTTCGACGTGCCCACCGCGGACACCTGCGACGCGTACGGCCGCTTCCTCATCCGGCTCGAGGAGATGCGCCAGTCGCTCAGGATCGTCGAGCAGTGCCTCGACCGGCTGGAGCCGGGCCCGGTCATGGTCGCCGACAAGAAGATCGCCTGGCCCGCGCAGCTCGCGCTCGGACCCGACGGTCTCGGCAACTCCCTCGACCACATCAAGAAGATCATGGGCACCTCCATGGAGGCCCTGATCCACCACTTCAAGCTGGTGACCGAGGGCTTCCGGGTCCCCACCGGGCAGGCGTACACCGCTCTGGAGTCGCCCAAGGGCGAACTGGGCGTGCACGTCGTCTCGGACGGCGGCACCCGGCCCTTCCGGGTGCACTTCCGCGACCCGTCCTTCACCAACCTCCAGGCCATGGCGGCGATGTGCGAGGGCGGCCAGGTCGCCGACGTCATCGTCGCCGTCGCGTCCATCGACCCCGTGATGGGAGGCGTCGACCGGTGACCGCAGCCAACCGAGAAGTCAGCCTGGGGATGCCGCAGCTCCCTGCCCCCGCCTACCCGGCCGAGGTGCTCGCCCGGCTCGAAGCGGACGCGAAGGAGGTGATCGCCCGCTACCCCGGCAGCCGCTCCGCGCTGCTGCCGCTGCTGCACCTGGTGCAGTCCGAGGAGGGATACGTCTCCCGCACGGGCATCGCCTTCTGCGCGGACCAGCTCGGCCTCACCACCGCCGAGGTCACCGCGGTCGCCACCTTCTACACGATGTACCGGCGCCGGCCGAGCGGTGACTACCAGGTCGGGGTCTGCACCAACACCCTGTGCGCGGTCATGGGCGGGGACGCCATCTTCGACCGGCTCAAGGAGCACTTGGGCGTCGGCAACGACGAGACCACCGAGGACGGCAAGGTCACCCTCGAGCACATCGAGTGCAACGCGGCCTGCGACTTCGCGCCCGTCGTGATGGTGAACTGGGAGTTCTTCGACAACCAGACGCCGGAGAGCGCGACGCGGCTCGTCGACGACCTGATCGCCGGCCGGACGGTGGAGCCCACCCGGGGCGCGCCGCTGTGCACGTACAAGGAGACGGCCCGGATCCTGGCCGGCTTCCCCGACGAGCGCCCCGGCGCCGTCGAGGCGAGCGGCGGAGCGGGGGCCGCCTCCCTGGTCGGGCTGAAGCTCGCCAGGGGCGAGGCCTCGCCGCACGCGCGCGTGGTCGGCCCAAGGGGCGAGCGGCCCCGGGACACGGCGCCCGAGGGCGCGGCCCCGCACGAGCCGTCGCCGAGCGAGCACCTCAGCTCGCACGACGCACCGCAGCAGACATCGGCCTCCGACCCGGAGCACCCGGCCGGACCCGCCGCCGAGGAGGGGGAGTGATGACGTTGGCAGCCGAGATCGACAAGAACGGGACGAGCCCGGAGAAGCTCCTGGCCCCGGTCCTCTCCTCCTTCTGGGACGAGCCCGAGTCCTGGACGCTGGACACCTACCGCCGTCACGAGGGGTACGAGGGCCTGCGCAAGGCGCTCGCCATGTCACCGGACGACCTCATCGCGTACGTCAAGGACTCCGGTCTGCGCGGACGCGGAGGCGCGGGCTTCCCCACCGGGATGAAGTGGCAGTTCATCCCGCAGGGCGACGGCAAGCCGCACTACCTCGTCGTCAACGCCGACGAGTCGGAGCCGGGCACCTGCAAGGACATCCCGCTCCTCTTCGCGAACCCCCACAGCCTCATCGAGGGCATCGTGATCGCCTGTTACGCGATCCGCTCCTCGCACGCCTTCATCTATCTGCGCGGCGAGGTCGTCCCCGTCCTGCGGCGGCTGCACGAGGCCGTGCGCGAGGCCTACGAGGCGGGCTACCTGGGGAAGGACATCCTGGGTTCGGGGCTCGACCTGGAGCTCACGGTCCACGCGGGCGCGGGTGCCTACATCTGCGGTGAGGAAACCGCGCTGCTCGACTCGCTCGAAGGACGGCGCGGCCAGCCCCGGCTGCGACCCCCCTTCCCCGCGGTCGCCGGTCTGTACGCCTGCCCCACCGTGGTGAACAACGTCGAGTCCATCGCCTCGGTTCCCGCGATCCTGAACAAGGGCAAGGACTGGTTCAAGTCGATGGGGAGCGAGAAGTCCCCGGGCTTCACGCTGTACTCGCTCAGCGGGCACGTCACCAGCCCCGGCCAGTACGAGGCCCCGCTCGGCATCACCCTGCGCCAGCTGCTCGACATGAGCGGCGGCATCCGGGAGGGCCACCGCCTGAAGTTCTGGACCCCCGGCGGCTCCTCCACCCCGATGTTCACCGACGAACACCTCGACGTCCCCCTGGACTACGAGGGCGTCGGCGCCGCCGGATCCATGCTCGGCACCAAGGCACTGCAGTGCTTCGACGAGACCACCTGCGTCGTGCGCGCCGTCACCCGCTGGACCGAGTTCTACGCCCACGAGTCCTGCGGCAAGTGCACGCCCTGCCGTGAGGGCACGTACTGGCTCGTCCAGCTGCTCCGCGACATCGAGGCGGGCAAGGGGGAGATGGCCGACCTCGACAAGCTCAACGACATCGCCGACAACATCAACGGCAAGTCGTTCTGCGCCCTCGGCGACGGCGCCGCCTCGCCGATCTTCTCCTCGCTGAAGTACTTCCGCGAGGAGTACGAGCAGCACATCACCGGCAAGGGCTGCCCCTTCGATCCCGCCAGGTCGACCGTCTGGGCCGACGAAAAAGACGACAAGAACGCTCACCGGGGGGTGAACGCATGACAGTCACCACGAGTGCGCCCTCCGGGGGCGGCGAGGCGGCCGTTCCGCCCGAGGACCTCGTCACGCTCACGATCGACGGCATCGAGATCAGCGTGCCCAAGGGCACCCTCGTCATCCGTGCCGCCGAACTCCTCGGCATCGAGATCCCGCGCTTCTGCGACCACCCGCTCCTCGACCCGGCCGGCGCCTGCCGGCAGTGCATCGTCGAGGTCGAGGGCCAGCGCAAGCCGATGGCGTCCTGCACCATCACGTGCACCGACGGCATGGTCGTGAAGTCGCAGATCACCTCGCCCGTCGCGGAGAAGGCCCAGAAGGGGGTGATGGAGCTCCTCCTCATCAACCACCCGCTGGACTGCCCGGTCTGCGACAAGGGCGGCGAGTGTCCCCTGCAGAACCAGGCGATGTCGCACGGCGGCGCCGAATCCCGCTTCGACGGGCAGAAGCGCACCTTCGAGAAGCCCGTCCCCATCTCCACCCAGGTGCTGCTGGACCGTGAGCGGTGCGTGCTCTGCGCGCGGTGCACCCGCTTCTCCAACCAGGTGGCCGGCGACCCGATGATCGAGCTGATCGAGCGCGGCGCCCTCCAGCAGGTCGGCACCGGCGAGGGCGACCCCTTCGAGTCGTACTTCTCGGGCAACACCATCCAGATCTGTCCCGTCGGGGCGCTCACCTCGGCGGCGTACCGCTTCCGCTCCAGGCCCTTCGACCTGGTGTCGTCGCCCTCGGTGTGCGAGCACTGCGCCGGCGGCTGCGCGACGCGTACCGACCACCGGCGCGGGAAGGTCATGCGGCGGCTCGCCGCCAACGACCCCGAGGTCAACGAGGAGTGGCTCTGCGACAAGGGCCGCTTCGGCTTCCGCTACGCCCAGCAGCGCGACCGGCTCACCACCCCGCTCGTGCGCAACGCGGACGGCGTGCTGGAACCGGCGAGCTGGCCCGAGGCGCTGGAAGCGGCGGCTGCCGGTCTCTCGGCGGCGCGGGGCAGGACCGGTGTGCTCACCGGCGGCCGGCTGACCGTCGAGGACGCCTACGCGTACAGCAAGTTCGCGCGGGTCGCCCTCGACACCAACGACATCGACTTCCGGGCCCGCGTCCACAGCGGGGAGGAGGCCGACTTCCTGGCCGCCCGCGTGGCCGGGCGGGGACGCGACCTGGACGGCAGCGGGGTCACGTACACCTCGCTGGAGAAGGCGCCGGCGGTCCTGCTGGCCGGCTTCGAGTCCGAGGAGGAGGCGCCCGGCGTCTTCCTGCGGCTCCGCAAGGCACACCGCAAGCACGGGCAGCGGACGTTCGCGCTCGCCTCGCACGCCAGCCGGGGCCTGGAGAAGGCGGGCGGCACGCTGCTGCCCGCCGCACCGGGCACCGAGACCGAATGGCTGGACGCGCTCGCGGGCGGGGTCGGCCTGGACGGCGAAGGAGCCGTCGCGGCCGAGGCCCTGCGCGCCGAGGGCGCCGTGATCGTCGTGGGCGAGCGGCTCGCCGGGGTGCGCGGTGCACTCACCGCGGCCCTTCGCACCGCCGCCGCGACCGGAGCCGCACTGGTGTGGATCCCGCGCCGGGCCGGCGAACGGGGTGCGCTGGAGGCGGGCGCGCTCCCGTCGGTGCTGCCCGGCGGCCGTCCCGCCACCGACCCGCGGGCCAGGCAGGAGGTGGCCTCCGCCTGGGGCATCGCCGAACTGCCCTCGCGCTTCGGCCGCGACACCGGCCAGATCGTGGAGGCCGCGGCCACCGGCGAGCTGGGCGCACTGCTGGTCGCGGGGGTCGACCCCGAGGACCTGCCCGACCCGGCCCGGGCGCTCCAGGCCCTGGACGAGGTCGGATTCCTCGTCTCGCTGGAGCTGCGGCCCGGAGCCGTCACCGAACGCGCCGACGTGGTCCTCCCCGTCGCCGCGGTCCCGGAGAAGCCCGGCACCTTCCTCAACTGGGAGGGCAGGGCGCGGATGTTCGAAGCCGCGCTCAAGCCCGAGCAGTTGCCGAGGACGCTCTGCCCGACCGACGCGCGGGTGCTGCACATGCTGGCCGACGCGCTCGGCGTGTCCCTCGCCCTGCCCGACCTGCGCGCCGCGCGCAGTGAACTCGACCGCCTCGGCGGCCGGGAGGGCGGCCACGCCGAGGACCCGCGGGCGACGTCCCGGCCGGTGCCCCGGCCCGGCGACGGCGAGGCGGTCCTCGCGGGCCACCGGATGCTGCTCGACCGGGGCCGGCTCCAGGAGGGCGACGAGGCGCTGGCCGGTACGCGGCACGCGTCCGTCGCCCGGCTCTCCCCGGCCACCGCCGCGGAGTCCGGGGTGAAGGACGGCGACCTGCTCGCCGTCAGCGGCCCGGCGGGCTCCACCGAACTGCCGCTCGTGGTCACCGACATGCCGGACCGGGTGGTGTGGGTGCCGCTCAACTCCGTCGGACGGGGCGTCCCCGCCGACACCGGCGTCCAGCCGGGCGGACTGGTCCGGATCGGCCCCGCGGCCCCGGGCTCCCACGTCGTGACATCGGAGGTAGGAGAGTGACCGGCCTCGCCCAACTCGCCGCGGCACCGCACAGCGCCGTCCTCGCGGCCGAGGACCTCTCGATGTTCGGCACGGACCCCTGGTGGCTCGTGGTCGTCAAGGCGGTGTTCTGCTTCGCGTTCCTGATGGTGACCGTGCTCTTCTCCATCGTGTGGGAGCGCAAGGTCGTCGCCTGGATGCAGCTGCGCATCGGCCCCAACCGGCACGGGCCCTGGGGCATGCTCCAGTCGCTCGCCGACGGCGTCAAGCTGATGCTGAAGGAAGACGTCGTCGTCAAGCGGGCCGACAAGGTCGTCTACGTCCTGGCCCCGATCGTCGCCGCCGCACCGGCGTTCATGGCGATCGCGGTGATCCCGTTCGGCCCGGCCGACAACCAGGTGTCGATCTTCGGTCACCAGACGTCGATGCAGCTGACCGACCTGCCGATCGCGATGCTGTACATCCTCGCGGTCGCCTCGGTCGGCATCTACGGCATCGTGCTGGCCGGCTGGTCCTCCGGATCGACGTACCCGCTCCTCGGCGGCCTGCGCTCGTGTGCCCAGATGATCAGCTACGAGATCGCGATGGGCGCCGCCTTCGCCTCGGTCTTCCTCTACTCGGGGTCGATGTCGACGTCGGAGATCGTCGCCGCGCAGGAGGACCGCTGGTTCGTCCTCCTGCTGCCGGTCTCCTTCATCATCTACATCGTCACGATGGTCGGCGAGACCAACCGGGCCCCCTTCGACATGCCGGAGTCCGAGGGCGACCTGGTCGGCGGCTTCAACACCGAGTACTCGTCCATCAAGTTCGCGATGTTCATGCTCGCCGAGTACGTCAACATGGTCACAGTCTCCGCGGTCTCCGTGACCCTCTTCCTCGGCGGCTGGCGGGCCCCGTACCCGATCAGCACCTTCTGGGAGGGCGCGAACCAGGGCTGGTGGCCCATGCTCTGGTTCGTCATCAAGGTGCAGCTGCTCCTCTTCTTCTTCATCTGGCTGCGAGGCACACTGCCCCGCGTCCGCTACGACCAGCTGATGAAGCTCGGCTGGAAGGTCCTGATCCCGGTCTCCGTGGTCTGGCTGATGCTGGTCGCCACCGTGCGGGCGCTGAACAACGAGGGCTACGACTTCTCGCAGATCCTGCTGTACGTCGCGGGAGCGGTCATCGCCGTACTGCTGCTCTCCTTCGTCGCCGAGATCTTCAGGGACCGCAAGGCCAAGGCAGCCGAGGAGGCGGCCGGACCCGAGCCGGCGTTCGACCCGATGGCGGGCGGATATCCCGTGCCGCCACTGCCCGGCCAGGCCCTGCCGCCGGTGCCGCGCCGCAGGCCGCGACGCGAGCGGGAGCTCGTTGTCAGTGGCGGGCCGGATACTCAGAGTGACGACCCGGCGATCGCCGGAAGTTCGAGTGACGGAAGGGAGGCCGACGGTGTCTGAGTCCTCAGAGCCCTCAGGGGAGAAGTTCCAGAATCCTGTGGCCGGCTTCGGCGTGACCTTCAAGGCCATGTTCAAGAAGCGGCTGACCGAGCAGTACCCGGAGACGCAGAAGGTGACGGCGCCGCGCTTCCACGGGCGGCACCAGCTCAACCGCCACCCGGACGGGCTGGAGAAGTGCGTCGGCTGCGAGCTGTGCGCCTGGGCGTGCCCCGCGGACGCGATCTACGTCGAAGGCGCGGACAACACCGACGAGGAACGCTACTCCCCGGGGGAGCGCTACGGCCGCGTCTACCAGATCAACTACGCGCGCTGCATCCTGTGCGGGCTCTGCATCGAGGCGTGCCCCACCCGGGCACTGACGATGACGAATCAGTTCGAGCTCGCCAACACCACGCGCGAGAGCCTCATCTACACCAAGGACGAGCTGCTCGCGGGGCTGGAGGAAGGCATGGTCGACAGCCCGCACGCGATCTTCCCGGGCATGGACGAACAGGACTACTACCGGGGCCTGGTGACGCAGGCCGCCCCCGGCACGGAACGCCAGACCGCCGTGTCCAAGGGCGAAGCGGACACGGAGGTGGACGCATGACCCCCGCCCTGGCCGCCGCCACCGCCACGTCGACCGGCGAGGCCGTGCAGTTCTGGCTGCTCGGCTCCGTCGCCGTCATCGGCGCGCTCTCCACCGTCCTGATGAAGAAGGCGGTGCACAGCGCGCTGTCACTCGCCGGCACCATGATCGTGCTGGCGGTCTTCTACCTCGCCAACGGCGCGTACTTCCTGGGCATCGTGCAGATCGTCGTCTACACCGGCGCGATCATGATGCTCTTCCTCTTCGTGGTCATGCTCGTCGGTGTCACCGCGGCGGACTCCCTGAAGGAGACCCTGAAGGGGCAGCGCTGGCTGGCCGCCGCCTGCGGCCTCGGCTTCGGCGTCCTGCTGATCGCCGGGATCGGGCAGGCGTCCCTGCAGACGTTCAACGGTCTCGGCACGGCGAACGCCCGGCACGGCGGCAACGTCGAGGGCCTCGCCAACCTCATCTTCACCAAGTACGTCTTCGCGTTCGAGATCACCGGCGCCCTGCTGATCACGGCCACCGTCGGCGCGATGCTGCTCACGCACCGCGAGCGCACCGAACGCGCCAAGACCCAGCAGGAACTCTCCCGGGAGCGGGTGCGCAGCAGTCACGTACCTCCGCTGCCGGCCCCCGGTGTCTACGCCCGGCACAACGCCGTGGACATCGCCGGACTGCTCCCGGACGGCACGCCGTCCGAGCTCACCGTCATGCAGACGCTGCGCCGGCGCGGCCAGATCCGCGACGTGTCCAGCGAGTCGCTCGCCCAACTCAAGGCGCTGGAACAGCGGTCCGGGGAGCGGCTCGGCCGTGACGCGGCGGATGAAGAGGAGGAGGTCGCCAAGTGAATCCGGTCAACTACCTCTACCTCGCGGCCCTTTTGTTCACGATCGGCGCCTCCGGCGTGCTGATCAGGCGGAACGCGATCGTGGTGTTCATGTGCATCGAGCTGATGCTCAACGCCTGCAACCTCGCGCTCGTCGCGTTCTCCCGGATGCACGGCAACCTCGACGGCCAGATCATCGCCTTCTTCACGATGGTCGTCGCCGCCGCGGAAGTCGTCATCGGGCTCGCGATCATCGTGTCGCTGTTCCGCTCCCGCCACTCGGCCTCGGTCGACGACGCCAGCCTGATGAAGCTGTAAGGGGTCGGAATCGTGGAAAACCTGATTGCGCTGCTGGTCGCGGCGCCCCTGCTCGGAGCGGCGGTCCTGCTCTGCGGCGGCCGTCGGCTCGACCGGACCGGACACTGGATCGGCACGGTGCTCGCCGCCGCGTCCTTCGTCGTCGGTGCCGTGCTGTTCACCGACATGCTCGGCAAGGGCGCCGAGGACCGCGCTCTGCACCAGAAGCTGTTCAGCTGGATCCCGGTCGAGGGGTTCCAGGCCGACGTGGCCTTCCAGCTCGACCAGCTGTCGATGACGTTCGTCCTGCTGATCACGGGTGTGGGCACGCTGATCCACATCTACTCCATCGGCTACATGGAGCACGACGAGCGCCGGCGCCGCTTCTTCGGCTATCTGAACCTCTTCCTCGCGGCGATGCTGCTGCTGGTCATCGCCGACAACTACCTGCTGCTGTACGTCGGGTGGGAGGGCGTCGGTCTGGCGTCGTACCTGCTCATCGGCTTCTGGCAGCACAAGCCCAGCGCGGCCACCGCCGCCAAGAAGGCCTTCCTGGTCAACCGGGTCGGCGACATGGGCCTGTCCATCGCGATCATGCTGATGTTCACCACCTTCGGCACCTTCGCCTTCGGGCCGGTGCTCGAAGCGACCGGGGAGACCGGCGAGGGCAAGCTCACCGCCATCGGCCTCATGCTGCTCCTCGCGGCCTGCGGCAAGTCGGCGCAGGTGCCGCTGCAGTCCTGGCTCGGTGACGCGATGGAGGGCCCGACCCCGGTCTCGGCCCTCATCCACGCGGCCACGATGGTGACCGCGGGCGTCTACCTCATCGTCCGTTCCGGCGCGATCTTCAACGCCGCCCCCGACGCACAGCTGGTCGTCGTGGTCGTCGGCGCGGTCACGCTCCTCTTCGGTGCGATCGTCGGTTGCGCCAAGGACGACATCAAGAAGGCACTCGCCGGCTCGACGATGTCGCAGATCGGCTACATGATCCTCGCCGCCGGCCTCGGCCCCATCGGCTACGTGTTCGCGATCATGCACCTGGTGACGCACGGCTTCTTCAAGGCCGGGCTCTTCCTCGGAGCCGGTTCGGTCATGCACGGCATGAACGACGAGGTCGACATGCGCAGGTACGGCGGGCTGCGGAAGTACATGCCGGTCACCTTCGTCACCTTCGGCCTCGGCTACCTCGCGATCATCGGCTTCCCCGGACTGTCCGGCTTCTTCTCCAAGGACATGATCATCGAGGCGGCATTCGCCAAGGGGGGCACCGAGGGCTGGATCCTCGGCTGCGTCACGCTGCTGGGCGCCGCGATCACCGCGTTCTACATGACGCGCGTGATGCTGATGACGTTCTTCGGCGAGAAGCGCTGGCAGCCGACTGCATCCGACGGCGGCTCCGCCGCGGGCGAGGGACACGAGCCGCACCCGCACGAGTCACCGAAGTCCATGACGATCCCGATGATCGTGCTGGCCTTCGGGTCGGTCTTCGCCGGAGGCTTCTTCTCCATCGGTGACCGCTTCGTGCACTGGCTGGAGCCCGTCACCGGACACGAACACGGGCACCCCCCGGTCAGCGCGGCCACCGTCACGGCGGCCACCATGGTGGTGCTGGTCATCGGTGTCGCGATCGCCTGGGCGATGTACGGGCGCAGGCCCGTCCCCGCCGTCGCCCCGCGCGGCTCGCTGCTCACCAGGGCGGCCCGCCGGGATCTCCTCCAGGACGACTTCAACCACGTGGTCCTGGTCCGCGGTGGCGAACACCTCACCCGGTCGCTGGTCTACGTCGACCACACCCTGGTCGACGGAGTCGTCAACGGCACGGCCGCCTCGATGGGCGGGCTCTCCGGCCGGCTGCGCAAGCTGCAGAACGGCTACGCCCGCTCCTACGCGGTCTCGATGTTCGGCGGTGCGGCGGTCCTCATCGCCGCGACCCTGCTGATGAGGGCGGTCTGATCCCATGTCCTTTCCCCTCCTGACAGCGACGGCGGCGCTCCCGGCGATCGGCGCGATCGCCACCGCCGCCGTCCCGGCCGCCCGGCGCACCGCGGCCAAGTGGCTCGCCCTGGCCGTCTCGCTGGCCACGCTCGTCCTGGCCGGCATCGTGTTCGCCCGCTTCGAGCCGGGCGGCGAGCGCTACCAGCTCACCGAATCGCACGCCTGGATCAAGGACTTCGGGGTCCGTTACGAACTGGGCGTCGACGGCATCGGGGTGGCGCTCCTGGCGCTCACCGCGCTGCTGATCCCCTTCGTGATCCTGGCCGGCTGGCACGACGCCGACCCCCTGGAGACGAACTCCAGCCGCTGGCGCCCCACCCAGGGCTTCTTCGCCCTGATCCTCATGGTGGAAGCGATGGTGATCCTCTCCTTCGTGGCCACCGACGTCTTCCTCTTCTACATCCTCTTCGAAGCCATGCTCATCCCGATGTACTTCCTCATCGGCGGTTTCGGGGACCGGGCGCACTCCGGCAGCGACGAGAACGCGGCGGCGCAGCGCAGCTACGCCGCGGTGAAGTTCCTCCTCTACAACCTGGCCGGCGGGCTCATCATGCTGGCCGCCGTCATCGGTCTGTACGTCGTCGCGGGGAGCTTCTCGCTCGCGGAGATCGCCGAGGCCCGGGCCAACGGCTCGCTGGACATGGCGACCTCCACCGAGCGGTGGCTCTTCCTGGGCTTCTTCTTCGCCTTCGCGATCAAGGCCCCGCTGTGGCCGCTGCACACCTGGCTGCCCAACGCCATGGGAGAGGCGACCACCCCGGTCGCCGTCCTGATCACCGCGGTCGTCGACAAGGTCGGCACCTTCGCGATGCTCCGCTTCTGCCTCCAGCTGTTCCCGGAGGCGAGCAAGTGGGCGACGCCGGTGATCCTCGTCCTGGCGCTGATCTCCATCATCTACGGCGCCCTGCTCGCCGTGGGCCAGCGCGACATCAAGCGGCTCATCGCCTACGCGTCGATCTCGCACTTCGGCTTCATCGTGCTCGGGATCTTCGCGATGACCAGTCAGGGACAGTCGGGCGCGACCCTCTACATGGTCAACCACGGCATCTCGACGGCGGCGCTGATGCTGGTCGCCGGATTCCTGATCACGCGGCGGGGTTCGCGTCTCATCGCCGACTACGGCGGGGTGCAGAAGGTGGCGCCCCTGCTGGCGGGGACCTTCCTGATCGGCGGTCTGGCCACCCTCTCGCTCCCCGGACTGGCGCCGTTCGTCAGTGAGTTCCTGGTCCTGGTCGGCGCGTTCAGCGCGTACCCGGTGGTCGGCGTCATCGCCACCTTCGGCATCGTGCTGGCGGCGCTCTACGTCCTGGTCCTCTACCAGCGGACGATGACGGGACCGGTCAGGGAGGGGATCGGGGGCATGCCCGACCTCAAGGTCCGTGAGCTCGCGGTGGCGCTTCCGCTGATCGCCATGCTGATCTTCCTGGGCGTCTTTCCTAAGCCGCTCACCGAGGTCGTCGACCCGGCGGTCCAGCACACCATGCACGACGTACAGAAGCAGGACCCCCAGCCCGAGGTGGAGGCCGCCAAGTGAGCGCAACAGCTGTCCACAGCCTGTGGACGACGGCGGGCGAGGTGACATCGGCCGCCGCGGGGGACAGGTTCACCGCTCCGGACATCGAGTACGCCCAGCTCGCCCCGGTCCTGATCGTGGTCGGCGCCGCCGTCCTCGGCATCCTGGTGGAGGCCTTCCTCCCGCGCCGGGCGCGGTACACCACGCAGGTGTTCCTCACGGTCGTGGCCCTCGCCGCCGCGTTCGCCGCGGTGGTGGGGCTCGCCGCCGACGGTTACGCCGCCAAGAGCGCCCACATCGCCGCCATGGGCGCCATCGCAGTCGACGGACCCGCCCTGTTCCTCCAGGGCACCATCCTGCTCGTCTCGATGATCTCCGTCTTCACGTTCGCCGAGCGCCGTCTCGACCCGGCCTCGCACGGCAACCGGGTGGACTCCTTCGCCGCCCAGGCCGGAGCGGTACCCGGCAGCGACGGGGAGAAGGCCGCGGTCAAGGCCGGCTTCACCACGACCGAGGTCTTCCCGCTGGCCCTCTTCGCGGTGGCGGGCATGCTGGTCTTCCCCG
Organism: Streptomyces sp. NPDC005494; assembly: GCF_042872025.1. Classification (NCBI taxonomy): domain Bacteria; kingdom Bacillati; phylum Actinomycetota; class Actinomycetes; order Kitasatosporales; family Streptomycetaceae; genus Streptomyces; species Streptomyces sp. NPDC005494. Next base: position 376,374 of record NZ_JBIAJR010000005.1, read on the forward strand.
CGGCGAACGACCTGCTGACCCTGTTCGTCGCCCTGGAGGTCTTCTCCCTCCCGCTCTACCTCCTGTGCGCCCTCGCCCGCCGTAAGCGGCTGATGTCGCAGGAAGCCGCGGTGAAGTACTTCCTGCTCGGCTCGTTCTCCTCGGCGTTCCTCCTCTTCGGGATCGCCCTCCTCTACGGATACGCGGGCACCGTCTCGTACGCGGGCATCGCCAACGTCGTGGACGGCAGCGTCACGGAGATCGACCCCGCCCTCGCGGACACCATGGGCAACGACGCGCTGCTGCTGATCGGCGGCGCGATGATCCTCATGGGCCTGCTGTTCAAGGTCGGTGCCGTGCCGTTCCACATGTGGACCCCGGACGTCTACCAGGGCGCCCCGACCCCGGTCACCGGCTTCATGGCCGCCGCCACGAAGGTCGCCGCGTTCGGCGCGCTGCTGCGCCTGCTGTACGTCGTCCTGCCCGGCCTCACCTGGGACCTGCGTCCCGTCATGTGGGGCGTCGCGATCGTCACGATGCTGGGCGGAGCGATCGTCGCGATCACCCAGACGGACATCAAGCGGCTCCTGGCCTACTCCTCGATCGCGCACGCGGGCTTCATCCTCGCCGGTGTGATCGCGGCCAGCCCCGACGGTGTCTCCTCGGTCCTCTTCTACCTCGGCGTGTACTCCTTCGTGACCGTCGGCGCCTTCGCCGTCGTCACACTCGTGCGCGACGCCGGTGGCGAGGCGACCCATCTGTCGAAGTGGGCCGGGCTCGGCCGGCGCTCCCCGCTGACCGCGGCGGTCTTCGCCGTGTTCCTGCTGTCCTTCGCCGGCATCCCGCTCACCTCCGGCTTCTCCGGCAAGTTCGCCGTCTTCAAGGCGGCGGCGGACGGCGGCGCGGGCGGCCTCGTCGTGGTCGGTGTGATCTCGTCGGCCATCGCCGCGTTCTTCTACATCCGGGTCATCGTCCTGATGTTCTTCAGCGAGCCGAAGGCGGACGGCCCCACGGTCGCCGTCCCGTCCCCGCTGACGATGACCACGATCGCGGTCGGGGTCGCCGTGACCCTCGTGCTGGGTCTCGCCCCGCAGTACTTCCTCGACCTGGCGAGCCAGGCGGGCGTGTTCGTGCGGTGACGCACGGCACCACCACGACGACGCCGGACGGGCCTGGAAGTCAAGCCCGTCCGGCGTTGTCGTAGGCGGCGCCTATGGTTGCAGTGGACGGGTGCGGCGGTACGGAACGGAGCGGGCGGACGATGAGTGTGACGACCGAGAGCGCTGCGCAGCAGACGCTGCACCGGGTGTTCGGGTACGAGGCGTTCCGCGGCGAGCAGGGCGCGGTGATCGAGCATGTCGTCGGGGGCGGCGACGCGGTCGTGCTCATGCCCACCGGTGGCGGCAAGTCCCTCTGCTACCAGATCCCGGCCCTGGTCAGGCCCGGCACAGGCATCGTGATCTCCCCGCTCATCGCACTCATGCAGGACCAGGTGGACGCGCTGCGCGCGCTCGGTGTCCGCGCGGGTTTCATGAATTCCACCCAGGACTTCGACGAGCGCCGCTCGATGGAGGCCCAGTACGTCGCCGGTGAGCTCGACGTGCTGTATCTGGCCCCCGAGCGGCTGCGCCTCGATTCGACGCTCTCGCTGCTGGCCCGCGGTGAGATCTCCGTCTTCGCCATCGACGAGGCCCACTGTGTCGCGCAGTGGGGCCACGACTTCCGCCCCGACTACCTGGCCCTGTCGGTGCTGGGCGAGCGCTGGCCCGGCGTGCCCCGCATCGCGCTGACGGCCACGGCCACCGACGCCACGCACCGGGAGATCACCCAGCGGCTGGGCATGCCCGACGCCAGGCACTTCGTGGCGAGCTTCGACCGCCCCAACATCCAGTACCGCATCGTGGGGAAGTCCGACCCGAAGAAGCAGCTGCTCACCTTCCTCAAGGAGGAGCACCCGGGGGACGCCGGCATCGTCTACTGCCTCTCACGCAACTCCACGGAGAAGACCGCCGAGTACCTCTGCCGCAACGGCATCGAGGCCGTGCCCTACCACGCGGGTCTCGACGCCGGTACGCGCGCCGCGCACCAGGCGCGCTTCCTGCGCGAGGAGGGCCTGGTCGTCGTCGCGACGATCGCCTTCGGCATGGGCATCGACAAGCCCGACGTGCGCTTCGTCGCCCATCTCGACCTGCCGAAGTCCGTCGAGGGCTACTACCAGGAGACGGGTCGCGCGGGGCGTGACGGGGCGCCGTCCACGGCCTGGATGGCGTACGGACTCCAGGACGTCGTCCAGCAGCGCAAGCTGATCCAGAGCGGTGAGGGTGACGAGGCCTTCCGGCGTCGCGCCGGCTCGCACCTCGACTCCATGCTGGCGCTCTGCGAGACCGTGCAGTGCCGCCGCGCCCAGCTCCTGACGTACTTCGGCCAGGAACCCGGCGAGCAGGCCTGCGGCAACTGCGACACCTGCCTCACCCCGCCCGAGACCTGGGACGGCACGGTGGTCGCCCAGAAGCTGCTGTCCACCGTGGTCCGGCTGAAGCGGGAGCGGAACCAGAAGTTCGGGGCCGGTCAGATCATCGACATCCTGCTGGGCCGCAAGACGGCCAAGACGATCCAGTTCGACCACGACCAGCTCTCGGTCTTCGGTATCGGCGAGGAGCTGTCCGAGGCGGAGTGGCGCGGTGTCGTGCGCCAGCTGCTGGCCCAGGGACTGCTCGCCGTCGAGGGGGAGTACGGCACGCTGGTGCTGACCGAGGAGAGCGGTTCCGTGCTCGGCCGGGAGCGCGAGGTGCTGCTCCGCAAGGAGCCGAAGAGGCCCACGACGCGGTCCGGCGGCTCGGGCGAGCGCAAGGCCAAGTCGGCGGCGGCCGCGGCCGACCTGCCGGCCGAGGCCGTCCCGGTGTTCGAGGCGCTGCGCGCCTGGCGAGGCGCCCAGGCGAAGGAACTGGGCCTCCCGGCGTACGTGATCTTCCACGACGCGACGCTGCGGGAGATCGCGACCCTGCGGCCTGGTTCGCTCGCGGAGCTGGGCGGGGTCAGCGGCCTCGGCGAGAAGAAGCTCGCGACGTACGGCGAGGGCGTGCTGGAGGTGCTGGCCGGACTGGGGGACGCGGCCCCCGCCACCGCTTCGGAGCCGGGCACGGCCCCTGCAGCGGCCCGGACCCCGGAGCCGAAGGCGCCGTCGGTTGCCCCGGACGCGGACCCGGAGTTCGGCTGGGACGAGGAGCCGCCGGAGTTCGACTGAGCGGCAGCCGGATCTACTCCGGCTTCGCCGCCCGGCGGCGCGAGACGATCGCGGGCAGGTCGAGATCGATGGTGAAGGGAGTGGACACCTTCATCCGGTCATGGAAGATCCCCGTGGACGTGTACGCGCCGGTCGCGGGTTCCAGCTCGAACACGTAGACGACCGCCCGGCCGTCCTGATTCTCGACCCGCCAGTAGTGCGGGATCTTCGCACGGGCGTACTTCACGGGCTTGGTCTCCCGGTCGCGGGTGACGGACTCGTCGGACACGACCTCGATCGCCAGCAGCACACTGCTCGCGGGGAACCGTGTCTGCCGCAGACTCTCGACCGCGTCCGCGCGCACGACGACCACATCGGGTTCGGGCCGGTTCTGGAAGTCGATGTCGATGGTGAACTCTCGGACGACCTCCAGCTCAGGCGGTGCCAGCGACTCCAGCTGCCATTCGAAGAAGCTGACCGCCCGTGTATGGAACAACGTCTGCGGACTCACGAAAACCAGGCTCCCGTCGATCAGCTCCGTGTGCGGAGGCAGATTCGGGAGTGTGTCCAGGTCATCGGCGGTCCAGCCGCCCACGGGCGGGACCGCCCACCGCGGCTCGGGGGCCTCGGGTTCGATGCTCATCAGTGCTCCCATGGGACGGAGTCTCGCGGGTCTGTTCAGCGTATCCGGCGAGAACAGACCAGGGCCGCCCAAACGTGTGAGCGACTTACGCGTCGTTGACCGCTGCCCCCCTCGCCGCGTACGCGCGCACGTCCGCGTCCGGGTCCGTGAGCACTCCGGCCAGCGCCTCCCTGGCCGCGTCGTGGGCCGTGTGGTGGAGCAACGCCAGCACCGCCGCCTTGCGGACGTCGGCGTTGGGATCGTCCAGGGCCCCGGCCAGCGGGCCCACCGCGTGCACCGGGCCGGACGAGGAGAGCGCCGTCGCGGCCCCCGCCCGGACCTGCCAGGCCGGATCGGAAAGGGCCGTGACCGCCGTCGCGGCGAACGGCTCGGGGCACCCCGTGGCCGCGAGAGCTGCCAGGGCCGCCGCCCGCACCAGGAGGTCCGGGTCCGACAGGAGCGGAGCCAGCGGTTCGGGACGGGGGGAGCGCGTGGCCGCCAGCCCCTTCGCGACGGCCACCCGGACCTCGCGGGACGGGTCGGCCACGGCCCCGGCCAGCAGGCCGGTGGCGTCGACCGACACCAGGGCGCTCACCGTGTGGACGCGTACGTCGATGTCGGGGTCACCGAGTGTGCCGGCGTACAGCTCCGCGTCCCCCAGACGCAGCGCCCGCAGGGTGTCCAGCGCCGTGGCCCGTACGACCGGGTCCCCGGAGCCGAGCGCCGCCACCAGTGGCTCGCGCAGGGCCGGTTCGGCCGGCAGCACCTCGACCAGCTCCCGCAGCGATGCGGCCGCCGCCGCCCGCACGGACGGCACCGGGTCCGCGAGCGTCGCCGCCAGCGCGGGCCCCGCGCCCGCCGGGGTCGACTCGGTGAGCGCCGCGACCGCCGCACGCCGGACCGCCGGATCGGGGTCGGCCAGATACGGGGCGAGGTCCGCGAGCTCCGGCTGGTCCTCCGCCAGCGAGAGGAGTCCGAGGATGCGGGGGGAAGGCCCGGCCGAGGGGGCCTCGGCGATGCCGGCGCGGACGGCCGCCGCGGAACCGGACGGGGCGGCTTCCTTCGCCCCGGCGATAGCGACCTGCTCCGCCTCGACCTCGCCGAGCTCCCGCGACGGCCCGCCGGACGGCTCGAAGCCGTCCACCGGCACGAGGTAAGGCGCCACCGGCCGCGCCGTGAACTCCATCGCTCCCGAGGCCGACTTGCGCAGGTCCAGGTGGTGGAACCAGCCCTCGTCGTCGCGCTCCGGATGGTCCGTACGCTCGTGGTAGAGCCCCCATCGGGACTCCGTGCGGGCCAGGGAGGAGCGCGCCGCCATCTCCGCGCAGTCCCGGATGAAGCTCACCTCCGCGCACCGCATCAGCTCGTGCGCGGTGGTCGCACCCATCCCCGCGATGTCCGTGCGCATCCGCTCGAAGTGCTCCAGCGCGAGCGAGAGCCGCGCCCCCGACTTGGGCGGCGCCACGTAGTCGTTCACGAACCGGCGCAGCTTGTACTCGACCTGGGTCTGCGGCGGGCCGTCCGGGTTCCGCAGCGGCCGGTAGATCAGCTCGTGGGCCACGCGCAGCTGTCCTTCGGGGAGTTCACCCTCGTAGGCCGTGTACCGCGAGGCGTCGGCGCCCGCCAGATCGCCGTAGACGAACGCTCCGATCATGTAGTTGTGCGGGACGCAGGCCAGGTCCCCGGCCGCGTACAGGCGCGGCACCGTCGTGCGGGCGTGGTCGTCGACGCGGACGCCGGACGCCGAGTGGCCGCCGCACAGGCCGATCTCGGAGATGTGCATCTCGATGTCGTGGGTGCGGTAGTCATGGCCCCGGTTGGCGTGGAACGTGCCGCGCGTCGGCCGTTCCGTGGAGTGCAGGATGCCTTCCAGGGCGCTGACGGACTCCTCGGGCAGGTGGCTCAGCTTGAGGTACACCGGCCCCCGGTCCGAGGCGACCTCCGCCGCGAACTCGGACATCATCTGCCCCGACCAGTAGTCGGAGTCGACGAACCGCTCGCCGTGCCGGTTCACCTGGTAGCCGCCGAACGGGTTGGCGACGTAGGCGCAGGCCGGGCCGTTGTAGTCCTTGATCAGCGGGTTGATCTGGAAGCACTCGATGCCGGTCAGCTCGGCCCCCGCGTGGTACGCCATGGCGTAGCCGTCACCCGCGTTCGTGGGGTTCTCGTACGTCCCGTAGAGGTAGCCGGAGGCGGGCAGGCCCAGCCGGCCGCACGGCCCGGTGGCCAGGACGACTGCCCCGGCGCGGACGGTGACGAAGGCGCCCGTACGGGTGTTGAAGGCCGCCGCACCGATCGCCCGGCCGTCGTCACCGGTGAGGATCCGGACCGGCATCACGCGGTTCTCGATCCGGATCCTCTCCCGCATCTCCCGGCGCCGCAGCTGCCGGTAGAGGACCTTCTTGACGTCCTTGCCCTCGGGCATCGGCAGCACGTACGAGCCGGAGCGGTGCACCTGGCGCACGGCGTACTCCCCGTGCTCGTCCTTCTCGAACTTCACGCCGTACGACTCCAGCCGGCGCACCATTCCGTAGCCGCGCACCGCCGTCTGCCGGACGGTGGACTGGTCGACGATGCCGTCGTTGGCCCGGGTGATCTCGGCGACGTAGTCGTCGGGTTCGGCCCGGCCCGGGATCACCGCGTTGTTGACGCCGTCCATGCCCATGGCGAGGGCGCCCGAGTGCCGGACGTGCGCCTTCTCCAGCAGCAGGACGGAGGAGCCGTGCTCGGCGGCGGTGAGCGCGGCCATCGTGCCGGCCGTGCCGCCCCCGACGACCAGCACGTCGCAGGAGAGTTCCTCGGCGTCGGCGAGGGCGGGGATCTGCACGGTCATGCCTTTCAGTGGGCGGGAGTGAGCGATTCGAGGACCTCGCGGCGCAGCGCGACGGTCGCCGGGTCGGCATGGGCGGCGCGTTCGCGCGGACGCGGTACGTCCAGGACCCTGCCGGTGGGCAGCAGCGCGATCCGGTCGCCGAGGAACAGCGCCTCGTCCACGTCGTGCGTGACGAAGACGACCGTGGCGCCCGTGCCGTGCAGGACGTCGACGAGCAGCTGCTGCATACCGGCCCTGGTCTGAGCGTCCAGCGCTCCGAAAGGCTCGTCCATCAGGACCGCTCGCGGCTCGGCCGCCAGGGCGCGCGCCAGCTGGACGCGCTGGCGCTGCCCGCCGGAGATCCGGTGGGGGAGCTTCGCGCCGTGCCCGTCCAGGCCGACCCGGGCCAGCCAGGACTCGGCGCGTGTCCGGCGTTCGGCCCGTGGGACACCCCGGATGGCCAGCGGCAGTTCGACGTTGGCCCGCACCGTGCGCCACGGCAGCAGGGCGTCGTCCTGGAAGACGAGGGCCCGCTCGGCGCGGGGCGCGGTGATCGCCTCACCGTCCTGCGCGACCTCGCCGCCGAGGGCGGGCAGCAGCCCGGCCAGGGTGCGCAGCAGGGTGGACTTGCCGCAGCCGGAGGGGCCGACGACGGCGAGGATCTCACCGGGGACGGCATCGAGGCCGATCCCCTCCAGGACGGGGGCCCCGGCCCTGCCGAGCACGGCACCGCGCAGGGTGAGCCGGACGCCTCGGGACGTGGTGGTGGTCATGGGTGCACCCGCTCCTTCGCCAGGGGGGCCGGCTCCGCGGCCGGGGACTCGGGCCCGCGGTGCCGTACGGGGGACGGCGGACGGTTCTCCGTACGCGGCAGCCACCGCGTGAGCCGGCGGCCCAGCAGCTCCACCGCCGTCGAGGTGATCCACCCGAGCAGGCCGATCGTGGCCATCCCGACGAAGACCCCCGGATAGTCGACGACCGTGTAGTCCTGCCAGGTGCGGTAGCCGACCCCGTACTCGCCGGAGATCATCTCGGCGGAGATCACGCAGATCCACGACACCCCGATGCCGACGGAGAGCCCGCCGAGGATGCCGGGGAGCGCGCCGGGCAGGACGACGGAGCCGAGGATCCGCCACCGGCCGCCGCCCATGGTCAGGACGGCCTCCTCCCACACCGGCGTCAGCGCCCGCACCGCGTGCCGGGTGGAGACCATGACCGGGAAGAAGGCCGCGGTGCAGGTGATGAAGACGATGCCCTGCTCGTTGCTGGGGAAGAGCAGGATCGCCACGGGCACCAGGGCGATCGCCGGCACCGGGCGGATCACTTCGAGGACGGGGCCCAGCAGGTCCGAGGCGATCCGGGAGCGTGCGACGGCCGTGCCGACCGTGATGCCGAGGACGGCTGCCAGGGCGAAGCCGGTGACGATCCGGGTCAGGCTGTCGGTGAGGTCCTGCCAGTACGTGTCGCTGCCGAGCCGGTCGCCGAACGCACGGGCCACATCGGTCACCGTGGGGAACTGCTCGAAGCGCAGCCACAGGTTGACGTCGTAGGAGGTGAGCAGCTGCCAGATGCCCAGCGCCGCCACCAGCGACAGCGCCCGCAGCGGGGCCGACCACCGCCGCGCCCTCATGAGGCGCGGGCCAGTTCGAGCGCGGTGGCGTACGGGACGACACGCGCGCCCGGGTGCGCGTCGGCGTCCGCGCGGGCCGCGGACCCGGTGACGTACGGCCTCAGCTCCGTGCCGTCCGACACCCAGACGGCACGGTCCGCGAACCACAGGGTGCCGGTGCCCGCGTCGGGGACGTAGGCGGCGCGGACCTTGTTCCCGTGCCCGGCGGTGTACCGCAGGACCTCGGCGGGAGTGGCGAACGCCGAGGTGGTGTCCTCGCCCTTCAGCCAGACCTCGCCGCCCTGCGCGGCGGGCGGACCGGCGGCCCGGGCCTTCGCGTAGGCGGAGCCGTACACCCGCTTCACGTACGACTCGTCGACGAAGGCGTCGACGTCCACGTCCCCGACCAGCTTCGCCGAACGCAGCACCGGCACGTCCTTCTTGAGCGCGGCCACCAGCTCGGGCTTCACCGTCGTGTCGAACGTGGCGATGCCCTGGGCGCCGTTGTAGAGGTGGACGACCTCGGCGGGCAGCCCCGTCGCCTTCGCCACCGACTCGGAAGCCGCCACCGGGTGCTCGTGCAGATACTCCGTGGCCCGGCCCTGTGCCCGGAGGAAGTCCTCCAGCACGGCGGGCCGCTTCCGCGCGAAGTCCTCGACGACGGTGACGCCGTGGAAGGTCGGAAGATTCAGCTCGGCCCCGTCGTAGAGGGCCTTCGCCCTGCCCTGGAAGGCCAGCAGCCCGGGCCACGCCACGAACTGCGACAGGGCGTCGGCGCTGCCGGCCTGGAGTGCCGACGCCCCCACGGCAGGCTGCTGGTTGAGCTTGCGGATGTCTTTCTCCGGGTCGAGTCCTGCCTGCTGGAGCGCCCGGACGAGCGTCCCGTCGGCGGCCGAACCGACGCTCGTGGAGACCTTCTTGCCGCGCAGGTCCTCCAGGGAGCGGAGACCGGAATCAGGACCGGTCACCACGGTGTTGAGGCCGCCGCGCAGGTTGTAGCCGGTTACCGAGACCAGCTTGGTCGGACGGTTCAGCTGCTTGCCGCGCGCCGCGTTGATCAGCAGCGGGAAGTCGCCCATCGAGCCGATGTCGATCTTTCCCGCGGTCATCTGGGCGGTGATCGGGGCGCCGGTCGCGTAGTCCTGCCACTTCACCTCGTACGTGACGCCGTCCCGCTGGCCGCGGGCGCGCAGTTCGTCCTCGAAGTAGCCGAGCGAGCGCAGCAGGGTGCCTGCCGTGACGGTGTTGATGGTCCTGGACTGATAGCCGACGGTCACCGTGACCGTGTCGTCGTCGCCCGCGCTCGCCTCTCCGCCGCAGCCCGCCGTGAGGGGGACGAGCAGTGCGGAGGTCAGCAGGGCGGCGGCGCGGATTGCCGTGCGTCGCATGGGAGGAAGGGGCCTTTCACCGGAGGAGGTAGGGCATGTTGACCGTGACCGCGTCGGTGGGACACCGGGCCGCGCACGGGCCGCAGTACCAGCACTCGTCGACGTGCATGTACGCCTTGCCGCTGTCCGGGTGGATGGCCAGGGAGTCGAGCGGACACATGTCGACGCAGAGGGTGCAGCCGTCGATGCACTTGGACTCGTCGATGGTCACGGGCACGTCGGCCCGCTGGGGCGCCAGAGGCATGGCGATCTCCAGGAAAGAGGGGGGAAGAGGGGGTCAGTCGGACCTGTGCAGCAGGCCGCTCATGCTGATGCGGTCACCGCGGAACCGGATGAACTCCAGGTCGACGGGCCGCCCGTCACAGAGATGGGTGAGGCGTTCCAGCATCAGGACGGCGGCGCCCTGCGGGGTCTCCAGGACGGCGGCGGAGTGCGCGTCGGCGTTGACGGCCTCCATGGTGATCTCGGCGGTGCCGAGCGGCCGGCCGGTCAGGGACTCCAGCAGCCGGAAGACATCGGTGTTCTCCAGGTCGCACCCCAGCAGCCCGGCCCCGATGTCCATCGGGACGTACGTGAGGTCGAGCGACAGCGGCAGGCCGTTCAGCAGCCGGCGCCGTTCGATGTAGAGAACGTCGGTGTGTTCCGCGATCCGGAGCCGGCGCGCGACGGGACCCGGCGCGGGCACGGGGCCGACGGTGCGGACCTCGTTGGTGACCCGGCCGTGTTCGCGGAGTGTCTCGGCCAGGCCCTGGAGGCGGTCCAGGCGGTGCGGGTACCTCTCGCTGACGACGACGGTGCCCACGCCCGGCTGCCGTTCCACCAGGCCTTCGGCGCGGAGCAGGTCGAGGGCCTGGCGGACGGTGTTGCGGGAGACGCGGTAGTCACTGCCGATCGCGTCCTCGAAGGGCAGCACCCCACCCGGGAAACCGCCCGTACGCACCTGGTGGCGCAGCAGGTCGGCCAGCAGCCGGGCATGGTCCGCGCGCAGCCGGCGCCGACGGGCGGCGGCGACGGGCACGGTGTGCTCACGGGTGCGTTCGGCTGGCATGCGCTGGACCATACCGACGGGGTCCACGCGATGGTGTTGCCACAGTGTTGCGCCACCTGCGGACGCCGGGCGCACCGCTGTGACCAGGTGTTCTTCGTGCGGTCGGCGAAGATCTGCCACCTGGGACGACCACTCCTCGGACACCGGGGACGACCACTCCTCGGGCACAGGGGACGACCACCCCTCGGGCACAGGGGGTCGTCAGCCCCCGCCCCCGCCGCCCGCCTGGGCGGCCTTGTCCTGGCGCACATTGCGGTGCACGGCCAGCGCGGGCCACTCCCCCCGGGCGAGGGCCCGTGCCGCCGCGCGCGTACGGCGGTCGCCCTGTCTCACCACCGACGGCAGCTCCACCGCCGCCGCCAGCGCCGCGAGCAGCCGGCCCCTGCGGTCCGGGTGGCCCGCCGCACGGGAGGCCTCGAAGCGCTGCCGCACCTGCCCGGCCGGTGAGGCCGGGCCCGCCGGGTGCCGGTGGTAGGGCAGGAGCCCCAGGAAGCGGCGCGTCTCCCGGCGCAGCACGCCGCGCTCCACCAAGGCGTCCAGGTACAGCCCTTCGGCCCTGCGCCCGGACCGCCGCACCCAGCGCTGCGCCGACGCCCCCGCACCGGATCTGCTCTTGCCCGGAGGCGGAAGAGCGCGCAGCAGGACCCCGAGGAGCGGATCCGGCGGGTCCAGCGGATTCACGACCACCACCCGTCCGCGCTCCTCGGCGACCCGCCCCTGGAGCTCCAGCTCCGCGAGCACGGCCCCGGCGACGCCGTACTCCAGGAAGGAGTTCCGGCAGTACGGCTTGCCCCGTACGGGGTCGAGGGCGAGCAGCAGCAGCTCCTCGGGGAGCGTCGGCGCCGGGCCGCTCACGGCGAGGCCACGATCCGTCCGGTGACCTCGCCGAGCCCGACCCGGGTGCCGTGCGGGCCAGGTGCCCACGCGGTCAGGGTGACCGTGTCGCCGTCCTCCAGGAACGTCCGCTTGCCCTCGGGAAGGTCCAGCGGGTCGCGGCCGTTCCAGGTGAGTTCGAGCAGGGAGCCGCGCTGTCCCGGCTCGGCGCCGCTGACCGTTCCCGAGCCGTACAGGTCACCGGTGCGCAGCGAGGCGCCGTTCACCGTCATCTGCGCCAGCTGCTGGGCCGCCGTCCAGTACATGGAGGAGAAGGGCGGCTCGGACACCACCTGGCCGTTGATCTCCACCGAGATCCGGATGTCGAAGCCGCCCGGCTCCTCGTCCTCCGCGTCGTCGAGGTACGGCAGCAGCTCGAAGTCCCTGGCGGGCGGCGCCGTGCGGGCCGCGTCCAGGGCCTCCAGGGGAGTCACCCACGCCGACACGGAGGTGGCGAAGGACTTCCCGAGGAACGGGCCGAGCGGCACGTACTCCCAGGCCTGGATGTCGCGCGCCGACCAGTCGTTGAGCAGCGAGAGCCCGAAGACGTGCTCCCGGAAGTCGCCGAGTGCCACGGGGGCACCCTGATCCGAGGGGACACCGACGACGAAGCCGACCTCGGCCTCGATGTCCAGCTTCGCCGAGGGCCCGAACACCGGGGCGGGGTCGGAGGGCGCCTTGCGCTGCCCGGAGGGGCGCACCACGTCCGTGCCGGAGACGACGACGGTGCCGGCCCGCCCGTGGTACCCGATGGGCAGGTGCTTCCAGTTGGGGGTGAGGGCCGCGCCGTCGGGGCGGAAGATCTTCCCCACGTTGGTGGCGTGGTGCTCGCTGGCGTAGAAGTCGACGTAGTCGGCGACCTCGTACGGCAGGTGCAGTGTCACCGCGTCGAGCGGATACAGCAGCGGCTCCAGCTCCGGGCGGTGGGAGGGGACCGTCACCCACGCCGTCAGCGCCCGCCGCACGTCCCGCCAGGCGGTCCGCCCCGCCGCCAGGAGCGGCATGAGACTCGGCTGCGCCAGCAGCCGGGCGTACGGCGAGCCGAGCGCGTGTGCCGCCGCCCCCGCGTCCAGTACATGACTGCCGACGCGGACGCCGACCCTGCGCTCCTGCGGGTGTCCAGGGGTGGAGAACACGCCGTACGGGAGGTTGTGCGGGCCGAAGGGGTCTCCCTCGGCCAGATCGAGCGGACTGCTCTGCTCGGGCATCTGTCGCTGCCCCTTTCCAGTGGCTTGAGGAACACGGTACGTCGGCGTCGCCGCTCGGCGGCAGTGCCTCAAGTAGGCGTAATGCCCGGAAAGTTACGCGATAACCCTGGTCAGCCCGCCGTGCGGGGGATCCGTTTCTCCCAGGTCCGGTGGAAGACGATCTCCGCACCGTCCTTGCACACGACCTCGTTGGACGTGATGAAGTCGTCCGCGTCCGCGCTCGTCTCCGAACGCGTCTCGATCCGCACGTCCCACGACATCTCGGGGCGGTGCAGCCGGATCGTCCAGTCCGAGCGGGCCCGGGCCGACAGCGGGTCGTCCTGCTGGATCGTGTAGGTCTCCAGTGCGTCCTCGGTGAACTCCAGCCCGTCCGGGTAGACACGGGTGCCGCCGTAGCGCGGATCCACCTCCAGGCGCCATTCGCCCTTGGCGACGTCACGGACCACCAGCCGCTCCGGCCGGGGCTCCTCGAGCGTCACCGGATACACGACCCCCAGCGGCTCCGCCTGCTCCGGTTCGCCGAAGGTGATCCCCGCGTCCTCGGTGTGCCGGCGGATCGGGAGCTCGACGAGGCTGCCCTCCGCCTCCAGCGTGAAGCCCGCCGAACCGGCCTGGGGCCAGATCCACGGCCAGTACGAGGAGGAGATGGCGACCCTGATCCGGTGGCCGGGCGGGAACGTGTGCCCGATGCCGTTCAGCTCGAAGTTCACGTATTCGGCCTCCCCGACGGGCCAGTCCTCCGCGCGGTCGCGCCCGTGGCGGGTGGCCAGATTGAGGGCGCCGCGGGTCACCAGGGTGGAGGCCCCGTCCGGGGCCACGTCGCAGAGCCGCGCGATCACCTGTCCGCGCGGTACGTCCATCCGGAGCAGGAGCGTCACCCGGGGGCGGCCGAGGATCTCGATCGGGGCGTCCTCGACGGGGAACTCGAAGCACACCGACTTGGCATCCTCGTCCCGCTGGTCGGGCGGCAGGTCGGCGTCGTTGCCGAACGGGAAGAAGCGGCCCGCGTCGAGTCCCGTCTGCTGCGGCGACCGGACGATCTGCGCCCCGCCCCCCAGGGCGTACGTGATCGGGGCGACGTTCTCCGACGGCCACGCCGCGTCGCCGACCCAGCGGCCGGGGAGCGTCTCGTAGACCGTGGCGGGGCGGTGCGAGCCGCTGATCCAGGAGCGCAGCAGCGGCTCGTTCATCACCCCGGTGTCCTTGTCCTTGAGGTGCTCGTCCCACCAGCGCAGCGTCTCCTGGAGGAAGCCGATCGCGGGTCCCGGCGGAAGCCCGCGGTCCGGGTACTGGTGCGACCAGGGGCCGATCAGTCCGCGCACCTGCCCGGGGTCGAGGTGCTCCACGAGCCGCAGGACCGTGTCCCGGTACGGGTCGTGCCAGCCGCCCACCGCCAGGACCTTCGCCTCGATCGCGCCGTAGTCCTCGCAGACGCTGCCGTGCTTCCAGTAGTCGTCGCGGGTCTGGTGCGCCAGCCAGGTGTGGATGAACGGGTCGACCTTCTCCAGCCGCCGCAGCCACATGTCACGCCAGTCGCCGCCGACGTCCGCCGGGTCCGGGGGCCGGCAGACGAAGGCCAGCATGGTGGAGGCCCAGGCGTGCATGTCCACGCCCAGGACCGAGCCGCCCATGTAGTGGACGTCGTTGTCGTAGCGGTCGTCGGCCGAACAGACGGTGACGATCGCCTTCAGCGGTTCCGGGGCGAGCGCGGCGATCTGGAGCGAGTTGAAGCCGCCCCAGGAGATGCCGAACATGCCGACCCGGCCCGAGCACCACTCCTGCTGGGCCAGCCAGTGCACGACCGCGACACCGTCGGCGAGCTCCGTCGCGTCGTACTCGTCGCCCGGCATCCCCTCGCTGTTGCCGTGCCCGCGCACGTCGACCCGCACGGAGGCGTAGCCGTGGCCCGCGTACCAGGGATGGCGCTGCCAGTCGCGCGGCGCCGTCCAGTCGCTGAGCCGGTAGGGGAGGTACTCCAGCAGGGCGGGCACCGGTTCGTCGGTGACCGGGCGCCAGATCCGGGCGTACAGCTCGGTGCCGTCCGCCAGCGGGATGTACAGGTCCTCGTGGATGGTCTCGTACGGGAATGCGGTGCGGATGTGCATGGCGGTACCTCAGTGGACGGGGTGCATGGTGCGCTTGAGCCAGGGGGCGGCGGCGACGACGGCCACACCGGCCGCCACCGCGACAGCACCATTGACACCGAAGTAGGCGGGGTTGGAGACCTCGCCGTACAGCTTCACGATCTGTGCCTGGATGCCGTTGGCGAGGGCCAGGGACAGGAACCACAGCGCCATCGTCTGGCTGGCGAACGCCTTGGGGGCGAGCTTCGTGGTCGCGGACATGCCGGAGGTCTCCAGCAGGACGTCGCCGAGTCCGAGCAGCAGATAGGAGCCGACGATCCACCAGGCGGTCATCCGGTAGGTGTCGTCGGCGTGCCCGGAGGTCGGCAGGACCATCAGCAGGAAGGAGAGGCCGCCGAGGATCACCCCGATCGCGATCTTGTTCGAGGCGTGCGGCTGACGCGGTCCCATGCGGGCCCAGACGGCCGCCACGACGGGCGCCAGCGCGACCTCGAAGGCGCCCAGCGCGGAGGCGTACCAGCTCGCCGGGAAGTGGAAGCCCAGGATCTCCGTGCGGGCGTTCGTCGAGGCCAGCAGCATCATCGTCGAGTACGCCTGGAAGAGGATGAAGTTGAAGACGACGGACGCCAGGAACAGCACGACGTACGGCCGCAGCCTGCCGCGCTCCTCCGGGGTCACCCGGGGGCTCCGGAACATGACGGCGAAGTACACGACGGGCGCGATCACCGAGACCAGCGTGAGCACGTCGACGAAACGGTCCATCGTCAGCCAGCCCGCCAGCACCAGGGCGGTCGCCACCAGGCCGGCCACGACGACGCCGGCGACGATCAGCAGCACCGCCCGGCGCATGGGGCCGCGCGCGAGGGCGTACTCCGCCCCGTGCTTTCGCCCGGCCAGGTGACGCCGGCCCGCGACGTACTGGATCAGG
This sequence comes from Streptomyces sp. NPDC005494, assembly GCF_042872025.1. Taxonomy (NCBI): domain Bacteria; kingdom Bacillati; phylum Actinomycetota; class Actinomycetes; order Kitasatosporales; family Streptomycetaceae; genus Streptomyces; species Streptomyces sp. NPDC005494. The sequence goes on from NZ_JBIAJR010000005.1 coordinate 392,148, forward strand.
CCGAGCGTCATGCCGAACGCGGCGGCCGAGAATCCCCAGTGCCAGCTCGCGTGGTCACCCAGCCAGCCGGTGACGAGCGGGCCGGCGAAGGCGCCGATGTTGATGGCCATGTAGTAGAGCGCGAAGCCGGCGTCCCTGCGGTCGTCCTCCGTGCGGTACAGCTTGCCGACCATCGAGGCCACGTTGGGCTTGAGCAGGCCCGTGCCGGCGCTGATCAGTCCGAGCCCCACCCAGGTCATCGTGGCGGTCGGCACCGCCATGGCGTAGTGGCCGCAGGCGATGAGGATGCCGCCGTACAGCACGGCGCGGTACGAGCCGAGGATGCGGTCGGCCAGCCAGCCGCCGGCCACGGAGACCAGGTAGACCAGGGTGCCGTAGGCGGCGGACACCGAGGCGGCGGTGCCCGGCTCCATGCCCATGCCGCCGTCGGAGACCTGGTCGGCGAAGAAGAGGACCAGGATCGCCTGCATCCCGAGGAACGAGAAACGTTCCCAGACCTCCAGCCCGGACAGGGTCATCAGGCCCCGGGGCTGGCCGAAGAAGGCCGTGTCGTCGCCCGGCGGCGGCTGGGTCGGTTCGGTACCGGTCACGGTGTGGGACAAAGCGACAACTCCTGATCGTATGAGCTGATCCCGAACATACCGGCGGTGGCGGGAAGGCGCCCACGGTGATCCAAAGGGGACCGGATACGCTGAGTTGAGTGATGACAGCGACACATCGACATTCAGTGTGATCGTCAGCAGACAGGAGATCTCCTCGTGACCGTCGTCGGGCCGTTCGGACTGCGCGTGCGGGACCAGGCGCTTGAGGCCGATGTCCAGGCCGGTTTGGCCGCTGTCGAGGCGGGGCTGCTGGACGCGACCAAGAGTGAGGTCCCCTTCATCACGGAGGCCGCACAGCACCTGGTCAGTGCGGGCGGCAAGCGCTTCCGGCCGCTGCTGGTGATGCTCGCGTCCCAGTTCGGTGACCCCGACGCCCCGGGGGTCGTCCCCGCGGCCGTGGTCGTCGAGCTGACGCACCTGGCGACGCTGTACCACGACGACGTGATGGACGAGGCGGACGTGCGCCGCGGGGTGGACAGCGCCAACACCCGCTGGGGCAACTCCGTCGCGGTGCTGACCGGCGACTTCCTCTTCGCGCGTGCCTCGCACATCCTGGCCGACCTCGGTCCGGAGGCCGTACGCATCCAGGCGGAGGCGTTCGAACGTCTGGTCACCGGTCAGATCCTGGAGACCGCGGGACCGCGGGACGGCCGCGACCCGGTCGACCACTACATGGACGTGCTGGGCGGCAAGACCGGATCGCTGGTCGCCGTCTCCGGCCGGTTCGGCGCCCTGATGGCCGGAGCCGACGACTCGGTCGTCGACATCCTCACCCAGTACGGCGAACGCCTCGGGATCGCCTTCCAGCTCGCCGACGACGTCCTGGACATCGCCAGCGACTCCCACGAGTCGGGCAAGACTCCGGGCACCGACCTGCGCGAGGGCATTCCCACCCTGCCCGTACTCCACCTGCGCGCGCGAGCCGCGGCCGGGGACGACCCCCAGGACAAGGAGCTCGTGGAGCTCCTGGACGGCGACCTCGGCGACGACGACAAGCTCGCGGAGGCGCTGCGCAGGCTGCGCGCCCACCCCGCGCTGGAGCAGGCGCGCCGCGACACCGTCCGCTACGCCCAGGAGGCCAGGGCCACCCTGGCGCCGCTGCCCGAGTGCTATGCGAAGGCCGCGCTCGAAGAGCTGTGCGACGCTGTGGTGCACCGCGCGGGCTGAACCCCTAGGGGTGTCCGCGCGCTCCGTACTCCTGGGTCATCCCGGAGAGGTACACGGAGTTGCTCCCGAGGGCTGACGCTTGTTCCCGCCCGATTTGGTCAGATGGATGACAACCACTCCTGACCACATCGGGTGAGAATGGCGGCGGGGAGTGTATGTGCAACGGGATGGCAGCCGCCGACCACGGAGGTAGAGCACACATGGCACCGAACGACAGCGCAGAGACCAACGGCGAGGCCACGGGCACTGTCGTGGGCCGCCGGAAGGCGGCGCGCTACATCGTCCCCTTCGCGGTGGCGGGAGTGGCGGCGGCGACGATCGGACTCGTCCCGGCACTCGCGGACTCCGGCGACCCGGAGCTTCCCGGCATCACGGCGCAGGAACTGATCGAGAAGATCGCCGCATCGGACGAGGAGCAGCTCTCCGGCACGCTGAAGGTCAGCACCGACCTCGGCATCCCCGCGCTCGGCGGGCTCGCGGGCTCCTTCGCCCCGGAGGCGGGCGGCGACAAGTCGAGCGCCTCCCCGGACGCGAAGCTGATGGAGCTCGCCTCCGGGACGCACACGCTCCGCGTGGCGGTCGACGGCCCCGAGAAGCAGCGGCTCTCGATCCTCGGCGAGGGCTCCGAGTACAGCGTCGTCCACAACGGCGACGACGTCTGGGGATACGACAGCGAGAGCAACGAGGTCTACCACGCGCGGTCCGACCGCGAGGCCGGCGCCGATGCCGGGAAGCGCGCCGCCCCCGAGGGCATGCCCGCCACCCCGAAGGAGTTCGCCGAGGAGGCACTCGCCGCGGCGGGCGACACCACGTCCGTCACGGTCGACGGCACGGCGCAGGTGGCGGGGCGTGACGCGTACCAGCTGCTGATCAAGCCCAAGCAGTCCGGTTCGACGGTCAAGTCCGTCACCGTCGCGGTCGACGCCGCGACCGGCGTACCGCTGAAGTTCACGCTGGCTCCGAGCAGCGGTGGCAAGGCCGCGATCGACGCCGGCTTCACCAAGGTCGACTTCGCGAAGCCCGCCGCGTCCTCCTTCACCTTCACCCCGCCCAAGGGAGCGAAGGTGACCGAGGCCGACGAGCTGGAGGCCGAGGCCGAGAAGAACGGCGGGGCGGACAAGGCCCACGAGGACCTCGGCGCCCTGAAGGACTTCAAGGGCCTCGACGTCATCGGTGAGGGCTGGAACACCGTCGCCGAGATCGAGATCCCGGGCGGCGCGGGCCTTCCCGCGCAGGGCTCCGGCGACATGCCGGCTCAGGCGCAGCAGTTCCTGGACGCCCTCGGCGACAAGGTCACCGGAGAGTTCGGCTCGGGCACGGTCTTCAAGACGCGCCTGGTCAACGCCCTGATGACGGACGACGGCAAGGTCTACATCGGCGCGGTCACCCCGGACGCGCTGGTGAAGGCGGCCGACACCGCCAAGTAGGACGCACCGTACGCCCCGCCCCGCCGTACGCTCCGTACGGCGGGGCGGAGCCGTACCCGGCCGGAGCGGGAGCCGTGCCTGGCCGGTGCCGGAGCCGTACCAGGCCCGCGCGCGCCGCCCGGCGGCGCCAGGGAGACCCGTACGGCCGGGAGACGCCCCGCGGACGGCGGGACAGGAGCGGAGTGCGCATGACCGACACACAGGCCGCGGCGGTGGAGCCGGACACGGGGCCGGAGCCCGCCGCCGTGATCGAGACGCGCGGGCTCACCAAGCGCTACCGCGGCGGGCAGTTGGCCGTCGACGGGCTCGACCTCGCCGTCCCCGGCGGCAGTGTCTTCGGCTTCCTGGGGCCCAACGGCTCGGGCAAGACCACCACGATCCGGATGCTGATGGGCCTCGTCGACCCGACCTCCGGCAGCGCGCGCGTCCTGGGCCGCCCCATGCCGGGGGCGTCCCGCACCGTGCTCCCGCAGGTCGGGGCACTGATCGAGGGCCCCGCGCTGTACGGCTTCCTGACGGGCCGCGCCAATCTCGTGCGCGTCGACTCCGCCGACCCGACGGCCGATCCGCGTACCCGGCGCGCCCGCGTCGAGAACGCCCTGGAGCGGGTCGGGCTCGCGGCAGCGGCCGGCAAGAAGGCCAAGGCGTACTCGCTCGGGATGAAGCAGCGCCTCGGGCTCGCCGCCGCGCTGCTCCGGCCGCGCAGGCTGCTCGTGCTGGACGAGCCGACCAACGGCCTCGACCCGCAGGGCATGCGCGAGATCCGGTCGCTGATCCGGGAACTGGCCGCCGAGGGCACCACTGTCTTCCTCTCCTCCCACCTGCTCGACGAGATCGAACAGGTCTGCACCCACGCGGCGGTGATGGCCCGTGGCCGGCTCGTCGTCCAGGGCCCCGTCCCCGCACTCGCCGCGGGCACCCGAGGCCGGCTCGCCGTCACCACTCCGGACCCCGGCCCGGCCGCCCGCATCCTCGGGGAGCACGGCGCGACCGGGCTCGTCACCGACGGGGACCGGGTGAGCGCCGACGCGCCGCCGCGGGGGGTGGAGCTCGCGGACCTCAACGCCGCGCTGGTGCGCGGGGGCGTCCGCGTACGCGCCTTCGGCGTCGAACGGGCCTCGCTGGAGGACGCCTTCGTCGCACTCACGGGAGAGGGATTCGATGTCGCAGGCTGAACTCATCGCCGTACCCGGGCCTCGCGCACCGCGCCGTGCGCTGTGGACCCTCGGCATCCTCCGCTCCGAGCTGGCCACCATGCTCCGCCGGGGGCGCACCCTGGCCCTGCTCGGAGTGCTCGCGGCCGTGCCCGTGCTCATCGGGATCGCCCTCCGGATCGAGACGGGCGACGGCTCGCAGGGCGGGCCGGGGGGTGGCGGGGGCGGACCCGCGTTCCTCTCCCAGGTCACCAACAACGGCCTTTTCCTGGTGTTCGCGGCCCTTTCCGCGACGCTCCCCGTCTTCCTCCCCATGGCAGTCGGCGTCATCGCGGGGGACTCCGTCGCGGGTGAGGCCGGCGCCGGGACCCTGCGGTATCTGCTGGTCGCCCCGGCGGGCCGTACCCGGCTGCTGCTCGCGAAGTACGCGTCCGTGCTCGTGTTCTGCCTGCTCGCCACCCTCGTGGTGGCGGTGTCGGCGCTCGCCACCGGGGCTCTGCTCTTCCCGGTCGGAGAGGTCACGACGATCTCGGGGACGCGCATCGGCTTCGGCGACGGGCTGCTGCGGGCCGGTCTGATCGCGGTCGTGGTGGCCGTGTCCCTCGGCGGGTTCGCGGCACTGGGTCTGTTCGTCTCGACGCTCACGAACAGCGGGATCGCGGCGATGGCCGCCACTGTGGGGGTGCTGGTCACCGTGCAGATCCTGGACGCGATGCCGCAGCTGGACGCGATCCACCCGTATCTCTTCCCGCACTACTGGCTGTCCTTCACGGACCTGCTGCGCGACCCCGTCTACTGGGACGAGATGGTGCGGAATCTGGGTCTGCAGGTGCTCTACGCAGCGGTGTTCGGCTCAGCGGCCTGGGCGCGTCTCACGACGAAGGACATCACCGTCTGAACGGCCTCACGCGTCCCGTCCGCGCCGTCGGCCGGTCGAGCCGTCCCCCGATCGGCTCGTCGCGGCACGAACGGCACGAACGGTGCGGCACGGAGCGTCACGACACGGTACGTTCCGTTTCCGGCCTGGTCATTGTTCGACTTCTGGCGACGACCTGTCAATAAGCGGTGGGTGTAATCCCCCTATGCTCACCGAATGATCACATCGCCGAGTTCCCTGCGTCGCAGTGAGAGGTCGCGGCGGGCGACGCTGGACGCCGCTCTGGAGCTGTGTACGGAGAAGGGTTACGGCCGCGTCACCGTCGAGGCCATCGCGGCCCGCGCCGGTGTGAGCAAGAAGACGATCTACCGGTGGTGGCCCTCGAAAGCCGCGGTGCTGCTGGAGGCGTTCTCCGAAGTGCTCATCAACGCCACACCGTTCGTCGACACCGGCGACGTCGACGCCGACCTGCGGACCCATGTGAACGGCGCGGTGAAGCTGCTCTCCACCGCCCCCTACGGGCCCGCGTACGCCGGCATCCTCTCGGAGATGCACCACGACGACGCGCTCGCGCGGGCCGTGCGCGAGCAGCTGGTCGGCCCACGCTTCGACGCCGCCGTGGGGCGCCTGCGCAGTGCTCAGGAGCAGGGGCAGATACCCCTCGGCGCCGACCTGCCGCTGGCGGTGGAGATGCTCTACGGACCGGTCTACTACCGGGCGGTGCTGCGGAAGCCGGCCCAGGACGAGGCGACGGTCGCCGCGCTGGTGGCCCATGTCCTGCGGTCCCTGCGCGCCGTCCCGGGCGACGCCTCCGCGGACGTCTCCGCGGACGCGCCGGGCAGCCTCGGCGGTTGAAGGCCCGGACCTGCGCACGGCCGCGTCAGGGTCCTGGTTTTTGCCCGGCCGCCGAGGGTCGTGGCTTTCGTCCGGCCGCGCGAAGAGCCTGACCTCGGCCCTGCCGCGTCGGCCGGGTGCTCGGCCGGGCCGCGCGCAGGTCTTCGCCGCGTCAGCCGAAGAAGTCCTTCGCCCGGGCTGTGGCGGTGGTGTCGGACAGCACGTCACCGGGTTTGCTGCCGTTGCCCAGCAGCACCCCGCCCCACCGCATCCCGAGATACCGTGCCGAGTTCCGCAGCGTGCCCACGAGGGGGTCGGCGACCGCCGGGTCGGCGTCGGCGAGAGCGGTGACTCCCCAGAGCGTCTTCCCCGCCATCCGCCGCTCGAAGTCGGCGCCGGGGGTCTCCAGCCAGCCGGACCAGTGGTCCAGATAGCGCTTGGTGGCGGTGGAGACCGCGTACCAGTAGAGCGGTGAGGCGATGACCACGTCGGTCGCCGCGAGGGTCGCCTCCAGCAGGGTCGCCGCGTGCCCGGTGGGCGCGGAGTGGCCCTCCGCGTGCCGTAGGTCCTCGAAGTCGGGCAGCGGGAGGTCCCGCAGGTCCAGCCACCGCTGCTCGGTGCCGGCCGGCAGCTGTTCGGCCGCGAGCCGGGCGAGCGTCTCCGTGTTGCCGCCGGGGCGGCTGCTGCCGAGCAGGAAGAGGAAGGTGCGCGTGGTCATGCTGTGCCCCCAGTTGTATGCGTACGACTTTTACCTGCGTACGCATCATATGCATGTGCATGAAGTTTTCGAGGGGTGATTTCCGGCCGTCGTCCGGTCCGGAGGGGGACGGGCCCTCAGGCGAACACCCGCTCCAGGACGACCGCGACCCCGTCGTCCTCGTTGGACAGCGTGATCTCGTCGGCCTCCGCCTTGAGTTCCGCGTGCGCGCCCGCCATCGCCACCCGGTGCCCGGAGAGGCGGAACATGGGCAGGTCGTTGGGCATGTCGCCGAACGCCACCGCCCCCGCCGGATCGCGGCCCAGCAGCCCGGCCGCCTGCGCGATCCCGGTGCCCTTGTCCACGCCGTACGGCGCCAGTTCCACCGTGCCCGGACCTGCCATCGTGACGGAGGCCAGGTCACCGACGGCGCCGCGCGCGGCCGCGGCCAGCTCGTCGTCCGTCAGGGCGGGGTGGCGTATGAGCACCTTGATGACCGGTGCGGCCCACAGCTCCTCGCGCCTTTCGGCCCGCTGGGCGGGGAGGGTGGGGTGCGGCATGCGATAGCCCGGCTCGATCAGGGTCCGGCCGTCGGCGCCGTCCTGGTCGACGGCGGCGAACACCTGGCCCACCTCGGCCTCGATCTTGCCGAGTGCCGTGTCGGCCAGCTCCCGGTCCAGCGTCACCGAACTCACCATGCGGCCGGCCCCGGCGTCGTACACCTGCGCACCCTGCCCGCAGACCGCGAGGCCGTCGTAGCCGAGGTGTGCCAGCAGGGCGCGTATGCCCGGCACCGGGCGCCCCGTGACGATCAGGTGCCGGGCACCCGCCGCCGCCGCGCGGGCGAGGGCGGCGCGGGAGCGGGGGCTCACGGAGTCGTCGGAACGCAGCAGGGTGCCGTCCAGATCCGTGGCGACGAGGGTGTATGCGGCGGGTGGCGTGAACATGAGGGTCAGCCTAGAGAGATCGGCTTCCCGCCGTACGCCGCTGACCTGCGCGGACGGTCGGGCCTGTCAGTGGACGCAGAATTCGTTGCCCTCCGGGTCCAGGAGCACCTGCCAGGAGCCCCCGGGGTGGTCGACGGTCCTCAGCACGCTCGCCCCCAGGCGCACGAGCCGCTCGACCTCGGCCTCGCGCTCGCCGGGGGCGGAGTGGACGTCCATGTGGAGGCGGTTCTTCATCGACTTCACCTCCGGTACGCGCTGGAAGAGCAGCCGGCGACCGAGCCCGGTCCCGCTCTTCTCGTCGTACGGATCGTCCGGATGCCGCACCGCGGCCAGATCGCGCCAGGCCCGGCGCCCGTGCGGCTGGACGGTGGCGGCCTCGGGCACGGCCCCGGCGCCGAGCAGCTCCCCGATCAGGGCGCTGTTGTCCTCGACGAGGTAGCCGAGCGCCTCGGCCCAGAAGTCGGCCTGGGCGTGCGGGTCTCCGGCATCGATCACAAGCTTCCAGTGCAGCGTCATGAGATGTTCATACTGGTTGCGCGGAGAGGTCGGCAACGGCCACGCCCGGCGCGCCGCGCGGTTCGTGGGGCCGGCGTCCGCGGTCCGCGGTCCGCGGTTCCGGTCCGGCGTCCTGGGTCCGCGGTCCGGCGTTCTCGGTCCGGCGGCCGGCGCCCCTCAGTCCGGCGGCCGGCCTCAGGGGTCGGGCGTCCCGGTCCGGGTCCGGCGTTCTCGCTCTCGGTCCGGCGGCCGGCGGCCCTCAGTCCGGCGGCCGGCGTCATGGGTCGGGCGTCCCGGTCCGGGTCCGGCGTCATCGGTCGGGCGTCCGCAGTCCGGCGTCCCCGGCCCCGGCCCGGCGTCCCCGGTCCCGGTCCGGCGGCCTCACTGCGGCGGACAGGTCTCGCAGACGTGCCCGCCGAGTGCGGCCAGCAGCTGTCCGGCCGCCTTCCGCACCTCGGGATCCCCGTCGACGGCCAGCCGTTCGGCCGTCTGCCGTCCCGCCAGGACCGCCAGGTGCGCGTCCCTGGCCCACTCCGGGTGGTGGGCGTGGCCGTGGGCGAGGATCGTCCGCAGCAGCCCGAGCACCCCGGCCCGGCCCTTCACCGTCTCCATGGCGGCCAGTTCCCAGAGGAACGGCACGGTGGCGACCGTCGCGTCGAACACCGACATCGCGGCTATCCACAGGCGCAGCTCGCTCAGCGCGTCCTCGGCCGACTCGCTGTCGCCCCAGGCGATGCGCGAGAGCAGTCCGGGGACCTGGGAGGCGGAGCCCTGGGCATGGCGCAGCTCATGCCACTGAACGTGCCTCATGTCCTTCAGGATGGTCCCCATCCGGGCACTCAATCAGCCTTTGCGTGCTCCGTCCACCATGCCTGCCCCCCTCACCGTTACCGGCCTCCGGGCCCGTCGAGCGCGGCCAGATACCGCCGCACCGCACGCGGGTCGTCGGCCCCCGAGATCAGTCCCAGGTGACCGTCCGGCCGGATCACGACGACCGCGTCCCCGTCGATGCCGTAGGCCGCGCGGGCCAGTCCCTGCCGGTCGTGCAGGGCGTGCGGGCCGGCTCCCGCCCTCTCGGACTCCGTGGCTCCGGGACCGAGGACGCGGCAGGCGCGCACCGCGTCGCCGTGGGCGGACGCGGCCTCCCGCAGCGCAGGCTCACTGCCCGCGCCGAAGCCCAGCACCGTGAAGTGCGGACCGGCGAAGGTGCGGAACAGACGAGTGGGCGTGCCGCTCGCCGCCTCGTGACAGGGGGCGTCGGGCGCGCGGTCGCCGGAGCGCACCTCGCCCTTGCCTCCGGCGCGGGCGAGGGAACTCCACCGGTAACCCCGGTCGAGTCCCGACGTCGAAGGGCTGAGGGCGGCGTCGAGGCCACCGCCCGGCTCCCTGATCGCCTCCAGTGTGGCCCGCAGCCGCTCCGACGTGAGGTCCAGCGTCCAGGCGGCGACCGGCAGCCGCTCCTCCTCGTAGGAGTCCAGCAGTTCCGGACCGGCCCGTCCCCGCACCACCTGGGCGAGCTTCCAGCCGAGGTTGAAGGCGTCCTGGATGCCGGTGTTCATGCCGAGACCACCCGCGATCGCGTGCACATGGGCGGCGTCCCCGGCCAGCAGCACCCGGCCCACCCGGTAACGGTCCACCATGCGCACGTTGACGCGGTACGTCGAGAGCAGTGTGGCCTCGGTGAGGTGGGCGGCGGGCAGCCGGGTGTGCCGCGCGAAGAGCCGCCGGAAGCCGTCGAGGGAGGGTGGCAGCGGGCGTCCGTCGGCGTCCCTCTCGGGGCCGGACTGGAACCACCAGCCCGCCCGGGTGCTGGGGACGGGACAGAGCATCACGGCTCCGTCCTCGTCGAACCACTGGTGCCAGATGCCCCGGTCCAGGACACCTGGCGTGATCTCGACGTCGCCGCAGACCATCACCTGCTCCTCGTCCGTCTCACCCTCGAACGGGATGCCCAGCAGCTTGCGTACACGGCTGTGGGCGCCGTCGCAGCCCACCACGTACCGAGCCTCGGTGCGGGAGCCGTCGGCGCAGGTCACGGTCACCGCGCCGGCGTCCTCGGCGAGGCCCACCACCTCGGTGCCGGTCTCGGCACGCACGCCGTGTTCGGCGAGGCGGTCGCGCAGGATCTCCTCCAGCCGCCACTGGGCGATCAGCCGTCCCCGGTCGTAGGGCGCGTCCGGGGTCGGCGCGGAGCCGGCGTACGGGTCGGTGTCGGCGACGGGCGTGCCGTCGCGGTACTTGCGCATCGGGAGGGGCGCCGCGCTCGCCGCCATCACCTGGTCGAGGACGCCGAGATCCTCCAGCACCTCGAGAGAGCGGGGGTTGGGCCCCTTGGACCGGGAGCTGCGCGGATGCTCCGGCGACCTGTCCACGATCCGCACGGCGATCCCGCGCCGGGCGAGATCGCAGGCCAGCGTCAGTCCGGTCGGGCCCGCGCCCACGATCAGTACGTCGGTCATGACTGCTCCTCGGTTCGCGTCGTCCTGCCAGGACAGGAAAACGCAACCGAGTTAAAAAAGCAACCGAGTAACTATTTCACGCCCGAGGGGTCCGCTTCCGCGGGGCGGGCGGAAGCCGTCCCCGCCGGTGTGGCCGCCTCCGCCGCCCGTACGGCCAGACGCAGCGCCTCCGCCCTCGTCCGCCGCGCCGTCCGCAGCGCGTCCCAGGTCAGGAGCATCAGTGCCACCCAGACCAGCGCGAACCCGGCCCACCGCTCGGGCGGCATCTCCTCGTGGAAGTAGAGGATGCCCAGGGTGAACTGGAAGACCGGCGCGAGGTACTGGAGCAGGCCCAGCACGGACAGCGGCACCCGGATCGCCGCGGCCCCGAAGCAGACGAGCGGGATCGCGGTGACGAGACCCGTGGCGGCGAGCAGCGCGCCGTGCCCCGCGCCTCCGTACAGGAACGTGGCGTCGCCGCTCGCCCCGAGCCACAGCAGGAAACCGAGCGCGGGCAGGAAGAGGACGGCGGTCTCGGCGGCCAGGGACTCCAGGCCGCCCATGCCGACCTTCTTCTTCACCAGGCCGTACGTGGCGAACGAGAAGGCCAGCACCAGGGAGATCCACGGCGGCTGTCCGTAGCCGACGGCCAGCACGAGCACCGCGACGAAACCGGTCGCCACCGCCGTCCACTGTGCCGGGCGCAGCCGCTCGCCGAGCAGCAGGACGCCCATGGCGATGGTGACCAGGGGATTGATGAAGTAGCCGAGGGACGCCTCGACGACGTGGCCGTTGTTGACGGACCAGATGTAGAGCCCCCAGTTGACCGATATGACGGTCGCGGCGATCGCGATCAGCCCCAGCTGCCGGGGCCGGCGGACGAGCTCGCCGATCCAGGCCCAGCGGCGCAGGAACAGCAGGGCGATCCCCACGACGCCCAGCGACCAGACCATGCGGTGGGCGAGGATCTCCACCGCGCCCGAGGGTTCCAGCAGCGGCCAGAAGAGGGGCACGAGCCCCCACATCCCGTACGCGCCTATTCCGTACAGCAGGCCTGCCCGCTGTTCCTTCTTCCCCTCCACGGGCCCTCCCGGCACTCCTGGTCGGCGATTGTCCGACTGCACGACGGTAGCGCCGCGAGGGCTCCGTGTCATAGCCGTCTCACGGGAACGGTCGTGACACGGAGCGGAGTGCCGCAGGCTCAGGCGGTGGTGCGCGCGGGGGTGACCGGCTCAGGCGGTGGCGAGCGCCTCGGCGACCGACTCGGCCAGGGGTGTCGTCGGCCGGCCGATCAGGCGGGCCAGGTCCCCGCTCGTCCCGGCGAGCAGGCCGCGCGCGATCGCCTCGTCGACGTCGACCAGGATCGCCGCGAAGGGCTCGGGCAGCCCGGCCCCGACGAGGATCTCCTGGTGCGTGGCGGCCGGGACGTTCTTGTACGCGATCTCCCGGCCGGTCGCCTCCGACACCACCGCGGCGTACTCGGCCAGCGACCAGGCGGTGTCGCCGCTGAGCTCGTACGTCGCGCCGATGTGCCCCTCGCCGGTCAGTACGGCGGCCGCGGCGGCCGCGTAGTCCCCGCGCGTGGCGGAGGCGATGCGGCCCTCGCCGGCGTTGGCGACGACCGCGCCGTGCTCCAGGACCGGCGCCAGGTTCGCGGTGTAGTTCTCGGTGTACCAGCCGTTGCGCAGGAAGGTGTACGGGAGCCCGGAGTCCAGGATCAGCCTCTCGGTCTCCTTGTGCTCGGCGGCCAGCTGGAAGTCCGCGTCCGGGCCGCCCAGTACGCCCGTGTACGCGAGCTGCGCCACCCCCGCGGCCTTGGCGGCGTCGATCACCGCGGTGTGCTGGGGGATCCGCCGGCCGACCTGGTCGCCCGAGACCAGCAGCACGCGGTCACCGGCGCGGAAGGCGCCGGCGAGTGTCTCGGGCCGGTCGTAGTCGGCGACACGGATCTCGACCCCCCGGGCGGCGAGAGGTGCGGCCTTCTCCTTGTCGCGGACGACCGCGGCGATCGACTCCGCCGGGACCTCGGCGAGCAGCCGCTCGACGACGAGACGGCCGAGCTGTCCGGTTGCTCCTGTGACGACGATGCTCATGCGTTTCTCCTGGTGGTGCGTGCGCTGATCCTGGGACGGACTCTCTGTACTCACTGTAGGAGGTGCACTTTCCTTCCGAAAGTACCCACTTTGAAGTAAGGTACTGGTGTGGACGTAAGTGTGATCAGGACCCCGAACGTGAACCAGCCGATGTGCCCCTCCCGGCTGGTGCTCGAACACGTCACCAGCCGCTGGGGTGTGCTCGTGCTCGCGGTGCTGCTCGAACGCCCGCACCGCTTCAGCGAGCTGCGCCGGGCCGTGGGCGGAGTCAGCGAGAAGATGCTGGCCCAGACGCTCCAGACGCTGGAGCGCGACGGCTTCGTGCACCGGGACGCCAAGCCCGTCATCCCGCCGCGGGTGGACTACTCGCTCACCCCGCTCGGCAGGGAGGCCGCGGAGCAGGTCTGGGCGCTCGCCAGGTGGACGGAGCGCCGGATGGAGGCGGTCGAGACGGCCCGCGCGGCATACGACGAGGCCCGGAGCCGACCGGCTCCGGGCCTCGGTGAGCAGGGGTGACGGCCGGTCAGCCGACCACGGTCCAGGTGTCGTTGCCCGCCAGCAGGGCGCTCAGGTCACCCTTGCCGTGCTGCTCGGTCGCGGCGTCGAGCTGGTCGGACATGAGCGCGTCGTAGACCGGGCGCTCCACGCTGCGCAGGACGCCGATCGGCGTGTGGTGCAGCGTGTCGGCGTCGGCCAGCCGGGACAGCGCGAACGCCGTCGTCGGGCTGGGATTGTGGGCATCGTGCACGAGGACGCGTGACTGGTTCTCCTCGGTCACCGCGACGACGCTCAGGTCGCCCGTCAGGGGGTCGCGGACGACGCCCTTCCCGCCGTCGGCCCCGAAGCGGATCGGCTTGCCGTGTTCGAGGCGGATGACCGCCTCCTCGGCCCGCTCCTTGTCCTTCAGGACCTCGAAGGCACCGTCGTTGAAGATGTTGCAGTTCTGGTAGATCTCCACCAGGGCGGTACCCGGGTGGTCCGCCGCCGCCCGCAGCACGCTCGTGAGGTGCTTGCGGTCCGAGTCGACCGTGCGGGCGACGAAGGACGCCTCGGCGCCCAGCGCCAGCGAGACCGGGTTGAAGGGGGCGTCGAGCGAGCCCATGGGCGTCGACTTGGTGATCTTGCCGACCTCGGACGTGGGGCTGTACTGGCCCTTGGTGAGCCCGTAGATCCGGTTGTTGAACAGCAGGATCTTGAGGTTGACGTTGCGGCGCAGGGCGTGGATGAGGTGGTTGCCGCCGATGGACAGGGCGTCGCCGTCCCCGGTGACGACCCAGACGGACAGGTCGCGTCGGGAGGTGGCCAGGCCCGTCGCGATGGAGGGCGCGCGGCCGTGGATGGAGTGCATCCCGTAGGTGTTCATGTAGTACGGGAAGCGGGACGAGCAGCCGATGCCGGAGACGAACGTGATGTTCTCCCTGGCCAGCCCCAGTTCGGGCATGAAGCCCTGTACGGCGGCGAGGACCGCGTAGTCACCGCAGCCCGGGCACCAGCGCACCTCCTGGTCGGACTTGAAGTCCTTCATGGACTGCTTGCCCTCGGCCTTGGGGACCAGCTGGAGGAGCTCGTTGGCGTTTGCGTCAGGCACCGATGGCCTCCTTGAGGACTGTGGCGAGCTGCTCGGCCTTGAACGGCATTCCGTTGACCTGGTTGTAACTCTGGGCGTCCACGAGGTACTTGGCCCTGATCAGCATGGCGAGCTGACCGAGATTCATCTCCGGGACGACGACCTTGTCGTACCCCTTCAGCACCTCACCGAGATTCCGGGGGAACGGGTTGAGGTGCCGCAGATGGGCCTGCGCGATGCTCTCGCCACCCGCGCGGAGCCGCCGTACCGCCGCGGTGATGGGCCCGTACGTCGAACCCCAGCCCAGGACCAGGGTCCTCGCGCCGGCCGGGTCGTCGACCTCCAGGTCGGGGACCTCGATGCCGTCGACCTTCGCCTGACGGATGCGGACCATGAAGTCGTGGTTGGCCGGATCGTAGGAGATGTTGCCCGTGCCGTCCTGCTTCTCGATCCCGCCGATCCGGTGTTCGAGCCCGGGGGTGCCCGGTACGGCCCAGGGGCGCGCCAGGGTCTCCGGGTCCCGCTTGTACGGCCAGAACACCTCGGTGCCGTCGGCGAGCTCGTGGTTCGGGCCGCTCGCGAACTGCGTCCGCAGATCCGGGAGACTGTCGGCCTCGGGGATCCGCCACGGCTCGGAGCCGTTCGCGAGGTAGCCGTCGGAGAGCAGGAACACCGGCGTCCGGTAGGTCAGCGCGATGCGGGCGGCGTCCAGGGCCGCGTCGAAGCAGTCCGCCGGGGTCCTCGGGGCCACGATCGGCACCGGTGCCTCGCCGTTGCGCCCGTACATGGCCTGGAGCAGGTCCGCCTGCTCGGTCTTGGTCGGCAGACCGGTGGAGGGGCCGCCGCGCTGGATGTCGATGATCAGCAGCGGCAGTTCCAGCGAGACCGCCAGGCCGATCGTCTCCGACTTCAGGGCGACACCCGGACCTGACGTGGTCGTCACCCCCAGGGACCCGCCGAACGCGGCGCCGAGCGCCGCCCCGATCCCGGCGATCTCGTCCTCCGCCTGGAACGTCCGCACGCCGAAGTTCTTGTGCTTGCTGAGCTCGTGCAGAATGTCCGACGCCGGGGTGATCGGATAGGACCCCAGATAGACCGGCAGCTCGGCCTGCCGGCCCGCCGCGATCAGGCCGTACGACAGGGCGAGGTTCCCCGAGATATTGCGGTAGGTGCCCGTGGGGAAGGCCTGTGACGCAGGTGCGACCTCATACGAGACGGCGAAATCCTCCGTCGTCTCACCGAAATTCCAGCCCGCACGGAAAGCCGCCACGTTCGCCTCGGCGATGTCCGGCTTCCTGGCGAACTTGGACCGGAGGAATGCCTCCGTCCCCTCGGTCGGACGGTTGTACATCCAGGACAACAGCCCGAGCGCGAACATATTCTTCGACCGCTCGGCCTCCTTGCGGGAAAGCCCGAACTCCTTGAGCGCCTCGATCGTCAATGTCGTCAAGGGCACCGGATGGACGTTGTACGCCTCCAGGGACCCGTCCTCGAGAGGGGACTCGTCATATCCGACCTTCGCCATCGGGCGCTTGGTGAATTCGTCGGTGTTCACAATGATGTCGGCCCCGCGCGGCACATCGGCGATATTCGCCTTCAGTGCGGCGGGATTCATCGCGACCAGCACATTCGGCGCGTCGCCCGGAGTGAGGATGTCGTGGTCCGCGAAATGCAGCTGGAACGACGACACACCCGGAAGGGTGCCTGCGGGCGCCCGGATCTCGGCCGGGAAGTTCGGCAGCGTCGACAGGTCGTTCCCGAACGACGCCGTCTCCGACGTGAAGCGGTCACCCGTGAGCTGCATGCCGTCACCGGAGTCACCCGCGAAACGGATGATCACCCGGTCGAGACGGCGGACTTCCTTCTCGATGGCGCCCGTACGATCAATGTGCGGGGCGCGTTGCTCCCCGACGACAGCCTCGCTGGCCTCATCGGACTTACCGGCTGGGCTACTGACCTGGCTGGTCACTGAACTGGACCTCCCTGGGGCGGCGGCTCGGGACCGGCCGGCCTGGCGGCGGTCCGGGCACCACACTACGTCTGTAAGGGTCGCCTTCCTTGAACCGGTCATATGGTGGACGCGTTTCCGGACAGGAATTCTGCACGACGGCCATATTCCCGGACCCCGGTGACCGGGGGCTGACATCCCGGCGGGCGGCGCACTCGTCCTTTCGTCCTAGGCCCGGAGTTTCGGTCGACCAGGGGTGGAACATTCAGATCATCGCCGAAAGATCATCGCGTCGCTAGGACCTCAGGTACGTCAGAACAGCCAGGACGCGCCGGTGATCGCCGTCGCTGGGGGACAGGCCGAGTTTCAGGAAGATGTTGCTGACATGCTTCTCCACGGCTCCGTCGCTCACCACGAGCTGCCGGGCGACGGCCGAATTCGTGCGCCCCTCCGCCATCAGGCCCAGGACCTCGCGCTCGCGCGGCGTCAGCCCCGCCAGTACGTCCTGCTTGCGGCTGCGGCCCAGCAGCTGCGCCACCACCTCGGGGTCCAGCGCGGTCCCGCCCTGCGCCACCCGGACCACGGCGTCCACGAACTCCCTGACCTCGGCCACCCGGTCCTTCAGCAGATAGCCCACCCCGCGGCTGCTGCCGGCCAGCAGTTCGGTGGCGTACTCCTCCTCGACGTACTGCGAGAGCACCAGCACCCCGATGCGGGGGTAGTCCTTCCGCAGCCGTACAGCCGCACGCACCCCCTCGTCGGTGTGGGTCGGCGGCATGCGCACGTCGGCGACGACCACATCGGGCAGCTCGTCCTGCGCCGCGAGGTCGGCCACCGTCTTGATCAGCGCCTCGGCGTCCCCCACCCCCGCGACCACGTCGTGCCCGAGATCGGTCAGCAGCCGGGTGAGCCCCTCCCGGAGCAGCACCGAATCCTCGGCGATGACGACCCGCACTCTTTCCTCCACGACGTTGTGTCCCCCACTGTCGGTGCCTCGTGCGCACGCCGTTCCGCGTGCGCCGCCCTGTGTGCCCAGCATTCCAGCATCGGTGCCCGGATGCGCCGTACACCGGTGTTCCGGGCCGTACGGACCTTCGCGGGCGGGCGTCCTGGGTCGCCCCGGGAACCGTTCCCGGGTGTCACCGGACGCGCCCGGGAACCGTTCCCGGTTGTCGCCGGACGGGCCCTCGGAACCGTTCCCGGTTGTCTTCGGACGGGCCCTCGGAACGTTCGCGCGTGTCACCGGACGCGCCGCAGTGCCCCGGCCGCCGTGACGGCGGTCGGGGCACTGCTGTGGTGGCGCGCGCGGAGCCCGGAGCTGGTTCTCCCCGGTGGTGGACACCGGGCCGGTGGCCCGCAGCGGGCGGTGTCAGCCACGCCAGGGCAGCTCCGCCGTGACGGTCGTCGGGCCGCCAACGGGCGAGTCGACGACGAGCACGCCGTCGACCGCGTCCAGGCGCTCGGCCAGCCCGGCCAGGCCGCTGCCCCCGGAGACATCGGCCCCGCCCTGCCCGTTGTCGCTGATCTGGAGCATGAGCCGGTCGCCCGCGCGCCACACGTCGACCGAGGCCCGGGTGGCCCGGGCGTGCTTGCTGACGTTCTGGAGCAGTTCGGAGACGGTGAAGTACGCGATGCCCTCGATGGCCTGCGCCGGTCGTGTGTCCAGGTCCACGGTCACGGTGACGGGGACGGTGCAGCGGGAGGCGATGGCGGAGAGGGCGGCGTCCAGTCCCCGGTCGGTGAGGACGGCGGGGTGGATGCCGCGGGCGAGGTCGCGGAGTTCCTGGAGGGCGACCTTGACCTCTCCGTGTGCCTCGTCGACCATGCGGGCGGCGGCTTCGGGGTCGTCGGTGAGCTTCTCCTTCGCCAGACCCAGATCCATGGCGAGGGCGACGAGGCGTGCTTGTGCGCCGTCGTGGAGGTCGCGTTCGATGCGGCGCAGGTCCGCCGCCGCGGTGTCCACGACCACACCACGGTCCGACTCCAGCTCGGAGACCCTGCTGGCCAGCCTGGAGGGGCCGAGCAGGCCCCGTACCATCGCCCGGTCCACGGACACCAGGCCACGGACGAGCCACGGCGAGACCAGGACGAGGACCAGGCCGAGCGCGCTGGTGACCGCCATCTCGGCGGGGGAGTCGAGGTAGACCTGATGGGTCCTGTCCCCGTACAGCTGGATGCCGTCGGTGCCCGCGTACGCCGGGAAGACCCAGCGCCACAGCGGATACGTCAGGGCCGCCAGGCCGTACGCCCAGAAGACGACCGCGACGCTGAAGGCGAACACCGCCCACGGCATGTGCAGGACGCAGTAGAGCAGGTGCCGCCAGGACACCCCGCTCTTCAGCACCGTCCCGACCCAGGACATCAGGCCGCCCTTCCCGTGCACCGGGGCGGGATCCGCGACGTCGAGCCCCAGCATCGCGCGCGCCCGGCCGCGCTCCATCGCGCCGAACCCGCGGCACATCGCCAGGCCGGCGGCGAGGATCGGGACGCCGAGGAAGGTGATCAGCATGCCCAGTCCCAGCGACACCATGGTGATCGCGAAGCTGAACAGCACCACGCTGATCGGCAGGCTCAGGAGCACATAGCCCAGCTCACGCCATGTGCGCCCCTCGAAGGGTGCGCGCAGCCCCGCGGGGAGGAGGTGCTTCGCCGGGGGGTGGGTCCCCGGCCCGGTGCTGCCGGGCCTGTGATGGTCCCGCGTGTCCGGTCCGTATGCCGTGGACATGAGTGGCGTCCGTCCGTTTCTGATGAGCGGGAGTGCCCCGCGGGCCGATATGACGCTGATGTCTCAAGACTGCTGTGCCGGGGGATCTCGCACCATGAGGGCGGTCTCCGTATCCGGCAGGGGGTTTTCCCCACCATGGCGCCGGGCCCGGAGCTGGGGCCGGGCCCGGCGCCATGGCATCACGGCGACGGGTGGGCCGTACCTGCCCGGCTCCCGGGGGTCATGTGGGTTCGGCGTGCGTGGCCGTCGGGGGTCACGTGGATTCGGCGTGCTCGGTCCTCGTGGGTCATGCCGGTTCGGCGTGCTTGGCCGTCGCGGCGATGCTGTCGCGCCACGGCAGCTCCGCGGTGACGGTGGTGGGGCCGCCCTCCGGCGAGTCCACGACGAACAGCCCGTCGACCGCTCCCAGCCGCTCCGCCAGCCCCGACATGCCCGTACCGCCGTCGAGCCGGGCACCGCCGGTCCCGTCGTCCCGGACCTGGAGCATCAGCCGGTCGCCCGACCGCCACACGTCGACGGAAGCCGTCCGGGCCCGGCTGTGCTTGCTGACGTTCTGGAGCAGTTCGGAGACCGTGAAGTACGCGATGCCCTCGATGGCCTCCGCAGGGCGGCCCGTCAGTTGGACGGACACGGTCACGGGGACGGTGCAGCGGGAGGCGATGGCGGAGAGGGCGGCGTCCAGTCCCCGGTCGGTGAGGACGGCGGGGTGGATGCCGCGGGCGAGGTCGCGGAGTTCCTGGAGGGCGACCTTGACCTCTCCGTGTGCCTCGTCGACCATGCGGGCGGCGGCTTCGGGGTCGTCGGTGAGCTTCTCCTTAGCCAGACCGAGGCCCATGGCGAGGGCGACGAGGCGTGCTTGTGCGCCGTCGTGGAGGTCGCGTTCGATGCGGCGCAGGTCCGCTGCCGCGGTGTCCACGACCACGCCGCGGTCCGACTCCAGTTCGGCGATCCTGCGTTCCAGCTCGTCGGAAGGCGAGAGAAGGGCACGTGCCATCGCGCGGTCCGCGTTCGTCAGGGCGCGCGCGATGTACGGCAGCACCGGCCACAGGACGAACAGGCTCGCGAGCGTCACGGCGAACGTCGCCACGCCCCACGGCAGCCGCATGAACGAATACAGCAACGCCCTCCAGCCCACCGGGTCCTTCAGCCCCGCCCACAGCCAGGCGAAGAAGCCCCCGGTCCTGCGGCCGCGCGGCATCGGGCTGGGCTCCTCGATCCGCAACCCGAGCATCGCCCGCGCCCGTCCGCGCTCCGCCCGGCCGAGACCCCGCGCGCCCTGCAGCCCGAGGGCGAGCAGCGGCAGCCCGATCACGGTGACGGAGAGGCCGACACCCACGCCGACCAGGAACACGGTGTAGACGAACCCGGCGATCGCCATCGGCAGATTGGCCAGGAGATACGCGATCTCCTTCCAGGTCCACCGGTCGAAGGCGAAGCGCGCGGGTGGCGGCCGGTCGTCGTCCGGCACGGACGGGCTCATGGTCATACGACCAGCGTGCCGGGCGAGGCGCGCCCACGCCATGGGGTTCGTGGGTGAGGCGGAGTAGGGATAACCCCACCTCCCGCGCCGCCGCCCCCGTCCCACTCGCATCACCCGTTGTGCGAAGGGGCTGCTTACCGTCCCTTTAACAGGGCCTAGACTCCCGTGCGTACAGACCGTCGAACAGGCTAGGGAGCGAGGGGCGGACGTGGCGGACGTGCCGGGACCGACCGTTCTCGCGTCGGACTACTTCCAGAGCTACTCAGTGGTCGGACTGCTCGCCGTCGTCGGCGTGCTGTTCGTCGCCGTCGCCTTCGGGGCCGGCCGTCTGCTGAGGCCCGTGGTCCCGACGCCGGAGAAACTCCTCACGTACGAATGCGGCGTGGACCCCGTGGGGGAGGGCTGGGCCCACACCCAGGTTCGCTATTACGTGTACGCCTTCCTGTACGTGATCTTCGCCGTCGACTCGATCTTCCTGTTCCCGTGGGCGACGGTCTTCGCGGCCCCCGGATACGGTGCGACGACGCTGGTGGAGATGTTCATCTTCCTCGGTTTCCTGGCCGTGGGACTGCTCTACGCATGGAAGAAGGGCGTCCTCGAATGGGCGTGACGAGCCGGCCGAACCCCGAACCCGTGTCGCTGCCCGATCCGGCACGACTGCCCGAGCCGAAGAAGCTCGGCGTGCTGTCCCGGCTCGCGCCCGAACCGATGAAGGTGGTCCTCAACTGGGGCCGCCGCTACAGCCTCTGGGTCTTCAACTTCGGACTCGCCTGCTGCGCCATCGAGTTCATCGCCGCGTCCATGGCCCGGCACGACTTCATCCGGCTCGGCGTCATCCCGTTCGCACCAGGCCCCCGGCAGGCCGACCTGATGGTCGTCTCGGGCACGGTCACGGACAAGATGGCCCCGGCGGTGAAGCGTCTGTACGAGCAGATGCCCGAGCCGAAGTACGTCATCTCCTTCGGCGCCTGCTCCAACTGCGGCGGGCCGTACTGGGACTCGTACTCCGTGACCAAGGGCGTCGACCAGATCATCCCCGTCGACGTGTACGTGCCCGGCTGCCCGCCCCGGCCCGAGGCGCTCCTCCAGGGCATCCTCAAGCTCCAGGAGAAGATCGCCCGGGAATCGCTGGCCGAGCGGTACGGCGCACCGGACGCCGGCCGGCCCTCGACCGCCGCCCTGCGCAGCGGGCTCGTCGCCGCTCCGAAGGCGCCGGGGGAGGAGCGGGAGTGACCGCCGCCGACACCGCCGCCGACGCCTACGACCGGCTGCCCGACGCCGTCACCGACCTCTTCGGCGCCGACGCCACGGCCACGTACGCGTACGACCTGCTGACCGTCGACGTCCCCGCCGCCTCCTGGACCGCCGCCCTCGAAACGGCGCGCGACGAGCTGGGCTGCACCTACTTCGACTGGCTGAGCGCGGTCGACGAACCCGGCACCGGCTTCCGGGTCTGCGCCCATGTCGCCGCTCTCGGCGAAGGCAGGGTGCGACGCCTGCTGGTCCGCACGACCGTCCCGCACGAAGCCCCCGTCCTGCCCAGCGCCGTCGGCGTCTACGCGGGGGCGGCGTGGCACGAACGCGAGACGCACGAGATGTTCGGCGTCGGCTTCGAGGGCCACCCCCACCTGGTGCCTCTGCTGCTGCCGGAGAGCTTTGAGGGGCACCCGCTGCGCAAGGACTTCGTCCTGGCGGCACGGGTCGCCAAGGCCTGGCCTGGCGCGAAGGAGCCGGGCGAGTCCGAGCACGGCGGGCCCAAGCGGCGCACGATGCTGCCGCCGGGTGTGCCCGACCCGAACGAGTGGGGCCCGCTCAAGGGGCAGCTTCCGCCCGCTCCGGCACGGCCCGCCCGGGGAGCGCGCGCGGCGGGCGACCGTCCGGCGCGCCGGACCCGCAGCGTGAGCGAGGGCTCGGCCGCACAGCGGCCCGCCGCCGCTCCGGACGCCTCGGGTGCGTCGGGCGCAGGTGCGGGCGCCTCGGGTCCGGGGGCGGGTTCGGGTGTGGACGCCTCGGGTGCGGGTGCGGGTGCCGGTGCGTCGGGCGCAGGTGCGATGGGTTCGGGTGCGGGCGCAGGTGCGACGGGCGCCGCGGAGACCGCTGAGGCGGTGGAGACGCCCCGGACGGCACCGCCGCGCCGTAACCGCAGCGCATCCCAGGGCTCAGCGAGCCAGACCCCGGGCCCGACGGCCCCGGCAGGCACGGACGCCGGGGTGAGCGGGACGGGCACGGACGCCGCGAGGAACGGGACGGGCGCGGACGCCGGGAGCGGAACCGGTGCGGCGCGCGCGAGGAGGGCGGCCGGCAGCACGGACGCCCCATGGCACGATCCCCGCCCCGCATTCGAGCCCCCGGCTGGTCAGACCGAGAAGCAGCCGCCGCGGAAGTCCGAGGCGGGAGCGGAGGCTGAGAACCTTCAGCGGCCGCCGGAGGCCGAGCCTGCCCCGAAGCCGGAGGGCACGTCGAGGGCCGAGGGCACGGGAACGGCCCCACGGGAGCCCAAACCGGCCCCGAAGCCGGAGGCCGAGAATCTTCAGCCGCCGCCGGAGGCCGAGCCTGCCCCGAAGCCGGAGGGCACGTCGAGGGCCGAGGGCACGGAAACGGCCCCACGGGAGCCCAAACCGGCCCCGAAGCCGGAGGCCGAGCCGAAGACCGAGGGCTCAGGCGGCCCTGACGGCGGGACCGGCGGCACCCAGGAGACCGCCGGGACCGTCGGCACGGACGGGACTGCCCGGACGGATGAGACCGCCCGGACTGCCCGGACGGATGAGACCGCCGGGACGGACGGTGCCGACGCCGCCGAGAAGCCCGCGCGCCCCGAAAGCCCGACCGGCCCCGAGCGTCCGGCCGGGCCTGCCGACACCGAGCGTCCGGCCGGGCCTGCCGACACCGAGCGTCCGGCCGGGCCTGCCGACACCGAGCACCCCGCAGACACCGAACACCCCGACCGTGCCACCGGAGGCGATACCGCGTGAACGACGTACTCGACGTCGCCCTCCGCCTCGTCATCGTCTTTGCCGTGTTCATGGTCGTCCCGCTGATCGTGGGACAGGCCGAGCACAAGGTGATGGCCCACATGCAGGGCCGACTCGGCCCCATGTACGCGGGTGGCTTCCACGGCTGGGCCCAGCTCGTCGCGGACGGGGTGAAGTTCGCGCAGAAGGAGGACGTCGTCCCGGCCGACGCGGACCGCCGTATCTTCCAACTGGCCCCCGCCGTCGCCTTGCTCCCGTACCTCCTCGTGATCGTCGCCATCCCCATCGGCCCCGGTGAAGGGGCCGTGGGGCAGGTCGTCGACGCGGGCATCTTCTTCGTGCTCGCCGTCATGGGGGTCGGCGTGCTCGGCTCGCTGATGGCGGGCTGGGCATCGGCCAACAAGTTCTCGCTGCTGGGCGGCCTCCGCACCGCCGCGCAGCTGCTCGCCTACGAACTGCCGATGCTGCTCGCCGCCGCCTCCGTGGCGATGGCGGCCGGCACCGTCTCGTTGCCCGGCATCCTCGACGCGTTCGAGTGGTGGTGGCTGCCCTGGCAGATCGTCGGCGCCCTGGTCTTCTTCGTGGCGGGGCTCGCCGAACTGCAGCGCCCGCCCTTCGACATGCCGGTGGCCGACTCGGAGATCATCTTCGGTGCGTACACCGAGTACACGGGTCTCCGCTTCGCCCTGTTCCTGCTCGCCGAGTACGCCGGGATCGTCGTCCTGTGCGGTCTCACGACCGTCCTCTTCCTCGGCGGTTGGCACGGCCCGCTGGGTGCGGACGGGCTCGGCTGGGTCTGGACCCTGTTGAAGACCGCCGTCCTCGCCTTCGTCGTCATCTGGCTGAGGGTCACCTACCCCCGTCTGCGCGAGGACCAACTGCAGAAGCTCGCCTGGACCACGCTCATCCCCCTCGCTCTCGCGCAGATCGCGCTCACCGGCATCGTGAAGGTGGCGATCAACTAGTGCCCCCGATCCCCGGATCAGGCCTGGCCAAGGGCCTCGCCGTCACCCTGCGGACCATGACGAAGCGCACGGTCACCGCGCAGTACCCCGACGTCCAGCCCGAACTGCCGCCCCGTACCCGCGGGGTCATCGGGCTGTTCGAGGAGAACTGCACGGTCTGCATGCTGTGCGCCCGCGAGTGCCCCGACTGGTGCATCTACATCGACTCCCACAAGGAGACGGTGCCCCCGGCCGCCCCCGGAGGCCGTGAGCGCAGCCGCAACGTGCTCGACCGCTTCGCCATCGACTTCGCCCTCTGCATGTACTGCGGTATCTGCATCGAGGTGTGTCCTTTCGACGCGCTCTTCTGGTCGCCCGAGTTCGAGTACGCGGAGACGGACATCCACGAACTCACCCACGAGCGCGACAAGCTCCGCGAGTGGATGTGGACCGTCCCCGAGCCGCCCGCGCTGGATCCGGGAGCCGAGGAGCCCAAGGAGATCGCCGCGGCCCGCAAGACGGCCGACAAGCTCCAAGCCCAGGAAGCCCAGGAAGCCCAGGAAGCCCAGGAAGCCCAGGAAGCCCAGGAGGCCCGGCAGGCCCAGGCGACATCCGAAGCCCAGCAGGCGCAGGAGTCCCCCGAAGCCCAGCAGACGCAGGAGTCCCAGCAGGGCCGGGCGGCGGAACAGCCAGGCCGGACGGAAGAACAGGAGGGGCAGGAGTGAGCCTCGCGGCCACCGCCGGACACCCCGGCTTCCTCTCTCCGACCGGCGTCGAGATCGCCTTTCTCCTCGTGGGTCTCGCCACCTTCGGAGCGGCCCTCGTCACCGTCACGACCAAGCAGCTCGTGCACGCGGCCCTCTGGCTCGTCGTCGCGCTCGGCGGTATCGCCGTGGAGTACCTCCTCCTCACGGCCGAGTTCATCGCGTGGGTGCAGGTCCTCATCTACGTCGGTTCCGTCGTCGTCCTCCTCCTCTTCGGCCTGATGCTCACCAGAGCTCCCATCGGCCGTTCCCCGGACGCCGACACCGGCAACCGGTGGATAGCGCTCGCGGCCTCCCTCGCCGCTGCCGGGGCTCTCGTCTGGGTCGTCGTGGACGCCTTCCGTACGACCTGGATCGACCTGGACGGACCCGCCCAGGGCTCCACCAAGGCTTCCGGCGAATTCCTCTTCAGGCACTGGGTCCTGCCCTTCGAAGCTCTCTCCGTCCTGCTGCTCGCCGCCCTCGTGGGCGCGATCGTCCTCTCCCGCAAGAACCGGCAGGACGGCGCCGCGGACCGGTCGCACGGCCGGGTGCCAAGGCCGGGTGCCCCGGCATCCCGGCCCGGCGTCCGAGCGGACCGGCCCGCCGCCGGAACGAGCCGGCCCGTCGCGGGAGCGGACCGGCCCGTCGCGAACCGGGAGGACAAGAGCTGATGCACCTCGCCTATCCCGCCGTCCTGGCCGTCCTCCTCTTCTGCACCGGGCTCTACGGGGTGCTCGCCCGCCGCAACGCGATCCTCGTCCTGATGTCCGTCGAGCTCATGCTCAACGCCGTCAACCTCAACCTGGTCGCCTTCGACGTCTGGCTCCGCGACGCCCTGCACTCCGGCCAGGCCCTCACCCTCTTCACGATCGCCATCGCCGCGGCCGAGATCGGCATCGGTCTCGCGATTGTCCTGGCCGTCTACCGCAACCGCGGCAGCTCGGACGTCGACCGCCTCCGCGACACCGCGGAGACCGACGCCGCCGAGACCCTCCCCGACGACGGGGACGCGGACGGCGACATCACCGCAGACCAGGCCACTGCTCCGGCAGGGAAGGCAAAGAAGGCAGAGGCCACCGCGTGACCACCACGACCCTCGCCGTTCTCGTCCCCCTCCTCCCCTTCCTGGGCGCCGCGGCAGGACTTCTCCTGGGCCGGACCGCGCCCGGCTTCGTCCGCCCCCTCGCCGTGCTTCCCACCCTCGCCGCAGCGGCGCTCGCAGTGGTCGTCGCCGCACGCCAGGGCGGTGGGTCCGCCATCGACGCCGCGACGGAACTCACCCCGACCGGTTCGGTGCCGATCGACCTGGCCCTGCACCTGGACGGCTTCGCCGTACTCGTCGCCGTACTCGTGGGGCTCGTCGCCACCTGCGTACAGATCTACTCGACGGCGTACCTCAAGGACGACGTCCGCTACCCCTCGTACGCGGCCCTCGTCTCCCTCTTCACCTCCGCGATGCTGCTCGTCGTCTACTCCGGCGACCTGATGGTGCTCCTGGTCGGCTGGGAGATCATGGGCATCTGCTCGTACTTCCTGGTGGGCCACTACTGGGAGACCCCCGAGGCCCGCAGCGCCTCGCTCAAGGCATTCCTCGTCACCAAGCTCGGTGACGTCCCCTTCCTCATCGGTCTGTTCGCCCTCGCCGCGGACACCGGCACCTTCCGCATCACCGGGGTCCTGGCCGCAGTCCGTAACGGCGGACTCGACCACCCCACCCTCATCGCGCTGCTGCTCCTCGCCGGTGTCGCCGGCAAGTCCGCGCAGTTCCCGCTGCACACCTGGCTGCCCGACGCGATGGCAGGCCCCACACCCGTCTCGGCGCTCATCCACGCCGCGACGATGGTCGCCGCCGGCATCTACTTCGTGGCCCGGCTCCTCCCCGTCTTCGCCGCCTCGGGCGCGGCCCTCGTCGTCCTCGCCGTGATGGCCGCCGTCACGATGATCGGATCCGGGCTCGCCGCACTCGCGCAGGACGACATCAAGCGCGTCCTCGCCTACTCGACGATCGGCCAGCTCGGCTACATGTCCGGCGCCTTGGCCGTCGGCGACCGCGGCGCCGCCGTCTTCCACCTCATCTCACACGGTGCGTTCAAAGCCGTCCTCTTCCTCGCGGCCGGCGTCGTCATCCATGCGGCAGGCACCAACTCACTGGCCGCCATGTCCCGCATGGGCAACCTGACCAAGCGCATCCCCGACGCCTACTGGACGATGACCGTCGCGCTCCTCGCGCTGGCCGCCATCCCTCCGTTCGCCGGCTTCTTCTCCAAGGAAGCCGTCCTCGTCGCCGCCGAGCACACCGCTCTCGGAGACCGCGACGTCGCTCCCGCCGCTGCGGGCTGGACGATCCTCGTCGCGGGTCTCGCCGCGGCGGTCCTCACCGCCGCCTATGCCACCCGGCTGTGGCTCCTCGCCTTCCGCGGGCGCGGCCCCGAGGCCCCCGACCACGGCAAGCAGCCCATCGCGATGACCTCGGTCCTCTGGGTCCTCGCCGTCCCGACGATCGCCTTCGGTCTCGCCGCCGGCACCCTCACCGACTGGTTCGACGGCCACAGCCTCACCCCCTCCCTCACGACGGCTGTCCTCTCCACCGGCGTCGGACTCGTCGGCGGACTCGTCACCTACGGGACCTGGCGCCACACCACCGCGCTCGCCGACCGCCCCCCGGTCGGCGCGGTCGCCGCCCACCCCGACGCCGAACCCGCCCTCGTGGAGGTCGAGGCGATCACCTCGCACATCGCGGCGTACGGCACCATCGCGGGCGCCCCGGACCCGTCCGACCCCGGGCGGCTGCTGCTCGGCCCCATCCACCGCCACGCGGTCAGCGGCTTCCACCTGGACGCCCTGTACACGGTGCTCTTCGTGCGCCCCGTCGGAGCCGCTGCCCGGCTCGTCCGCTTCCTGGACCGCGAAGTCGTCGACACCTACGTACGCGGCGCGGGCAGCATCACCCGCGGACTCGGCACCGCCGTCCGCCGCGCCCAGACCGGCAACGTGCAGACCTACCTCGGGGCGCTGCTCGCCGGAACCCTTGTCCTGGCGATCGCCGCCGTCGTCTTTGCCAACGTCTACGCCGGGGCGTGAGCCGTGTTCGATATCAGCGCATCCGTGATGCAGTTCCTTCTGGCGTTCATCGTCGTGGCCCCGCTCCTCGGCGCCGTCGCCGCGCTCCTGCCCGCCCCGCCCGGGCTCAGGGGCAGGAACCCCGACCAGGCCGTGGTCCGCCACGGCGTGACCGTCACCGGTGCCGTCCTTGCCGCCGCGCTCGTCCTGGCCGCGGGATTCGACCACGACCACCCGTCGAAGATGCAGGCCACCACGGACATCAGCTGGATCCCCGCACTCGACGTGCGGATCCACCTCGGTACCGACGGCATCTCGCTCCCCCTCCTCGTGCTGACCGCGCTGCTGACCTTCCTCTGCGCGCTCTACAGCTACTTCAAGCTCCCCGCAGGCCCCTCCCCGAAGGCCTTCGTCGCTCTCGTGCTCGTCCTCGAGTCCGGCACCCTCGCGACCTTCGCCGTCCTCGACCTGCTGCTCTTCTTCCTGGCCTTCGAGATGGTCCTCATCCCGATGTACTTCCTCATCGCCCGCTGGGGCGGCGACCGGAAGCAGCCCGCCGCCTGGAAGTTCATCCTCTACACACTGCTCGGTTCCGTGATCATGCTGCTGGGGCTGCTCCTCATCGGACTGAAGAGCGGCACCTTCGACATGGTGGCACTCGCCACTGACAACGGCCGGGGCCTGACCACGTCCGTGCAGGTCATCGCGGTTCTCGCCATCGGGATCGGCCTCGCCGTGAAGACCCCGATGTGGCCCCTGCACAGCTGGCTGCCCGACGCCCACACCGCGGCCCCCACCGTCGGCTCGGTCCTCCTCGCCGGCGTCATGCTGAAGATGGGCACGTACGGATTCGTCCGTATCCTGCTCCCCGTCACCCCGGACGGCATGCGGACCTTCGCGCCGTACCTCGCGGCGTTCGCGGTCGTCGGGATCATCTACGGTTCACTCGCCTGCCTCGCCCTCGCCCGCCCCGGCGCCAAGGGCGACCTCAAGCGCCTGATCGCCTACTCCTCCGTGGGCCACATGGGCTTCGTCCTCCTCGGCATCGCGACCATGACCCCCACCGGCGTGAACGGCGCGCTGTTCGCCAACATCGCCCACGGCCTCATCACCGGCCTGCTGTTCTTCCTGGTCGGTGCGGTCAAGGAGCGCTACGGCACGGCCGACCTCGACACCCTGTCAGGCGCCACCGGAGCCGCCCTCTACGGCCGCGCACCCAGGCTCGGGGGCCTCCTCGCCTTCGCCGCGGTCGCCTCGCTCGGACTCCCCGGCCTCGCCGGGTTCTGGGGCGAGATGCTCACCCTGTTCGGCGCGTTCGACCCCGCCGAAGGCCTCAGCCGCCCCGCCTTCCTCACCTTCATGTCCGTCGGCGCCCTCGGAACCCTGCTCACCGCCGCGTACATGCTGATCGTCGTACGCCGCGTCTGCATGGGCGAGCACCGGGAGGAGTCCCAGGCGGTCGCCGACATCCAGCGCTACGAGTTCGCCGCCTGGACCCCGCTCGCCGCCCTGACCGTCCTCGCCGGACTCTGGCCCGCCGTCCTCCTCGGCCTCACCGACCCGGCCGTGCAGAAGCTCCTCGCAGGAGGCAAGTCGTGACCGTGGCAGCCGACAGCGCAACCGGGGCGGCGAGCCTCGTCCAGTCCGTCGACTGGCTCGCGATCGCACCCCCCGTCATCACCGCGTCCGTGGCCCTGCTCGTCCTCGTCGCGGACCTCTTCGTCGGCGAACGGCACAAGCCGCTGCTCGGCTACGGAGCCGTCGCCGGGCTGGTCGCCGCACTCGCCCTGCTCGTCCCGCTGCGCGCCGGGGACCGCTCGACCTTCTGCCTCACCGGCGGTACCCAGGCCTGCAGCTACACCGCGGACCACTTCGCCCTCGTCATCCAGGCCCTCGTGCTCGGCGGCGCCCTGCTCACCGCGCTGCTCTCGATCGGCGACACACGCAAGCTCCCGGCGGGCGAGTTCTGGTTCCTGCTGCTGTCCTCCGCGGCCGGCGCGGCACTCCTGCCCGCCTCCAGGGACCTCGCGACCCTCGTCGTCGCCCTGGAGGTCGCCTCGCTCCCCGCGTTCGCCCTCGTCGGCATCAAGCGCGGCGACCGGCGCTCCTCCGAAGCGGCCCTGAAGTTCTTCCTCTCCTCGGTCGTCGCCACCGCCGTCATGCTCCTCGGCGTCAGCTTCGTCTACGCCGCCACCGGCACCATGCACCTCACGGAGATCGCCGCACGCCTGGACGAGGTGCCCGGGCAGCTGGAGACCCTGGCCGAGGCCGGCGTCGTCCTCACACTCGTCGGCTTCGCCTTCAAGACGGCCGCCGCGCCGTTCCACTTCTGGGTTCCCGACACCTACGTGGGCGCCCCGCTGCCCATCGCCGCCTACCTCTCGGTCGTCGGCAAGGCGGTCGGCTTCTCCGGGCTCGTCCTCGTCACGGTGATCGGCTTCCCGGCCTACGCCGACGTCTGGGGCCCGGCCCTGGCCGTCCTCGCCGCGCTCACCATGACCATCGGCAACGTCGCCGCACTCCGGCAGAACGCCACCCGGGCCCGCAGCGCGGTACGCCTCCTCGCCTGGTCGTCCGTCGGCCAGGCCGGCTACCTCCTCGTGCCGATCGCCGCCGCCGCGTACTCGGGCGACGAGCAGATCGGCTCCACCGTCGCCTACGCCCTGATGTACGCCGTGGTGAACCTGGGGGCCTTCGCGGTCGCGGCCGTCGTCGCCCGCAGCCACCCCGGCAACCGGCTCAGCGACTACCAGGGCCTGTACGCGACCCGGCCCCTGGCCGCGCTCGCCCTGGGCTTCTTCCTGCTGTGCCTGGCCGGCCTGCCGCCCGGCATCATCGGCCTCTTCGCCAAGGTCACGGTCTTCTCCGCCGCCGTGGACGCAGGGCTCGGCTGGCTCGCCGTCGTCATGGCCGTCAACGTCGTGATCGCTCTGTACTACTACCTTCGGTGGACCGCGGCGCTGTTCAGGGCGCCCACGGAGGCCCCGGCCCCGGATGAGGCGTCCGTCCCGCACCAGCACCGGGTCCCCGCCCCTCTCACCTTGGCGATCGTTCTGACGGCGGTAACCGGAATCACACTCTCCGGGGCGCCCCAGCTCATCCTTCGCTTCGCCGCCGTCAGCCTCTTCTGACCCGCTTCGACCGGCTTGCCCGTGGACCCGTCCACAGGGCATGGTCTTGCGTGCACGCGTCACCCGGGCAGAGCACACGAACCGCCCGGGCGACCGGGCAGAGCACACGAACTGCCCGGGCGACGGGCAGAGCACACGAACAAGCCCGGGCGACCGGGCACGCATGCCGGGCGAGCGGCCGGCGAAGGCGCAGGGCACGCACGACGAGCACACAAGAAGAGCACAGAGGAGCCAGAGCGGTGCTGAACGGGTTCAAGGACTTCATCCTTCGCGGGAACGTCATCTCCATGGCCATCGGCCTCGCCGTGGGGGCCGCCTTCACCGCCGTGGTCACCGGCTTCAGCAACGCGTTCATCGTGCCGCTGATCGGCCTCTTCACCCGTGGCACGGGTGACTTCAGCAAGGCCGCCTACACCGTCGACGGCGTGAAGTTCCCCTACGGCCTGTTCGTCAGCGCCGCCATCGCCTTCCTCATCACCGCCGCGGTCCTCTACTTCCTGGTCGTCCTTCCCATGGCGAAGGTCCAGAACCGTTTCACCGCCAAGGAAGAGGAGAAGCAGGCCGACATCAAGGCCGCCCTCCGTGACTGCCCGCGCTGCTTCACCGAGATCCCCGCGATCGCCACCCGCTGCGGCCACTGCACCAGCGAGGTCGAGCCGGACGCCGAGGCCCGCGCGCTCGCCGGCCTCCCCGCCCCGCGCTGACCCACCGCCGCAGGGCCCGGAACGGTCCGCGCGGCCAGACCCACCCGTACGGCCCAGGGGCGGATCCGACCGGATCCGCCCCTGCCGCCTGTGCCCCCGGCCTCCTCGCACAAGGGAACTAGCTCCCCTCGCCTCGCGTTGACCAGAACGGGAGGCTCCACTGGAAGTGGAGCACCACAGAGCAAGGGTTCCCCTGCTGCACCACTTGGAGGGCGTACCGTGCACCGCCGGCACAACGGGCTGAAAACCGCTGTACTCCTCGGGGGCCTCTCGGCCCTCATCATCGTCATCGGCAGCTTCTTCGGGCGTACAGGCCTGATCGTGGCCCTGTTCGTCGCGCTCGCCACCAACGCCTACGCGTACTGGAACAGCGACAAGCTCGCCCTGCGTGCGATGAGGGCCCGTCCCGTCAGCGAATTCGAGGCCCCGCAGCTCTACCGCATCGTGCGCGAGCTCTCGACCGCCGCCCGCCAGCCCATGCCACGGCTCTACATCTCCCCGACGCAGGCCCCCAACGCGTTCGCCACCGGACGCAACCCGCGCAACGCCGCCGTGTGCTGCACCGAGGGCATCCTCCAGCTCCTGGACGAGCGCGAACTTCGCGGTGTACTCGGCCACGAGCTCAGCCACGTGTACAACCGCGACATCCTCATCTCGTCCGTCGCGGGCGCCCTGGCCTCCGTCGTCATGTTCCTGGTGAACTTCGCCTGGCTCATCCCCGTGGGACGCTCCGACGACGACGACGGCCCCGGCCTTCTCGGGATGCTGCTGGTCATGATCCTCGGCCCCCTCGCCGCCTCGGTGATCCAGCTGGCCGTCAGCCGTTCCCGGGAGTACGAGGCCGACGCCTCCGGAGCGCAGCTCACCGGGGACCCGCTCGCGCTCGCAGGCGCCCTGCGCAAGCTCGACGCGGGCACCAAACAGCTTCCCCTCCCGCCCGAGCCACGGCTGGAAACCGCGAGTCACATGATGATCGCGAACCCGTTCCGGCCCGGCCAGGGCATGTCCAAGATGTTCTCCACCCACCCGCCCATGGCTGAACGCATCGCCAGGCTCGAGCAGATGGCAGGGTATCGACCGTGAAGACAATCCTGAACGTCATATGGCTGGTCCTGTGCGGACTCTGGATGTTCCTCGGCTACATGGCCGCAGGGCTCCTGCTCTGCATCACGATCATCGGCATCCCCTTCGGCGTGGCCGCGTTCCGCATAGGTGTCTACGCCCTCTGGCCCTTCGGCTACACGGTCGTCGACCGTCACGACGCCGGCGGCGGCTCCCTCATCGGCAACGTCCTGTGGGTGATCCTGGCCGGCTGGTGGCTCGCGCTGGGCCACATCTGCACCGGCATCGCCCTGTGCGTCACGATCATCGGGATCCCGCTGGGCATCGCGAACTTCAAGCTCATCCCGGTCTCACTGATGCCGTTCGGCAAGGAGATCGTCCGCACCGACCAGCCGTTCGCCACCCGCTAGACCTGCGGCCCGCTCAGGCAACCGCACCCCGCCTCAGGGCGTCCTGGCTTGTAAGGACAACTGACGGGTAGGTTCGCCGACATGAGCATCATCAGCTGGATCATTCTCGGACTGCTAGCCGGCGCGATAGCCAAACTGCTGCTGCCCGGCCGCGACCCCGGCGGCATCGTCGGCACCACGCTCATCGGCATCGTGGGCGCGTTCCTGGGTGGCTGGCTGTCGTCCCGCTTCCTCGACCGCCCCATCAGCACGGACTTCTACGACACGGCCACCTGGGTCGCCGCCATCGCCGGATCCCTGGTCCTGCTCATCGCCTACCGGCTGCTCTTCGGCCACTCCCGCGACCGCCGCTGATCGCGACCGCCGCGACCGCCGCTGATCGCGACCGCCGCGACTGCCGCTGATCGCGAGCGCGACGACGGGGAGTGCCGCTGATCGCGACTGCCACTCCCGACTGCCGCTGACAGCGACCACCCCGACGGGACCGCTGAGGGCACCGCACCGCCCGGCCCGGTCCGGCCCTCCGCACATGGCAACGGGGCGGGCCATGCCGACCGGCACGCCCCGCCCCGCCTGCGACCCGCTGCACACGGCAGCGGACCGCCTACCGGTAGTTGGCGAACTGCACCGCGAAGTCGAGGTCCTTGCCCTTGATCAGCGCCTGCACCGCCTGGAGGTCGTCACGGCTCTTGGAGCTGACGCGCAGCTCGTCGCCCTGGACCTGCGCCTTGACGCCCTTCGGGCCCTCGTCGCGAATGATCTTCGCCACCTTCTTGGCGTTCTCCTGGGAGATGCCCTCCTCGATCGTGGCGAAGATCTTGTACTCCTTGCCGGAAAGCTGCGGCTCACCCGCGTCCAGCGACTTCAGGGAGATCCCGCGCTTGATCAGCTTGGACTGGAAGATGTCGAGGATCGCCTTGACCCGCTCCTCGCCGTTCGCCTCCATCAGGATCTTCTCGCCGGACCAGGAGATCGACGCGCCCGTGCCCTTGAAGTCGTAGCGCTGGGAGATCTCCTTGGCGGCCTGGTTGAGGGCGTTGTCGACCTCCTGCCGCTCGACCTTCGAGACGATGTCGAAACTGGAGTCGGCCATGACGTGTGGCTCCTTGCGTCGTATGCGTTGGGGTACGGCACAAAGCCTAGCCACCCCTGCCCGCCCCGGGCGCTGATCAACCAGGTGGCGGAGCACCCCTGGGCATCAGGTATCGTTTACGTCGTCGCCAAGGAGCCCCTCGCCGGGATCCGAGGCGCCGTTCCAGGCGGTGTGCCCGAGTGGCCAAAGGGAGCAGACTGTAAATCTGCCGGCTCAGCCTACCCAGGTTCGAACCCTGGCGCCGCCACAGGACGGGAAACCCCGTCCGACCTGCTTAAACACCAGGTCGGGCGGGGTTTCTGCGTATGTGCAAGTGTCGCTGCGGAGCGCGCCGACAAGCCCCCGCATCCCACGTTGTCTCACCTGAATCCCACCCCTGATCAGGGTGTGTCCCCCCAGCCGTCCCCCGGGGCACCGGGTCACCCCGGCTCGTTCCACTCCGGCAGCGCTGCGTCGATCCGGTCCTTGGCCCGCTGCTGGGTCTGTGCGAGCACCTTCGTGTAGACCGGGCAGAGCACGGCGATCGTGTGGCCAGCCTGCCGGGCGCGCACTTTGTGAGGTCCGCTCCGGAGCCGAGCCAGATGGGCTCTTCAGCCCGGTTGCCCCTCTTCGGTACAGACAGGAGCTGGGTGGGCCGCTCTAGGTCTTGGGTATGTCCAGGTCCACTACGACCAGCCCGAGTCGGTGGCTTGCCACCATGCCGCAGGGGGTACACCGCCCAGCTGCAGGCGGCGGCATCGAGTGCTGCGGGCAGCAGTGCAGAACGTCCTTCATGGGTCATGCCGGATGCTCCAGTGCTCCAACCGGGCGCTGGACGAGGGCGGCCGTGTTTTTGGAGAGACGGCCGCCCCTGGCCTTTTCTGGCGAGGGGGAGCTGATGATCGAGATCACCCAGCGGTTGCAGAGGCGGATACGCCGAGACTTTCCCGACGCGGAAGTTGCCAAGGATGTCGAAAGCTCTCTGCGTCTCATGGTCTGGAAGTTGGGTCCGGACGGGATGACGGGCGTGGGCCACGAGCGTCTGATGGCTGCGGCGGTGATCCACGCGCGCGGGGATGTCCGCCGGCTGAGGGATACCGTGAGCCTCGAGCAACTCGACTGGCGTGACCTACTCGTTGCGACCTACCTCGCGGACAGTGATTTTCCGCAGTATCTCGATCAGGAACTGCCGTAGCCGACACAGGCGTTGCCGGTTACTTGTGGAAGCGGTTGGGTGGTTTTGGTCGCACCAGCCCTCGGGTGAGCGGCACGACCAACCCCCGGGGTCGTGGTGGTTGCTGGTGCCGTTGGCCTTGCCGAACATCCCGGACGCGCTCATGTTCTGCTTGAGGTGCGTCGTGCCTCGGCCTCGGCCTCGGCCTCGGCGCGGCCGAGCCGGAGCAGGGCGGGCACGCCCACGGCTGCGGCCGCGACGAAGGCAACGCAGAAACCGCAGGTCGGGCGGGGTTGCTGCGGGAGAGTGGTCCGTCAGCCGTCGAACCAGACGACCAGGCGGACCCCTTCGTCACCGTGCAGGTTCGCCAGCGTGCGCATGACCGACCAGACGGCGCCCCATTCGCTGTCGGGTACGGCGTCCTTCCGCCGCAGGCGGCCGACGCGGAAGAGTCGGTCGCCGTCCGGCCACTCGGTGTTCTCCGGGTAGGCCGTGCCTGCCCAGTAGAGCCGCTGGGCATCGGTGAAGCCCGAGAGTTCGGCAAAGCGGGTGAGGTCGGTGTTCCGTCCGTGCATCTTCCAGCTGCCGTCAGTGCTCCGGCGGTATTCGTGAATGCAGCTGTCGACCTCGTTTGCGACGTCGTCCCAGTCGGCGGCTGCGAGTTCCGCCCAGGAGATCCAGGACTCCCCGTGGAGCTCATCGCTCCAGGGCTCGAAGTCGGCGCGGACCTCTTTCGACACGTCAGGGGGGAGGCCGCGGTGATCGGCGAGCGGGCGGAACGAGGTGGTGTCTCGGACACCGAACAGGGATCCGAAGGCCGTGTAGTCACGACCGTTGTACAGGTGCGTGAGGTCGATGGCCTGGAACCACACGCGATCGTCCTCGTCCAGCCAGCGATCCCAGCGGCACTCGATGAAGCCGTGAATGTCTGTGCCCATGTCCGGCATTGTTCTCCGCCGGCGCGGGGCAGAGCCATGTGTTTTACCGGCCCGGTGGTTTCCGGCGGGCCCTCCCGCCTGGTGGTTTACCGGCGGGCCCTCCCGCCTGGCGGGCCGACCGACGTGACCACGCAAGTGCTGCGGCGCGCTGTGTGAGCGCCCTGCCCCGATCCGACCCGGTCGTGACGCTGGTTCCCCACAGGCAGTCCGAGGAGCGCCGTGAACAGGGGCAAGCCGTTGCCCGTCGATCCGGACGCGGCGCCGCCCGGACGCGGGCGGTCCAGGGACGAGAGGGGGCGCCGAGACGGGGCCACGGAACGAGAGGTCCGGCGGCCGCAGGCCGGGGATTCGAGCGGTTCACGTCCGCACCCCGCCCGGACGCCGCAGCAGGTAGACGCCCGCGTACGCGACCAGGACCGCCATGCAGGCGATGAAGACCAGCCCGGCATCCTGGAGGCCGATGTGGCCGGACAGGACCCCCACGCCGATCACCGGCAGCGAGATGCCCGTGTAGGCCACCACGAACAGCGTGGAGATGACGGCGGCCCGGTGACGGGCGGGCGACGCCGCCGCGACCTGGGCCAGGGCCGCCCGGAACGCCAGGCCCTGGCCCGCGCCGCCCAGGAGTGCGCTGAGCACCACCAGGGGCAGCAGGTGCCACCACAGCGCCCAGGCGAGCAGTGCGAGCCCGCCGAGGAGCCCCGCGCACCCCAGGGGCAGTGAGCGCCGCTCGCCGATCCGGCCGACGGCCGACTGCCCGGCGATCGAGGCGAAGAAGGCCAGCGCGACGATCAGCCCGCTCACGGCGTGGTTGTCCACGTCCAGGAACTGGGCCAGAAAGGCCGGGCTGACCGACGTGAACACCCCGAACAGGGCGAATCCCACGAAGGACGCGAGTGCCGCCGGCCTGAACACCGCCCGGACCTCGGGCGGCAGGCCCGGCCGCTGGGGCCGGACGGTCTTGAAGGGCCGGCGCTCGGAGACGGTCTCCGGCAGCGCGAACAGGAGCAACGCCGACGCGGCCAGCAGCACAAGGTGCACGACGAACGGCAGGTGCAGTGGCCAGGGTGCGTACTGCGCGAGGAGTCCGGCGAGCAGCGGCCCGCAGCCGAGACCACCCATGTTGGCGGCCGTCGCCACGAAGGCGGCCCTGGGGGAGCCCTTTCCCGGGGCCAGCTCCATCACGTACGCGGTGGCCGCCCCGGTGAACAGCCCGGCGGACAGACCCGACAGCAGCCGTCCCGCGAAGAGCCACCCCAATGCGGTCGCGCACAGGAAGCAGACCGCGCTCGCCGCCGCGCACCCCAGGCCCCAGAGCAGCACGGGGCGTCTGCCCACCGCGTCGGAGGCGTTTCCCGCCAGCAGCAGCACCCCGATGACCCCGAAGGCGTATACGGCGTACACCACGGTCACCGTGAGCTCGGAGAACCCGAGTTCGTCCTGGTAGAGGCTGTAGAGGGGCGTCGGCAGGGTGGTCCCGGCCATGCACACGGCGAACACCGCCCCGCCGATGTAGCAGGGGAGCCAACCCCGGCGTGCAAGGCCACCGTCCATGCGGCCGACGCTATCCCGCGGATCCTCCGGGAAGCCGGAACGCCTCGCGTCATGGGTGCCGGACCGCCCCGTCGCCGCCCTGTCGGCTGCCCTTCCGGCCGAGGACTCCGTACCCGGTCGCGCGGAGAGCAGCGGTCCAGTCGCGGGGCTACGACTCCAGGTATCGCAGGACGGCCAGGATCCGCCGGCTGTGACCGGTGGTGTGCGACAACTCCAGCTTGTCGAACACGGCGTTGAGGTTCTTCTCCACCGCGCTCACCGAGATGTGCAGTTGCCCGGCGATCGAGGTGTTGGTGAGCCCCTGGGCCAGGTGTTCCAGAACACTGCGTTCGCGAGGTGTGAGGCGGGCCAGCGGGTCTCCGTGCGTGGAGCGGATGACCAGCTGCCGGACCACCTCGGGATCGATGGCGGCGCCACCCGCCTGTATGCGCTCCAACGCCTCCAGGAACTCCTCGACCTGGGCGACCCGGTCCTTGAGGAGGTACCCCACCCGCTCGGCGCTGGAGGCCAGCAACTGGGCGGCGTAGTGGCGTTCGATGTGCTGGGACAGGACCAGGACGCCGGTCTCCGGCCACCGCTCACGGATCTCCAGGGCCGCGAGCAGGCCCTCGGTGGTGTGTGTCGGTGGCATCCGGATGTCGAGGACGACGACGTCGGGCCGCCGCGACTCCATCTCCTTCAGCAGGGACACCGCGTCACCGAAGGAGGCCAGGACGTCGTACCCCTCCTCCACGAGGAGGCGTACCAGGCCCTCCCGCAGCAGGGTCGAGTCCTCGGCGAGCATCAGGCGCATGGAAGCTCCGCGGTAACGATGGTGGGTCCCCCCTCGGGGCTGTCGACGTACAGGGTGCCGTCCAGCGCCTCCACCCGGCTGCGCAGACCGCTCAGGCCGACGCCCGCGGGGTCCGCGCCGCCCTTGCCGTTGTCCCGGGTGCGCACGGTCAGCACCCTGCCGTCGAGCACCACGGCCACGGAGACGGCCGTGGCGCCGGAATGCTTGGCCGCGTTGGTCACGGACTCCGACACCACGAAGTACGCGGCGGTCTCCACCGGTCGTGGCAGGGCCCCGCCGACTGCGAACTCCGTACGGACGGGGATGACGCACCGGTCGGACACGCCGCCGAGCGCCTCCTCCAGCCCCAGGCTGTCGAGCCCCGAGGGATAGACCCGCCAGGCCACTTCACGCAGTTCCGCGAGCACGTCCTGCGACTCCTGGTGCGCCTGGCGGAGCAGAGCGCTCGCCTGCTCGGGGTCCCGCCCCCTGCGTGCGCGGCCCAGCAGCATGGCCAGGGCCACGAGCCGCTGCTGGATCCCGTCATGGATGTCCCGCTCGATGCGCCGGCGCTCGGCGTCCACCGCCTGCACGACGGCAGCCCGGCTGCTGGCCAGTTCGCCGATGCGCCGGCGCAGCAACTCCTGCTCGGAGGGGCCGAAGCACTCGCGGGCGAGCCGTCCGTCCAGGGCGAGGAGCGAGCGGAGGCCCTGGAGGTCGAGGAAGAGCAGCACCCCGCCCAGGAGCATCTGCGTCACGAGTTCGTCCCACCGGAGTGATCCCTGGATCGTTCCCCTCAGCAGCAGCCACGCCAGGACGGCGCCGAAACCGAGGAGACCCAGTACGAGACCGCACACCAGGCCGGTGCAGCTGCGCACCGCCAGGTACCGGAGGACCTTCCGGCCGGACGCCTCGTACTGCTCCGGAAAGCGGTCGCCGAAGAAGAGGGACCGGCGGATCCTTTCAAGCCGCGTGAGCCTTCGGGCCCCGGCCATGAGGATGCCGAGGGCGCCGGGCCGGGTGCGCTGCCACAGGAGGAAGGGGCCGAGAGAGAGGGCGGCCGTGAGCAGCGCGAGGAATCCGGCCAGGGCGGTCGCACAGCCGAGGAGCACACCCAGCCCCTGGCGTAACCACGGGAGCGTCCGGGCGGCAGCGTCCGATGCGGAGCCCTCCGGCCCAGGACGGGCCGGGACCTGACGGAGGGTGATGCCTGATGAGGTGTTCCCCTGCACGACGGGGGAGCCTGATGTGGCCGTGAGGGCCGGGCGAGATCGCTCCGCCTCTCCCGGGGGTGGCGCCGTGGCCCGTGGGTGTCCGGGGCGAGTCATGAACTGCGCCGGTGCTGCGCCCGGTTGGCGCCGCGCAGGCGCAGTGTCACGTACGCCGCGAGGGCGACGACCACCAGGACCAGCACGGCCTTGGAAGCGAACCCGACGTACGTCTCCACCGCTTCCCACCGGTCGCCCAGCCAGTAACCGGCCATCACCAGCACCGAGTTCCAGATCAGGCTCCCGAGCGTGGTCAGCGCGACGAAGACGTGCAGGGGCATGCGCTCCACCCCGGCGGGGACGGAGATGAGACTGCGGAAGATCGGCACCATGCGGCCGAAGAAGACCGCCTTGGTGCCGTGCCGGGCGAACCACTTCTCCGTGCGCTCCAGGTCGGAGGCCTTCACCAGCGGCAGCTTCCCCCAGAGGGTGTGCATGCGTTCACGTCCGAAGGACGCGCCGATCCAGTAGAGGACCACCGCTCCCACGACCGAGCCCAGCGTGGTCCAGAACAACGCCGAGGCCAGGCTCAGGACGCCCTGCCCGGCGGCGAACCCGGTCAGCGGCAGAATCACTTCGCTCGGCAGTGGCGGGAAGAGGTTCTCCAGGGCGATGGCCAGACCGGCTCCAGGGCCGCCCATCTTCTCGACGAGCCCGGTGGCCCAGCCCGCTATGCCGCCCGCGGGTTCCTGCGGCAGAGCCGAGTACATGAGTTGCATGGGGTCTCCAAGCCGGTGGGTCGGTCACCTCGGGACGTCTGCCCCGGTCACCCCGACGTTAATGACCGCACCTCGGAGACGGTATGAGGGGACCCACCCGGCCCGGTGCGGTTTTCCGCAGGTGAGGGGCTCCGGGCACCGCTGCCGCGGGTGCACCGGCCGGGAGGGACCGTGCCTCAGTTCCCCGCGACGTCCTTCACCGCCACCGCCACCGGCTTGCTCCCGCTGATCAGCTCCAGCGTGAGACCCGCCGTCGCGGGGGTGTCCAGCAGCTCCACCAGGGTCGCCGCCACGTCGTCACGGGGGACCGGGCCACGGCCCGTGGAGGCGGCCAGCAGGACCTGTCCGGTCCCGGCGTCGTTCGTGAGCATGCCGGGGCGCAGAATCGTCCAGTCCAGGCCGCTCCGGGAGCGTACGTCGGCGTCCGCCTCACCCTTGGCGCGCTGGTAGACGTCGAAGACCTCGTCCCCCCGGTGATCGGGATCCGCGCCCATCGAGGAGACCACGACGTACCGCCGTACCCCGGCCCGTTCCGCCGCGTCCGCGAAGAGCACCGCCGCCCCGCGGTCCACCGTGTCCTTGCGCGCCGACCCGCTGTTCGGGCCCGCGCCCGCCGCGAAGACCGCCGCGTCCGCCCCTCGCAGCAGCTCCGCCACCTCGTCGACGGACGCCGATTCGAGGTCGAGGACCGCGGGCTCGGCCCCGGCGGCCCGCAGGTCCTCACTCTGCTGCGGGTTGCGGATGACGCCCACCGCTTCGTCACCGCGCGCGGCGAGCAGTCGCTCCAGCCGCAGCGCGATCTGACCATGTCCACCTGCAATGACAATGCGCATGCTTCCGACCGTACGCCGGACGGCGCGCTCGTGCTCAAGGCCCGCCGCCCGGGCCGCAGTCGGCTCGGCCCTGACGGGGGAGCTCCAGGGCGGCGGCGCCCGAGTCGCAGTACTCGCGTACGGCGCTCGTCCGCGCCACGACCCGCCCCCGGTGCACCACGATCCTGCTGTACGCGAGCGAGAGCGCCCCGGCCAGCTGGTCACCGCGCACGGCGAGCAGCTCGGCGGGGAAGCCGGCCTCGACGCGCACCTCGGGCAGCCCCAGAGCGGTTCTGGCGGTGGCGGAGACGGCCTCGTAGGCGTCCTGGGGGGAGAGGCCCTGTTGCGAGGCCAGCAGATAGGCGGCCCCCAGCGGGTCGCCCCGGCCGACCGGGGCGGCCTCCTCGCGCAGCGCCCCGCTGCCCGCCGCCACCCGCACCCCGGCGGCGCGCAGCAGCCGCACCGGCGGGGTTCCCCGGAGCCGGGCACCGCAACAGCCGCCCTGGGGGAGGCAGACCAGGGTCACCGCTGCCGCGGCGAGCCGGTCGGCGGTACGGGCCGCCTCGCCCTCCGGAAGCCGCGAGAGGCCCGCACAAGGGCCGAGGCAGAACCCGGGGCGGAGCCCGCGGGCCATGTCGGCCAGCCGCACGAGGCGGCCGGGGTCCTCGCCGTCGGTGTGGAGGTCGACGGGCAGGCCGTGCGCCGAGGCGAGGTCCAGCACGGCTTCGGTGAAGCCGTCCGGGTCGGGGTCGAGGTCGGGGCAGCCGCCGATGGCGTCCGCGCCCATGTCCACCGCGTCGCGGAGGGCGGCGAGGCCGTCGGCGCCCGCGACGCCGGTCAGGACGTGGGGCACGGCCACAGCGGTCAGCTCGGTGAGGCCCCGCAGCGCACTACGGGCCCCCAGGACGGCCTGCAGGGCCCCGAGGCCCGCCACCCGGTCCTGACCCCCACCGGGCCCGCCCTGGCCCCCACCGCGCCCGCCCACGCCCACGTGGGCGCGCAGCGCCGTCGCGCCGTGGCTCAGCTGGAGCAGCGCGGCCTCGGTGGCACGGCGCCGTACGTCGTCGGGGCGGTGGGACGCCGGGCTCCCGGCGGCGGCGGTGAGTGCCGTGTCGGCGTGGAGGTGGGTCTCGGCCGGGGCGGGCAGCAGCAGGTGGCCCCGCAGATCCAGCCGGGTGCCCCGGGTGGTGAGACTGCCGGCCCTGCCGACGGCCTCGATCAGCGGGCCGCCGATCAGCACGTCGACGTTGCGCCCGTCCGCCAGCCTGGCCCCGTGGAGCAGGAGCGCGTCCGCGCCTCTGGGCCTGTCGGGCATGGCTGTGCTCCTGTGGGGTTTCAAGATCACGCGAGGTGCGGCCGAGCCTAGGCGGGCGACCGGCCCGCTCCGGGGAGGGTGGATTAGTCGTACGAAAGCGCCCCCGCTGGGACGGCCGGGGGGACGGCCGCGGAGAGGAGGGCGGGGAGGGCCGGGAGGTGGTCCGCAGGGGCGGTGAACGGGCTGATCAAGGGCCTGATCAGGGGGGTGTTCGCCGAGGCGGAGGGGGGCCGGGGGAAGGGCCGGGGGAGGGCCCGGGAAACGGATTTGGGCGAACGGCGACAGCCGTGTAATGTCTTCCTTGCTCGCCCCAATAGCTCAGTCGGTAGAGCGTCTCCATGGTAAGGAGAAGGTCTGCGGTTCGATTCCGCAT
Source organism: Streptomyces sp. NPDC005494 (assembly GCF_042872025.1). Taxonomy (NCBI): domain Bacteria; kingdom Bacillati; phylum Actinomycetota; class Actinomycetes; order Kitasatosporales; family Streptomycetaceae; genus Streptomyces; species Streptomyces sp. NPDC005494. The sequence continues at coordinate 435,625 of NZ_JBIAJR010000005.1, forward strand.
TGGGGCTCTGGTGATCGGGTGACCCCGCTTCGGCGGGGAAACTCGGCATCAAAGCGGTGTAGCTCAGTCGGTAGAGCAAGCGGCTCATAATCGCTGTGTCACCGGTTCAAGTCCGGTCACCGCTACTAACGGTAGCCGATTGTGGGGTCGGTCCTTCGATCGGCTACTCTTTTTTGCGTTCATCCGTCCATCCGTCCGTCCAAGGAGCACTCACGTGGCTGCCACCGACGTCCGCCCGAAGATCACGCTGGCCTGCGTGGAGTGCAAGGAGCGGAACTACATCACCAAGAAGAACCGGCGTAACAACCCGGACCGTCTTGAGATGAAGAAGCACTGCCCGCGCTGCAACTCGCACACCGCGCACCGCGAAACGCGCTGAAAACAGGCTCGTACACGAGGCCGTCCCCACTGGGGGCGGCCTCGTGTCGTTGTATTGGGGCCGGGGTGGTTACCCGCCCTATTCGACTTTTGATCAGGAGGTAGCGGGCTCATGGCGCTCGACCAGTCCTTCGTGGGGCGGACCTATCCGCCCACCCCGGCGTACGAGGTCGGCCGGGAGAAGATCCGGGAGTTCGCGGAAGCGGTGGGTGACACCAATCCCGCGTACGTGGACCAGGAGGCCGCCAAGGCTCTCGGGCATCCCGATGTGATCGCTCCGCCCACGTTCGTGTTCGCGATCACCTTCAAGGCCGGCGGCCAGGTGGTGGAGGACCCGCAGCTGGGCCTCGACTACAGCCGCGTGGTCCACGGTGACCAGAAGTTCGCCTACACCCGGCCGGTGCGCGCGGGCGACCGGCTCGCGGTCACGGTGACCATCGAGGCGATCAAGTCTCTGGCGGGCAACGACATCGTGGACATCCGCGGTGAGGTGCACGACGAGTCCGGTGAGCACGTGGTGACCACGTGGATGAAGCTGGTGGCGCGGGCCGCCGAGGAGGCGTGATGACGGCGGGCATTGCTTACGGCGCGGTCGAGGTCGGTACGGAGCTGCCGGCGCAGTCGTTCCCGGTGAGCCGGGCGGCGCTGGTGCAGTACGCGGGCGCCTCCGGCGACTTCAACCCGATCCACTGGAACGAGAAGTTCGCGCGCGAGGTCGGACTGCCGGACGTGATCGCGCACGGCATGTTCACGATGGCCGAGGCGATCCGCGTGGTCACGGACTGGGCCGGCGACCCGGGTGCGGTCGTCGAGTACGGGGTGCGTTTCACCAAGCCGGTCGTCGTGCCGAACGACGGCACCGGCGCGTTGATCGAGGTCAGCGGCAAGGTGGCCGCCAAGCTGGACGACAACCTCGTGCGGGTCGACCTCACGGCGATGAGCGACGGCAAGAAGGTGCTGGGCATGTCCCGCGCCGTCGTCCGCCTGGCCTGACGTACCACCGCCCGTTCCGGGCCGAAGGGCGTCCTCCCCCGGAGGGCGCCCTTCGCGCGGTCCGTGGCCCCTCCCGGCGGGCGCCCTTCGCGCGGTCCGTGGCCCCTCCCGGCGGGCGGGCCCGAGGACCGTACTCTTGTCCCCGTGCAGGAACTCCACGACGCCCCCCTCGCCCCCTTGACCACCTTCCGGCTCGGCGGCCCGGCCGACCGGCTCCTGACGGCCACCACCGACGCCGAGGTGATCGCCGCCGTCCGCGAAGCCGACGACAGCGGCACACCGCTCCTGGTCATCGGCGGCGGCTCCAACCTGGTCATCGGCGACAAGGGCTTCGACGGCACCGCCCTGCGCATCGCGACCACGGGCTTCGAGCTGTCCGGTACGACGCTCGAACTGGCCGCCGGTGAGGTCTGGACCGACGCCGTGGCCCGTACGGTCGAGGCCGGGCTGGCCGGCGTCGAGTGCCTGGCCGGGATCCCCGGGTCCGCCGGGGCCACACCGATCCAGAACGTCGGCGCGTACGGCCAGGAGGTCTCCTCCGTCATCACCGAGGTCGTGGCCTACGACCGGCGCGCCCAGGAGACCGTCACCCTCCCGAACGAAGCCTGCGCGTTCTCGTACCGCCACAGTCGTTTCAAGGCCGAACCCGACCGCTTCGTGGTACTCCGTGTCCGGTTCGCGCTGGAGGACGCCGGAGGGCAGTCCGCGCCGCTGCGCTATGCGGAGACCGCCCGTGCCATGGGCGTCGAGCAGGGCGACCGGGTGCCGGCCGCAGCGGCCCGCGAGACGGTGCTGCGCCTGCGGGCCGGCAAGGGCATGGTGCTCGACCCGGAGGACCACGACACCTGGTCGGCGGGCTCCTTCTTCACCAACCCGATCCTCGACGAGGCGGAGCACGCGGCCTTCCTCGCCCGCGCCAGGGAACGGCTGGGCGCGGACGTCACGCCCCCGGCCTTCCCCGCCGGCGAGGGCACCGTCAAGACCTCGGCCGCCTGGCTCATCGACAAGGCGGGCTTCACCAAGGGGTACGGCACGGGCCCCGCCCGCATCTCCACCAAGCACACGCTCGCGCTCACCAACAGGGGGGCCGCGACCACCGAGGACCTGCTCGCGCTGGCGCGTGAGGTCGTCGCGGGGGTCCACGAGGCCTTCGGTGTCACGCTCGTCAACGAGCCGGTGACGGTCGGCGTCAGCCTGTGACGGCGGGCGGCGGCCCGCGGTAGGCAACGCCTCACCGCGCCCCCGGTTCGGTAGGCGATGCCCATGCCGCCCTGCCTCGCTGCGACCCCCGGTTCGGTAGGCGGTGCCCATGCCGCCCTGCCTCGCTGCGACCCCCGGTTCGGTAGGCGGTGCCTACGGCCCTGCCTCGCCGCGGCCTTCGGTTCGGTAGGCGACGCCTACGCCCTGCCTCACCGCGCCCCCGGTTCGGTGGGCGACACCCACGCCCTGCCTCACCGCGCGCCCCCCGTTCAGTACGCGACGCCCACGCCCTGCCTCACCGCGGCCGGCTCGTCGATCAGCGCCAGCATCGCGTGGGCCACGTCGGCCCGTGCGATGGACCGGCCGCTGCGCGGGGTACCGCCCACGACCGTCCGGTACTTCCCCGTCAGGGGGCCGTCGGTCAGCTTCGGCGGCCGCACCGACGTCCAGTCCGCCGCGCCGGCCGCCAGCGCCGCCTCCATCCGGGTCAGATCGGCGTACACCTCCTTGAGGACCGCGCCGATCACCTTGCGGACCGTCCGGTCCAGCAGCGGGTCGTCCGCCGGTGCGGGGCCGACCGGTGCCGCGCTCACCACCAGCAGCCGCCGGGTCCCCTCCGCCTCCATCGCGGCCAGCACCTGCCTGGTGAGCCGCTCGGCCACGTCGCCGGCCTTCCGGCCCCGGGCGCCGAGGCCGGAGAGTACGGCGTCCCGGCCCGCCACCGCCGCCCGCACCGCCGCCTCGTCGTCCAGCCTCACGACGTCGTCCGGCCCGGCGGTCCTGAGGCCCTCGGGGAGCCGCGCGGGATCGCGCACCACCGCCGTGACCTCGTGTCCCGCCGCGCGTGCCTGCCGCACGATCTCCTGGCCGACGGCCCCGGTCGCTCCGAACACGGTGAGTCTCATGACACATACCCCTTCACAGGTGGGTGAGTATTCACTTACCAATAGGGTGAGTGGGTACTCACCTCTCGTCAAGGTCCGTTGGAGCACGCATGGAAAAGAAGCCGGCCCGCGTCCGCATCGTCGACGCGGCCCACGAGCTCATGCTCGGCATCGGCCTCGCGCGGGCGACGACGAAGGAGATCGCCAAGGCCGCCGGGTGCTCGGAGGCGGCGCTCTACAAGTACTTCAGGAGCAAGGAAGAGCTCTTCGTGACCGTGCTCGGTGAGCGGATGCCCAAGCTGGGGCCGCTCCTGGGGGATCTGGAGCCGGGGGAGGGCGACCTGGAGCGCAATCTCACCGAGGTCGCCCGCCAGGCCGTGCTCTTCTACCAGCAGACGTTCCCCGTGCTCGCCTCGCTGTACGCCGAGCCCCGGCTCAAGCGGCGCCATGACGAGGCGATGCGAGAGATGGGTACTGGGCCCCACCGGCCGATCGAGGGCCTCGACGCCTATCTGCGCGCCGAACAGCGGGCGGGCAGGGTCAGGGCCGACGCCGACACCTACGCGGCCGCCTCACTGCTCCTGGGGGCCTGCTCCCAGCGTGCCTTCGCCTACGAGGCGGGCGGCGCGCCCCTGCCGCCGGACGACTTCGCCTCGTCCCTCGCGCGCACCCTGCTGGGCGGGATCAGCTAGCGGGCCAGGCCGGCCGGGATCAGCCGGCGAGCCAGGCGTCGATGCCGGCCAGCAGCTTCTCCCGCACCTCGTCCGGCGCCACCGACCCCCGCACGGACTGGCGCGCCAGCTCGGCCAGTTCCTCGTCGGTGAAGTCGTGATGGCGGCGTACGAAGTCGTACTGCGCGGCGAGCCGGGAGCCGAAGAGCAGCGGGTCGTCCGCGCCCAGCGCCATCGGGACCCCCGCGTCGAACAGAGTGCGCAGGGGTACGTCGGCGGGCTTCTCGTAGACGCCGAGCGCCACGTTGGACGCCGGGCAGACCTCGCACGTCACGCCCCGCTCGGCCAGCCTGCGCAGCAGCCGCGGGTCCTCGGCCGCCCGTACGCCGTGCCCGATACGGGCCGCGTCGAGGTCGTCCAGGCAGTCCCGGATGCTGGAGGGGCCCGACAGTTCCCCGCCGTGCGGCGCCGCGATCAGACCGCCCTCACGGGCGATGGCGAAGGCGCGGTCGAAGTCGCGGGCCATCCCGCGGCGCTCGTCGTTGGAGAGCCCGAACCCGATGACGCCCTGGTCGGCGTAGCGCACGGCGAGCCGGGCCAGTGTGCGGGCGTCCAGCGGGTGCTTCATCCGGTTCGCCGCGATCACCACCCGGATCCCCAGACCGGTCTCACGGGCCGCACTGTGCACGGCGTCCAGGATGATCTCGATGGCCGGGATGAGCCCGCCGAGCAGCGGGGCGTACGAGGTCGGGTCGACCTGGATCTCCAGCCATCCGGAGCCGTCCGCGACGTCCTCCATGGCCGTCTCGCGCACCAGGCGCTGGATGTCCTCGGGGGTGCGGAGGCAGGACCGGGCGATGTCGTAGAGACGCTGGAAGCGGAACCAGCCGCGCTCGTCGGTCGCCCGCAGTTTCGGCGGTTCACCGCCGGTCAGTGCCTCGGGCAGGCGCACGCCGTACTTGTCCGCCAGTTCGAGCAGGGTCGTGGGCCGCATCGACCCGGTGAAGTGCAGATGCAGATGGGCCTTGGGCAACAGCCGTACGTCACGCTCCATTGAAGGATCTTGCCGCATCCGAAGGGCGCCGCGGTACCCGGATCCCCTTGTGAGTTACCCCTCGAACAAAAAAAGTGGCCCCCGGCCGGACCGGGAGCCACCTCGGTTCACCGCACGGATCAGTCGCGGGCCTCGCCCAGCAGCTTCTGGATCCGGGAGACGCCCTCGACGAGGTCGTCGTCACCCAGGGCGTACGAAAGCCGCAGGTAGCCGGGCGTACCGAAGGCCTCGCCGGGCACGACGGCGACCTCGGCCTCGTCCAGGATGAGCGCGGCCAGCTCGACGGAGTCCGCCGGGCGCCTGCCGCGGATCTCCTTGCCGAGCAGCCCCTTCACGGACGGGTACGCGTAGAACGCCCCCTCCGGCTCGGGGCAGAGCACGCCGTTGATCTCGTTGAGCATGTGCACGATCGTCTTGCGGCGCCGGTCGAAGGCGGTCCGCATCTCGGCCACCGCGTCCAGCGAGCCGGAGACGGCGGCCAGCGCGGCGGCCTGCGCGACGTTGCTGACGTTGGAGGTGGCGTGCGACTGCAGGTTGGTCGCGGCCTTCACGACGTCCTTCGGGCCGATGATCCAGCCCACGCGCCAGCCGGTCATGGCGTAGGTCTTGGCGACGCCGTTGACGACGATGCACTTGTCACGCAGCTCGGGCACCACGGCCGGGAGCGAGGCCGCCGCCGCGCCGCCGTAGACCAGGTGCTCGTAGATCTCGTCGGTCATCACCCAGAGGCCGTGCTCGACGGCCCAGCGGCCGATCGCCTCGGTCTCGGCCTCGGTGTAGACGGCGCCGGTCGGGTTGGACGGCGACACGAACAGGACGACCTTGGTGCGCTCGGTGCGCGCTGCCTCGAGCTGCTCGACGGAGACCCGGTAGCCGGTCGTCTCGTCGGCCACCACCTCGACCGGGACACCGCCGGCGAGACGGATCGACTCGGGGTACGTCGTCCAGTAGGGGGCCGGGACGATGACCTCGTCACCCGGGTCGAGGATCGCCGCGAAGGCCTCGTAGATGGCCTGCTTGCCGCCGTTGGTCACCAGGACCTGGGAGGCGTCGATCTCGTACCCCGAGTCGCGCAGCGTCTTCGCCACGATGGCGGACTTGAGCTCGGGGAGCCCGCCCGCCGGGGTGTAGCGGTGGTACTTCGGGTTGCGGCACGCCTCGACGGCGGCCTCCACGATGTAACCGGGGGTCGGGAAGTCGGGCTCACCGGCGCCGAAGCCGATCACCGGACGCCCGGCGGCCTTCAGGGCCTTCGCCTTGGCGTCGACGGCGAGGGTGGCGGACTCGGAGATCGCACCGATGCGGGCCGAGACCCGGCGCTCGGACGGAGAAGTTGCAGCGCTCATGGCCCCCATGCTCGCAGACCGGAAAAGCCGTCGGCACAGGGGTTTCAGGGACCGGACAGCACTCGGACAGCATGCGGACAGGACCGGTCGGTTGTTGTCTGTTCGACGCGGCGCCGCTGAACACGTACACTCACCTGTCGTTGGCCTTCATCAGCCGCACCGTTTTTTCATCCGGCCCACCGGAGAAGATGCGGTAGGTTGGTGGAAACCACAAAGGGTCGTAGCTCAATTGGTAGAGCACTGGTCTCCAAAACCAGCGGTTGGGGGTTCAAGTCCCTCCGGCCCTGCTACACACTCCTTCGCCAGGATGTGTGCGCATGTACGTACTTCAATGCACCGCCGTGCGGCTCCACCGGGCGCGGCACGGCCACGACCCGGAATCAGGTGAGTAGCGTGACGGACGCCGTGGGCTCCATCGACATGCCTGATGCCGAGGACGAAGCCCCCGAGTCGAAGAAGAAGACCCGGAAGGGCGGCAAGCGCGGAAAGAAGGGCCCTCTGGGCCGTCTCGCGCTGTTCTACCGCCAGATCGTCGCCGAGCTCCGCAAGGTCGTATGGCCCACGCGCAGCCAGCTGTCGACGTACACGGCCGTGGTGATCGTGTTCGTGGTCGTCATGATCGGTCTCGTCACCGTGATTGACTTCGGATTTGCGCGGGTCATCAAGTACGTCTTCGGCTGATCCCCGCGGAGGGCGCCTCATCGGCGCCCCTTTCGCATGTTCCACCCATATGTATCCAGGAAGAAGCAGCCATCGTGTCTGACCCGAACCTGAACGACGACGCCGAGCCCACGGCGAGCGCCGTCGAGTCCGCCGAGGACGAGCTCGACATCGTCGAGGCGTCGGATGCCGTGGACCCGGACCAGGTCGAAGCTGCTGACGCCGCCGCGGGCGAGCCCGCAGAGCAGGACGCCGTGAACGTCGAGTCCGACGAGACCGACGAGGTCTCCGACGACGACGAGGCCGACGAGGTCTCCGACGAGGACGCGTCCGAGGACGGCGACGAAGAGGACGACGAGGAGGCCGAGCCGGCCGCCCCCGTCGACGCCGTCGCCGCCCTGCGCGACGAGCTGCGCGGCCTTCCCGGCGAGTGGTACGTCATCCACACGTACGCCGGTTACGAGAAGCGTGTGAAGGCCAACCTGGAGCAGCGCGCCGTCTCGCTCAACGTCGAGGACTTCATCTACCAGGCCGAGGTGCCCGAGGAAGAGATCGTCCAGATCAAGAACGGCGAGCGGAAGAACGTCCGTCAGAACAAGCTCCCGGGTTACGTCCTGGTGCGCATGGACCTGACGAACGAGTCCTGGGGTGTTGTCCGCAACACGCCCGGCGTCACCGGCTTCGTGGGCAACGCCTACGACCCGTACCCGCTGACCCTGGACGAGATCGTCAAGATGCTCGCCCCCGAGGCCGAGGAGAAGGCGGCCCGCGAGGCGGCCGAGGCCGAGGGCAAGCCGGCTCCCGCCCGCAAGGTCGAGGTCCAGGTGCTGGACTTCGAGGTGGGCGACTCGGTCACCGTCACCGACGGCCCGTTCGCGACGCTGCAGGCGACGATCAACGAGATCAACGCCGACTCGAAGAAGGTCAAGGGCCTCGTCGAGATCTTCGGTCGCGAGACCCCGGTCGAGCTCAGCTTCGACCAGATCCAGAAGAACTGACGGGCTCACCGCCCCTTCTGGACACATGCCTACCGAGCAGGTCAGACCGGCTTCGCAGCTGGTCTGACCTGCTCGGTTTTTGGTCGCGCAGCTATACCCGTTATCGTTGTGCGGTATGCCTCCATCCGGATGACCGGAATGGCGGCGAAACACTCTCACTAGGACCCGGAGAGAGCAATGCCTCCCAAGAAGAAGAAGGTCACGGGGCTTATCAAGCTCCAGATCAACGCCGGTGCGGCCAACCCGGCGCCGCCGGTCGGTCCCGCACTGGGCCAGCACGGCGTCAACATCATGGAGTTCTGCAAGGCCTACAACGCCGCGACCGAGTCGCAGCGTGGCATGGTCGTGCCGGTGGAGATCACGGTCTACGAGGACCGCTCCTTCACCTTCGTCACGAAGACTCCGCCGGCCGCCAAGCTGATCCTCAAGGCCGCGGGTGTGGACAAGGGCTCCGGCGAGCCGCACAAGACCAAGGTCGCCAAGCTGACGGCTGCCCAGGTCCGCGAGATCGCCACGACCAAGCTGCCCGACCTGAACGCCAACGACCTCGACGCCGCGTCGAAGATCATCGCTGGCACCGCCCGTTCCATGGGCATCACGGTCGAAGGCTGAGTCAGCTCCGTAGCCCCTCAGTGGTAGGACCAAGCGCTGGTCCGCACCACGACTCCACACTCTGAAAACCACAGGAGTAGATGTGAAGCGCAGCAAGAACCTCCGCGCTGCGGACGCCAAGATCGACCGGGAGCGTACGTACGCCCCCCTCGAGGCCGTCCGTCTCGCCAAGGACACCGCCACCACGAAGTTCGACGGCACCGTCGAGGTCGCCTTCTGCCTGGGTGTCGACCCTCGCAAGGCCGACCAGATGGTCCGTGGCACCGTGAACCTCCCGCACGGCACCGGCAAGACCGCCCGGGTCCTGGTCTTCGCGACCGGTGACCGTGCTGCGGCCGCGGAAGCCGCGGGCGCCGACATCGTCGGCGCCGACGAGCTCATCGACGAGGTGGCGAAGGGCCGTCTGGACTTCGACGCCGTCGTCGCCACGCCGGACCTCATGGGCAAGGTCGGCCGCCTGGGCCGCGTGCTCGGTCCGCGTGGTCTGATGCCGAACCCGAAGACCGGCACCGTCACCCCCGATGTCGTCAAGGCTGTCAACGACATCAAGGGCGGAAAGATCGAGTTCCGCGTCGACAAGCACTCGAACCTGCACTTCATCATCGGAAAGACCTCTTTCGATGACACCAAGCTGGTCGAGAACTACGGCGCGGCGCTGGAGGAGATCCTCCGTCTGAAGCCGTCCGCCGCGAAGGGCCGCTTCATCAAGAAGGCGACCATGAGCACGACGATGGGCCCCGGCATCCCGCTGGACGCCAACCGCGTGCGCAACCTCCTCGTCGAGGAGGACCCGGCCTCCGTCTGAGCCCCCGTGCTCACCCGGTAGCCGACGTCACGGCATGGGACGGGCCCCGCAGCCTCCTGGAGGCAGCGGGGCCCGTCCTCGTACGTACTGCCGCCGCAGCCCCTGTGAGCGGCTCCTAAACCTCTCGCACCGGTCGAACCGGGACGGATTTGCTCCGAACGGCCCCGGTCGCGTACTCTCCTGAAGAAGCCAAAGACCGCTGGTCGTTGCCGTGCCTTCGTAAGAGGGAGCGGTGACCGAAGGATCCGTCGAGAACGGGCGACCTGCGCAGGTGACTGTGGAAAGCTCCCGGATTTCATTCGGTCGAGCTACGCCCTGGCGCCTGCGCCGGGGCGTTTCGTCTTTACCGGCCCCTTCTGAGCGGTCCTCATCACCCGGAAGGAGGCCGACGCTCATGGCAAGGCCCGACAAGGCTGCCGCGGTAGCCGAGCTGACGGACCAGTTCCGCAGCTCGAACGCCGCCGTGCTGACCGAGTACCGGGGTCTCACCGTGGCCCAGCTCAAGCAGCTGCGCCGTTCGCTCGGTGAGAACGCCCAGTACGCCGTGGTGAAGAACACGCTGACCAAGATTGCGGCCAACGAGGCCGGGATCGACACGCTGGACGACCTGTTCTCGGGTCCGACGGCGGTTGCCTTCGTCACCGGTGACCCGGTGGAGTCGGCGAAGGGTCTTCGTGACTTCGCCAAGGACAACCCCAACCTCATCATCAAGGGCGGTGTCCTTGACGGTAAGGCGCTGTCCGCCGATGAGATCAAGAAGCTCGCGGACCTCGAGTCCCGCGAGGTTCTGCTCGCCAAGCTGGCCGGCGCCATGAAGGGCAAGCAGACTCAGGCTGCGCAGCTCTTCCAGGCTCTGCCGTCGAAGTTCGTCCGCACCGCGGAAGCGCTTCGCGCCAAGAGGGCCGAGCAGGGCGGTGCCGACACGTCGGCTCCCGCCGACGCCGAGGTGGCGGAGTAACCCTCCGCCCTCACGGCTCGCAGCGGGCCCGTACGCCCGCCTACATATACATCCGGCACCTGCCGAATTAGTGGAAGGACGCCATCATGGCGAAGCTCAGCCAGGAAGACCTGCTCGCCCAGTTCGAGGAGCTCACCCTCATCGAGCTCTCCGAGTTCGTGAAGGCCTTCGAGGAGAAGTTCGACGTCACCGCCGCCGCGGCCGTCGCCGTTGCCGGTCCCGCGGGCCCGGGTGCCCCGGCCGAGGCCGAGGCCGAGCAGGACGAGTTCGACGTCATCCTCACCGCCGCCGGTGACAAGAAGATCCAGGTCATCAAGGTCGTGCGTGAGCTGACCTCCCTGGGCCTCAAGGAGGCCAAGGACCTCGTGGACGGCGCCCCGAAGCCCGTCCTCGAGAAGGTCGCCAAGGAGGCCGCCGAGAAGGCTGCCGAGTCCCTCAAGGGCGCCGGCGCCTCCGTCGAGGTCAAGTGACCCTGCGAGTCCTCTGACTCGTAAGGCGAGTCCCTGCCGCAAGGCCGGGATGTCACATCGCAAAGGGCGATCACCCATCCGGGTGGTCGCCCTTTGGCGTGCCCCCCAGGGCTGCCTTGAACTTCCGTCCGCGGCGAGTAGGGTGATCTTCGCCGTGCGTTTCTCCGGGGCGCGCAGAGGGCAGTCAACAGGCGTCCTCCGGGCGCAGGTGAAGATCGCCGGGGCGTCCGCCGGAGCCTCGGGGCCTTGACGAACCGCACGAGGCGCGCAATTCTCAGGACGCGTCATCATCTCGATCCGCATCCGAGGCATGGATCGAGAGCGAAGAGGGCAGTAAAGAAGAGCGCACACCGCGCGAGGGCTATCCATAGGTGTTGAGAACAGCTGTTGAGAGCAACGTGGGTCTCTGAGAACCCCGACTGGACATCAGTGTGGCGTTTGGCTACACTGACCCTTTGCGCTGCCTGTTAGCTGCCTCCTGCCCGTCACCAGGGGCATGCCCACGCCCAGCACCGATGACCGGATATTCCCTGACCTTGGGTTTCCTGTCTCTGTGTGCGGCTTGGGGCCGGTACGCGCGTAGTGAGTCCGAGCCCTCGGAAGGACCCCCTCTTGGCCGCCTCGCGCAACGCCTCGACCTCGAATACGAACAACGGTGCCAGCACCGCCCCGCTGCGCATCTCTTTTGCAAAGATCAAGGAGCCCCTCGAGGTTCCGAACCTCCTCGCGCTGCAGACCGAGAGCTTTGACTGGCTCCTCGGCAATGCCGCCTGGAAGGCTCGCGTCGAGGCTGCTCTGGACAGCGGACAAGACGTCCCCACCAAGTCCGGCCTGGAGGAGATCTTCGAGGAGATCTCTCCGATCGAGGACTTCTCCGGGTCGATGTCGCTCACGTTCCGCGACCACCGCTTCGAGCCCCCGAAGAACTCGATCGACGAGTGCAAGGAGCGCGACTTCACCTTCGCCGCGCCCCTCTTCGTCACGGCCGAGTTCACCAACAACGAGACCGGCGAGATCAAGTCCCAGACGGTCTTCATGGGCGACTTCCCGCTCATGACCAACAAGGGCACCTTCGTCATCAACGGCACCGAGCGTGTCGTCGTGTCGCAGCTCGTCCGCTCGCCGGGTGTCTACTTCGACTCCTCCATCGACAAGACGTCCGACAAGGACATCTTCTCCGCCAAGATCATCCCGTCCCGGGGTGCCTGGCTGGAGATGGAGATCGACAAGCGCGACATGGTCGGTGTCCGTATCGACCGTAAGCGCAAGCAGTCCGTCACCGTCCTGCTGAAGGCTCTCGGCTGGAGCACCGAGCAGATCCTCGAGGAGTTCGGCGAGTACGAGTCCATGCGCGCCACCCTGGAGAAGGACCACACCCAGGGCCAGGACGACGCGCTGCTCGACATCTACCGCAAGCTGCGCCCGGGCGAGCCGCCCACGCGCGAGGCCGCTCAGACGCTGCTCGAGAACCTCTACTTCAACCCGAAGCGCTACGACCTCGCGAAGGTCGGCCGCTACAAGGTGAACAAGAAGCTCGGCGCCGACGAGCCGCTCGACGCCGGTGTGCTCACCAGCGACGACATCATCGCGACCATCAAGTACCTGGTGAAGCTCCACGCCGGTGAGCTCGAGACCGTCGGTGAGTCCGGCCGGACGATCGTCGTCGAGACCGACGACATCGACCACTTCGGCAACCGTCGTCTGCGTAACGTCGGCGAGCTCATCCAGAACCAGGTCCGTACGGGTCTCGCCCGTATGGAGCGCGTCGTGCGCGAGCGCATGACGACCCAGGACGTCGAGGCGATCACGCCGCAGACCCTGATCAACATCCGGCCGGTCGTCGCCTCCATCAAGGAGTTCTTCGGCACCAGCCAGCTGTCGCAGTTCATGGACCAGAACAACCCGCTGTCGGGTCTGACCCACAAGCGCCGTCTGTCGGCGCTCGGCCCGGGTGGTCTCTCCCGTGAGCGCGCCGGCTTCGAGGTCCGTGACGTGCACCCGTCCCACTACGGACGCATGTGCCCGATCGAGACCCCTGAAGGCCCGAACATCGGTCTGATCGGTTCGCTCGCCTCGTACGGCCGCGTCAACGCGTTCGGCTTCATCGAGACGCCGTACCGCAAGGTCGTCGACGGCCAGGTCACCGACGAGGTCGACTACATCACCGCCGACGAGGAAGACCGCTTCGTGATCGCCCAGGCGAACGCGACGCTCTCCGAGGACATGCGCTTCACCGAGCCGCGCGTCCTGGTCCGCCGTCGTGGCGGAGAGGTCGACTACATCCCCGGTGACGACGTCGACTACATGGATGTCTCGCCGCGCCAGATGGTGTCCGTCGCCACCGCGATGATCCCGTTCCTGGAGCACGACGACGCCAACCGTGCCCTCATGGGCGCGAACATGATGCGCCAGGCGGTGCCGCTCATCAAGTCGGAGGCCCCGCTCGTGGGCACCGGCATGGAGTACCGCTGCGCCACCGACGCCGGTGACGTCCTGAAGGCCGAGAAGGACGGTGTCGTCCAGGAGGTCTCCGCGGACTACGTCACCGTCACCAACGACGACGGCACGTACACCACGTACCGCATCGCCAAGTTCTCGCGCTCGAACCAGGGCACCTCGGTCAACCAGAAGGTCGTCGTCTCCGAGGGCGACCGGGTCATCGAGGGCCAGGTCCTCGCCGACGGGCCGGCCACCGAGAACGGTGAGATGGCGCTCGGCAAGAACCTGCTCGTGGCGTTCATGCCGTGGGAGGGTCACAACTACGAGGACGCGATCATCCTGTCGCAGCGCCTCGTGCAGGACGACGTCCTCTCCTCGATCCACATCGAGGAGCACGAGGTCGACGCCCGTGACACCAAGCTCGGCCCGGAGGAGATCACCCGGGACATCCCGAACGTCTCCGAAGAGGTCCTCGCCGACCTCGACGAGCGCGGCATCATCCGTATCGGTGCCGAGGTCGTCGCCGGTGACATCCTCGTCGGCAAGGTCACGCCCAAGGGTGAGACCGAGCTGACCCCGGAGGAGCGCCTGCTCCGCGCGATCTTCGGTGAGAAGGCGCGCGAGGTGCGTGACACCTCGCTGAAGGTCCCGCACGGCGAGATCGGCAAGGTCATCGGCGTCCGCGTCTTCGACCGCGAAGAGGGCGACGAGCTGCCGCCGGGCGTGAACCAGCTGGTCCGCGTCTACGTCGCGCAGAAGCGCAAGATCACCGATGGTGACAAGCTCGCCGGCCGTCACGGCAACAAGGGCGTCATCTCCAAGATCCTCCCGATCGAGGACATGCCGTTCCTGGAGGACGGCACCCCGGTCGACATCATCCTCAACCCGCTGGGTGTCCCGTCCCGAATGAACCCGGGACAGGTCCTGGAGATCCACCTCGGCTGGCTCGCCAGCCGCGGCTGGGACGTCTCCGGCCTCGGTGACGAGTGGGCCCAGCGCCTGCAGGCCATCGGCGCCGACCAGGTCGCGCCCGGCACCAACGTCGCCACGCCCGTCTTCGACGGTGCGCGCGAGGACGAGATCTCCGGTCTCTTCGGAGCCACGATCCCGAACCGCGACGGCGACCGGCTGGTCCAGCCCTCCGGCAAGGCCCAGCTGTTCGACGGCCGCTCCGGCGAGCCGTTCCCGGACCCGGTCTCGGTCGGGTTCATGTACATCCTCAAGCTGCACCACCTGGTCGACGACAAGCTCCACGCCCGTTCGACCGGCCCGTACTCCATGATCACGCAGCAGCCGCTGGGTGGTAAGGCGCAGTTCGGTGGGCAGCGATTCGGTGAGATGGAGGTGTGGGCCCTTGAGGCTTACGGCGCCGCATACGCCCTCCAGGAACTGCTGACGATCAAGTCCGACGACGTCACCGGCCGCGTGAAGGTCTACGAGGCGATCGTCAAGGGCGAGAACATCCCCGAGCCGGGCATTCCCGAGTCCTTCAAGGTGCTCATCAAGGAAATGCAGTCGCTCTGCCTCAACGTGGAGGTGCTGTCCTCGGACGGCATGTCCATCGAGATGCGCGACACGGACGAGGACGTCTTCCGCGCGGCGGAGGAGCTCGGTATCGACCTGTCCCGGCGCGAGCCGAGCAGCGTCGAAGAGGTCTGACGGGTTGTCCGGCCGGATCCTCGTGATCCGGCCGGCTCTCCCCGGACCCGTTCAGACCATTGCTGAAGTGCCCCGATTTCTCGCGTGAAGCGAGGGGGCTCGAACCCCCGAAAGAGGGATTGACGACAAGTGCTCGACGTCAACTTCTTCGACGAGCTGCGGATCGGCCTTGCCACCGCGGACGACATCCGGACCTGGTCCCACGGCGAAGTGAAGAAGCCGGAGACCATCAACTACCGCACGCTCAAGCCCGAAAAGGACGGACTCTTCTGCGAGAAGATCTTCGGTCCGACCCGGGACTGGGAGTGCTACTGCGGCAAGTACAAGCGTGTCCGCTTCAAGGGCATCATCTGTGAGCGCTGTGGCGTCGAGGTCACGCGCGCCAAGGTGCGCCGTGAGCGCATGGGTCACATCGAGCTTGCCGCTCCCGTCACCCACATCTGGTACTTCAAGGGCGTCCCGTCGCGCCTGGGCTACCTGCTGGACCTCGCGCCGAAGGACCTCGAGAAGGTCATCTACTTCGCCGCGTACATGATCACGTTCGTCGACGAGGAGCGCCGCACCCGCGACCTCCCGTCGCTGGAGGCGCACGTCTCCGTCGAGCGCCAGCAGATCGAGAACCGCCGCGACTCGGACCTCGAGAACCGCGCCAAGAAGCTCGAGACCGACCTGGCCGAGCTCGAGGCCGAGGGCGCCAAGGCCGACGTACGCCGCAAGGTGCGCGAAGGTGCCGAGCGTGAGATGAAGCAGCTGCGCGACCGTGCGCAGCGCGAGATCGACCGTCTCGACGAGGTGTGGAGCCGCTTCAAGAACCTCAAGGTCCAGGACCTCGAGGGCGACGAGCTGCTCTACCGCGAGCTGCGTGACCGCTTCGGCACGTACTTCGACGGCTGCATGGGCGCCGCCGCGCTGCAGAAGCGCCTGGAGTCCTTCGACCTCGACGAGGAGGCCGAGCGCCTCCGCGAGATCATCCGTACCGGCAAGGGCCAGAAGAAGACCCGTGCGCTCAAGCGCCTCAAGGTCGTCTCCGCGTTCCTGCAGACCAGCAACAAGCCCAAGGGCATGGTGCTCGACTGCGTGCCGGTCATCCCGCCGGACCTGCGTCCGATGGTGCAGCTGGACGGTGGCCGCTTCGCGACCTCCGACCTGAACGACCTGTACCGCCGTGTGATCAACCGCAACAACCGCCTGAAGCGGCTTCTCGACCTCGGCGCGCCCGAGATCATCGTGAACAACGAGAAGCGCATGCTCCAGGAGGCCGTCGACGCCCTCTTCGACAACGGTCGTCGTGGTCGCCCGGTCACCGGTCCCGGTAACCGCCCCCTGAAGTCCCTCAGCGACATGCTGAAGGGCAAGCAGGGCCGTTTCCGTCAGAACCTCCTCGGCAAGCGTGTGGACTACTCCGCGCGTTCCGTGATCGTCGTCGGTCCGCAGCTCAAGCTGCACCAGTGCGGTCTGCCGAAGGCGATGGCGCTGGAGCTCTTCAAGCCGTTCGTGATGAAGCGCCTGGTGGACCTGAACCACGCGCAGAACATCAAGTCGGCCAAGCGCATGGTCGAGCGTGGCCGCACCGTCGTGTACGACGTCCTCGAAGAGGTCATCGCCGAGCACCCGGTGCTGCTGAACCGTGCGCCCACCCTGCACCGCCTCGGCATCCAGGCCTTCGAGCCGCAGCTGGTCGAGGGCAAGGCCATCCAGATCCACCCGCTCGTCTGCACCGCGTTCAACGCGGACTTCGACGGTGACCAGATGGCCGTGCACCTGCCGCTCTCCGCGGAGGCGCAGGCCGAGGCTCGCATCCTGATGCTGTCCTCGAACAACATCCTGAAGCCGGCCGACGGTCGTCCCGTCACCATGCCGACCCAGGACATGGTGCTGGGCCTCTTCTTCCTCACCACGGACGAAGAGGGCCGCAACGTCAAGGGCACGGACCGCGCGTTCGGCTCCACGGCCGAGGCCACCATGGCCTTCGACGCCCGCGAGCTGTCGCTCCAGGCGAAGGTCGACATCCGCTTCCCGGTGGGCACCATGCCCCCGCGGGGCTGGGTGCCGCCGGTCGCCGAGGAGGGCGAGCCCGAGTACCAGCCGGGTGACACCTTCCGTCTGCGTACGAGCCTGGGCCGCGCGCTCTTCAACGAGCTGCTGCCCGAGGACTACCCGTTCGTCGACTACTCGGTGGGCAAGAAGCAGCTCTCCGAGATCGTCAACGACCTGGCCGAGCGCTACCCCAAGGTCATCGTGGCGGCGACGCTCGACAACCTGAAGGCGGCCGGTTTCCACTGGGCGACCCGCTCCGGTGTGACCGTGGCCATCTCCGACGTCGTCGTGCCCGAGGCCAAGAAGGCCATCGTCAAGGGCTACGAGGAGCAGGACGAGAAGGTCCAGAAGCAGTACGAGCGCGGTCTCATCACCAAGGACGAGCGCACGCAGGAGCTCATCGCGATCTGGACCAAGGCGACCAACGAGGTTGCCGAGGCGATGAACGCGAACTTCCCGAAGACGAACCCCATCTTCATGATGGTCGACTCGGGTGCCCGAGGAAACATGATGCAGATGCGTCAGATCGCGGGTATGCGTGGTCTGGTGTCGAACGCCAAGAACGAGACGATCCCTCGTCCCATCAAGGCGTCCTTCCGTGAGGGCCTCACCGTTCTGGAGTACTTCATCTCCACGCACGGTGCCCGTAAGGGTCTGGCGGACACCGCCCTGCGTACCGCCGACTCGGGTTACCTGACCCGTCGTCTGGTGGACGTCTCGCAGGACGTGATCATCCGCGAGGAGGACTGTGGCACCGACCGCGGCCTCAAGCTGAAGATCGCCGTCAAGGGCGCCGACGGTGTCCTGCGCAAGACGGACGACGTCGAGACCTCGGTCTACGCCCGCATGCTCGCCGAGGACGTCGTCGTCGACGGCAAGGTCATCGCGCCTGCCAACGTCGACCTCGGTGACGTCCTGATCGACGCCCTCGTGGGCGCCGGCGTCGAGGAGGTCAAGACCCGCTCGGTCCTGACCTGTGAGTCCGCGGTCGGCACCTGTGCCTTCTGCTACGGACGCTCGCTCGCCACCGGCAAGCTGGTCGACATCGGTGAGGCGGTCGGCATCATCGCCGCCCAGTCCATCGGTGAGCCCGGTACCCAGCTGACGATGCGTACCTTCCACACCGGTGGTGTGGCCGGTGACGACATCACGCAGGGTCTGCCCCGTGTCGTCGAGCTCTTCGAGGCGCGTACCCCCAAGGGTGTCGCCCCGATCTCGGAGGCCAAGGGCCGGGTCCGCATCGAGGAGACCGAGAAGACCAAGAAGCTCGTCGTCACCCCGGACGACGGCAGCGAGGAGACGGCGTTTCCGATCTCCAAGCGTGCCCGTCTCCTGGTCGGCGAGGGCGACGCGGTCGAGGTGGGCCAGAAGCTCACCGTCGGTGCCACCAACCCGCACGACGTGCTGCGGATCCTCGGTCAGCGCGCGGTCCAGGTCCACCTGGTCGGCGAGGTCCAGAAGGTCTACAACTCTCAGGGTGTGTCGATCCACGACAAGCACATCGAGATCATCATCCGGCAGATGCTGCGCCGTGTGACGATCATCGAGTCCGGCGACGCGGAGCTGCTGCCGGGCGAGCTCGTCGAGCGCTCGAAGTTCGAGACCGAGAACCGTCGTGTGGTCACCGAGGGCGGTCACCCCGCCTCCGGCCGTCCGCAGCTGATGGGTATCACCAAGGCCTCGCTCGCCACCGAGTCGTGGCTGTCGGCGGCGTCCTTCCAGGAGACGACCAGGGTCCTGACCGACGCGGCGATCAACGCCAAGTCGGACTCCCTGATCGGCCTCAAGGAGAACGTCATCATCGGTAAGCTCATCCCGGCCGGTACGGGTCTGTCCCGCTACCGCAACATCCGGGTCGAGCCGACCGAGGAAGCCAAGGCCGCGATGTACTCGGCCGTCGGCTACGACGACATCGACTACTCGCCGTTCGGCACGGGCTCCGGCCAGGCCGTTCCGCTGGAGGACTACGACTACGGTCCGTACAACCAGTAGAAGTGAGTGAGAAGGGGGGGGCCCCCCGCCCGGGGGGGGGGGGGGGGGGGGGGGGGGGGGGGGGGCGGCGGGGGGGGGGGGGGGGGGGGGGGGGGGGGCGGGGGGGGGCGGGGGGGGGCGGGGGGGCGCCCCCCCGCCCGCGCCCGGGCGGCCCGCGGGGCGCACCCCCCCCCGGGCCCAAAAACCCTTTCGCTGTTGTGCTCCCCGCCCCCCCCCCCCCCCGGGGGGGGGGGCCCCCCCTTCTGCGTGCCCGGCGCCGGCGGTCGTGAGGTCGGTCACGCGCGGTGACCGGTGCCCGGTCGGCGACGTCCGGGCCCACAGCCGGCCGCGGGGCCGCGCCGAGCTCGTTTACGCTGGTGGGAGCGGCAGTGCCGGCCCGTCGGGTGCCGTCGGTGGGGCTTGGTGCGTCCGGTGGCGCGGTGCCACGGGTCCCGGGGGCCCGGGGTGGACGGCATTTGTTTTGACCCAGCTCCGTGAGGTAGGTACGCTCAAGCCTTGTGCCTGGGGTGTGCCTGGGCTCGGGTGCGTGTCCTCTGCCGCACGGCGAGTCCGTAAGTGGCCACCGCAATCTGTCTTTCCTCTGTCTTACCGCAGAGGCTTGCAGTATTCGACACACCCGACCGCGTGGGTCGGCGAGTGTTCCAGGTTAGTTTCACGAACGGCACACAGAAACCGGAGAAGTAGTGCCTACGATCCAGCAGCTGGTCCGGAAGGGCCGGCAGGACAAGGTCGAGAAGAACAAGACGCCCGCGCTCGAGGGTTCGCCCCAGCGTCGTGGTGTCTGCACGCGTGTGTTCACGACCACCCCGAAGAAGCCGAACTCGGCGCTCCGTAAGGTCGCGCGTGTGCGTCTGACCTCCGGCATCGAGGTCACGGCCTACATCCCGGGTGAGGGGCACAACCTGCAGGAGCACTCCATCGTGCTCGTGCGTGGTGGCCGTGTGAAGGACCTGCCGGGTGTTCGTTACAAGATCATCCGCGGCTCGCTCGACACCCAGGGTGTCAAGAACCGCAAGCAGGCCCGCAGCCGCTACGGCGCCAAGAAGGAGAAGTAAGAATGCCTCGTAAGGGCCCCGCCCCGAAGCGCCCGGTCATCATCGACCCGGTCTACAGCTCTCCTCTTGTCACCTCGCTGATCAACAAGATCCTGCTCGACGGCAAGCGTTCCACCGCCGAGCGGATCGTGTACGGCGCCATGGAAGGCCTCCGCGAGAAGACCGGCGCTGACCCGGTCATCACGCTGAAGCGCGCGCTTGAGAACGTCAAGCCCTCGCTCGAGGTCAAGTCCCGCCGTGTCGGTGGCGCCACCTACCAGGTGCCGATCGAGGTCAAGCCCGGTCGCGCTGCCACCCTCGCTCTGCGCTGGGTCGTCGGTTACTCCCGCGCCCGTCGCGAGAAGACCATGACCGAGCGCCTCATGAACGAGCTGCTCGACGCCTCCAACGGTCTTGGCGCTGCCGTCAAGAAGCGCGAGGACACCCACAAGATGGCCGAGTCCAACAAGGCCTTCGCGCACTACCGCTGGTAGTCGCTCACCCCATCGAGACCGAGAGAAGATTGAGCCTTATGGCCACCACTTCGCTTGACCTGGCCAAGGTCCGCAACATCGGGATCATGGCCCACATCGACGCGGGCAAGACGACCACCACCGAGCGGATCCTCTTCTACACCGGCGTTTCCTACAAGATCGGTGAAGTCCACGACGGCGCTGCCACGATGGACTGGATGGAGCAGGAGCAGGAGCGCGGCATCACGATCACGTCCGCCGCGACGACCTGTCACTGGCCGCTCAATGATGTTGACCACACCATCAACATCATCGACACCCCGGGCCACGTGGACTTCACCGTCGAGGTGGAGCGTTCGCTCCGCGTCCTCGACGGTGCCGTCACCGTGTTCGACGGTGTGGCCGGCGTCGAGCCCCAGTCCGAGACCGTCTGGCGTCAGGCGGACCGCTACGGCGTGCCGCGTATCTGCTTCGTCAACAAGCTCGACCGCACCGGTGCCGACTTCTTCCGTTGCGTCGACATGATCGTCCAGCGCCTCGGCGCTGTCCCGATCGTCATGCAGCTCCCCATCGGCGCCGAGGCAGACTTCACGGGTGTCGTCGACCTCGTGTCGATGAAGGCCTTCGTGTACCCCGAAGAGGCCGCCAAGGGCGAGATGTACAACGTCATCGACATCCCGGACAACCTCAAGGAGGCCGCCGAGGAATGGCGCGGCAAGCTCCTCGAGGCCGTCTCGGAGAACGATGACGAGATGATGGAGCTGTACCTGGAGGGCGTCGAGCCTTCCCAGGAGCAGCTGCACGAGGCGATCCGTCGGATCACCCTCGCATCGAAGGGCAGCGCCGACTCGGTCACCGTCACCCCGGTGTTCTGTGGCACCGCGTTCAAGAACAAGGGCGTTCAGCCCCTGCTCGACGCGGTCGTCCGCTACCTGCCTTCCCCCCTGGACGTCGAGGCCATCGAGGGCCACGACGTCAAGGACCCGGAGCTGGTCATCAAGCGCAAGCCTTCGGACGACGAGCCGTTCTCCGGCCTGGCGTTCAAGATCGCGAGTGACCCGCACCTCGGCAAGCTCACCTTCGTCCGGATCTACTCCGGTCGCCTCGAGGCCGGCACCGCGGTGCTGAACTCGGTCAAGGGCAAGAAGGAGCGCATCGGCAAGATCTACCGCATGCACGCGAACAAGCGTGAGGAGATCGCGTCGGTGGGCGCCGGTGACATCATCGCCGTCATGGGCCTGAAGCAGACCACCACCGGTGAGACGCTGTGTGACGACAAGAACCCGGTCATCCTGGAGTCCATGGACTTCCCGGCGCCGGTCATTCAGGTCGCCATCGAGCCCAAGTCCAAGGGTGACCAGGAGAAGCTGGGTGTCGCCATCCAGCGCCTCTCGGAGGAGGACCCCTCCTTCCAGGTTCACTCCGACGAGGAGACCGGCCAGACCATCATCGGTGGTATGGGCGAGCTTCACCTCGAGGTGCTCGTCGACCGCATGAAGCGCGAGTTCCGCGTCGAGGCGAACGTCGGCAAGCCCCAGGTCGCTTACCGCGAGACGATCCGCAAGACCGTCGAGCGCATCGACTACACGCACAAGAAGCAGACTGGTGGTACCGGCCAGTTCGCGAAGGTGCAGATCGCCCTCGAGCCCATCGAGGGTGGCGACGCCTCCTACGAGTTCGTCAACAAGGTCACCGGTGGCCGCATCCCCCGTGAGTACATTCCCTCGGTGGACGCGGGTGCTCAGGAAGCCATGCAGTTCGGCATCCTGGCCGGTTACGAGATGGTCGGCGTCCGCGTCACCCTTCTCGACGGTGGTTACCACGAGGTCGACTCCTCGGAGCTCGCCTTCAAGATCGCCGGTTCGCAGGCGTTCAAGGAGGGTGCCCGCAAGGCGTCCCCCGTGCTCCTCGAGCCGATGATGGCCGTCGAGGTCACCACGCCCGAGGACTACATGGGCGATGTCATCGGCGACCTCAACTCCCGCCGTGGCCAGATCCAGGCCATGGAGGAGCGCAGCGGCGCTCGCGTCGTGAAGGGCCTCGTGCCCCTCTCGGAGATGTTCGGCTACGTCGGAGACCTCCGCAGCAAGACCTCGGGTCGCGCAAGCTACTCGATGCAGTTCGACTCCTACGCCGAGGTTCCGCGGAACGTCGCCGAGGAGATCATCGCGAAGGCCAAGGGCGAGTAACTCTTCCGAGCTCACGCTTTAGGCTTGTCACCGGAGCCCGGTAGGGCATTCGTCGCAGCGCGCAAGCAGCGCGGCGAATGCCCCCGGCACCGGCATTCCAGCAAAGATCACCTGGCGCCGATGAAGCAAGGCGTACAGAACCACTCAGGAGGACCCCAGTGGCGAAGGCAAAGTTCGAGCGGACTAAGCCGCACGTCAACATCGGCACCATCGGTCACATCGACCACGGTAAGACGACCCTCACGGCCGCCATTACCAAGGTGCTGCACGACGCGTACCCGGACCTGAACGAGGCCTCGGCCTTCGACCAGATCGACAAGGCTCCTGAGGAGCGTCAGCGCGGTATCACGATCTCGATCGCGCACGTCGAGTACCAGACGGAGTCGCGTCACTACGCGCACGTCGACTGCCCGGGTCACGCCGACTACATCAAGAACATGATCACGGGTGCGGCGCAGATGGACGGCGCCATCCTCGTGGTCGCGGCCACCGACGGCCCGATGCCGCAGACCAAGGAGCACGTGCTCCTGGCCCGCCAGGTAGGCGTGCCGTACATCGTTGTCGCGCTGAACAAGGCCGACATGGTGGACGACGAGGAGATCCTGGAGCTCGTCGAGCTCGAGGTTCGTGAGCTCCTCTCCGAGTACGAGTTCCCGGGCGACGACGTTCCCGTCGTCAAGGTCTCGGCGCTCAAGGCTCTCGAGGGCGACAAGGAGTGGGGCCAGTCGGTCCTGAACCTGATGGCCGCCGTCGACGAGGCCATCCCGCAGCCCGAGCGTGACGTCGAGAAGCCGTTCCTCATGCCCATCGAGGACGTCTTCACGATCACCGGTCGCGGTACGGTCGTCACCGGCCGCATCGAGCGTGGTGTCCTGAAGGTCAACGAGACCGTCGACATCGTCGGTATCAAGACCGAGAAGACCACCACCACGGTCACCGGCATCGAGATGTTCCGCAAGCTGCTCGACGAGGGCCAGGCCGGTGAGAACGTCGGTCTGCTCCTCCGTGGCATCAAGCGCGAGGACGTCGAGCGCGGCCAGGTCATCATCAAGCCGGGTTCGGTCACGCCGCACACCGAGTTCCAGGCCCAGGCCTACATCCTGTCGAAGGACGAGGGTGGCCGTCACACCCCGTTCTTCAACAACTACCGCCCGCAGTTCTACTTCCGTACCACGGACGTGACGGGCGTTGTGACCCTTCCCGAGGGCACCGAGATGGTCATGCCGGGTGACAACACCCTCATGGACGTCGCGCTGATCCAGCCGGTCGCCATGGAAGAGGGCCTGAAGTTCGCCATCCGTGAGGGTGGCCGGACCGTGGGCGCCGGCCAGGTCACCAAGATCATCAAGTAATTACTTGATCGTCTGACCTGGTAGCTCCGCACAGAGCACCAGAAGGGCCCCGCACTTCTCGCGAGAGAGGTGCGGGGCCCTTCGCCGTGCGCGGTACGGGGCTGGTCATGTGCTGTCGTGCCGGGGTGGGCGGCGCAGGGGCCGGCGGGGCCGGATCAGGGCAGCAGGCAGGCGTAGGGGCAGTAGCCCGCCGCCCGCTTGAGAGCCGCCTGGGTCCCGGCTCCGGCGAGGCCGTCGATCGGTCCCGTGTAACCGTGCTGTCGTGCGGGTGGATCGCGGAGGCGGAGACCGTCACGTGATCGTCACCGTTGGCTTCGCACTCTTGTCCGTAGGAGTGCGGCGGCGTGAACTGGTGGCGGCAGAGTCGTGTGGGGGAGTGGAACAGAACAGTGAGCAGCAGAACACCGGCAGGAGAGCCGTCCGAGCGCCCGGACGAGGGGGGAGCCGTCTCCGACGAGCAGTGGGAGGAATTCCTCCGGCAGGCCGGGAGCGGCGGGGGTGACGTTCCGAAGGAGCCCTCGGCCCGTGCCCGCATGGTCACCGCGCGACTGCGCGCGCTCGACGAGGAGGCTGCCGCGAACGGGCGGCGCCCGGGCCGGAGGAACAAGCCGGCCGAAGCGTGGCAGCCCGACGGGTGGCGCACTGGCCCCTCCGGGCAGCCGAGCAGCCGGACCAGGAAGCGCAAGCGTCTCGCCGGGGCCCTGGGGATCGTTCTGGTCGCGGCAGCCCTCGTGGTCACCATGCGGCCGAGCCTGCTGACCGACCACCTGCCCGGAGGGGGCGACTCCGTGGACGCGTCCCCGCTGCCGGCCGAGACCGCACCGCCGACCGCCGTGCCCGCCGATCTGGAGAGGCCGACGCCGGAGCAGCCCTTCCTGGGCTCGCCCGCGCTCCGCTGGGCGGACGGGGCGGCGGGGATCGAGATCCCGGAGGCCGAGGCGGTGGGAGGGATGAGCAAGGGCGAGGTCGAGCAGGCCCTGCGGGCCACCCGTCAGTTGCTGGTCTCCGCGAACCTCGACCCGGCCACCCTGCGCGGCGAGCGGCCCGAGGAGGCGCTGGACCTGATCGACCCCCTGCAGAAGGGGGAGCGGGACCGGCTCCAACGCTCACTCGCGGAGCCAGGCGAGGAGCTGGATCCGCTGATGCTGTTCAGCCGGTTCGATCCGGACGAGACCGAGCTGGTGGGGGACGTCGTCAAGACGCGCGGGTGGATGTCCTTCGAAGCGGGCCCCACCGGCTCGGTGGAGGTGCACGCCGACTACACCTTCGTCTACCCGCTGGTGAGGAACGGAGGGAACGAAGTGGCGCGCACGATCGTGCGGCGGAAACTCACGACGGTGCTGCACGACCCGGAGCGGTTCGTGGCCACGCCGGGCAAGCTTTCCGTCGTCAGCTCGCAGCAGAACGTCGGCAACACCGACTGCGAGCTGAACGACGGCTTCCTGCACCCGTCCTTCCCGAGCGACAGGAAGGACCCCCACCGCGCCGGACCCGACGTGGACCCCTACGACCGCAGCGAGTGGCAGCCCGACGGGTCCTGCGGCACGGTCACGCGTACGTGAGGGCGGCTGCTCACCGTCGTGTCACCCGTGGGTGAAGATCTCCTCGACGGTGGTCGCGGTGACGGCGCGGCTGAACCACTGGTCCAGGAGCTCGGTGTCGTCGCAGGCGGTGATCTTTTCGCGGGCCTCGTGGGGTACGCCGACGCCGCGCAGTTCGAGCATGCGCAACAAGCTCTTGGCCTGGCCCTTCGCCTCGCCCCGGGCTTCGCCTTCGGCTCGGATCTCTTCGGAGAGCGGTGAAGTGTAGAAAGAGAGGTCCACGGCCACCAGGTTCCTCCACTGTTGTGCGGCCGGGCGGTTGCCCAGGCCCTGTGCGGTGAGTTCGACGATGGGGTTGGCGATTGTCTCCGGTGTGTCCCGCAGCGCGGTGGACAGCGATTTCAGTATGGCACCGACGTCCGGATTGTCGGCGTGTGTGATGGCGGAGAGGGCAGTGAGTGGGAGGTCCTTGCGGGCCTGGGCCACATCCGTGATGAACGGGATGTTGTGCGGCCCCGCGACCAGCGGGTGCAGGGTGAGCACGGGCCACTGGGGCGCGCCGAGCCGCACGGGCCGGGCCGCCCATTCCGCGTACTTCGCCAGCAGGTACGAGAAGTAGTAAGCCCAGCTCGCGTGCTTGTCGGGATCTTTTCTGCCTTGAGCCTCGACGGCAAGCAGAAAGGGGCCCTGGTGTTCCGTATCGATGCGCAGCAGGGTGTCGACCCGGCGTTCGAGTGGCTGGTTCTCCGTGAGGTCGTTGGAGAGGACCTCGGTCCTGGTGGACTCGGGGAAGGCGAGGCCGAGCACCTCGGAGACCCGGGAGAAGAGCCCTGGGTACTCCTGGAAGATGCGGTGCATTGCCTCGTGGGGCGCGTTGGCCATACGGATCCGTTCGAGAGCGAGGTTCGCTCGCAGCTCAGGCGGCGAAGTGGATGCCGGTCCGGCAGTCCCGGCAGTGGCCGGGGTGGCGGGACCGAAAGGCGCGGTCGCAGAGGTCGCAGTTCTGGAGCGGGATGACGATCCCGCCGGGACGCTGCAGGGGCGCGAGGTCCTGGGCGCCGGGCAGTGGTGGCGGCAGCAGAGCAGTGATCCGGTGTCGGAGCAGCTTGGCCGGGTGCTTCAGCGGGACCGGCAGGTCGGTCGTCAGCGCCTGGCGGACGGTCTCCGGGTGGGCGTCACGCTCCAGCCAGGTGACGACACCCGGGGTCAGGGTCTCGATGTCCCGTTCGGACAGGGCCAGTTGGGGTGTCAGGCGGCGCAGGTCCGCGAGGAGCGCCGAGGCCGACCGGTGGAGTTCGGGGTCCGCGTCCTGCGGCTGGGGCAGCGGCGGGGGCGGTGCCGGACGCGCGGTGGGAGCCGGCAGGGCAGCGGGCAGCGGAGCGGGAGCAGGTGACGTCTCCGGGTCCGGCTCGTGCACCACCGGCGCGGACCGGGGCACCACGGGTGCGGGGCTCGGTACGGGAGGCGGAGGCAGGGGAGCGGACACCGGCGGCGCGGCCGGTGGCACGCGTGTGTCCTGCCGGTCTGTCCTGGGTCGGGGGATGGAGACCGTGGGTGCCCCGGCGCCGGGTCGGTCGTACGAGACGGGTGCCCCGGCGCCGGGTCGGTCGTACGAGACGGGTGCCCCGGCGCCGGGTCGGTCGTACGAGACGGTACGGGTGACGATGCGGCCGTCGGCCAGCCGTACGCGGCTGCGGCGCAGGTATCCCGTTGCCTCCAGTTCGCGCAGGCCGGCCGCGATCCGGGCCTCGCTCTCGGGGAAGCGTGCGGCGAGGTGCTTGATGCTGATCCGGGCCCCGTCCGGCAACGACTGGATGTGCACGGCGAGGCCGATCGCCAGCAGCGACAGCGTGCGGTGCCGGGTGAGGTGGTTGCCGACGACGGTGAAGGCCGTGGTGTGCCGGACACGGACGTGGGTGACGCCGGACGACGGCGTGGAGCCCTCGGACTCGGGGGACGAGGCGAACGCGGGCGCGCTAACCTGCTGGGTATCCATCGGGAAGCCCTTACTTCCTCGGTGGTCAGGCCCCCGATCGGGATTCGCAGTCCCGGCCGGGGGCCGTCGCATGTCTGGGGTTGTCGCGGCGAGCATATGCCAGTCAACCCGTGCCAAATCCAGCCCAGTTGCCATATGTCACCCGTGTGAGTGACCAGGCCCGATGCGGGTCGGGTTGGGTTGGGGGAGGGTTCTTTTCCCACGTCCTCAAAAGCATTCAGTGGCGTGGGCCGCCGGGTCGCGGTCCGCCGCGACCCGGTGCGGGCGGGTCACCACATGAGGTCGAGTTCGGCCCAGACGGTCTTGCGCGGGAAGGGGCCAGGGGTCACGCCCCAGCGGTCGGCGAGGGCCTCGACGATCAGCAGGCCGCGTCCGGTCTCCATGTGCTGGCCAGGGGTGACCGCACGGGGCAGCCGGTCACCCAGGGCGTCGGTCACCTCGATCCGCAGAGGTCCGTCACGGTGGACCACGAGAGCCAGCCGGAAGTCCCGTCCCGGCACGCGCCCGTGCAGTACGGCGTTCGTGGCCAGCTCGGAGACGATCTGTGCGGCCGGTCCCGGCGGGAGCCCCCAGGTGCTCAGGTGGGCGACGGCCAGCAGGCGGGCTAGCCGCGCCCCTCGCCTGGTGGGGGACAGCAGCACGGTGAACTCCCGCACGGGAGCGGAAGATCCGGTTCGGGTGATTTCTCGGCTCATGTCACTCAGAGTGGTCATCCCGTCGCTACTCTCGAAAGGAGCGACGCCCGTGCGGAGGGTCCTTGTCCGGCTCCGGCACGGGGCCGTCCGGCCTGTACGCCGTGACGCACGGACGGCGGGCCCTGTTGGCAGGTGAGGCAAGAGGGAGACGGGGTGGATGGCCGTGGAGAGTGGCGGGGCGGGGCTTTCGGCGAACAGTGCGGACGGCGGGCGCTGGGAAGCCGACTCGGAGGACGACTCCGGTGCGGTGATGAAGGCGGTGGGCCGGCAGATCAAGCTCTGGCGGGAAGCGGCAGGCCTCCGGCAGGCGGAGCTGGGAGCCGCCATCGGGTACAGCGAGGAGATGGTGTCCTGCGTCGAGCGCGGTCGGCGTGCCCCGAAGCCTGAGTTCCTGGACGGTGCCGATCGGGTTCTCGAAGCGGGCGGGAAGATCGCCGCCATGAAGGGGGACGTGGCGGAGGCCCGGTATCCGAAGAAGGTCCGGGACCTGGCCAGAGTCGAGCGGGAGGCGGTCGAGCTCGGCGCCTACGGCAACCACAACATCCACGGGCTGCTCCAGACCGAGGAGTACGCCCGAGCGTTGTTCGAGATGCGTCGGCCGGCCCTTTCCCCGGACGACCTCGACCGCTTCGTCTCCGCCCGGCTGGCCCGGCAGGAGATCTTCACGCGGACGCCCCTGGTGACACTCACCTTCGTCCAGGAGGAAGTCACCCTGCTGCGACCGCTCGGTGGCAGGGCCGTGCTCCGCCGACAGCTCGAACACCTTCTGGAAACAGCGCAGTTGAGGCATGTCGAGTTCCAGGTGATGCCGACGGACCGGGACGACCACGCGGGGATGGGCGGCGAGGTCCAGCTGCTGAAGCTGAAAGAAGGGACGACGGTCGGCTTCTCGGAGGCTCAGCTGACCACCCGCACCGTCCTCGACCCGAAAGAGGTCCATCTCCTCGAACTCCGGTATGGAATCATCCGGTCGCAGGCTCTCAGCCCACGGGAGTCGCTGGCCTTCGTCGAGAAAGCGCTGGGTGAGACATGAGCCTCCCGTCCGCCGGACACCGATCCGAGTCCGCATGGTTCAAGAGCAGCTACAGCGGCAGCAACAACAACGACTGCGTCGAGGTCGCCGTGTCACCCCGGACCGTCCGCGTGCGCGACTCCAAGAACGTGCCGGGCCCGGAGATCGGCGTGGACGCGCGCGCCTGGGCCCATTTCCTGGAGTACGCGACTCAGGGCTGACCTCCAGGGGCGGGATCAGGACCCGGCGCGGGGCAGGCGGACCATGAAGACGTCCACCGGGTCCTCGCGTTCCATGGCGAAGCCGTGCCGCTCGTACAGCCGGCGCGCGGCGCTGCCCTGGAGGACGTTCAGCCGGACCGGCACGCCCTGGGCGTCGGTACGGGCGAGGACCCCGGCCAGGACCGCGCCACCGATGCCCCTGCCCTGGAGTTCCGGGGCGAGGTAGAAGTGCTCCAGCCAGCAGCCGTCCTCGGAGGGCCGCAGGGCGACGCACCCCGCGACGGCCCCGGCCGACTCCACGACGGCGGTGTGCTCGGGGACGTAGGCGTCACGCAGCCGCTGCCGCACCCGGTGCTCGTCGTACCGGCCCAGGCGTTCCAGGTCGGGGCGCATCGCCGCGGCCCGGATCTCCGATATGGCCTCGACGTCACCGGCGGTGGCCGGCCGCAGGCTCCAGCCCTGGAGGGTGCTCGTAGACATGACCGGATTCAATCACCGGGGCCGCGTGCCATGAGCGGATCATGGCCTGACGCCAGGGTCGGCCGGGCCTCGGCATATGCCTTAGGGGGGGGGGAATCGCCCCTTCGCGTGACACGGCGAACAGCCGGACGATCGGCGGGCGGGGGCGGTGCGCGGGTCCCGAAGGCGTGCCCGCGTTTGACCGGTCCCCCGCAGGGGGTAAGATCCTCGACCCGATTGGCCAGGCCTGCGGGCCGTATGGCACACTAGCCAGGTTGCTCGGTTGAGTGTCAATGCTGCGCGCCTCCCGCCGGGAGGACCGGAAGCGAGTCCCACAGTACTCGTCGACCCTCAGGGTCGGACGTACGGGAATCTTCCGGGAAGTGTCAGTGGGGCGCTGACCAGGCACCCGGTGGGGTTTCGCCCCCGGCAGCGCGGTTTCGGCCCGCACCCCCTTGGTTGGGAAATCCTTCGGGACTTCTACGTAGAGGGGATGCGACACGCCCGACCGCGTGGGTCGGAGGCGGAGGCTAGGAGAACTCCCGGGTTCCAGAGCGTTATGAGAGACAGGACTACTAGTAGCCATGGCGGGACAGAAGATCCGCATCCGGCTCAAGGCCTACGACCACGAGGTCATCGACTCCTCGGCGAAGAAGATCGTCGAGACGGTGACCCGCACTGGTGCGTCGGTCGCGGGCCCGGTGCCGCTGCCCACTGAGAAGAACGTGTACTGCGTCATCAAGTCGCCGCACAAGTACAAGGACTCTCGCGAGCACTTCGAGATGCGCACGCACAAGCGCCTCATCGACATCCTCGACCCCACGCCGAAGACGGTTGACTCGCTGATGCGCCTCGACCTGCCGGCGGGCGTCGACATCGAGATCAAGCTCTGAGGGGACGGGCCGAGATGAGCAAGAACATCAAGGGCGTCCTGGGCGAGAAGCTCGGCATGACCCAGGTCTGGGACGAGAACAACCGGGTCGTCCCGGTGACCGTCGTCAAGGCCGGTCCGTGCGTCGTCACGCAGGTGCGTACGAACGACAGCGACGGCTACGAGTCGGTCCAGATCGCCTTCGGCGAGATCGACCCGCGCAAGGTGAACAAGCCCCTCAAGGGCCACTTCGCCAAGGCCGACGTCACCCCGCGCCGCCACCTGGTGGAGCTCCGCACCCCTGACGCCAGCGAGTACACGCTGGGCCAGGAGGTCACTGCCGAGGTGTTCGAGTCCGGCGTCAAGGTTGACGTCACGGGCAAGAGCAAGGGCAAGGGCTTCGCCGGTGTCATGAAGCGTCACAACTTCAAGGGCCTCGGCGCCGGCCACGGCGTCCAGCGCAAGCACCGTTCCCCCGGTTCGATCGGTGGCTGTGCCACCCCTGGGCGTGTCTTCAAGGGCATGCGCATGGCCGGTCGTATGGGTAACGAGCGCGTCACCACCCAGAACCTGACCATCCACGCGGTTGACGCGGAGAAGGGTCTGCTCCTCATCAAGGGCGCGGTCCCCGGTCCGAACGGCGGCCTCGTCCTGGTCCGTACCGCGGCCAAGGGGGCTTGAGGTAATGAGCACCATTGACATCCTTTCGCCGGCAGGCGACAAGGCCGGTACCGTCGAGCTCCCCGCGGAGATCTTCGACGCGAAGACCAGCGTTCCGCTGATCCACCAGGTCGTCGTCGCACAGCTGGCAGCTGCCCGTCAGGGCACGCACAAGACCAAGACCCGCGGCGAAGTCCGTGGTGGTGGGCGCAAGCCGTACCGCCAGAAGGGCACCGGCCGCGCGCGCCAGGGTTCGACCCGTGCGCCGCAGTTCGCCGGCGGTGGCGTCGTCCACGGCCCTCAGCCGCGTGACTACTCCCAGCGCACCCCGAAGAAGATGAAGGCCGCCGCCCTGCGCGGAGCCCTCTCGGACCGGGCGCGTCACTCCCGCATCCACGTCGTCACCGGCGTGGTCGAGGGTGGGATCTCCACCAAGGCCGCCAAGACGCTGTTCGGCAAGATCTCGGAGCGCAGCAACCTGCTCCTGGTCGTCGAGCGTGCCGACGAGGCCGCGTGGCTGTCCGCTCGCAACCTGCCCCAGGTGCACATCCTGGAGCCGGGCCAGCTGAACACGTACGACGTGATCGTCTCTGACGACGTGGTCTTCACCCAGGCCGCTTTCGAGTCCTTCGTGTCTGGCCCCCAGACCGCTGAGACCGAAGGGAGCGCCGCCTGATGAGTGAGGCGACCGTTACCAGCAAGACCTACTCGGACCCGCGCGACGTTCTCGTCAAGCCGGTTGTCTCCGAGAAGAGCTACGCGCTGCTCGACGAGAACAAGTACACCTTCATCGTCGCGCCCGGCTCCAACAAGACCCAGATCAAGCAGGCCGTGGAAGCGGTCTTCTCGGTCAAGGTCACCGGGGTCAACACGATCAACCGGCAGGGTAAGCGCAAGCGCACCAAGACCGGCTTCGGCAAGCGCGCCGACACGAAGCGCGCCATCGTGACCCTCGCCGAGGGCGACCGTATCGACATCTTCGGCGGCCCGACCTCCTAGTGAGGTCGAGTCGTCCGGAATCGGACGAGGACTGAGAAATGGGTATCCGCAAGTACAAGCCGACGACCCCGGGCCGTCGTGGCTCCAGCGTCGCCGACTTTGTCGAGATCACGCGGTCCACGCCGGAGAAGTCGCTGGTCCGCCCCCTGCACAGCAAGGGCGGCCGTAACAACGCCGGTCGTGTGACCGTTCGCCACCAGGGCGGTGGCCACAAGCGCGCCTACCGTGTGATCGACTTCCGTCGTCACGACAAGGACGGCGTGCCGGCCAAGGTCGCGCACATCGAGTACGACCCCAACCGCACCGCGCGCATCGCGCTGCTGCACTACGCGGACGGCGAGAAGCGTTACATCGTCGCCCCCCGTGGTCTGTCGCAGGGTGACCGCGTCGAGAACGGTCCGGGCGCCGACATCAAGCCGGGCAACAACCTGGCGCTGCGCAACATCCCGGTCGGTACGACCATCCACGCCATCGAGCTGCGGCCCGGCGGCGGCGCGAAGTTCGCCCGTTCCGCGGGTGCCTCCGTGCAGCTGCTGGCGAAGGAGGGCACCATGGCCCACCTTCGTATGCCGTCCGGTGAGATCCGGCTGGTCGACGCCCGCTGCCGCGCCACCATCGGCGAGGTCGGCAACGCCGAGCAGTCGAACATCAACTGGGGCAAGGCCGGCCGTATGCGCTGGAAGGGCGTTCGCCCGACCGTCCGCGGTGTCGCGATGAACCCGGTTGACCACCCGCACGGTGGTGGTGAAGGCAAGACCTCCGGTGGACGTCACCCGGTCTCGCCGTGGGGTCAGAAGGAGGGTCGTACTCGTTCGCCGAAGAAGGCTTCGAACAAGTACATCGTCCGCCGCCGCAAGACGAACAAGAAGCGCTAGGAGCGGGTTTAGATGCCGCGCAGTCTCAAGAAGGGGCCCTTCGTCGACGGCCACCTCATCAAGAAGGTGGACGTACAGAACGAGGCAGGCACCAAGAACGTCATCAAGACCTGGTCCCGTCGCTCGATGATCGTCCCGGCCATGCTGGGTCACACCATCGCGGTGCACAACGGCAAGATCCACGTCCCGGTGTTCGTCACCGAGTCGATGGTCGGCCACAAGCTCGGCGAGTTCTCGCCGACTCGCACCTTCCGCGGCCACGTCAAGGACGACCGGAAGTCGAAGCGCCGCTAACCGCGGGGTGGAAACGACTATGACTTACACCGAAGGGACAACCATGGAAGCCAGGGCCCAGGCGCGGTACATCCGCGTCACGCCCATGAAGGCCCGCCGCGTGGTGGACCTCATCCGTGGCATGGATGCCACGGAGGCTCAGGCGGTCCTGCGTTTCGCCCCGCAGGCCGCGAGCGTGCCGGTTGGCAAGGTGCTGGACAGCGCCATCGCCAACGCTGCACACAACTACGACCACACCGACGCCTCTTCGCTGGTCATCAGCGAGGCGTACGTGGACGAGGGCCCGACCCTGAAGCGGTTCCGTCCGCGTGCTCAGGGCCGTGCCTACCGGATCCGTAAGCGGACCAGCCACATCACCGTGGTCGTCAGCAGCAAGGAAGGAACCCGGTAATGGGCCAGAAGGTAAACCCGCACGGGTTCCGACTCGGCATTACCACGGACTTCAAGTCCCGTTGGTACGCCGACAAGCTGTACAAGGACTACGTCAAGGAAGACGTCGCCATTCGTCGCATGATGACGAAGGGCATGGAGCGGGCCGGCATCTCCAAGGTGGAGATCGAGCGCACCCGCGACCGCGTCCGCGTTGACATCCACACCGCCCGCCCGGGCATCGTCATCGGTCGCCGTGGCGCCGAGGCCGACCGCATCCGTGGCGAGCTGGAGAAGCTGACCGGCAAGCAGGTCCAGCTGAACATCCTCGAGGTCAAGAACCCCGAGGTGGACGCTCAGCTGGTGGCCCAGGCCGTCGCCGAGCAGCTCTCCTCCCGCGTCTCCTTCCGTCGTGCCATGCGTAAGAGCATGCAGAGCACGATGAAGGCCGGCGCCAAGGGCATCAAGATCCAGTGCGGTGGCCGCCTCGGCGGCGCCGAGATGTCCCGCTCGGAGTTCTACCGCGAGGGCCGTGTGCCCCTGCACACGCTCCGCGCGAACGTGGACTACGGCTTCTTCGAGGCCAAGACGACCTTCGGCCGCATCGGCGTGAAGGTCTGGATCTACAAGGGCGACGTCAAGAACATCGCCGAGGTCCGCGCCGAGAACGCAGCGGCTCGCGCCGGCAACCGTCCGGCTCGTGGCGGCGCTGACCGCCCGGCCGGCCGTGGTGGCCGTGGTGGCGAGCGTGGCGGTCGCGGCCGCAAGCCGC
The DNA here is from genome assembly GCF_042872025.1 of Streptomyces sp. NPDC005494. Taxonomy (NCBI): domain Bacteria; kingdom Bacillati; phylum Actinomycetota; class Actinomycetes; order Kitasatosporales; family Streptomycetaceae; genus Streptomyces; species Streptomyces sp. NPDC005494. The sequence continues at coordinate 470,593 of NZ_JBIAJR010000005.1, forward strand.
AGCAGTCCGCGCCGGCAGCCGAGGCCCCCAAGGCCGACGCTCCCGCCGCCGCTGCTCCGGCTGAGAGCACCGGAACGGAGGCCTGACCGAAATGCTGATCCCCCGTAGGGTCAAGCACCGCAAGCAGCACCACCCGAAGCGCAGCGGTATGTCCAAGGGTGGCACGCAGGTTGCGTTCGGCGAGTACGGCATCCAGGCGCTGTCCCCGGCGTATGTGACGAACCGTCAGATCGAGGCAGCTCGTATCGCGATGACCCGCCACATCAAGCGTGGCGGCAAGGTCTGGATCAACATCTACCCGGACCGCCCCCTGACGAAGAAGCCGGCCGAGACCCGCATGGGTTCCGGTAAGGGTTCTCCCGAGTGGTGGATCGCGAACGTCAAGCCCGGTCGGGTGATGTTCGAGCTGTCCTACCCGAACGAGAAGATTGCTCGTGAGGCGCTCACCCGCGCTGCTCACAAGCTTCCGATGAAGTGCCGGATCGTTCGGCGCGAGGCAGGTGAGTCGTGATGTCGGCCGGTACCAAGGCGTCCGAGCTGCGCGAGCTGGGCAACGAGGAGCTCCTCAACAAGCTCCGCGAGGCCAAGGAAGAGCTGTTCAACCTCCGCTTCCAGGCGGCGACGGGGCAGCTCGAGAACCACGGTCGGCTCAAGTCCGTCCGTAAGGACATCGCCCGGATCTACACCCTGATGCGCGAGCGCGAGCTGGGCATCGAGACGGTGGAGAGCGTCTGATGAGCGAGAAGACTGTGACTGAGACCAACACCGACCGCGGTTTCCGCAAGACCCGTGAGGGTCTGGTCGTCAGCGACAAGATGGACAAGACCGTCGTCGTCGCTGTCGAGGACCGGGTCAAGCACGCGCTGTACGGCAAGGTCATCCGCCGTACGAACAAGCTCAAGGCCCACGACGAGCAGAACGCTGCTGGCGTCGGCGACCGCGTCCTCATCATGGAGACGCGTCCGCTGTCCGCCTCGAAGCGCTGGCGCATCGTCGAGATCCTCGAGAAGGCCAAGTAATCCCTGAGGGGGTCTCCCCTCAGGCCAGTTCCGCCAGGCTCGGCGGGGGCCGCTTCACCGCGGCCCCCGCCGGGAACCGGCAGACGATCAGGAGATAGACGTGATCCAGCAGGAGTCGCGACTGCGCGTCGCCGACAACACGGGTGCGAAGGAAATTCTCACCATCCGTGTTCTCGGTGGCTCGGGTCGCCGCTACGCGGGCATCGGTGACGTCATCGTCGCCACCGTCAAGGACGCGATCCCCGGTGGCAACGTGAAGAAGGGTGACGTCGTCAAGGCCGTCATCGTTCGCACCGTCAAGGAGCGCCGTCGCCAGGATGGCTCGTACATCCGCTTCGACGAGAACGCCGCTGTCATTCTCAAGAACGACGGCGACCCCCGCGGCACCCGCATCTTCGGCCCCGTGGGCCGAGAGCTGCGCGAGAAGAAGTTCATGAAGATCATCTCGCTCGCGCCGGAGGTGCTGTAAGCATGAAGATCAAGAAGGGCGACCTGGTTCAGGTCATCACCGGTAAGGACAAGGGCAAGCAGGGCAAGGTCATCGTTGCCTTCCCCGCCCAGGACCGTGTCCTCGTCGAGGGTGTCAACCGGGTCAAGAAGCACACCAAGGCCGGTCAGACGGCTCGCGGCTCGCAGACCGGTGGCATTGTCACCACCGAGGCCCCGATTCACGTCAGCAACGTTCAGCTGGTCGTGGAGAAGGACGGCAACAAGGTCGTCACCCGCGTCGGCTACCGCTTTGACGACGAGGGCAAGAAGATCCGCGTTGCCAAGCGGACCGGTGAGGACATCTGATGACTGCCACCACTGCGCCGCGTCTCAAGACGCGCTACCGCGAGGAAATCGCCGGCAAGCTGCGTGAGGAGTTCTCGTACGAGAACGTCATGCAGGTCCCCGGTCTGGTCAAGATCGTGGTCAACATGGGTGTGGGCGACGCCGCCCGCGACTCCAAGCTGATCGACGGTGCCGTCAAGGACCTCACCACGATCACCGGCCAGAAGCCCGCCGTCACCAAGGCCCGCAAGTCGATCGCGCAGTTCAAGCTGCGCGAGGGGCAGCCGATCGGCTGCCACGTCACCCTCCGTGGTGACCGCATGTGGGAGTTCCTGGACCGTACGCTGTCGCTCGCGCTTCCGCGTATCCGTGACTTCCGTGGCCTGTCGCCGAAGCAGTTCGACGGCCGTGGCAACTACACCTTCGGTCTCACGGAGCAGGTCATGTTCCACGAGATCGACCAGGACAAGATCGACCGGGTCCGGGGCATGGACATCACCGTGGTCACCACGGCTGCCAACGACGACGAGGGTCGTGCCCTGCTTCGTCACCTCGGCTTCCCGTTCAAGGAGAACTGACCGTGGCGAAGAAGGCTCTGATCGCTAAGGCCGCCCGTAAGCCGAAGTTCGGCGTTCGCGGGTACACCCGCTGCCAGCGCTGCGGCCGGCCCCACTCCGTCTACCGCAAGTTCGGCCTGTGCCGCGTGTGCCTTCGTGAGATGGCTCACCGTGGCGAGCTGCCGGGCGTGACCAAGAGCTCCTGGTAAATCTCCTTCGCCCTTTGGGCGTTGGGAGTACCAGAAGCTCTCGGTAAGTATCTGGTCGGCAGGAGCCCCACTTTTCATGCCGTAGGCTTGAAGGGTTGGGCGCCTGCCGCCCTGACCGACTTACTACGCCGTAGGTCCCCGCACCGCACCCGTCCCGCCACTGAGTGGGGAGAGGGATGGCGCATACAGGAAACCCCGGCGAGAGAGGCCGAAGGCCAACTCATGACCATGACTGATCCCATCGCAGACATGCTCACGCGTCTGCGCAACGCGAACTCGGCGTATCACGACGATGTCGCGATGCCGCACAGCAAGATCAAGTCGCACATCGCGGAGATCCTCCAGCAGGAGGGCTTCATCACCGGCTGGAAGGTCGAGGACGCCGAGGTCGGCAAGAGCCTCGTCCTCGAGCTGAAGTTCGGCCCGAACCGCGAGCGCTCGATCGCCGGCATCAAGCGAATCTCGAAGCCGGGTCTGCGTGTTTACGCAAAGTCCACCAATCTGCCGAAGGTTCTCGGCGGCCTGGGCGTGGCGATCATCTCCACGTCCCACGGTCTCCTGACCGGCCAGCAGGCCAGCAAGAAGGGCGTAGGTGGGGAAGTCCTCGCCTACGTCTGGTAGTCGGGAACGGAGGAACAGCTCATGTCGCGAATCGGCAAGCTCCCCATCCAGGTTCCCGCCGGTGTGGACGTCACCATCGATGGCCGCACGGTCGCGGTGAAGGGCCCCAAGGGGACCCTCACGCACACCGTCGCAGCGCCGATCGAGGTCACCAAGGGTGAGGACGGCGTGCTCAACGTCGTCCGCCCGAACGACGAGCGTCAGAACAAGGCCCTCCACGGCCTGTCCCGCACGCTGGTGGCGAACATGATCACCGGCGTGACCGCGGGATACAGCAAGGCGCTCGAGATCAGCGGTGTCGGTTACCGCGTCCAGGCGAAGGGCTCCAACCTGGAGTTCGCCCTGGGCTACAGCCACCCGATCCTCATCGAGGCCCCCGAGGGCATCACCTTCAAGGTCGAGTCGCCCACGAAGTTCAGTGTCGAGGGCATCGACAAGCAGAAGGTCGGCGAGGTCTCGGCGAAGATCCGCAAGCTGCGGAAGCCCGACCCGTACAAGGCCAAGGGCGTCAAGTACGCGGGCGAGGTCATCCGCCGCAAGGTCGGAAAGGCTGGTAAGTAGCCATGGCATACGGTGTAAAGATCGCCAAGGGCGACGCCTACAAGCGTGCAGCCCTCAAGCGTCGCCACATCCGCGTCCGCAAGCACATCTCCGGTTCGCCGGAGAGGCCGCGCCTGGTCGTGACGCGTTCCAACCGCCACATCGTGGCTCAGGTCATCGACGACATCGCGGGCCACACGCTCGCGTCGGCGTCGACCCTGGACACGTCGATCCGCGGGGCGGAGGGTGACAAGAGCGCCCAGGCCAAGCAGGTCGGCGCCCTGGTCGCCGAGCGCGCCAAGGCCGCAGGCGTCGAGGCCGTCGTGTTTGACCGCGGTGGTAACCAGTACGCCGGGCGGATTGCCGCTCTGGCTGACGCCGCCCGTGAAGCCGGGCTGAAGTTCTAAGCCCCGGTTCCAACGCACAGCGGACGTAACAGAGAGAGGTAAATCCAATGGCTGGACCCCAGCGCCGCGGAAGCGGTGCCGGTGGCGGCGAGCGGCGGGACCGGAAGGGCCGTGACGGTGGCGCTGCCGCCGAGAAGACCGCGTACGTCGAGCGCGTCGTCGCGATCAACCGCGTCGCCAAGGTAGTGAAGGGTGGTCGTCGCTTCAGCTTCACCGCGCTGGTCGTGGTGGGCGATGGTGACGGCACCGTCGGTGTCGGATACGGCAAGGCCAAGGAAGTTCCCGCGGCCATCGCCAAGGGCGTCGAGGAAGCCAAGAAGAGCTTCTTCAAGGTCCCGCGTATCCAGGGCACCATCCCTCACCCGATCCAGGGCGAGAAGGCTGCGGGCGTCGTCCTGCTCAAGCCTGCTTCCCCCGGTACCGGTGTGATCGCGGGTGGCCCGGTGCGCGCCGTTCTGGAGTGCGCCGGCGTTCACGACATCCTGTCGAAGTCGCTCGGTTCTTCGAACCCGATCAACATCGTGCACGCGACCGTGGCGGCCCTCCAGGGCCTGCAGCGTCCCGAGGAGATCGCGGCTCGCCGTGGTCTGCCCCTCGAGGACGTCGCCCCCGCGGCTCTGCTTCGTGCGCGTGCGGGAGCGGGTGCGTAATGGCTCGCCTCAAGATCACGCAGACGAAGTCGTACATCGGCAGCAAGCAGAACCACCGCGACACCCTGCGTTCGCTCGGGCTCAAGCGCCTGAACGACGTGGTTGTCAAGGAGGACCGCCCCGAGTTCCGCGGCATGGTGCAGACCGTCCGCCACCTCGTGACGGTTGAGGAGGTTGACTGACATGGCGGAGAACAGCCCGCTGAAGGCCCACAACCTCCGGCCTGCCCCGGGCGCCAAGACCGCCAAGACCCGTGTGGGTCGTGGTGAGGCGTCCAAGGGTAAGACCGCAGGCCGTGGTACCAAGGGTACGAAGGCTCGTTACCAGGTTCCGGAGCGCTTCGAGGGTGGCCAGATGCCCCTCCACATGCGTCTCCCGAAGCTCAAGGGCTTCAAGAACCCGTTCCGCACGGAGTACCAGGTCGTGAACCTGGACAAGCTCGCGACGCTCTACCCCGAGGGTGGAGAGGTCACGGTGGCCGACCTGGTCGCCAAGGGCGCCGTGCGTAACAACCACCTCGTCAAGGTCCTCGGACAGGGCGAGATCTCCGTTGCGCTGCAGGTTTCGGTTGACGCCGTCTCCGGCTCCGCCAAGGAGAAGATTGCCGCTGCCGGCGGCACCGTCACCGAACTCGTCTGAGACAACTCGGACAGGGCTGTGGCCTGAACACCCGACCGGGGATGCCTCTCATTTGGGGCATCCCCGGTTGGTCGTTCCTAGGGGGGCATGTCCGCCGGTAAGGTGGCGTGCACTGTTGCTGTGGTAAGACCCGGGCAAGCGCCCGGGGTTCTTTGGCTGTTACGTAATCGTCGATCCTCAAGACCGTCACCTCACGCTTTTGCGCGGGGGTCGCAGGAGGCACCGTGCTCACCGCGTTCGCCCGGGCGTTCAAGACGCCCGACCTGCGCAAGAAGCTGCTCTTCACGCTCGGCATCATCGTGCTCTACCGTCTCGGGGCGCACATTCCCGTACCGGGGGTGAGCTACGAGAACGTCCAGATTTGTGTTGATCAGGCCAGCAAGGGCAACAACAGCCTGTTCGGTCTGGTGAACATGTTCAGCGGTGGTGCACTGCTGCAGATCACGATCTTCGCGCTCGGAATCATGCCGTACATCACGGCCAGCATCATTCTTCAGCTGCTGACCGTCGTCATCCCCCGGCTCGAAGCCCTCAAGAAGGAGGGACAGTCGGGCACGGCCAAGATCACGCAGTACACGCGTTATCTGACCGTGGCGCTGGCCATCCTCCAGGGCACCGGCCTGGTGGCAACCGCCCGCAGCGGCGCGCTCTTCAGCGGCTGCCCCGTCGCGGACCAGATCGTCCCGAACCAGTCGATCTTCACGACCATCGTCATGGTGATCACCATGACCGCGGGCACCGCGGCGGTCATGTGGCTCGGTGAGCTCATCACCGACCGCGGTATCGGCAACGGCATGTCGATCCTGATGTTCATCTCGATCGCCGCCAGCTTCCCCGGCGCCCTGTGGGCCATCAAGCAGAGCGGCAAGCTCGCCGACGGGTGGATCGAGTTCATCACCGTCATCCTCATCGGCTTCGTGATGGTCGGCCTCGTCGTCTTCGTCGAGCAGGCACAGCGCAGGGTCCCCGTGCAGTACGCGAAGCGGATGATCGGGCGCCGGTCGTACGGCGGTACGTCCACTTACATCCCGCTGAAGGTGAACCAGGCGGGTGTGATTCCCGTCATCTTCGCTTCTTCGCTGCTCTACATTCCTGCTCTAATCGTTCAGTTCTCCAACTCCACCGCGGGCTGGGCGACCTGGATTCAGGACCACTTCGTCAAGGGCGACCACCCGTACTACATCGCGACGTACTTCCTTCTGATCGTGTTCTTCGCATTCTTCTATGTGGCGATCTCGTTCAACCCCGAGGAAGTCGCCGACAACATGAAGAAGTATGGTGGGTTCATCCCGGGTATCCGGGCAGGTCGACCTACTGCCGAGTACCTGAGCTACGTGCTCAACAGGATCACTTGGCCGGGCTCGCTGTACCTGGGCCTGATCGCTCTGGTGCCGACGATGGCGTTGGCAGGCTTCGGCGGAGCTAACCAGAACTTCCCGTTCGGCGGGACGAGCATCCTGATCATCGTGGGTGTGGGTCTGGAGACCGTGAAGCAGATCGAGAGTCAGCTCCAGCAGCGCAATTACGAAGGGTTCCTCCGCTGATGCGAATCGTCCTCGTCGGGCCGCCCGGTGCCGGCAAGGGAACGCAGGCCGCGTTCCTTGCCAAGAATCTTTCGATTCCGCACATCTCCACGGGCGACCTCTTCCGCGCCAACATCAGCCAGGGCACCGACCTTGGCAAGCAGGCCCGTTCCTTCATGGACGCGGGTCAGCTGGTGCCGGACGAAGTCACCATCGCCATGGCCAAGGACCGCATGTCCCAGCCGGACGCCGAGAACGGTTTCCTGCTGGACGGCTTCCCGCGCAACGTGGGCCAGGCCGTCGCTCTGGACGAGATGCTTCACAGCGAGAGCCTGAAGCTGGACGCGGTCCTCGACCTGGAGGTCCCCGAGGACGAAGTGGTCAAGCGCATTGCCGGCCGCCGCATCTGCCGCAACGACAGCGCGCACGTCTTCCACGCCACGTACAACCCGCCGAAGACCGAGGGCGTCTGCGACGCCTGCGGGGGCGAGCTGTACCAGCGTGACGACGACACCGAGGAGACGGTGCGCACGCGGCTGGAGGTCTACCACACGCAGACCGAGCCGATCATCGACTACTACCGGTCCCAGGGACTGGTCGTGACGATCTCCGCGCTCGGCAAGGTCACCGAGGTGACCGAGCGGGCCATGGAGGCCCTCAAGTCCGACGAGGGCTGACGCATACCCCGTAACACCACACCAGCCGGGCGCGGGGGGGGGGGGGGGCGGCCGGCCCGGGGGGGGGGGGGGGGGGGGGGGGGGGGGGGGGGGGGGGGGGGGGGCCGGGGGGGGGGGGGGGGGGGGGGGGGGGGGGGGGGGGGGGGGGGGGGGGGGGGGG
>NZ_JBIAJR010000006.1:0-456823 GCF_042872025.1 Streptomyces sp. NPDC005494
GCCCCCCCCCACCCCCCCCCCCCCCCCCCCCCCCGCCCCCGCCCCCCCCCCCCCCCCGCCCGCCCCGCCCGCCCCCCCCCCCCCCCCCCCGCCCACCCCCCCCCCCCCCCCCCCCCCCCCCCCCGCGCCGCGCCCCCCCCCCCCCCCCGGCCCCGCCCCCCCCCCCCCCCCCCCCCTTCCCGGGGTGCCCAGGGGCGCCCGGGGGCTCCAGGGGCACGTCAGCGGGCGGTCCGGGGTGGGGTGGGCCCCCCAGGGTCCCCTTAGGGGATGTCACAGGTAGGCCGCAAAGGGCCCCTGTTCCCCCGGCTCCCGCCCCGCACCCGTACGGACCAGGTACGTTCGATGTGTGGCTGGATTCAGGATCGGACGCGGCCGGGACAACCGCACACCGCAACAACACCCGCAGCAGCAACAGCCGTACGGCGCGCAGGCACCATCGCAGCAGCCGTACGGCGGGCAGTCGTGGCCTCCGGCAGGAGGCAACGGCGCACCGTACGGCGGCCCTCAGGGAGCCCCGTACAACGGCGGGCACGGCGGCACCGCACACGGGGGTGGCAACGGACACGGAGGCGGGCACGGCGAGCCGGAGTACTTCGGCGACCCGTACCACCAGCCCGCGCAGCACGACCCGTACGCCAACGCCCCCGGGCACACCCAGGCGTTCAGCATCGGCGAGGACCCGTACGGCGACGGCAGCACCTACCAGGGCGGCCAGGCCCCCGCGCAGCCGTCGGGGCCCAGGCTGCACTGGAAGCAGCTGCTGAGCGGCATCGTGATGCGGCCGGGACCGACGTTCTGGCAGATGCGCGACTACCCCGTCTGGGGCACCGCGATCACCGTCACGTTCGTCTACGGCCTGCTCGCGCTCTTCGGCTTCGACCAGGCCCGCGACGAGGCGATCCACGCCGAGGTCTCCACGGCCGCCCCGTACGTGATCTTCACGGGCCTGGGCTTCGTCCTCGGTGGACTGGTCCTCGGCGCGGTGACCCACACCCTGGCCCGCCAGCTCGGTGGCACCGGCTCCTGGCAGCCGACCGTCGGCCTGTCGATGCTGATCATGTCGATCACGGACGCGCCCCGCCTAATCTTCGCCCTCTTCCTGGGCGGCGAGAACTCCCTGGTCCAGATCCTGGGCTGGGTCACCTGGCTGGCCGCGGGAGCGCTGTTCACGTCCATGGTGAGCAAGTCCCACGACCTGCCGTGGCCGAAGGCGCTGGGCGCCTCGGCGATCCAGCTGATCGCACTGCTCTCGATCATCAAGCTGGGCACCATCTGACCGACCCGGTCCGGACGTGGGAGGACCCCGGTGGCATGACGCCACCGGGGTCCTCCCGTATCCGCGCCATGTCCCGGCGCGGGCTGCTGCTACGAGTCGAGAACCTGTCCCTCACGGCGCACGACCGGCTTCTCCACGCTCCACGGGAAGTTGATCCACCGGTCGGTCTTCTTCCACACGTACTCGCACTTCACGAGCGAGTGCGGCTTCTCGTAGATGACCGCGCTGCGCACCTCGGCCACATGATCGATGCAGAAGTCCCGGACCAGCTTCAGCGTCTTGCCGGTGTCGGCGACGTCGTCGGCGATCAGGACTTTCTTTCGGGTGAAGTCGATGGCGTTCGGGACGGGCGCCAGCATGACGGGCATCTCCAGGGTGGTGTTCACCCCGGTGTAGAACTCCACGTTCACCAGGTGGATGTTCTTGCAGTCCAGGGCGTACGCCAGACCACCGGCGACGAAGACCCCGCCCCGCGCGATGCTCAGCACGACGTCCGGCTCGTAGCCGTCGTCGGCGACCGACTGGGCCAGCTCACGCACGGCACGCCCGAAGGCCTCGTAGTCGAGATTCTCCCGCTCTTCAGCAGCCACGCAGCATCACACCTGAGTCCGATGGAAATTCATGAACGAACGCGAGGCGGTCGGCCCTCGCTGCCCCTGGTAACGCGATCCGTAGCGCTCGGATCCGTACGGGAATTCCGAGGACGAGGTCAGCCGGAACATACACAGCTGCCCGATCTTCATTCCCGGCCAGAGCTTTATCGGCAGCGTCGCCAGATTCGACAGCTCCAGGGTCACGTGCCCCGAGAATCCGGGGTCGATGAAGCCGGCCGTCGAGTGCGTCACCAGCCCGAGCCGCCCCAGCGAGCTCTTCCCCTCCAGCCGCGACGCCAGGTCGTCGGGCAGCGAGATGACCTCGTACGTCGACGCCAGGACGAACTCCCCGGGGTGGAGGATGAACGCCTCGTCGCCTTCCGGCTCGACCTGACGCGTCAGGTCCACCTGCTCGACGGCGGGGTCGATATGCGGATAGCGGTGGTTCTCGAACACCCGGAAGTAGCGGTCGAGCCGCACATCGATGCTCGAGGGCTGCACCATCGAAGCGTCGAACGGGTCAATGCGAACCCGCCCGGCATCGATCTCGGCCCGGAGGTCCTTATCTGAGAGAAGCACGCACCGAGGATACGCAGAACGCGCGAGCCGACCCCAACCGGACCGTCCCGCGCGTCCCCGCCTCAGATCTCCGACGCCCCGCTAACGCTCCTCGAACACCACGGGAACCGCCTGCCGCAACCGCGCACAGCGCGGACAGCGGATGAGCCGCCCGGGACCGATCCGCTCGGACCCGAGCTGCTGCATCGGGAACGACGAGGTAGCGAAAACGTGCCCTTCGGCACAGCGGACGACGGTGCGCTCCATCGACTCCATCAAGTCCCTTCCCCAACAAGCCTTGGACGAGACCGCCACATTAGGGGATGAACAGGACGCCACTCCAGGCGGCACTCCGACCACCCACGCTACGCCCCCAACTCACCGCCCCCGCACCCGCGTCCACCTCACGACCCGCGCCCCGGCACGACACACAGACCCCACGGCGACGACGCCGGGGGCCTGCGATGGGGTACAGTGTGGGCGATGCACTGCCGGATGATCGGCGCGCTTCGCGGGTGTAGTTTAATGGTAGAACATGAGCTTCCCAAGCTCAGAGCGCGAGTTCGATTCTCGTCACCCGCTCCACGAAAAGCCCCAGGCCAGCGGCCGGGGGCTTCTTTGTTGTCTGGACCAGTTCAGGTATCTCGTGCCATGTCCGTGCCAGATGCCTGGTCATCCGCCTCTTCACGCCGGGCTCGCACGAGCTGGTCGAGGCCGGCCACAACCTCGCGCTGCCGCTCCAGGCGAGAAAGGCCAACAGAACGACGGCCCGCATGCCCGCTTCCGACGTGGTGGCCCCTTCAGCACGCCTGCCCGTGGTCAGCTCCGCGGCCCGCCTGGCACAGACGGCGACGTCCGTCCGCACCGCCGTAGACCATGAGAATTGCATCCGCCGTCTGGTCTAGGTTTTGCCTGTGAACCACAGCTGTTCCAACGGCGGCGCACCCCGCGAGCCCGACTTGCCGCCTTACCAGATAGTCCTGTCGGAAACTGATTGGGATTCGCTCGAGACGCCTTTCGGGAACGGTGAGAACCTCCCCGAGGTCCTCACACGGCTGCTGACACCCGACCCCAGGGCCCAGGTCAACGCTCTGTCAGAGCTAGGTGAGATGGTCGGCCACCAGAACACCATCTACGAAGCCACCGCTCCCGTCGCCATGTATGTCGCCGGCATCCTCACCCACCCGGCGGCTACGACCCCCCGGCCCTATCGCAAGGCCCCCATCCGCGCGGCACTGTTGAACTGGTTGGTTTCCACGGCTTACGACGCCTCCGACGAGGTTGCGAGCCGCACGGAGCAGTACTTCCCTGGCTTCCTGGCCCCCGGCACCGTCGTGGCGTCCTTCCGGGACCTGCGCCCGATGCTCTACCAGGCGGTCTCGCCCTTCCTCCGAGACAGCCATGAGGACGTGCGCGAAGCCGCCGTTGTCGCCGCGCTCATCCTCGCCGAGCACCCCGCGCTCGCCGAACACCGCGATCACCTCGCCGTGCACGCGCGCGCCATCCTGGACACCAGCGGCGACGACCCCAACCGGCGTGTTGCCCGGAGGGCGCTCGAAGCGTGGGGCCACGACGCCCCCGACTCCGAGCCTTTCCTGGAGGAGTCCTGGGACTGGGGGCCGCACGGTGATGGCCGCAGCCATCTCGAACCGCCCTTCTGACCGATACGCGCATGGTCGGCGGGCTCGTACTCCCGGCGCCGGAAACCGCACTCTCCGGTCGCGAAACCTTGACCAGAAGGATCGGTGCCGCAAAAAGCCTGCACGCATACTCCAGTATGCTTACCGCATGTCCTCAACGACTCGCATCACCGTCACGCTCCCCAGCGACCAGGTGGCGGAGCTTCGCAAGCTCACGGACAACGTCTCCGGCTATGTAGCGGAAGCCGTGGCCCGCCAGATCCGGCACCAACTGTTGGGCGACGACCTTCGCCGGCACGAGGAGGAGCATGGAGGCTTCAGCGACGAGGAGCTCGCCGAGGCCCACTCGAAGATCTTCGGCGCCACCAACTCCTCCAAGGGCGCGGACGCAGCGTGAGCGAGCGCATCGAAACCGTCGTCCTGGACTCGGAAGGACTCTCCGCCTGGATCGCGCAGGACCGCAAGCTCCTCGCGATGCTTCAGGTCTTCCACGACATGGGAGCCGACCTGGTGATCGGGGCGAACACCATCGTGGAAGTAACCCACCCCCGTACCAACATGCCCCGCCTGAACTGGGCCCTGTCCCGCATCAAGGTGGAGCCGGTCACCGAGCAGGCGGCGAAAGCGGCAGCGGAGCTGCTCAAAGGTGCCGGACTGCACGGGCACAAGTACGCCATCGACGCCACGGTCGCCGAGGTCGCGCTCCGCCAGCCGAAGCCCGTCGCCCTGCTGACGTCCGACAGCGATGACATGACCAAGCTCTGCGGCAACCAAGTCCGCATCATCCCCCTGTGACCAGTCCGCACGCCCGGAGCACGCGTCGCACTGCCAGCTCTCGTGCCCCATCCGTGCCCAGCAGAGCGGACAACAGCGGTCAGATACGGCTCCCAGAGACCGGGAGCCATCCACCTACCCAATCCAAAATCGCAGGTCAGAGCCCTCCAACAGCGTAAGAACCGTTGATTCCCAAGCTCAGAGCGCGAGTTCGATTCTCGTCACCCGCTCCACGAAAAGCCCCAGGCCAGCGGCCGGGGGCTTCTTTGTATGCGGCACCTTGCCGCTGCCCGCCCGGCGCCTGCCCACAGCGCTCTCCGAGCTTGCCGGCCTCGAGCACGGCACAGTGAGCTTGCCGCTTCACCTGGCGTGGTCGGGACTGACTACGTTCGATCTCGATCAGCCCCGGCTGCGGATGAGCTACTACCGCATCGTGCTGACCGAGGGCCAGTGGATAGGAGGTGCGGTCGAAGGCGAGGCGGCTGGTGGATCGGGGCCGGGCACCGGCAGCAACGGCCGGATCCAGTGATACGCGGCATCCGCCAGATCCGAGTCGTAGGGCCGGGCCCGGTCGGGCCGGTCAGCCGCGATCCCGAACCGGGGAGCGAGCCAGTCGCACGACACGTCGGACGAGTTGAGGGCCACGGGCACCGGCACCGGCACGTGCAACAAGGACAACAGGGCCTCCTGTCGCACCCGAGCCTCAGCACCTCCGAACTGCACCAGGGGCCCTGTCCTCATGCACAACGACCGCGGAACCACCCGGCCTATCAGCCACTTTCGATCCCACCGCACTCAAGATCGATACGGCAACCGCCTCTTACGGTCCGTTCCGGATCGGTGACCTGAGGCGAAGGGGCGGATGTCGGGCACGTTGGACCGGTTCGCGGCTCCGCCATCCGGGTGAGGAGCCTGCGGCACCTGCCCGTTGACTCCGACGATCGGCGGTCGTACCGTGCGGCGGGCAGAGATGTGACCGTCGTTCATAACCGAGGACGTGGGGTGGGGTCGTGGGGCAGCGCAGGGTCGTGGTGTCGGGTGGCGGTACGGGGATCGGGCGGGCGGTGGCCGAGGTCTTTGCGGCGGACGGCGACCACGTCGTCCTCATCGGGCGGCGCGAGGGGCCCCTGGAGAAGGCCGCCGGAGAGCTCGACGCCGCGCATGGTGCGGGAACGGCCTCCTGGGTCGCCGCCGATCTGAGCGATCCCGGCCAGGTCCGCAGAGCCGTGGAATTCTGCAGCGCGGGCGGCGCACAGGTCGACGTGGTCGTCGCCAACGCCGGCGGCAACGTCGCACCGGCCCACGACGGCACCCTCGAAGGCGTCGCGGACAGCTTCCGCCGCAACTTCGAGGCCAACGTCCTCACTGCCGTGCTGCTCACCGAAGGGCTGCTGCCGCACCTCACCCGGCCCGGCGGCCGAATCATCCAGATGTCGTCTATCGCCGCGCTGCGCGGCCCCGGTTCGTACGGCGGCTCCAAGGCCACCGTCAACACCTACACCGTCGATCTGGCGCAGAAGCTCGGCCCGCAGGGCATCACCGTCAACGCGGTCGCCCCAGGCTTCGTCGCCGACACCGAGTTCTTCGGCGACCGGGCCACGCCCGAGTTCGTCGCCGCCCGGACCGAGCAGTCGCTGACGGGCCAGGCGGGCCGACCCTCGGACATCGCCGCCGCGGTGCACTATGTGGCGTCACCTGAAGCGGCGTACATGACGGCGCAGATCGTGCATGTGAACGGAGGTGCGGCGCTGGGGCGATGACGGTCCGTTACCGGATCGCTGCCGCCACGCGCGCGACCAGCCCGACTCCGCACTCGCTGCGCCGGCATGGGGATCTCGCGGCCATGGGCCCCGCCGGCCTTCGCGATCAGCGCCCGTAGATGTGGCCGCGTACCAGCGGGTCGTGTTCCAAGATGAAGTCGGACACCTTCCAGAACTCCGACAACCTCGGGTGCTGGAGAGCAGCCTCACGATCGAGCTTGGTGCCGAACAGTGGACCGTCGGGTTGCGCAAGCCCGGCAGTCACCAAGCTCGAAGCCGGGGTGTCCTGCCCAGCCACTGGACCGACGCGGCATGCGAACGACACGTGATCGCTCCACTGATCAGATCCAACGCCCCAGGTTCCGAAGATCACGTCTATCCACGCATCGTGGTCCTTGTCCCTGTGGTGGTAGCAGTTCGCGAAGTAGACGGCGTACGCGGCATCGTCAGCGTGGATGAAGTTCCACGCCCGTTCGATCGGAGCTTGGCAGCAGTCGCACTGGAACTCACGAGTCTGCCGGTCCGGGCCAAAGGTCAGTGACATGCCGGCCATCATGCGGCACGATCGATCACCCCCGACCAGCAGCCCCGTTTCCGTGCCCACCCGCCCCCGACCGGACAGGGAACCGCGGGGACAGCGGTCGCCGAGGCGTCGGACAGCGGAACGTCGCCACGGCCCCGTGCGTAGGGGCGCCCGCGCGTGACACGGCATCATGCAGGCATGATCACTGTTCACCTGAAGTACGAGATCGACGCTGACAAGGTCGAGGATTTCGAGGAGTACGGTCGCCGCTGGGTCCGGCTCGTCAACCGGTTCGGCGGAACGCACCACGGCTACTTCCTGCCGAGTGAGGGCGACAGCGACATTGCCTACGCCTTGTTCTCCTTCCCCAGTCTGGCCGCGTACGAGCAGTACCGCTCGGACAGCATGTCCGACCCGGAGTGCCAGCAAGCGTTCGACCTGGCTCGGCAGACCCGCTGCATCAAGCGCTACGAGCGCCGGTTCCTGAGGCCGCTCGACGGGGTGTCCTAGGTGGGCTTCGCGGCCATGCCCTGAGCCTCCATGAACAGGGCCCATCCGTGCGCAGCGGACAGTAGCGGTCATGCCGTCCGTTCACTCAGCGGTGCGAAGTCCCATCTCAGGCACCGCTGCTCATTCACTGCGGGTACGTAGTCGCCCAAGGGCTGGTCGGTCTCGAGGGACGTGGCGAGCGTGTCCATGAGCACCGGCAGGGAAGCCCACATCGCATGTGGTCTGCGCATGACGCCTTCGGTGGCCTCGGTTTCGTGCACGCGTCCCCGGTCGATCTCGGGTCGGTGGTCCAGGACGAGGTGACCGCCCCCTTGGTCCCGGGCGATGGGGATCAGCTGCGGATGGCCGTACAGGACGCTGCTGACCCCGATTTCCATGAAGTCGTCGTCCACCTCGTCGCCCTTGTCCTCTGCCGTGGCCTTGTCGTGGAAGCCGGTGCAAAGGGTCCACTCGGCCGCTGTCTGACGGGCACTCATCAGCCTGTAGGACCCCGGCAGCAGCGAGTGTCGTTGGTCGAGGAGGCCGTCGTGTCGCAGTAGCGATGTCACCAAGGGCTTGAGAAGCGGTCTGCCGATGACACGTTCGGTCGCGGCGATGACCGCCGGGTCCGCGGGTGGTGCAAGCGCGGCGTAGGTCGCCGACGCGTGCTCTGCCAGCCAGTTCTCGATGCGGGTCCACGACTCACTGATCGAAGCGGTCATGGCTGGGCATCCTGCCACCTGGCGCTGACAGCCCCCGGGCGCAGCCGGTCGGTGGCCACCCCGTCGTGATGCTCCTGCGCTACGAACGTTCGAACAGCTGCGGTGCTCGCTGTCCGGCGTCGGTGCGGTCCGCTGGGCGGTCGGCCCGCTCCGCGCCGCCGGTCCGCGCGGGCTGCCGCATACCGATCAGGACGCCCGTGCCGACGAGCAGTGCGCCGGCGACATCCGCGACGCCTGGCTCGCCGAGTCCGAGTACGACCGTGGTGATCAGCGCGCCCACCGGGACCAGACCGGCGAAGAGCCCGGCCCGCGCGGCGCCCAGGCGGCGCAGCGCGTCGTACCAGAGGAAGAAGGCGGTGGCCGTGACGAGTACGCCGAGGTACCCGAAGGCGGCCGCTTCTGTGGGGGTGGGCAGGCGGAGGGAGCCCGTACCCTCCAGGGCGATGCTCGCGGCCAGCAGCATGGGCACGGCCAGCGCCGCGGGATAGGCGGCGACTCGCAGGGGGCCGAGCTTGGGCAGCAGCGGAAGAGCGAGCAGCGAGAAGGCGACCTCTCCTGCGAGGGCTCCCAGCGACAGCAGCACACCGCGCAGGCTGCCGCCGCCGAAGCCTGCGGCGACGGCGGCGCCCAGCGTGACGACCGCCGCGGCGGCGACGGTGCGCGCCGCCGGACGGCGGCCTTCCGTCAACGGCCCGACGAGTGCGAGGACGATGGGGATCGCTCCGACCACCGTGCCGATCGTGGCGGGGCTCGCGTGCCGGGTGGCTTCGACCAGGAAGATGTTGAAGCCCGCCAACCCGGTGGCGGCCAGCGCCAGAAGCAGCAGGAAGTCACGGAAGGTCAGGCCGGCGCGCGGCAGACGGCGGTGGCGTACCACGGCCAGGAGGATCGCCGCGGCGAGCGCGTAGCGCAGGGCCTGTCCGCTGAGAACGGGGTGGTCGGCGATCGTCGCGGAGACGGCCGTCGAGGTCCCGACGAGCAGCATCGCGGCGGCCGCGCCCGCGGCCGGAACGGTGGAGGAACTCACGCCGCGTACTCCTTCGGCTGTGGGGCGGTGCCCTCAGGGCCGAGGACCTTACGGGTGACACGCTCGGCGAGGGCGGCGACCAGGGTGCGCGGGCGGCGCGGCAGCAGATGCGCGGACAGGGCGTTGCCGAGGCCGGGCGTGACGTAGCCGCGGTCGCGGTCGAGTGCACGCAGTGCGGCCCGTACGACCGGCTCCGGTGTGGTCATCGAGCCGTTGACCGCCGCTTTGCGGGTGCCGATGGCGTCGAAGAAGGGGGTGTCGACCGGCCCGGGGCACAGAGTCAGTACGCGAATGCCCCGCCCGCGGTACTCCTGGCGCAGGGCGAGCCCGAAGTTGAGCACGAAGCCCTTGGCCGCGCTGTACACGGCGAAGTACGGGGACGGCTGGAAACCCGCGGTGGAAGCGACGTTCACCACGGCGCCCTTGCCGCGCTCCAGCATGCCGGGGAGCAGTTCGTGCGTGAGGTCGACGAGCGCGACGACGTTCACCATCAGCTGGTCGTGGTCGCGGTCCGCGGCGATGTCCTCGAAGCGACCGCACGTGCCGAAGCCGGCGTTGTTGACCAGCAGGTCGACGCTCAGGCCGCGCGAGGCGAGACGTCCCGCGATCTGCCGGGCCGCATCGGGCTCGGCGAGGTCCTGGACCAGGACGTGGGTCCGGATGCCGTGCTCCGCGGTGAGGCGCTCGGCGAGGGCGGTGAGCCTGCCCTCGGAACGCGCCACCAGGATCAGATCGTGTCCACGGGCCGCGAGCTGGGCGGCGAACTCCGCCCCGAGGCCGGATGAGGCACCGGTGATGAGCGCTGCACTGTGCACGGGAAATCTCCTCCACTCAGCGGGTAACTGAGACTGAAGCGTACTCACTTTCCACCAAACTGCAACAGCGTTGATGCAGTTAACTCAAATATAGCTCGGAGGTGTATCTTTTCGAAGGCCAAGCAGAAGAGCGGGAGGCGCCATGAGTGAGTCAGCGGCACGGCCGTTGCGGGCGGACGCGGAGCGCAGTGTCCGCGCGATCCTGGAGGCAGCCGAGCGCGTGCTCTCCAAGGACCCCGGCGCGTCGATGGAGCAGATCGCGGCTGCGGCGGGGGTGGCCAGGACGACGATCCATCGCCGGTTCGCCCATCGGCAGGCGCTGATCGAGGCGCTGGCCTCCTCCGCCGCCCGCCAGCTCGTCCAGGCCGTCGAGGACGGCCGGCCGGACACCGCCCCTCCGCTGGTGGCACTGCACCGGATCACGGCCAACGTGCTCGAGGTCAAAGGCGCCTGGACCTTCGCCCTGGAACTCCCGGCCGACCCCGGCAGCGAAGCGGCGGCCCTCCACGAGGACCTCGGCCGGCACTGCATCACCGTGCTGGAACGGGCCCGGGCGGACAAGCTCATCGACGAGGCGGCCGACCTGCACTGGGTACGGCGCGTCTACTACGCGCTCCTCGGAGAATCCCTGCACGGGAGCCCGGACGACACCGGCATCGACACCGACACCCTCGCCGCCCGCATCATCGACACCCTGCTGCACGGTGCCGGCCCACGCACCTGAGCTCGCCGTGGACCCGGGGGCGATCACGCGGAATCCGGATCATTCCGATGCCCGGTGGGGTCCGCTCCGGCAGGCCCCGGACAGCGGACGGGTCGTCCACAGCCGGTTCGCCGAACAGTTCTTCGTCCCGGCTTCGGTGGCCGAGCTGGTCGGCGCCTCCGGACAGGGGACGCCGGTCGGCATTTCTGCGTCGACAGCGCAGGTCTTGGGGTGCCCGGGGCGGACGCACCCCGCCCCCATCCGCAACCCGAACGGCTCCACCAGCGGGAACGAGGCATCTGTGTGACGCTGGATGACGGGCGTACGGGATACGTAGGGCGTGCGCCGTGGTGGCTGCGACACCGGCCGGGCGAGCGTTCGCGGGCCGGGTGCCGGACCAGTCCAGGCAGAGACCTCCCCGGAGGAGATGACTCATGAACAGCACTCGAATCCGCCGATCCGTCCTCGCCACGTCAGCGGCAGTGGTCCTGCCCGTGGCGCTGGGAATCGCCGCCCCGGCCGCATCGGCCGACAGCAGCTCGGAGCCGTTCGGCCCAGGCTGTTCGTCCGTGCCGAAGGAAGGTACGGGCGGCCTCGACGACATGGCCGACGACCCGGTGGCCACCGCGGCCTCCAACAACGCCGAGCTGTCCACGCTCGCCAGCGCGATCAAAGCCGCCGGTCTGGTCGACACGCTGAACGACTCCAAGGACATCACGGTGTTCGCACCGACGAACGCAGCGTTCGAGAAGATCCCGAAGGCGGACCTGGACGCCCTGCTGGCCGACCAGGACCAGCTGACCAAGGTCCTCACCTACCACGTGGTGGGCGAGACGATCACGCAGAAGGAGCTCGCGGACGGAAACTTCAAGACCCTGGAGGGCAGCAACCTCACCACCTCGGGGTCGGGAGACTCCTTCACCGTGAACGACTCGGCGAAGATCGTCTGCGGCGGCATCCCGACCGGGAACGCGACGGTGGAGCTCATCGACACCGTGCTGATGCCCGAGTAGCAGGCGAAGGGCAGCGCGACGTGCTGCCCGCTCGCGGCGCGCGGGATGGTCGTGGCACAGCGTGCCCGCAGGAAGCCGCGGACCTGCTGGACATCCGCCGGGGAAGACCGCCGGCCCGGTGACCTCCAGGCCCAGGGCGGTGGTCCGGTTCTCGTACCGGACCACCGCCCTTCCGGCTGCCCGGCGTGGAGGCGCGCCGAGTCCGGCGCAGGGTCGTCCCCGGCCGCCCCCTGCCGTTCGCTTCCGCCCGGCACGCTCGGCCAACTCGCGGGGCACGAAACGTCATACGTCCCGCTGAGCTCCGACTGCCTGCCGGCCGACGGCCGGGTCGTGGCGGCCGAGGGCTCCTACGGCTCGCTCAACGCCCTGACCGTCGGTTTCGCTCTGGCAGCGGTGCTGTGCCTGCTCGCCGTGGGGTCTCTGGACGAGTACCGAGCGCGGGCCGGGACCGAGGCCGACCGGCAGCGGGGGCCGTTCGCTCACCGCGCGGGGAAGCCGAAGACGTAGCCCTGCTCCCTCAGCCAGGGCAGCACCTGGCGCAGGGCCTCCACGGTCTGGGAGCGTTCCCCGCCGGCGTCGTGGAAGAGGACGGTGGGCCCGTTGGCGATCTCGCTCTTGACGGTGGCGACCATGGCGTCCGCGCCCGGACGTTCGAAGTCCCGGGAGTCGACGTTCCAGCCCAGCGGACGCATCCCGTGGGAAGCGGCGAGCTGTCGGCTGTACGGGGTGAACGCGCCGCCCGGGGCCCGGTAGTACTGCGACCGCACGCCTCCGGACGCCTTGATGATCATGCGCTCGGCGTCCAGGATCTGCTGGGACTGGTACGCCTCGGACTTGGTGTCCATCGTGGTGTCGTGCGAGACCGTGTGGTTGCACAGCCTGTGCCCGTCCGCCACGACGGCCTTGACCAGGTCGGGGTACGCCTGCGCCTGGGTGCCCACCATGCAGAACGTGGCCTTCACACCGCTGTCCTTCAGCAGCCGCAGCACCTGCGGCGTCCAGTTCGGGTCCGGGCCGTCGTCGATGGTGATGTTGACGCCCTGGTCACCGCGGTCGGAGGCGTGCACGATCTCGGCCGACACCGCGGCCACCTTCTGGTCCTCGCCCCGGGTGTCCGGCGCCGAGACACCCGGCTGCGGCCGCCCCTCGCCGGGGTCGGCCTGCGCGGTCCACACCGAGGTGGCGGCGGCCAGGGTGGTCACCCCGAGTGCCGCCGCGAGAAGACGGCCGTTCCATCCCCTTCCCTTGTGCTTCGCCATGTCCGCCCGCCCCTTTTGCCGTCTCCGCCGATGCAGTGCACCCATGAGGACATGCGAACGCCCCGGCAGGCTCCGTCTGTTACCGACCACGGACGAATCCACAGGGGACCGGCGACAAACAGAGGAGTTCCGCGACAGCCGGGGACGACGCCGGCAGGACAGCTGCACGCGTACGCCCCCGGAGTGCGGGAGGCTCAGGTCAGCATGTTCTCGATGAGGTCGGCGGCGCGCGAGGTACCGCCCTCGGCCAGGGCTTCCGCGCGGAGCTGTGCCAAGCGCCGGGCGACCTCCGCGTCGGTGGTGAGTTCCTCCAGGGCCGCCCTGAGGGCCCCCGCCGTGGCGTCGGGGGTGTCGATACGACGAGCCACGCCCAGTTCCACGAGCCGGTCGGCGTTCATGAACTGCTCGGCGGCCTGCGGTACGGCGATCATGGGGACGCCTGCCAGCAGCCCTTCGCCGCAACCGCCCATGCCCGCATGGGTGACGAAGGCGTCCGCCTGGGCCAGGATCGCCCGCTGCGGGACCCACGGGTGCACCTCGACGCGGGGCGGGATGCTGCCGAGTTCGCGCGCGTCGGTGTACCGGCCGATCTGGAGGACGACGTGCCAGCCGGGCAGGTCGCCGTACGCCGCGAGGCACTGGCGGTAGAACTCCGGCTGCCTGGTGTACGCCGAGCCCAGCGAGATCAGCAGGACGTTCTCCGCGTCCGCCGGGCGGGTCCAGCCGCCGTCGCCCGCCGACGCGTCGAAGCAGGGTCCGACGAAGGTCACCTTGCCGGCGTCGACCTTGTCGGCGTACGGCTGCATCGCCCGGGAGATCAGCGCCAGGGCCCGCGCGGGAGGCCCGGAGAACGCGTCCACATCGGTGGTGGACGCCCCGCAGCCGGCAAGCCACCGCGCGAACCGTGCCCGGTAGGCGTCGGCTCCCGGCAGTTGCCGCAGCTGTGCCGCGACCTCCTGCTCGTAGCCGTCCCAGGCCACGAACGTCGGGGACAGCTGCACGACCGGCCGGTTCTGCGACTCGGCGAGGGCCCGCGCGGCGTAGGCGCCGATGTCGTACAGGTACAGGTCCGCCGGATCGTCGTCGTACGCGGCGCGCAACTGGGGAAGCGCCTGGACGGCGTCGTCGAGGAAGAGGCCCATCGCGGCGATCGGGTCGGCGGGCCAGTCGTTGTCGGCGACCGGCAGTCCCGATGTGCAGGGGACGAGTTCGGCGCCGGTGGGCGCGATGAGTTCGGACACCGCGGGGTCGTTGGCGTAGGTCACCCGATGCCCACGGGCGACCAGCTCGCGGATGATGTCGAGGCTGGGCAGGACGTGGCTGACGGCGGGGATGCCGGCCATCGCGATGTGGGCACGGCGGCGCGAGGTCGAAGACGTGGAAGGCGCGGAAGGCGCGGAAGGCATGGACGGCATGGAAACTCACTCTTCTCAGGGCTACGGCGAAAGGGACACGGCGAGCCGGCGCGCCGGGCCGGGCCTGTGAGGGCTCGGCCGCAGGCGGCGCACATGGACTCGCGGGGGCCGGGGCACGAGGGCCCCAGCCGCTGTCAGCCGTAGATCTGAGGGAGATGCATGCCGGCGACTATAACCGCCGCGCGTCCCCGGGGCCTTCGATTTTCGCCATCCTCCGTCCGCTGCCGGTGGAGCCCACCATGGCCGGCGGGCTCCACCGGCTCACGCCCACCGGCCCTGGCCTGATTCACCTCCCGCCGGGGCGAGGGGAGCGCAGAGTGGTTGCATGACGACGCCCGCAGAGCAGCTCCGATCCTTCGCCCGCACCCGGGCCTCGCTCGACGGCGAGGAGGTCACGTACTGGTGGTCCGGAGACGTGTACTCCTGGGCGCCGGACGAGCCCTACCGGCGCGTCTTCGGCTTCGAAGGGCTCAACGTCGCCCGGCTGGTCGAGGACGCCGAGGCGGGACCGGACGCCTACCGACTGCTCACCCGCGAGGCCGCCTTCTACCTGGACCCCGTGAGCCGCGAGATCCTGGAGACCTGGCAGGACCTGCCGGTGGTGCACGTCTGGAACGACCCGGCGAACCAGAAGTGGCGCCCCTTCCCGATCCCCCGGACCGATCTCGGCGGACAGGTCTGCTTCAGCCTGGAGATCCCCCTGGCGTACCCCTCGCCGCTGCCGGTGGCGGAGTACCCCGTCCACTCGGCAGGCGACACGTACAAGGCACTTGAGCTCTTCCAGTTCTTCGCCGACAAGGCCGATCTGGCCGGCCCGGCACCCGGAGTCCCTGCCACCATGTCGTGGTCCCGGATGTCCCCGTGGCTCCCTTGGATGGCCCGGGGCCAGGCACCCGGCGGCCTCACCTTCCACTGCCGGGGACGCAAGCTCGGCTCGTACGCCGAGGTCCCCGAGCGCACGCGTGCCTACATCGCCGCCCGTCACCCGGAGTTCGCCCGCGCGCCGGAGGAGTGGAGCGAGCCGAACGAGACCAGCTGGACCTACTTCCGCAATCTCAACCCGCCGAAGTAGCCCCGGAGCAGGCGTGGTCGACCCGCCCGCAGCGAGGTACACGTGCCGCCTCGCACGCGCCACCGCCGACGCGTGCGCGAGGCGGGACCCCGTATATCCGGATGCCGCGGGCTGACGGACTGCGGCAAGCTTCAGGGGTGTACGAGAGCCATATGACGGTGCTGTGCGACGGGGACGAGCTGCACAGACTGGAGCAGTGGGCGGAGCGCCGCAGTGGTGTGAAGTTCACGCACATCCAGCTGGCCCGGGGCCGGACGGCTTCCCAGCCGATGCTGACGCTGCGCGGAACGCGGGCCACCTACGCCGAGGAAATCTCGGCCGTGCGGCACGCCGTGCGGTCCCTCGCCGGGGACGGCTTCGACGTGGCGCGGGTCAAGGTCGAGTGCCCGCCGTGGGCGGAGGAGGTGCCGCAGGCGGACGCGGACATGGCAGCTCAGGACGGCGGGCGCCACTTCGAGCACCATGTGAAGCTGCTGCTCGGTCCGTCCCACGACCGGGAAGCCCTGGTCGCCGTGGCCGTACGGCACGGCGCCCACGTCTCCTGGAACGCGCGAAGGCGGCACGCGGACGGCCGGGAGGAACGGTTCGTCACGCAGCGCTGCCACGCGGTGGGAGCGAGCAGCGCGGAACGAGCCCTGCACGCCCTGCTCTCGGAGCTGAAGGCGTACGAGGTCCTTGCGGTGGAGCGCGAATACGTGCTGCTCGACAGTGGGCCGAATCTCGACGAAGGGTGGCTGGAGCCGGTATGAGCACGCACGAGGACAACGCATCGGACGAGCCCGGCAGGCAGGACGCGCAGGCGCCCTCGGGATCACGGCTCGCCTGGGTCCGCTCCGCTTCCGATGTGCCCCGGACCCTCCTGCGGGTGATGGACGCCGACGCGGTGCAGAAGGAGGTGTTCGATCCGGCGCTCAAGCAGTTCCCCTACGCCTTCCGCGCTTCCGACCCCGCCTTCCCGTCCCCCGTGGCGACGCGGGCGTGGCAGGCCGCGCGGGCCGAGGCGCTCGCCGCGGTACGGGACGGAGCGGCAGCCTCGCGGTGGGCACCCTCGCTGGTCCTCCGCGGCAGCATGCTGATGGCCCTGTGGTTCGGCGAGGAGGCCCGGGAACCCGGTGACCTGGACTTCGTGGTCGCTCCACCGTCGTGGCGGATGGAGGAGGAGCGGACCTCGGAGCTCCTGGCCGGCGTCGCCGCGGCGGCCGGGGAACGGGCCGCGGCGGGTTCGCACGGGGTGCGTATCGACGCCTCGGGCGCCGTGTGCGAGGACATCTGGACGTACGAGCGGGTGCCGGGCCGCCGGATGATGCTGCCGTGGGAGGCGCCTGGGACCCCGGGCGGCTGGGTACAGCTGGACTTCGTCTTCGGTGAGTCGCTTCCCGAACCGCCGGAGCGCATTCCGGCGCCGTCCGGGGGCCTGCTCCAAGGGGCCACCCCAGCACTGTCGTTGGCGTGGAAGGTGCTGTGGCTGGTCGTCGACGGCTGGTCGCAGGGCAAGGACCTCTACGACGCGGTCCTGCTGGCCGAGCGCCACCCACTGCCGAACGCCCTGCTCCAGGAGGTGTTCCGGCTGGGCGGTGAGTGGCCGGTACCCGGGCGGGACCGGGTGCTCGGTGCGGACGTGACCGATGCCCTCCAGTACGTCGAGTGGCGCCACTTCGCCGACGAGTACCCACAGTTCGCGGGGCGGGAGCAGGAGTTCGTCGCGCGGCTGGAGGCGGCACTCGCGCCGACGTTCGCGGACGACCCGGCGGAATGACCGGCGGACGTCCGAGCCGGGCCGTGAACCCGCGTCCGTGGGCCCGGCAGGCAGGCGTCCAGATGAGCGGCGGGCGTCCGAGCCGGGCCGTGCGCCAGGCCGTGGACCTACCTCCGCGGGTCCGGCAGGCGCCTAGATGACCGGCGGGCGTCCGAGCCGGGTCATCCGCCACGCCGTGGACCAGCGCATGGGCCGCCTCACGCCGCACGGCCGTCGCACGCCCTCGACGAAGCCGCCGGACCAGGCCCGGAGTCCCGGAAGCGATCTCGTGCGGGCGACGGTGAGGAGGGTCCACACGCCGAGGTAGAGGGGGACGAGCAGGGCAGGGAGGTTGCGCTTGGCCAGCCACACCCGGTTGCGGGCCGTCATCCGGTAGTAGACGGCGTGGCGGGCCGGGCTGGTCCTCGGGTGCTGGAGCAGCAGTTCCGGTTCGTAGAGCACCGTCCATCCCGCGTCGAGCGCACGCCAGGCGAGGTCGGTCTCCTCGTGGGTGAAGAAGAAGTCCTCGGGCCAGCCGCCGGTCTCGTCGAGCATGCGCATGGAGAGGCCGTGGCCGCCGCCGAGAAAGGTCGTCACCTCGCCCCGGCGCATCGGGTCCTTCGCGCCCAGTCGGGGTACGTGCCGGCGCTGGGTCTCGCCCGTCTCGTCGGCGATGCGGAAAGAGACGATGCCCAGCTTCGGGTCGGCCGCGTACAGGTCGGCGAGTCGGCGGAACACGTCGGTGTCGACGAGCAGTCCGTCGTCGTCCAGGTCCACCAGGACGTCGACGTCACCGGACGAGCGGAGCATCTCGATGGCCACGTTCCGGCCGCCCGACACCCCCCGGTTCTCCGGCAGCTCGACCCCGGTCACGCCTTCCGGCAGTTCGGGGAGCGATCCTCGGCCGTTGCCGACCACGACGACGCGGGCGGCCGGCTCGTCCTGTGCGGCCACAGAATCGAGCAGCGCCCGCAGCTCGGCGGGCCGCGTCCCCATCGTCAGCACCGCCACACCCACACGCGGTCGCGCCACAGCCCACTCCGTCCCACCGCTCGGCAACACCCGGAGCCCGGATGCTAGCGGCTGGACGGCCCCGGCCATCAACCCGGTGGGTGTCCCCACCTCGGTCTTCGTTCACCTGGCGCTCAGTCGGACTTCCTCGGTGCTGCGTCGGCCGGGCGCCCGCTCCCGCACAGCACTACGGCCGCCGGCTGGGTGCCGGCGGCCGTTGCGTGCTGTCGTGCGTATGGGCGCGCACTGCGGTGGAATCAGTCGCGACCGAAGATCTTCCTGCCGGAACCGAGGCGCAGGAAGGCCGTCTCGCCGGTGGCGTCGTCCACGCCGTCGTTGTCGGTCACGGCGTAGAGCTGACCGTCGCCGCCCACGGTCAGTCCTTCCAGCTTCTCCTGCGTCCAGCCGTTCGTGGCCCGCAGGTCGGGCAGTACGTCGTGCGCGAGCTTCTTGGGCAGGACCCGCAGCTCGCCGGCGGGGGCGGCGGACTTCGGGAGGCCGACCGTGTACACCCGCTTGATCCTGGCGGACGGGCCGTTCAGCTTGTCCCGCTCGATCACGGCCAGCTTGTCACCGACGACGGTGATCTCGGAGAGGCCGATCCAGTCGCCCGGGGTGTCGGTGGTGCCGATCCGGTAGCCGTACCAACTCCAGGTGCCCGTCGCCACGTCGTACCGGCCGAGCCGGACGAGACCGGCCGGGTCACCCTTGACCTCACGCTGCAGCGTGGCCCAGACCACCTCGTGACCCTTGCGGTCGGTGGTGGCCGTGACCCCTTCGAAGCCTTGCTTCGTCAGCCCCGCTGCGATGTCCGCCGGGAGCGGGACGACCTGCCGGGTCACGCCGTCGCGGTCGAGCCTGACCAGCTTGTTGCCGTCGCCGGTGGCGCCTTCCACGGCGAGCCAGAAACCGCCCTGGGGCCGGGCGAAGATGCCTTCGGCGTCGTAGCCGGCCGGCCGGCCCTCGGCGTCCTCGACGGTGAGCGCCCGGGTGATGACCGCCGGCCGGCGCGAGGTGTCGACGGTCAGGATCCGCGTGTCGGAGTACGCCGCGTCCGTGACGCTGTACAGCTGGTCCGGCCTGCCGGGGGCGGCGGACAGCGCACCCAGCGCGCCCCAGCCGATCGGTGCGCCGGTGGGGTCCGGGGCGGAGACGACGCCGGGGGTGGCGGGGGTGCCCGTGCCCAGCCGGAAGAGGCTCACCGAGGCCCGTACGTTCACCGAGGCGTCGTCCTCCTCGCTGGAGACCGCGAGCAGATCGCGTGACGGGATCGGCAGCAGGCCCTCGGGGCCGTTGGAGGTGGGCAGCACCTGCCGGAGGACGGGGGCCGTCGGCCGGGTCAGGTCGTAGACGGCGACGAAGTTGCTGCGTTCCGAGCCGACGAAGGCGTAGCGCACCCCGCGGTAGGTGGCGACCACGACGCCCTCCGGCTCGGTGCCCTTCTTGCCTGCGCGGTCCTCGTTGTGGAGGCCGTACCGGACGGCGAGCCGCTCGAAGCTGTTGCCCGCGTCCCAGGCGACCTTGCCCGTACGGCTGTCGAAGACGGACCAGCCGCGGGTGCCGCCCTTCCAGTCGCCCTCGTTGGCCGTCGCGAGGTAGCGGTCGTCGATCCAGCTGACGGCGTCGGGCTCGCGGGGCACGCCGGTGATCGAACCGGTCTGGTCGATCACGCCGTCCTTGACCGTGTCGATGCCGTCCACCGTGGCCGTACCGGCGCTGAACGCCTTGGTGACACGGCCCGTCGGCAGGTCCACCAGCGCGATGCCGTTGTTCTCCTGAAGGGTCACGGCGAGCTGGTCGCGGCCGTTGACGGAGACGTACTCCGGCTCCGGGTCGGCCGGAGCGGCGATCCCTGCGTCGGCCAGCACGGGCAGAGCGGTGCCGTCGGGCCGGGTCAGAGGTACGGCCCGGGTGCTCCAGGTCTGCGGGGAGCCGCCCTTCAGGTCGACGATCTGCACGAATCCGGCAGGAGCCTGGGGGAGGTCGCCCTCCTCGCCTCCGGGCGGGGTCGCCTCCTCGTCGCGCTCGTTCTCGATCGCGACGGCGGCGTACCGCTTGTCCTCGGTGACGGTGACGGAGTCCGGCTGGCCACCCAGGTCGAAGCTGCTGACCCGCTTGCGGTCGCGCAGCGAGATGACGTCGAGGCGTCCGGACGGGTCCGAGTAGCCGGCGCTTGTGTTCACCACGACCAGGACGTACCGGCCGACCACGGCCACGGAGGTCGGCTCGTCCTCGGCGTCGCCGAGTTCGGCCAGCGACAGCGTGCCGAGGCCGCGCGGCTTCCCGGGCTCACTGATGTCGAGGAATCCGATGCGGCGCGCGAGGGCGTCCGTGTAGACCAGGGTCCGGCCGTCCTCACTGGCCGCCGAGATCTCGGCGACGGTCGGGGAGGCGGGGTCCTCGCCGGCGGGCCGGTTCTGGAAGACCGGGTAGGTGGCCGTGCGGTCGAAGGCGACCGGCCACCGCGGCGTCTGGTGCGCGCTCGCCGTACCCGTACCGGCCAGCAGGCCCGCGGCGACAGCGACGGCTGCCAGCGCGGCGTGGGTTCTCTTCGGGGGCATCGATTCTCCGTTGCACGACAGTGGCACGACAGTGTCGGAGCGAGATGGTCCCACCTGTGGGCGAGCGGGAAGCGGCGCCCGGGTGAACAGCCGTCCAACCACCGGTTCCGCCCCCGGTCGCCATCCGTTCCGCCCCGTTGTGGAGCGGCGGTCGGGGGGCCCGTCCCGCGCACGAGGAAGCCCCAGGCCTGGTGGATCGGCCTGGGGCTCGTGGTCCGTGGCGGGCGGCCAGGGGTGTGCCGGGCTTGTGGCGTGCCGCGGCGGGCGCCCGTTCGCGGGTGTGCTGGGTGGGCTGCGGGTCGAGGAGAGGATCGGAGATCGGGGTCGGGGTCGGGGCCTGGGCCGGGTCTCAGGGGTGGGCGCAGCAGACGTTCGCGAGGTACGGAGTGCCGCGGTGCCCGGATTCCACCCTCGGCCACGGAGATGAACGGCACCTGAAGAACTGCTTTGTACCGGCTGTGGGAACCCGCCCCGACCGGCCTCCTGCCGTCCGTCCGGGATTCCGCCTCCCCGGCCGCCGGCCTCAGCGGAGCAGCCGCAGCGGGACGGCTCGGGCCATCGCCTCGGCCCCCTCGTCGTCGGGGTGGAGGTGGTCGCCGCTGTCGTAGGCCGCGAGGAGGCGCTGCGGGTCGGCGGGGTCGCGCAGCGCCTTGTCGAAGTCGATCACCGCGTCGTACTCCCCGCTCGTGCGGATCCAGCGGTTGAGTGCCTGGCGGGCCGCCTCGTTCTCCGGGGTGTAGAAGCCGAGGGTGTCGTCCTTGAACGGCAGGATCGTCCCGCCGTACGCCTTCAGGCCCAGGTCGTGCGCGCGGGCGATGATCTGGCGGTGTGCCTCGACGAGGTCCGCGGCCGTGACCCGCTCCGATTCCGGGGCCACGGTGCCGGGGTGGCCGAGGTCGTTGACACCGAGCAGCACGATCAGGTGCTCGGCGCCCGGCTGGGAGGCGACGTCGCGGTCGAAGCGGCGCAGGGCGCTCTGGCCGAAGTACGCGGCGAAGTTCTCGGCGTCGGAACCGGCGGACGGGTTGGGGTCGTGCAGCAGGCGGTTGCCGCTGATGCCCTCGTTGAGCACGCCCACCGCGTTCGGGCCCTCGGCCGCACGCAGCCGGCCCGCGAGGAAGTCGGGCCAGCGGTGGTTGGCGCCGACATCGGTGTCGGATCCGTCGGTGATCGAGTCACCGAGCGTGACGACGGCCGAGGAGGGCCGGGCGGTACTCACGCTCACACCGGTGAGAAAGTACCAGCGGTCGAAGGTCGACGTCGGCTCGATGACGGTGTCGTCCGTGACGTTCCCGGCGGCCACGTGGTTGTGCTGGAGGGCGAAGGCGTGGAGCGTCGAGCCCGGAGTGGGCTCGGGAAGGTGGATGCTCACCACGAGGTCCGTACCGGCGGGCACCTTCAGGGCGACGGGGTCGCTGAGCAGCGGGGCGCCCGCGGGGACGCTCACGGAGGTGCGTCCGCCGAAGGTGAGCTGCCTGTCGGTACGCGGGTCGATGCGGGTGCCCGCTCCGCCACCGGCCGCGCGGGCCACGCGGGCCTCGCCGATGACCAGGGGCGCGCTGCCGAACTCGTTCGACAGCCGGATGCGGACCCGGTCCCCGCCGATGCTGGTGCGGACGGTCTGGCGAATCGTCTCGTCGTCGAACGCCGTGGTGTCCGACGCCGGAGTCGCGGTCGGCGTGGTGGCCCATGTCCCGGTCCACGCAGGGGCGCCGGCGCCCGGCTTCGGCGCGGGCTCGGACGAGGAGGCGGGAGCGTTCGCGGCGGCGAGGAGCAGTGCGCCGGTCAGCACGGCGACCAGCGGGCGGGCAGCCCGTCGTGCCCGTGAGCGGATACGTCGTACGGGGCCATGGCGTGCCGGAAGGTGCGCGGAGTTCGGTCTCATGGAGGTGCGGCTCCTGGGCTGGGAGACGGGACGAGGGTGTCGACGTGCCTGGGTCGCGCTCACGCGGTGCAACCGAAAGTTTCGGACTCTTCTTCGATCGAGCGAGCAGACGCTAGGGATTTCCGCGGACCCCCGTCAAGAGGGCCTGCCACCCACGCGCCGCTTCACACCCGCCCAACGCGCCGCTCCAGACCCGCCTGTGCGCCCGTACCCACCCCGCCCGTGCGCCCGTTCCCCACCCCGCCCGTGCGCCCGTTCCCCACCCGGCCTGTGCGCCCGTTCGCCACCCGCCCGAACCACTCGCGGTGTACAGTTTTGGAGTCCTGTTGTCTCCGATAGAGGTGGACGTTGCGCATCTGAGGTCCGCGATCATCGCGCGGTACGGCCCCTGCCGTAGCCCGTCACGCCCTGTCGGCTTTCCTGCCGCCCGTGACCCCGCGTGGATGCGACCTCGGTGCATGAACCGTCCCCCGTTCGCCGGAGGACCGCACCCCTTCTCCCTCGGCCGGTCGCCGCGTGGTGCTCGCACACGAAGCCCCTGTTCACATGCTTGCGACCGCGAGGATCACATGTCTCAGCCCACCACGCCCGCCGCTTCCCTCAGCTGCTCCGCCCTGGTCTTCCGCCACCCGGACGGCACGGAGGTCTTCGACGGGCTCTCCCTCAGCATCGGACGGGGCCGGACCGGCCTCGTCGGGACCAACGGCTCCGGCAAGTCCACCCTGCTGCGGCTGCTGGCCGGCCGGCTCCGGCCCGCCTCGGGGTCGGTGGCCGTCGAGGGGCGCCTCGCCTACCTGCCGCAGAACATCACCCTCGACACGGATCTGCGCGTGGAGGACGCCCTCGGCATCACCGAGCGGCGTGCGGCGCTGCGCGCGATCGAGGCCGGAGACGTCTCGGAGAAGCACTTCGAGACGGTCGGCGACGACTGGGACGTCGAGGAGCGGGCTCTCGCGACCCTGGGCGCGCTCGGCCTCGGCGATGTCGGACTCGACCGCACCGCCGGGGAGTTGTCCGGCGGTGAGACGGTGCTGCTGCGGCTTGCGGCGCTGCTGCTGGAACGCCCCGACGTAATTCTGCTCGACGAACCGACGAACAATCTCGACGTGTTCGCGCGCCGCCGTCTCTACGACGCCGTCGAGTCCTGGCGCTCCGGTGTGCTCGTCGTGGTCAGCCACGACCGTGACCTGCTGGAACGGGTCGACCGCATCGCCGATCTGCGTGCGGGAACGGTGAGTTGGTACGGCGGCGGCTGGTCGGACTACGAGGAGGCTCTGGCCACCCAGCAGGAGGCGGCCGGGCGCATGGTGCGGGCCGCCGAGTCCGACGTACGCCGCCAGAAGCGCGAGTTGGAGGAGGCCCAGACCAAGGTCGCCCGCAGGCAGCGCCACAACAAGAAGATGGACGCCCAGCGACGCGCGCCGAGGATCGTGGCGGGTGCGCACAAGCGGTCCTCCCAGGAGGCGGCCGGAAAGCTCCGCGGCCTGCACGAGGACCGTCTGCAGGAGGCACGCGAGCGGCTCGACACCGCCTCGGAGGCGATCCGCGACGACGCGGAGATCCGGGTGCGGCTCCCCGGGACCGCCGTACCCGCGGGCCGCACGGTCCTGACCCTGGAAGGGCTGCGGCCCCGCTTCGGCAGCCTGCGCGACGCGGGCCTCCACGTGCAGGGCCCCGAACGCATCGCGCTCATCGGCCGCAACGGCGCGGGCAAGACGACGCTGCTGCGCACCCTCACCGGGGAGCTGGCACCGGAGGCGGGCGAGGCCAGGACCTTCGTGCCGCTGCGCTTCCTGCCCCAGCGGCTGGACGTGCTGGACGACGAGCTGAGCATCGCGGCGAACGTCGCCCGCTTGGCGCCCGGGACCACGGACAACGAGATCCGCGCCCAGCTCGCGCGCTTCCTGTTCAAGGGGGCGCGCGCCGAGCAGCAGGCGGGCACGCTCTCGGGCGGCGAGCGGTTCCGCGCCACCCTCGCGGCGACGATGCTCGCCACCCCGGCACCGCAGTTGCTGATGCTGGACGAGCCGACCAACAACCTGGACCTGGCGAGCGTGCGGCAGCTGACGAGCGCGCTCGGTTCCTACGAGGGCGCGCTCGTGATCGCCGGCCACGACCTGCCCTTCCTGGAGTCGGTCGGGATCACCCGCTGGCTGCTCGTGGGGGAGGAACTCACCGACACGACCCTCGACGAGGTGCGTGAGCTGCTGGACCCGGGCGCGGCCTGACGACCGGTGGTGTACTGGAAGGTGCGGGCCGCTCCCGCCCCGCCTGCCAAGCCGGGCCGCTCCCACGGCCCTGCCAGCCAGACCTCCACCGGTCCCACCGGCTACCGATCCGGAAGCGCCATGCACGCTCGCCGTGTGATCCGCCGTCTCCCCCGCGCCTGCGCCACCGCCGCCGTCGTGGCCCTGGCCGCCGGCTGCTCGGCAGCGGCGGCGGCCGGGCCGCCCCCGGCCGCCGCCGTGCCGGCTCCGGTGACGGTGACGACGGCGGCCGTCACCCCGGCGGACCGGACCGACCCGCGCACCGTCACGGCGGAACTCGGCATCCCTTCGATCGGTGTCGCGGACCTGCCCGTGGTGCCGTACGAGGGCACGACCGACGACACGGCGGGGACCCGTGTGCAGGACCGCGGTGTGGCCGCCAGCCCGTACGGCGAGCACGGCGGCGTCGGCCCGGGCGAGGTCGGGAACTACCTGGTGACCGCCCATCGGCTCTCCGCCGGCGGCCCGCTCCGCGACCTGCCGTCGCTGGAGAAGGGTGACGAGGTCGTGGTCACGGAGGGTGGCACGGTGTACGAGTACCGGATCACCGGGACCCGGCAGACGTCGTTCCGCTCCGAGCGCTCGCTCGCCGAGCAGCGGGCCGAGGTCCCGGGCGAGCCCGGCGAGAAGCCGACGAAGGCCATGATCACCCTCTCCACCTGCGCGACCCCGGAGGACGACGCGGCCGGGAACTTCTGGCGCGACGCGCACCACAATCCGGAACACCGCATCGACAAGATCGGCGTCCTGGTCTCCTCGCGGCCCTCGTGATCCGCGCGCCCGTCCGCGCCGGGACCCGTACGGCGAACGGGCCCGGGCCGCCGTCATGCGGTCACGCGCCGCCGGGCATGTCGGTCGGCAACTCCAGCCAGCGCGCCGTCCCCGGCTGGACCACGTACGAACTGCCGTCGAGCCGCACCCGGACCCCCGGCCGTTCCGAGTCCGGTACGGCGATGCGGAGGCGCTCGGCGCGCAACCGCAGGTCCACGTCCCAGTGCCGGCGGAAGCGGAGCCGCATGCGGAACTTCGAGAGCTGCGGCAGCGTGGCCGGGGCTAGCCACAGGGCGTCGTCGCGGGTCTCCAGTCCGGTCATCCCGCGCTGCACGAAGTCGAGGGTGCCGGCCATCGCGCCCAGGTGGATGCCCTCCTCCGTCGTACCGCCCTGGATGTCGGCGACGTCGCCGATCAGCGCCTCCTCGCAGTACACCCAGGCGTCGTCGCGGTGCACCCGGGCCAGCACCCAGGCGTGGACGAGGGAGCTGAGGGTGGAGCCGTGGCTCGTGCGCTTCACGTAGTAGTCGACGGTGGCACGCCAGGTCTCGTCGTCGAGTTCGTGTCCGAGCCTCCGGAACAGCGAGGCGAGTTCCCTGGGTGAGAAGAGGTAGCCCAGCATCAGCACATCGGCCTGCTTGGACGCCTGGTAGCGGTTGACGGTGTCCCCCTCGGCCTCCAGGATCCGGTCCAGGCGCCGGATGTTGCCGTACCGCTCCCCGTAGCCCTCCCAGTCCAGCTCGGCCAGGTCCCCGTAGCCGGCGAACTGGCTGATGACGCCCCGGTGACGGGGCACGTACAACCGCCGCGAGATGTCGTCCCAGCGGTCCAGCTCCGCCGGGTCGAGCCGGATCAGGTCGAGGAGCTGACGGCAGCGGCTCGGCGGCAGCGAGCGGCAGAGTTCGCCCGCCCGTGCCAGCACCCAGGCCGCCGTCACGTTCGTGTACGTGTTGTCGTCGAGCCCCGCCGCGTCGGAGTCCGGATAGGCGTCGTGATACTCGTCCGGCCCGACGACCCCCCGGATGCGGTACCGCCCGAGGCCGTCGTCCCAGGTGGCGCTCTCCGCCCAGAAACGGGCGATCTGCATCATCATCTCGGCGCCCTTGGAGTAGAGGTACTCCGTGTCACCGGTGGCCTGGCAGTACTGCCACACGTTGTACGCGACCGCCGAGCCGACGTGGTGCTGCAGCCGCGAGCGGTCGGGCAGCCAGCGCCCCGAGCGCGGGTTGAGGTGGACCTCCTGGGTCTCCTCGCGCCCCTCGTCGGCGCTCTGCCACGGATACATCGCGCCCTTGCGGCCCACGGCGCGCGCGGCGGCGCAGGCCGCGGGGAGCCGCCGGTGGCGGTAGTCGAGCAGGCCCCGGGAGATCTCGGGGAGATGCAGATTCAGGAAGGGCAGGACGAACAGCTCGTCCCAGAACACGTGCCCCCGGTACGCCTCCCCGTGCAGTCCTCTGGCGGGCACCCCGACATCGAGTCCGGCGGTGTGCGGGGAGAGCGTCTGGAGCACGTGGAAGAGGTGCAGCCGCAGGATGCGCCCGGACTCACCCGGCACCTCCAGCTTGACCTGCTGCCACAGGTCCGCCCAGGCCCTGCGGTGCGAGGTCAGCAGCCGGGAGTACGCCGGAGCCGCGTCGACCGCGGACACGGCGGCCCGCAGCGGGCTGCCGATCGCCGGGTCCCGTGAGGTGTAGAGGGCCACCGTCTTGTCGACGACGGCATCCGCGCCCGGTGCCAGCGGCAGCATCATCGTCTGGTGGACCGCGCGCGGCTCCTGCCGGGGCTCGGCCCGGTGCTCGCCGTCGCGTTCCGGGCCGCAGGAGGCCAGGGTGCGGGCGGCCAGCGCGATGCCGATGTCCGACTCCACGGTGCGGCAGCGCAGCCACACCGCGGACTCCGCTTCCGTGCCGGTCTCCCAGCCGGTGAGGTGCCGGTCGGCCAGCTCCCGGTAGCGCGCGACCCCGGTGTTGCGGACATCGCCGTCGATCCCGGCCTCCACCTCCAGCTCCCCCGACCAGCCCTCGGCGGAGAACGTCGTGTGGAGCGCGGCGAGATGGGGGTCGCCCATGTGCACCAGCCGCTCCTGCTCGACGGTCAGCCTGCGGCCGTGCCGGTCCGCGTAGACCGAGCGACGGGTCAGCGTGCCGCCGCGCAGGTCGAGGAACTGGCCGTGCTCCACGAGGTACGCGTGGTCGGGGGCCAGCCACGGGCCGGGTCGGGTTCCCGCCGGGTGGATGCGGTAGCGCAGGGGCAGCCAGTTGGGGAGGTTGACCAGGTCCTCGTTCTCGACCTGGCGCCCCTGCACGGACGACGTGAGCCGGTTGTAGCAGCCCGCCACGTACGTGCCCGGGTAGTGGACGTCGCCCGAGGCTGTCTCGGGCGCGGCTCCCCTGGTGGCGAAGTAGCCGTTGCCGAGGGTGCACAGGGCCTCGCGCAGCCGCTCCTTCTCCGGGTCGTACCCCTCGTACGACCACACCCAGCCCCGTGCCATCAGTTCGCCCCACTGATCAGCAGGTCTCCCGGATCGGACACCACCAGGTCCGCGCCGTGCCGGCGGAGGGCGGCGGCGCCGTCGGCGGTGTCGGTCCGGTCCACCCCGACGACCAGGCCGAAGCCTCCGCGGCGGCCCGCCTCCACACCGGCCAGCGCGTCCTCGACGACCGCGGTGTCACCCGGGGGGACCCCCAGACGCCGTGCCGCCTCGGTGAACAGGGCGGGATCGGGTTTGCCCGGCAGGTCCAGGCGGCGCGCCTCGTTGCCGTCGACCACGGCGGTGAACAGGTCCAGGAGGCCGGCTCCGGAGAGCAGCTCGGTCGCGTGCCGGGAGGCGGACGCCGCCGCGAACGGCACCCTCGCGTCGCGCAGCACGTGCAGGAGACGGACCGTGCCGGGCCAGACGGCGATCGGGGCGGTGCGCATGCTCCGGGTGAACGCCTGGTCCTTGCGCGCGGCGACGGACCACACGGTCCCGGTGCCTGGGGGGTCGTCGGGGCTGCCTTCGGGCAGATCGATCCCGCGGGCCGCGAGGAAGGCCGCCGCACCGTCCTTGCGTGCTTTGCCGTCGACGTAGCGCCGGTAGTCGTCCGCCTCGTCGAAGGGCTGCTGTCCCTCGTGCACGGCCAGGCAGGCGTCGAACGCCTCCTTCCAGGCCGCGGCGTGTGCCGGAGCGGAGTCGGTGATCACTCCGTCCGTGTCGAAGACCACCGCGTGCACGGAGAGCAGGACTGCGGCCGGTGACGGTGCGCGTGCCATGACCGGGTGGTCCCTTCGTCGAGGCGTCCCCCGTTCCATGGCACCAGGTTCCGGGCGTCACCGCTTCCTGTGGCTCCGGCAGGCGCTCCTCGTGCCTCACCGAGTCGCGTGGGGTAAAAAGTCTGGAAAGTTTCGCTTTGTTCCCCTGAGGGCTACCGTGAAGGCATGGCCAGTACCGAGCGTCAGACCGATCGGCAGGCTGAATACGCATGTCCGGCCTGCAAGAAACCCGTCGAGACCGTGCTCGCGCGGCACAAGACCCTTGGCATCTTCGTCCCGCACTGGGGACCGGGCCCCTGCCACAATCCCGCGTGCCACAGGTACACGGAAAGCCCCGGGGCGCAGAGCGGTCACATCGAGGACTCGGGCGCCGTCGGACGCTGAGACCCACCGCGAGCCGGACCCGCGCGCGCTTCGTGCCCTTGCCGCGCACCGCGTGTCCTTGATCCGCGCCGCCTCGTACGGCCGGGGCGTGTCCGCCCGCCGGGCCTTCGAGGAGATGGTCTGCCGTCCGCACCATCGATGTCTCCTTGCGTGGGGTGCCGTTCACCGGCGAAGCCGTCAGGACCTCGGGGAGCTCAGGCCCTGGGGAAGCCGGGCCCGAAGGTGGTGCCGGTGTGCGTTCAGGCGTTCAGGCGCAGGCGCTGACCGGGGAAGATGAGGTCCGGGCCACGGTCCAGGACCTCACGGTTCAGCTCGTACAGCGCGTGCCAGCCACCGGACACGTCGGCCCGCTCCGCGATCGTCGAGAGGCAGTCGCCGGACTCGACCACGTACGTCTCCTCGTCGGCGAGGTCCTCGGAGTGATGCTTCGCACTGCTGCTCCCGCTCGCGGAGCTGCTGCCGGAGGCGCTTCCGCTGCCGGAGCTGCCGTACGAGCTGCCGGAGGAACCGTCGGACGAACCGCTCGTGGTGCTGCCGGACGAGCCGCTGCCCGAACCGCCGGACGACTGCCGCTGCGGAGCTGCCTGCGCCGTGTCGTTCTGACCGGAACCGCCGGAGCCGTTCGACGAGGAGGTCGACGAGCCGTTCGCACCGAGACGTCCGCAGGTGGGCCAGGCGGAGAGTCCCTGGGAGCGGGCGACGCGCTCACCGACCGCGATCTGCTCGGACCGGGTGGCGAGGTCGGCGCGCGGTGCGTACTGCCCGCCGCCGTAGGCCTTCCAGGTGGAGGGCGCGAACTGGAGCCCCCCGTGGTAGCCGTTGCCGGTGTTGATGTTCCAGCGGCCGTTGCTCTCGCACTCGGCGATGCGGTCCCAGTCGGTCCCGGCGACGAAGGCGGGCGCCGTGACGGTGGGGGCGGTCGCGGTGCGGGCGGTCACCGTGGGGGCGGCGACGGCCTGGGCGGGGACCTGTGCGGCCTCGGCGCTGCGGCCGGAGAGGCCCAGCACGCTCAGCAGTACGAGCAGAAGGGCGAGCACCGATTCGACGGGCCGCTGGGCGAGGGGTGATGCCGGCATGACGGTAGTCCTCCGCTGTGCTCCGAAAGGTGTGCAAGGGCACGAACAGATAAGCCGCCGATATGCTTTTAGCTTGGCTTTGACGCGTGCGACGCCCGCACTTTCACCCGGGTGGTGGGTCCGCCACGGTCCCGCCCCCGCCCCGCGCGCCGACGGGCGCGGGGTGCGCGCTCAACCGCTGCGCCGCGCCTGGGCTGCCGCCCTCAGCCGGACCATCTCCGCCCGGATGGCGGGGAGTTGAGTGTAGAGCGCCTCACCGGGGCAGTACGTCTGGAAGGTGTCCCGGTGGCCTGCGACGGCGTGGAGGTAGACCTCTTCGCCACGCTTGTAGAGACTCTCGTCGTTCGTGGAGACCATCCGCACGAAGCCCTCCGGGTCGATGTCCCGGCTGAGCTTCCACGCGCCCACCTTCGCGATCCCCTCGATGAGCGCCTTCGGCACCGGGACGCCGGGGTCGTAGGTGCCCAGGGCCGCGATCCCGACGCTGTGCGCGTTGAAGCCGGTGGCGTGGGCGCCGCGCACGGAGCGTCCGACGCCGCCCGCCCTGCCCTCGTAGATAGTCCCGCAGCGGTCGACGACGAAGTTGTAGCCGATGTCGTCCCACCCCTCGCCGCGGACGTGCGCCTCCTCCATCGCCCGGAGCATCTCGGGGGCGTCGGCGCAGTCGTAGCGGTTGGTGTGCCCGGTGTGGTGGACGAAGACCGCCCGCACCGTCCCGGTGTACACCGCGTCCTCCTTGACCAGACTCTCGTCCGCGTGCCAGGCCGCCCGGCTCACGATCGGGGGCCTCGGCGCCGCGGGAGGGGCCGCCGGCTTCGCGGTGGCGGGTGCGGGCGCGGCGAGCCGTACCGGCGCGTCCCGCAGGACCAGGAAGGCGAGCGGCACGACCATGGCACCCACGGCTGTTCGGCGAAGCCACATAGGCCCACCATGCGTGCTGACCAGCCATTTCGCAGATGCGCGCATCCGGACGGGTGAACACGGCGGTACTCCCCGCGCACCCGGCCGGATGCACACGGCGACGCCCCCGCGAACCTCCCCGGACCGTGGACCCGGAGGTCAGGAGACGGCGACCACCCGCTGCTGCTCGATGATGCGTGCCGCGCGGTGCGGGGACGTGTCGAGCCGGGCCAGCACGCCCGGGACCGCGTTGTTGGGGAGGATGAGCTCGAAGAGAGCGGAGATCTCGGAGACCAGGTCCAGCGGCTCGGCCATGGACTCGGTCACCAGCTGCACACCGGTCCACGCACCGACGACCAGCCTGGAGGTCGCTTCGGGATCGACGTGCGGAAGGAGCTCGCCGCGCTCCTTGGCCTCGGTGAGTATGTCGGTGCCGAGAGCGATCCAGTCCGGCCAGCGGGTACCGAAGAGCCCGCGCGCCCGGGGGTCGACGGAGAGCCGGATCGACGCGCTGAGCAGCGGTTCCCGTGGCAGCCGGTAGGCGAGCAGGAGGGCCATGTCCACCCATTCCTGCAGCTTGAAGGTCTGCGGGGTCACCCCGTCCAGGGTCACAGCCTCCTGGAGGACCCCACGGGCCAGCTCTTCCTTCGACGTGAAGTGGAAGTAGAGGGCGCCTCGCGTGAGACCCGCCCGGGCGAGGATCGCGGCGATGGTGGCGGCATCGTAACCGTGCTCGTCGAAGACCTCGGCAGCGGCTTGCAGAAAGATGCGGCGCGTGCGGATCGCCCGTTGCTGTCGTGCCAACTCGCGCCCCCCTTGAACGTGCATGACGCTACTTCAAAAAGTACCGGTGAACCGGTATCCTATCAGCGCTGCAACGACCATTTTGCGCCAGGTCCGGGGGGGCCGTGCCCGACATATCTCCCGTTCCGCACCCACCGCTCGCTGCGGTCGAGGGGCAGAACGGAATCCTCAAGGACCACGTCCACCTGCAACGTTCCGACATGGTTCTCCTCACGTCCTGGCAGCGCGTGGAAGATGGCGAGTTCTCGCTGCACGGGACCTGGCCGGCCCCAGCCGCCGGCCTCCCGTACGACCAGCGGATGCTCACCCAGACCGTCCGCCAGAGCGGCCTGACCATCGCGCACGCAGCCTACGGTGCGCCCCTGTCCGATCACACCGTTCTGAACTACTTCGACCTGACCGTTGCTCCGGGATTCGGGATACCGGCCGGCGCGCCCTGCGACATCAGCGTCGACGTCTCGGTCAAGCACGCCAAGGAGCGTGGCGGAAAAGTCAGTTCACTCGACATGGAGTTCCGCATCTTCCAGGGCGGCAGCATGGTGGCCCGCGCGGAATCCGAGTTCGGCTGGCTCTCCACGCGTGTCTACCGACGGCTTCGCGGCGAGCACTTCGTCATCGACTGGAACGCGTGGCCGCTGCCCGCTCCGGTCGATCCCCGCACCGTCCGCAGGACCGAACCCGCCGACGTGGTCCTGTCGGCCGGCGACAGGCCCCTTCGCTGGCAGTTGCGCAACGACATCGGCAACACCGTGCTGTACGACCACCCGGTCGATCACGTCCCTGGTCTCGCCCTCATAGAGGCGGCTCACCAGGCCGCGATCGCCGCCGTGTATCCCGCCACCCTCGAAGCGACCACCGTGAACTGCGCGTTCGAGATGTACACCGAGTTCGACCGCCCCTGCTGGATGGAGGCGGAGGTGCTGCCGGCCGCCCCAGGGGAGGCCTCCGTCCTGGTCACCGCGACGCAGGACGGAAAGACGGTCTTCCGGGGAAGGCTCAGCGGTCCCTGCGCCTGACGGCCCCGAACGGGCCGCAGCCGCTCACTGGTTGATGAAGCCGCCGTCCACCGGGAGAACCGTGCCCGTGAGGAACGGGCTGCGGTCGCTCAGCAACCAGGCGGCGGCGTTGGCGATCTCCTCCGGCTCGGCCGTACGCCCCTGCGGGGTCATGCTGTTGACCATCTCCTCCAGACCAGGGTTGCGCCCGAACCAGTCGGCCGTGATCTCGCTGCGCGTGGTGCCGGGCGCCACCGCGTTGACCCTGATGCCCTGTTGGGCGTACTCGTCCGCCGCGGCCCTGGTGAGCCCGACGACGGCGTGCTTGGCCGCTATGTAGGGTGCGGCGGCGGGTATGGCGACGAGTCCGCCCACGCTGCTGTTGTTCACGATCGCGCCGCCCGACGCGTTCGTCAGCATGGCCGCGATCTCGTGACGGAGGCAGTTCCACACGCCGCGCACATTGGTGTCCATGACGGCGTCGTAGACGTCGTCGCCCATCAGGTGCAGGGGAGTCCGGTCGCCGCCGAGCCCCGCGTTGTTGAAGGCCGCGTCCAGGCGCCCGTAGGTGTCGACCGCGAAGGCCACGGCCCGGGCGGCGTCCTCGGCAACCGTGACATCGCAGACGACATAGGAGGCTTGTGCCCCCTTCTGTGTCAACTCGTCCGCCAGCGAGGCCAGTCGGTCCTCCCTGCGTGCGGCCAGGACGACCGTCGCACCCTCCTGGGAGAACACTCGCGCCGCCGATGCGCCGATACCGCTGCTCGCCCCGGTGATCAGGACGACTTTGCCGTTCAGGAGATCGCTCATGGGCGCAGTCTGGCAGGCCTCCCCGGCCACGACCACGGCCTTCCCGTACCGCCCGGTCCTGCCCGGAGCAGCCGGGACTCCGGTGCGTGCGGGCCGGCGGACACTACGGGACCCGGTGCCCGAAGCGTGCCCCTGTGCCGCGACGCAGAGTCACCCGCAGAACAAACCGCTCGTCCCGTTTCTGTCGCACTGGTATTCGGCCGAATCCGCAGCCAGGACCGCCAGCGCGTTCCGGAACACCGGGCGGCCCTGGATGGCCGCGCGATACCGTGCGGCATGCTCGCCATCCAGTTCGACCATTTCGGTGGTCCCGAAGTCCTCCGCCCCGTCGAGCTGCCCACCCCGGTGGCGGGCCCCGGCGAAGTCCTCCTCACCGTCGAAGCGGCCGGGGTGAACTTCGCGGACACCCACCAGGTCGACGGTTCCTACCTCGCCGCCGATGCGCTGCCCCACGTCCCCGGCAGCGAGGTGGTGGGTCGCACCCCCGAGGGCAGGCGGGTGCTGGCCCGTGTCTCCCACGGCTACGCGGAGCAGGTGACCGCCAAGGAGTCCGCCGTCCTGGACATACCCGAGGATCTCGACGCCGCACAGGCGCTGGCCCTGATGGTCCAGGGTCTGACGGCCTGGCACCTGCTGCGCTCCGCCGCCCGGCTGCGCACCGGGGAGAGCGTCGTGGTGCATTCGGCGGCGGGCGGCGTCGGCAGCCTGGCCATCCAGCTGGCCAGGGAGTTCGGAGCGGGCCGGGTGCTGGCCCAGGTCTCCACCCCGGCCAAGGAGCGCCTCGTCCTGGGCCTCGGGGCGGACGCGGTGGTGAGCTATCCCCTCGCCGACAAGGCGGACATCGTCCTGGACGGCGTCGGCGGGGAGCTCTTCGACCAGGCGCTGGGGTCGCTGGCCTCCTTCGGCCGGCTCGTGACCTACGGCAACTCCGCCCGCACGGGCTTCACCCCGGTCGACCCGGCCCTCCTGAACCGCCTCAACGCCTCCGTGGCCGGATTCTGGCTGCGCCCCACGCTCGCGCTCCCGGGGGCGGTCAGCGGGCCCCTCAAGGAGCTCTTCACCCTCGTCGCCGAGGGCCGCCTCCGGCCGGTGACGGGCAGCAGCTATCCACTCGCCGAGGCCCGGAGGGCCCACGAGGACCTGCTGGCCCGCCGGACCACCGGCAAGGTGATCCTGACCACGTGAGGGGGCTCGGGGCCCGGCGGAGCTTTGTAGGGTGACCGGATGCCCTCGCTGACCTCACGCTCCCCGGGTCCCGCCGCCGACGGCGCCGGAGCACCGGCCCCCACGTCCGCCCGGCCGGGCCGTGACCCGTACTTCGACAACGCGAAGTACCTGGCCATCGTGCTCGTCGCGATGGGGCACGCCTGGGAACCGCTGCCCGGCAGCGGTCGTCTGGTCGAGGCGGTGTACACCTTCGTCTACACCTTCCACATGCCGGTCTTCATCCTGATCGCCGGATACTTCTCGCGCGGCTTCGAACTGCGGCAGGACCGGGTGTGGAAGCTCGTCACCAGCCTCGTCGTGCCCTACATCGTCTTCGAGATCGCCTACACCCTCTTCGAGCGCCTCACCGGAGCCCCCGGATTCCCGCTGAGCCCGCTCACCCCGTACTGGCTGCTCTGGTTCCTGCCCGCGCTGTTCCTGTGGCGGCTCACCACCCCGTTCTGGCAGACGGTCCGGTGGCCGGTCGCGGTGTCTCTGGCCGTCGCGGCCGTGGGGGCGGTGACCAGCAACATCGGGGGCGACCTGCAGCTCCAGCGCATCCTGCAGTTCCTGCCGTTCTACGTGCTGGGACTGCGACTGCGGCCCGAGCACTTCGCGTTCGTACGCCGCCGCGCGGTGCGCATCGCGTCCGTGCCCGTCTGCCTGGTCGCGCTGGCCGCCGCCTACTGGGCGGTGCCGCGCACGACGACCTCGTGGTTCTTCCGCCGGTACGGCGCCGAGCAGCTCGGCTCACCCGCCTGGACCGGCGCCCCTGTGACCCTGCTGCTGTTCGTCTGCGCCGTGGTGCTCAGCGCCTGCTTCCTCGCCTGGGTC
Source organism: Streptomyces sp. NPDC005494 (assembly GCF_042872025.1). Taxonomy (NCBI): domain Bacteria; kingdom Bacillati; phylum Actinomycetota; class Actinomycetes; order Kitasatosporales; family Streptomycetaceae; genus Streptomyces; species Streptomyces sp. NPDC005494. The sequence continues at coordinate 36,131 of NZ_JBIAJR010000006.1, forward strand.
CCCGGCCGCAAGCTGTGGATGACGGCGCTCGGCGCGGGCACGCTGTACGGCTACCTGCTGCACGGCTTCGTCATCAAGGGCGCGGTGAAGCTGGACCTCTTCGAGGCGGACGTACTGTCCACGCCGCCGGGCCGGATCCTGGTGTCGGCCGCCGCCGCGCTCATGGTCACCGTCCTGTGCAGCCCGCCTGTACGGCGGGTGTTCCGGTACGTCGTCGAACCCCGGCTCGACTGGGCCAGGAAGCCGGCGACGGCGCCCTGACGGGCTCGTCCGCGACGCCTCCGCCATCCTGGACGGGGATCCGGGCCCCGGCGGGCCGGGAACGCACCGCACCCCCGGAGCCGACGGCCCCGGGGGTGCGGTGTTCGCGGTGCTCGCGGGCTCAGACGACGCCGGGCGAGCCGAGCAGCGCGGACGCGTTCTCCAGCGGCGTGAGGGGCACCGCGGGAGCGGGCACCTCCGCCGGCCGGCAGGTGAAGCCGAGGCGCGACAGCGCCCTGGTGACCTCGGCGGCACTGAAGTCACGGCGGTCCTGCCGGGTGATGACTTCGCCGACCTGCTTGACGGGGTAGACACGGCGGCCGACGACCACCGCGTCACCGATGACGGGTTCGGGCTTGATGCCCTTCATCGATGCCTCCACCTCGTTCTTGAACAGATCGAAGGGGAAACGGGCGATGACACAGCGCATGGGGCCTCGACAAGGTCGTAGAGAAAGCCGGACGGGGGCGGCCGGATCACGGCCGGACCGCTACGCGGCCTTGTTGGTCCGGCGCTGGGCCGCCGCCGCACGGGCCTGCGGCGTCGCCGTGTTGGCGTTGGAGCGGCGTCCCTGACCGGGACGCGCACCGCGCCGTCCACGGGGGCCGGAGCCACTGCCCTTGCGCTCCGTCACGGGTGCGCTGATCGTGACCGGCACGCCCGAGGGCGCCTGGGCGCCGGTGATACGGCTGAGCTCCGCCTCACCGGAGCGCACCTGGGCGACCTGCGGCGTGATTCCGGCGTCGACCATCAGCCGGGTCATGTCACGGCGCTGGTTGGGCAGCACGAGCGTGACGACGCTGCCGGACTCCCCGGCCCGCGCGGTACGCCCGCCGCGGTGCAGGTAGTCCTTGTGGTCGCTGGGCGGGTCCACGTTGACGACGAGGTCGAGGTTGTCGACGTGGATGCCGCGCGCGGCCACGTTCGTGGCGACCAGGACCGTGACGTGGCCGGTCTTGAACCGGTCCAGCGTGCGGGTCCGCTGCGGCTGCGACTTACCACCGTGCAGCGCCGCCGCCCGCACACCGCTGTTCAGCAGGTGGTCGGTGAGCTTGTCCACGGCGTGCTTGGTGTCCAGGAACATGATCACCCGGCCGTCGCGGGCCGCGATCTCCGTGGTGGTGGCGTACTTGTCGGCGCCCTGGACGTAGAGCACGTGGTGCTCCATCGTCGTCACCGCGCCGGCCGCGGGGTCGACGGAGTGGACCACCGGGTCGTGCAGGTAGCGGCGGACCAGCAGGTCCACGTTGCGGTCCAGCGTCGCCGAGAAGAGCATCCGCTGGCCGTCGGGGCCGACCTGGTCGAGCAGCTCGGTGACCTGCGGCATGAAGCCCATGTCGGCCATCTGGTCGGCCTCGTCCAGGACGGTGATCGCGACCCGGTCGAGCTTGCAGTCGCCGCGCTCGATGAGGTCCTTGAGCCGGCCCGGGGTGGCGACCACGATCTCGGCGCCGCCGCGCAGCGCGCTGGCCTGGCGGCCGATCGACATGCCGCCGACGACCGTCGCCAGCCGCAGCCTGAGCGAGCGGGCGTACGGGGTGAGCGCGTCGGTGACCTGCTGGGCCAGTTCCCGGGTGGGGACGAGCACGAGGGCCAGCGGACGGCGTGCGTCGGCGCGGTTGCCCGCCGTGCGGGCGAGGAGGGCCAGACCGAAGGCGAGCGTCTTGCCCGATCCGGTGCGCCCACGCCCCAGGACGTCCCGTCCGGCGAGCGAGTTCGGCAGGGTGGCCGCCTGGATGGGGAAGGGCACCGTCACGCCCTCGGCACCCAGCGCCGCCAGCAGGGGCGCGGGCATCTCCAGGTCCTCGAAGGACTCCACGGCGGGGAGGGCGGGGGTGATGGTCACCGGCAGGGCGAACTCACCGGACGGGGCGGAGCGCCGGCCGTAGCCGCCGGAGCGCTTCGGCCCGCCTGAGCGGCCCTGCCCGCCCGGGGCGCCCGGCCTGCCGGATCCCGCGGAGCGGAATCCGTTGGCGGTGCGACTGCCGTTGGACCCACCGGAGCGGGTCCGGGAAAATCGGTCGTTCGTGCGAGATGTGCGATCGCGGTTCAATGGAGAACCTTTCCCTCGAATGGCACGTGTCGAGGGATTCTTTCCGGGCGGCTGCAGCCATGTACGGCGCCAAGAATCGCAAGAACGAGCCGGTGAAATAACTGAGAACGAAGTCCGTCCACCGGATGAACCAGCAGTATTCGGTACTCCATATGACTGCATGAACCGACCACTTCACGGTCGGCGCACCTCGGGGATTACCGCGACGGTGCGACGGCCGTGGTCACGGCCGGGAAAAACACAACGAGCTGGGGCCCGCACCCCAAGGTGCGGGCCCCAGCTGCGTCATGCGACCTGAGCAGATCAGGCGGGGGTGATGTTCTCCGCCTGCGGGCCCTTCTGGCCCTGCGTGACGTCGAAGTTCACCTTCTGGCCTTCCTGCAGCTCACGGAAGCCCTGGGCGGCGATGTTCGAGTAGTGGGCGAAGACGTCAGCGCCGCCACCCTCCTGCTCGATGAAGCCGAAGCCCTTTTCCGAGTTGAACCACTTCACGGTGCCAGTAGCCATGTCATATCTCCTTCGGGGCGTTGCCCGTGGACCCGCACTGTGCGAGTCCTACGTCGCCGCAAATGATTGCCCCGTCCGGAAGAGACCGGAAATACAAAAGCGCACCCACCGGAGTGAAAACGGCGAGAGCACTTGAAGTTTTGGGAACCACAACTGCAACTGAGATCAACCGTAGCACGATTCGGGCACAGACGAGCTGTACGCCATATCACTCGCCCGGCGCTCCGTCGCACACGGCATAAACTCTCATCGCTGATTGCGCGCATTTCTGTGCCGACGGAAACAGATATACACCCGCGCGCCGGTCAGGAATCGGCGCCACTCCGGCCGGCCGCGGGCCGTCGCAGCTCTTCGTTGAGGCGCAGGGCCTCTTCGAGCTGGTCCTCCAGGATGACGATGCGGCAGGCCGCGTCGATCGGCGTGCCCCCGTCCACCAGCTCGCGGGCCCGGGCCGCGATGCGGAGCTGGTAACGCGAGTAGCGGCGGTGGCCGCCCTCGGAGCGCAGGGGGGTGATCAGGCGGGCTTCACCGATGGCCCTCAGGAAACCCGGCGTGGCACCGATCATCTCCGCGGCTCGCCCCATCGTGTAAGCGGGGTAGTCGTCGTCATCGAGACGGTCCGTGGCATGCGACGGAGATTCCGGGGGCATCTGCACCTCTTCTGTAGCGCTCCGGGCCACCGATATGGCCTGGCTGCACAAGAAACCCTAGGCGTAGGGGTAGGTCATGTCTATTGCCGCCGGAACAGCTTTCCGCCGGCCCGGGTGTCCGCCACCGCGCGCGAGGCGCCGCGCGGGCACCCGCGGAAGCGGTCCGTAGCCGCATGATCACCCCAACAGGGCTGACCGACCGGTCAGTTGTCGGCAGCCCTGGGAAGGGTCATACTGCTCCCGGTAGCCCTTCACGCATCCCCCGTCGTGAAGGGCTACTTCACGTGGGCCCCGTATCCACCGGCCCCGGCCGGCGGCCCCGATTGCGCTCCCGCACAGGACCCGGTTACGTGGTCCGGAGGGAAGGGTCAGCGACGCGACCGGGAGGCACGCAGATGCCCAGGACACCCTCGAACTCCAAGGCCGGTCTGCTCCTGAGCCTGGGCGGAAGCGCGGTCGCCGTCGTCCGCACCGTGAAGCAGATGCGCAGGGCCAGAGGAACCCAGGACAAGCTGACCACCCTGAACACCGCGGCGGGACTGCTGCCCCTGATCACGTCAGCCCTGCTGGTCCTGCGCCGGCTGCGCGGGCGCTCCCGCCGGAAGGCCCGATGACCTGAAGGCCGGGGCGCATCCGCCGGAAGGCCCGATGACCTGAGGACAGGGGCGCTCAGAGCGCCCCGGCCGGCGAGCCCGCCCGTGTCCGCCCGCGAAGCCGCTCCAGCACCCGGCCGCGCAGCAGCTCGTACTCCGCGCGGAGCCGCACGATCTCGGCGGGACGCTCGATCACCACACCCCCGGTCACGATCTCGTGCGCGGCGAACTGCTCGCGCGTCAGGTCGATCTCGACTCCCTCGCCCAGCCGGTTCCACCAGTGGAAGTCGACCTGCTCGCCGTCGACCCGCACCTCGCCCCGGATCAGCTCGCCGCCCAGCAGGTCGTTGACCACGAGCGCGGTGACCCCGCACTGGTCCCGGGCGGGGTTTCCCGGATTCCACCGCGGGCGGTGCTCGGGCGTGGTCGTGTCCGCGTCCCAACTGCTGCGGACGGCGGCTTCGACATCGGTGAGAAGCAGAGGTTCCATGCAGCCGATCCTCGCACCCGCCACTGACAACGGCCGTGGCCGAGGAGGGCGTTCAGTATCCCCGGCTGCGTGAGACGAGTACCGCGATGTCGTCCTCGGCGGTGTCGGCGAAGCGGTCCACGACCTCCTCCAGCAGGTCCTCCAGACGCCCGCTCGCCGGAAGCGTGAGCCGGGCGAGCCGTTGGATCGACGCGTCGATGTCCTCGCCCCGGCGCTCCACCAGACCGTCGGTGTACATGAAGAGCACCGTCCCGGGACCGCACGGCAGCACCGTCGTCACGTACCCCCCGAAGCCGGTGCCCAGGGGAGGCCCCACCGGTATCCGAGCCACCCGCGCCGCAGGCGCCCCCGGGTCGATGAAGGCCGGCGGCGGATGACCCGCGCTGGCCACCTCGCAGACGCCCTCCCGCCGGTCGACGACCGCGACCAGGCAGGTCGCCGCACGGTCGAGGCCGGACTGCTCCACGGCCCGGTCCAGCCGCTCCAGGATGCGGTGCGGCGGCTGTTCGTCGTCGGCCATGATGCGGAGCATCGAGCGGTAGTTGCTCATGGCGACGGCGGCCTCCACCCCGTGGCCCATCACATCGCCCATCACCTTGAGGTGCCGTCCGCCCTTCAGCGGGATGGCGTCGAACCAGTCGCCCCCGACCAGCGCCCCCTCGCCCGCGGGGAGGTAGAGGGACGCGATCTCGATGCCGTCGTTCGGCACGCGCGGCTCGGAGAGCAGCGAGCGCTGGAGCTCACGGGCGACGCCGTGCTCGTGCGTGTAGCGGTAGGCGTGGTCGACGTCGACGGCGGCGCGGCCCGCGAGCGTCCGGGCGACGACGACGTCCAGTCCTTCGGTGAACGGCGGCGAGTCCCCTGCCCGCAGCAGGCTGAGCGCCCCCATCGGGCGTCCGCGCGCGGTGAGCGGCACGACGACGGCCGAGTGCAGTCCGACCGCGCGGTAGGCGGCAGCCCGCTCGGCGCCGGGCGCGGCCCGGGCGAGCTCGTCGTCGCCGCTGAGGTCCACGAGCACCGGCTCGTCGTCGGCGAGGCAGCGGGGCACCGCCGCGTCCTCCTGGTAGTCGACGTCCGCCCCCGGACCGCCGAAACCCTCGATCGCGTCGTGCAGCGCCGGAATCGCCGCCGCCCCGCAGCGCTGCAGCCGGATCGCTCCGGACGGCGGCTCCCGCCTGCCGTGTCCGTTCTCCTGCGGGATCATCTCGACGACGGCCGCGTCGGCCATCACGGGCACCACGAACTCCGCGAGCTGCTGGCAGGTGGATCGCGCGTCCAGCGTCGTACCGATCCGTGCGGCCGCGTTGTCCAGCAGCGTCAGATAGCTCTTGGCCCGCCGCAGCTCCTCCCGCTCGTTCTCCTTGGCCGTGACCTCCTGGGCGATCCCGACCAGCCCGCGGACCCGGCCGTTCTCCTCCATACGGTGGAGGCCGACACGCCAGTACCGCCGCTCGATGAGCGAGTCCACCCAGGTCCGCCCGGTGACGGTGATCTCCCGGGGCCGCCCGTCGGCCAGGACCTGGCGCATGACGTCCGTGCGGACGTCCATCTCCGGAAGCACCTCGGAGACGGACCTGCCGAGGTGTGCGGCGGCAGGCACCCCGTTGAGCCGTTCGAGTGCGGGGTTCACGTAGACGTAGCGCAGCTCCGTGTCGAAGACCGCCACCCCGGCCGGGCTGTTGCTGATCACGGCGGCCAGACCGGACACGTCGAAGGGCGGCGGGTGGGCGTGCTCTTCGGCCTGCAACGGAGCCTCCGGAGGGATGCGTACCCGGCGAGTGCGAGCGGTCCGCACCCCCTGCGGCCCGGCGCCCTGGCTCCTCATCGTCCGCCGCTCCGCCGGGCCCCGCATCTCAGCGCCCGGCCCGGCGGAGCGCGCAGGTGTCAGCCGGTCACCGCGGGCGCGACGGGCGCGTCCGGTGCGGCGTCCGCGGTCTGCGCGAGCACGGAGGCCGCGGCGTCCGCCCAGGTCACCTCGCGGGCCAGCACCTCCCGGAGCTCCGCGGCCCGGCGGAACGCGCTGGGCAGGTCGGCCAGGACCATGTCCGTCTTGCGCGCCCAGGCCTCGGCGTCCACGTCGTCGTCCCCGGACATCGGCACGACCACCCGGGCCGCCACCTCGTCGCCGAGCTTCTCCCGCAGCAGCTCGGCCAGGCCGCTCGCCTCGCTGATCAGGACCGGGACACCCGCGGTGAGCGCCTCCAGACCGACCAGGCCGAAGCCCTCGGCCCGTGAGGGCATGAGGACGATGCTCGCCCGCCCCATGTCCTCCGCCAGTCGCGTCCGGTCCGCCGAGTAGACCCGCACCACGACCTCGAGCCGGGAGTTGTCGGCCCAGCCCTCGATCGCCTTCCGCTGCTGGTCCGCCCCGGTCCTGGGCACCCCCCGCACCACCAGGCCGATCCGGCTGAGCCGTTCCCTGTCGCGCCAGGCGGCGACCTTTCCGCAGGCGCGGGCCGCCAGGTCCAGCCCCTTCAGGTGGTGGTCCTCCATGCGCCCGACGACGAGCACCTTCAGGGGGGAACCGGCGGGAGGCGTCCTCGGGGTGCCGTCCGCGACGTCGAAGCCCGGATCGAGACGCAGCGGCGCCTTCTCCAGCTCGCCGAGGAAACGCCCGTACAGGTGGGGGCCCACCGTGACCACGCGGTACGCGTCCTTGCCGAGCCGCCGCTCGGTCTCCGTACGGTCTTCGGCGGCCAGCGCCATCTCGGTGTCACCGCCGGGCTTGAGCCACTCGATCTCGTCCGGCGCCATGTGGATGAAGTGCAGACGCCGGGCGTCCTCGAAGAAGTGGTTCACCAGCAGCGCCGCCGCCTGTCCGGTGATGCGGCTGTGCCCGATCACCAGGTCCACGGAGGTGCCGGCCGGCAGCTTCGGCCGCATGGTCAGGCGCACGTCGTCGCCGACGTCACCGGCGCCGGGCGCCACGAGGAGGTTGACCCCGCTCTCGCGCGCGGCGGTCAGCTCGGCGTCCGATGCGCTCAGCACCACGCAGTGGACGACCGCGCCCGCAGCCGCCAGGGCCGTGCACAGGTCGCGGTTGAAGGTGCTGAGCCCGCCGTGGGCCGACCACCATTCGGTCGCGACCACCAGGACGACCTTCGGCCCACGCACCACGGGGGCGGTGGCGGCGGCCCGGTGCCCGGCCACCGCGGGAGCGGAGGTGCCCTGCGGTTCGGAGGCGGTGGGGGCGACGGCGTCGGCCCCCGGCCCTGCCTCGCCGGGCGCACCGGCTCCCGGGCCGTCCGGCACGGGGGCGATGCTCCGGACGAGCTCGGCCGCCCGGCCGATCGCCGCGAGGAGATCGACCCCGGCCTCCTCCGGGAAGTCGATGCCCCCGCCCTCCGGGCGAAGCTGTGGCATCAGCAGATAGCCGACCCTGGCGTCGGGCACGGCGAGCGGCGCGACATCCGCCGCCGCCAGGCCCAGCATCTCGGCGGCGGCCTGCCAGTTCTCGTTCATCAGGTGCGCCATCGCGGCGTTGTACCTGCTCAGCGCCTTGGCGGTCGGGTCCTCCGCCAGCTCGACCGCGTGCTCGGCCCAGGTGAGGGCGGCGTCCGGCTCGCCGCTGGTCAGGGAGAGGTACAGCAGGTTGTTGGCGGCCTGGCCGGACCGCTCCAGTGCGAAGGCCTCGCCCAGCAGTTCCAGCGCGCCGGCGCGGTCCCCCCGCTCGTACGCCGTGTACGCGGCGGTCACGTAGTTCTCCGCGAGATCCGCGCGCAGCGGGCCGGTGGCCTTGCGCAGCCACGCCGTCAGCTCGTCCCAGCGCCTGACCGGCACCCTGACCCGGTCGATCCGCAGCTCGCCGCCGAGGGCTGCGACCCGCTCCGCCGCGGCCAGGAACGCCTCGTCCCGCGACAGGTCGTAGTCTGCGGCGTCCGGCGAGTAGAGCCAGCGGTCGGCCGTGTACTCGCCGTACACACAGGTCACCGTGGTGAGGTCGAGGGCGGCGGGGCGTCCGGCCTTGAGGACGGCCTGGTGCAGGAACTGCACCGTCGGCGGGATGGGGTTCGTGTCGCTCGCCGTCAGGCCCTCCAGCGCCAGCAGCGCCCCGTCCACGTCCTCCTGGCTCATCCCCGGGCAGCAGGTGGACAGTCGGCGCACCTCGCCGCCCGCCAGCTCGCTGAGCAGGCAGGAGAGCCTCATCGTCAGGAGTCCGGCGGTCTCACGCCTGCCCAGGAGCGGGGAATGCGGCTCACGTTCGACCCGGCCGACGGTCCACAGCCGTACGTAGATCTCGTCGAAGAGGTCCGGCCCCTCCTCGAAGCGGACGGTCTCGGAGTCCGCCAGGACACCCGCCGCGATCATCTCGGCCCGGCACTCGACGAGCTCCTCGCGGGTGACCGACCCGCCGCCCAGCACGCTGTACGCGAACCAGATGTCGTCCAGGGTCGCGCGGTCCAGCGCCCAGCACAGCACGTTGAAGGCCCTGAGCCGCTCGGGCGGCATCTCACGGACCGCGCGGATGAGGGCGCGGTCGCGGACGTCCCGGTTGCTCTCCATGCGGGAGCGCACCGCCTCCAGCATGTCCGGTGTCAGCGCCATGGTGGAGGCGGCGCCGGTCTGCCAGCGGGCGAACATCTCGTGGCAGTAGAGCTGGATCTCGTACGGATTGCCGTCCGTGAGCCGTACGAGTTCGTGTGCGGTCTCCCGCAGCCCTTCGGAGAGCAGCCGCAGGAGGCCCAGGTGGAGCAGGGGCTGGAACACGCAGGCGGCGATGTCCGACGGCTCCTCGAAGCGCTCGACCTTGATCTCCGTGAACTGACGGAGCAGCGGTGAATACACCTCGTCGATCGTGCTGAGCAGGCTCTGCGTGCCGGCGAGCACGAAGACGAAGCCGTCGAGCCGGGTGCCGAGCGAGCGCAGGACGGAGAGGACCTCCTGCTCCCCCGCGATCAGCTGGGCCTCGTCGATGAGCAGGGCGATGGGCCGGCCGAGGGACTTCACGAAGTGGGCGAGGTCCAGCCGCAGCGGGGTCTCCGGCACCACACCGAGCGGCCCGGCGAGGGCGAGGGCCTCGGGGAACTGGAGCGGGCACCCGGGCTCCGGGGCCGCCCCCGCGAACATCCTGCGTATCAGGGCGCCGGAGAGGGGCACGGGGTCCGTGAGCACACCCTCGGCCATGACGGCTTCCGCGACCTCCTCGTACACCTTGCGGAAGAAGGCCGAGGCGGAGGCGTGGCCGGGGACGAGATCCACCCGGACGGGCAACAGGCCCCGCTCCCGGGCGAGATGCTCGGTGCGGTTGAGGAGGCTCGTCTTGCCCGACGCGCGCTGTCCGTGCACGGCGATGTGGATCGACGCCCGGTCGAGGCCCGCCTGACCCAACTCGTAGTCGATGGTGGCCAGTTCCGCGGCGCGGCCGACGAACAGAGCGGCATTGCGGACGGGGTTCCGGTAGTCGTACGGGTTGGGCACTTGGGATTTGTCCACGGGCTCCCCCTCACCTCGCCGACCATGCTACGCGCAGCCGCCGACACCGTAACGGGTCAGCTCCCGGGCGGACTTGGGCCTCGAAGCCGCCGTGTCCTCACTCCTGGCACGACCGGCGCGCGAATCTGCCACCCGGTCCGGCGGGCAGACCCGCCAGGGCTATCGTGCCGTCGGCCGCACGCGCGCCGGCCGGCAGATCCAGGGCGGCGGCGACGCGGTCGGGCACCGGTCCCTGGCCCAGCAGGCCCCGGACGAGGGTGGCGGCCAGGTGGTGCCAGACGCCTGCCCTGCGGATCATCGCGTGGTCGCTTCCCGGGATCGTCACCAGGCAGGTACGGGCACCCGCGCGGCGGGCCCTGGCGGTGAGCGACTGCGACGCCAGGGGGCTGGTCACCCGGTCCCGGGTGCTGTGCAGCAGCACGACGTCCCGCCCCGACAGCTGCGTCACCGGGTCACCGGGCGGGCACCAGGGGGCCAGGCCCACCACCGCGCGCACGAGCGGGTGCCCGGCGGCGTGGAGAGCGGCGCGGGCGCCCATGGAGTGCCCGAGCAGCACCACGGGGACGTCTCCCGCCTCGTGCCGCAGGTCGTCCAGTACCCGTAAGGCGTCGTGCAGGGGGTCCTCGCGGGGGCCGTTCCACCCTCGGTGGGTGTAACGGACCCGCTGCACCCGCACCTTGGAGTCGTCGCTCACCGCGCGGGACACCGCGCGCGAGACGGGCAGCATCCGCAGACCCGGCAGATTGAGAGGTCCGGGCGCGGGAGCGGCGAGGCCCGTCTCGTAGCCGCCGTGGAGGACGAGCACTGCTGCCGACGGCGGTCTTGCGGTCACACGTGTACCTCCGGTTCGGTGTGCGGGGCACCGGTGCCCCGCACACCCCATATTCGGTCCCGGACGGCGTACGGATGGGTCGAACGTGTCGATGCGTGGAAAGTGCCGTTCACTGTACGAGGCCCGAATCCATCCGTATGCGACCCAAGGAGGCGCTCCCATGGCGTCAGGACCCCAGATCGGCTCGCCCGCACCGGACTTCACGCTCCCCGGCGGCATACTCGCCGACGACACCTTCGACCGGGGCGACTACACCCTGTCCGCCGCGCGCGGCCGCAGCGTCGTCCTCGCCTTCTACCCGGGCGACAACACGACCGTCTGCACCAAGCAGCTCTGCTCGTACTCCTCGGGCTTCGAGACCTTCGAGGGACTCGACGCCGAGGTCTGGGGAATCAGTCCACAGGGTGTGGACAGTCACGAGTCCTTCGCCCGGGGCCACGGCCTGCGCATGCCGCTCCTGGCCGACACGGGACGCGAGACCGCCCGGGCCTACGGGGTCACCGCCCCCGGCATCGGCGTACGCCGCTCGGTCTTCCTGATCGGGCCGGACGGTGTGCTGCGGTGGAAGCACGTGGCCCTGCTCGGTGCCACGTTCCAGTCGCTCGACACGCTCGCCGAGCAGCTCTCCGGCATCAAGTCGGCCTAGAAACTGCCGGACTCCGGCAGTACCCGTGGCGGGCACCGTATGGGACCATTCAGCCAGTTCGACGGAAACATCTCGGGGGATCTGCGAACGCTGGGGGAGTGATCGCGTGACCGTCCTTCTCGGTCTCGGCATTGCGGGAATCGTGCTGCTGGTCCTCTCCCTGATCTTCGACGGAATTCTCGAAGGGCTGCTCGGCGACGCGCTGGGCGGGCTGCTGAACGGTTTCTTCGACGGCCTGCTCTCCCTGCCCGTCATCGCCGGCTTCCTCTCGATGCTCGGCTTCGGTGGCGCGATCGTCCTGGGCACCACGGATGCGGGCACCCCGGTGGCCGTCGCCGCGGGTGCCGGGGCGGGGATCGTCGCGGCCTGGCTGACCTGGAAGTTCAGCCAGGCCCTGATGCGGGATCAGACCACGGCCACACCGCGCGGCGAGGACCTCGTCGGCACCTCGGGATCCGTCGTCACGCCGATCCCGGCCGACGGCTACGGCGAGGTCCTGCTGCGGCTCGCGGGCCAGACGGTGAAGTTCGCCGCGAAGAGCGCCGTTCCGGTCGAGCGCGGCGCCGAGGTCTGGGTCGAGGCCACCCTCTCGACCACCTCGGTCACGGTCCGCCCCGTCGAGCGCTGACCACCACCGAGCCACACGCCTGTGCGACACCCGTACAGCCGAACAACTGCCGTCCCGTCGGGAGGGCAGGGGGGACACCTCTCATGAGTCCAGTAGTGATCGCCATCATCGGCATCGTCGTCCTCGTCGTGCTCCTGGCCCTCGCCGTGATCACGCGTTACAAGGTCGCGGGGCCCAGCCAGGCCTTCATCATCACCGGCCGCCGCGGCAAGAAGTCCGTCGATCCGGTGACCGGCCGCACCAGCATCGACAACAGCGGCCAGAAGGTCGTCGTCGGCGGCGGCGTGTTCGTCGTGCCGTTCGTCCAGCAGAAGTTCACCCTGGACCTCTCCAGCCGGCACATCCCCGTCGCGGTACGCGGAGCCGTCACCCTGCGCGGCGTGAAGTCGAACCTCGAAGGCGTCGCGATCGTCAAGGTCGGCGGCAGCGAGGACGCCATCCGCGCCGCGGCCCAGCGCTTCCTCCAGCAGCAGAACGGCATCGTCGGCTTCACCCAGGAGGTGCTCTCCGGCGCCCTCCGCGCCATCGTCGGGCGCATGTCCGTGGAGGACATCATCCGCGACCGGGCCGCCTTCGCGGGCCAGGTCGCCGAGGAGGCCGAGGCCAGCCTCTCCGGTCAGGGCCTCATCCTGGACGCCTTCCAGATCCAGGACATCACGACCGAGGGCTCCTACCTGGAGGACCTGGGCCGCCCCGAGGCCGCCCGCGCCAAGCAGGAGGCCGACATCGCCGAGGCCATCGCCCGGCGCGCCTCCGAGCAGGCCCGGCTGAAGGCGGCCGAGGAGATCGCCATCGCCGAGCGGACGTTCTACCTCAAGCAGGCCGAGATCAAGGCCGAGACCGAGGCGGCCGCCGCCAAGGCCAACGCCGCGGGACCGCTCGCCGAGGCGGCCCGCCAGCAGGAGGTCCTCGCCGAGCAGGAGAAGGTCGCCCAGCGCCAGGCGGCACTGACCGACCGCGAGCTCGACACCAAGGTCCGCAAGCCCGCCGACGCCGCCCGCTACCGCGCGGAGCAGGAGGCCGAGGCCCGCCGCATCGCCCAGGTCAAGGAGGCCGAGGCGGACGCCGAGCGCTCCCGTCTGACCGGTCAGGGCGAGAAGCTCCACCGCTCGGCCCTCGCCGACGCCGTACGCATCGAGGGCGAGGCCGAGGCCGCCGCGATCGCGGCGAAGGGTTCCGCCGAGGCCGAGGCCATGCACAAGAAGGCCGACGCCTTCGACCGGTACGGCGACGCGGCCGTCCTCCAGATGCTGGTGGAGGTGCTGCCCCAGGTCGTCGCCAAGGCGTCCGAGCCGCTGAGCGCCATCGACAAGCTGACCGTCATCTCGACGGACGGCGCGACCCAGCTGTCCCGCACGGTCACGGACAACGTCACCCAGGGCCTCGAACTCCTCAGCTCCACCACGGGAGTCGACCTGGCGGCACTGCTCCGCACCCTCCAGGCGAAGACGGGCGCCACCGCACCCGCCGTGCCCTCCCCCGCCGCGAACGGCGAGAAGATCGAGATCAGGGACTGACCTCGCCCGCCCCCGTGCCCGGCCGGCCGAGGTTCACCGGCCGGGCACACCCGCGTCCGGAGCCGTCCCGGCCTCGGCCGCCCGGACGGCCGCGAACCTCTCCCGCCAGGGGATTCGGGCGTACGGATCGGAGTCGTCCGCCGCCTGGGCGGCTGCTTCCGCGGCGAGCTGCGCGGACCGGGCCTCGGACCACGCCGCCCACGCGGCGTCCCGCCTGCACGGCCCGCACTGTGTCTCGCCGTCCTTGCCGTCCTCGCCGTCCTCGCCCGGCTCCGGCCGGAAGACGTGCTCCTCCCCCGGCCCGGTGCAGACGGCCAACGGCACGGCCGCCACCGGGAGCCGCGGCGCAGGCACGGCCGCCTCCGTCACGGACGGGCCGGGCGGCCCCTCGGGGAGCTTCTGCACCAGCCTGTGCCGCAGGAACCCGATGGCGGACCGCACTCCGTCCACCGGCAGATCGCTGGTCAGCACCCTGCGCATCTCGGCGGCCGTGACCCCGCGCCGCAGCCACACCACGGCGAGCTTCACCAGCTTGCGGGCCTCCGCCACGCCCAGATGCAGCGAACGGTGCACATGCCGCAGCGAGAGCAACACCCGCTCGGCCTCGGCCGCTTCCGGCTCGGCAGCGGGCAGGTCCGCCTCGGGAAGGTCCGTCTCCGGGATGTCCGCCTCTGGGCTGTCCGGTTCGGTGGGTGGGCGGGAAGAGTTCTTCTCACGTTCTTCGTCCACCGGTTCATAGCCACCGACAACGCGAACCCCCGGCTGACCGACCGTCGGATTCCGCTCACCCGGAGACACCACCACGGGTACCGGACTCCCGTCCTGGACCGCTCGGGCCTCCGGGGCCTCCCGGGCCTCCCGGGCCTCCCGGGCCTCGTCCGGGCTGAGGACGACGTTCGCGAGGAGCTGCTCGGTCGTCCAGAACCCCCGCCCGCCCTGCTGCCGCCACTCGTACAGGAAGCCGTGCACGACCAGCAGTTTCTTGGCCTTCTGGTACGCCCGCCCGGTGATGCCGAGGGCCCGCGCGTGCTCGCTGAGCGCCGCACCGCGCCGGTCGGCGGGGAGCCCCTGCACGTAGAGGAGGAGGATCTTCGCGTCACTGCTCAGACGCTGATTGCGGACCAACTCGTTCGCGGCCTTCGTATAGCCGCGAGAGGGCGCGATAGCATGCCAAAGCATCTCTGGTGGGGTCCTTGTCCACTGGCGATGAAGGTCCTCGGGCTGTGCTCCTACACACGTCCGGGGACCGCGCCATGTGCGCGCGTGCACACAGCGTGATGACGCGATCACGCTACCGCAGCCGAACCCCCGTACCTGACCTACGGCGTGACGTTCACACCTGGGAGTGACCGGGGCATATTCCGGTCATGGACGACGGCAGGAGCAGCCCATGAGCGTCACCGGCACGACGGCCACGGCACTGGCGGTCCAGCACCAGCCCGGCGGCGGGCTGGGCCGGTGGGCGCAGTGGCTGGCGGAGCGTGGGGTGACGCCCCGTGTGGTCCACGCGTACGAGGGCGAACCCCTCCCGGACCGGCTGGAACACTCAGCCCTCATCGTCCTCGGCGGCGCCTACCTGCCCGACGACGACGTCAACGCGCCCTGGCTGCCCGCCACTCGGAAGCTCGTACGCCAGGCCCTCGCCGAGGAGACACCGATGTTCGGCATCTGCCTGGGCGGCCAGATGCTCGCCCAGGTCGCCGGTGGCGACGTACGCGGAAACCACGGGACACCCGAATTCGGCAGCACCCGGCTCAGCCTGCGCCCCGAGGCCGCCACGGACCCGGTGTTCCAGGGCCTGCCCGCGCACCCTGTGGCCATCGAGAACCACGTCGACGCCATCACCGCGCTCCCTGCCGGCGCCCACTGGCTGGTCCACAGCGAACACTGCCCCTACCAGGGCTTCCGCGTCGGTTCCGCGGCATGGGGCGTGCAGTTCCACCCCGAGACGACGGCCGAGCGCATCCTCGGCTGGAACCGCGACCGGCTGGACCGCCACGGCGCCCCCGCTCCGGAGACGCTGCACGCGCTGGCCCTGCGGGACGAACCGGCGGCCACCGGCAGCTGGCGCACCGTCGCCCACCGCTTCGCCGACGTGGTGACCGCGACGGCCGGGCGGGCGGGCCTGCGGTAGCGGGTACCGGCGGTCGCATCGGGTCCGCCTTCTTGTACCGGGGGCCCTGACACCGCCGGAGGCATCGTCAGGCGGACGGCAGAGCGCTCGTGTCGATGTCCACCTCGAACGGGGCGGGCAGGCGCACCACCGCGCCGAAGGGATGCGGTCCGTCGACGCGGGTGTAGCCCAGCCGGCCCGGCTCGGAGAACAGCGTCACGCTGCCCTCCATCCGGTCGGCGAGGAGGGACAGAGGCGCCCCGTACTCCGCGTATCGACGGCGCTTCACCACCCGGCCACGACATCGTGCCCGTCCGGTACCGCCCCTGACGCCATCCGTCGCCGGTGGGCCCGTCCCGTCGTCCCCGCGCTGCCGGACGGCCGGATTCGGCCTCCGGTTAGGGTAATGAGCGGATAAAGAGTTGACCAAAAGCGTCGCCCCGCCGCCGCGCGCTCCTCGGGAGGAAGCCATGGGAACCCACCGCACATCGCTGCCAGGAGTCGGCGTGCAGTACGACTACACCACCGAGTCGGGGCAGCACATCTCCGTGGTGGTCCACCACGACGGGCGGAGGTTTCTCGGGTTCTACGAGAAGGACGACCCAGATTCGTGCGTACTCTCCGTGCCCCTGACCACCGCCGAGGCCACCGGGCTCGCGCACCTCATAGACGCGGCGCCGATCGACGCGGTGCGGACCGAGGGGATCGACCTGGTCACCGAGCACATTCCGCTCGGCGCCCGGTCTCCGTACGGCGGCCGGCTGCTCGGGGACACACGGGCACGGACACGGACGGGCGCCTCGATCGTGGCCGTGCTGCGCACGCACAGTGCGCATCCGTCGCCCGGGCCGGACTTCCGGCTGGCCATCGGGGACACGCTCGTCGTCGTAGGTACGCGTGAGGGCGTCGACACGCTCTCCGAGATCATTGCGGAGGGCTGACCGTGCACGACACGACCGCACTGCTGGTGGAGCTGGGCTCCGTCATCCTCGGGCTCGGCATCATCGGAAGATTCGCCGGGCGAATAGGGCTCTCGCCGATCCCCCTCTATCTGCTGGCCGGGCTCGCCTTCGGTGAGGGCGGGCTGCTGCCGCTCGGCGCCAGCGAGGAGTTCACCGCCATCGGGGCGGAGATCGGCGTCATCCTGCTGCTGCTCCTGCTCGGGCTGGAGTACAGCGCCTCGGAGCTCGTCACCAGTCTCAAGACGCAGTACCCGTCCGGAGTCGTCGACTTCGTCCTGAACGCGACACCGGGCGCAGCCGCCGGTCTGATGCTCGGCTGGGGGCCCGTGGGGGCCGTCGCGCTCGCGGGGGTCACCTGGATCTCGTCGTCCGGTGTGATCGCCAAGGTGATGACCGACATGGGACGGCTCGGCAATCGCGAGACGCCCGTCATCCTCGGCGTCCTCGTCATCGAGGACCTCGCGATGGCCGTCTATCTGCCGCTGCTCACCGCGATGCTGGCCGGGGTCGGTCTGGCCGGTGGCAGCATCGCGCTCCTGATCGCGCTCGGGACGGTGGGCTTCGTGCTCTACCTGGCGCTGCGTCACGGGCGGCTCATCAGCCGTGCCGTGTCGTCCGACAACCCGGAGATGCTGCTGCTCGTCGTGCTGGGGCTCACCGTCCTGGTGGCCGGCGTCGCCCAGCAGCTCCAGGTGTCCGCGGCCGTCGGCGCGTTCCTCGTGGGCATCGCGCTCTCCGGTGAGGTGGCCGAGGGCGCACGCAAGCTGCTGACGCCGCTGCGGGACCTGTTCGCGGCCGTGTTCTTCGTGTTCTTCGGGCTGTCGACCGACCCGGCCGAGATCCCTCCGGTGCTGCTCCCCGCGGCGCTGCTGGCGATCGTCACGGTCTTCACGAAGATCGGCACCGGGTGGTACGCCTCGCGCCGTGCGGGCATCGGTCCGCGTGGCCGTTGGCGCGCGGGCGGCACCCTGGTGGCGCGCGGGGAGTTCTCGATCGTCATCGCGGGGCTGGCCGTGGCGACGGAACCCCGTATCGGGCCTATCGCGACCGCCTACGTACTGATCCTCGTGATCGCCGGGCCGCTCACCGCCCGGTGGACGGAGCCGGTCGCCTCCAAGCTCCAGGCCGCACTGGCCGCCCGGCGGAAGAAGCCGGTCGCGGTGGCCGACGAGCCGATGCCGTCGCACGACGACCTCACTCCGGAGCACGCCGGGCGCGACTCCGACTGACGCAGCACGCCGGGCGGGACCCCGCCTGGCGGTGTACGCCGGGCGGGACTCCGGCTCACGGAGCACGCCGGGCGCGACTCCGGCTCACGCAGCACGCCGGGTACGACTCCGGCTGACGGGGCGTCCGGCAGGGGTCAGAGCGGTGTCGCCGCATGCAGGATGCGCACGAGCGTCACGGTCGCGTTGAGCGACGACACCGCCGAGGCCGCCGTACCCATGGTCGCGACCAGCGCCGCGAGGCCCAAGTGCGCCGAGGCGGGCGGCCAGAGCCCGGACGGGGGCTCGGGGTCGAGCAGCGCCGCGACCCTGCGGGGGACGGGGCCGGCCGTCGCGAAGGCGGGGAGCGCGCCGGGTCCCGGCGGGCGTTGCGAGAACAGCGCCGCCTTGCCGACGGCCGTGGCGACCGCCCGCCGGCTGCGGACCGCGTAGGCCGCCTCCTCGTCCGCCCAGCGTTCGGTGCTGTACGCCACCGCCGTGCGCAGGGGCAGGAGGAACGGGTTGGCGCGCGCCGCGAGCTGCGTCGCCAGCAGGTGGCGGTGGTGCCCGGCCGTCAGATGCGCGCGTTCGTGCGCGACGAGCGCCTGTCGCTCACGGAGGTCGAGGCAGTCCAGCATCGCGGTGGAGACGACGACCCGGCCCTCACGACCGCGCGTTCCCGGCAGGGCGTACGCGTACGGGTCCGGGGACTGCACCACCGCGAGGCCGTCGGGGCCGGTGGAGGGCGGCAGGGCCCGGGCGGCGCGTATCCGGGTCCTGATGTGCCGCGACAGGGTGCTGCCACAGGCCACGAGCACCACCGCCAGGACACCGATGGCGACCGGGCCGGTCCTCTCCTCGTAGGGCAGAGCCGCGCGCACCTCGGGGTCGGACCAGCTGTCGGGGAGCGGGTTGCCGGGGAGCTGCGCCGTACCCACCACCACGAGCAGGGCCAGGCACAGGGTGCTGCACAGCGCCAGCGTCGTCCCGACGGCGGCCAGCAGGCGGGTGGCGCTCCTGGGGTGCAGGTGCTGTTCGGCGAGGCGCGCCATGGGCAGTGCGGTCAGCGGCAGGACCAGAGGCAGGTAGACGAAGACGCCCATCGTGGTGGCTCTCAGCCTTCCGGAGCGTCGGGGTCACCGGGGGCGACGGGCCGCGCGGGACCGCCGGGCGCGGCCGGGCTGGGGCTCCCGGGTGCGGCAGGGCTCCCGGGCGCGGCGCCGGGGTCTTCTGCGCCGGGCGCGGCGAGAGGGTCCTCTGCGCCGGGCGCGGCGGGCTCGCCGGCCTCGGCGCGCTCGTCGGCCGCAGCGGGTTCGTCGGCCTCGTCGGCCGCGCGGGAGAGCAGCTCGCGCAGCCGGGCCTCGTCGCCCGGGGAGAGCGCGGAGACGAAGCGGGCGAGGACGGCCTCCCGGTCGCGCTCCCCGTCCAGGACCCGGCGCATCCGCAGGGCTGCGAGGCCCGCCTCGTCCGAGGCGGAGGTCCAGACGTAGGAGCGGCCCTGACGGGTGCGGGTCACCGCGTTCTTCGCGTAGAGGCGGGAGAGGATCGTGATGACGGTGGTGTAGGCGAGGTCGCCGTCGAGGTGTTCCTGTACCCACCCCGCCGTCGCGGGGCCGCCCGCGGACCGCAGCACGGTGAGGACCTGTGACTCCAGCTGTCCCTGGCCACGCCTGGGCAGCCGTGGGCCGTCCGGGGTGGTGCCGTCGTCCCTGGCTCCGCTCCTGTTCATCCGCCGCATCCTACTGAGTGCCCGGACCGATCGTCCGAACACGCGTATGTCGGCCACCGTGCTGCCGGGGTCCATCCACCGTTCTTCTACACCGCTGTAGAGTTTGATGCGTTCCCGCACCACCCGCACCGCAACGTATGGAGACGACATGGCCCTCTGGGATCGGATCAAGGAATCCGCGTCGACGATGCAGACGCAGTTGGAGGCGAAGAAGAACGACCTCAAGAGCGGGGCGTTCCGGGACGCGAGCATGGCCATGTGCGCCCTGGTCTCCGCGGCCGACGGTTCCATCGACCCGTCCGAGCGGCAGCGCGTCGCCACGCTGATCGCCACCAACGACGTGCTCCAGAACTTCCCCGCGGACGACCTCCAGCGCCGCTTCAACGCCTACGTGGACAAGCTGACCGCCGACTTCGCCTTCGGCAAGGTCAGCGTGCTCCAGGAGATCGCCAAGGCGAAGAAGAAGCCCGCCGAGGCGCGCGCCGTCATCCAGATCGGCATCGTCATCGGCGGCGCCGACGGTGACTTCGACAAGTCCGAGCAGGCCGTCGTGCGGGAGGCGTGCTTCGCACTCGACCTCCCGCCGCACGAGTTCGACCTGTAGGCGCGACCGTCGCGTGCGGCCCGGAGCACCGGGCCGCGCGCCCTCGCCGGGGCCGCGCGCCCTCGCCGGGGCCGCGCGCTCTCGCCGGGGCCGCGCGCCCTCGCCGGGGCCGCGCGCTCTCGCCGGGGCCGCGCGCCGTGCGCTCCTCGCCGAGCCGGGACCGAGCCCTCTCTCCGGGCCGGGGCCTCCCCGTTCAGAGGTCCTTCGCCGGCCAGTCCAGCAGCCTGGCGCCGATCACCGCGGTCTGGAGCGTGTACCGGTGCATCGGGTCGGAAGGGTCCGAGCCGGTGAGCTTGTGTATGCGCTCCAGCCGGTACGTCAGCGCGCGCACGCTCAGCGACAGCCTGCGGGCCGTCTCCGCCGCGACGCAGCCCGCGTCGAAGTACACCGACAGCGTCCGCAACAGCGGTTCCGCGCCGCCACGCGCCCGCCGGAGCGGGCCGAGCTCACTGCGCACGAGGTCCGCCATCGCCTGCCGGTCCCTGGTCAGCACCGGGTAGACGAGGAGGTCGGCGGCGTACAGCACGGGGTCGTCGAGCTCCATCCGCCGCGCCAGATCGAGGGCTTCGAGCGCCTCGTCGTAGGAGTGCACCACCCCGCCGGGACCGCGGTGAGGGCGGCCGACCGCGACCTGACCGCCGTCCGTCGCGGCGTGGGCCTGCTTCGCGAAGTACCGCAGGACGTCCGGCTGACTGCCGGGGGCTATGCAGACCAGCCGCCCGTCCTTGGTGGTCAGCAGGATCTTGCGTCCGCTGAAGCGCGCGAGGAGTGCGGACTCCACACTGCGGGGCACGCCGTCGGACTCGGTGTACGCCTCGGGACCCGCCGCCACCGCGACCGCGTGGGCCCGGGACAGCCTCAGCCCGAACCGGGTGGCGCGCTCCGCGAGCCGGCCCAGGTCACTGCGTCCGTACAGGAGGTCGTCGATGAACTCCCGCCGTGCCGCCTCCTCACGCCGCACGGTCAGGCGCTGCGCGCGCTCGAAGCCCTCCGCGAAGGCATCGACAGCCTGCTCCACCGCGGCCAGCACGGCATCCGTGGCGGCCGGCCCGCCCCGGGAGGCGGCGGACGGCCAGGCGGTGCGGGTGGCGGCGAGGTGGCGGTTGACCAGGGCCCTCAGCTGGTGCCCGGCCTCCGCGGCCTCCCGGCCCAGCATGCGCCTCGTGTCCAGCTCGTCCCGGGTGAGCCGGCGGCCGGTGTCCGCGACCTCGGCCAGGATCGGGCCATAGCCCTCCAGAAACCGCTCGGGGATCTCGGGCTCCGCCACGGCACACTCCTCCGCACTCTCTCCGGCAATGTCATCTCCTCAACGCACGAGGGCCGGTGCCGGTGCCCGGCAGGCCGGCTCCGCGAAGGCTGCCGGATCCCGGCAGTGCGAAGGCGCCGTCCGGCTGACAGGATTGCTTCAGCAACACACGGGGGAATCACGGGGGTTGCGGGGGACCCACGGGGGATCACGGGGGAAGGAACCGGTTGCTGCGGCGCCGTACGCGGTGACGCAGCGCCGGTGCCCCTGCTCACGCGCCACAGACCCGGCCCCCAGGACTGTACGGCGTGCGACGGGGACGGAGGGCAGGGCCGGATGACCGACTTCCTTTCCGCCGCACTCACGTTTCCGGCCGTCGTTCTCGGCGGGGCACTGGTCGTCGTCGTCTGCTTCTGGCTGCTGGTGCTGGTGGGAGCGGCGGGACACGACTCCTTCGACACCGACCTCGACAGCGAAGCGGTCGGCTTCGGCGGGATGCCCGTCTCCGTGTCGGTGTCACTGTTCGTCGTCGTCGCCTGGTTCACCGGCCTGGCCGGCTCGGTCCTGGTGCTCCGCAGCGGAGTCACCGGCACCCTCCGGGCCGTGTCGCACCTCGTCGTCCTGGCGGGGGCGCTCCTGATCGCCTGGGGGGTGGTCCGCATGCTCGCACGCCGGCTCCGCCGGTACTTCCCCGCGGAACCTCCTCCGTCCCGCGAGGACTTCGTGGGCCGGATCTGCACCATCCGCACGGGCTCCGTCAGCGACGACTTCGGACAGGCCGAGGTCGCGGCGGACGACGGATCGACCGCGATCGTGCAGGTACGGCAGCCACTGCGGCCGTCGGCGCCCGCCGAGGTGTTCACCTCCGGCAGCACGGGCCTTCTCTACGCGTACGACGCCGACGGCGAGTTCTTCTGGGTCTCGCCGTACGACGCCGAGCTCGCCCCGCGCCCCCTGCCGCGCGAGGCCCGCTGACCCGCGGCTCCACCTCCCCGGGCCCCTGGCCCGTGGTTCCGCGCGCCCTGATGCGGGGCGCCCCTCCCTCCTCGTACCTCTCCACCCGCAAGGACTGACATGGATGCCATCTCCTGGGGCATCGGCGTGATCGTCGCCGTTGTCCTGCTCGTCACCATCGCCCTGCTCTTCGTCGTCACCCGTCTCTTCCGCAAGGTCGAGCAGGGGAAGGCGTTGATCATCTCCAAGACGAAGAAGGTCGACGTCACCTTCACCGGTGCCGTGGTCCTGCCGGTGCTGCACAAGGCCGAGACCATGGACATCTCGGTGAAGACCATCGAGATCCGCCGGACCGGGCGTGAGGGCCTGATCTGCCAGGACAACATCCGCGCCGACATCCACATCACGTTCTTCGTCCGCGTCAACAAGACCGTCGAGGACGTCATCAAGGTCGCGCAGGCCATCGGAACGGAGCGGGCCAGCGACAAGGCCGCCATCCAGGAGTTCTTCGCCGCGAAGTTCTCCGAGGCGCTCAAGACCGTCGGCAAGCAGCTCGACTTCGTCGACCTCTACACCAAGCGCGAGGAGTTCCGGGACCGGATCATCCGGGTCATCGGGACGGACCTGAACGGCTATCACCTCGACGACGCCGCGATCGACTTCCTGGAGCAGACGCCGATGGCGCAGCTCGACGGCGCCAACATCCTGGACGCGCAGGGCATCCGGAAGATCACCGAGCTGACGGCGATCGAGCACGTACGGACCAACGAGTTCCAGCGGACCGAGCAGAAGGAGATCACGCGGCAGGACGTCGACGCCCGCGAGACCATCCTGGAGCTGGAGCGCCGGCAGGCCGAGGCGGAGATCAAGCAGCGGCGCGAGGTCGAGACCCTGCGGGCCCGTGAGGAGTCGGCCACCGCCCGGGTGCAGGAGGAGGAGCGGCTCGGTTCGCAGAGCGCGTTCATCCGTACCGAGGAGCAGCTCGGCATCCAGCGGGAGAACCAGGCGCGCGAGGTCGCCGTCGCGCAGAAGAACCGTGAGCGGGTCATCGCGGTGGAGAACGAGCGCATCGAGAAGGACCGTCTGCTGGAGGTCATCGGGCGCGAGCGGGAGACCGAGCTGAACCGGATCGCCGCGACGAAGGAGGTCGAGGCCGAGCGCCGTGAGGTCGCGGACGTGATCCGGGAACGGATCGCGGTGGACCGTACGGTCGCCGAGCAGGAGGAGTCGATCCTGACCCTGCGGTCCGTCGAGGAGTCCGAGCGCACCCGCAGGTCGGTGATCATCGCGGCCGAGGCGGAGGCGCAGGAGAAGCTGGTCAAGGACATCAAGGCCGCCGAGGCCGCGGAGGCGGCGGCGGTCCACCTGGCGGCCGAACAGCTGACGCTGGCGGATGCCCGGTTGAAGACGGCCGACCTCGACGCGCAGGCGAAGCTGCGGCTCGCCGAGGGCATCCAGGCCGAGTCGGCCGCGGCGGGGCTGGCCGAGGTCCAGGTCAGGAACGCGGAGGCCGAGGTCACCGAGAAGGCCGGTCTCGCGGAGGCCCAGGCGACCGAGGCCCGGCTCAGGGCAGAGGCGGAGGGGGCCCGGCTCAAGGCGCTCGCGGCCGCGGAGGGCACGCAGGCGCAGGCCACGGCGGACGCAGCGGTGATCGGCGAGAAGCTGAAGGCGGAGGCGGCCGGGCTCACGGAGAAGGCCGCGGCGATGGCCGCGCTCGACGAGGCGTCCCGCGGGCACGAGGAGTACCGGCTGCGGCTGGCCGCGGAGAAGGAGATCCGGCTGGCGGAGTTCGACGTACGGCGGCAGGTGGCCGAGGCGCAGGCGACGGTCCTGGCGACGGGGCTGGAGAACGCGGACATCGACATCGTCGGCGGGGACTCGGTCTTCTTCGACCGGCTCGTCTCGTCGATCTCGCTGGGGCGGAGCGTGGACGGGTTCGTGGAGAACTCGAAGACCGCGCAGGCGCTCGCCGGGCCGTGGCTGGACGGCAGCGGGTCCTTCACGGACGACCTGACCCGGGTCCTCGGGTCCGTCTCCTCGGGGGACGTGCAGAACCTGACGGTGTCGGCACTGCTGATGCAGCTGATGCGGGGGACGTCGGGGGCGGCGTCGGGGCAGGTACGGCAGTTGCTGGCCGCGGCGGAGGAGCTGGGGCTGGCGGGGATGACGGTGTCCTCGCTCGCGGGGGGTGTGGCTGAGGCTTCGCCGGTGCCTTCCCCTTCGTCCGCGGCGTCCCGGAACGGGGCCCCGGCGGGGGTGGCGTAACCGGACCGGGTCCGCTCCGGCCCCGGTCCCGCCCAGGGCCGCGGCCTCCGGCGGGGCCCGGGGCCGTGGGGGCCGGGGCCGTGGGGGCCGGGCCGTCCTGGCCCCGGGCCCTGGCCCCGGGCCCTGGCCCCGGGCCCTGGTTCCGGCCCCGGACCTGGCCCCGGACCCTGGCCCTGGCTCCGGGCCAACGGCGTAAGGGTTCCGTCCTCGAACGCCGGACGGGCTCGATTTCCGGCCCCGGGGCCGAGGGGAGGCGGCTCACCCGGGGCCGAGGGGCAAACGGCACCCAGGGCCAAGGGGCAGACGGCACCCGGAGCCGAAGGCCAGGCGGCACCCGGAGCCGAAGGACAGACGGCTCACCCGGAGCCGAGGGCAGGCGGCTCATTCCGGGAGGGGCGGGCGGCTCACCCGGGGCCGTCCAGTAGTTGAGATCTCGTAGGGAGCCGTAGGCATGGACCGTGACACCACACTCACCGATGGCGGTGCCCACGAGGTGCTGCGGCGCCGGCTCGGGGCGCAGGCCGACGAGCTCGTCCGGCGGGCCGAGGCGCTCAACGCGCGCCGCACCGAGGAGTTCGGGTCGGCCGGGCTGCGGCTGACGGCGACCGAGCAGGTGCACACCGAGCGCCCCTCGCTGGCCCGGGACCTCGTGGCGGTCGGCAGCCGGCTGCTGTTCGGCTTCGAGCGGGGGCCCGGGGCGGGCGGCGAGGCAGGCGTCGGTGACGTACTCGTCCTGCGGGAGGCCGGCCTGGACGAGGTGACGCGCGAGGGGCCGCTGGCGGACGAGGCGTTCGTCCGGGAGTTCGCCGGCCTGCACCGCTACTTCCGTGACGCCCGGCTGCTGCGTCTGCGCAAGGCCAACGGCCGGCTGATCGCCGTCTTCCGTACCGGGGACGGCGCCGAGGACGTCCGCGTCCTGCGGTGGGCCCTGCATCCGGACGGGACACCCGGGGAGTTCCTCGACGCCCGGGGCGAGCGCGACCACGTCTTCCCGCCCACGCACGACTTCGACTGGACCCCGGCGGGCAGGGACGCCCACCGGCCAGGCCGCCATCCGCACATCTCCGTCGCCGGCGGCGCGCTCTTCGTCGACACCCTGGGCGGCACACTCACCGTGAAGACGGAGGACGACACCGAGAGTCCCGACGGGATCTACGAGGAGCCCGTCGACGAGCCCCTCCAGTCCCTGGCGGACGCCGACGTCGAGTACGCCACGGCCGGCCCTCTGATCCTGCTGCGCGTGAGGCCGTACAAGGAGGAGGTCTGGCGTCACCTGGTCTTCAACACGCTGCTCGGCGCGGTCCGGCGGCTCGACGCGATCGGGCCGTCGTGTCACCGGCTCCCCGAGGACCAGGGGATCATCTTCCCCGGCGGCTACTACCTCACCACGGGCGCGGCCAAGACCTTCGACACCGCCGAGGAGCTCACCGACCCGCTCTTCGAGGGCACGGTCAGCTCACCGAACGGCGAGGACGTGCTGTACGTCTTCCGCTCCCGCGACGAGAGCCGCACCCTGCTCCTCCCGTACAACCTGATCCGCCAGGAGGTCGCCACCCCGCTGCTCGGCCGGGGCCACGCACTCCTGGACGACGGCACCCTCGTCCTGCTGAAGGGCGGCGGGGAACGGCCCGCCCGTGTGCACCCCCTGCAGCGCTGGCAGACCCCGTACGTCTCCGAGACCTACGCGGCCTCGCGCCCCGCGGGGACCGGGCCGCTCGCCCGGACGGGCAATGCCGACCTGGTCCGCGGGATCTCCGACTGCCTCGCCCTGGCCCACGGCATCCGCGACATGACGCCGACCACCGCGGTGTACACCCGGCTCGTCGCCGACTGCGCGCGGGCCGGCGACCGCTACCACTGGCTGACCGAACCGGAACTCGGTCTGCTCGCCGAGCCGTTGGGTGAGATCGCGGAGACCGCCCAGCAGGTGCTCGCCGAGTTCGGGACGGTGCAGGAGCTGACCCGGCAGGCCGCCGAGGCCCTGGACACGACGGCCGCCCGGCTCACCGCCCTGGCCCGCCGCACCCGGGGCGAGGCCCCGCGCTCGGCCGCCGCCTGGGTCGAGCGGCTCACCGAACTGCGCCTCACCCACGGCCATCTGGCGACGCTCGCCGAGATGCGGTACGCCGACACCGGGCGGATCGCCGAGCTGTCCGCCGAGGCGGAGGACGACCTGGCCTCGGCCGCCCGCCGGGCGGTCTCCTTCCTGGCCCGGGAGGACGCCTTCGCGGGCTACCACGAGGAGCTCACCGCCCTCACCGGGACCGCCGCGGCCCTGACCACCGTCGCGGAGGCGCCGGCGACCGGTGACCGGCTGACGGAGATCACCGAAGGGCTGGCGACCGTCACGGACGTGGTGGCCGGGCTCGACATCGGGGACGCGACGGTCCGCACGTCGATCCTGGAGCGGATCGCCGGGGTGCTGGGACACGCCAACCGGGCCCGCGCCACCCTCGACGCCCGCCGCAGGGAACTGCTGGCGCAGGAGGGCAGGGCGGAGTTCGCCGCCGAGTTCGCCCTGCTCGGGCAGGCCGTCACGGGGGCGCTGGCCGCCGCCGGCACCCCCGAGGCCTGCGACGAGCAGCTGGCGCGGCTGCTGCTCCAGCTGGAGAACCTGGAGGCGCGGTTCGCGGAGTCCGACGACTTCCTCGACCGGCTGACCGACCGCAGGACCGAGGTCCACGAGGCGTTCTCGGCCCGCCGGCAGACCCTCCAGGACGCCCGTGCCCGCCGCGCTGAGCGGCTCGCCGGCTCGGCCGCCCGGATGCTGGAGACCGTCACCCGGCGTCTGGCCACGCTGGAGGACCTGGACGCCGTCCACACGTACTTCGCCTCCGACCCGATGGTCGCGAAGGTCCGGCGCACCGCCGACGAGCTGCGCGGCCTGGGCGACCCGGTGCGCGCGGAAGAGCTCGACGGGCGTCTCAAGGCGGCCCGCCAGGAGGCCGGCCGCGCGCTGCGCGACCGCGGCGAGCTCTACGCGGACGGCGGCACGGTGCTCAGGCTGGGCCGCCACCGCTTCGCGGTGAACACCCAGCCCTTCGACCTGACCCTGGTCCCGCACGGCGACCGGCTCGCCTTCGCGCTGACCGGCACCGACTACCGGGCCCCGGTCGACGACCCGGCGTTCGCCGCGACCCGCCCGTACTGGGACCGGCTGCTGCCCTCGGAGTCACGCGACGTCTACCGCGCCGAGCACCTGGCCGCCCGGCTGCTGGACGAGCACGGTGCCGACGCCCTGGCGGGCGCGCCGGACCTAGCCGCGCTCGTCCGGGAGGCGGCCGCGGCGGCGTACGACGAGGGGCATCAGCGCGGTGTCCACGACGAGGACGCCACCGCGATCCTGACCGCCCTGCTGCGGCTGCACGCCGAGGCCGGGTTGCTGCGGTACGAACCCGCCGTACGCGCCGCCGCCCAGCTGTTCTGGGCGCACGAGGCCGACGACGCCCTGCGCACGTCCTGGACGCGCCGCGCCGTGTCGCTGGCGCGGGCCCGTGACACCTTCGGCCTCGCCCCGGCGATCGCCGTCCTCCAGGAGGAGTGGGCGGCGGCGATGGGCACGGGGGCCGCGGCCGCCGCATACCTCTTCGAGGAGCTGACGAGCGGCCCCGCGGGGTTCGTCACGAGCGCCGCGACGCGTACGTTCCTGGAGAAGTTCCGCCGGGCGACCGGCACATCCGCGTACGACGACGACCTCGCCACGCTCCACGCGGACCTGCCCGCCCGGCGCCAGCTGGTCGAGGGCTGGCTCGGTTCGTACGCCGCCGCGTCCGGGACCGGGACGACCGCCGGGGACCTGGCGGAGGCCGCGGCGGTGGAGCTCTGCCCGGACCTGCGCCGGTACGACTGCGACGCCCCGCTCACCGTGACCGTGAGCGGGCTCCTCGGCGACCATCCCCGCGTGGACCGGGGCACGCTGCCGGTCCGGCTGGACGAACTGCTGGCGCGCACCGCGGAGTTCCGGGCCGATGCGGTGCCCGGGTTCCGCGCCTACCAGCGGCTGCGGACCTCGCTGGTCGACGAGGAGCGTGCCCGGCTGCGGCTGGACGACCACCGGCCGCGCGTGATGCCGGCCTTCGTCCGCAACCAGCTGCTGGACGAGGTGTACCTGCCGCTGATCGGCGACAGCCTGGCCAAGCAGCTCGGCACCGCCGACGCGGACCGCCGCACCGACTCGCAGGGCCTGCTGCTGCTCGTCTCCCCGCCCGGCTACGGCAAGACGACGCTCATGGAGTACGTCGCCGACCGGCTCGGCATGGTCCTGGTGAAGGTCAGCGGCCCGAACCTCGGCCACGACGTGACGTCCCTCGACCCGGCGCAGGCGCACGGTGCGACCGCCCGCCGCGAGGTCGAGAAGATCAACTTCGCGCTGGAGTCGGGCAACAACACCCTGCTGTACCTGGACGACATCCAGCACACCTCGCCGGAACTCCTCCAGAAGTTCATTCCGCTCTGCGACGCCACCCGCCGTGTCGAGGGGGTGCGGGACGGTGAGCCACGGAGCTACGACCTGCGGGGCAAGCGGTTCGCGGTGGTCATGGCGGGCAACCCGTACACCGAGTCCGGGGCCCGGTTCAGGATTCCGGACATGCTCGCCAACCGGGCAGACGTATGGAATCTCGGCGAGGTCCTGACCGGGCGGGAGGACGTCTTCGCGCTGAGCTTCGTGGAGAACGCCCTGACGGCCAATCCGGTGCTGGCGCCGCTCGCGAGCCGCTCCCGCACCGATCTCGCGCTGCTCGTGCGCATGGCGTCCGGCTCCGGGCCCACCGCACACGCCGACCGGCTGGAGCACACCTACGCACCGGCCGAGCTGGAGCGGATCGTGTCCGTCCTGCGCCATCTGCTCACCGCCCGGGACACCGTCCTCCGGGTGAACGCCGCGTACATCGCCTCGGCGGCGCAGGCGGACGCGTCGCGCACCGAGCCGCCGTTCCGGCTGCAGGGCTCGTACCGCAACATGAACAAGATCGCCGAGCGGATCGTGCCCGTCATGAACGACGCCGAGCTCTCCGCCGTGATCGACGACCACTACGCGGGCGAGGCCCATACGCTCACCACGGGCGCCGAGGCGAATCTGCTGAAGCTCGCCGCCCTCCGGTCGACGCTCACCCCGGCGCAGGCGGAGCGCCTGGCCGCGATCACCGCCGCCTACGTGCGCACCCAGGCACTCGGCGGGCCCGACGGGGACCCGGCCACCCGGGCGGTCGGTGCGCTGGGGCTGCTCGCGGACCGGCTCGCGGCGGTCGAGGCGGCCATCGAACGGGCCGGCAGCCCGCGCGCGATGCCCGCGGACCCACGCCTCCGTCACGCGATGATCACCGACACGCCCGACTGAGCCAGGGGGAGCAAGGCATGCTGGGTTCCGTGTCCTCACTTCCGCAACAGCCCCAACACCCGCCGAGCAGAGGCCACATGGTGGTCTGCGGCGACGACACCCTCGCCCGGCGGCTCGCCGTCGAACTGCGCTATGTGTACGGGGAGCGCGTCACGCTCCTGCTCCCGCCGGGCCGTGACACCACCAGGCCGGAGCTCCCGCTGACCCAACGGGCGCGCGCGGTAGCCCTGTTCGGCAGGATGTCGGCGGCGATGAACCGCAACGGGGCGGGCGGCGGAAGCGGCGCCGGCGACACGAACGCCGGGGTCGAGGCCGTCCGCATCATGGAGGCGCACGAGCCCTCCGACGAGGTGCTGGAGGAGGCGGGGGTCGACCGCGCCGCCGCGCTCGCGCTCGTCTACGACGACGACGAACTCAACATCCGTGCCGCCCTGACGGCCCGCCGGCTCAACCCGCGTCTGCGGCTGGTCATCCGGCTCTACAACCGCAAGCTCGGCCAGCACCTGGAGACCCTGCTCGACCAGGCGGCAGCCGTCTCGATGCCCGGTATCGACCCCGCCGTCCTGGACGCCTCCACCACCGTCCTGTCCGACGCCGACACCGCGGCCCCGGCCCTTG
Organism: Streptomyces sp. NPDC005494; assembly: GCF_042872025.1. Taxonomy (NCBI): domain Bacteria; kingdom Bacillati; phylum Actinomycetota; class Actinomycetes; order Kitasatosporales; family Streptomycetaceae; genus Streptomyces; species Streptomyces sp. NPDC005494. Next base: position 66,775 of record NZ_JBIAJR010000006.1, read on the forward strand.
CGGCCACCGCGCTGACGGGCAGCAGCAAGGTCATCCAGGCCGAGGGCCTGCTGCTGCGCGCCGTCGAACGCACCCCGCCCCGGCCGGGCGAGCTCGCCGACCCCGGTCTGTGCACACTGGCCCTGCTCTCCTCCACCAGCCAGGACCCGGCGGGCACCGAGGGGTCCGACAGCAGCGGGGACGAGGGCCCGCAGCTGCTGCCCGACCGGGAGACCGTGAACGCCGCCACAGGCAGGGGCACCGTCGTCCTGGAGGCGATCAGCCAGGCCGGACCCGACCGGGGACCCAGCCGGATGGGCGGCAGGGGCGCCCCGCTCGGCCAGGTCTTCTCGCGCCGGCTGCGCTGGTCCGCCCTGGGGGTGGCGGCGGCCGTGGTCGCCCTCGCCGTGGCATCGGTGATCACCACGGGCGACAGCCCGCTGCACGCCGCCCACATGACCCTGCTCGACCTGCTGGCGATGGGCGACCCCGCCGTGGAGGACGCCGACTCGCAGTCCCGCCAGATCATCCAGCTGCTCTCCGGGACCGCCGGGCTCCTGCTGCTGCCGCTGCTGGTCGCCGCGGTCCTGGAGGCCTTCGGCACCCTGCGCACCGCGTCCTCGCTGCGCCGGCCGCCGCGCGGCCTGTCCGGACACGTGGTGCTGCTCGGTCTCGGCAAGATCGGTACGCGCGTCCTGGTGCGGCTGCGCGAGCTGGACATCCCCGTGGTGGTCGTCGAGGAGGACCCGGAGGCGCGCGGCATCCCCCTGGCCCGCAGCCTGCACGTCCCGACGGTCGTGGGCGACGTGACCCAGGAGGGCGTCCTGGAGGCGGCCAAGATCCGCCGGGCCCGCGCGCTGCTCGCCCTGACCAGCGTCGACACGACGAACCTCGAAGCCGCGCTGTACGCCCGCTCGGTGAAGCCGGACCTGCGGGTGGCGCTGCGCCTGTACGACGACGAGTTCGCCACCGCCGTCTACCGCACCCTGCGCACCGCACACCCGCAGGCCCTGACCCGCTCGCGCTCGGTGTCCCATCTGGCGGCTCCGGCCTTCGCGGTCGCCATGATGGGCCGGCAGATCCTGGGCGCGGTCCCGGTCGAGCGCAAGGTGATGCTGTTCGCCGCCCTGGAGGTGGCCGGGCACCCCCAGCTGGAGGGCCGGACCGTCGACCAGGCCTTCCGCGCGGGCGCCTGGCGGGTCCTGGCCCTGGACGCCACCCCGCCCGCCGACCGCGTCCCCGATCTGGCCGCCGTACCGCCGTACGACCCCCTCGGCCCCTCGGGGCCCGGCGGCCCGGACCGCCCCGCCGGGCTCGTCTGGGACCTGCACCCGGGCTACGTGCTGCGGGCGGAGGACCGGGTGGTGATCGCGGCGACCCGGCGCGGCCTGGCCGAGCTGCTGCGCGGACAGCACTCCGTGGCCCGGCGCTGAGCGGGGGCGGTCGCGCACGCGGGGCGGCCGTGCGCGTCGATGACGATGTGGTGCGGCGAGAGAGGCGTGCCGGCGGTGTGCCCGGAGGAACCGCCCCTTCATGCCTCAGCGGAACATCCCCATGGCGTCCCGCACCTCCCGCAGGGTCGCCTCGGCCACGGCGTTCGCCCGCTCGTTCCCGGCGCGCAGCACCTCGCGGACGTACTCCATGTCCCGCGCGTACTCCACCCGGCGGGCACGGATCGGGGCCATCCGCGTGTTGACGGCGTCCGTCACGGTCCGCTTGAGCCCTGACGCGCCGCCGCTCCCGATCTCCTCGGCGAGCTCGGACGGGTCGCGGTCGAGGCAGAGCGCGGCGAGCAGCACCAGACTCGACACCCCGGGCCGCCGCTCCGGCTCGTAGGTGATGTGCCGTTCCGCGTCGGTGGTCGCACCCTTGATCAGCCGGGCGGTCTCGTCCGCGTCGGCCCCCAGCGCGATGGCGTTGCCCCGGCTCTTGCTCATCTTGGTGGCGTCGGTGCCGAGCAGCAGGGGGGCTGCGGAGAGCAGGGCGTCCGGTTCGGGGAAGACGGCTCCGTACCGCTCGTTGAAGCGCCGGGCGACGGTGCGGGTGATCTCCAGGTGCGGCAGCTGGTCCTGGCCCACGGGCACGAGGTTGCCCTTGCAGAACAGGATGTCGGCCGCCTGATGCACCGGGTAGGTGTACATGAGCCCGCTGACCGCGGCCTGCCGTGAGTGCGCGATCTCGTCCTTCACCGTGGGGTTGCGCCCGAGTTCGGCGACGGAGACCAGGGACAGGAACGGCAGCATCAGCTGATTGAGCGCGGGGACCGCGCTGTGGTTGAAGACCGTCGCGCGGACGGGGTCGATGCCGATGGCCAGATAGTCCAGGAGCAGCCCCTCCACATGCTCGGTGAGGCGCTCGGCGACGTCCCGGTCGGTCAGGACCTGGTAGTCGGCGATGAGGACGAAGACGTCCACACCGAGGTCCTGGAGGCGCACCCGGTTGTGGAGGGTGCCGAAGTAGTGCCCCAGGTGCAGGGCGCCGGTGGGCCGGTCCCCGGTGAGGACGCGGAAGCGGCCCGGATCGGCGGCGAGCTGCCGCTCCAGTTCGGCGCTGCGGCGCTGGGCGGGGCTGACGGTCAGGTCGGCGGTGACGGTCACGTGGCTCTCCTCGCTGGTGGTCTACGCGTGGAGGACGGCCCGCCGGAGGGTGCCGGGGCAGCAGAAAGGGCCGTCCTTGTCAGAACGGCCCTGGTTCCGTGCAGATGAGTGGCCGCTCCTAGGAGGAGCGCCACCAGTTTCGGCACGGCACGGAGGTCATGGCTCCGAGTGTAGCGGGCACCGGTCTCCGGGCCCAGGAACCGGCGACCGGGGCCGGCGCGGTGGCGGCCGGCGGGCCCGGCACACGGCGGCACGGGCGGGGACAGCGCGGGAAAGGGCGGCGATGACGCGGCACGGGCGGCGCGGGCGGCAGCGGGCGGCGAAGACGCAGCGCGGGCGCCGGGCGGCGATAACGCGGCACGGTCGCGCGGGCCTTCGGGAGGGGGCGGAATAGGTGAGGGGGGCACTCCGTTGTAGGGTGTGTCCAGATAGTTCAACGTTCAACCAACCGCTCTACGCTTGGAGGCGGGCGCCATGCAGTTCGGGATCTTCACCGTCGGGGATGTCACCACCGACCGCACGACAGGTACGACACCGAGCGAGAACGAGCGGATCAAGGCGACCCTCGCGATCGCGCTCAAGGCCGAGGAAGTGGGCCTGGACGTCTTCGCGACCGGCGAGCACCACAACCCGCCGTTCGTCCCGTCGTCGCCGACGACCACGCTCGGCTACATCGCCGCCCGCACCGAGAAGCTGATCCTCTCCACCTCCACCACCCTGATCACCACCAACGACCCGGTGAAGATCGCGGAGGACTACGCCACGCTCCAGCACCTCGCCGACGGCCGCGTCGACCTGATGATGGGCCGCGGCAACACCGGACCGGTCTACCCCTGGTTCGGCAAGGACATCCGCCAGGGCATCCCGCTCGCGATCGAGAACTACGCGCTGCTCCACAAGCTGTGGCGCGAGGACGTCGTCGACTGGGAGGGGAAGTTCCGCACCCCGCTGCAGTCCTTCACCGCGACCCCGCGCCCGCTGGACGGCGTACCGCCGTTCGTCTGGCACGGCTCGATCCGCTCCCCGGAGATCGCCGAGCAGGCCGCCTACTACGGCGACGGCTTCTTCCACAACAACATCTTCTGGCCGATGGAGCACACGAAGAAGATGGTCGACCTCTACCGGCGCCGCTACGCCCACTACGGGCACGGCACCGCCGAGCAGGCCATCGTGGGCCTCGGCGGCCAGGTGTTCATGCGGAAGAACTCGCAGGACGCGGTACGGGAGTTCCGCCCGTACTTCGACAACGCCCCGGTCTACGGACATGGTCCCTCGCTGGAGGACTTCACCCAGCAGACCCCGCTGACCGTCGGTTCCCCGCAGGAGGTCATCGAGCGGACCCTGTCCTTCCGCGAGGACGTCGGCGACTACCAGCGCCAGCTCTTCCTGATGGACCACGCGGGACTTCCGCTGAAGACGGTCCTGGAGCAGCTCGACATCCTCGGCGAGGAGGTCGTGCCCGTACTGCGCAAGGAGTTCGCCCGCCTGCGCCCGGCCGGAGTGCCGGACGCCCCCGTCCACCCGGCGGTCGCCTCCGCCCGTGCCGCCGCCGACGCCGACCCGAAGGAGCTCCGATGACCACGCCCGCCACGGCCCCCCTGAGGATCGTCGCCGTCGCGGCCGGGCTCAGCAGCCCGTCGTCCACACGGCTGCTGGCCGACCGGCTCGCCGAGGCCACCCGCGAGAGGCTGGCCGCCGGCCAGGACCGCCGGGTCGAGGTCGAGGTCGTCGAACTGCGCGATCTGGCCGTCGACATCGCCAACCACCTGGTCACCGGCTTCCCGCCGGCCGGCCTGAAGAAGGCGATCGACGCGGTGACCGGTGCGGACGGGCTGATCGCCGTGACGCCCGTCTTCACCGCCTCGTACAGCGGACTGTTCAAGTCGTTCTTCGACCTGATCGACAACACGGCGCTGACCGGGAAGCCCGTCGTCATCGCGGCGACCGGCGGGACCCCCCGCCACTCGCTGGTCCTGGAGCACGCGATGCGCCCGCTCTTCGCCTATCTGCGGGCCGTGGTCCTGCCGACCTCCGTGTACGCGGCGTCGGAGGACTGGGGCTCCCAGGGCGACGAGTACACCGAGGGGCTGCCGTCCCGGATCCGGCGCGCGGGAGGCGAGCTCGCCTCCGCCGTCACCGGGCGGACCGTCTCGGGCGCGTCCCGGGCCCTCACGCTCGACGACGGCGAGGACGCGGTCGTTCCGTTCGCGCAGCAGCTCGCGGAGCTGAGGGTCGGCTGACGGTGGGCATCGGGGGTCCGGAAGGGCCCCCGATGCCCGATTTGACTAGAGTTGCCGATGAATGCCGGAGAAGTTCGAGAACATCGGAGGCAGACATGGGCAGGATCGTCGTGGGCGTGGACGGATCGGACGCGTCGGTCAAGGCGCTGCGCTGGGCGGTACGCCAGGCGGAGCTGACCGGTGACACGGTCGAGGCCGTCAACAGCTGGGAGTACCCCTCGACCAGCTGGGCGTCCATGATGCCGGGCATGCCCGAGGACTTCGACCCGCAGGCCGTGGCGACAGTGGCCCTCACCGAGGCCCTGGAGGAGGCCCTCGGCGCCGAGGGCGCGGCGGCCGTCGAGAAGATCGTGGTGATCGGCAACCCCGCCCAGTCCCTGCTGGACCGCTCGAAGGGCGCGAACCTGCTGGTCGTGGGGGCACGCGGCTACAGCGGCTTCAAGGCGACGCTGCTGGGCTCGGTCAGCCTCCACGTCACCCAGCACGCCACCTGCCCGGTCACCGTCGTACGCGACTGAACCGGGCGGGACCGTACGACGAAGGGCCTGGCCCCTGCGCACGCTCCGTGCCCCGTGCCTGGGGAGGCGCGAGGCATGCCGGCGCGGTGGGCCCGCCGGGTGCCGGACGCACGTGGACGCCCACGAGACGTGAACTTCACGGTGCGCGGCGTCGCGGTACGTCAGGCCCCGGCGCCCACGGGGGCGCGGTGCGCGGTGTCGCGGTACGTCAGGCCTGAGAGGTGATGTGGCTGATCACCTGGTCGAACTCCTTCGTGGGCGAGAAGTCCACGAAGTCGCAGTCCTCCAGCGCCTCGGGCACGTGCCCGGGTGCCCAGTAGAACGCCTGGCCCTCCTCGTAGACCTCGTACGCCTCCGCGTCGGTACCGGTCCGCAGCTTCAGCCGGCCCTTGAGCACATAACCCCAGTGATGGCAGGGACACATGTCGTCGGGGAGGCCCTTGAGCGCCGGGCCCATGTCCGCGCCCTTCACGAGCCGGATGAAGGCGACCATCAGATCGCCGCCGATCTCCTTCTTGCGCAGCTCCACGTCGGCGGTCTGCATCGCAACGGGCGTCTCGTTCCTTGTCGTTGCCGTCATGGCTCCTCCAGAGCCTTACTCCGCCCCTCCATCAGTCTGGTACCGGCCCGGGAGCGGCGCGACGGCAGAGGGCGGCGGCAGCCGACGAGAAGGAGGCGCCGTCACTTCCGGTTGCAGAACCGCATCGTCGCCGGGCCGGACACGACCACGAACAGCGCGGACCGGCCCAGCGACCAGGCGATGTCCGTCGCGGGCCAGTTGCCTGCCGTCAGCGCTCGCACACCGCCGCCCGGGGCTGTGGGGCGTATCGCACGGAATGCACTCGTCCGGCCGCCGGTGCTGCTCCGGCGGCCGTACGGGCCGGTACCGGGCCCCGGAGGTCAGTTCTCGCGCGTGTAGTAGCTGTAGAACATCGTGCAGAACGTCCCCGCGGCGACCACCAGACCGATCACGGTGGACGTCAGCACGCTGTTGCCGTTCAGGCTGGAGAGGAACCCGACCGTGCCGCCGGCCAGCACTCCGTAGCCCGCGGCGCGCAACTCCCGGGGCAGGGCCCACCTGACCCGCATGAGCGCGTAGCAGAGCACGGCGAAGACGACTCCGGAGACGACGCCCAGCCAGATCTGCCCGGCCGTCGTGGTCCCTCCGTCCCGATTGATGAAGAAGGCCCAGAACCCGACGATCACACCGAGGACCACGGGCACCGCCCAGGCGAGCACGGTGGGCTCCCGCCCGGCAGGGGTGCGGGCGTGCGTACGGCGGCGCGTCGGCATCGTTGCGTGTGTGGCCATGACGGCACAGCTCCTTCCGTCGCCCCCGTCCCTGTGTCCCTCCAGCGCACACCCGGCCGGGGCCCTCGGCAACTCGAACGGCCTACGGCCCGGGGCGCGCCGCCGTCGCGCGGGATTGGCTGGTCCCGTGCGGACCACTCTCTCAGCGGCGCTCTCGGCGGTACTGCTCGTGCTCCTCGCCGTGCTGGTGCCGGTGAGTGCTCTCTCCGCGTGGGTCGACCTGGAACTGGACGACACCGACCGCTACCTCGCCGCCGTGTCCCCGCTGGCCTCGGACGAGGACGTCCGGGAGACCGTGGCGGCCCTGGTCACGGACGAGGCGATGAAGAACATCGACGTGGGGCCGCTCCAGGACACCGTGGAGGAGTTCCTGCACGAGGCCGCCCTGTCGTTCACCGCCACCGAAACCTTCCGGCGCGCCTGGGGCAGCGCCAACCGCGCGGCGCACCAGGACGTGACCGCCGCCCTGCGCGGCGAGGACGGCCAAGCCGTGACCATCGACCTGGCGCCCGTGATCAGGGAGGTCAAGCAGGAGCTGACCAGCAGGGGCGTGCCGTTCGCCGACCTGATCCCCGTACAGGAGACGTCGATCACGGTGCTCCCCGCGGACCGCGCCGACGATCTGCGGTCCTCGTTCGGGTGGCTGCGCCACTGCAGTGTCTGGCCGGCGGTCGGGACGGTGGTGCTGCTTGTCCTCGTGCTGGGCCTCACCCTGGTACGCGGCGGCCTCCGCGCCGGGTTCGTGACGGCGGCCGTGGCGGGAGGCGGGCTGGTGCTCGGTGCGGTCCTGCTCAGGATCGCCGTCGCCGTGGGCCGTGACCGGGTGCTGGACGAGGTTCCGGGCACCGACCGGGGCGCGGCGGCGGCGGTGTACGACGCGCTGACCGCCTCCCTGCGGACGACCGTGTGGATCGTGCTCCTGGTGGGGGCGGTCCTGGCCGTCGTCGGCCTGGTCGGACGGGTGGCGGCGGCCCGCCGGGGGTAGGGCGGCGGGACGGGCGGCGACGCCGCCGAAGTGCCGACGCCCTCACACGCCCCGGGCCCGACATGCGCGGGTGCGTGGGCCGGGCGAGAGTGGGATTCGTGAGAGCAGGGGGTCGACTGAGAGGTCTGCCGTATGCGAGCCGTCGCTGTCAGCGCTTTCCGTGCGGAGCCGTGTCTCGTCGAACTGCCGAAGCCTGACCCCGGAGCGGGCGAGGTCCGGGTGAAGGTCGAGTACGCGGCGCTCAACCCTCTCGACTGGCAGACCGCGGACGGGGCACTCGACGGAGTCGCCCCGCACGTCTTCCCGCTGGTACTGGGCACGGACTTCGCCGGCCGGGTCGACATGGTCGGCAGCGGCGACAACCGCTTCCGGGTCGGCGACCCGGTCCTCGGCAGGGTGACGGCGCCGCCCGTCGGGCGCTGCGGAGCCTACGGCGAGTACGTGTGCGTCCCCCAGGACTCGCCGATCTCACTCGTGCCGCGCGATCTGCCGCTCCGGACCGCGGCGGCCCTCCCCACCGCGGGGGCGACCGCCGCGCAGATCCTGTCGAGCTCGGCGGTCCGCGGCGGGGTGAGCCTGCTCGTCGTCGGTGCCACGGGCGGCGTCGGCAGTTTCCTGACCCAGCTCGCGGCGGCACGCGGCACGGGTGTCATCGCTGCCGTGCGGGGCGACGAGGGGCGGCGGATGGGGGCGCTCGGCGCCACCGCCACCGTGGACACGACCGACCCGGGAGCGCTGGAGGCGAGGGTGCGGGAGCTGTACCCGGGTGGGGTGGACGCGCTCGTCGACCTCGTCTCCACGGACGCCGCCACGTTCGCCTCGTACGCCGCGCTGCTGGCGGACGGCGGGGTCGCGGTCACCACCAGGGGCGTGGCGGCCCCGGCGGGCATCGCCTGGACCGACTTCCGCCTCGCCCCGACGGCCGCCCTGCTCGACGAACTGACCTCCGCGGTGGCGGACGGGGCACTGGAGGTCCCCGTCGAGATGGAGCTCCCCCTGGAGAAGGCACCGCAGGCGCTCATCCAGAACCGCGCGGGCGGGGCGCGGGGCAAGACGGTCTTCGCCGTCTGACGCGCGCCCGTCACCCGAGAGAGACCGGGAGAGGCTCATGGCCGACCAGGACATATTCGAGCGCATCGACGTGCTGGTCACCGAGGAACGGGCGCTGCGCTCCCGCCCCACCGCCTCGCTGGGCCTCTCCTCCGAGGAGCGGTCGCGGCTGCACGAGGTGGAGGTCCAGCTCGACCAGTGCTGGGACCTGCTGCGGCAACGGCGTGCGCTCGCCGAATACGGCGGGGACCCTTCGACGGCGAAGGTGCGGCCCGCCGACGAGGTGGAGGGGTACCGGAGCTGACACCGCCCACCCGGACCGGATCGGACCGGCCACTTCGGCTTCTGCGGATGGTGTCGGACCGCATCGGACCGGGCCGGGCTCGCACGGGGCCGGTGCCTGTTCCGGACCGGCCACTTCGGCCTCTGCGGATGGTGTCGGACCGCATCGGACCGGGCCTCGCTCGCACGGGGCCGGTGCCTGTTCCGGACCGGCTACTCCGGCCTCTGCGGATGGTGTCGGACCGCATCGGACCGGGCCTCGCTCGCACGGGGCCGGTGCCTGTTCCGGCATGGCACGGCACGGCCTGATCCTTGTCTGGCCCGTCCGACAACGGGCGTCAGTGTCCCCGGCCTCAGCCCCTCAGGCTTCAGACCGGGTTCGGGCCGCGCCCCTGGAGGCGCTCGATCTCGCGGCGGTCCCGCTTGGTCGGACGCCCCGCGCCCCGGTCGCGGACCGGGACCTGGACCGCGGCCTCACGCGGGGGCGGGGGCGGGCTGTTGTCGACGAAGCACTCCACCGCGACCGGCGGACCCACGCGCTTCTTCACGATCTTGGACACGACCACGATCCGGTCCCGGCCCCCGTGCCGCAGCCGCACCTCGTCCCCCGTGCGCAGGGACTGCGCGGGCTTGGCCCGCTCGCCGTTGACCCGCACATGCCCTGCCCGGCAGGCGGCAGCGGCCTGCGACCGGGTCTTCGTCAGCCGGACCGCCCAGATCCAGGCATCGACCCGGACACTTCCCTCCGCCTGCGGCGCCTCACCGGAAACCATGGGACCGACTCTAATCCGGTGAGGCGGCGCGGTGGGGCCGGGAGCCGAAAGCGCTCACGGCCCCACCCCTGTCGCAGGCGTTCTCCCGTCTCAGACGCCGATGTCGCTGCCGTCCTTGCGCCACACGGCGACCACCGAGGGACGCACGATCTTGCCGGGACCGTCCGGCCAGGTGCTCGCCGGCTTCTCGACGGACGCGCCGTCGACCTCGCCCGGGTGCTGCACGGCGACCAGGACCCGGCGGTCCTGGATCACCGGGCCGCAGGTCTCGGCGCCGGTCGGCACGGTCAGGAACTGCTTCAGCTCACCGCGCCGCTCGCCCTGCGTGGCGACCCCGAACAGCCCGTCGTGCGATCCCAGCTGGTTGCCGTCCGTGGAGATCCACAGGTTGCCGTGGTCGTCGAAGGCGACGTTGTCCGGGCAGGAGATGGGGCTGACCTTCTCCTTCGGGAACCCGGAGAAGTACGTCGCCGGGTCCTCCGGGTCGCCCGCGACGAGGAAGAGCCGCCAGGCGAAGCCGTCGCCGGCCGGGTCGTCCCAGTGCTCGGCGAGCTCCAGGATCTGACCGTGCTTGTTGGCGTTGCGCGGGTTGGCCTCGTCCGCGCCGGCCTTGCCCGCCTTGCCGCGGTCGGTGTTGTTCGTGAGGGCGACGTAGACCCGGCCGGTGCGCGGGGAGGGCTCGACGTCCTCGGGACGGTCCATCTTGGTCGCGCCGACCTTGTCACCGGCCAGCCGGGTGAAGACGTAGACCTCCTCGGCCGTCATGCCCGGCACGTGCGAGGTCGTGCCGGTCGCGAGCGGGATCCAGACGCCGCTGCCGTCGAACTCGCCGTCGGCGGGGAGCTTGCCCGTGCCGTCGAACTCCGCCGTGGGGGAGTCGCCGGTCAGCTTGGCGACGTACAGCGTGCCCTCGTCGAGCAGCGTGAGGTTGTGCTCACGGGCGGCCCGGGAGTTGCCCTTCTTCATCCGCTTGCTGGAGACGAACTTGTAGAAGTAGTCGAATCGTTCGTCGTCGCCCATGTAGACCACGGGACGGCCGTCGGCGGTCAGCCGCGGCTGCGCCGCCTCGTGCTTGAAGCGTCCGAGCGCGGTCCGCTTGCGCGGCGTCGAGTCGGGGTCGTACGGATCGAGTTCGACGACCCAGCCGAAACGGTGCGCCTCGTTGGGTTCCTGCGCCAGGTCGAAGCGCTTGTCGAACCGCTCCCACTTGCGCTCCGTGGCGGCCGTCCCGATGCCGTAGCGCTTGTCGGTGTCGCTGGAGCCGTTGGCGAAGTACTGGTTGAAGTTCTCCTCGCCGTGCAGCGTGGTGCCCCAGGGGGTGGTGCCGCCCGCGCAGTTGTTGAGCGTACCGAGCACCTTGCGTCCGGTGCGGTCGGCCGAGGTACGCAGCAGAGGGCTGCCCGCGGCCGGGCCGGTGACCCTGAACTCGCTGGTGGCGGTGAGGCGGCGGTTCAGCGGGTGGCGGCTGACCGGGCTGAGCCTGCCGGTGCGGTTCTCCTCCTGGACGACGACCACGGAGAGTCCGTGCGCCGCCCAGGCGATCTCGACCTGCTCACGGGTCGGGCTGGCCGGATCGTATCCACGGAACATCAGGATCTCGTCCGTGTACTCGTGGTTGGCGACCAGCACCTGACGGCCCCGCTCACCACGCAGCGGCAGCAGGGAGAGGAAGTCGTTGTTGTAACCGAACTGGCCGGCCTGGGCCTTCGCGGACTGCTTGTCCGGATCGAAGGCGGGGGCTCCGCGAAGAATCGGTTCGCCCCAGCGGATCACGACGTTCTGGCCGTAGCCCTCCGGGATCGTCACCACGTCGGCCTTGTTCGGCGCCACGGCCGCGAAGCGCAGGCCACGGGCGCCCGACGCGCCGGGCTTCGGCCTGTCGCTGTGGCGGCCCTGGAGCGCCGCCGCCTCGGCGGCGGGCGCCACCGGGCCGGCGAGAGCGGCGGTTCCGGCGGCCGTGGCGACGGTCACCACGGCTGCGGCGCGCATCATCGACCGGCGTGACAGGGCACCGGCGATGATGTCGCCGGCGTACTCGTTGTCGCTGGTGTTCGGAATGTCCTGGAAGCAGGCGTCACCGCAGCGGTAGCGGCAGGTCAGCGCAGAACGCCCGCCCGGGTGCGAGCCGATGAGCGGCAGCAGGTTGCGCACGTTTTCGTCCCTCCGTCTGTGTGTCGCACGTGACGGTAGGAGCGCATACGCGCCATACGTGGGACTACTGATGAACGGAGGGTGAAGTCCAGGACACCGCTGTCCGCCGGGCGGATCGCCCCTCACCCAGGCCCTGTTCAGGTCCTTTTCCTGTTCCCGCTCCGGACCGGGCCGGGACCCGGCCGGAGCTCGGCCGACGCGGGGGCGGGCCGCGCCACCGAACGGCCGGATCCGGCCGCTAACCTTACGTATCCGCCCTGGCCAGGGATCAATTCCCGCAGTACGGACATTTATCGCACCCAACTCATGCGAAAGGCCTCGCCCATGGGCATTCGGAGCTTGCTGCGCAAGGTGTTCGGCCGCACGGAGCAGGATGAGCCGGCCACGGCCACCGTCCCGCCCCAGGCCGAGCGCACCCAGCCCACGGAACCGGAGGCGGAGCCCACGACTTCGGCGCCCGCGTCCGTGAAGGCCTCGGTACCGGCACCGTCCTCCCCCTTGCCGGGCGGCCGGTCCACGGACGTCGAGCATGACAGCGGACAGGCGTCGGACCTGGTGGCAGCGGCCTTCGACAAGGCGGCTGCCACTCCCGCCCCGGCCACCACGCCGAAGGTGCCGGCCCAGGCGACCGACCCGGAGACCCGGGCGGCCGCGGAGGCGGGCACCTCCGACGCCTCGGACGCCCCTGCCGCGCCTGCCGCGCCTGCCGCCTCGGACGCTTCGGACGCCCCGGTCGTCCCTGCCGCCTCCGACGCGCCTGTCGAAGCGGCGACTTCCGACGCACCTACCGAGCCGGAGGCTTCCGAGCCGCCTGTCACGCCTGTCGCGGAGGTCGAGGACGAGCCGGTCGCGCAGGCGCCGATCGCGAGCGACGTCGCCCCTGAGCCGGAGATCGCGGCACCCGCCGTGTCGCCGGAGCCGAAGGACGCCCCCAGGTCGGCAGTCGAGGCCGAACCCGCCGAGCCCGCCGCCGAGGCACCGGCCGTCGAGACCCCCGCCGCCGAGGCACCGGTCGTCGAGGCACCGGCCATCGAGGCACCCGTCGCCGACACTCCTGCGGTCGAGACCCCCGCCGCCGAGACCCCCGTCGCCGAGACCCCCGTCGCCGAGACCCCTGCGGTCGAGACCCCCGCCGCCGACACTCCTGCGGTCGAGACCCCCGTCGCCGAGACCCCCGTCGCCGAGACCCCTGCGGTCGAGACCCCCGCCGCCGACACTCCTGCGGTCGAGACCCCCGCCGCCGAGACCCCCGCCGCCGAGACCCCTGCGGTCGAGACCCCCGCCGCCGACACTCCTGCGGTCGAGACCCCCGCCGCCGAGACCCCCGCCGCCGAGACCCCCGTCGCCGAGGCACCGGTCGTCGACACTCCCGCGGTCGAGGCACCCGCCGCGGAGACCACCGTCGTCGAGGCACCTGCGCTCGAGACCCCCGCCGCGGAGGAGACCGTGGAGACCACGGCAGCGGAGCCCGCCGTCGAGGAGCCGGTGGCCGCGACGCCCGCTGCCGAGCCGAAGGCCGAGGTCGCCGCCGAGGAGCCCGCCACCGGCTCCGCCCCGGAGGCCGACCCCGCACCGGTCGCCGAGCCCCAGGCCGCCGCCCAGGAGAAGCCGGTCGCGGCCCCCGAGTCCGTCACCGCGGAGCCGGCAGCCGTCACGGAGTCCGAGCCCGTCACGGCCCCCGAGCCCGTGGCCGAGGCCGAGCCCGTCGCCGCCGCGCCGGTCGCCGAGGCCCCCGCGGAGCCGGTCATCAAGATCACTCCCGAGCTGGCCGCCGCCACGTCCGTCCCCGCTCCGGAGACCGGAACCGAGCCCGGAACCCCGGCCGATCCCGCCGCCGATCCCGCCGCCGAATCCGCCGCCGAATCCGCCGCCGGCTCCGCCGACGTACCCGCAGGCAAGCCCGCCGTCACCCTCGCCCGGGTCAAGGCCGCCGCCCCCGAGCTCGTCACCCCGTACAAGGCCGCCCAGGCCGCGCTCAAGGCGCACGGACTGACGGGTCTGCGGGCCACCGTCTACCTGGTGCTCGACCGCTCCGGTTCCATGCGGCCGTTCTACAAGGACGGCAGCGCCCAGCACCTGGGTGACCGCACCCTCGCGCTCGCGGCGCACCTGGACGCGGACGCCACCGTGCCCGTCGTCTTCTTCTCGACCGACATCGACGGCACCGGGGCGATCGACCTCACCGCGCATGAGGGCAGGATCGACGAGCTGCACGCCGGCCTCGGCCGCCTGGGCCGTACGAACTACCACCGGGCCGTCGAGGAGGTCGTGACGCACTACGAGAAGTCCGGTGCCACCGGCCCGGCTCTGGTGATCTTCCAGACGGACGGCGCTCCGGACGCGAAGGTGGCGGCCAAGCAGGCGCTCGCGGACGCGGCGCGGCTGCCGCTGTTCTTCCAGTTCGTCGCGTTCGGCGACGAAGACGCGAAGGGCTTCGACTTCCTGCGCAGGCTGGACACGGCGAACGCCGGGTTCTTCCACGCCGGCCCCGCCCCGCGCGAGGTGCCCGACGCGACGTTCTACCGGGAGGTCCTCGCCGGACTGCCCGCGTGGGCGGCCGCCCGAGGAGCCCTCGCGCAGGACTGATCGACCGGCAGCCGCACGGTCACGGCGAGCCCGCCCCCCGGGCAGGGTTCCGCCGTGGCCGTGCCGCCGTGAGCCAGCGCGATGGACCGCACGATCGACAGGCCGAGCCCGGAGCCCTGGCCCATACGGTCCCGCCCCTCACCGCGCCGGAACGGCTGGAAGAACCCCGCGATGTCCGCCTCGGCCACGACCGGCCCCGTGTTGCGGACCACCAGCTCCCCGCCCGCCGACAGCGACACCCGCACCGAGCCGCCGGGCACGTTGTAGCGCACCGCGTTGGAGAGCAGATTCGCCACCAGCTGCGCGAGCAGCTGCCGGTTCCCCCGTACGCCGCACGGCTCGGCCTCCACCGTGAGTTCCGGACGGAAGGCAGCCCGCTCCGTCACCGCCGTCGGCCGGGCGGCCTCCTCCGTCACCACCTGCGCGAGATCGACCTCCTCGCGCTCGCTCTTCGCCAGCCCCCGCTCGCTGCGCGCCAGGACCAGCAGGCCCTCGATGAGCCGCTCACTGCGCCGGTTGCTGTCCAGCAGCGTCTGCCGGGTGCGTACGAGATCCTCCGGCGAGGGGTCGTCGAGACCCACCTGGATCGCGGCCCGCTGCGTGGCCAACGGGGTCCTCAGCTCGTGCGAGGCGTTGGCGATGAAGCGCCGCTGGCTGTCGAACGCCTTCTCCAGCCGCGCCAGCAGCGCGTCCAGCGTCTCCCCCAGCTCCTTCAGCTCGTCGTCGGGGCCGCTCGACGCGATCCGCTCGTGCAGGGTGTGCTCGGAGAGCCGCCGCGCCTTCGCCGTCATCGCGTGGACGGGCCGCAGCACCCGGCCCGCGGTCCACCAGCCCACTCCGACCGCGCACCCCGTCATGACGAGCAGGGCGGCGGCCGACCAGTACAGGAGTTCCCGGCTCGCGGCGTCACTCACGTCGTCGGTGACGTCGTAGACCGTGGGCGGGCCGAGGCGGCCCCGGGCGTGCAGCGGGCCGTTGACCGCGAAGCCCGGCTGGGAGACGGCGGCGGAGGTGGCGATGGCCCGCGCCTGGGAGTCCGTACCGGCGCGGGAGGCCAGATTCACCGTGGTGAGCAGCGCCGTACCGAGGACCAGGAAGACCCCGCCGTACACCAGCGCGATCCGCATCCGGATCGTCGAGTGCCGCCCCGGGGGCACACCGGTGGCGCGCACCAGCCTCAGCAGCCGGCTCACAGGGCGTACCCGACGCCCTGCACCGTGCGGATCAGCGCGGGCTCACCCAGCTTGGCCCGGAGCTTGCTCATGCAGACGCGGACCGCACCGGTGAAGGGGTCGGCGTTGGCGTCCCACGCCCGCTCCAGCAGTTCCTCCGCGCTGACCGTTCCCCCGTCGGCCTCCAGCAGCAGCTGGAGCACCGTGAACTCCTTCGGCGACAGGTCCAGGTCCCTGCCGTCCCGGGTGGCGGCCCGCCGGACGCTGTCGAGCCTGATGCCGTGTCTCTCCAGCTGCGGCGGCACCGGCCTGGCGCTGCGGCGTCGCAGGGCACGCACCCGGGACACCAGCTCGGGGAACTCGAAGGGCTTGCTCACGTAGTCGTCGGCCCCGAGGTCGAGCCCCTCCACCCGGTCCTCCATGGTCCCGGAGGCGGTGAGCATCAGGATCCTGGTCCGTGAGCCGGCGGACACGAGCCTGCGGGCCACGTCGTCGCCGTGGACCCGGGGGAGATCACGGTCGAGTACGACGACGTCGTAGTCGTGCAGCCCGAGGTAGGCGAGGGCCGCGTCCCCGCTGTACACGGTGTCGACGGCGAATCCGGCCCGCCGCAGTCCGGTCGCCACCAGCTCCGCCAGAATCTCCTCGTCCTCGGCGACCAGTACCCGCATCGTGTTGTCCCCTGCCTCGCGCACGCGTGCCCACTCCTCCCAGGATGCGTCTTTGGTACGGGAAAGGATGTTTCGCAAAGCTCTCCACGGGCGGGCCGGCCGTTATCGATGTGAGTGGATCTCCCACGGGCCGTTAGGATTTCGACCATGGCGGCCACTGGATCCGAGAAGCAAGGGGGCGACGGCGTGAAGAGTTTCTACGTATCGACCCCCATTTACTACGTCAACGACGCTCCTCACCTGGGCCACGCCTACACGACCGTCGCAGGCGACGTGCTCACCCGCTGGCACCGCCAGCGCGGCGAGAAGGTGTGGTACCTCACCGGCACGGACGAGCACGGTCAGAAGATCATGCGCACGGCCGAGGCGAACGACGTCACCCCCCAGGCCTGGTGCGACAAGCTCGTCGAGGAGGCCTGGAAGCCCCTCTGGGAGCACCTGAACATCGCGAACGACGACTTCATCCGGACGACGGAGAAGCGGCACACGGACCGTGTGCAGGAGTTCGTGCAGGACCTGTACGACAAGGAGCAGATCTACAAGGGCGGGTACGAAGGCCCGTACTGCGTGGGCTGCGAGGAGTACAAACTCCCCGGCGACCTGATCGAGGCCGAGGACGGCACGAAGCTCTGCCCGATCCACAAGAAGCCGGTGGAACTCCTCAAGGAGGAGAACTACTTCTTCAAGCTGAGCGAGTACGGCCCGAAGCTGCTCGAGTTCTACGCGGCCAACCCCGGCTTCATCCAGCCGGAGTCGGCCCGCAACGAGGTCGTCAACTTCGTCACCCAGGGCCTGCAGGACCTGTCGATCTCGCGCTCCACCTTCGACTGGGGCGTCCCGGTGCCGTGGGACGAGAAGCACGTCATCTACGTGTGGGTCGACGCGCTGCTCAACTACGCGACGGCGGTCGGCTACGGCGCCAACCAGGAGAAGTTCGACGGCACCTTCCCGGCGAACGTGCACCTGGTCGGCAAGGACATCCTGCGCTTCCACGCGGTGATCTGGCCGGCCATGCTGATGGCGCAGGGCCTGCCGCTGCCCGGCAAGGTCGCGGCGAACGGCTGGCTGATGGTCGGCGGCGAGAAGATGTCCAAGTCGAACCTGACGGGCATCAAGCCGCAGGACCTGACCTCGCACTTCGGCGTGGACGCCTACCGCTGGTACTTCCTGCGCGCCATCGCGTTCGGCAGCGACGGCTCGTTCTCCTGGGAGGACTTCACCGCCCGCTACACCTCCGAGCTCGCCAACGACTACGGCAACCTCGCCTCGCGCGTCGCGGCCATGGTCGGCAAGTACTTCGGCGGCGCGCTCCCGGAGGCCACGGCCGCCGGTGACGCGGAGCGCGCGGTCCAGGAGGGTCTGGCGAAGGCGGTCGCCACCGCCGACACGAAGATCGGCGAGGAGCTGGACTTCCAGGGCGGCATCCTGGCGATCTTCGACTTCGTGAAGCAGGTCAACGGCTACATCACGGAGCAGGAGCCGTGGAAGGTCGCCAAGGACGAGTCGCCGGAGGGCCAGGCCCGGCTCGCGACCATCCTGTACACGGCGGCCGAGTCGCTGCGCGGTGTCGCGGTCCTGCTGAACTCCGTGATGCCCGACACCTCGCAGAAGCTGTGGGACTCCCTGGGCGCCGAGGCCTCCCTGGGCGCCCTGGCCGACCAGCGGGTGCAGGACGCGGGCGACTGGGGCCTGCTCCCGGTCGGCTCGACGGTGACGAAGGGCGCGGTGCTGTTCCCGCGCCTGGAGGAGAAGCCCGCGTAGGCGGTGTGCACGACGAAGGAGCCCGGCCCCCGAGCACATCGGAGTCCGGGCTCCTTCGCTGTACCCGTTCGTGCCGCACACCGTCGGGCGGCGGGCGGGCCCTCGTCCCGGTGCCGCCACCTGCGTACGGGCGGATCACGACGCGCTGCGCCTCTCACCGGGCCAGCGATGCGGCGTCCCCCATCACGATCACGGGGTACTTCGCGGGATCGAGGGTGCGCAGCAGCTCCCGCATCCGGTCCTCGGTCACCGATACGCAGGCCTGCGTGGGGCCGTCGTGGTCCACATGGATCCAGATGCCTCCGCCCCTCTCCTCGCCGAGCGGCCGGGTGCGGTCCAGCGGGCTCGTGCCCGGGGTGCGGTTGTAGTTGATGGCGACGACATGGTCGAAGGACCCCTCCAGCGGTTCCCCGAGGAAGCCCTCACCACTCACCGCGAACCGGGACTCCTGGTCGTACGGGAGCAGCGAGCCGGGGTCGGGCAGCAGACCGCCGGCGTCGGTCAGACCGAAGACCCCCACGGGTGACCGCAGGTCGTTCGCCAGATGGTGGTCGGTCCAGCCCTCCATACCGTTGTGGGCCGGCCAGGGCCCCGCCCCGGGTCTCCAGCCGCGGGCGGGGTCCTCGCGGCTGTAGATCACGACGGTGGAGCGGTTGGAGTCACGGCCCTGGCCGGTCACGACGACCGCCTGCCGTGCGGAGGCGGGGATCTGCCCGCGGGTCTCCGGGCCGAGTCCGGGGATCTCCGCGGGAGGGACGGCGGGTTCCACCGGAAAGGGCGACGCGGCCGGGGACCCGGGGCCGGCCGCGCCGCGGGGCGTGGAGGCGGTCTGCACGGCACCGGCGGAACAGCCGATGACCAGCAGGAACAGGGTGACGAGCATGACGTAGGGGCGACGCGGGGCGGTCACGGTGCGGGGCTCCTCGGTGACGGGACGACGGGCGCTTCCGGTGCCAGTCTTTGCCGGGCCCGGCGGCGCCGAATCCGAACCGGGGCCATCCGGATGTACCCGCTCCGTGTACCCGGAGTCCGGAAAGTTCAGACTGTCCCCCGTACACGCGCAGAGGGCCCGGAACCATGGGTGGTTCCGGGCCCTCTGCTGGGGTCCGTCGGCGTGGGTGTGCCCCTGTGCGACTCCGGAGCAGACCGGCGGCACCTACGGAAACAGCCCCCGGGCGACCGGGGGCTGTTTCACGTGGAACCGAAGCGGAACCGCTGACGCCTACTTCGCGCCGGTGTCCCTCGCGACCGAGTCCTTGGCCTCCGCCTTCTCCTTCGTCGCCGCGACAGGCTTGCGCAACTGGATGTGCAGCTCCCGCAGGCGGGTCTCGTCCAGCTCGCTCGGGGCGCCCATCATCAGGTCCTGGGCGTTGCCGTTGAGCGGGAAGGCGATCGTCTCGCGGATGTTGGGCTCGTCGGCGAGCAGCATCACGATGCGGTCGACGCCCGGGGCGATGCCACCGTGCGGCGGGGCGCCGAGACGGAACGCGCGCAGCATGCCCGCGAACTCCCGCTCGACCGTCTCCGCCTCGTAACCGGCGATCGCGAAGGCCTTCAGCATGACCTCGGGCTCGTGGTTACGGATGGCGCCGGAGGACAGCTCGATGCCGTTGCAGACGATGTCGT
The DNA here is from genome assembly GCF_042872025.1 of Streptomyces sp. NPDC005494. NCBI lineage: Bacteria > Bacillati > Actinomycetota > Actinomycetes > Kitasatosporales > Streptomycetaceae > Streptomyces > Streptomyces sp. NPDC005494. The sequence goes on from NZ_JBIAJR010000006.1 coordinate 86,477, forward strand.
ACTGCCACGCGAGGATGTCGAGCGGGTCCTTCTCCTCCAGGTCCTTCATGCCGCCCTGGGGCATGGAGAACGGGTTGTGCGAGAAGTCGATCTTTCCGGTTTCCTCGTCCTTCTCGTACATCGGGAAGTCGACGATCCAGCAGAAGCGGAAGACGCCTTCCTCGAAGTGGCCGGCGCGCTTCGCGGCCTCGACGCGGACGGCGGACATGATCTTCGAGACCTCGTCGAACTCACCCGCGCCGAAGAAGACCGCGTGGCCGGGGACGAGGGACAGCCGCTCGGTGAGCGTCTTGACGTCCGTCTCCGTGAGGAACTTCGCGATCGGTCCGGCCAGCGTCCCGTCCTCGCCCACACGGACCCAGGCGAGGCCCTTGGCGCCGTGCTCGACGGCGTACTCACCCAGGCCGTCGAAGAACTTGCGGGACTGGCCGGCGGTGTCCGGCACCGGCAGGGCGCGGACGTGCTTGCCGGCGAACGCCTTGAACCCCGAGTCGGCGAAGACGTCCGAGATGTCGACGAGCTCCAGCTTGGCCCGCAGGTCCGGCTTGTCGTTGCCGTACTTCAGCATCGACTCGCGGAACGGGATGCGCGGGAAGGGCGAGGTGACCTCGCGGCCGTTGCCGAACTCGGTGAAGAGCTCGGTCATCAGCTTCTCGATCGGCTGGAAGACGTCCTCCTGCTCGACGAACGACATCTCGACGTCGAGCTGGTAGAACTCGCCGGGCGAACGGTCGGCGCGTGCGTCCTCGTCGCGGAAGCAGGGCGCGATCTGGAAGTAGCGGTCGAAGCCGGAGATCATCAGCAGCTGCTTGAACTGCTGCGGCGCCTGCGGAAGGGCGTAGAACTTGCCCGGGTTCAGGCGGGAGGGCACGACGAAGTCGCGGGCGCCCTCGGGGGACGTCGCGGCGAGGATCGGGGTCGCCATCTCGTTGAAGCCGAGAGCCACCATCTTGGAGCGGATGGAGGCGATCACGGACGAACGCAGCATGATGTTGCGGTGCATGCGCTCGCGGCGCAGGTCGAGGAAGCGGTACTCCAGGCGCCGCTCCTCGTTGACCCCGTCCTCGGCGTTGATCGTGAAGGGCAGCGGGGCGGCCTCGCCCAGCACCTCGACCTCGGTGACCTCGATCTCGATCTCACCCGTCGGGAGCTCCGGGTTGACGTTGTCGGCGCCACGCGCGGAGACCTTGCCGTCGATGCGGACGACGGTCTCCTTGGTCAGCTTCGACAGGGCGTCGTTGCCGGGGGTGCCGGGGCGCGCGACGAGCTGCACCAGACCGTAGTGGTCACGCAGATCGATGAAGAGGATGCCGCCCAGGTCTCGGCGATTGTGCAGCCAGCCGCTCAGCCGGACGTCGGTACCGACGTCAGAGGCGCGGAGCTCGCCGCAGGTGTGGGACCTGTACCGATGCATCGTCGTTCATCCAGTCTTCGCGGTCGGGGGTGGATTGACACCCCAGGCTACCGCCCGTAGGGGCACCACTTCATTGCCATTGACGCCGCACACCCGCCCGGGACGCCCGTGCGGGCCCCGCCATGCCCTTCCGGGCGGCCGTCCCTCGGTGGCGTCGAGGGGAAACATCTTCCTAAAGTGGGGCAATGCGCACCGAGGAGATCCTGGCTGCGATCGGGACCGGTCTGTGGAGCTGGGACAGCTCGGCAGGCACGGTCACGCTCGACGCCGAGGCGGCCCGGCTGCTCGGACTGCCCGCCGAGCCCACGGTCCGCCCCGGTGACGAGGTGCGCCCCCGCTTCCACCCCGCCGACTGGAACGAGATCGACGGAGTGGTGAACTTCGCGATCGCCGAGGACACCGTGGCCGAGGCGAGGATGCGGATCCTGGACGAGAACGGCGAGGTCCTCCGGACGGTGCGCAGCCGCTCGAAGCCGGTCCCGGTCAAGTCACCCGGCCGCCATGTGTACGTACTGATGGGCACCCTCCAGGAGGTCGCGGAGCCCCAGGCGGGCTCGGCCGCCGCCACTCCCCTCACCGGTGACTGGCGCCGCTCGCGCGAGGCGTTCCTGCTGGACGCGGGCCGGGCGCTGGCCGAGGCGGGGTCCACGGAGGAGGTACTGCGGGTCGCGGGGTCGCTCTCCATGCCCGGCTTCTCACCGGACGGGCTCGCCCTCTTCGGGGTGGCGGGGGACCGGCTGACGGTCATCGGGCACCACGGGCACAACGTCGGCGACGAGGAACCGTTCACCGAAATGCTGCTGGAGACCGACTACCCGGCGGCCGAGGTCGTGCGGACCGGCCAGGCGATCTACCTCTCGTCGCCCGAGGAGTACCGCAAACGCTTCCCGACCACCTGGCCCCTCGCCCAGGGCTTCGGCCGCCAGTCCTGGGCCTTCCTGCCCCTGATCTCCTCGGGGCACACCATGGGCGCCTGGATGGCCGGCTTCCGGCACAGCGTGGCCTTCTCCCCCGACGAGCGCTCCGTGCTGACGACGGTCGCGCGGATGCTGGCGCAGGCACTGACCCGTGCCGGGGTGGCGGAGACCGAGCGCGAGCTGTCGCTGGGCCTGCAGAAGGCGATGATGCCGTCGCTCGGCCCCGGCGTGCCCGGGCTGACGGTGGCGGCGCGCTACATCCCGACGGGCGGCGGGCTCCAGGTCGGCGGCGACTGGTACGACATGATCCCGCTCCCCAACGGCCGTATCGCCCTCGTGATCGGTGACGTGCAGGGTCACGACGTGCGGGCGGCGGGGCTGATGGGCCAGCTGAGGATCGCCCTGCGGGCCTACGCCACCGAGGGGCACCGCCCCGACGCCGTACTCGCCCGGGCCTCGCGGTTCCTGTCCGGGCTCACCGACGCCTACGGCGTCGCCGACGGGGAGGACGCGTCCGACGCGATGCGCTTCGCCACCTGCCTGTACGCGGAGGCCGACCCGGAGACCGGAACCCTCGACATCGCACGGGCAGGCCACCCCGACCCGGTGGTCATCAGCGTGGACGGCACCGCCGTGATCCGGCAGACGGCGGGCGGGCTGCCGCTGGGCATCGACAAGGACGCCGACTACCCCACGACCCGTGTCGTGCTCGGGCCCGGCGAAACGATCATGCTGTGCACGGACGGGCTCATCGAGACGGGCGGCCACGACATGGCCACCGGCTGGACGAGGCTGCGGCCGGTCCTCGAAGAGCCGGTCGAGGACCTGGAGAGGCTCGCCGACGCCCTGGTCCAGGCCGTGCACGGTCCGGGTTCGCACTACACGACGGGGCCGCTGGTGGACCGCCGTGAGGACGACATCGCGGTCCTGGTGCTTCGCCGCGACGGCGCGCGTACCCGCAGGAGCCCGGGCCGCCGCTCGGCCATGACCATCGCCCAGGCGGAACCCGAGCGGGTCGCCGCGGCCAGGCAGCAGCTCCGGGAGCTGCTGCACGACTGGGCGGACTCGGAGCAGATCGACTCCGCGGAGCTGATGGTCTCCGAGATGGCCACGAACGTACTGGTCCACACGGACGGCGACGCGCTGCTCGTGGCGGAGGTGAGGGGCGAACGCGGCGAGCGACGGCTCCGCGTCGAGGTGGCCGACACCAGCGACGAGCTGCCGCACAAGCGGCGGCCGGGCGAGATGGCGTCCAGCGGCCGGGGCCTGGTGCTGATGGAGATGCTCGCCGACGCGTGGGGGGTCGACCCGCGGGGCGAGGGGAAGTCGATCTGGTTCGAGCTGTACGAGTCGGCCGAGCCCGCGGAGTTCGCGGCGGCCGGCGGGTCCTGACCAATGGGGGTGGCCGGTTGGTCCTGACCACTCGGGGCGGCCAGCGGGCCCCGACCTCTCGGAGTGGCCGGCAGGTCCTGACCCTCACCGCGGCCGGCAGGTCCTGACCCCTGACGGCGGCCGGTGGGTGCCGACCCTCACGGCGGCCGGTGGATCCCGACCCTCAGGCGGCCGGCAGGTCCCGACCCTCAGCGCGGCCGGCGGCTCCCGACACCGGGCCCCGGCACACCACGCGCCCCTCGGCTCCGGCGCGTCACGGCCCCTCGGGCGCTCCGCCGTGCTCCGCCTCGTACCCCTTGCGCAGTTCGCCGATCACTCCGAACGCCGCGGCGCACACCGGCACCGCGAGCAGCATGCCCAGCAGTCCGGCGACGCTCGCTCCCGCGGTCAGCGCGATCATGATCATGGCTGGGTGCATCTGCACCGTGCGGCTCTGGATGGCGGGCTGGAGCACGTGCCCCTCCAGCACCTGCACGGCGAGCACCACGCCCAGCGCCCAGAGCGCGATCACGAAGCCCCGGTCGGCGAGCGCGACCAGCACGGCGACCGCCCCGGAGATGAACGCCCCGAGATACGGGATGTAGGCGCCGACGAAGACCAGCGCGCCCAGCCCCACCGCCCCCGGCACCCGCAGGATCAGCAGCCCCACCGTGATGCACAGCGCGTCGATCAGAGCGATGAAGGTGGTGCCGCGCATGAAGCCCTCGACGGCCTCGAAGGCCCTGCGCCCCATGGCCTCCACGAGATCTCCCGTGCCACGCGGGGCGACGGTGTGGGCGAGGCTCACCGCACGGTCGGAGTCGCGCAGGAAGAAGAAGGTCAGCAGCAGGGCCAGGACGCCTGTGGTCACCAGTGAGCCGATCAGGCTGATTCCCGTGAGCAGCCCGCCCGCCGCGCTCGCGCCGAACTTCTCGACCAGGCCCTTCGCGTTGTCCGCCAGGTCGTCGACATTCGCGACGCCCTCGATGTCGAAGTGGTCGACGACCCACTGCGCGGTGTCCTTCAGGGAGGCCACGATCTGGTCGCCCGTGTCGACGAGGGCGGTGACGACGATGTACCCGGCGCCCCCGCCCACGGCGACGAGCAGGACGCAGGTGAGGCCGGCCGCGACCGACCTGTTCACCTTCCGCGCGGTCAGCCAGCGGTGCACGGGCCCGAGCAGGGCCGTCCCCAGCAGCGCCAGCAGGACCGGCGTGACCGCGGTCTTGAGCGCGACGCACAGCCAGATGGCCACCGCCGCGACACCCGCCACGAGGAGCAGAACGCCGCACCAGGCGGCCGTCCGCCGCGCGACATCGGGCAGGAGGGGCTTGCGGGTAGGCACTCTCCCACCCGATCACGGGCCGGGAACGGTGTCCTTCCCGCACGGGCGTACGGGTGACGAACCGTCACCCGTACGCCCTCAGGATCCGGTCACATGCCGTGGACGGCGGGGACCTTGCCGAGACGGCCGGCCTGGAAGTCCTCGAAGGCCTGCTTGAGCTCGTCCTGGGTGTTCATGACGAACGGCCCGTAGTGCGCCATCGGCTCACGGATCGGACGTCCGCCGAGCAGCACGACCTCCAGGTCCGGGGTGTTGCCGTCCTGCGTCTCGTCGGCGCGGACGGTCAGCGAGGACCCCTTGCCGAAGACCGCGGTCTGGCCGGTGTGGACGGGGCGCCGCCCCTCACCGACGCTGCCGCGCCCGGCGAGGACGTACGCGAGGCCGTTGAAGTCCTCGTGCCAGGGGAGCGTCACCTCGGCACCCGGCCGGATCGTCGCGTGCACCATCGTGATCGGGGTGTGCGTGATGCCCGGGCCCTCGTGTCCGTCCAGGTCACCGGCGATGACGCGCAGCAGCGCGCCGCCGTCGGGGGAGGTGAGCAGCTGGACCTGACCGCCTCGGATGTCCTGGTAGCGGGGGGCCATCATCTTGTCCGCCTTGGGCAGGTTCACCCAGAGCTGGAGGCCGTGGAAGAGGCCTCCGGACATGACGAGCGCCTCCGGCGGCGTCTCGATGTGCAGCAGACCGGAGCCGGCCGTCATCCACTGGGTGTCGCCGTTCTCGATGGCACCACCGCCACCGTGGCTGTCCTGGTGGATGAAGCTGCCGTCGATGATGTACGTGACGGTCTCGAAGCCGCGGTGCGGGTGCCAGGGAGTCCCCTTCGGCTCGCCTGCCGCGTACTCCACCTCACCCATCTGGTCCATCATGATGAACGGGTCGAGGTGCCGGTAGTTGATCCCGGCGAAGGCGCGCCGCACCGGGAATCCCTCGCCCTCGAAACCGCTGGGCGCGGTCGTGACGGTGAGCACGGGACGTGCCTGTGCGTCGGCCGGGGCCGCGACCTTGGGCAGGGTCAGCGGGTTTTCGACGGTCACTGCGGGCATGGGAGCCACCTCCGGGTTTCTTCTGGTCCTAATTTAGTTGAACGATGAACATCTTGCAAGGCCGTATCCATTCCCGCCCTCCCCCGGACAGCACCGAGGGCCCGCACCGGATCGGTGCGGGCCCTCAGAGTGCCCTGACGGGGGAAGCGTCTCAGCCGTACATGCGGCGCATCGCGAAGTCCACCATCTGTTCGACCGCCTTGGCGTCGAAGACCATGCGGTGATCACCCTCCATGTCCAGGACGAAGCCGTAGCCCGTGGGCAGGAGGTCGATCACCTCGGCCCCGGTGATCACGAAGTACTTGGACTCCTTGCCCGCATAGCTCCGCAGCTCCTTGAGCGTGGTGAACATGGGGATCACCGGCTGCTGGGTGTTGTGCAGGGCCAGGAATCCGGGGTTGTCGCCACGCGGGCAGTAGACCTTGGCCGTGGCGAAGATCTGCTGGAAGTCCTCCGCGGACAGCGAACCGGTCGTGAAGGCCCGTACCGCGTCGGCCAGGGACGGCGGCGAGGGCTCGGGGTACAACGGCTGCTCGCCGTAGCCGCCGCCCATCTGCTGCTGTGCGCCTGGGTTCTGGTCGTAGCCATACATGCCGCAAAGAGTAATCGGACACATCTGTGCCTCGAGGGGTTGCGTCTTATTACTGACGGGTAGCATCATCGTGGGGGTCAGGTGATATACCCACGCCAGGCCGTCCGTCGCCCGATCCTCACTCCTCCACGGGGCGCTGCGCGCCACTGCTATTGATTACGGAGCCTTCCCATGGGGCACTACAAGTCGAATCTCCGCGACATCGAGTTCAACCTCTTCGAGGTGCTCGGGCGCGACAAGCTGTACGGCACGGGCCCGTTCGCGGAGATGGACGTCGACACCGCGAAGAGCATCCTGGACGAGGTGACCCGCCTCGCGGAGAACGAGCTCGCCGATTCGTACGCCGACGCCGACCGCAACCCGCCGGTCTTCGACCCCGAGACGAACACCGCGCCGGTCCCCGCGTCCTTCAAGAAGTCCTACCAGGCCTTCATGGACTCGGAGTACTGGCGCCTGGGCCTGCCCGAGGAGATCGGCGGCACGACCTCCCCGCGCTCCCTGATCTGGGGCTACGCGGAGCTGCTGCTCGGCGCCAACCCGGCGGTCTGGATGTACTCCTCCGGCCCCGCGTTCGCCGGCATCCTCTTCGACGAGGGCAACGACGCGCAGAAGAAGATCGCCGAGATCGCCGTCGAGAAGCAGTGGGGCTCGACGATGGTGCTGACCGAGCCGGACGCCGGCTCGGACGTGGGCGCAGGCCGCACGAAGGCGGTCGAGCAGGAGGACGGCTCCTGGCACATCGAGGGTGTGAAGCGCTTCATCACCTCGGGCGAGCACGACATGTCCGAGAACATCATCCACTACGTACTGGCGCGTCCCGAGGGTGCCGGCCCCGGCACCAAGGGCCTCTCCCTCTTCATGGTCCCGAAGTTCCACTTCGACTGGACCACCGGCGAACTCGGCGCGCGCAACGGCGTGTACGCGACGAACGTCGAGCACAAGATGGGCCTCAAGGCGTCCAACACCTGCGAGATGACCTTCGGCGACCAGCACCCCGCCAAGGGCTGGCTGATCGGTGACAAGCACGACGGCATCCGCCAGATGTTCCGCATCATCGAGTTCGCCCGCATGATGGTCGGCACGAAGGCCATCGCGACGCTGTCCACGGGCTACCTCAACGCGCTGGAGTACGCCAAGGAGCGCGTCCAGGGCACCGACCTGTCGCAGTTCATGGACAAGACGGCCCCCAAGGTCACCATCACGCACCACCCCGACGTGCGCCGCTCGCTCGTGACGCAGAAGGCGTACGCCGAGGGCATGCGCTCCCTCGTGCTGTACACCGCCTCCGTCCAGGACGCGATCCAGGTCAAGGAGGCGGCCGGCGAGGACGCCAAGGCGCTCAACGGCCTCAACGACCTGCTGCTGCCGATCGTGAAGGGCTACGGCTCCGAGAAGTCCTACGAGCAGCTCGCCCAGTCGCTCCAGACCTTCGGTGGCTCCGGCTACCTCCAGGAGTACCCGGTCGAGCAGTACATCCGTGACGCCAAGATCGACACCCTGTACGAGGGCACGACGGCGATCCAGGGCCAGGACTTCTTCTTCCGGAAGATCGTCCGCGACCAGGGCGCCTCGCTCAACACCCTCTCCGAGGAGATCAAGAAGTTCCTCGCGGGTGCCCAGGGCAACGAGGAGCTGGCCGGTGCGCTGGACAACCTCGCCAAGGCCGCCGTGGACCTCGAGGCGATCGTCGGCACGATGATCACCGACCTCACCGCGACCGGCGAGGACGTCAAGAACATCTACAAGGTGGGCCTCAACACCACCCGCCTGCTGATGGCCTCCGGCGACGTCGTCGTGGGCTACCTGCTCCTCAAGGGCGCGGCCGTGGCCTCCGAGAAGCTGCGCAACGCCTCCGCGAAGGACGCGGCGTTCTACCAGGGCAAGATCGCCGCCGCGAAGTTCTTCGCCGCGAACATCCTGCCGGGCGTCTCCGCCGAGCGCGCGCTCGCCGAGACCGTCGACAACTCGCTGATGGAGCTGGACGAGGCCGCGTTCTGACAGCGCCCGGCCCCCGACGCCGCCGCCCGGACCTCTCCGGGCGGCGGCGTCGTCGTACGCCGGGAACCGGCCCGGCCGCGGGGGCTGCCCGGGCGGGGCCCCCGGTGGACGGGAACGCCGGCCGCCGGCAACGGCGTTGCGCACGGCCGCCGGGCCTCCTTCGGCACAGGCCAGGGCTGCTTTCCGGACACCCCCGGTCGGTGGCCGCCGTCCGCGGTGGGGCGTCCCCGTCCGCCGTCGTTAAAGTGAAGAACATGAGCTCTCCCCTCCGCTTCGACCGCGGCCACACCGACGATCTGATGGCCTTCCTGATGGCCTCCCCCTCCCCCTACCACGCTGTTGCCACCGCCGCCGCGCGTCTGGAGAAGGCCGGTTTCCGCCGGGTCGAGGAGACGGAGGCGTGGGACGGCTCCACGGGCGGCAAGTACGTCCTGCGCGGCGGAGCGATCGTCGCCTGGTACGTGCCGGAGGGCGCCTCGGCCCACACGCCGTTCCGGATCGTGGGGGCTCACACCGACTCCCCCAACCTGCGCGTCAAGCCCCTGCCGGACACGGGGGCCTACGGCTGGCGCCAGGTCGCTGTCGAGATCTACGGAGGCACGCTCCTCAACACCTGGCTCGACCGCGATCTCGGGCTGGCCGGGCGGCTCTCGCTGCGCGACGGCACGCACCGGCTCGTCGACATCGACCGGCCCCTGCTGCGGGTGCCCCAGCTGGCCGTGCACCTGGACCGGTCCGCCAACCCCGAGGGCCTCAAGCTCGACCGGCAGCGGCACATGCAGCCGATCTGGGGCCTGGGCGAGGTCCAGGAGGGCGACCTCATCCGCTTCGTCGCCGAGGAGGCGGGCGTCGCCCCCGAGGACGTGACCGGCTGGGACCTCATGCCGCACCCCGTCGAGCCGCCCGCCTACCTGGGCCGCGACCGTGAACTGCTCGCCGGTCCGCGCATGGACAACCTGCTCTCGGTGCACGCCGCGACCGCCGCTCTGGCCGCCGTGGCCGGGCAGCCGGACGACCAGATCCCGTACATCCCCGTGCTCGCCGCCTTCGACCACGAGGAGAACGGCTCGCAGTCCGACACGGGCGCCGACGGCCCCCTGCTCGGCACGGTCCTGGAGCGGTCCGTGTTCGCCCGCGGCGGCGCGTACGAGGACCGCGCGCGCGCCTTCGCCGGGACCGTCTGCCTCTCCTCGGACACGGGTCACTCGGTGCACCCGAACTACGCGGAGAAGCACGACCCGACGCACCACCCGGTGGCCAACGGCGGGCCGATCCTCAAGGTCAACGTCAACATGCGGTACGCGACCGACGGCGGCGGCCGTGCGCTCTTCGCCGCGGCCTGCGAGAAGGCGGGCGTGCCCTGGCAGACGTTCGTCTCCAACAACTCGATGCCGTGCGGGACGACCATCGGCCCGATCACCGCGGCCCGGCACGGCATCCAGACCGTCGACATCGGTGTGGCGATCCTGTCGATGCACAGCGCGCGCGAGCTCTGCGGCGCCGACGACCCGTATCTCCTGGCCAACGCCCTCGCCGCGTTCATGGCGGGCTGAACCCACCGTCCCAACCGTCCTCATGGACATGGTTGTTGCCTCGCCGGGTACGCGACTCCTACACCGGCCCGGAGTCACCGGGCCGTCGAGGAGGCGGAAATCATGGGACTCGGAGGATGCATTCTCCTGATCGGTGCCGGGGCGATTCTGGCGTTCGCCACCGACTGGGAGATGGACACCGTCAACGTCGACCTGGTCGGCTGGATCATGATGCTCGTCGGCCTCGTCGGGGTCTTCGTCTACGTGAGCATCGCGCGCCGCCGGCGGATGGTCGTCCCGCCCACCACCACGGTGGTGGCGGACGACGAGCGCCGCTACCAGTGACCTGACGGGCGGGCGTCCGCCCCCTGGCAGGAGCGTGCGTGACGGTGCGTCGGCCCGGCGGTGGCCGGATATTCTGGGCACCTGTCCGGGCCCACACCCCGGGTGCGTCCTGCCCGGAAGGAAAGCCGCTCGTGGAGTTCCGGCTGCTCGGCACGGTCTCCGTCGACACCCGCACCGGGCCCCTGCCGCTCGGGCCCGCGAAACGGCGCAGCCTGCTCGCCGCCCTGCTGCTGTCGGCGAACACCCCCGTCCCGGTGGCCCGGCTGACGGACTCCCTGTGGGGCGAGGAGCCCCCTCCGCGCGCCCGTGGCGTCATCCAGGGACACGTCTCACGCCTCCGCGCCCTTCTGACGGGTGCGGAGGCACAGGCGTACGGGGTGGAGCTGCTCACGCTCGGCGACGCCTACGTGCTCCGGGTCCCGGAAACCCTGCTGGACTACCAGCGGTTCGAGGAACTGCTGATGCTGGCCCGGCAGCAGCGCAGCGCCAACGACACCGTGCGCATGCTCGACGAGGCCCTGTCCCTGTGGCAGGGCCCGCCGCTCGGCGGAGCGTTCACGGAGGGGCCGCTCCAGGCCGCGGCGCACACGCTGGAGGAGTCGCGGCTGGCGACCGTCGAGGAACTGGCCAGGGCCTACGGGAACCTCGGCGAGCACCACCGCGCGGCATCCGTACTACGGGCGGAGGCGGTCGCCCATCCGATGCGGGAGTCGCTGGCGGCGGCCCTGATACTGGCGCTGTACCGGGCGGGGCGCCAGTCGGAGGCCCTGGACTGGTTCCACCGTACGAGGCGGCTGCTCGCGGACGAGCTGGGCATCGACCCCGGACACGAACTCGCCGACGCGTACGCGCTGATCCTGCGCGGCGATCCCCGGCCCGGGCCCGCCCCGGCCGGGGGCTCGGATGCCGACCCGCCCGGAGCGGTGCGGTCCGGTACCGGTCCGGCGGCGGAGCCAGGCGCCGCCGCGGCTGCCGGCCCCCCGCGTGTCCCCACCGCGCACAGTCACTCCGTGCTCCCGCACCCCACCGATCTGCTGCCCCGCGCTCCCCGTGGCTTCCACGGACGCACCACCGAGCTGGCCGCGCTCACCCGGGCCGCCGCGGGTGAGGCACCCGTGTGCCTGGTCACCGGCCCGGCGGGGGTGGGCAAGACGTCGCTGGCCCTCCAGTGGGCGCACCACAGCCCCGCCGCCTTCCCGGACGGCCGGCTCTTCGCCGATCTGCGCGGGTTCAGCGAGACGGGCGAACCCGCGCTCATCGACGTCCTGCGTGAGTTCCTGCTGGCCCTCGGCGTCGCTCCGCGCCGCGTCCCGGAGTCCGTGAGCGCCGCTGCCGCACTCTTCCGCTCCCTCACCGACCGGCGCCGGCTGCTCGTGGTCCTCGACAACGCCCGGGACTCCGCCACCGTCCGGGCACTGCTGCCGGGCGGTACGGACTGCGTCACCCTCGTCACCAGCCGCAACCGGCTGGAGGGCCTGATCGCCTCGGACGCGGCCCGGCCCGTCCCTCTCGGCACCCTCGAACCCCAGGACGGCACGGCTCTGCTGGCCGGTGTGCTCGGCGAGGAGAGAATCCTCGCCGAGCCTGTGGCGGCGCGCCGGCTCGCCGAACTCTGCGGAGGGCTGCCGCTCGCCCTGCGTGTCACGGCGGCCCGGCTGGCCGGCCGGCCGCAGTGGACGCTCGCGGGTCTGGCCGACGAACTGGCCGACGAACGCGGCCGGCTGACGTTCCTCGACGTGGACGACACCGGTGTCTCGGCCGCGCTGCGGCTGACCGTCCAGCAGCTTCCGGCGGACGCGGTGCGGCAGTTGGCCCGGCTCGGCCACCATCCCGGCGGCCACTTCGATCCGCACACCTGCGCCGCTCTCGCGGGGACCGATCCCGTCGCCGCCGCGGCGGCCCTGGAGCGTCTCGGCTCCGCGCACCTCGTCACCGAGACCGCGCCGGGACGCTGGGTGCTGCACGACCTGGTGCGCCTGTACGCGCGCGGTCTCGACCCGGATTCCGGGGCCGAGGCGCTGATCAGCGTCCTCGACCACTACATCGCCACCGCGCTCGCCGCCGCCGACACGGCCGAGCCCGGGGGCGAACCGTGCTTCGTACTGCCGGAGGACTTCCGCCCCGCCGCCGTACGGGACTTCGCCGACCGCGCCGCGGCGATGCACTGGCTGGCCGCCGAACGCGACGACCTGGCCCGGGCGGCCGTGGCGGCCCGGGGCGCCCGTCTGCACGACAGGGCCTGGCGGATCATCCTGCTCCAGTGGCCGCAGGTGGTGTGGCGGGTGCGGGACAGCTGGGCTCCCCTGCTGGAGCTGGCGCTCGACTCCGCCCGCGCGCAGCAGGACCTGTACGCCGAGTCGAGGGTGCTGAACCTGCTGGGGTGGGTGCTGACGGAGGAGGGAAGGACGTCCGAGGCGCTGACCCTCCTGGAGCGTTCGCCCGGCCTCGCGCGGCGGGCCGGTGACCGGCTGGGCGAGGCGACGGCCCTGATCAACCTGGCCGTCGTCCAGGCCGGGCAGGGTGAGCTCGACAGGGCGCTGGAGGGCTGTGGCCGGGCCGTCGCGCTGGCTCAGGAGGAGAAGGACCGGCACACGGAGATGCTCGGCCTTCAGCACCTGGCCCGGCTGCAACTCGTCGCCCACCGCCCCGGGGACGCTCTCGAATCCGCGCGTACGGCGTTGGCCCTGGGGCCCGAGCACGAGGAGGCGGCCCGCCGGTCCCTGCTGCTGGCGGTGTCCGGTGAGGCCCGTCTGGCGCTCGGCGACGAGGAAGAGGGAGTCCTGCTGCTGGACCGGGCAGCCGAGGAGGCGGAACGAGCCGGATACGACGAGGGCGCCGTACGGGCCCTGGAGGTCCTGCTGCGGGTCTCACCGCGCGCGGATCACCGGACACGGCACGCCCAGGCACTCGGCCGGCTCACCGACGTGGGCTGACCCGGCACGGCCCGTGCCGCAGGCTCCCTGCCCCGGGCGGAGGGGGGACGGGAAGGACCGCGCGAGCGCCCGGGGAACGGACGTCAGCGGTACGGCAGCGCGACGGCAGCGGAACGTGAGCGACGCGCTCCAGACTCAGGGATGTCAGCAGCTCACGGCGCTTCGGTCTCGACCGGCCGACCGCCTCGTCCCACTCCGGGGGAGTCTCCATGCGCACCTTCCGCACCCGCAGCACCGTTCTCACCGCCGCGGCCACCGCCGTACTCGCCCTCTCCCTCACCGCCTGTGGCGGGGACGGCACCGGTACGAAGTCCGCCGGCCCGGCGGAGAGCGGCTCCACGGCTGCGGCCTCCGCGGTGAAGTCCGCGCAGAACGCGGGCTCCACGGAGAGCGACGGTGCGCAGCAGGACACCGGCGACGCGGGCGACGCGAAGACCACCGGCAGCGCGAAGACCGCGGGTGGCACGAAGACCGGGAGCGGCGGCGGTGTGGCGGCGTGCACCACCAAGGGCCTGGCGATCAGCGCCGAGGTCCAGGACGGCCCGCCCTACACCCACATCGTTCTGACCGCCGAGAACACCTCCGGCCACAGCTGCCAGATGCAGGGCTTCCCCGAGATCCGGTTCCTGGAGAACGCCCGCGGCACCGTGCCGGCGGTCGGCAAGAGCAAGCCGGCCGGCCCGGTGGTCCTCGCCCCCGGTGCTCCCGCCTACGCGGCCGTGAGGCTGTCGGACGGGGGTATGGACGAGGACGTCGAGACCGTGAAGGACTTCTCCGTCACGCTCCAGGGCAACGCCGGCATGGCCATCGTGAAGGCTCCCGGCGCCGAGGGCATCTCCGTGGACCCGGCGAAGTGGGCGACCGGCTACTGGACGCCCGAGCTGCGCAGCGGCGCGGACGAGTTCTGAGCCGTCAGCCCTGCTCGTCCATCCCCGCCAGCACCAGCGGGAGCCTGGACGTCCCTGTGGCGGTGACGTTCACGGGGACGCCCCAGTCCTGCTGGTGAACATGGCAGGCCGGGTACTCGTTCTCCGGATCGTCGTCGCAGGACGCCGCCATCGCGGACACGTGCAGGACGCCCTCGCCGTGGCCGTCCGCCAGGACCAGGTCACGGCTCAGGTCCGTACCCTGCCCCGCGCCCTCGGCCAGCAGTTCCGGCGGGGTCGACGAGACCAGCAGCCGGGTCGAGGGGCCGTAGCGGGTGTCCAGCTTCTGCCCGGCGGGGGCCTGGAAGACCACGTCGAGCCGCAGCGTGCCCGGAGCGATCTCGGTGGCCGCCCGCTGCGTGCGGTGGGCCGTGTCGGCCACCCGCACCGCCTCCTCGGGGAGCCGCAGCCGGGTCAGCCGGTGCCGTGCGGACTCGACGACGACCAGATCGCCCTCCACGAGCACCGCGTCGCTCGGCTCCCGGAGATCGGTGGCCAGCGTGGTGACCTCGCCGCTCTCCGGGTCGTACCTCCGCAGCGCGTGGTTGTACGTGTCGCTGACCGCGACGGAGCCGTCCGGGAGGGCCGTGACGCCCAGCGGGTGCTGGAAGAGTGCCTGGGCGGCGGGGCCGTCGCGGTGGCCGAAGTCGAAGAGGCCCGTCCCGACGGCGGTGTGGACGCCGCCTTCCAGGTCCACGTAGCGCAGTGCGGAGGTCTCCGAGTCGGCCACCCAGAGCCGGTCCCCGGCTGCGGAGAGGCCGGACGGCTGCGCGAACCACGCCTCGTCCGCGGGCCCGTCGACGAGACCCTCGTTGGTCGTCCCCGCGGCGACCCGCACCGTGCCCTGCTCCGGGTCGTAGGTCCACAGCTGGTGCACCCCCGCCATGGCGATCCACAGCCGGTCACCGAACCAGGCGATGTCCCACGGCGACGACAGGTCCACCTCGGTGGCCGGACCGCTGGTGGCCGAGCCCTGCCACCACTGGCGGCCGGTCCCGGCGAGGGTGCTGGTCACCCCCGTGGCGAGGTCGAGAGCCCTGATCGCGTGGTTGACCGTGTCGGCGACGGCGATGCGGCCGTCGGGCAGGAAGGCGAGCCCTTGCGGCTCGCTGAACCGGGCCTGACCGGCTCCGCCGTCCGCGAATCCACGCTCCCCCGTACCGAAGTGGCCGCGCACGGTCTCGCCGTCCGCCTCCAGCTCGACGAGGCGGTGACGGGTCGTGTCGGAGACCAGGAAACCGCCGTCCGGCAGGGCGAGCGCCTTGCCCGGGAAGCGCAGGTGCGTGGCGACCGGCTCGGGGGCCACGTAAGGGCCGTCCCCGCGCCGGAGCGTGCCCTTGGCCCCGTGCTCGGCCTCCAGCTCCTCGACCAGCTTCTCGATGGCGTGCGCGTGCCCCTCGCCGGCGTGCTGGGCGACGACGTACCCCTCCGGGTCCACCACGACGAGCGTCGGCCAGGCGCGTACGGCGTACTGCTTCCAGGTGGCAAGCTCGGGGTCGTCGAGGACGGGGTGGTGCACCTCGTAGCGCTCGACGGCGTCCACCACGGCCTGATGCTCGGCCTCGTGCACGAACTTCGGCGAGTGGACCCCGATGATCACCACGGTGTCGCGGTGCTTCTCCTCCAGCTCACGCAGCTCGTCGAGCACGTGCAGGCAGTTCACACAGCAGAACGTCCAAAAATCAAGGATCACGATGCGTCCTCGCAGGTCAGCGAGGGTGTACTGCCGGTCGCCTGTATTGAGCCAACCGCCCCTGCCGACCAGTTCGGGGGCGCGGACGCGTGCACGTGCTGTCATGACACCAGTCAACAGCACCGTGGCCTGCACGCATTCCGGTCAGGCGTCGGGGAACCTGTGATCCATGAGACTTCTCGTACGTGAGCGACTGCTCGGCGTCGGCGACGACTACTGGATCGAGGACGCCGACGGGCGGAAGCTCTTCCTCGTCGACGGCAAGGCCATGCGGCTCCGCGATACCTTCGAGCTGAAGGACACGAGCGGCAGGGTGCTGGTGGAGATCCGCCAGAAGCTGATCAGCCTGCGCGACACCATGGTCATCGAGCGCGACGGCGAGGAGCTCGCCCGGATCAAGCGGAAGCGGCTCTCGCTGCTGCGCAACCACTACCGGGTGACCTTGGTCGACGGCACCGAGCTGGACGTCAGCGGGAAGATCCTGGACCGCGAGTTCGCCATCGACTACGACGGTGAGCTGCTCGCCCAGATCTCCCGGCGCTGGCTGACCGTCCGTGACACCTACGGGGTCGACGTCGTGCGGGAGGACGCCGATGTGCCGCTGCTGCTCGCGGTGGCCGTCTGCGTGATCGTCCTCGCCGACAAGGAACACGACAAGGAGCACGGCGAGGACTGACAGGCCGATGGCCCTGTTTCACGTGAAACAGGGCCATCGGGAGGCTGGGCGGACACGGGGCTCAGCGCGGTGCGGCGAGCCCCAGGACACGGGGCTCAGCGCGGTGCGGCGAGCCCCAGGCGCCGGTCCTTCAACGCCGGGAACTGTGCCCGCGTGGTGGCCGTCCTCCCCGGATCGAACTCCACGGTGAGGACCTCCTCGCCCGCTCCCGCCTCGGCGAGCACCTCGCCCCAGGGGTCGACGACGATGCTGTGGCCGGCCTGCTCGACCCCTGCGTGGGTGCCGGCGGAACCGACCGCCAGGACGTACGCCTGGTTCTCCACGGCGCGCGCCTGGGCGAGCAGCGTCCAGTGCGAGCGGCGGCGCTCCGGCCAGCCCGCCGAGACGACCAGGGTCTCGGCCCCGGCGTCGACGAGGCCCCGGAACTGCTCGGGGAAGCGGAGGTCGTAGCAGGTGGCGAGCCCCAGGGTGGTCTCCGGGAGCGCGACGGTCACGAGCTCCTCGCCTGCCCCCATCATCACCGCCTCGCCCTTGTCGAAGCCGAAGCGGTGGATCTTGCGGTAGGCGGCGGCCCGCTCCCCCTGGGGCGAGAACACCAGCGTGGTGTTGTAGAGGGTGCCGTCCCCGGCCCGCTCGACGAACGAACCGGCGTGCAGCCAGACCCCGGCCTCGGCAGCCGCCTTCGCCATGATGTCGTGCGTGGGGCCGCTCAGCGGCTCCGCCTCGTCGGCGAAGGCGGTGTAGGCGAATGCTCCGACGGGCCAGAGTTCCGGAAGGACCACCAGGTCCGCCCCCCGCTGGGCCACGACCAGTGAAGCCGCGCGCTCTCTACGGGAATTGACCGATTCATCCGGGTTTACTGCGATCTGGATGAGGGAGGCGTGCACACTACCACCGTCCTGGCATGAGAGTCGTCAACACGGGCCTACGATCGTCACACGAAAGCACTGCCGGGGTGCCTGCTCGCAGCGTAACTTAGCGAGCGAACCTCCCACGCAGCCCGCAGACAGCACCGTCGGTGCCGGCCGCCAGCCGGCGCACTCCCTGCTCTCCAGCCCATGCACCGCAGAACCGCACGAGGGGTCCCGTGACCGTCCATCCCAGCCTCCAGACCTACGCCGATGCCTGGACCCACTCCATCGAGTCGATAGCCGAGCTGGTCAAGCCACTCGCCGAGGGGGAGTGGAACGGCCGGACGCCCTGCCCGGGATGGTCGATACGCGACATCGTCTCGCACGTCATCGGCATGGAGTGCGAGCAGCTCGGCGACCCCCGCCCGATCCACACCCTGCCGCGCGACCTCTACCACGTGCAGAACGACCACCAGCGCTACATGGAGATGCAGGTCGACGTCCGGCGCCACCACACGGCGCCCGAGATGACCTCCGAGCTGGAGTACACGCTCATCCGCCGCATGCGGCAGCTGCGCAACGAGACACGTGCCCCCGAGACCATGGTGCGGGCCCCCCTCGGCGCCGAGCAGACGCTGGAACTGGCGCTGCGCATGCGGGCCTTCGACGTCTGGGTGCACGAGCAGGACCTGCGGACGACGCTGGGCCGGCCCGGCAATCTGGATTCCCCCGGCGCCCTGATCGTGCGCGACACCCTGCTGCTGGCGCTGCCGAAGGTGGTCGCCAAGGACGCGGGCGCTCCGCCCAACTCGGCCGTCGTCTTCGACGTGCACGGCCCGCTGGAGTTCCTGCGCACCGTCCGGGTCGACGCCGAGGGCCGCGGTTCGGTCGACGGTGCGCCGTCGCTCGGCCCCGCGGCGACGCTGGCGATGGACTGGGAGACGTACTACCGGCTGGCGTGCGGCAGGGTCCGGGCGGCGGCCGTGGAGGACCGGATCAAGATCGACGGTGACCAGGAGCTGGCCGGGGCGATCCTGCGCCACTTCGCCGTCACCCCGTGAGCGGGAAGGGCGCCCGGGGACCGGCCGGGGCGCCCTGAGCGCGGGCCGGGGCGCCCGTCCCGCCGCGGGGCCGGGACGGGCGCCCCGCGGGGAGCGGCTCAGGCGGGCACGTGCTCAAGGAGCGGCTCAGGCGGGCACGTGCACGGCTTCCACCCTGCTGACCACGTGGTGGTCGCGTTCCCGGTGCGTGGCACGGACGTAGAGCCGCAGGATCTGCACGACGCCGATCGCCTCCAGGACGAAGACCGAGGAGAACGCGACGCGGTAGTCGTCCCCGGTCGCGTCCAGCAGCACGCCGACCGCGAAGAGCGTGGTCATCGAGGCGATGAAGCCTCCCATGTTGACGATGCCCGAGGCGGTGCCCTGCCGCTCCGGCGGGTTGGCCGGGCGGCCGAAGTCGAACCCGATCATCGACGCGGGGCCACAGGCACCCAGCACCACGCACAGCGTGATCAGCAGCCACATCGGCGCGTGGTCGCCGGGGTAGAAGATCGCGCACGCCCAGACGAGCGCGGTCATCGCGACCGTCCCGAGGGCGAGCGGCGCGCGTGCCGCGTGGTGGCGGGCGATGACCTGCCCGTAGACGAGGCCCACCACCATGTTCGAGAGCACCACCAGGGTGAGGAGTTCGCCGGCGGTGCCCCTGCTCAGCCCCTGCGCCTCCACCAGGAACGGCATGCCCCACAGCAGCAGGAAGACCATGCCCGGGAACTGCGTGGTGAAGTGCACCCACATCCCGAGCCGGGTGCCCGGTTCGCGCCAGGACGCGGCGATCTGCTTGCGTACGTACGTCGCTCCGGCGTGCTCCGCGGGCGGCGGCTCGTGGCCCTCAGGGTGGTCCTTGAGGAAGAGAAGCAGCAGGACCAGTACCACCACGCCCGCCAGCGAGCTGCCGACGAAGGTCGTGGTCCAGCCGAACCCGTGCAGCGCGCGGGCGATGAAGAGCGTCGAGACGAGGTTGCCCGCCATGCCGAAGAGCGCGGCCACCTGCCCGATCATCGGCCCCCGCCGGGCGGGGAACCACCGGGCGCCGAGCCGCAGCACGCTGATGAACGTCATCGCGTCGCCGCAGCCGAGCAGAGCGCGGGAGGCGAGCGCCATCCCGTACGAGGGGGAGAGCGCGAAGCCGAGCTGGCCGAGCGTGAACAGCACCGCCCCGATGGTGAGGACCCGCTTCGTCCCGAGCCGGTCGACCATCAGGCCCACGGGTATCTGCATGCCCGCGTAGACCAGCAACTGGAGGATGGAGAACGTCGACAGGGCCGACGCGTTGACGTCGAACCGGTCGGCGGCGTCGAGCCCCGCGACACCCAGGCTGGTGCGGAAGATGATCGCGACGAAGTAGACGGCGACCCCGATGCCCCAGACGCGGACGGCGCGACGGCCACCGGGCGGGTCTCCGGGCAGGGAGAGGGTGGGCGCGGCCGAGCTCATCGGTCATCCCCCCGGACCAGCACCTTGACCCGGCTGACATGGCGCCGTACGACCTGCGCGGCTTCCTCGGCGTCGCCGGACCTGATGGCTTCCAGCAGCTCGCTGTGCTCCGTGATGTTGGCCGCGATCCTGCCGGGGTGCGCCTCCATCACGGCCACGCCCATCCGCAACTGCCGGTCGCGGAGCTGGTCGTAGAGGCGCGAGAGGATCTCGTTGCCCGCGTTCTTCACGATCTCCGCGTGGAAGCAGCGGTCCTTGACGGACACGGCGGCCAGGTCTCCCGCCTCGGCGAGTTCCCGCTGCTCCTCCAGGAGCTGTTCGAGCCGGGCGATCAGCCGCGGCGGGGCGGGGACCGCCTTGCGCGCGGCGAACTCCTCGACGAGCAGCCGGGTCTCCACCACGTCCGAGATCTCCTGGGCGGAGACGGCGAGCACCAGGGCACCCTTCTTCGGATAGAGCTTGATCAGCCCTTCGACCTCCAGGCGGAGCAGCGCCTCGCGCACCGGGGTCCGGGAGACGCCGACGGCCTCGGCCAGGTCGCCTTCGGTGAGCAGGGTGCCGCCCTCGTACCGGCGGTCGAGCACCGCTTCCTTGATGTGGGTGTAGACGCGCTCGGCGGCGGGCGGGGGCTTGGGGTCCGCCTTGCGGGCGGCTGGGGGGACAGGGGGTGCGGCAGGCATGCACACAGCATAGATACAAGATGGGTACGTACGCCGCCGCGTCCGCGATCCGGACGCCGGAACCACCCGAACTCACCCGAACTCACCCGTTCGGGCGTACAGCCATCCGCCGCGCTCGCGAGTCTCATGTCAGGGCGGCACTCCCGTGCGACAGCCCTCAAGGGACATTTGGAGCGTCTACTTTGACACACGGCATTACGGGCACCCGCCGCGCCTCCGTCGCGGCCACGGTCGCCCTGACGGCGAGCGCCGTCATCGCGAGCGCGGCATTCGCCTCCACCGCGCAGGCCGCCACTCCGGCCGTTCCCAAGATCGTCGCCCCCGGCGGCTTCGTGATGAACGACGGCACGACCAAGACCCTCTACAGCAAGGCGGCGGACACCCGTCGCCCCACGGGCTCCACGGCCAAGATCATGACCGCCCGGGTGGTGCTCGCGCAGAAGAACCTCAACCTGGATTCCAAGGTCACGATCCAGAAGGCGTACAGCGACTACATCGTCTCCAAGGGCGCCTCGTCCGCCCGGCTGATCGTCGGCGACAAGGTGAGCGTCCGTCAGCTTCTCTACGGTCTGATGCTGCCGTCCGGCTGCGACGCCGCGTACGCGCTGGCCGACAAGTTCGGATCGGGCACGACCCGCGCCGCACGCGTGAAGTCCTTCATCGGGAAGATGAACGCCTCCGCCAAGTCCCTCGGCCTGAAGAACACGCACTTCGACTCGTTCGACGGCATAAGCAATGGATCGAACTACTCGACCCCCCGCGATCTCACGAAGATCGCCAGCAGCACGATGAAGAACTCCACGTTCCGCTCGATCGTGAAGACGAAGTCGACGAAGCAGAAGGTGACCACGAAGAGCGGTGGCTACCGCTACATGTCGTGGACCAACACCAACAAGCTGCTCAGCACCTACAGCGGCATGATCGGCGTGAAGACGGGCTCCGGCGCGAACGCCAAGTACTGCCTCGTCTTCGCCGCGACCCGCAGCGGCAGGACGGTGATCGGGGCGGTCCTCGCCTCCACGTCCGAGACCACGCGGACGTCCGACGTCAAGAAGCTCCTGGACTACGGCTTCAAGAAGTAGCCCCGCGCCCACGGGCAGGCAAAAAGGCAGGTGGGCACGCGCGGTCGTCGCGCGGGCCCACGCGTCACGGGTCCACCGAAAGTGTCTTTGTCATGTCGGCGTACATCCATGCGGGCCGCTCATGAGTCTCGTATCGGGGCCTCTCCATATCCCGGTCCCCTCTACGCATTCGCGAACTCGGAGCGTTCATTGATATCGAGCCGCAAGACCCGCCCCATGGCCGGCCACAAGGCCCGCAGCAAGCGCCTGCGCAACGCCGTCGTCGCAGCGGTCGTGTCCGGTGGCGTGATGCTGGCGGTCACGCCCCTCATGTCCTCCGCCGAGGCCGCTGTACCCCTGCCGACGCTCAGCGCCAAGGGCGCGTACCTGCAGGACAGGGCCACCGGCGTCAAGAAGTACGGCAAGAACGCCGACATCAAGCGGCAGATGGCCAGCACCACCAAGGTCATGACCGCCGCCGTGGTGCTCAACACGCCCGGCGTCGATCTGTCCCGCAAGGTGACCATCTCGCAGACCTACCGCGACTACGTCACGGCCCAGGGCGCCAGCACCGCGGACCTGAAGACCGGTGACAAGGCCACGGTCCGTCAGCTGCTCCACGCCCTGATGCTCCCGTCCGGCTGCGACGCGGCGTACGCCCTGGCCGACACCTACGGCGTGGGCACCACCCGGGCAGCCCGGACGAAGCAGTTCATCGGTCAGATGAACAAGAAGGCCGCCGAGCTCGGGATGACGAACACCCTCTTCGACTCGTTCGACGGCATCTCGTCGACCGGGAACAACTACTCGACCCCGCGCGACCTCGCGCAGCTCGCCAGCTACGCGATGCGGGGCTCCACCCTGCGCGGCATCATGAGCACCACCAAGTACGTGACCCCCGTGACGACCAGCACCGGCGCGCTGCGCACGTACACCTGGTACAACACCAACAAGCTGCTCGGCTCCTACAGCGGCGCCGTCGGCATCAAGACCGGCACCGGCACCGCGGCAGGCCCCTGCCTCATCTTCGCCGCCACACGAGGCGACAAGACGTACGTCGGCGTCATCCTGAACGGCACCGACCGCTACAACGACGCGGCCAAGCTGCTGGACTACGGCTTCGGTTCCACCACCGCGACGACCATGAAGCTGCGTACGCTGCCCCCGGGCGCCCAGCGCGACTGATCCGGCACCGGACACGGACAGCTGGACACGAACAGAAGGGTGCGGCCACCGACCGGTGGCCGCACCCTTTGTCCGTCAGGCCCAGGTGATCAGGCGCTTCGGCTGCTCCAGGACCGCCGCGACGTCCGCGAGCACCTTGGAGCCGAGCTCTCCGTCGACGAGCCGGTGGTCGAACGACAGCGCCAGCGTGGTGACCTGGCGGGGCTTCACCTTGCCCTTGTGCACCCACGGCTGGAGCTTGATCGACCCGACCGCCAGGATCGCGGACTCCCCGGGGTTGAGGATCGGCGTACCCGTGTCGACGCCGAAGACGCCGACGTTGGTGATGGTCACCGTCCCGCCGGCCATGGCGGCCGGGGAGGTCCTGCCCTCACGCGCCGTGGAGACCAGCTCGCCCAGTGCCTCGCCCAGCTCGGGGAGGGTCTTGGCGTGCGCGTCCTTGATGTTCGGCACGATCAGACCGCGCGGGGTGGCGGCGGCGATACCCAGGTTGACGTAGTGCTTCTGCACGATCTCCTGGTTGGCCTCGTCCCAGGCGGCGTTGATGCCCGGGTTCCGCCTGATCGCGACCAGGAGGGCCTTGGCGATGATCAGGAGCGGGTTGACCCGGACCCCCGCCATGTCCTTGTCCTCCTTGAGCTCCGCCACGAGCTTCATCGTGCGCGTCACGTCGACGGTGACGAACTCGGTGACGTGCGGAGCCGTGAAGGCACTGCCGACCATGGCCTGGGCGATGGCCTTGCGCACTCCCTTGACGGGGATGCGGGTCTCCCGCCCGTCCGTGCTCGCGGGCACGGCGACGGGCTCGGCGGTCACGGCCCGCGCCGCGGCCTGCTCGGGGACCTCGGCGGGGGCCGGGGCCGCCGCCGCGTGGACGTCCTCACGGGTGATGACGCCGCCCTCGCCGGTCGGGGTGACCGTGGTGAGGTCGATGCCCAGGTCCTTCGCGAGCTTGCGCACCGGCGGCTTCGCGAGCGGGCGGGCCTCCCGCATAGCCGCGCTGTGGCCGTTCATCTCCGCCTGCACCGCCGCGGCGGCCGGGCCGGGGATCTCGACCCCCTTGCGGGCCCGGCGCTTGGTGGAGGTCTCGGCCACGCCGTAGCCCACCAGCACCGGCTGGCGGCCCTTGGGGGCCTCCGGCTCGGCGTCGGGAACGGGCTGCTGGACGGTCTCCGCAGTCGCGGCCGGAGCGTCACCGCTGCCGGGCGCCACGTCCACCGCGATGATCACTTCGCCCACGTCGACGGTGGTGCCCTCGGGGAAGCGCAGCTCGTGCACCACCCCGTCGAAGGGGATCGGCAGCTCCACGGCCGCCTTCGCGGTCTCGACCTCGCACACCACCTGACCGTCGGTGACGGTGTCGCCGGGCTGGACGAACCACTTGAGGATCTCCGCCTCGGTCAGTCCCTCGCCCACATCGGGCATCTTGAACTCGCGGAAACGAGCAGACGTCTCGGTCATCGTCGTCACGACCCCTCTCCTCAGAACGCCAGCGAGCGGTCGACGGCGTCGAGCACCCGGTCGAGACCCGGAAGGTACTCGTCCTCGAGCCGGGCGGGCGGGTAGGGGGCGTGATAGCCGCCGACCCTCAGCACCGGGGCTTCGAGGTGGTAGAAGCAGCGCTCGGTGATCCGGGCCGCGATCTCGGCGCCGGAGCCGTAGAACACCGGCGCCTCGTGGACGACCACGAGCCGGCCGGTCTTCTCGACCGAGGCCTGCACGGCGTCGAAGTCGATCGGGGACATCGACCGCAGGTCCAGGACCTCGATCGACTTGCCCTCCTCCTGCGCCGCGGCGGCCGCCTCCAGGCAGACCTTCACCATCGGGCCGTACGCGACGAGCGTGAGGTCGGACCCCTCACGTGCGACGACGGCCTTGTGGAGCGGGAGAGGGATGGACTCGGTGTCCAGCTCCCCCTTGTCCCAGTACCGGCGCTTGGGCTCGAAGAAGATGATCGGATCGTCGCTCTGGACGGCCTGCTGCATCATCCAGTAGGCGTCGGCCGCGTTGGACGGCGAGACGACCTTCAGGCCGGCCACGTGCGCGAACAGGGCCTCGGGCGACTCGCTGTGGTGCTCGACGGCACCGATGCCGCCGCCGTACGGGATGCGGATGACGACCGGCAGCTTGATCTTGCCGAGTGCGCGCGCGTGCATCTTCGCGAGCTGCGTGACGATCTGGTCGTACGCGGGGAAGACGAATCCGTCGAACTGGATCTCGACGACGGGCCGGTAGCCACGCAGGGCCAGGCCGATCGCCGTACCGACGATGCCGGACTCGGCCAGCGGGGTGTCGATGACCCGGCCTTCCCCGAAGTCCTTCTGGAGCCCGTCCGTGATGCGGAAGACCCCTCCGAGCTTGCCGACGTCCTCGCCCATGACGAGGACCTTCGGGTCGGTCTCCAGTGCCTTGCGGAGCGACTCGTTGAGCGCCTTCGCGATGGACATCTTCTCAACGGCCATGGCTAGTTGCCCTCCTCGGCGAACGATGCCTGGTAGGCGGCGAACTGGGCGCGCTCCTCGTCGACCAGCGGGTTGCCGTCGGCGTAGGCGTGGTCGAAGATCGCCAGCCGGTCCGGGTCGGGCATGGCCCGTACCGCTTCGCGGACCCGCTTGCCGAGGGCCTCGCTCTCCTCCTCAAGCGCGGTGAAGTAGGCCGCGTCGGCGAGGTCCTGCTTCTCCATGTACGCGCGCAGCCGCAGGATCGGGTCCTTGGCCTCCCAGGCCACCCGCTCCTCGTCCGCCCGGTACTTGGTCGGGTCGTCGGAGGTGGTGTGCGCACCCATGCGGTAGGTGAACGCCTCGACGAGGGTCGGCCCCTCACCACGCCGGGCACGCTCCAGCGCCGACCTGGTGACGGCCAGGCAGGCCAGGACGTCGTTGCCGTCGACCCGGACGCCGGGGAAGCCGAAGCCCTGCGCACGCTGGTAGAGCGGCACGCGCATCTGCTTCTCGGTCGGTTCGGAGATCGCCCACTGGTTGTTCTGGCAGAAGAACACGACGGGGGCGTTGTACACGGCGGAGAAGGTGAAGGCCTCCGCGACGTCGCCCTGGCTGGACGCGCCGTCACCGAAGTACGCGATCACCGCCGAGTCCGCGCCGTCCTTGGCGACGCCCATGGCGTAGCCGGCGGCGTGCAGGGTCTGCGAGCCGATGACGATCGTGTACAGGTGGAAGTTGTTGGTGCTCGGGTCCCAGCCGCCGTGGTTCACGCCTCGGAACATGCCGAGCAGATTGGTCGGGTCGACGCCCCGGCACCAGGCCACGCCGTGCTCCCGGTAGGTCGGGAAGACGTAGTCGTCGTCGCGCAGTGCACGGCCGGAGCCGATCTGCGCGGCCTCCTGGCCCAGCAGGGAGGCCCACAGGCCCAGCTCACCCTGACGTTGCAACGCGGTCGCCTCGGCGTCGAACCGCCGGGTCAGGACCATGTCCCGGTAGAGACCGCGGAGCTCGTCCGCGCTCAGGTCGATCTCGTAGTCCGGGTGCTCGACGCGGTCGCCCTCCGGCGTCAGCAGCTGCACCAGCTGCGGGCCGGAACCCTCCGTCGTCTTCGCGGGCGTCTTCGCGGCGCTGGTCCGCTTGCTGCTGCGTCGCGGTTTGCGCGCGGCAGTGCTCTCCACGGTCACGTGCGTGCTCCTCCGTCGGTCCGGCCCCCGGGATGGCCGGGAACCAGTGCGGCTCGCCTGTGTCCGGACCCGTGCACGGGGTGGGTGCCGCTCGGCCGGGAACAGGCGTGACAGGTGCCCCGGCGAGCGTCCTGCCATAAGCACGTTACCCAGTGCATCGCATAACTGCGAAACACCTTGTGACCTGCGATTTTGCTTGGATTTCCAAGTAAATCGCAAAATTCGTGAACTCCTGCTGGTCACAGCACTGGCAACAGCCTGGCAGGCGGCCGGAACAACGGCACGTTATCCCGGCCGACAGCCCCAGGGAAGGGCGGACGACCAGCGAGTGTGTGAGACTGCGAATGTGCGCGAAGAAGGAAAAATCACGGTATTCCTGCTCGATGATCACGAAGTCGTCCGGCGTGGCGTCCATGAGCTGCTCTCCGTCGAGGAGGACATCGAGGTCGTGGGCGAGGCCGGCACGGCGGCGGACGCGCTCGCGCGCATTCCGGCGACCCGGCCCGATGTCGCCGTCCTCGACGTGCGCCTGCCGGACGGCAGCGGGGTGGAGGTCTGCCGCGAGGTGCGCTCGCGGGACGAGAACATCAAGTGCCTGATGCTCACCTCGTACGCCGACGACGAGGCCCTCTTCGACGCGATCATGGCCGGGGCCTCGGGATACGTCCTGAAGGCGATCCGCGGCAACGAACTGCTCAGTGCCGTACGGGACGTGGCGGCCGGGAAGTCCCTGCTGGACCCCGCGGCCACCGCCCGCGTACTGGAGCGGCTGCGTGAGGGCAAGGACGGCAAGGGCGACGAGCGGCTCGCGAGTCTGACCGACCAGGAGCGCAAGATCCTCGATCTGATCGGTGAGGGTCTGACGAACCGCGTGATCGGCGAGCGGCTGCATCTCGCGGAGAAGACCATCAAGAACTACGTCTCCAGCCTGCTCGCCAAGCTGGGCATGGAGCGGCGCTCGCAGGCGGCGGCGTACGTGGCGAGGCTTCAGGCCGAGAAGCGCTGACCGCCCGGCGCTCGCAGGCGGCGGCTTACGTGGCGAGGCCTCAGGCCGAGAAGCGCTGACGGCCCGGCGCTCGCAGGCGGCGGCTTACGTGGCGAGGCCTCAGGCCGAGAAGCGCTGACGGCCCGTGCTCCGTCCGGGACCTTGGTCCCGGCCCGTCCGGGGCGGCGGACTCTTACCCGGCCCCTACACGTCGCGGACAGTGGGAAGCATGCTTTCCTCCCGCCCCTCCGACACCTCGGGCCGCACCGGCACCTCCGTCACCGCGAGCTCCGCCGCCGGGGCCGGTCCCGGCGTGCCAGGTGGCTCCCACGGCGCCGGACCCGGCGTGTCAGGTGGCTCCCACGGCGCCGGACCCGGCGCGTCGGGCCGCTCCCGCCACGCGGGCCCCTCCGCGACCTCCAGCTCGGACACCTCCCGTGCCATGGAGCTGCTCGGGAGCGTCCGCTACGGCCGGCTGGCGATGAGCATGCGCGCCCTGCCGTTCCTGGCGGTGGCCCGGCACCTGGTGATCGAAGGGCGGGTGGTCCTGCGGATGCACCGGGGGCTCGGCTTCCACGAGTCCTGCGACGGAAGCGTCATCGCCTACGGGGCGGACAACTTCAACTCCCCGGCCTCCGGCGCCGTCCAGGACCTCTGGTCGGTGCAGTTCACGGGGCCCGCCGAGATCGTCCGCCCCGCCCCCGACCAGCGCGAACGCTTCGGGACCGGCCCCGCCGAAGTGAACGGGGAGCACTTCGATCCCGTGTACCTCCGGCTCGATCCGCACGTCGCGCACATGCACACTCTGGCCTTCGACGCAACTCCGTCAGGGCGGACACACAGCGTCACCTAACATGTGGCGAGTGCTGCGCTCATCTGTGACCCTCCCACCTGTTCCTCCGGTCGGCGAGGTCATGCGCCGCTACCCGGACGCCGGTGAACCCCTGGCCTGCGAGCCCCTCACCAAGGGCCTGCTCAACCACGGTTACCGCGTGTCCACCACCCGCGGGTCGTACTTCCTCAAGCACCACCTCGACAAGCACCACCTGGACGACGCCAGCGGCGACCACGCCACGATCGTCCGGCAGCACCGGGCCACCCAGCAGCTGCACTCCCTCGGCGTGCCGGTCGCCCCGCCCCTCGCGGACACACAGGGTCACACGGTGACGGTCATCGACGGGCAGCGCTACGCCCTGCACCAATGGGTGGACGGCCTCCACCGGGACGGCACTCAGCTCACGACCGCCCAGTCGCGGCGGCTCGGGGCGCTCCTCGGGACCGTGCACATGGGCCTGGACCAGGTCATGGAGGCGGACTCGCCGCCTCCGGTACGGCGGGGGCAGAGCACCAGCCCCGACCCCGCCGAGACGTTCACGCTGATCGACGAACTGCTGACGGCAGCGCGGGGCATGGGGCCGAGGGATGCGTTCGACGAGCTCGCCGTGCACCGTCTCGTCGAGCGGCGCGCCCTGCTGGAGCGGCACGCGCACCGGCGTCCGCCCACTCCCGGCGGGGCGGCCAGAGGCTGGGTGCACGGCGACTTCCACCCGCTCAACCTGCTCTACCGGGGCGCCGACCCAGTCGCGATCGTGGACTGGGACCGGCTCGACGTGCAGCCGCGCGCGGAGGAGGCCGTACGTGCTGCGGCCATCTTCTTCGTCCGCCCGGACGGGAAGCTGGCGCTGGAGAAGGTGCGGGCGTACGCCCGCGCGTACCGACGCTCGGCC
This sequence comes from Streptomyces sp. NPDC005494, assembly GCF_042872025.1. Classification (NCBI taxonomy): domain Bacteria; kingdom Bacillati; phylum Actinomycetota; class Actinomycetes; order Kitasatosporales; family Streptomycetaceae; genus Streptomyces; species Streptomyces sp. NPDC005494. The sequence goes on from NZ_JBIAJR010000006.1 coordinate 115,874, forward strand.
GGCGCGGGCGCGGCGGAGATGGCGGCCGCTGTGCACCGGGTGTGGTGGGAACGCCTCAACGACTTCTGGATACTGAGCTGGCGCTACCGCTTCCACGACCGCAGGGCCGACCCGCAGTTCCCTGCGGTGTCGGCCCTGGCGGTGTGGTGGACGCGTGAGTACGAGGCGGTCGGCGAGGCGTTCACCGGGTGAGGGGCGCCGGGTGAGGGGCGCCCTCGTGTCCCGGTGGTGGCTTCCCTCAGCCCGCGGTGGTGCCGGCGGCCCCGGCAGCGGATCCGGCCGCGGCCCCGGCCGACGTACCGGTCGTGGTGCCCTCGGTCGTCGTGCCTCCGGTGTCGTCACCGGTGCCGCCGTCGTCGCCACCACCCTCGGTGGTCCCGCCGTCGTCGCCGGTTCCGCCGTCCGTCGTCGTCCCGCCGTCGCTGGTGCCCGGGTCGGGTGACGTGGGAGTCTCCGACGGCTTCTCCGTGGGCTCGGTCGGCTCCTGCGTCGGGGTCCACGTCGGGTCGTCGGTGGGCCACGTCTGGCCACCCGAGGAACTGTCCGGCTCCTCGGTCTCCTTCGTCTCCTCGTCCGTCGGCTCCGCCGACGAAGGGGTCGGCGAGGGGCTCACCGAGGTGGAGGGCGCGGTCGGGGACTTCTTGGTGCCGCCGCCGTCGTTCGCCGCCTGGACGGCGAACGCCACACCCGCGCCGATCGCGATCAGCGCAAGGAGCACGAACAGCCACATCTTGCCGCGGCCGCCCCCGTTGTGGTGACCGCCGGCGTACGCCCCGTCGTCGGGGTTCATGGGCGGCAGGATCGGCCCCTGCGAGGTGTCCCCGTGCATCGGGCGCCCCATGGCCGCCGTGCCGCCGCCGATGTTCATCGCGGCCGTGCGGTCGCCGCCGTGCGTCTCGACCGGGCCGGTGTTCCACGTGCCCGTGTGGCCGCCCTGTACCTGGAGCATCTGCAGGCTGTACTGGACGAGGCCGCGCATCTCCTCGGCGCTCTGGAACCGGTCGTCCGGGTCCTTCGCGAGAGACCGCATCACCAGGCCGTCCAGCTCCGGCGGGACGGAACCGGCGACGTCCGAGGGCGGGACCGGGATGTCCTGGACGTGCTGATACACCACCGAGAGAGGGGTCTCACCGGTGAACGGAGGCCGCAGGGCGAGCAGTTCGTAGAGCAGGCAGCCGGTGGCGTACAGGTCGGAGCGGTGGTCGACCGCCTTGCCGAGGGCCTGTTCGGGGGAGAGGTACTGCGGCGTGCCCATGACCATGCCGGTCTGCGTCATCGTCGACTGCGCGCCGTGCAGCGCGCGGGCGATGCCGAAGTCCATCACCTTGACCGCGCCGGAGTGCGTGATGATCACGTTCGCCGGCTTGATGTCACGGTGCACGATGCCGTGCTGGTGGGAGTACGCCAGGGCTTCCAGGACGCCCGAGACGATGATCAGCGCCTGCTCGGGCGGCGGGGCCTCGGCCTCGAGCAGGAGGTCCCTGATGGTGTTGCCCTCGACGAGCTCCATCACGATGTAGGGCACGGTCGCCCCGCCCACGACGTCCTCGCCGGAGTCGTACACGGCGACGATCGCGTGGTGGTTGAGCCCCGCGACCGACTGCGCCTCACGCGTGAAGCGCGCCTTGGAGACCGGGTCCTCGGCGAGATCGGAGCGGAGCAGCTTCACCGCGACCGTGCGGCCCAGACGGACGTCCTCCGCGGCGTAGACCTCGGCCATGCCGCCGCGGCCGAGCCGGTGCGTCATGCGGTACCGGCCGTCCCCGACCACACCTCCGACGCCCCAGGAGTCGGTGCCATCCGAAACTCCGCCGCCGTTTGCTTCGGATTCGGGTGCCATCAGTCCTCGCCGTCGTTTCTGTCCGCGCGTCCGCGGGTTCTCACGGTGCCTTGCTGCATTGCCACGTCACGCTACAGCCTCCGTGCGACGCGCCGGTTCACAGAGTGACGGGCCATCCAATCGGCTGGCGCGCCGCTCGCGCAAATTCCATGCGGTTCCTGTAACGCTTCCGAGACGCTTCTTGTGCGTAGGGTCACGGAACGGGCACCTGGCTTGACGTGTCGTACCCCTCGGGCAGACTTGGCCCGTAACAAGGATGATCGCGTCCGTCGGGCGCCGAGGGGGAGCAAGTCATGAGCCACGACGGCGCACACGGCGCACAGGGGCGCTACGCGGGCGGTTCCGTGGCCGGCGGCCGCTACCAGCTGCGCGACCTGCTCGGCGAAGGCGGGATGGCATCCGTCTACCTCGCCTACGACACGGCCCTCGACCGCCAGGTCGCCATCAAGACGCTGCACACGGAGCTGGGGCGCGAGCAGTCCTTCCGCGAGCGGTTCCGGCGCGAGGCGCAGGCCGTCGCCAAGCTCCAGCACACCAACATCGTCTCGGTGTTCGACACGGGCGAGGACGAGCTCGGCGGCGCGCTGATGCCGTACATCGTCATGGAGTACGTCGAGGGGCAGCCGCTCGGCTCCGTGCTCCAGTCGGACATCCAGCAGTACGGCGCGATGCCCGCCGACAAGGCGCTCAAGGTGACGGCCGATGTGCTGGCCGCCCTGGAGACCAGCCACGAGATGGGCCTGGTCCACCGCGACATCAAGCCCGGCAACGTGATGATGACCAAGCGTGGCGTCGTCAAGGTGATGGACTTCGGCATCGCCCGCGCCATGCAGTCGGGCGTCACGTCGATGACCCAGACCGGCATGGTCGTCGGGACCCCGCAGTACCTCTCCCCCGAGCAGGCGCTCGGCCGCGGCGTCGACGCGCGCTCCGACCTGTACTCGGTCGGCATCATGCTCTTCCAGCTGCTCACGGGACGTATCCCGTTCGACGCGGACTCGCCTCTCGCCATCGCGTACGCGCATGTGCAGGAGGAGCCGGTCGCCCCGTCCAGCATCAACCGTTCGATCACTCCCGCGATGGACGCCCTCGTCGCCCGCGCGCTCAAGAAGAACCCGAACGAGCGCTTCCCCAGCGCCGCGGCGATGCAGGACGAGATCGCGCGCGTGCTGAACGCGAGCGGCCCCACGGGCGCACCGGCGATCGTCGGCGGCGTCAGCCCGGCGAACAGCGGCTCGGGTGTCGGCTCCGCCGTCTTCCCGCCCGTCGACCAGGGCACGCCCGCGCCGCAGAGCGTGCAGACGCCGTACGCGCCCCACCCCCACCAGCAGCACCAGCCTGGTCCGTACGGTGCGCCCACTTCCGCGCCCACGCCGGGATATGGCTACCCGCAGGCGCCCCAGCCGTACGGAACCCCGGGGCCTCTGGGGCACCAGACGCCTCCTCCGTACACGATGTCCCCCCAGACCACGGGCGGGGCGGGCGGCGGCGGCTCCAAGCGGAACATGCCGGTCCTGGTCGGTGCGATCGTCGTCGCCCTGCTCGCGATCGGCGGTCTGGTCACCTTCCTGAACATGGACGACGACTCGTCCGGCAAGAACGACGACCCCGGCTCCGGCGAGACCACGGTGGCCGGCGAGCACAAGGCCCCCGAGCGGAACCGGACGATGGACACGGAGGACTGCACCGACGCCACGGAGGACACGGACGACCCGGCGAAGGTCCAGGCTCCGAGCTTCCTCTACAAGGACATCCTTTCGGTGAAGGAATGTGCCCTGGCCGCTGGTTGGACGATCAAGGAAGTCGAGGAGCCCGGAAACACGTACGCGGAGGGTCAGGTCGTGGACCAGTTCCCGTCCTCCGGCACGGCGGTTTCCGAGGACGGCGCCCACTTCGAGCTGAGGATCTCCACCGGCGATCCGGCCTGACCGGCAGTCCGGTTCGAGCGAGGATCCGGCCCGAGCGGCAGTCCGGTTCGGGCGACGATCCGGACTGAGCGGCATCCGGTTCGAGTGACGATCCGGACTGGGCGGCAAATCGGTTCGAGCCACGATCCGGCCTGGGCGGCAAATCGGTTCGACCGGCAGTCCTGCTCGACCGGTGATGCGGCTTCGGCCGGCCGATCCGGCTCCGCCGGTGATCCCGTCCGGAGCCGGCTCGACGGTCCGCGGGGTTCCGGGCGGGGCGACCGGGCCCTGCGCGCCGCCTGAAGCCGCTCGACGTCCAGCGGTCGGCCGCACCCAGGATGCCGGACAAATTCGGGCATGTGACGCTGATTCCATGCCTCCAGGACTCCCGGCTTCACGGTCGTCACGGTGCGTGGTCTGCCTCGTGACGGCGGCCGGAGTCGCGTTCGGCCCCGTCACCTGGGCGCACGGCGAGGGCGCCGGGGCCGCCTCCCCACGTTCGGCCCTGTCGGCGGCCACGGCACATTCCGAATCACCCTCCCCCGATGCCGGCTCTTCCGGCGATGTCGGCTCTTCCGGCGGAAAGAGCCCCTCCGCCGGGGAGCCGTCCATGGCCGGGCGGCCGGCCGGGGAGGGCCGGGCCCGGCCGGGCCGGTCCCTGTCGCCGCTGGAGCTCGCGGAGTCCGAGGCCGCGGCCGACGAGGAGCCCCCCGAGGCGGATCCCGAGGCGGATCCCGGTGCGGTGCCCCCCTTCACGCCCCCGCCCGGCGCCTTCCCCGAACCGGGCGAGACGCGGCAGCGGCAGGCACTGGACGAGCCCGCCGTTCGCCAGGTGCGCGACGTGTCACTGGGTACCGGAATCACCTTGGTCGGCCTGGGGCTGGCGTTTCTCGCGTTCCGCATGCGCCGCGCCAACTGACCCCGCGAGGGCCCGTAGCCGTCACCGGCCCGGACCGGCGGAGCTTGCGTCGACCAACATACTGGGTATACATACTCAGTATGTCGATCCGTCACGGCCTGCTGGCCCTCCTGGAGCGAGGGCCTCGGTACGGCTCCCAGCTCCGGACCGAATTCGAGTCCCGCACCGGTTCCACCTGGCCGCTGAACGTCGGGCAGGTCTATACGACGCTCAATCGCCTGGAACGCGACGGACTGGTCGCCCAGGACGGCGAGGACGACGCCGGACACGCGCTCTACTCGATCACCGACGGCGGCCGCGACGAGCTGCGCAGCTGGTTCGAGACGCCCGTCGACCGCACCAGCCCTCCGCGTGACGAGCTGGCGATCAAGCTCGCGATGGCGGTCGGGGCTCCTGGCGTCGACATCCGGGCCGTCATTCAGGCCCAGCGGAGCCACACGCTGAGGGCGATGCAGGACTACACCCGGCTGAAGGCCCAGGCCCTGGCCGATGTACCCACCGACCGCGACGAGGTCGCCTGGCTGCTCGTCGTGGAGCAGCTGATCTTCCAGGCCGAGGCCGAGGCCCGCTGGCTGGACCACTGCGAGTCCCGTCTCGTCCGGCTGGCCGCAGCCGCCGCCACCGAGCCCTCGTCCGGATCGCAGCCGGGTCCGGGACCGGGACCGGGCGCAGGGTCGGGCGCCGCGCCGGGCGACGGATCGAGCACGGCCTCCGGTCCGGGCGCCGGTCGCGGTGCCTCCCGTGCCGACAGGAGCCGGTCCCGGCTCCGGCGCTGACCGGCTCCGGCGCCGACCTGCCTGGCCGCCGCCGCCTCCTCTGACTCTGCCGCCGACTCCGCCGTTGCCTGCGCCTCCACCTCCCGTACGTCACGTCCCGCTCGTCGTCCGTCGTTCCTAGGGGGAACACGCCGCCATGCCCTCATCCGTCTCCTCCCCGCCCGTCGCCGTGCCCGGGGGCACGCCCGTCCTGGAACTGCGGGCGCTCACGCGCACCCACGGCTCCGGCATCGCCGAGGTGCACGCTTTGCGCGGCGTCAGCCTCTCCGTGCACGCCGGGGAACTCGTGGCCGTCATGGGCCCGTCCGGGTCCGGCAAGTCCACCCTCCTGACCCTGGCCGGCGGTCTCGACACCGCGAGCAGCGGCCAGGTCGTCATCGAGGGCCAGGACATCTCCGCGCTCGGCCACAAGGACGTCGCGGCCCTGCGCCGGCGCAGCGTCGGCTATGTGTTCCAGGACTACAACCTGATCCCGGCCCTCACCGCCGCGGAGAACATCGCCCTGCCGCGCGAGCTCGACGGCGTACCCGTGCGCAAGGCCCGCAGGGAGGCCCTCGCAGCGCTGGAGGAGATGCGCCTCTCCGAGATCGCCGACCGTTTCCCCGACGAGATGTCCGGTGGCCAGCAGCAGCGCGTCGCCATCGCCCGCGCCCTCATCGGTGACCGGCGTCTGGTGCTCGCCGACGAGCCGACCGGTGCGCTCGACTCCGAGACCGGCGAAGCCGTCCTCGCCCTCCTTCGCAACCGCTGCGACCGGGGCGCGGCCGGGGTCATGGTGACCCACGAGCCCCGGTACGCCGCATGGGCCGACCGGGTCGTCTTCCTCAGGGACGGCTCCATCGTCGACCAGACGCTGTCGTCGGGCGCCGACTCGCTCCTGACCGCCGAGGGTGCCCGGTGAGCGTCCTGACGGGGTGGCGAGCCGCCCTCCGGATCGCCCGGCGTGACGCCCTGCGCGCCAAGGGCCGCAGCGCGCTCGTCGTCGCGATGATCGCCCTGCCCGTGCTCGGGGTGACCGCGGCGGACGTCACGTACCGCAGCTCCACGTCCACGGCCGCCGAGGAGCTGACGGCGGAGATGGGGGCGGCGGACGCGGTGTTCAGCACTGCGGGAGCCGGGCGCGTACCGGTGGAACAGCTGCCGGACCGCACGCTCTGGGAGACCGCGCCCGGGGGACCGGTGCCCCCGGACGGCGCCCCGGAGGCCGTCGACGTGCGGGGCGCTCTGCCGAAGGGCTCGACGTACCTCACCGAGCAGTCCGTGCCCGCGGCCGTCACCACCCGGCACGGCATCACCGACACCGAGATCGTCGAGCTGCGCACCTCCGCCCCCGCCGTGCGCGGCAAGCTCGAACTGGTCGACGGCGCCTACCCGGCCCGCGACGACGAGGTCGTCGCCACCGAGCCCTTCCTGGCGTCCACGGGACTCCACATCGGATCGCGTACGACACTGCGGGGCCCGGGGCTGACGTACACGATCACCGGCAGCGTGGAGCTGCCCGCCGATCTCGGCAGGAAGGCCCTCTACGCCGATCCGGGCACCGTCGTCGCGCCGTGGAAGAAGGCGGCCCAAGGCGACCCGAGGATCGCACCACCCCGCCCGGACGACCCGAAGTGGCTGGTCGACGGGCCGGCCGGGACGGGTATCCGCTGGTCGGACGTCCTCGTGGCCAACCGGATGGGCCTCCTCGTGCTGTCCCGTCAGGTGGTCCTCGACCCGCCACCGGACTCCGAGGTCCCCTACGCCACCCGCCTCGCCCCCGCCTACGACTACGGCGACGGTTCGGCGGAACTCGGCGCCGCGGTCGTGACGGTCGTCGCCATGGCGGTCCTGGAGATCGTGCTGCTGGCCGGCCCGGCGTTCGCCGTCGGCGCCCGGCGCTCGCGCCGCCAGCTCGGGCTCCTGGGTGTCTGCGGAGGCGACCGGAGCCAGGTACGGGCGGTGGTCCTGGCCGGAGGCGTGGTGCTCGGGGCCGCGGGCGCGGTGGCCGGTGTGGTCGCGGGCCTCGCGCTCACGGTCCTGTTCCGTCCGCTGATCGAGGACTGGACCGGATCCCGGTTCGGGGAGCTGGAGATCCGGCTGTGGGAGGTGCTGGCGATCGCCGTGATCGGCCTCGTCACGGGTGTCCTCGCGGCGCTGGCCCCGGCGCTCGTGGCCGGGCGCCAGTCCGTCCTGGAGTCGCTGACCGGCCGGCGGGGGACGCGGCGGAGCTCCCGTGTCCTGCCGGTCGTGGGCTGTGTGGTCATGGCGGGCGGGGTGGCCGTCGCCGTGTTCGGCGGCACCGAGGGCGACACGACGCTGGTCGCCGGTGGCTCGGTCGTCGCCGAGCTGGGAGTGCTCGCCTGCATCCCGGTCATCGTCGGCTTCCTCGGCCGGCTCGGGGCGCGGCTGCCGCTCTCCCCGCGGATGGCGCTGCGTGACGCCGCCCGCAACCGGGGACGCACGGCTCCGGCCGTCGCCGCCGTGATGGCGGCGGTCGCGGGCACTGTCGCCATCGCGACGTACACGAGCAGCGTGATGGCTGAGCACACCTACGACCACATCCCCACGCTCACCCCCGGCACCGCCGCGCTCGTGGCCGGCAGTCCGTCGGCCGTCGACCAGCTGGGCCACGCGAGGGCGGCGGCACGACAGCACCTGGCGCTGAGCGGCGGCCGCGCCGACATCGCACGGGTCTGGGCCGGCTCCGACTGCGGGGTCTACTACGAGGAGGAGAACGGCTGCGGCACGCTCACCCTGGTCAAGCCCACCGGTGAGGGGCACAGCTGCCCGCTCCAGGGCGCGGGCGCCGGAAGGCTCGCCGAGAAGCTCTCCGCCGAGGCGCACCAGAAACTGATGCGCACCCCCGCCTGCATCGACGAACACATCAGCGCGGCGGCCTTCTACACGAACGAGAGTCACATCGTCGTCGGCGACGCCTCACTGCTCGGTTCGTACGTGAAGCTCGACGATCCCGCGGCCGCCGAGGCGCTGGCGGCCGGAACCCCCGTACTGCTCAACTCCGCCTACGCGCGGAACGGCCAGGTCACCCTGAAGGCCGTGCACAGGTACAACCCCCGGGACAAGAAGAACCGGGAGCTGCACCCGGGCAAGGCCAGGACCACGACGGACCGGCTGAAGGTGTACGTCGCGCCGGCGGAGTACGCCGCCACACCCGGGATCCGCATGATCCTTCCGCAGAGCGCGGCGAAGCGCCTGGGCCTGCACACGGAGGACTACGCCAGCGTCTTCCCCGTTTCGCACACGCCCACAGAAGCGCAGCAGCAGACGATGTCGGCCGCGTTCGCCCAGGCCGGGGACGGGGTGCACCTCCAGACGGCGGAAGGGCCCCGGTCGCGGGACGAGGATGTGATCCTGCTGATCCTCGCCCTGTTCGCGGGAGTGGTGACGGTGGGTGCCGCCGCCATCACCACCGGGCTCGCCAAGGCCGACGCCGAGGCCGACCTCACCACGCTCAGCGCGGTGGGCGCGCCCCCGGGGGTGCGGCGCTCGCTCTCCGGATTCCAGTGCGTGGTGGTGGCGCTCACGGGCGTCCTGCTCGGCACGGCGGCCGGGATCGTGCCCGCGGTGGCGCTGCGTCTGGTCGACCTGCGCGAGGCGATGGCTGCCATGCGGGAGCAGCCCATGGACTCCGCGTACACCCCTGTCGTGCTGCCCTGGGAGACGATCGGGCTGCTGGCGGTGGTCGTACCCCTGGTCGCCGGGTTGCTGGCCGCGGCGTTCGCCGGGTCGCGTCAGGCCCTGGCGCGGCGCGCGGGGTGACCGGCAGCGGCTGATCGGACGGCCTGGTGCCTCCGGAGAGGGGTGATCATCCCTTACCGGGGGCACCACCATGTGGGGAGGCCCGTGTGCGAGACAATGGCGTCATGGAGATGCCGAGGAATGAACGGTCGCAGGAGCACCCCCAAGTCCTCGTAGTGGGACAGGACGGAATGGCTATCGGCGGCGGTGGCGGTGACGACGACTCGCGCGAGGTCCCGGTGACGGAGATGGTCGAACAGCCCGCGAAGGTCATGCGCATCGGCAGCATGATCAAGCAGCTTCTCGAGGAGGTCAGGGCGGCACCTCTCGACGAGGCGAGCCGCGTCCGCCTCAAGGAGATCCACGCGAGTTCGGTGAAGGAGCTGGAGGACGGCCTGGCTCCCGAGCTCGTGCAGGAGCTGGAGCGGCTCTCGCTGCCGTTCACCGAGGAGTCCGTGCCCTCCGAGGCCGAGCTGAGGATCGCTCAGGCCCAGTTGGTCGGATGGCTGGAAGGGCTCTTCCACGGAATCCAGACAGCTCTCTTCGCCCAGCAGATGGCGGCCCGCGCACAGCTGGAGCAGATGCGCCGGGCCCTCCCTCCGGGCGTCGGCCATGAGGACGAGGACGGTGCGGTGGATCCGCACGGCCCGGCACGCTCCGGCCCGTACCTGTAGGTCCGAGCCACCGACCACCGCTCACCCCAGGGGCCCGGCACACATGGCGTGTGCCGGGCCCCTGTGCGGTCGTGGGGCGGTCGGGCCCCGGGCCTCGGGCACCCCGCCCCAGGGCCTCGGGGCTCGGGGCTCGGGGCTCGGGGCTCGGGGCTCGGGGCTCGGGGCCAGGCGGACAGGCTGGTCCGGCGGCTCGGGCTGCTCTGCGTCAGCCCGCTGGGAGTGTCAGGCCTTCGGGTGTCGGGTCCTTCGGTGGCAGCCCGATGGGTGTCAGCCTGCGGGTGCCAGGGCCTTCGGGTTCAGCCCGCTGAGTGTCAGGCCTTCGGGGTGTCAGCCTTCGGCGCGATGAGGAGGATCTTGCCGATGTGGCTGCTGGACTCCATCACCCGGTGGGCTTCCCCCGCCTCCGCCATCGGCATCGTGCGGTCCACGATCGGCCGGACGACGCCTCCGGCGATCAGCGGCCAGACATGCTCCCGTACCGCTGCGATGATCGCGGTCTTCTCCGCGAGCGGGCGGGCGCGCAGCGACGTGGCCGTGACCGCAGCCCGCTTGCTGAGCAGGGCGCTCAGATTCAGTTCGCCCTTCGCTCCGCCCTGGAGTCCGATGATCGCCAGCCGTCCGTTCACGGCCAGGGCCCGGACGTTCCGGTCCAGGTACTTCGCTCCGACGATGTCGAGGATGACGTCCGCACCGGCGCCGTCCGTCGCCTGGCGCAGCTCTTCCACGAAGTCCTGCTCGCGGTAGTCGATGAGGATGTCGGCGCCGAGTTCCTGGCAGCGCGCCAGCTTCTCCGGGCCGCCCGCCGTCACCGCGACGCGGGCTCCGACGGCCTTGGCGAGCTGGATCGCCATCGTGCCGATGCCACTGGAACCGCCGTGGATGAGGACGGTCTCACCGGGGCGCAGATGGGCCACCATGAAGACGTTCGACCAGACCGTCGCCGCCACCTCGGGAAGCGCGGCGGCATCCGCCAGATCCACACCCTCGGGTACGGGCAGGAGCTGTCCGGCCGGTACGGCGACCTTCTCCGCGTAGCCGCCACCTGCCAGCAGCCCGCACACCTCGTCGCCGACAGACCACCCGGTCACCCCGGGGCCGAGCCCGGTGATCCGGCCGGCGCACTCCAGACCGGGGTAGGGCGAGGCGCCGGGGGGCGGGTTGTAGAAGCCCTGCCGTTGGAGGACATCGGCACGGTTGACCGCGCTGGACACGACCTCGACGAGGACTTCACCCTCGCCAGGTACAGGATCGGGGACCTCGGCCCATACGAGCGCTTCGGGGCCGCCTGGTTCGGGGATCGTGATCGCATACATGGCCGCGAGGCTACTCCGTGCGAGCTCCAGGACGAGGGTGGACCTGCCCGCGCCACCGCACGGCCGTCAACCGGGGGCGCCGAAGGACCTGCCCACGCCACCGCCCGACACGGAACCGGGGCGCGAGACCCTAGTGACGCTGGTTGGGACCCTGAGGGAGCCCTGTAGGCGACGCGTGGAGCGGTGAGGCACGCACGATCGTGATCACCCGGTCCGTCAGCTGCAGAGGGCTGGCTGCCGGATCGTCGTAGCCGAGCAGCCGGTGGCCGCGCAGCACGCTGACCACGAGGTCGTCGGTCTCCCGGACGTTCTTGCCCACCTCGGCCTTTATGACCGGCCGTTCGACGAGGTCGAGTCCACTGCCCTGCTGGATCAGATCCTCCATCACCGTGCCCGCGCTCGGGCTGAGGACGGAGAGGCCCAGGAGCCGTCCCGCCGCACTCGCACTGGTGATGACGGCGTCCGCTCCGGACTGCCGCAACAGGGGCGCGTTCTCCTCCTCGCGCACGGCCGCCACGATCTTGGCGCCCTTGTTGAGCTGACGCGCGGTCAGTGCCACCAGTACGGCGGTGTCGTCGCGTTGCGTGGCGATGATGATCTGACGCGCCTTCTGGACCTCGGCACGCAACAGCACGTCACTGCGCGTCGCGTCTCCCAGCACACCCACGAAGCCTTCGCTATTGGCCGCTTCGATCACTTTGCCGGCCGGATCAACGATGACGATCTGTTCTTTCTTCAGACCCGTCGCGCAGAGCGTCTGAATCGCCGAACGGCCCTTCGTGCCGAAGCCGACGACAACGGTGTGTTCACGCAAGTTGGTTCTCCAACGGTTCAGCCGGAAGTCCTCCCGGGTCCGTTCCGTCAGGACCTCGAGGGTGGTGCCGACCAGGATGATCAGGAAGAGCACGCGCAGCGGCGTCACCAGCACCACGTTGACGAGCCGGGCCGGGTCACTCTGCGGGACGATGTCGCCGTACCCGGTCGTCGAGAGGGTCACCGTCGCGTAGTAGACGGCGTCGAGGAAGTCGACCTTCTCGTCGGCGTTGTCGTAGTACCCGTCCCGGTCGGCCCAGACGATGAAGACGGTGGTGGCCAGAACCGTGAGAGCCATCGCAAGTCGCTTGGCCACCTGGCGCAGCGGTCTGTCCACCACCCTGCGCGGAAGCAGCACCCGGGTGGGTACGACGTTCTCGTCTGCGCGCCTGGCCATCGCGTCGTGGCCGGGAAGTTTCACGTGAAACACCCTTCCGTCCAGGGCGTCGCCGAGGCCCACGGTAGATCGAGGATCTCCACCTCGGTGCCGGACCGTACCCCGCCGGGCGGCACCACGGCCAGCCCGTCGGCGGCGGCGATCCCACGAAGCATCGCGGGGCCGTTGTAATGCAAGGGCACAACCTTGTCGTCGCGGTGGACTACAGGGACGAGTCGCGTGTCGTGCGGATGTCCGTGCACCTCTTGATGGACGGGCGTGCGATACGGGTTCTGGGCAGCCCGGCCCGCGAGCCCTCTGAGCAGAGGTTCCGCCAGCGTGAGCAGTCCGGAGACCGCGGCCAGCGGATTACCCGGCAGGCCCACCAGACAAGGGCCGCCCCCGGCGAGCCTGGCCAGAAGCATCGGATGGCCGGGGCGTACGGCCACACCGTCGACCAGCAGCTCGGCTCCGATCCTCGCCAGAACCGGGTGGACGTGGTCCACCGGGCCGGCGGCGGTCCCGCCCGTGGTGAGGATGAGGTCGGCGTCGGAGGAGACGAGAGCGTCATGAAGTGCCGCGGCATCATCTCCGAGGCGCCGGGGTTCGGCGACCTCCGCACCCAGGGCCTGAAGCCAGGGGCCGAGCATGGGGCCGAGCGCATCCCGGATCAGCCCCTCGTGCGGCAACCCCGCCGTGAGCAGCTCGTCCCCGAGAACGAAAATGTCCACGCGTGGGCGCGGTACGACGACGAGCGCGTCGTACCCGGCGGCAGCCGCCAGCCCGAGCACGGGCGGGGTCACCACCGTCCCGACGGGCAGCAGCTCGTCGCCGGAACGGCACTCCTGGGCCCGGGGCCGGATGTCCTGCCCAGGAACCACCTCGCGAGTCGCGTGCAGCAGCCCTCTGACCTCGTCGAAGTGCGCGTGCTCGCTGCGGATCACGGCGGTCGCCTCCGCCGGGATGCGGGCACCCGTGGCGATCCGTAGCGCTTCCCCGTCCGGCAGCGGTGACACGGCGCCACGCCCGGCGAGCAGGCCTTCGGCCTGCGCTGCGGCCCACGGCCCCGGCCCGGCGACGACCCAGCCGTCCATGGCCGAGGTGTCGAAGGAGGGAAGGTCGGTGAGAGCTACGACCGCCTCGGCCAGCACATGCCCGAGGGCCCGGTTCAGGGGGAGCCGATGGGCCGCGAGAGGCGCCTCGCGGCCGAGGGCACCAGCCAGGCCGCGCGCACGGGACCAGGCCGTGGCCGCGGTGCGGTGGGAGTGCGTGGAGGAGGCAGAACCGCCGGCCGGCGACGGCTCGGGAGTGCTGTGGCTATGAGAGGTGCGGTGGGTACCGCGAGCGTCGGAGGTGTTAGAGGCGCCGGAGGCGCCAGGGATGCCGGGAGTGCCGGAGGCCTCGCTGCTGTGAGCAGCAGGCCCAGGAGCCGCCGCGCCCTGGGACGAACCCGAAGCCCTGGGACCGGGAGACGCGGGGCGGCCCGACGCGGGGCCGGCCGACGCGGGGCCGGCCGACGCGGGGCGTGAGGTTGCAGAAGGACCCAGGGTTGCCGGGCCGGACGCCGGGCCGGAGGGCGCGGGGCCAGGAGACGCGGGCCCCGGTGTCTCCTCGTCGGAGGACGCGGGGCCTGGGGGAGTGCTCATACGCACGCCCGAGTCCCGTGGCGTGGGCGAAGAGGCCGGGCTTGCCGTTCCAGGCCGGTCCGGCGTGGAACGAGCGGTTTGCGGCTGACGCCCGACCAGAGCCAGCGCCTGTTCGACCGCGCGCTCCTCCTCAGCCGCCCGCTCCGCCTCGGTGGCACGCCGGACCTCGGCCGCGGCAGCCGCTGCCCGGGCCTCGCCTCCGTCAGCCGTCATGGCGTGCCGGGGCCGCTGCCCGCCCCCGTTTCCTCCTCCCACCGGAGCGCGAGGGCCGTGGCCTTGCGAGAGGCGTCCGCCACTGCCTCGGCTGCGGCCTCCGGGCTCAGGCCGCTGCTTGCCTTCGCCGCGGCGTACCCCACCAGGAAGGTGGTCAGCGGCGCGGCAGGCCTGGCGACGCCGTGGGCGGCATCACGGGCGAGGTCGAGCAGGACGCCGGTGTCGACGTCGAGTTCGATGCCCAGTTCGGTCTTGACTGCGGTGATCCATTCGTCCAGCACGGTCCCATGCTCCCTGATCCGCGCCCTGGCGGCACCAATGTCCTCCCAGGTGTCGCAGTCGAACGAAGCGAGGGGCCCCGCCTCGACCCGGGCCAGGTCCAGTTCGGCCGTGAGCAACCGCAGCGGAAGGCCGGCCAGGCTGCCGTGCTCGGTGGCCAGGAGGGCGAGCTCGCGGCGCAGCGGCTCGGCTCGGTACGCCGCGACCAGCGGCTGGTCCCGGCCGTCCGGATCGACACACAGGGCGCCTTCACGGCCTTCGGCCCGGCTCGCCTCCAGCAACGAGCGCACGGTCGCCTCACCGAGGAACGGCAGATCCGCGGACAGCACCAGCACGCTCTCCGCACGCGTGTGCCGGACCCCGGCTCCGAGAGCGGCCAATGGCCCTCCGCCCTGCGGCACTTCTCGCGTCCAGGAGACCGGCCGCGCCGTGGGTCTGCGCCCACCGACCACCACGGTGGATCCGGCGTCGGCACAAACGGCGAGCACCCGGTCGAGCAGCGCGCGGCCACCCACCCGGAGCCCTGGTTTGTCGGCTCCCCCGAGGCGTTTCGCGGCCCCGCCGGCCAGGACGATGGCGTCATACGCGGTCATGCCCCGAGTATGCGGGCCGTCCGCTCACGACGATCCCCGGGGGACCGAAGTCACGGACCGGGCCCGGGCCCGTTCTGACCGGAGGGGGCTGCCCGCACAGGCCCGCGTCCGAGGCCGACGGGACGGACCCGGCCCGCGTCCTTCCCGCCGCGTTGCCCGGCAGCGGCCCGTTGCCCCTCGCCGCCGCGTTGTCCCGGCACCGAACCGTTGCCCCTCGCCGCCGCGTTGCCCAGCACCGGCCCGTTGCCCAGCGCCGGGCCGTTGCCCAGCGCCGAACCGCCTCCGTCACAGGGAGCGCAACAGCACCGCCGGTTGCTCCACGCAGTCGGCCACGTACCGCAGGAAGCCACCCGCCGTGCCGCCGTCACAGACCCGGTGATCGAAGGTGAGCGAGAGCTGGACTACCTGGCGGACCGCCAGCTCGCCCTCGTGCACCCAGGGCTTGGCCACGATCCGCCCGACTCCGAGCATCGCCGCCTCCGGGTGGTTGATGATCGGCGTCGAACCGTCCACGCCGAACACCCCGTAGTTGTTCAGCGTGAACGTCCCGCCCGTGAGCTGCGCCGGGGTCAGCTTCCCGTCGCGCGCCGCCTCGGTCAGCCGGGCGATCTCCGCGCCGATCGACTCCGTACTACGCGTATGCGCGTCCCTGACGACCGGGACGACCAGGCCTCGGTCCGTCTGCGCGGCGAATCCCAGATGTACCCCGGACAGCCGCACGATCTCCCGGGCCTCGGTGTCCACCCGGGAGTTGAGCTCGGGGAAGCGGGCGAGAGCGGCGGTGCAGATACGTGCCAGCAGGGCCAGCACCGACACCTTCGGCTCTGTGGCCTTGCCGTCGGCGGCGTTCATCGCGGCTCGTGCCGCCATCAGTTCGGTGGCGTCGGCGTCCACCCAGCACGTGGCATCCGGAATCTCCCGCCGGCTGCGCGCCAGCTTCTCCGCGACAGCCCCCCTCACCCCACGCAGCGGGATGCGCTCCTCCGCCGTGTCCCGCACATGCCCGGCCACCGATGCCGCTTCGGCCGGTGCCGCTTCGGCCGTGCGCTCCTCGTCCATGGCACTGATCGCGGACTCCACGTCGGTACGCAGAATCAGCCCGTTCCGTCCCGTGCCGACGATCTGCCGGAGATCGAGACCGTGTTGACGCGCCAGCTTCCGCACCAGCGGGGAGATGACGGCGACAGGACCCTGGGTCAGCGCCGCACCGGGAGCGGAGGCACGCTCGGCAGCCGCAGTGAGCTCCGCCTTTCCGGACGGCGCGTCCGACGACGTCCCGCCCGGAGACGTCGCGCCCCGAGAAGCCGTGCCCGGTGTCGACATCGGCGCGGGCCGTACCCGTCGGCGCCGGGCGACCGGTGCGCCCGTGCCGTACCCGACCAGCACGTTGCCGGACGTCCCGCCGCTCCTGTCCGCGTCAGCTCGCGATCCGGCGCCCGTGTCCGCGTCGGAGCGCGCTCCGGCCTCCGCGTCCCCCGTCACCGGCTCGACCGACCCGACCGCCACCGTCAGCAGCGGTGCACCGACCGGCAGCTCCGTGCCCTCCGCCCCGAATCTGGCCGTCACCACGCCCCCGTACGGGCACGGCACCTCGACCATGGCCTTGGCCGTCTCCACCTCGACGACCGGCTGGTCGATCGCCACGACGTCGCCGACCTCCACCAGCCAGCGCACGATCTCGGCCTCGGTCAGCCCTTCCCCGAGGTCCGGCAGCTTGAATTCGAGCACCTGCGCCATCAGCTCTCGGCCTCCCACTGAAGACGGGCGACCGCGTCGAGCACCCGGTCCACACCCGGCAGATGGTGCCGCTCCTGCATGGGCGGCGGATAAGGGATGTCGAAGCCCGCGACGCGCAGGACCGGCGCCTCCAGATGGTGGAAGCACCGCTCGGTGACCCGCGCCGCGATCTCGCCGCCAGGGCCGCCGAACCCCGACGACTCATGGACGACCACCGCACGTCCGGTGCGCCGGACCGACGCGGTCACCGTCTCGTCGTCGAACGGCACCAGCGAACGCAGGTCGACCACCTCGAGATCCCAGCCCTCGGCCGTCGCCGCCTCGGCGGCTTCCAGGCACACCGGGAGGGAGGGACCGTAGGTGATGAGGGTCGCGCTGCGGCCGGGGCGCCGGACCACGGCTCGTCCGATCGGCTCGACCGCGACCGGCGCGTCCGGCGACCAGTCGGCCTTGGACCAGTAGAGGCGCTTCGGCTCCAGGAAGACCACAGGATCGTCGGAGGCGATCGCCTCCCTCAACAGACCGTAGGCGTCCTCGACCGTGGCCGGCATGACGACGTGCAGACCGGGAGTCGCCATGTAGTAGGCCTCCGAGGAGTCGCTGTGGTGCTCGACCCCGCCGATACCGCCGCCGTACGGCACCCGCACCGTGATCGGCAACGGCATGGCGCCCCCGGTGCGGTTCCGCATCTTGGCGACATGACTGACCAGCTGCTCGAACGCCGGATAGGCGAAGGCGTCGAACTGCATCTCCACGACAGGACGCAGGCCGTACATCGCCATGCCCACGGCCGCACCGAGGATCCCCGCCTCGGCCAGCGGGGTGTCCGTGCAGCGCTCGTCGCCGAACTCCTTCGCCAGCCCGTCGGTGACACGGAAGACTCCGCCGAGCGTGCCCACGTCCTCGCCGAGGACATGCACCGACGGGTCCTGCGCCATCGCGTCGCGCAAGGCGCGGCCGAGAGCCTGCGCCATCGTGGCGGGCCTGGCGCGGTCCGTCCGATCGCCGGGCGCCGCCGCAACCGTGCTCATCGGCCGCCCTCCGCACCGGTCTCGTCGTGCCCGGCGGCTTCCGCGTCGAGCTCGGTGCGCAGCCGCGCGGCCTGCTCACGCAGCTGCTCGGTCTGCTCCCCGTAGACATGGGTGAACAGGTCCATCGGGTCGAGTACCGGATCCGCGTTCATCTGCTCACGCAGACCCGCCGCCATCCGCTCCGCCGCTTCCCGCACCTTCTCCACACCGTCCTCGTCCAGCAGCCCTCGCCCGGTCAGTTCCCTTTCGAGAAGGCTGATCGGGTCGTGGGCGCGCCACGTCTCCACCTCGCTGTCGACGCGGTACCGCGTGGCGTCGTCCGCGTTCGTATGGGCGTCCATGCGGTACGTGACGGCTTCGACCAGCGTCGGTCCTTCACCACGCCTGGCCCGCGCCACGGCCTCGCTCAGCACCTGGTGCGTCGCCGCCGCGTCGTTGCCGTCGACCAGCCGTCCCGGCATCCCGTATCCCACGGCCTTGTGCGCGAGGGACGGCGCAGCCGTCTGCTTGGCCAGCGGGACGGAGATCGCGAAGCCGTTGTTCTGTACGAGGAAGACGACCGGCGCCTTCCACACGGCCGCGAAATTCAGTGCTTCGTGGAAGTCGCCCTCACTGGTGCCGCCGTCACCGACCATCGCGAGTGCGACCACGTCGTCGCCCTTGATACGAGCCGCGTGCGCCAGTCCGACGGCGTGCGGCAACTGTGTGGCCAGCGGTGTGCAGAGCGGGGCGATGCGGTGTTCCCGCGGGTCGTACCCGGTGTGCCGGTCCCCCCGCAGCAAGGTCAGCGCCTGGACCGGGTCCAAGCCACGCGCCACCGCGGCAAGGGTGTCGCGATAGCTGGGGAAGAGCCAGTCACGGTCCTCCAGGACGAGCGCCGCCGCGATCTCGCACGCCTCCTGACCGGTGCTGGAGGGGTACACCGCGAGCCTGCCCTGCTTGGTCAGGGCGGTGGCCTGCGCGTTGTACCGCCGGCCGCGCACCAGCTCTGCGTAGAGCCGCAGAAGCAGCTCGGGATCGGCGTCGGCCGCGGCGTCCGTACCGAGCACCCGGTACGGCTCGGGGTCCGGGAGCAGCGGCGCGGGGTCGGTGAGCGGCTTCCAGGCCGGGGGCGGCGTGGGCCGGTAGGCGGCTGCGCCGGGCAGCTCTTGGACCGTCATGACAAGCACCTCCTGGCATCGGGTGGGAACGAGGGGTGTCGATATCTGCGGGGATGTCCGGACGTGGGTGGGCACCGGTGTGGTGTGCCTCACCTACCGATTGTTCGGTCGCGGGCGCAATTTGGCTACAGGCACCTTCAGCCTGTGGACAAACGGTTATCCACAGCCTGAGATAGAGGCAGGTCGTCCACAACAGGGAGGCGCGGGCAGATGGCAGCTGAACAAATGGCCGACCGGAGCGGGGAGCCGGTCCGCACTCCGCCTCCACGCCCGCTGGACTCCACCGACCGCGCGATCCTGCGCATCCTCCGGACGGATGGCCGGGCCTCGATACGGGCGGTCGCCGAACGCGTCCACGTGTCGAGGGCCAACGCCTACGCCAGGATCAACCGCCTCGTCGAGGACGGCGTCATCCGTGGTTTCAGCGCACGCGTGAACCACGAACGGGCGGGGCAGGCCGCCTCCGCCTACATCACGCTCAAGATCGTCCAGAACTCCTGGCGCACTGTGCGCGAAGAGCTCCAGGCGTTGCCGGGCGCCACCCACATCGCGCTGGTCAGCGGCGACTTCGACGTCCTGCTGCTTGTGCACACCCCTGACAACCAGGCGCTGCGCGAACTGGTCCTGACCCGGATCCAGGCCATACCTGAGGTGCTCTCCACCCGCACCCTGCTGGTGTTCGAGGAGACCGACCTGGGCCCGCGCCCGGACCGCCCCTCCGAGCTCGCCTGAGGCGCCGGGAATCAACCGGCTCGCATGCCCTCGAAGGCGAGCTGCACGACCGTGTCGGCGAGCTGATCCGCCTCCGCGGAACCGCCCGGCTGCGGCCGGTACCACTCGACCAGGGAATTCACCATGCCGAAGAGCAGCCTGGTCGCCAGACGTATGTCCACGTCGGCGCGCAGGTCACCCTCGGCCACCGCCGCCTTGAGCAGATCGGACACCCTCTGGTCGAACTCACGCCGCCGTTCCAGGGCCCAGCGCTCCGTCGTGGTGTTGCCGCGTACGCGCAGCAGCAGCGTGACGTAGGGCAGCTCGTCCATGAGCACCTCGACCGTGCGGCGCGTGACGTACTCGACCCGGGCGATCGCCCGTCCCTGTATCGCCCCCGCTTCGTCGAGGATGCCGAACAGACCGTCGATGGCCCGGCTCACCGCACGCCTGAGCAGCTCCTCCTTGCCCGCCACGTGGTGGTAGATGGAGGACTTGGAGATGCCCGCCGCCTTGGAGAGGTGCTCCATGGACGTGCCGTCGTAACCGCGCTCGTTGAACACACGGACGGCAACGCTGAGGAGTGTCTCCGGGGTGTACGTGTCCCGCTTGGCCGTGGTCATGAACGCGATCCTCCCCCATGAGTTGTCCACAGGTTCCTTGGGGCCCCTTGTCCCGACCGATCGTTCGGTTACTCTAACTCCGTCCGCACATCCCTGCCCAGCTCGACGAGGAGTTGGTCCGTCATGGCCGCCGCGCTTTCCCCTGAGAAGCTGTCCGACACCCATCGCACGACGCTCGACCAAGCCCTCGACGCGATCCGCACACGCGCCTACTGGTCCCCCCATCCTGAGCACCCGAAGGCCTACGGCGAGGGCGGGCTCGCCGGCAGCCTCGGAGCCGCAGAGGGCAAGGCCGCGTTCGAGGCCGTCCTCGGTACCCGGCTGGATCTCGGCCAGCCCGGCACCGACGGCTGGACCGGCGGGGAGGTCTCGCCGTACGGGCCGGAGCTGGGCGTCGAGTATCCGCACTGCGATCCGGACGTCCTGCTGCCCGCGATGAGCGCGGGCGTGGCGTCCTGGCGTGCGGCGGGGCCCGAGACGAGGGCGCTCGTGTGTCTGGAGATCCTCGCCCGGATCAGCGCTCGCACCCACGAGCTCGCCCACGCCGTGATGCACACGAGCGGGCAGGCGTTCGTCATGGCGTTCCAGGCGGGCGGCCCGCACGCCCAGGACCGTGGCCTGGAGGCGGTGGCGTACGCCTACCAGGAGCAGACCCGCACCCCGCAGTCCGCCGACTGGTCGAAGCCGCAGGGCAAGCGCGACCCGCTCCAGCTACGTAAGTCGTTCACGGCGGCAGGGCGGGGGGTCTCGCTCCTGATCGGCTGCAACACCTTCCCCACGTGGAACGGCTACCCGGGCCTCTTCGCCTCGCTCGCGACCGGCAACCCCGTGCTCGTCAAGCCGCACCCACGGGCTGTGCTGCCGCTGGCGCTCACCGTCCAGCTGGCCCGCGAGGTGCTCTCCGAGGCGGGCTTCGACCCGAATCTGGTCGCGCTTGCGGCCGAACGGCCCGGCGAGGGCATCGCCAAGACCCTTGCGGTACGGCCCGAGATCAAGATCATCGACTACACGGGTTCCACCGCTTTCGGTGAGTGGCTGGAGACCAACGCCCGCCAGGCCCAGGTCTACACGGAGAAGGCCGGCGTCAACACGGTCGTCCTCGATTCCACCGACGACTACCGGGGCATGCTCTCCAACCTGGCCTTCTCACTCTCGCTCTACAGCGGCCAGATGTGCACGACCCCGCAGAACCTGCTCATCCCGCGCGACGGCATCACGACCGACGCGGGCCCCAGGTCCTACGAGGACGTCGTGACGGACATCGCGGAGGCGGTGAACGGCCTCCTCGGCGACGACGCCCGGGCCAACGGCCTGCTGGGTGCCCTGGTCAACCCGGACGTGAAGGCGCGCCTGGACGGGGCCGCGGCCCTCGGTGATGTCGCCCTCGCTTCACGCCCGGTGACGAACCCCGACTATCCCGACGCCGTCGTGCGCACCCCTGTCCTGGTCAAACTGGACGGCTCCAAGCCCGACGACGGCGCTCCCTACCTGTCGGAGTGCTTCGGCCCGGTCGCGTTCGCGGTCGCCGTCGACTCGACCGCCGACGCCTTGGGTCTGCTGCGCCGTACAGTCCGCGAGAAGGGCGCCATGACCGTCGGCGCGTACACCACATCCCCCGAGGTGGAACGCGCGGTCGAGGACGTCTGCTTCGACGAGTCGGCTCAGCTCTCGCTGAACCTCACCGGCGGCGTCTACGTCAACCAGACGGCGGCCTTCTCCGACTTCCACGGATCCGGCGGCAACCCGGCGGCGAACGCGGCGCTCTGCGACGGGGCGTTCGTCTCCAACCGCTTCCGCGTGGTGGAGGTGCGCCGCCAGGCCTGAGACGCGGGCTCTCCGGCGGGCGGGTACAGACCCGGTGGAGCGGGCTTCCGCTCCACCGGTGACCACGCGCGGGCCCCGTCGATCACCGCGCCCGGGCCGTCGGGCACCGCGCTCGCCCGCCCGTCACGGTGTCCGGGGATCCGGGATGTCCGCGTACCGCTGCACCCAGGCATGCATCGCGATGGCGGCAGCCGCTCCCGCGTTGATCGACCGCGTGGAGCCGAACTGCGCGATCGAGCACACCATGGCAGCGTGTCGGCGGGCTTCCTCCGTCAGCCCGGGCCCCTCCTGGCCGAACAGGAGCACACACCGGCGCGGCAGTTCCGTGCGCTCCAGAGGGACGGCACCGGGAAGGTTGTCGATCCCGATGATCGGCAGTCCCTCCGCTTCCGCCCAGGCCGTCAGATCAGCCGTGTCGGGGTGGTGACGGACATGCTGGTAACGGTCGGTGACCATCGCGCCGCGGCGGTTCCAGCGGCGGCGACCCACGATGTGGATCTCCTTCGCGAGGAAGGCGTTGGCTGTGCGTACCACCGAGCCGATGTTGAAGTCGTGGCCCCAGTTCTCCACCGCCACGTGGAAGTCGTGCCGTCGCAGATCGAGGTCGGCGACGATGGCCTCCCGCGTCCAGTACCGGTAGGCGTCCCCCACGTTGCGCCGGTCACCCGCCGCGAGGAGCTCGGGGTCGTAGCGCTCCCCCTCGGGCCACGGCCGCGGGTGCGGCCCCACTCCGACCGGTTCGCCGTATCCGTCGTCGTACTGGACGGGTTCCGCGGACGGATCGGAGGCCGCTGTCGCCCTGGGCTCTTCTGTACTGCCGGTCTCGCTGCTCACCTGACGAGCGTATGGCCACTGCCGTCATCGCTGCGCGGGGCCTCCTCCTCGCCGGCCTCCGCCCGCCGCTGGCCCGGAACACGCAGCTTGCCCGCCGCGCCCGAGAGGAGCCGCTGCCGGCCGAGGGTCACTTTCCGTCC
Source organism: Streptomyces sp. NPDC005494 (assembly GCF_042872025.1). NCBI lineage: Bacteria > Bacillati > Actinomycetota > Actinomycetes > Kitasatosporales > Streptomycetaceae > Streptomyces > Streptomyces sp. NPDC005494. Next base: position 139,024 of record NZ_JBIAJR010000006.1, read on the forward strand.
GACCCACACCAGGAAGACCGTCGGCAGGAAGACGGCGTCCGCGGCGATCATCGCCATCGAGAAGAAGGGAAGCCCCAGCAGAACGGCGATCCCCGCGTGCTCACCGATCATGAGGACCAGCAGGACGTTCTTGACGCGCCGGTTGAACAGCGTGAACGGGAAGGCGACCTGCACGATCACCGTGGCGTACGTCAGCACCAGGACCGCCATCGCGCTGGACGCGAGGATGCCTGAGAGCTCGGGCCACGGCGTGAAGTAGTCCAGCTTGAGCGGGTAGTAGAGAGCTGTCCCGTCCTGCCAGCGGGAGCCCTGGATCTTGTACCAGCCGGCGGTCGCGTAGATCAGACAGACCTCGGCCATGATCACGAGCAATGCCGCGTTGTGGGCGAGGTTGGCCACCACGTCGAAGAGCGCCTGCAGCTCGCGGTCCGGCGCGTACCTGTTCGCCGCCCACCAGGCTCCGTTCCCCAGCCACAGGACCCACAGCAGGGACGGCAGCCACCACGTGCCGCCGAGGCCTCCCGTCAGCGAGGCGGGCAGGAGGAAGGCCCCCAGCACCACCCACAGGACCGGCCCAGCGATGTCCCGGGGGCGTCCGCCGCCTTCCGAGTGCCACGCGGCGTTTCGTGCGGCACGGCGCGCGTCCAGGGACCACACGCGCGCGCAGCGCGTCAGCATCAGGTAGATCGCCATCAGGTGGATGACGTTGTCGCCGCCGTCTCCCATGAAGATGCTGCGGTTCTGCAGGGAGAGCACACCGGCCATGAACAGCACGGAGGTCGCACGGGTCCGCCAGCCGGCCATCAGCAGCGCGGCCGAGATGAGCGTCAGCGCGTAGACGGTCTCGAACCAGAGCCTGCTGTCCGACCACATGAGGGCGGTGAAGGCGTCGTTGTTGCTGATGAGCCGACGGGCCATGTCCCAGCGCCACGGGCTGTCCGGGCCGTACAACTCGTGCCGGTGCGGCAGCTCGCGCAGCAGGAACAGCAGATACGTGGCGGAGACACCGATCCGCACCACGGCGCTCTGGTGGGCACCGAGCGGCGAAGCGGTGATGTGCTGGACGGCCTCGGCGAGCGAACGGCGGCGGGCTCCGACCTCATTCCGGAACTGTGCGGATGCGCTCATTTCCCGGCCTGCCCGCCCTGTGCCCTGGATGTCCGATCCGCGCCCGGCGTATCCGGGAGATCGGAGGGCGTGACGGTCCACCACGGGAGTACCCGGTAGTCCGGTCGGGTGCTGATCTTCTCGTCGCTCCACGCAGGAGCGCCGACCGACCGGACGGCGGACCGCACCTGGATGCGCTCGACCGTGCCGCCGTGGCCGCCTTCGAGGAGGCGCAGCATCACGATGCGGCGGATGTAGCGCTCGGACAGCTCTCCGCGCAGGCCGTTGGGGCGGTTCTCGCCGTCGTGCGAGGCGGTGTAGAAGTCCCAGGCGCGTCGGAGTTCGTTCTGGTCCACATGGCTGGGGAGGAGGTTGCCGCGTATCGCCTCGCCGTCCTGCTGCGACAGATCGATCCATCGTGTGGTGGTGCGGCCCTCGGCCCCCCACACCTCGGCGCGGGCGTGGACGGAGATGTTCTGCTGGAGCGGATTGGGAGCGAAGAGCTTCCAGTTCTGCTCGAACTCGGGGTAGACCCAGTCGTCCACCACCTCGCCGTGCTGCTTCGTCAGCGTGTTGGACGGTGCGACGTGCAGAAAGATCACGGCCAGATGCCCCACCGCCAGCAGCCCGATGACGGACAGGGCCAGGGCCGCGACCACCTGGTACGGAAGCGGGAGAGCCGCCATACCGCCGCCCGGGAGGAAGGCCGGGCCGTGACCTTCGGCGGCGCCCGGCGGCGTCTCGGCGGCCGGAGGGCCCGGAGCGCCGGTCCGGGCGTCCGGTATGCCTACCGGCGCGGCCCTCTCGTCCTGATCGGCGTACGGGCGGCTCGTCACGCCGGGCCAGGCGGTTTTCTCGTTTTCGGTGCGCCCACCGCGGTCCGCGTCCATCCCGCCCCGATCGCCGTCGATCACCGCTCAGTTATCCACAGGGTTGACACCCTACGGGCCTGCGACCCACCATTGAAGTCAAGGAACCGAACGATCGGTCGGTAGGGAGCCCGGGATGGCGGCAGTGACTGCGGACCAGACGACGCAGAGGACGGCAGGCACCGCGGATGCGGCGGATGTGGCACGCCTGGCGGTGTTCGACGCCGCCGTGGCCGCCGACGACCGCATCGAGCCGCGAGACTGGATGCCCGACGCGTACAGGGCCTCGCTCGTCCGCCAGATGGCGCAGCACGCACATTCCGAGATCATCGGCATGCAGCCCGAGGCCAACTGGATCACGCGGGCGCCTTCGCTCCGCCGCAAGGCGATCCTGATGGCGAAGGTCCAGGACGAAGCGGGGCACGGGCTGTATCTGTACAGCGCGGCGGAAACGCTGGGGACCAGCCGCGAGGAGATGCTCGACAAACTGCACGCCGGCCGCCAGCGCTACTCCTCGATCTTCAACTACCCGACGCTGACCTGGGCGGACGTCGGAGCGATCGGCTGGCTTGTGGACGGCGCCGCGATCACCAACCAGGTGCCGCTCTGCCGCTGCTCCTACGGCCCGTACGCCCGCGCGATGGTCCGGATCTGCAAGGAGGAGTCCTTTCACCAGCGCCAGGGGTACGAACTGCTTCTCGCCCTCAGCCGGGGCACGCCTGCCCAGCACGAGATGGCACAGGACGCGGTGAACCGCTGGTGGTGGCCGTCGCTGATGATGTTCGGCCCGCCCGACGACGCGTCGGCGCACTCGGCGCAGTCGATGGCCTGGAAGATCAAGCGGCATTCCAACGACGAGCTGCGCCGGCGCTTCGTGGACATCTGCGTCCCCCAGGCCCAGGCCCTGGGCCTCACGCTCCCCGATCCGGACATCCGGTGGAACGAGGAGCTCGGGCAGCACGACTACGGCGCGATCGACTGGACGGAGTTCCAGGAGGTCCTCAAGGGCAACGGCCCCTGCAACGAACAGCGGCTCGCCCAGCGGCGCACGGCTCACGAAGAGGGCGCCTGGGTCCGCGAGGCGGCAGCGGCATACGCGGACAAGCACGCGGCACGGCCCGGCACAGCCGGACCGGCCGCCCAGCCAGTGGAGGCCACCGCATGACCAGCTCGACCGACTGGCCCCTGTGGGAGGTGTTCGTGCGCTCCCGGCGCGGTCTGTCCCACACCCACGCCGGCAGCCTGCACGCGCCGGACGCCGAGATGGCCCTGCGCAACGCACGCGACCTGTACACCCGGCGCTCGGAAGGTGTCTCCATCTGGGTGGTTCCCTCGACGGAGATCACCGCTTCCTCGCCCGACGAGAAGGACTCGTTCTTCGAGCCCGCCGGTGACAAGCCCTATCGCCACCCCACTTTCTACGAGATCCCGGAAGGGGTGAAGCACCTGTGAGCGCTGCCCTCGCCCTCGGCGACGACGCACTGGTGCTCTCGCACCGCCTGGGGGAGTGGGCCGGTCACGCTCCCGTCCTGGAGGAGGAGGTGGCTCTGGCCAACATCGCCCTGGATCTCCTGGGACAGGCCCGGATGCTGTTCTCGTTCGTGGGGGACGAGGACGAGCTGGCCTTTCTGCGCGAGGAGCGCGCTTTCCGCAACGTGCAGTTGGTGGAGCAGCCGAACGGCGACTTCGCTCACACCATCGTCCGCCAGCTCTACTTCTCCGTGTACCAGCACCTGCTGTACGAGCAGTTGGCGGCCGGGGAGGGCGAGTTCGCGGATCTCGCGGCGAAGGCCGTCAAGGAAGTGGCCTACCACCGCGACCACGCGGAACAGTGGATCCTGCGACTCGGTGACGGCACCCCGGAGAGCCATGAACGCACACAGCGCGCTCTGGACGCGCTGTGGAGGTTCACCGGCGAGCTGTTCGAGCCCGTCGAGGGCATCGATGTCGATCACCGCTCCCTGAGCGACGGTTGGCTGGCCGCTGTGACCTCCGTGGTGGAGCGGGCCACCCTCACCGTCCCGTCGGGTCCGCAGGCAGGCGCCTGGACGGCCGGAGCGGGGCGGCAGGGTCTGCACACGGAGCCGTTCGGGCGCATGCTCGCCGAGATGCAGCACCTGCACCGCAGCCACCCGGGGGCGTCATGGTGACCGAGACCCCACTGGAAGCGGAGCTCCACCGGCTGGCGGGATCCGTGCCCGATCCCGAGTTCCCGGTTCTCACCCTCGACGAGCTCGGTGTGCTCCGCGAAGTGCGGGCGGACGGGCGGGACAGGGTCACTGTGCGGCTCACCCCCACCTACACCGGATGTCCCGCCATCGAAGCCATGTCCAGCGACATCGAGCGCGTCCTGCGCGCCCACGGTGTCGAAGAGGTGTCCGTGGTCACCGTGCTCGCCCCGGCATGGTCGACGGACGACATCAGTGACGAAGGACGCCGCAAACTCGCGGAGTTCGGGATAGCGCCGCCACGGCCCGGAGGCCGAGCGGGCGGACCGGTTCCGCTCACGCTCTCGGTCCGCTGTCCCCACTGCGGCTCCACGGACACGGAGTTGCTGAGCCAGTTCTCCTCGACGGCGTGCAAGGCACTGCGCCGCTGCGTGGCCTGCCGCGAACCCTTCGATCACTTCAAGGAGTTGTAGATGTTCCATCCGCTCCGGGTCAGCGCGATCGAACGGATCACGGACGACGCGGTCGCTGTCACCTTCGCCGTGCCCCCAGAGTTGCGCGAGACCTTCCGGCACAGGCCCGGCCAGCACCTGAATGTGCGCTACCGGACCGACGGCGAGGAGATCCGGCGGTCGTACTCGATCTGTGCACCAGCGGCGCGACCGCCGGCCGATCCCGCCCTGCGGGTGGGCATTCGCATGGTCGACGGTGGAGCGTTCTCCACTTATGCCCTCAAGGAGCTGGCCGTCGGAGACCAGGTGGAGGCGATGGCCCCGATGGGCCGTTTCATCCTCGACCCGCGTCCCGGGCACTTTGCCGCGATCGTCGGCGGCAGCGGAATCACACCGGTGCTGTCGATCGCGTCGACGCTCCTGGCGCGGGAGCCTCAGGCGCGCTTCTGCCTGATCCGCAGCGACCGTACGGCGGCCTCGACGATGTTCCTCGACGAGGTGGCAGAGCTGAAGGACCGCTATCCGGACCGGTTCCAATTGGTCACCGCACTGTCCCGTGAGGAGCAGGCAGCCGGGCTCCCCTCCGGTCGGCTGGATCGCGAGCGCCTCACAGGGCTGCTGCCCGCGCTGCTGTCCGTGCCCGACGTGGACGGCTGGTTCCTGTGCGGGCCACTCGGGCTGGTCAAGGCGGCCGAGGGCGCGCTCCGTGAACTCGGCGCCGACCGCTCACGCATCCACCAGGAGATCTTCCACGTCGCCGACGAGGGTGCGGCACGGACGCCTGCCGCCAGAGGGGACGCCCCTGCGGAGAGCACGCTGACGGCGACCCTCGACGGCAGGTCGGGGAGCTGGCCGGTGGCGGCGGGCGAATCCCTGCTGGACACCGTGCTGAGAAGCCGCGCGGACGCTCCCTACGCCTGCAAGGGGGGAGTGTGCGGAACCTGCCGGGCCTTCCTGGTCGCGGGCGAGGTCAGGATGGACCGCAATTTCGCCCTGGAACCTGAGGAGACAGGAGCCGGCTTCGTGCTCGCCTGCCAGTCGCACCCCGTCACACCGGAAGTGGAGATCGACTTCGACCGCTGACGGCTTCACCACCGCCGGGCATCACGGGCGGCACCCCACGGCCTCGCCCGTGGAAGCTCGCCCGTGAGGCAGGCCCGGCAAGAGCGAACCTCTCGGGCGGGTGCGCCCTCCGACGCCCGAGACGCGGCCTCGGACATAAGGGCCGAAGAGACGCCGCTGCGGCCGCACGGGCCTGTACCCGTCTCTGGTGTGCCTCCCGTCGGCATCAGGGGGGCACCACCCGCCCGCCTGACCACCCGCCCGTGGGCCCGTCTGGACAGACCGAGTGACCGACGGATCGAGTGACCGACGGACCGAGTGACCAACGGACCGAAGGACCGACAGGCCGAGTGACCGAGTGACCGACGGATCGAGTGACCAACGGCCGGGCACCCACGGCGAGACGGCCAGGCGGCCCCGGTGGACCGACGGTCGGTCACTCGGTCTGTCGGTCCGTCGACCGTCGACCGTCGGTCCGTCTCGCTGTCTGACCGTCTGGCCGTCCGTCAGAGGACGAAAGCCGCGTTCCCGGTGTCCGTGACCATCGGACGGCCTGCACCGTCCCAGGCCAGCATGCCGCCATCGATGTTCACGGCATCGATGCCCTGCTGCACCAGGTACTGGGTGACCTGGGCGGACCGACCGCCCACCCGGCACATCACGTGCACACGCCGACCGTCGTCGGCCGCCTCGGTCAGCTCGCCGAAACGGTTCACGAAGTCGCTCATAGGAATGTGCAGCGCGCCCTCGACATGCCCGGCCGCCCACTCGTCGTTCTCCCGGACATCCAGCACGAAGCCGTCCGACGGAACCGCCGCGGCATCAACCGAGGGCAGCGGAGCGAAATTCATGGGTCATGCCTTCTCTCGTAGATACACGCCAGGGCTGTCGCAGATACGCGCCAGGGCTGTCGGAAACGCTACTGCACCAGGCCCGCGAGCTCCGCCTCACGCTCTGCCACCGTCGCCAGAAGCTGCTCGCCGATGTCGTCCAGCAGCCGGTCGGGGTCCTCAGGCGCCATCCGCAGCATCGAACCGATGGCACTCCCCTCCAGCTCCTGCGCCAGGACCGTGAGCAGTTCCTTACGCCGGGTGAGCCACTCCAGCCGCGCATAGAGCTCCTCGCTCTCGCTCAGCCTCAGCTGCGGCGCCACCGGCCCTGCCTCCCACTCGGTGGACAGTTCCCTCAGCAGGGCCACGTCGCCACGCCCGTAGGCCGCGTTGACACGAGCGATGAACTCGTCCCGCCGCGTCCGCTCCTTCTCGTCCGGCGCCAGGTCCGGATGGGCCTGGCGGGCCAGCTCCCGATAGAGCTTGCGCGCCTCCTCGCTCGGCCTGACCCGCTTCGGCGGCCGGACGGGCTGTTCGGTGAGCATGGCCGATGCCTCGGGCGAGAGCCCGTCCGAGTCCATCCAGTCGTGGAAGAGCTCGTCGACGCCCGGCATAGGCATCACGATCGCGCGCGCCTCCTGAGCCTTGCGCACATCCTCCGGATCACCGGTCCTCGCGGCCCGCGCCTCCGCGATCTGCGCATCGAGCTCGTCCAGGCGCGCGTACATCGGGCCGAGCTTCTGGTGGTGCAGCCGGGAGAAGTTCTCCACCTCGACCCGGAAGGTCTCGACCGCGATCTCGAACTCGATCAGTGCCTGCTCGGCCACGCGGACAGCTTTCGCGAGCCGCTCCTCCGGCCGGGGCGCGCCCGCCTCACCGGTCGGTGCGCCACCAGTCCCCGCCTCACCGGCTGCGTCCGAGTTCGGCTCACCGGCCCCGTCACCCGCGGCAGGCCCTGACCGCAGATCACCCTGGGTCGCCTCCGGCGTTCCCTGCGCATGCTGCGGCTGTTCCTGCCGGTCCTGGTCCTGGTCCTGCCGGTCCTGGTCCTGGTCCTGCCGGTTTTCGTCGTTCCGGGTGGTCGGCACCCCGGCGGCTTCGTGGGTCACCCGTCCAGCGTATGGCCATGCCCGACCTGTGAGGACACGCGGCGGACACGAAACCGCTCAGACGCCGAGCTCGGCGGCTATTCGTCCGTTTCGGACGGCCCGGACGAGCTCGGCATGATCCGCCTCGGTCCTGTCCGCGTACGTCACGGCGAAGTCGGCCACCGCCGAGTCCAGCTCCGCGTTCTTTCCGCAGTAGCCGGCCAGCAGCCGGGGGTCGGCGCTGTGCGCGTGGGCCCGCGCCAGCAACGCCCCGGTCATCCGCCCGTAGTCGTCGACCTGGTCGGCCGAGAGTGCGGCCGGATCCACGCTCCCCTTGCGATTCCTGAACTGGCGCACCTGATACGGCCTGCCGTCGACCTCGGCCCAGCCGAGCAACATGTCACTGACGACCTGCATCCGTTTCTGCCCGAGCACCACCCGGCGCCCTTCGTGCACGACATCGGGAACGTCGAAGCCGGCCTGCGGAAGGTACGGCGCCAGGGCTGAAGGACGGGCTTCCTTGACCTGCAGGACCAGCGGCTCGCCTCGGTGATCCAGGAGCAGCACCACGTACGACCGGGTCCCCACGCTTCCGGTGCCGACCACCCGGAAGGCGACGTCGTGGATCGCGTAGCGAGCCAGCAGCGGAACCCTGTCCTCCGAGATCGTCCCGAGGTAGCCCTCGAGCCCTGCCGCAACCGCTGCGGCCTCCGCATCGGGCACCCTGCGCAGTACGGGCACAGCGTCCACGAAGCGACGGCCGCCGTCCTCGCAGACCTCCGTGGACCTGGCCGCGAATCGGGCGCTCGTGTTGTTGCGTGCCTTGGCCGAGACCCGCTCCAGAGTCCCCAGCAGGTCACGCGCGTCCGTGTGGGAGACGAGTTCCTCGTCGGCGATCGCGTTCCACGCGTCAAGCGCCGACAGCCCGGCCAGAAGACGCATCGTGCGCCTGTACGCGCCGACGGTGTCGTAGGCAGCCTGTCGGCACGTCGCCTCGTCCGCCCCCACTCCACGGCCCGCGAGGACCAGCGAGGTGGCGAGCCGCTTGAGGTCCCACTCCCACGGGCCGAAGACGGTCTCGTCGAAGTCGTTGAGATCGATGACCAGGCTGCCGCGCGCGTCGCCGTACAGACCGAAGTTGGCCGCGTGCGCGTCGCCGCAGAGCTGGGCACCTACACCCGTGACCGGCGTGCCCATCAGGTCATGGGCCATCAACCCGGCCGCCCCGCGCAGGAACGCGAACGGCGTCGCAGCCATGCGCCCCACCCGGATGGGCGTCAGACCGGGCACCCGGCCCTGGTTCGACTCCTCGACGGCCCGCACCGCGTCCGGCCGGCCGGCGGGCAGGACCAGTGAACTGTGCGAAGACCTGGGGACCTTACGCCGCAGGGCCTTGCCGGCATCCTTGGGGGAGACCGGAGCGGGTCCTGTCTGCCGCGCCCCTGCGGGCACCCGCGGCGCGAAGCCGGGCACCACCGGGATGCGCCCGTCCCCCGCTGCCCGTTGTTCCGGCACCGTCGTCCTGACTTCGCCCATGGAGCGCCGCCTCCCCCGCCCTTGTCCAGCCGTTCCGTCCGACCGACATCAACTTCGGACGACCGTACAACTGTCCTGCCGCAGCCGTCGTCCCCTGTGGACAACTACCGGGGCAGCCTGTGGACAACCAGGTGGGGCGGGCAAGAACACCCCCGTGACCTGCGCCGCCCGGCGGGTCACCGGCCGACCGTCGCCCTGATGCTGCGGTACGACACGGCCGACGAATGAAGCCGGCCCCCAGGGCCGTTCACGCACACCCTCGTCCGGCCGCTGCCCTGCCTGGCGTGGCCGATCAGCAGGCGCCGCCCGGGTCCCTCAGGTACGAGTTCGCCCACTTGCCGAGCTCCGCGAGGGCAGGCCCCATGGCGGTCCCGGCCTCGGTGAGGCTGTAGGACACACGCAGCGGCGGCCCTTCGTCCACCTCGCGCAGCACGAGACCGGCCGCACCCAGCTCGGTGAGGCGGTCCGACAGCATGCGTTCGCTGATGCCTGGAATCGCCCGGCGCAGATCCGCGAAGTGGACGGGCTGCTGCATGAGCACCGACACGATCGGGCCGGTCCAGCGCTTCCCGAACAGCTCGAAGACGCGGGTGATGCCCACGTCGACCCGCCGACAGGCCTGCTCGCTGTGATCCGCCATGGCACCAGGGTACTGCGTCACCGTGAGGGGCTTATTTTTAGTAAGCAACTGTGTTATTAATAGCTACGTACAAATCAAACAGCCCTCCACGTCAGCTTCACGGCTCCTGCGATCCGCTCCGGGCCGTCAGTCCGATTCATCTGGAGATCACCATGGCCACGCTCCTCCACCTCGATTCCGCCGTATTCCCCCAGGGCTCCGTTTCCCGTGAGGTCACCGCCGCGTTCGTCACGGCATGGCGCGAGCAGCACCCGGAGGGACGCGTCGTGTATCGCGACCTCGCAGCTGATCCTCTGCCGCACCTGGACGCCTCCGCCGTGGCCGCCGGCGCCGACGACGCGCTGCGCGGGGAACTGGCCTCCGAGCTGACGGACGCGGACGCAGTGCTCATCGGGGCACCGATGTACAACTTCTCGATCCCGTCCACCCTGAAGGCGTGGCTGGATCAGGTGATCATCGTCGGCCACAACTCCGGCCCTGACGGTCCCGTCGCCGGCACGCCCGTCACGGTCGTGGCGAGCCGCGGCGGTTCGTACGCGCCTGGCACCCCGCGCGAGGACTTCGAGTTCGTCCAGAACTATCTGGAGAAGGTCCTGACGGGCATGCTGGGAGCCGAAGTCGACTTCATCGTGCCGGAGTTGACGCTGGCCCATTCGAAGCCGGAGATGGCCGAACTCATTCCGCTCGCGGACGCGTCCCGCGCCAAGGCGTTCGACGACGCGGCGGAGAAGGCCAAGGCGCTGGCCGCACGCTTCGCCGCCTGACAGTTCCCCACGCCGCCAGCGGGCACAACCGGACAGCCGCCAAGCGCTTCGCACCACCCGCGGGCGCCGCCTGGGCAGCCGACAGCTCCGCACGCAGGAACGCCCCGCGCCACCCGAGGAGCAAAGCGACTCACTCCGCCGCCGCGCCCGGCGCACCGAGCGCACCTCTGGCGCCTGAACGCCCCTTTCGGCATGCATCCGACGTTTCACGTGAAACAGAGGCAGCAGACCACCGCGGGCGGCCCTCTCATCAAGAGGCACCCTCCACCCCAACCGGCCTCACAGCCACAGCCTCAAGCGCACTCCCCCGGACGCAACGCCGCGCAGACCCGTCCGCACCCGTCCGGCCCCGCCGGCAACGGCGCTCCGGATTCACAGCAACTCGACAGGCCACGCGCCGACCGGTGATTCCCACAGCCGCACGAGCCACGCCGACCGCGCAGAGGACATACAGACAAATTCACACAACGAAGAACCCCCGCACCGGATGAGATCCAGTGCGGGGGTTCTGTCGAACCAACCTGACAGTTGCAGCAACTGCCCGTTGTGCGCGAGGGGGGATTTGAACCCCCACGTCCCTAAGGACACTGGCACCTGAAGCCAGCGCGTCTGCCGTTCCGCCACTCGCGCAAGAGTGGTGCTTTCAAGCTCTCCCACCGTGTGGTGCGAGCGCCTGGCGACAAACGGAAGATTAGCACGCTGGACAGGGTGGATTCACATCCGTTGTTTCGCGGGACCCACGGAGGGAACCGGGAACGCGGGAAGCCCGGCCCCACTCCTCCTGAGTGCACCCGGAGTGCGGGACACTGTCAGGAGGCCACCTCTACGATCCGTGTGAGAGGTGACACTCATCCACTGTGCAGACAAGGGGAACCAGCCGATTTCCCGACGCGTGGATACGATCAGTAAGCAGTACAGGGATGACGACACCGGAGGAGGTGCCCCATGGGAGTCATGAAGCGTTTCGAGCAGCGTCTCGAAGGTCTGGTCAACGGCACCTTCGCCAAGGTCTTCAAGTCCGAGGTGCAGCCGGTCGAGATCGCCGGAGCTCTCCAGCGCGAGTGCGACAACAACGCGACGATCTGGAACCGCGAACGGACCGTGGTGCCCAACGACTTCATCGTCGAGCTCAGCACCCCCGACTTCGAGCGCCTCAGCCCGTACTCCGGACAGCTGGGTGACGAGCTGGCCGGCCTCGTACGCGACTACGCCAAGCAGCAGCGCTACACCTTCATGGGCCCGATCAAGGTTCACCTGGAGAAGGCGGACGACCTGGACACGGGTCTCTACCGCGTGCGCAGCCGGACCTTGGCGTCGAGTTCGTCACAGCAGCAGGGGCACCAGAGCGGCCCCGCTCCTCACGCCCAGCCGAACCGGCCCGGCCCCCAGGGGCAGGGTGGGTACGGCTACCCTCCCACCTCCGCTCCTCCCATGCCCGCGGCACCGCCGCCGGGATCCGGGCGGCCCGGAGGCCCTTCCAGCGACTGGCGCCAGCCGGCCGCGTCCGGCCCCATGCCGGACGCGCAGGTACGGCGCTGGATCGAGATCAACGGCACCCGCCATCAGATCTCCCGCCCGACGTTGGTGATGGGACGAAGCACCGACGCCGACGTGCGGATCGACGACCCCGGTGTATCCCGCCGGCACTGTGAGATCCGGACCGGAACGCCCTCGACGATCCAGGACCTCGGGTCCACCAACGGCATCGTGGTGGACGGGCAGCACACCACCCGCGCTACGCTCCGCGACGGCTCGCGGATCGTCGTGGGCAGCACCACCATCGTTTACCGGCAAGCCGAAGGGTGAAGCGGGGGCAATGTCAGAGCTGACCCTGACGGTCATGCGGCTAGGTTTCCTGGCTGTTCTGTGGCTATTCGTAATCGTGGCCGTCCAGGTCATCAGAAGCGACCTGTTCGGTACGCGTGTCACGCAGCGCGGCTCTCGCCGCACTGCCGGTGACGCCCGCCCGCAGCAGGCGCGCCAGCAACAGGCGGCGCCGCCTCAGCAGCGCCAGCAGTCCGGGCGCCAGCGGCGCGGGGCGCCCACCAAGCTGGTCGTCTCCGAGGGCACACTCACGGGCACCACTGTCACGCTCCAGGGGCAGACCATCACCCTGGGCCGGGCGCACGATTCAACGATCGTGCTGGATGACGACTACGCGTCCAGCAGGCATGCCAGGATCTACCCGGACCGTGACGGCCAGTGGATCGTCGAGGATCTCGGGTCCACCAACGGCACCTATCTCGACCGGACCCGGCTCACCACCCCGACACCTGTTCCGCTGGGCGCGCCGATCCGCATCGGCAAGACCGTCATCGAGCTGCGGAAGTAGTACGACAATGAGCGAGCGGAGCGAGCGAGCCTCGGCGGCCCTGACGAAGGACCCCGCCCGGCTCCCGACCGGAGGGTGGGCAGTGTGGCTCGAGACCGGCTGTACCCCGAACCGACGGGCGAGGTGCGCATGAGCTTGTCCCTGCGCTTCGCCGCCGGATCGCACAAGGGCATGATCCGGGAAGGCAACGAGGACTCCGGTTACGCCGGACCCCGGCTTCTCGCCATCGCCGACGGCATGGGCGGCCAGGCGGCCGGCGAGGTCGCCAGCTCCGAGGTGATCTCCACCCTCGTCCAGCTCGACGACGACGTACCGGGCTCCGACATCCTCACCTCGCTCGGCACGGCGGTCCAGCGGGCCAACGAACAGCTGCGCGTCATGGTCGAGGAGGACCCCCAGCTCGAGGGCATGGGCACGACGCTCACCGCCCTGCTCTGGACCGGTCAGCGTCTCGGGCTCGTCCACGTCGGTGACTCCCGCGCCTACCTGCTGCGCGACGGCGTCCTGACGCAGATCACCCAGGACCACACCTGGGTCCAGCGCCTCGTCGACGAGGGCCGGATCACCGAGGAAGAGGCCACCACACACCCGCAGCGCTCCCTGCTGATGCGCGCCCTGGGCAGCGGCGACCACGTGGAGCCCGATCTCTCCATCCGCGAGGTCCGGGCCGGCGACCGCTACCTGATCTGTTCCGACGGCCTCTCGGGCGTGGTCTCCCACCAGACGATGGAAGAGACCCTGGCCAGCTACCAGGGCCCCCAGGAGACCATCCAGGACCTCATCCAGCTCGCCCTGCGCGGCGGCGGTCCCGACAACATCACCTGCATCGTCGCCGACGTCCTGGACGTCGACAGCAACGACACCCTGGCCGGGCAGCTCAACGACACCCCCGTCGTCGTCGGCGCCGTCGCCGAGAACCAGGCGGCCCAGGCGAACGACGGCCGGGCCATGGAGACCCCGGCGGGACGCGCGGCCGGCCTCGGCCGCCCCGTGCCTCCTCCGGCCGGGGGCTTCGGCCCTCCCGGCAGCGGTGACGACATGGGCTACGGCTCAGGTCCGGACGGCGCCTTCAACTCCTACAGCGACGACGACTTCGTGAAGCCCCGCAACGGGCGCAGGTGGCTGAAGCGGTCGTTCTACATCGTGCTGGCGCTCGCCGTCATCGGCGGCGGCGTGTACGGCGGCTACCGCTGGACCCAGACGCAGTTCTACGTGGGCACGAAGGACGACAACGTCGCGCTGTTCCGCGGCATCAGCCAGGACCTCGCCTGGGTGTCTCTCTCGAAGGTCGAGGAGAACACCGAGATCGAACTCAAGTACCTCCCGCCCTACCAGCGCAAGAAGGTCGAAGCGACCATCGCCGAGGGCAACATCACCGACGCGCGCAAGAAGATCGGCGAGCTCGAAGCCCAGGCCTCCGCCTGCAAGAAGGACGCGCAGCGCCGCGCCGCCGAGGCGGACGCCGCCAAGGACCAGAACGAGACGGCCGACAGCAATTCCGCCAAGTCCCCCGCCGAGGGGACCAAGACGAACGCGACTCCCACTCCCGGCCCCAGCCTCTCGGAGGAAGAGAAGAAGCTGGCCCTGCAGTGCGGTAAGCAGTAAGCCGTAGGGGGCCTTCAGCACATGAGCGTTGTCACCAACACGACCACCATCGGCGCGATCGACGCACCGAGCCGCCGCAACACGGAACTGACGCTGGTCGCCTTCGCCGTCCTCATCTCGGTGTTCGCGTACGCCAACGTGGGCCTCGCCATCAACGGGGAGCTGCCCTCCGGCATGCTCGGCTACGGGCTCGGACTCGCCCTGCTCGGTGGCGTCGCGCACCTCGCCATCCGGAGATTCGCGCCGTACGCCGATCCGCTGCTGCTTCCGCTGGCCACCCTGCTGAACGGGCTCGGTCTGGCATTCATCTGGCGTCTGGACCAGTCGGAACGCTTCCAGCAGACCGAGAACTTCGTGGCAGCTGCCTCCAAGCAGCTGCTGTTCTCGGCGGCGGGCGTCGCCCTGCTGGTCGTGGTCCTGCTGGTCCTCAAGGATCACCGCATCCTGCAGCGCTACACCTACATCTCCATGCTGGTCGCGCTGTTCCTGCTGATCCTCCCGATGTTCTTCCCCGCCGTGAACGGCGCCAAGATCTGGATCAAGATCCCCGGTGTCGGCACGATCCAGCCGGGAGAGTTCGCGAAGATCATCATCGCTGTCTTCTTCGCCGGGTACCTCATGGTCAAGCGTGACGCACTGGCCCTGGCCAGCCGCCGCTTCATGGGGCTCTACCTGCCCCGCGGCCGTGACCTGGGACCGATCCTCATGGTCTGGGCCTTCTCGATCCTGATCCTGGTCTTCGAGACCGACCTCGGATCCTCGCTCCTGTTCTTCGGCATGTTCGTCGTCATGCTGTACGTCGCCACGGAGCGCACCAGCTGGATCGTCTTCGGTCTGCTGATGTCGGCTGCGGGGGCGGTGGGTGTGGCCACCTTCGAACCCCACGTGCAGCAGCGAGTCACCGCTTGGCTCGACCCGTTCGCCGGATGGGGGAAGTACGACGCCAGCGAGCAGATGTCCCTGTCCCTCATGGCCTTCGGCTCCGGGGGCACCCTCGGTACCGGCCTCGGTCAGGGCAACTCGGACCTGATCGGCTTCGCCGCCAACTCCGACTTCATCCTCGCCACCGTCGGCGAGGAGCTCGGTCTGGCCGGGATGATGGCGGTGCTACTTGTCTACGGCCTGATCGTCGAGCGCGGCGTCCGCACGGCGCTCGCCGCCCGCGACCCCTTCGGCAAGCTCCTGGCGATCGGGCTCTCCGGTTCCTTCGCCATCCAGGTGTTCGTCGTCGCCGGCGGCGTCATGGGGCTCATCCCGCTGACCGGTATGACCATGCCGTTCCTCGCGGCCGGTGGTTCCTCCGTCATCGCCAACTGGGCCCTCATCGGCATCCTGATCAGAATCAGTGACACCGCCCGCCGTCCCGCCCCGGCCCCCGCACCGTCCCCGGACGCCGAGATGACCCAGGTGGTCCGACCGTGAACAAGCCGCTCCGCAGGATCGCGATCTTCTGCGGGATCCTGGTCCTGGCCCTGCTGATCCGCACCAACTACATCCAGTACGTCCGTGCCGACGAGCTCAACTCGAACGAGCACAACCGCCGCGTCCAGATCGAGCGCTACGCCCACGAGCGCGGCAACATCATCGTCGACGGCGAACCCGTCACGGACTCCGTGGAGACGACGGACAGCGACTTCAAGTACAAGCGGGTCTGGAAGAACGGGCCCATGTGGGCACCGGTCACGGGCTACTCCTCGCAGGCCTTCGACTCCTCCCAGCTGGAGAGCATCGAGGACGGCATCCTCACCGGCAACAGCGACCAGCTGTTCTTCGACCGCACCCTGTCGATGTTCACCGGCGAGAAGAAGACCGGCGGGAACATCGTCACCACCCTCGACGGTGCGGCCCAGAAGGCCGCCTTCAAGGGCCTGGGCGACAAGAAGGGCGCCGTCGCCGCGCTCGACCCGCAGACCGGTGCGATCCTCGCCCTGGCCAGCACCCCCTCGTACGACCCCTCCGTCTTCGCGGGCAACTCGATGAAGGACTCCGACGCGCGGCAGAAGCTCCTGGAGGACGAGGACAAGCCGATGCTGAACCGGGCCCTGCGGGAGACCTACCCGCCCGGCTCGACGTTCAAGGTCGTCACGGCCGCTGCGGCTCTGGAGAACGGCCTCTACACCGACATCGACGCGAAGACGAACTCCCCGCTGCCCTGGAAGCTCCCGCTGTCGACCAACCTGCTGCAGAACGAGGGCAGCATCCCCTGCAAGGACGCCTCGCTCCGCGAAGCCCTGCGCTGGTCGTGCAACACCGTCTTCGGCAAGATGAGCGACGACCTCGGCAACAAGAAGATGATCGAACAGGCCGACAAGTTCGGCTTCAACGAGGAAGTCTTCACTCCGGTCAGGGCCGACGCCAGCGTCTACCCCGAGGACAACCGCCCGCAGAACGCCATGGCGGGCATCGGGCAGGCCTCCAACCGCGCCACTCCGCTCCAGATGGCCATGGTGGCGTCCGCGATCGCCAACGACGGCAAGCTCATGCAGCCGTACATGGTCGCCGAGCGCCAGGCACCCAACCTGGACGTCATCTACACGCACGAGAAGGAGCAGCTCAGCCAGCCGCTCTCGGCGGAGAACGCCCAGAAGGTGCAGCAGATGATGGAGACCGTCGTCGCCGACGGCACGGGAACCAACGCGCAGATCGACGGCGTCACCGTGGGTGGCAAGACCGGCACCGCGCAGCACGGCCTCAACAACAGCGAGAAGCCCTACGCGTGGTTCATCTCGTACGCCAAGACCGACAGCGGCTCCCCGGTCGCCGTGGCCGTGGTGGTCGAGGACGGGAACGCCAACCGGGACGACATCTCCGGTGGCGGTCTGGCGGCACCGATCGCCAAGAGCGTGATGAAGGCGGTACTCGACGGAAAGAAGTGACAACCGTCACAACTTCTGTCCACACCAGCACATTGGGATACCGGTCGGATATCAGCTGAAGGGTGCGGGCCGATCACGCCGGGCGTGCCCGGTAGCGTATGCGCGAACAGCGCACCGCCGGACCACACACGGGTGCGGTCGGGACTGACGGAGAGGGCTGGATCAGTTATGGAAGAGCCGCGTCGCCTCGGCGGCCGGTACGAGCTGGGCTCGGTGCTCGGCCGTGGTGGCATGGCCGAGGTCTACCTCGCGCACGACACCCGGCTCGGCCGCACCGTAGCTGTGAAGACGCTGCGGGCCGATCTCGCCCGCGACCCGTCCTTCCAGGCACGGTTCCGCCGTGAGGCCCAGTCCGCCGCCTCGCTCAACCACCCCGCGATCGTCGCCGTCTACGACACCGGCGAGGACTACGTCGACGGTGTCTCCATCCCGTACATCGTGATGGAGTACGTCGACGGGTCGACCCTCAGGGAGCTGCTGCACTCCGGCCGCAAGCTCCTGCCGGAGCGGACCCTCGAGATGACCGTCGGGATCCTCCAGGCGCTGGAGTACTCGCACAGGGCGCAGATCGTCCACCGCGACATCAAGCCTGCGAACGTCATGCTGACGCGCACCGGACAGGTCAAGGTCATGGACTTCGGCATCGCCCGGGCCATGGGCGACTCCGGCATGACGATGACCCAGACCGCCGCCGTCATCGGCACCGCCCAGTACCTCTCCCCGGAGCAGGCCAAGGGCGAACAGGTGGACGCGCGCTCCGACCTGTACTCCACCGGTTGCCTGCTCTACGAACTGCTGGCCGTCCGGCCCCCGTTCGTCGGTGACTCTCCCGTCGCGGTCGCCTACCAGCACGTACGCGAGGAACCGCAGCCTCCGAGCAACTTCGACCCCGAGATCACGCCCGAGATGGACGCGATCGTGTTGAAGGCGCTGACCAAGGACCCCGACTACCGCTACCAGTCGGCCGACGAGATGCGGGCCGACATCGAGGCCTGCCTCGACGGCCAGCCGGTCGCGGCCACGGCGGCGATGGGTGCGGTCGGCTACGGCGGCTACGACGGCTACAACAACGACCAGCCGACCACCGCTCTGCGGGCGGCCGACCCGGGTGGCGCGCAGACGTCCATGCTGCCCCCGGTCAACCCCGACGACGGCGGTTACGGCTACGACGACCGTCCGGACCGCCGGCGCCAGAAGAAGAGCAACACCTCGACGATCCTCCTCGTCGTCGCCGGCGTCCTCGTGCTGATCGGCGCGATCCTGATCGGCCGCGCGGTGTTCAGCGAGACGGACAGCGGCGGCGGCAAGTTCGACGTGCCGAACATGGTCGGCTCCACGGTCGAAGAGGCGCAGAGGCTCGCGGACAACGCCGACATCGTCCTGAAGGTCGGCCCCAGCGAGCCCTGCGAGACCCAGGAGAAGGACTCGATCTGCAGCCAGAGCCCGTCCGCGGACGAGCAGATGGAGGCGGGCGAGACGGTGACGGTCGTCGTCTCCTCCGGTGCCCCCAAGATCGAGGTCCCGGACGTCCTGGAGAAGTCCGAGGACAGTGCCCGTAAGGCGCTGGAGGACAAGGGCTTCACGGTGACCGTGAAGACGGCCGAGTCCGACAAGACCAAGGACACCGTCATCGCGCAGGACCCCGAGGGCGGCTCGGAGGTGGAGAAGGACACCGAGGTCACGATCACGGTGGCCAAGGAAGCCACCCAGAACGTCCCCGGCGTGGTCGGCCGGTCCTACGCGGACGCGGAGGCCCAGCTCAAGGGTGTCGGATTCGCCAACGTCTCCAGGACCGACGTCGAGTCGGACCAGCCTGCCGACACCGTGATCGAGCAGACTCCCGAGGCGAACAGCAAGCAGTCCAAGGACGTCCAGATCGTTCTCAAGGTCTCGAAGGGTCCCGCTCAGCCGGAGCAGGTCACCATCCCGGGCGACATCCTCGGCAAGCGGTACCAGGACGCGAAGGCCACGCTCGAAGGCATGGGCCTCGTGGTGGCGCTCGCCCCCAACTCGCCGGACAAGCCGAACGCCCTGGTGATGAAGGCCGAGCCCGGAGGCAACTCCCAGGTACCGAAGGGAAGTACCGTCACGCTCACCACGGTCGGGGGTGGGGACGCGAACCTCTTCGGTGGAGCGTCAGGCGACTGACCGCACGGCTTCGTACCTACGCGCACGCAAGGGCCCCGGTCACCGTTCGGTGACCGGGGCCCTTGCGTGCGTCCGTGGCTGCTACCGAAGCTCCGCCGGCTTCGTGCGGTCCCGGTCCACCTTCTCGGTGCGGACCAGCTCGCCCCACACGATGTAGCGGTACTTCGACGTGTAGACGGGCGTGCACGTGGTCAGCGTGATGTAGCGGCCGGGCTTCTTGACTCCCGACTCCTTGGGCACCGCGGCGATCGCGTCGACGTTGAACTTGGAGGTCTCCGGCAGCTTCGCGTAGACCTTGTAGACGTACCAGGTGTCCTTGGTCTCGAAGACGACCGCGTCGCCCTTCTTCAGCTTGTCGATGTTGTGGAACTTCGCGCCGTGGCCGTCCCGGTGGGCGGCGAGCGAGAAGTTGCCCTGCTCGTCCGAGGGAAGGGCCGACTTCACGGGATCCGTGTAGTAGCCGGCGATGCCGTTGTTCAGGGTCGTGGTGTCGGTGCCCTTCTTGACCAGCACCTCGCCGTTCTTCATCGCCGGGACGTGGAGGAAGCCGATGCCGTCCCTGGTGTCCAGATCGCCCGGCCCGCCGGCCCAACGGTCGCGGACGGTGTTGCCCTCCTTGTCGGCCGCGCGGTCGGCGAGGACGTTGGTCCACCACAGCGAATAGACGACGAAGAGCCCCAGCACCAGACCGGCCGTGATCAACAGCTCACCGAAGAGACTCACCGCGGTCGCGACGGGATGCCGCTTCCTGTACCGCACCGGGGTCTCCGACTCGCCGGTGCGCTCCGCCTGTTCGGTCCTCGCTGCCACCGCACCCGTCCCTGTCGTGATGATGTTCAGCCGACGAGCGCGTCGGGCTTCCCCTTGCTCCGCGGGCGTTCGTCGACCATTTTGCCCCACACGATCATTCGGTACGTACTCGTGAATTCCGGGGTGCAGGTGGTCAGCGTGATGTACCTGCCCGGCCCCGTGAAGCCCGAGCCCGGGGGCACTTCGTCGATCACGGCCACATTGGACGGCGACGTCTGCGGAAGGATGCTGGCCATCTCGTACGTGTAGTAGGCGTCCTGCGTCTCCACGACGATCGGGTCGCCCGGCTTCAGCTTGTTGATGTAGCGGAAGGGCTCACCATGGGTGTTGCGGTGGCCCGCCACCGCGAAGTTCCCCTGCTCCGCCGAGGGCATCGCCGTCTTCAGCTTGCCCTCGCCGTAGTGACCGATCATGCCGCGGTCGAGGACCTTCTCCTTGCTGATGCCCTCGGCGATCGGCGCGACCACGTCCAGCTTCGGGATGTGCATGATGGCGAATCCCTGTCCGGGCTCGAAGGCTCCCGGGGAGCGTTCGCCGTTCGCCCAGTCGTCCTGGATCTTGTTCGTCTCACGGCCGGCTATCTGATCGGCGCGGACGTTGGTCCACCACAGCTGGTACGTGACGAAGAGGAGCATCAGCACACCGAAGGTGATGAACATTTCGCCGACGACCCGGCTGGCCACGACCGCGGGGCTGTCCTTGGCCGCGCGTGCCGCGCGCCGGGCCTCGAGCCGTGACATCGGAGCCGCGGGCTCCGCCGATGCCGACGCCGACGCGTCCGTGGCCGGCCGCGGTTCCGGCCGCCGACGCCCGCGCCCCTTGGCCGCCCGTCTGCGCTCCGCCCGGCCGCCCGTCGGCGAGGGCTCCGGCACGGGCGCCGGGGCATCGGGGGTGGCCTGCCGTGAGGCCTCCCGGGCGTCGGCCGACCGCAGTGCGACCGTCTCGTCGTGCCGGACCCTCCGGGCGCTGGGCACCGGCCGTGCGGGAGCGGGAGCGGACCCTTCGATCCCGGATCCTTCGGGAACGGACCCTTCCGGAACGGATCCTTCGGGAGCGGAGACGGGCATGACGGCCGTGACGTCAGGCATCGGCGTGGGCACCGGCGTCCCGGCCGGGTTCCCGGGCACTGACGCCGGTGCGCGCCCAGCCTGCTGAGGCGGGGGCGCCGCCCCGGGGCCGGGCATCGTCGCCGTGCCCTGGACCGTGTTCGCCGTGGGCGCCTCTCCGGGCCCCTGCTGCCCGTACCAGTCCCGTTGGTAGCCCTCGGGGTCGTACCACTCGCCCGGGGGCTCAGCGGGGCCCTCAGCCGCCGGACGGGGCATCTGCCGGCCCCCGCCGTCGGCCGGACCGCCCTCCGCCCGGAACCACGGCGAGGCGTGCTGCCCCGGCAGCGGATCGTTCAGCGGGTCCGCGAGCTGCTCCACCGCCGCCGCGAAGGTGCCGTCGGGCTCGTACGCACCCTGCGGGTACGAGCCTTCCTGCCCGGCGCCGGGGCGGAGTGAGGTCACGCCGCGGCCTTGCCCACCACCGGGGCGAGCCCCGCCGATCTCGCGACAGCGCCCGCGTCACCGCACTGCTCCAGCCAGTTGGCGAGCATCAGGTGGCCGTACTCCGTGAGCACCGACTCGGGATGGAACTGCACGCCCTCCACGGCGTGTTCACGGTGCCGCAGCCCCATGATGATGCCGTCGGCGGTACGCGCGGTGACCTCGAGCTCGGGCGGGACCGTCGCGGGTTCCGCGGCGAGCGAGTGGTAGCGGGTCGCGGTGAACGGGGACGGCAGGCCGGCGAACACGCCCTTGCTCTCGTGCAGGACGGGTGAGGTCTTCCCGTGCAGCAGCTCCGGCGCCCGGTCCACGACTCCGCCGTAGGCGACCGCCATCGACTGCATGCCCAGGCAGACACCGAAGACCGGAACGCCTTCGCGCGCGCAGTGATGCACCATCTCGATGCAGACGCCCGCCTGTTCTGGGGTGCCGGGGCCGGGGGACAGCAGGACGCCGTCGAAACCGTCGTCCGCGTGGTCCGTGGTCACCTCGTCGTTGCGCACCACTTCGCACTCGGCGCCGAGCTGGTAGAGGTACTGGACGAGGTTGAAGACGAAGCTGTCGTAGTTGTCGACGACGAGAATGCGTGCGCTCACTGACCGGACCCCGCTCCGCTGGTGCTCTCGCCGTCCACCGTCACGTCACCGAACGGGAGCAACGGCTCCGCCCAGGGGAAGACGTACTGGAAGAGCGTGTAGACAACGGCCAGGGCCAGCACGAGCGAGATGAAGCCCCGCACCCATGCGTTGCCCGGCAGATGCCGCCAGATCCAGCCGTACATGCTGTTGCCTCCATTCGGTACGGCACCAGACTAAACGGCCGGGGCACGGGCGTGGGTCAGCTGTGGAAAGCCGCCGGGACGCGTCCTTCACGGAGCGGCGGACCCGTCGAAGCCACCGGCGCCGGCGTCCCGCGGACTAGTCCACAGGCTGTGCGTAGTGGAGGTCGACGGTGCCCGAGTAGCCGGGGAGCGTCGTCCTGTCGTCCTCCTCGACCTTCCAGCCCAGGCCGTACGCCTTCACGTACAGCTGGTAGTTCTGGATCGCCGTGGAGTCGTCGAGCGCCTGCCGCAGCTTCTCCTGGTCGCCGACGGCTGTGACCCTGTACGGAGGCGAGTAGACGCGCCCCTGGAGGATCAGGGTGTTCCCGACGCAACGTACCGCGCTGGTGGAGATCAGCCGCTGGTCCATCACCTTGATGCCCTCCGCCCCGCCCTCCCAGAGGGCGTTGACGACGGCCTGCAGGTCCTGTTGGTGAATGACCAGGTCGTTGGGCTGCGGCTCGGGGTATCCGGGGTTCGCGGTGGCGTCCGGCGGGGCGTCGTTCAGCGTGACCGAGAGGGCCTCCCCGGTGACCGGCGTCGTGCCCGCGGCCTTCTCCAGCGCTTCGAGTTCGGCGTCCTCGGCGCGGGTGCTCCCGTCGTCCCGCCGGGCCAGGGTGTCGATGTCCGCGCGCACGGAAGCGGTCGACTCGTCCAGCTCCGCGTTCTTCTCGCTGCGCTGCTGGATGAGATCGGAGAGCTTGAGCAGCGAGGAGTCCGTGCGGATGTCGGTCCCTTTGGCCGTGTTCGCGCTGGTGACGAAGATCAGTCCGGCAAGGGCGAAAACGGCAGCGGTGAGGCTTTGGACCGGCCACCGGGACATGCGCCGGGCCGGGCCTCGAGGAGAGTCGGCAGAATTGCTCAACGTACCCTTATCTCCTTAGGCGCCACGGAAGCACTACGCTAACGGACGCCCCGGGGAGGCAGCATTCCCCCTCGCGCCCCGGCGCCAGCCACAGATCCCTGCGCGGTCACGCAGCGCATCGACAGGAGAGTCCCTCGTGCCGAAGTCACGTATCCGCAAGAAGGCAGATTTCACGCCTCCGCCGGCCAAGCAGGCGACGAGCATAAAGCTGACCAACCGCAGTTGGGTGGCGCCGGTGATGCTGGCGCTCTTCCTGATCGGTCTGGCCTGGATCGTGGTCTTCTACGTCACCGAGGGCGACCTGCCGATCAGCGCACTGGGCAACTGGAACATCGTCGTGGGCTTCGGCTTCATCGCAGGCGGCTTCGGCGTCTCCACACAGTGGAAGTAGCTCTGCCCTGAAGTTACCCACAGAGTTATCCACAGGTAGGGGAAAAGGTCAGACGATCTGTGGATAACTTCCCTCGAAGTTGACGCCGGTGTGACTACACACTTGCGCATCGCGGGAGCCTGCGCCCCTTGTCCTGACTGGGAAAACCCGGTTCAGCGACAAGGGGCACACCTGTTCCACACGTCATGCACAAGATCCGGCACGCTCTGTGGACAACCACACCTCTGGAGCAACGGCTTCCGCTCAGGTGAGCGCAGCGCTCCTGGCGAGGACGATGGCCACGACCGCCCCCAGGACCAGCGCGCACGCGCCGTACTGCACGAGCTTCCTGCGCTCCCGCGGCGCGTGGACCATGGCAATCGCGATCAGTGCACCGGCGACCAGCCCGCCCACGTGAGCCTGCCAGGCGATCGCGCCCCATGGGTTGAAGGTGAAGATCAGGTTCACCACGAGCAGCGCGATCACCGGCCGCATGTCGTAGTTCATCCGGCGCATCAGGACGGCTGTCGCACCCAGCAGTCCGAAGACGGCTCCGGACGCTCCGAGCGTTCCCTGCGCGGGGTCGGAGATCCAGTAGGTGAGGGCGCTGCCCGCGAGGCCCGAGAGCAGGTAGAGCGCGAGATAGCGGGCACGGCCGAGGGCGGCCTCCAACGGGCCGCCGAGCCACCACAGCCCCAGCATGTTGAACGCGATGTGCCACACCTCCTGGTGCAGGAACATCGAGGTGACCAGCCGGTACCACTGCCCCTCGGCCACCCCCTGCACCCCGGCCGAGGCATCCCCCGTGTGGGCCCGGCCGAACAGCAGCAGCTCGTCGACCAGTGGACGCCCTGCCACCGAGACCGCGATGAAGACGGCGATGTTGATGACCAGCAGGATCTTGGTGATCAGCCGCGGATCCTCCGCGACGCTGCCGCCCGCCAGCGTGCGCGGCCGGCTCGCCGCCGGGTGATGACCCGTGCCGGAGCCCTCACGGACGCATTCCGGGCACTGGAAGCCCACCGAAGCCTCGATCATGCAGTCCGTGCAGATCGGCCGCTCGCACCGCACGCAGCGGATCCCCGTCTCCCTGCCCGGATGCCGGTAGCACGTGGGAGGACCGCCCGCAGCCGCGGACGCGTCCTGGTCGTTCGGCGGCTGCTGCTCCATCGGTCACGGCCCCTTCGGTCCTCGTCCGTGGCGGTGGCACAGATGCGTCCGCCCCGCACGCCCGTTATGTAACAGTACGGACGAGCAGGGCGGTTGGTTCCCCGCACGGTGACGCGCCTCTTCGGGTGGCGGCCGCACTCACGCCCGGCGAGAGGTCAGCGGGTCTCGATGGCGACCGATTCGAGCACCACGTCCTGCAGCGGGCGGTTGGTGCGCGGGTTGGTGGGAGCCGCCGCGATGGCGTCCACGACCTTCCTGCCCGCGTCACCGGCGACTTCCCCGAAGATCGTGTGCTTGCCGGTCAGCCACGCGGTCGGCGCCACGGTCACGAAGAACTGCGAGCCGTTGGTCCCCGGTCCCGCGTTGGCCATCGCGAGCAGGTACGGCCTGTCGAACGCGAGGTCCGGGTGGAACTCGTCCCCGAACTCGTAGCCGGGACCGCCCGTCCCGTTGCCCAGCGGGTCGCCGCCCTGGATCATGAAGCCACCGATGACGCGATGGAAGACCGTGCCGTCGTACAGCCTGTCCGTGGACTTCCTGCCGGTCTCGGGATTGGTCCACTCGCGCTCGCCGGTGGCGAGCTCGACGAAGTTCTTGACCGTCCTGGGAGCCTGGTTCGGCAGCAGCCGGATCTCGATGTCACCCAGGCTGGTCCTCAAAGTGGCGTAAAGCTCCTCGGCCACGGTCTGCCTTCCGTAAGTCCTCGCTGGTGACCCCCGATCCTCGCACGGAGCACCCCTCGGACAGCCCGGTCGCAGCCCGGGACATGAGGCACTCACCTCGTTGCCCGCTTTCCTGCACCTTTCCCACACTTCCTGCGGGACGGATACGGCCAAGTGCCCGACGACGCGAAGCGCCCCGACACGAACCGTGGAATCGTCGGCGGCACGCTCCCCTTGCACCGTATTGCCCGAGAATGACGTTCATGACCCGGATGCCCGTCCCGCATGGCGCTCGATGCCTCAGCGGGCATGATTTTCAAATGGGTGGATAGGCGGAGTACCTACCCGCCACCAAGGAGGAGGATCCCGTGACCCGCATCGACAGCGTGCGCGCCGCAACCTACTCGGCGAAGGACAGTGCGCAGCACGCCGCGGAAGTGGTGGCGCCTTACGCCGACACGGCCAAGGAACAGGCCGCGCACTACGCGCAGGAGGCTCGTGCACTGCTCGCGCCCAAGGTGTCGAAGGCAGCCGCCCAGGCCCGCGTCCAGTACAGCGCGCATCTCGCACCGCGCATCGAACAGGCACTGACCCACGTACCCCCCAAGGTCGACCACGCCGCGCAGAAGGCCGCGGCACGGACGCGCACCGCTGCCCGCACCGCAGCGGACTACACCGTGCCGCGCGTCGAGTACGCGGTGGCCGCGAGCCGGCCCATGGCCGAAGAGGCGACGGCCCGCAGCGCTGCCGCACTGGCCGCACTCCGTGGCCAGGTGACGGCCAAGGAGATCCAGAAGCTCGTCAGGAAGCACGAGCGACGGGCCAGGGCGGGCAAGCTGGCCAAGGGCTTCATCATCCTGGGAGCCCTGGCGGGTGGAGCCTTCGCCGCCTGGAAGTGGTGGGACAAGCAGGCCAACCCGGACTGGCTCGTCGAGCCGCCCGCCCCCACCGAGGTGGGCGACGACCGCGCCCCGCTGACTTCGGTCGACGGCAGCGGCCAGCCCGTGCTCGACCCGGAGGTCCGGGTCAAGCAGGACGACGCCGAGGCCGGGTCCGACCCGACGGACGGCGACGGGCGCGACGACCGCCACCAGTAGAAGCATCCACTGCCCTCCCGGGCAGGGCGCCTCGGAGGGGCGCCGGACGACCTCACGGTCTCCGGCGCCCCTCCGTCGTTCCACGTGAAACAGAGGGCCCGCCGGAGAAGCCAGAGAAGTCTCCGCGTTTCACGTGAAACACGGCCCCCACGTGAGACCGGACATCACGCGGGCCCCGGACACACGGGAGAGCCCCCCGGACCCGCGCTGACGCGGGTCCGGGGGGCTCTCCGGAATGTGGAGCCTAGGAGATTCGAACTCCTGACATCTGCCTTGCAAAGGCAGCGCTCTACCAACTGAGCTAAGGCCCCGAAATGCGGACACCACGGGACACATTCATGCCGCGCCATCCGTCGCAGAACAGAGTACCGGGTGACCCCCTGATTCCTCCAAAACGATTGGGACTCCCGGTCCGCAACGGCTCTCCGTAAGATGCACGACGAGGTTCGCAGCAGCGAAGCCGCAGCGAAGGGGAGACGCAATGGACGCAGCGCAGCAAGAGGCCACGGCTAGAGCCAGAGAGCTCCAGCGCAGCTGGTACGGGGAGCCGCTGGGGGCGCTCTTCCGCAGACTGATCGACGACCTCGGCCTCAACCAGGCGCGCCTCGCCGCCGTGCTCGGGCTGTCCGCTCCCATGCTCTCCCAGCTGATGAGCGGCCAGCGGGCCAAGATCGGCAACCCTGCGGTCGTCCAGCGGGTCCAGGCCCTCCAGGAACTCGCCGGGCAGGTGGCGGACGGCAGCATCAGCGCGGGAGAGGCCACCGAACGGATGGAAGAGATCAAGAAGTCTCAGGGCGGCTCGGTCCTCACCAACACCGGTCAGACCGCGACCACCGGCGGAGCCCCCACCGTGCGACGTGTGGTCCGGGAGATCCAGTCCCTGCTGCGCTCGGTCGCCGCGGCCGGAGACATCATCGATGCCGCCGACTCCCTCGCCCCGGCCCACCCCGAACTGGCAGAGTTCCTCAGGGTCTACGGAGCGGGGCGCACCGCCGACGCGGTCGCACACTACGAGGGCCACCAGAGCTAGAGCAGGACCCGAGGCCGGGAGCCGACCCGAGGCGGGGCGGCCGGGGCAGTACCGACAGCCGGGGCACGAACCGATACGTGAACGGGAGCGGGCGCAGCGCAATGGGTGAGGTCTTCGCTGGTCGGTACGAGCTGGTGGATCCGATCGGACGTGGTGGGGTCGGCGCCGTATGGCGCGCATGGGACCACAGACGCCGCAGGTATGTGGCGGCGAAGGTCCTCCAGCAGAGCGATGCGCACACGCTGCTGCGCTTCGTCCGTGAGCAGGCGCTGCGCATCGAGCATCCGCATGTTCTCGCGCCTGCCAGTTGGGCGGCCGACGACGACAAGGTCCTCTTCACGATGGATCTGGTCAGCGGGGGATCGCTGGCCCATGTCATCGGCGACTACGGCCCGCTGCCCCCGCGCTTCGTGTGCCTGCTGCTCGATCAGTTGCTCTCCGGGCTGTCCACCGTGCACGCCGAGGGGGTGGTGCACCGGGACATCAAGCCGGCCAACATCCTCATGGAGGCCACCGGCACGGGCCGGCCGCACCTGCGGCTCTCCGACTTCGGCATCTCGATGCGCAAGGGCGAACCTCGGCTCACCGAGACCAACTACGTGGTCGGTACGCCGGGTTACTTCGCACCCGAGCAGATGATGGGTGCGGAGCCCGACTTCCCGGCGGACCTCTTCGCCGTGGGCC
This sequence comes from Streptomyces sp. NPDC005494, assembly GCF_042872025.1. Classification (NCBI taxonomy): domain Bacteria; kingdom Bacillati; phylum Actinomycetota; class Actinomycetes; order Kitasatosporales; family Streptomycetaceae; genus Streptomyces; species Streptomyces sp. NPDC005494. Next base: position 167,556 of record NZ_JBIAJR010000006.1, read on the forward strand.
TCGTCGCGCTCTATCTGCTCCAGGGGCAGAAGCCCGACTCCCAGGCGCTGATCGAGTACTTCGCCGCGCACGGCACTCCCGGTGCCCCACAGGGTGTGCCGGAGCCGCTGTGGCAAGTCCTCGCGGGTCTGCTGCAGCCGGACCCGCACGCCCGCTTCCGTACGGCCACCGGTGCGCGTAAGGCCCTGACCGCGGCCGTCGAGATGCTGCCGGAGGCGAGTGCCGAGGACGAACCGGTAGAGGTCTTCGACCAGATCGGCCCGCTGCCCGCCGGTTTCGGCCCCGAGGGGCCGGAGGGCCCCGCCGGCCGCGGCGGCCCCGTCGGCTCGCTGAGCGGCCCTCAGGCGCCCGCTCAGGCGGTCGGCCCCACGCCAGTGCCCCAGCCGTCGCCACAGCCGTCACAGCAGCCCCAGGGCGCTGGACAGCAGCCGTACGCGCCGCACCCCGCGATGTCGGAGACGGGCAGCTTCCATCTCGCACCGCCCCCTCAGTCACAGGCACCCCAGGGGGTGCCAGGGGCGCAGCCACCCTCGCCTCCCGTTCCGCTCCAGGGTTCCCCCTACGCCGACACCCCTCCGGCGGATCTCGCCCACGCCGTCACGGCGGCCGTGCCGTACGGCTCGGCACCCACCCGGGCCTACACCGCTCAGCATCCCCAGGCTCCCCGGACGGTCACGCCTCCCGCTGCCGCCCCGCAGACATCGCCCGTAAAGCGACCGGGACCGCCACCGAAGGTGGCGATCCCGGTCCTGCTGGTGGCTCTGATCTGCTTCGCGGTGGGCATCTGGGCTCTCACCCAGACCTGACCGGCTACCAGGCCTGCGGGGGCGGCCCTCCGAGCGGCTGGTGCCCGCCACCCGTACCGGGCGGCATGGCGGCCGCCCTGCGCCTGGCCAGCAGCGTCCACACCCCGAGTCCGAGCACCAGCACGGAACCCGTGCCGATTCCGGCGGCGGCCACCATCTTCATGGTGTCGCTCTCGCCGGCCTCGGGTGCGCTCTGACCGCTCTTGGCCATGTCCCTGTCGTCGTCGGTGACGCCGAAGATGCCGGCGTCTCCCTGATAGGGCGAGGGCTTGCTGTCGTTGACGACATTGACCTTGAGCGTCAGGCCGATGGGGTCCTGCCCGTAGTGCTCAGCAACCTTGGGGGAGAGCGTCACCGACAGGTAATACCAGCCCGCGAAGCGCATCGCGCTCACGTCCGACGCCACGTCGTACCGGTTCTCGTACGCGACAGGAGGCAGCGGGTTCAGCGCCACCGAGGTCGGAGCCCCGGAGTACGACAGGGTCGCGTCCTCCACGTGACCCCGGACAGGATTGTCCAGCGCCACCGCCAGGGCGTTGCCGAGGAACTCGGTCGACTTACCGCTGTTGCTCAGCGCGGCCGTGGCGAAGATCTGCTGGCCCCAGTCCACGGGCACCCGGTAGAACCGGGTCTGGCCGGGCGCGACGGCGTCCACCCACTCGCCGGCCTCGAGACTGGTCGCGTCGTAGTAGCTGCTTCCGCCGGCCCGCTTCTGCTTCCCCGCGGCGGGAGCCGGTGACGAGGAGGGCCAGTTCTCCGGCGCCTCGGTCGGTGGCGTCTCACCTTCCTTCAGGGCGGGCTCGGTCTCGAAGCGCAACTCGAGGTCCCACGCGCCCGGCGAGGAAGTCGCCTTGCTCTCCCGCTCGATGAGGACGTTGTACGTACCGCCCGCCTTGCAGATGGTGCTGTCCTTCCGCACCGTCCGATGGGCGTACGCGGCGATCGGGCGCGGGAACTCGGCCGACCCGAAGGCCGCGTCCCCGGAACTGCACCGGTTGTCGTCGAGGTCCCTGAGGCTGATCGTGATGCCGTCCCCGTAGGCGACCTTTCCGCCGGTCTTCGGTACCACCACCGCGGAGACGTACGCATCGGTGCCGGCGTCGAGCTCCAGCCGGTAGTACAGCTTCTGGCTCCCCTCGATGGAGCTCTTGTAGACCGATCCCGGCTTCAGTTCCTCCGCCTCGGCGTTCGACTCCGCGCCCTGGACCGATGTCGCCGCCGGATCGAACGTGTACGCCGCGGGGCCGTCGGCCGCGTGCGCCTGGCCCGGCAGCGCCGCCACCGCGCACATCGCCGCGAGCGATGCCAGCGTCACCCGGCCCCTGTTGCGCTGCCTGTTCACGCGCTTCCCCTCGTCGTCTGCGTGCCTGCCCTGCGCCGGCTGCGACGAGCCCGGCGGCCGGGTGCGGCCCCGGCGCCCGCGCCGGCAGCGGGCACGATGCCGGTCCATCCTGCACCGCCCGTACCGCCGGTGTCTTCCGCCGCCCCTGTTTTGCCGTCGCCGCCTGTGCCGAGGGTCAACGGGCGCTGCCGGAAGCCTGTTTGCCCCTCCACTCGAAGGAGCCGAAGACCTGGCCGTCGGTACCGTCCCCACCAGGGCGAACGGGCCTGGTCCGCCACTCTCGACGCACGGCGTCGCTCCGCCTCACCCGTGCTCCCGCCGAGTCCTCCTCGACCCCGGCCCACCACGCACCTTTGCTCACGCAAGCCACCGATGTGCCGAGGTGACCTCAAGGGAGCGGGGGTCACGGGCGCGCCACAGCGCACCCGGGGCAGCACAAAGCCCCGGCCGCTCGGCGACCGGGGCTTTTAGCAGACTGTTCCGTCTCACACACCCGAACCTGCGGGCACGGAGTCGGTCGCCTCCGTCCACAGATCCTGCTCGGCGCGATCCGCCTGGATCTGGCGGTACACGAGGAGCCCGCCGATGGCGGCCAGTGCGACCAGGAGAAGCTTCTTCACCGCGCGACCTCGTCTTTCCTTGACGTAAGGGACTTCTGCCGCCCGACTATACACACCGGCCGATACCGTTCGGTGACCTGCCCGGAAGCCTGTGGCCGCTTGTTCCCGGCCCTCTTCCGGACCCCTCACGACACCTCGGAAGCGGTTTTTCGGACCGGTTGAACCATACGAGTGGTGTTCATCAGAAGATCGGCGCACCGGGGGCGTCGGTACCGGATTCCCCGGCCCGGATCCACATCATCGGAAAGGTAAGCAAACCGGACCACCTGAAAGCGAGGGGCCATGAGCACCTTCAGGGTCAAGAGCATCTGGACCGCCTTCATCACCGCCTTCTTCGCACTTCTCGCCTCGATGGGCCTGGCCACCGCGCAGGCCACGGCCGCGGAGCCGGCGACCACGACCCACGAGCACACGGGTGCGACCGCGGCAACCGCGACCACCCCGTCCGTGCGATGGACCCTTCCGCGTGACAGGGCGCTGCCACCGACGATGAAGCAGCGCATCCGCGCCGAGGCTCACGGATCCTCCCCCGCCACGCGCCAGCTGTCCCCGGACGCCACGGACACCGCGTACGCGACGAACAGCACCCGCTCCACCCACGGCGCCGCGCCTGCCGGGGACTCGTCCCCGCTGCCACCCTGAGCGCCCCGCACACTCGTTCAGGCCCCCGCCCCGGTACACACCGGCGGGGGCCTTTTCCGTGCGCCCGTAACGGCATGCGTCCATGCGGCATGCGCCTGTGCGGCATACGTCCGTGCGGCACCCCTGGACCGAACCGGGGCCAGGGGCCCGCCCGGCGTCGGCGCGCACCCCGTCCACGCCCCCCCCGGGGGGCGGACGAGCCACTCCCGAGGGCCGTGGCGCTGCGGGCCCGGCAGTACCGAGGGCACACCGACAGGCGCCACAGGTGAACTGGCTCACATCACGGCCTCCGCGGCCGGTGAACAGCACCCACAGTGCGGTGAGCCCGCACGAGCAGCCCTGGATACGCGAGAACCCCCCACCGTGATCGGTGAGGGGTTCTCGTGTCTGGTGGGGCTAACAGGATTTGAACCTGTGGCCTCATCCTTATCAGGGATGCGCTCTAACCAACTGAGCTATAGCCCCGCCGCGCTGCTGCGCTGACTTCTGAAGATTAGCGCACGTCGGGGCCAGTCCCAAAATCGATACCCGGTCGCCTACTCGTCCTCGGCGAGAGTGAGCTCCACGCCACCCACGAAGCCGGCCGACAGGTTGTAGATGAACGCGCCCAGCGTCGCCAGCGCGGTGGCCAGCACCACGTCGATCACCGCGATGACCGAGGTGAAGATGAGGACGCGCGGCAACGACAGGAACGACTGCAGATCGAAGCCGTTGCTCTCGTTCGAACCGGTGGCCTCGCTGATCGTGCCGCCCACGGTGGAGAAGACGCCCATCGCGTCCATCACCATCCACAGGACCGCGGCGGCGACCACCGTGCAGATGCCGAGCGCGATGGAGAGCAGGAAGCTGACCTTCATCACCGACCACGGATCGGCCTTGGCCACCCTCAGCCGCGCCTTACGGGTACGCGGAGTGGTCCGCGCCCCCGTGCGGGGCAGCCGGGTCGCCTGTACGCCGCCCACGCCCTGCGCTCCGCCCTGTGTGCCGCCGCCCTGCGTACCGCCCGCCGGGGACGGATACGCCTGCGGCGGGTGGTAGGGCCCCGCCTGGCCCGGTGCGGGCTCACGCTCGCCGGGCAACGGCCCGGTCGCGTACCCCTCGTACTGCGGCTGCGGTCCCCGAGTGTCCGTCACAGTGCCCCCTTGGGAGTCCGTGGCAGGACCACGGACGCCGCTCGCGCCTGCTCCGGAAGCGGCCGAACCGGCGCCCGTGGCTCCACTCACGCTCTACTCCTCGTGCTCCCCGGCCGAAGGCGCCGTGCCCTCGACTGTGCCCTCGACCACGTTCTCGGCATGGGCCTCGACCGTGGCGCCTTCGGCCTCATCGGTCCCGTCGACCTCTTCGGCCTCACGACCGGCCTCGGCGTTGCGCGCGATGCCGACGACGGCATCACGCTTGCCCAGATTGATCAGTTGGACGCCCATGGTGTCACGGCCCGTCTCCCTGACTTCATTGACTCGCGTACGAATCACACCACCGCCGAGCGTGATGGCGAGGATCTCGTCCGCCTCCTCCACCACCAGCGCTCCGACCAGCGAACCCCGGTCCTCGACGATCTTGGCAGCCTTGATGCCCAGACCGCCACGGCCCTGGACGCGGTACTCGTCCACCGCGGTGCGCTTCGCGTACCCGCCGTCGGTGGCAGTGAACACGAACGTACCGGGCCGGACAACATTCATCGAGAGCAGTTCGTCGCCCTCACGGAAACTCATGCCCTTCACGCCGGACGTGGCGCGGCCCATGGGGCGCAGCGCGTCGTCCGTCGCGGTGAACCTGATCGACTGGGCCTTCTTGCTGATGAGCAGCAGGTCGTCCTCGGCAGAGACCAGCTCCGCGCCGATCAGCTCGTCGTCGCTGCCGTCCTGCGTCTCGCGCAGGTTGATGGCGATGACACCGCCGGAGCGTGGGGAGTCGTAGTCCTTGAGCGCCGTCTTCTTCACCAGGCCGCCCTTGGTGGCCAGGATCAGGTAGGGCGCCGCCTCGTAGTCTCGGATCGCCAGGATCTGCGCGATCTGCTCGTCCGGCTGGAACGCCAGCAGGTTCGCGACGTGCTGGCCGCGCGCGTCCCGGCCGGCGTCCGGCAGTTCGTAGGCCTTGGCCCGGTAGACCCTGCCCTTGTTCGTGAAGAACAGCAGCCAGTGGTGCGTGGTGGACACGAAGAAGTGGTCGACGATGTCGTCTTCCCTGAGCTTCGTGCCGCGGACGCCCTTGCCGCCGCGCTTCTGCGAACGGTAGTCGTCCGTCTTGGTGCGCTTGACGTAACCGCCGCGGGAGATCGTGACGACGATGTCCTCCTCGGCGATCAGGTCCTCGATGGACATGTCGCCGTCGAAGGGCACGAGCTTGGAGCGCCGGTCGTCGCCGAACTTGTCGACGATCGCGGCCAGTTCCTCGCTCACGATCTGCCGCTGCTTCGCGGGCGAGGCCAGGATCTCGTTGTACTCGTTGATCTTCGCCTGGAGTTCGTCGTGCTCCGCGGTGATCTTCTGGTGCTCCAGCGCGGCCAGGCGGCGCAGCTGCATCTCCAGGATCGCGTTCGCCTGGATCTCGTCGATCTCCAGGAGGCCCATCAGGCCCTCACGCGCGATCTCCACCGTGTTGCTGCGGCGGATGAGCGCGATGACCTCTTCGATCGCGTTCAGCGCCTTGAGCAGCCCGCGCAGGATGTGCGCCCGCTCCTCGGCCTTGCGCAGGCGGAACTTCGTGCGCCGGACGATGACCTCGATCTGGTGCGTCACCCAGTGACGGATGAACGCGTCGATGGAGAGCGTGCGCGGCACCCCGTCGACGAGCGCCAGCATGTTCGCGCCGAAGTTCGTCTGCAGATCGGTGTGCTTGTAGAGGTTGTTCAGCACGACCTTGGCGACCGCGTCACGCTTCAGCACGACGACCAGTCGCTGGCCCGTGCGCGACGACGTCTCGTCACGGACGTCCGCGATGCCGCCGATCTTGCCGTCCTTCACCAGGTCGGCGATCTTCTGCGCGAGGTTGTCGGGGTTGGTCTGGTACGGGAGCTCCGTGACGACCAGGCACTGCCTGTTCTGGATCTCCTCGACCGCGACGACCGCCCGCATGGTGATCGAGCCACGGCCCGTGCGGTAGGCCTCCTCGATGCCCTTGCGGCCCACGACCAGCGCGCCGGTCGGGAAGTCCGGGCCCTTGATCCGCTCGATGAGGGCGTCCAGGAGCTCCTCGTGCGAGGCCTCCGGGTGCTCCAGGTACCACTGCGCGCCGGCGGCGACCTCACGGAGGTTGTGCGGCGGGATGTTCGTCGCCATACCGACCGCGATGCCGGCGGAACCGTTCACCAGGAGGTTCGGGAAGCGCGCCGGCAGAACCGTCGGCTCCTGGTTGCGGCCGTCGTAGTTGTCCTGGAAGTCGACGGTCTCCTCGTCGATGTCCCGGACCATCTCCATGGACAGCGGCATCATCTTGCACTCGGTGTACCGCATGGCCGCGGCCGGGTCGTTGCCCGGAGAACCGAAGTTGCCGTTGGAGTCCACCAGCGGCATGCGCATCGACCAGTGCTGCGCCAGTCGCACGAGCGCGTCGTAGATCGAGGAGTCGCCGTGCGGGTGGTACGTACCCATGACGTCACCGACGACGCGGGCGCACTTGTAGAAGCCCTTCTCGGGCCGGTAGCCGCCGTCGTACATCGCGTACAGCACGCGGCGGTGGACGGGCTTGAGACCGTCCCGTACGTCGGGCAGCGCACGCGACACGATGACGGACATCGCGTAGTCGAGGTAGGAGCGCTGCATCTCCGTCTCGAGCCCCACGGGCTCGACACGCATGCCCACGCCCGGGACAACGGGCTCCTCTTCGGGCATCACAGGGGTGTTCTCGTCGGCCATTGCTGGTCAAAGTCCTTTCGCACTGCGGCTTGCTTGTACGGCCGACTCAGATGTCGAGGAAGCGGACGTCCTTGGCGTTGCGCTGGATGAACGAGCGCCGCGCCTCGACGTCCTCGCCCATCAGCACCGAGAACAGGTCGTCGGCCTGCGCCGCGTCGTCCAGCGTGACCTGGCCCAGCACACGGTGGTCGACGTCCATCGTGGTGACGCGCAGCTCCTCGGCGTTCATCTCGCCGAGACCCTTGAAGCGCTGGATCGAGTCTTCCCTGATGCGCTTGCCGTTCTGCTTACCCAGGGCCACCAGGGCGTCGCGCTCACGGTCCGAGTACGCGTACTCGAAGTCGTCGCGGCCCCACTTGATCTTGTAGAGCGGCGGGCGCGAGAGGTAGACGTGCCCGGACTCCACCAGCGGCCGCATGAAGCGGAACAGGAAGGTCAGCAGCAGGGTGTTGATGTGCTGGCCGTCGACGTCGGCGTCCGCCATCAGGATGATCTTGTGATAGCGGAGCTTCTCGATGTCGAAGTCCTCGTGGACCCCGGTGCCGAAGGCGGAGATCAGCGCCTGCACCTCAGTGTTCTGCAGGATCTTGTCGATACGGGCCTTCTCGACGTTCAGGATCTTGCCGCGGATGGGCAGGATGGCCTGGTACATCGGGTTACGGCCGGACTTCGCGGAACCACCGGCGGAGTCACCCTCGACGATGAAGATCTCGCACTTCGTCGGGTCGTTGGACTGGCAGTCGCTCAGCTTGCCGGGCAGCGAGGCGCTTTCCAGCAGCCCCTTGCGCCGGGTGAGGTCCCGGGCCTTGCGGGCCGCGACACGGGCCGTCGAGGCCGCGATGCCCTTGCGGATGATGTCGGCGGCCTCGTTGGGGTTCCGGTCGAACCAGTCCGTCAGCTGCTCGTGGACGACCTTCTGGACGAAGGTCTTCGCCTCGGTGTTGCCCAGCTTCGTCTTCGTCTGGCCTTCGAACTGGGGCTCGCCCAGCTTCACCGAGATGATCGCCGTCAGGCCCTCGCGGACGTCCTCACCGGTGAGGTTGTCGTCCTTCTCGCGCAGCAGCTTCTTGTCGCGCGCGTAGCGGTTGACCAGCGAGGTCAGCGCCGCGCGGAAGCCCTCCTCGTGCGTGCCGCCCTCGTGCGTGTGGATCGCGTTGGCGAAGGAGTAGACGCCCTCGGTGTACTGCGTGTTCCACTGCATGGCGATCTCGGCCGAGAGGAGGCGGTCCTTGTCCTCGGCCTCGATGTCGATCACCGACTGGTGGATGAGGTCGCCCTTGCGGGAGTTCAGGTACTTGACGAAGTCGACGATGCCGTTCTCGTAGTGGTACGTGACCGTCCGGTTCGGCTCCTCCTCGGAGACCTCGACCGCCTCGGCGCTGTCGGCGCCCGCCGTGGCCTTCGCCGACTCGCGCTCGTCGGTGAGCTTGAGGGTGAGCCCCTTGTTGAGGAACGCCATCTCCTGGAAGCGGCGCGAGAGCGTCTCGAAGGAGTAGTCGGTGGTCTCGAAGACGTCTCCGTCAGCCCAGAAGCTGACGCTCGTCCCCGTCTCGTCGGTGGCCTCGTGACGCGCCAGCGGGGCGGTCGGGACACCGAGCTTGTAGTCCTGGGTCCAGCGGTAGCCGTCCGTCTTGACCTCGACGGAGACCCGGGTGGACAGGGCGTTGACCACGGAGACGCCGACGCCGTGCAGACCGCCGGAGACGGCGTAACCGCCGCCGCCGAACTTGCCGCCGGCGTGCAGGACGGTGAGGACGACCTCGACGGCCGGCTTGCCTTCGGACGGCACGATGCCGACGGGGATGCCGCGACCGTTGTCGATCACGCGCACCCCGCCGTCGGCGAGGATCGTGACGTCGATGGTGTCCGCGTGTCCGGCCATGGCCTCGTCGACCGAGTTGTCGACAACCTCTTGCACGAGGTGGTGGAGACCGCGCTCACCGGTGGACCCGATGTACATGCCGGGTCGCTTGCGGACCGCGTCCAGGCCTTCGAGCACGGTGATCGCGCTCGCGTCGTACGAGGCGGTCACCTCGCCGTGCTCACCGGCTGTGGACGGAATGTTCTCGTTGGGGTTGCCGGAATCGGCCACGAAGCGCCCTTTCTGGCACAGCACAGGCCGTTCTCCGGCAGGCGGGAGCGGCTGCGTCGTTCGGCTTGTATCGACGAATCCCGCGAGGAAGCGGGATTGTCCACCAGTCTACCGGTAGCGCCGACATGAATGGGGGTTTGCCGGTGCCTGAGTACGCATGTGCCGCCCTGAATGAGGCGCTGACGACTCCCCATATTCAGGAAGGGGCCCTGAGAGGCTCACGAGGGCATTGCGCGCTTCGGGCTGTCAACCTCCCGCTACGGTGAGGGACGCCTCGCGCTCCCCGTACGGAGCAAAAGCAGACATAGCCCCACAGAACGGAATAGCTGAGTCGTCGGCAAACCCGGACAGAAGCGGGCGGGCCGGCTGCGGGGCCGTCCGGGAACGCACCGGGGCCCGGACGGGACCGGGCCGGAGCACGGACCGCATCCCGGAGGCCCCGGGGGACCAAAAGGCCTGCTCAGCCGTAGGTGTCCCCGGGACCCTTGCTCCCCGGAGCACGAAGAGGGCCGAAATTGCGCTGTGGGCCGCCGGGGCCGAGCACCTTGATCATCCGCACCGTTCCGTGCCCGAGATCCGTGTTCAGCCTCGCGACGAGCTGCGGTGCCAGCAGCCGCAGCTGCGTCGCCCACGCCGTCGAGTCGCACTGCACGGTCAGAACCCGCTCGGCCGGATCCTCGTCGTACCGCACGGGCACGCAGTGATTGGCCAGATCCTCACCGACGATCTGGGGCCACCGCCCCATCACGCCGCCCACCGCGGCGGGCGTCTCCCACCCGCGCTCGGTGATCAGTCGGTTGATCGCCGACCCCAGCGGCAGCGGATCACGGCCGTCGGAGCGTGCTCCCGAACGGAGCCCGCCACCGCGCCTGGCCTGCTTCTTCTGCTGCGCCGCGGCGCCCCGCGCCCGGGCCTGCTCCTTCGCCGCCCGCAGCGCCACGCGCGCCAGGTCGACGCCCGACACCTCCGGCTGCTTCGCCGGGCCCGGTGTGGCCTCGCCCTGCTCGCCGGAGCCGCTCACAGCCGCTCCACCACCCCGGCGGAGACCGCGTAGCGCGCTCCCGCCAGTACTCCCGGGACGTCGTCGTCCACAGCCGCCGTCACCAGGACCTGTTCGCCGGGGGCCACCAGTTCCGCCAGCCGCTCACGGCGACGTGCGTCGAGCTCCGCGAACACGTCGTCGAGCACCAGCACCGGCTCGTTCCCCTCGGTGCGCAGCAGGTCGTAGGAGGCCAGGCGCAGCGCCAGTGCGTACGACCAGGACTCCCCGTGGCTCGCGTACCCCTTCGCCGGCATGCCGCGCAGGCCGAGCACCAGGTCGTCCCGGTGGGGGCCCACCAGCGTCACGCCTCGCTCGATCTCCTGCTTGCGGGCCTGGACCAGCGCCGCCATCACCTGTTCGTACAGCTCCTCGCGGGTGCGCGCCGGCTCGACATCGGCCCCGACGGAACTGCGGTACTCCAGAGTCACGGGGCCCCCACCGGGAGCGACGTCGGCGTACGCCTTGTCCGCGAGCGGCTGCAGGGTCGCGATCAGGTCCAGCCGCTGCGCCAGCAGCTCGGCACCGACACGGCCCAGATGCTGGTCCCACACGTCCAGAGTGGACAGGTCCATCGACCGGCCGCCGTGTCTGCGGGCCATGGCCGCGGACTTCAGCAGGGTGTTGCGCTGCTTGAGCACCCGTTCGTAGTCGGAGCGGACGCCCGCCATGCGCGGGGACCGGGCCGTGATCAACTCGTCCAGGAAGCGACGCCGCTCACCGGGGTCGCCCTTCACCAGGGCAAGGTCCTCGGGGGCGAAGAGCACCGTCCTGACGATCCCCAGGACATCACGCGGTCTGACCTGCGACGACCTGTTGATACGTGCCCGATTGGCCCGGCCGGGGTTGAGTTCGAGCTCGATCAGCTGGGACCGCTCGCCCTGGGTGACCGCGGCGCGTACCACGGCGCGCTCGGCGCCCATCCGCACGAGCGGGGCATCCGACGACACCCGGTGGCTGCCGAGCGTCGCGAGATAGCCGACGGCCTCGACCAGATTGGTCTTGCCCTGTCCGTTGGCTCCCACGAACGCGGTGACGCCCGGGTCGAGAGGAACCTCGACCCGGGCGTACGAGCGGAAGTCGGCCAGCGAAAGATGCGTGACGTGCATGGTCGCCGACCCTTCCGACTGCGTGCTCTGCTGTGTACTGCTGTGCCCGACGCCTTTCGGCGTCCGGCCTACTTCTTGTTCTCGACCGCGTGGCCGCCGAACTGGTTGCGCAGGGCGGCGATCATCTTCATCTGCGGCGAGTCGTCCTGCCGCGAGGCGAAGCGGGCGAACAGGGACGCGGTGATCGCGGGCAGCGGCACGGCGTTGTCGATGGCGGCCTCGACCGTCCACCGGCCCTCGCCCGAGTCCGCGGCGAAGCCACGGAGCTGGTCGAGGTGCTCGTCGTCGTCCAGCGCGTTGACCGCCAGGTCGAGCAGCCAGGAACGGATGACCGTGCCCTCCTGCCAGGAGCGGAAGACCTCACGCACGTCCGTGACGGAGTCGACCTTCTCCAGGAGCTCCCAGCCCTCGGCATACGCCTGCATCATGGCGTACTCGATGCCGTTGTGGACCATCTTGGCGAAGTGGCCGGCGCCGACCTTGCCCGCGTGGACCGAACCGAAGTCACCTTCCGGCTTCAGGGCGTCGAAGATCGGCTGGACCTTCTCGACGTTCGCGGTCTCGCCGCCGTACATCAGGGCGTAGCCGTTCTCCAGGCCCCAGACGCCGCCGGAGACGCCGCAGTCGACGAAGCCGATGCCCTTGATGCCCAGCTCGACGGCGTGCTTCTCGTCGTCGGTCCAGCGGGAGTTACCGCCGTCGACGACGACGTCGCCCGGGGAGAGCAGCTCGGCCAGCTCGTCGATGGTGGACTGCGTCGCGGCGCCTGCCGGGACCATCACCCACACGACGCGCGGGCCCTTGAGCTTGCCCACAAGCTCTTCGAGGCTGTGGACATCGGCGACGTCCGGGTTGCGGTCGTAACCGATGACCGTGTGCCCTGCGCGGCGGATGCGCTCGCGCATGTTGCCGCCCATCTTGCCGAGACCGACGAGACCGAGCTCCATCAGAGATTCCTTTAGCGTTGTGCCGATTCGTACCTGGGACCGAGCCTACGCCCGGCCGGCACGCACGGCGGGGTGCAGCCCGGCGGGCTCGCTCGGCGCTGAGCCTGTCCACCGAAAGCTGCCATGACAGGGACGACGGCCGGATCAGCCCGAGAGGCGCACCGGCATGATCAGGTACTTGTACGCGTCGTCCGCCTCGGCGTCGACGGCGGGACGGCCGCTGAGCAGGGCCGGCTTCGTCGACGTCGTGAAGGAGAGCTGGGCGACCGGGGAGTCGATCGCGCTCAGGCCGTCCAGCAGGAAGGTCGGGTTGAAGGCGATCGAGATGTCATCGCCCTCGAGCACGGCGTCGACGCGCTCCACAGCCTGTGCGTCGTCGCTGGAACCGGCTTCCAGGATCAGCACACCCTGCTCGAAGCTGAGACGCACCGGCGTATTGCGCTCGGCGACGAGGGCGACGCGCTTGACGGCCTCGACGAACGGGGCGGTCTCGATGACGGCGACCGAGTTGAACTCGGTGGGGAAGAGGGTGCGGTACTTCGGCAGGTCGCCCTCGAGGAGCCGCGTGGTCGTACGGCGGCCCGCGCCCTCGAAGCCGATGAGCCCCTCGCCCGCGCCGGACCCGGAGAGCGCCAGAGTCACCGTGTCACCGCTCGTGAGCGCCTTGGCGGTGTCCAGGAGCGTCTTGGCGGGCACCAGGGCCACTGCGGAGGCGTCGGGGTTCTCCGGCTTCCACAGGAACTCGCGGACCGCGAAGCGGTAGCGGTCGGTGGACGCGAGGGTGACGGTGTCGCCCTCGATCTCGATCCTCACACCGGTCAGGACGGGCAGGGTGTCGTCGCGTCCGGCGGCGATGGCGACCTGGGCCGCCGCGGAGGCGAAGACCTCACCGGGAACGGTGCCCGTGGCGGTCGGCATCTGCGGCAGTGCCGGGTACTCCTCCACAGGAAGGGTGTGGAGTGTGAACCGCGAGGAGCCGCAGACCACGGTGGCCCGTACACCGTCTGTGGAAATCTCCACCGGACGGTTGGGGAGAGCGCGGCAGATGTCGGCGAGGAGCCGGCCGGAGACGAGCACCGTGCCGTCCTCCTCGATCTCGGCGTCCACGGAGACCTTGGCCGAGACCTCGTAGTCGAAGCTCGAGAAGCTGAGGGCACCGTCCTCAGCCTTCAGGAGAAGGCCCGCAAGAACGGGCGCCGGCGGACGGGCCGGGAGGCTGCGGGCCACCCAGGCCACCGCCTCCGCGAGTACATCGCGCTCCACCCGGATCTTCACCGGAACCGCCTCCTGCTGTTGCTCGCTCGCCCTGCTGGCCTTCGTCGTCTGACCGGGGCTCCCTGCCGAAGGGCTGGGGAGGCCGCCGGGGTCCAGTCTGACGTACGGCACCGACACTCGTTGCTGCTCGGGGTCAAGTCGCGCCAAGAGGTTCGCCGAGCTCGCCGCTCGAGTTGTGCACAGGTCCCACTTCGAAGCTGATTCCTGGCTAACTCTGAGTGGTAGTAGTAGTAGGCCCTGTGGAAACCGTGGATAACGTCATCTGCGCAGGTCAGAACCGGTTTTTTGTCCACCGGACCTGTGGGCGACACCGGTGGACAACCAGGCGCTTCTGTGGACACGCGAAAGTTCTGCACACCCGATGCACAGGGCTGGGTGACTTCTCCCCAGGGCTGTCCCCAGCTTTACCCACGTTCCCCACAGCTCAACCGAGGCCCCTGGTGTGACGCCTTTCACTCTCGGCAGTGAAAGGCGGTGTCGGGTTGCCGAACAGTGGACAGGGGTGTGGAGAAGCTGGGGACAACGAGCCGCTGCCTGTGGGCTGCCGGTGGACAACAGCGATGACGCCCTGTGGACGAAATTTCTGTCCACAGGCTGTGGATCATCGTTGACCACAAATCCCCAGGGGTCTGACCTGGCCTGATGGAGTATCGGCAGCGGGCTCTGTGGACGCAATCTGAACAACTTCACAGTCCCCAGGCTGTGGACGCCAGATTCTCCCTTCATCTGTGGAGAAGGGCCGTGTGGGCGCCCGTATTCGAACACTCCCTCTCGGCGGGGCCGTGCCAGGGGCCGTCCACCGGGAGCGGATCGGGTGCGCCGCGCCGTATCCGGAGCTGTTCCCCGGTACCGGTCCGGTCATTCCTGGAGCCGCTCCCGGAGCTTGCCGAGTCTGGCGCCGGGGTCTCCACGCCAGGCTCTCGAGCCGAGCCTCCGGGCACAGCGACTGGCTCTGGTGGCGGGGCCCGGCCCGGTGCCGGGTACGGCGAAGGGCGCCCCGCGAGGACGTCGTACGGTCCCTGCGAGGCGCCCCGGGGCGCGGCCCGGCCGGTCAGCCGTTCTTGATGCGGTTGGTGAGCTCGGTGACCTGGTTGTAGATGGAGCGGCGCTCCGCCATCAGCGCGCGGATCTTCCGGTCGGCGTGCATCACCGTGGTGTGGTCCCGGCCTCCGAACTGGGCGCCGATCTTGGGCAGGGAGAGATCCGTCAGCTCGCGGCACAAGTACATCGCGATCTGGCGTGCCGTCACCAGGACACGGCTGCGTGACGATCCGCAGAGGTCCTCGACCGTCAGTCCGAAGTAGTCCGCGGTGGCCGCCATGATGGCCGGCGCGGTGATCTCAGGAGCGGAGTCCTCGCCGCCCGGGATCAGGTCCTTGAGCACGATCTCGGTCAGACCGAGGTCGACGGGCTGCCGGTTGAGGCTCGCGAAGGCGGTCACGCGGATGAGCGCGCCCTCCAGCTCGCGGATGTTGCGCGAGATGCGGGAGGCGATGAACTCGAGCACCTCCGGCGGGGCGTTGAGCTGCTCCTGCACCGCCTTCTTGCGGAGGATCGCGATACGCGTCTCCAGCTCGGGCGGCTGCACATCCGTGGTGAGGCCCCACTCGAAGCGGTTGCGCAGCCGGTCCTCGAGCGTCACCAACTGCTTGGGAGGACGGTCCGAGGACAGCACGATCTGCTTGTTCGCGTTGTGCAGCGTGTTGAAGGTGTGGAAGAACTCCTCCTGCGTCGACTCCTTGCTCGCCAGGAACTGGATGTCGTCGACCAGAAGGATGTCCACGTCGCGGTAACGCTTGCGGAAGGTGTCGCCCTTGCCGTCGCGGATCGAGTTGATGAACTCGTTGGTGAACTCCTCGGAGCTCACGTACCGCACGCGGGTGCCCGGGTAGAGACTGCGGGCGTAGTGCCCGATGGCGTGGAGCAGGTGAGTCTTGCCGAGCCCCGACTCCCCATAGATGAAGAGAGGGTTGTACGCCTTCGCGGGGGCTTCGGCCACGGCGACCGCCGCCGCGTGGGCGAAGCGGTTGGACGCGCCGATGACGAAGGTGTCGAAGAGGTACTTCGGGTTCAGCCGCGCGTGCGGCTCGTTGGTGCCGGGCGGAGGCGCGGACTGCGTGCCCATGGGGCCGGCGCCGGTTCGTTCGGGCCCGGGCCGGCGGTGCTGCGGCTGCTGGTCCTGGAGATCGTGACGGTCGCGGCCGTCACGCTGCTGTTCATAGCCCTGGTGCTCGGGCTGCTGCGGCCGGTAGTCGTGCTGCGGCTGCTGCGGACGCGGACTCGCGTACGGGTCGCGGTCCTGGTAGCCGCCGTGCCGCGGTTGCCAGGACAGGTCCTCCTGGACCCGGGGCCAGGCTCCGGGCTCGGGGCGGTGCTGCTGGTAGTCCGGGTAGGCGGGCCGGGCCGTCGGCATGCCGTCGTCGGAAGACCTCGGTCCGTAGGCGTCGTACGCGTCGATGTGCGGAGAGTCGTCGCGCTGTGGCCCCTGGTAGCGGTGGGACTGCTGGCCCTGGTGCGACGAGTGCATGGGCGGCGCGGGCGGAGCGGGAGGCTCGTTCGCGGAGTCGTCGACGGTGATCGCGATGCGGATCGGGCGCCCGCACTCGCGGGTCAGCGTCTCGCTGATGAGCGGGGCGAGCCGGCCCTCCAGGACACGCTTGCCCCACTCGTTGGGTACGGCGAGGAGCGCCGTGTCCGCCACGAGGGCCAGAGGCTGGCAGCGCTCGATCCACTGCTTGTCCTTCGGCTCGATGCCCTGCTGGCCCTCCCCGAGGAGTTGTTCCAGCACTCGTGGCCACACTGCGGCAAGATCGGCAGGTACGTCAGCCACAAGGCACGCTCTCTCGCATGTCCCACGAATGTGTGCTTCTCGGGACGGGATGGGTCGGGTCGGGTGAGGCCCGGCAGTCAGGAAGGAAAAGAACCGGAGTTCAGCCACGGTAGTCAGGCCGACCCGCGTGGTTCAAGTTGTTGTCCACAGGCTGTGTACAGCACGGGCCCCCGAGGAGCCGGTTTGACCGGATGGCGTAGCCGCGCGTACCGTGACCAGGTCGAGTTGTCGATGGCTGCTGCCGCCTGCCTCCGATGGGCAAAGATCACGATCTGTGATTGTGAAGCGGTGCACTAAGGCGTTTACGCGAGTTCCTCGTGGGCGCACGGTGACAGCCAGGCGATGTCCCGCCAACACACGAATCATTTCTGGAGCCCCCGAGTGAGCAAGCGCACCTTCCAGCCGAACAATCGTCGTCGCGCCAAGACCCACGGCTTCCGGCTGCGTATGCGTACCCGTGCCGGCCGCGCGATTCTCGCGAACCGCCGTGGCAAGGGTCGCGCCAACCTGTCCGCCTGATCGCGGTCAGGTCATGACGTGCTGCCTTCCGAGAATCGGCTGAGGCGGCGCGAGGACTTCGCAGCCGCTGTACGTCGGGGACGTCGGGCCGGACGCCCGCTACTCGTCGTGCATCTACGCAGCGGTGTTACGGACCCGCACGTGACAGGGGAGAGTGCTCCCCCGCCACGTGCGGGTTTCGTTGTCAGCAAAGCAGTGGGTGGAGCGGTCGTCCGGACCGCGGTGAAGCGTCGGCTTCGCCATCTGGTGCGCGAACGGCTGGCTCAGCTGCCCCCCGGTAGCCTTGTTGTCGTACGAGCGTTGCCCGGATCAGGTGACGCCGACCATGCACAGCTGGCCCGAGACCTGGATGCCGCACTTGAGCGGCTGCTGGGAGGGGGCGCGCGATGAAGTACCCGCTGCTGGCCCTGATCAAGCTGTATCAGTGGACGATCAGCCCGCTCCTCGGGCCTGTCTGCCGTTACTACCCGTCGTGTTCCCACTATGGATATACGGCGATCGACCGGCACGGTGCGATCAAGGGAACTGCGCTGACCGCTTGGCGCATCCTGCGGTGCAATCCGTGGTCACCCGGCGGCGTGGATCACGTACCGCCACGCAAACGTCCGCGTTGGCACGAACTGCTGCGCAGCTGTGTGCGCGGCGGCAAGGGCGGGGACTCCGCCGCCGATGTGCCTTCCGGGGGGTCGGTCTCCGAACCCCTGAGCCCGGCCACAGAGACTTCGCCCAATGCTCAAGGAGCCTGATTAGTGGACACGATTGCCAGTCTGTTCAGCTTTATCACCACACCTGTCTCGTGGGTCATTGTCCAGTTCCACAAGCTGTACGGAGCCCTCTTCGGCGATGACACGGGCTGGGCCTGGGGCCTGTCCATCGTGTCCCTCGTGATCCTGATCCGGATCTGCCTGATCCCGCTCTTCGTGAAGCAGATCAAGTCGACCCGGAACATGCAGGTGCTCCAGCCGAAGATGAAGGCGATCCAGGAGCGCTACAAGAACGACAAACAGCGTCAGTCCGAAGAGATGATGAAGCTGTACAAGGAGACGGGTACCAACCCCCTCTCCTCGTGCCTTCCGATTCTGGCGCAGTCCCCGTTCTTCTTCGCCCTGTATCACGTGCTGTCGTCCATCGCCTCGGGCAAGACCATCGGCGTGATCGACCAGCCGCTGCTCGACAGCGCGCGTCAGGCGCACATCTTCGGCGCCCCGCTGGCCGCGAAGTTCATGGACAGCGAGGAGAAGGTCGCGGCGCTCGGCGCCTCGCTGACCGATGTCCGCGTCGTCACGGCGATCATGATCGTGATGATGTCGGCCTCGCAGTTCTTCACGCAGCGCCAGCTGATGACGAAGAACGTCGACCTGACGGTGAAGACCCCGTACATGCAGCAGCAGAAGATGCTGATGTACATCTTCCCCGTGATCTTCGCCGTCATGGGTATCAACTTCCCCGTCGGTGTCCTCGTGTACTGGCTGACCACCAACGTCTGGACCATGGGTCAGCAGATGTACGTGATCAACCAGAACCCGACGCCGGGCAGCAAGGCACAGGACCAGTACCTGGGCCGTGTGCTGAAGAGCGTGACCTCTCATGGTCAGGTGCGGGGCAGGACGCGGCGTAACACCGTGAAGCGGATCGTGGCCAAGGGCCCGGACCGGAACGACATCGAGCGCAAGTTCATCACCGGTCTGGGCAAGCTGGGCCTCGCCGCCCAGGAGGACGGGACGGTGGCGAAGAGCGAAGCAGCCGTCATCGAGGCCGAGGGCGGCGCCGCGCACAAGCGTCAGCAGCCCAAGCGCCAGACCAAGGCGAAGCGTCAGACTGCCGCCACGCATCCCGGCGCGGCGAAGGACTCCGACTCCACCGGCTCGGAGTCCAAGACCTCGCTGGAGAAGCAGGACGCAACGCAGGACGACAAGCCGAGCACGGCGGGCAAGCCCGCCGCGTCCGGCTCCTCACGCCAAGCCAAGTCCGGACCGCGCAAGGGCCCGCAGCGGCCCAAGCACCCGTCCAAGAAGTAAGAAGGAGTCCATCCGTGACGGAAGGCACCACCACCACAGCCGCTGAGGGCAGCGACACCCTGACCCGCCTCGAGCAGGAAGGGGAGATCGCGGCCGACTACCTCGAAGGCCTGCTCGACATCGCCGACCTCGACGGCGACATCGACATGGATGTGGAGGCGGACCGGGCCGCGGTCTCGATCATCAGCGAATCGGCGCGTGACCTGCAGAAGCTCGTGGGCCGCGACGGCGAGGTGCTGGAGGCGCTCCAGGAGCTGACGCGCCTGGCCGTGCACCGCGAGACCGGGGACCGGAGCCGTCTGATGCTGGACATCGCCGGCTTCCGGGCCAAGAAGCGCGAGGTCCTCGCCGCACTGGGTGCCAAGGCTGCGGACGAGGTGAAGAGCTCTGGCGAGCCGGTGAAGCTGGAGCCGATGACGCCGTTCGAGCGCAAGGTCGTGCACGACGCCGTAGCGGCAGCAGGTCTGCGCAGCGAGTCAGAGGGCGAGGAGCCGCAGCGCTTCGTCGTCGTCCTGCCGGCCTGACCGGATCCTTGTACTGTCGGCCCCGTCTGTTCGCAGGCGGGGCCGATCTTTGTCAGCCTGATAGTCAGCCACCCACAGTGCGCTAGTGCGGAACGGAAGGACGGTCCCCGTGACGGAGGCAGCAGCAGAGCTCCCTCAGGCGCCCAAGGAGGCGCAGGCGGTATTCGGTGAGTTCTTTCCAGAGGCTGTCCGGTACGCGGAGCTGTTGGCGGACGCGGGGGTCAAACGAGGACTCATCGGTCCTCGCGAGGTGCCGCGACTCTGGGAGCGCCACCTGCTGAACTGTGCGGTTCTCTCCGAGGTGGTGCCCGAGGGCGTCACGGTGTGCGACGTGGGTTCGGGGGCCGGGCTTCCCGGTATCCCGCTCGCGCTGGTGCGTCCTGACCTGAAGATCACGCTGCTCGAGCCGTTGCTGCGGCGCACGAATTTCCTTCAGGAAGTCGTCGAGCTGCTGGGCCTGGACCACGTGACGGTGGTCCGGGGCCGCGCTGAAGAGGTGCTCGGGACCCTGCAGCCGGTGCATGTGGTGACCGCGCGGGCGGTGGCTCCGCTCGACCGGCTCGCAGGATGGGGCGTACCCCTGCTCCGCCCGTACGGAGAGATGCTGGCCCTCAAGGGGGGAACCGCCGAGGAAGAGATCCAGGGCGCCCGTGCTGCTCTGAGCAAGCTGGGCGTGGTGGAGACAGAGGTGCTCCACGTCGGCGAAGGGCTGGTGGATCCGGCCTCGACGGTGGTGCGTGTGGTGGTCGGGGAGAGTCCGGGTGGTGTGAGGTTCGCCGCAAAGCGGGCCAAGGCTGCCAGGGTCGGCCGGACGCGTCGGCGCCGTTGAGGGCGGGGCGCCCTCGTTGATCACGAGGCGCTCAAACCCTTTTGTGTAGTTAAGGCATTTTTGCGTTGATGCTCCATGCAAGCAGCGATATGTGCTGGCTGCGGAGTGTCGGGAGTCTGCCGCTGGACCGCAGAGGCATCGTGTTTCACGTGAAACGTCGCTCTCTGCTGCAGGGAATCATCGGCCGCGGTCGTGCGGCTGCCGCGCCGCGCGACCGCAAGCCCGTAAGGGCTACAGAGTTGTCCACAGAAGCGGATTCATCCACAGAACAGTCGGCCTCGCTGGTTCGCAACCCCGAAAGCATGGCAGGCTCTGTTCATTGCGAGCCTGAAGTCGAGGAGAGTGAATCCTTGCGGTCCGACGCCAACATCGCGGGACCGATGACCGATCCGGTCCCCGGTCCCCGTACCGAGTCCTTGGGGGACGGTGTTTCACGTGAAACACCACCGCCCATGGACGACACACCCATTGGTCGTGCGGCTCAGCTGGCGGTCGAGGCCCTTGGCCGCGCTGGCGAGGGTCTGCCACGACCAGACCGGACACGCGTCATGGTGGTTGCCAACCAGAAGGGTGGTGTCGGCAAGACGACCTCGACGGTCAACCTTGCCGCCTCGCTCGCGCTGCACGGGGCGCGCGTCCTTGTGGTGGACCTCGACCCGCAGGGCAACGCCTCAACGGCTCTGGGGATCGACCACCACGCTGAGGTCCCCTCCATCTACGACGTCCTCGTGGAGAGCATGCCGCTCTCCGAGGTGGTTCAGCCCGTTCCGGACGTCGAGGGCCTCTTCTGCGCGCCGGCAACCATCGATCTCGCCGGTGCGGAGATCGAGCTGGTCTCGCTGGTCGCGCGGGAGAGCAGGCTCCAACGAGCGATCCAGGCGTACGACCAGCCGCTGGACTACATCCTCATCGACTGCCCGCCCTCGCTCGGCCTACTCACGGTCAACGCTCTCGTGGCTGGTGCCGAAGTGCTCATCCCGATTCAGTGCGAGTACTACGCACTGGAGGGTCTCGGACAGCTACTGCGCAACGTCGACCTGGTCCGGGGGCACCTGAACCCCGACCTTCATGTCTCCACCATCCTGCTCACCATGTACGACGGCAGGACGCGACTTGCGTCTCAGGTGGCCGAGGAGGTGCGCAGTCACTTCGGCAAGGAGGTGCTGAGGACCAGCATTCCGCGATCCGTGCGCATCTCGGAGGCGCCGAGCTACGGGCAGACCGTTCTCACCTACGATCCGGGCTCCAGCGGCTCCCTCTCCTACCTCGAGGCCGCCCGCGAGATCGCCCTGCGGGGCGTGGGTGTGCACTACGAGGCCCACCACGCCCCTGCGGGTGAGCCTGCCCACACGGGCATTCAGAACAGTCAGCAGAGCAATCCGGAGGGCATGCAGTGAGTGAACGTCGTAGAGGGCTGGGGCGTGGACTCGGTGCACTGATCCCCGCAGCTCCGCAGGAGAAGCAGGTCACTGGTCCCGCGGCCGGTGCGAACGCGTCGGGCTCCTCGCCCGTCCTTACCGCTGAGCGGGGAGTGGCCGCCGCGAAACTGGCAGGGCTCCCGTCCGGGACGGTGGTTCCGGAGCCGAGTTCGCCTGTCGCGGACCTGGAATCCGTTCCGGAGCAGACCGATTCCGCAGGTGCGTACTTCGCTGAGCTGCCTTTGGCGTCGATCACGCCGAACCCCAGGCAGCCGCGTGAGGTCTTCGACGAGGATGCCCTGGCAGAGCTGGTCACCTCCATCAAGGAGGTCGGGCTCCTCCAGCCCGTCGTCGTCCGCAAGGTTGCCGATGACCGCTACGAACTCATCATGGGTGAGCGCCGGTGGAGGGCTTGCGGCGAGGCAGGTCTGGAGCGCATCCCGGCCATCGTCCGGGCGACGGACGACGAGAAGCTGCTCCTCGACGCGCTCCTGGAGAACCTGCACCGGGCGCAGCTGAATCCCCTTGAAGAGGCGGCGGCGTACGACCAGCTGCTGAAGGACTTTAAGTGCACTCACGATCAGCTGGCGGACCGGATCGGCCGGTCCCGGCCGCAGGTGTCCAACACTCTCCGTCTGCTGCGGCTTTCCGCGCCCGTGCAGCGCCGGGTCGCCGCCGGTGTTCTTTCGGCCGGTCATGCACGGGCGCTCCTGTCGGTGGACGACTCGGATGAGCAGGACCGGCTCGCTCACCGCATCGTGGCTGAGGGGCTGTCGGTTCGCGCGGTGGAGGAGATCGTGAATCTCCTCGGCTCGGAGCCCACGAGCTCTGCGAAGCCTCGAGGCCCTCGGGCCGGTGGGAGGGTCTCACCGGCCCTGACCGATCTTGCTTCGCGTCTCTCGGACCGCTTCGAGACGCGGGTGAAGGTCGACCTGGGGCAGAAGAAGGGAAAGATCGTCGTCGAGTTCGCCTCGATGGAGGATCTGGACCGCATTCTCGGCAGCCTCGCTCCGGGTGAGGGCCGTGTGCTGGAGCAGAGTGTTGAGGAAGAGCACGCAGACGACGACGCCTGAGCCTGTTGCTGAAGGCGGCGTCGAGTCGTAGCCGACGGGCGGGTCTGGTTCCGGGAAGTTCTCCGGAACCAGACCCGCCCTTTGCTCTCTCTCGGTATCCCCATCACCTCTGGGTGGATACGATGCGTTCTGGTATGGCGTATCCACCACCGTGATCCACCTCAGAGGAGGCGGCGGCCGTGCGATCAGTGAATCGCAGCCACCTGTTGTCAGTCGGGTTGGGGCTTGGAGCTGTCGGGGGGTTCGTCGGCAGCCTGTTCCGAGAACGGAGTGCGCTGGCAGCCGCACGCGATGCGGCGGGCGAAGGAAGTGAGGAACCGCCTTCATGGGGCGTCGGCTCGTACCGCTCACATTGGACAACCTTCCGGATCTCCCCAGGCGCTGCCGCTCGTGTGTCTTCTGGGAACTTGATCCGGTCAGCGGAGAAGCTGCGGTAAAGGCGGGCCGGCCCGAGCTCGAGAAGGAAGCCTGGATCTCCGCCGTGCTCCTCGAATGGGGTTCGTGCGGGCGGGTCGTCTATGTGGATGATGTAGCGGCAGGCTTCGTTCTCTATGCACCGCCCGCGTACGTTCCCCGCTCCACCGCGTTTCCCACCAGCCCCGTCTCCCCCGATGCCGTGCAGCTGATGACCGCGTTGATCACACCGGGCTTTCAAGGTCAGGGACTGGGCCGCGTGATGGTGCAGACGGTGGCCAAGGACTTGCTACGCCGAGGCTTCAAGGCGATCGAGGCCTTCGGTGACGCCCGGTGGAAGGAACCTGCGTGTGTACTGCCGGCCGACCATCTGCTGGCCGTCGGCTTCAAGACCGTGCGTCCCCATCCAGTTCATCCGCGGCTTCGGCTCGAACTGCGTACGACGCTCTCCTGGAAGGAAGACGTCGAGCTGGCCTTGGACCGGCTGCTCGGCGCTGTACAGAAGGAGCCGGCGCTGAGGCCTCTCTGAGGGGTTGCGCATGGCAGGCACGGAGAACGCGGAACGGGCCCACCCCGGAGGGTGGGCCCGTTTCACGTGAAACAACGGTCGCTGCTACTCGCTGATGAAGCTCTCCAGGTCGCGAAGAATCGCGGCTTTCGGCTTGGCACCGACGATGGTCTTGGCGACCTCGCCGCCCTGGTACACGTTGAGCGTCGGGATCGACATCACGCCGTACTTGGCTGCGGTGGCCGGGTTCTCGTCGATGTTGAGCTTGACGATCTCGATCTGGTCGCCGTGCTCGGCTGCGATGGCCTCCAGCGAAGGCGCGATCTGGCGGCACGGGCCGCACCAAGCGGCCCAGAAGTCCACCAGCACGGGCTTGTCGTTCTTCAGGACGTCCTCGTCGAAGGAGTCGTCGGTCACGTTCTTCAGGGCGCCGGCCACGGCGGCCTCCTTAACTTCGCGGGGGTGTGGGGTCGAGGGGGATGCAGTCAGACTGCCGGGGTCTTCTCCGGCTCGGCGAGCTGCTCGTCGGAGAGTGCGGCCAGGAAGCGCTCTGCGTCGAGAGCTGCCGAGCAACCGGTACCGGCTGCGGTGATGGCCTGTCGGTAGGTGTGGTCGACGACGTCGCCCGCGCCGAACACACCCTTCAGGTTGGTACGCGTCGAGGGGGCCTGAACCTTGAGGTAGCCCTCGTCGTCGAGGTCGAGCTGGCCCTTGAAGAGCTCCGTGCGCGGGTCGTGGCCGACGGCGATGAACAGGCCGGTCACCGGAAGCTCAGAGGTCTCACCGGTCTTGGTGTTGCGCAGGGTGAGGCTGGAGAGCTTCTGGTCCCCGTGGACCGTGGCGACCTCGCTGTCCCAGGCGAACTTGATCTTGGGGTCGGCGAAGGCACGCTCCTGCATGGCCTTGGAGGCCCGCAGCGAGTCACGACGGTGGACGATGGTGACGGACTTGGCGAACCTGGAGAGGAACGTCGCCTCCTCCATCGCGGTGTCGCCGCCGCCGACGACGGCGATGTCCTGGTCCTTGAAGAAGAAGCCGTCGCAGGTGGCACACCAGGAGACGCCGCGTCCGGAGAGGGCGTCCTCGTTGGGCAGGCCCAGCTTGCGGTGCTGGGAGCCCGTGGTGACGATGACAGCCTTGGCGCGGTGCACCGTGCCAGCGGTGTCCGTGACGGTCTTCACGTCTCCGGAGAGGTCGACGGAGACGACATCGTCAGGGATGAGCTCGGCGCCGAAGCGCTCGGCCTGGGCCCGCATGTTGTCCATGAGCTCAGGACCCATGATTCCGTCCTGGAAACCCGGGAAGTTCTCCACGTCGGTGGTGTTCATCAGCGCACCGCCCGCGGTGACGGCGCCCTCGAACACCAGCGGCTTCAGCGACGCGCGAGCGGTGTACAGGGCGGCGGTGTAACCGGCCGGCCCGGAACCGATGATGATCACATTACGGACGTCGCTCACGGGTTATTCCTCGTCTCTGCAGACTGCCTACTGCCTACTGGGGTCGGTTCCACGACTCTCACCCCACCCAACGGATCCTACGGGGCATGCATTCCCGAAGTCCCGGACCGGCTCTCGGCTCCGTCCTCAGGGGCGCGCGTAGGACTGCGTGAGCAGCAGCTGTCCCTTTGCCGCGGGGGTGGAGGTCACGCACGAGGCATCGACGACGTAGGCCTGCACACGCCTGGAGTCCGTGGCGTGGGGCAGTACGACAAGGAAGGCGTCAGTGCCCTGGTAGCGGCCCTCTTCGACTGCCAACGCGGGTGCGGTCCGGCCGGTGCCCTGCTGTACGCACGGGGGGACGTTCACGACCGGCGTGCGGAGAGGGGTGCGGGGCGACGCGGTGCCGGGGGGCACGTGTTCGGGGGAGGACTTGGTGTCCATGGAAGGCTTGTCCAAGGCCTCAGGGGACTCGGATACCGCCATCCCGGCCAGGAGCGTGCGGACCTGTCCCTCCAGCGTGCGCTCCGAGAAGTCCTCGCCGCTCTTCTTGGCGGAGCTGGCCCCCTGATCAGCCATCACGCCCGCTGAATGCCCTGAGAGCTGTGTCGACTGCAGAAGGAAGACGCTCATGCCGACGGCTGCCGCACCGAAGGCGGTGCCCAGGATCACGGTGCGTCGACGACGCCGGGTGGAGCTCCTGCCGGGACCGGTGGTGCCCCTGGGTCGCCCTGCGGGCCTGGGCACGGACGGGCTCTCCGTTGACGGTGCCTCGGATGTTTCACGTGAAACATGGCCTTCGGAGGCGGGCTCTTCGGAGGCGGGGCCTTCGGGGGCCGAGGCCGCTTCCACTGCCAGAGCGACGTCGATCCGGTCGGCGACATCGTCGGGCATGGGTTCATGGACCGAGAGGGATCCGACGAGTGAGCGGATCTCCTCCAGCGAGGCGTGGAGCTCGGTGCACTGCTCACACGTGTCCAGGTGGCGGCGGAGTTCGGCCTCGCGCGCCGGCGGGAGGAGGCCCTCGGTGAGGTCCGAGATCTCCGAGACGTCTGGGTGCTGAGCTGTGTCGGCTGTGGATGTCATGCGAGCCCACCTCCACCTTTCACAGCCGCAGGGTCGCCGTCGCCTGCATCTCTTGGTCCTGACGCCGGTGGGACGGATGTCCCCCGTGCACGGTTCCTTTCCATGATGCCGTCCTCCCTGTCCCCTCTATCGACGCGTAGATGGGTGAGCAGAGGGAGGAGTCTGGCCCGGCCCCGAGCGCAACGGCTCTTCACCGTCCCTGTGGGTACGTCGAGGATGCGGGCCGCCTCGGCGACGGGATACGCCTGCATGTCCACGAGGACGAGTGCGGCACGCTGCTCTGCGGGCAGCGTGGCGAGTGCGGCCAGGAGCTCTCGGTGCAGATCCTGCCGTTCGGCGGGTGCCTCGGCGGACTCGTGCGGCTCCATGAGCTGGTCCAGGCGTTCGGCGTCGTCGACCGGCGCGGTCTTGCGTGAGGCCGACTTGCGGGCGCGGTCGAGACAGGCGTTGACGGTGATCCTGTGCAGCCACGTGGTGACGGCGGACTGGCCCCGGAAGGTGTGGGCCGCTCTGAACGCGGATACGAGAGCGTCCTGCACCGCGTCGGCCGCTTCCTCACGGTCTCCCAGCGTCCGCAGGGCCACGGCCCAGAGGCGATCACGATGCCGCCGTACGAGCTCACCGAACGCGTCGGGTTCGCCGGCGACGTGCTGAGCCAGGAGATCCTGGTCGCTGGTGTCGGCGAATCTGGCGTCGTCCAACGGTGAGCCCCCCTCCCCTGGTGCGGTCAGCTGGTGACCTTGATGTCCGAGATCTTGCCTCGGTAGTTCCCGTCGTCGCTCGGCGGGAGTTTGGTCAGCCAGACCAGAAGGTATCGCGCCTTCACCTGCTTGTCGGGCTTGAGGGAGACCTTTGCTCCAGAACCGTGGGCGGCCTTGGTGAAGCCGTCGGGCATCTGCGGGACGGACGAGTCCTCGGTGGTCCTCAGCTCGACGGAGGTGGTGCCCCCGAGGAAGGACACATCGACCGTGCCCACCTGCTGAACCTCGCCGAGGTCGAGGACGACCCCGACACCTTCCTTGAGCCTGCCGAAGTCGGCGCTGTAGTAGCCGTCGGTGCTCCAGTAGGAGCCCTTGTCCCCGTCGTAGACGTTCTTTATGGTGGCCGGCTTCTCCGACCCGTCAGCGCCCAGCGGATCGTAGTCCTGGGCTCCCACGACGGTGAGGGGCTTGTTCGGCGCGACGGCGTTGTTGTCGTCGCCTCCGTCGTCGTCGGTGGTCTGTGTGGGGGCCGGCTCTCCGGAGTCGTTGCCCCGGTCGAGGACGGTCTCCGCGAGCTGCCAGCTGCCGAGGCCCAGAGCGGCGATGAGCAGCGCGGAGACGGCCCACTTGAGTGCCTTGCCGGTGCGGCTCTGCAGAGGGGGCGGAGGAACCGCGATGACCGGCTGAGTGGCCGACGACGGACGCGCCGAGGGACGTCCGTAGGTGCCCTGCTGATACGTCGTGCGCTGGTACTCGGGTGGTGCGGTGAAGGTCGGCTCCGGCGGCAGGATGCGGGGCATGGCCGCGACCGCCTTGGCCAGCTCGTCAGGCGTGGTGCACGGCTGCTCCTGGCGCGACGCGGTGGCGCCGTCGTTGGCGAGCGCACGCATGGCGAGTTCGGAGAGGCCGCGGTGCACGCCTGCCCTCACCTGGTCCGGAGGGATCAGGCCCAGGTCCTTGGGGAGCCCGGAGAGGCCGTACGCGTCGCTCTCGTAGGGCCAGCGCCGGGTCAGGGCGGCGTAGAGGAGGGCGCCGATGGCCTCGGTGTCCGTGCGCAGCGGCTGGTCAGCGGTGATGCCACGCAGCGCGGCGTTCACCGCGAGTCCGCGAATGCGGTACTGCCCGGTCGAGCTGCGCAGCACGGCACCGGGGGTGAGGCGCAGATGGGCGAGCCCTTCGCGGTGGGCGGCTGCCATGGCCTGGGAGATCTGGCTCACGAGCTGGTAGGCGTCATGGGCTTCCATCGGCCCGGCCGCCAGCAGCGCGGTGAGCTCCGTGGCGTCGGGGAGCCATTCGTGGACGACGTAGACGAGGTCGTCCTCCTCCACGGCGTCCAGGACCTGGACGAAGCGCGGGTCGCCGAGCAGCGCTGAGGAACGGGCCGCGGCCAGCACGGAGCGTGCGCGCGGATGGTCGGCGGGCAGAAGATGCACGCCCACCGCACGGCGCAGCTTCTCGTCCACGGCCCGCCAGCTGCTGAAACCGTCCAGCCGGGTGACGCACTCTTCGAGGCGGTAACGCCTGGCCAGCTTGTGGCCGCTGTGGAGATCGGGCGACGCCGGTACGGCGGCCGAGCCGTCACGCCCGCTCTCCGCGTCCTTGGAGCTCGCGCCCTCTGCGTCCTGGGTTTGTGCCGTCCCGTCGGTCGTGGCCGCGTCCGCCTTGGCGGTCAGCGGCTCGTCGCCGCTGTTGTCGGCCACGTCGACAGCAGCCGTGCTACGTTCCGCCACCGTCGTTCCTGCCTCCCCATCCGTTGCGCGATGCCAGCCAGCTCTGCACAGTCACGCCAATTGTGCCCACACTCCGGCGCTATGCACGACACGCGGTGTCCGGCGATGGTTGTGCGCGGCCCGGAGTCCGTTCAGCGTCCGAGCCGTCCCCGGACCATGCCGACCATGCCGTTGAGCTCTTCGATCCGCATCTTCTTCGCCGCGACGAAGAAGATGCCCAGGAGTACGACGCTGCCGCAGACGAGGGCCACGACCGAGCCGCCCGCCCCCTCACCGAGCGTCCGGAGAAGGGCGAAGCCCACGCCGCCGCCCACGACTGCCGCGGGGACGGCCGCCAGGCAGAGACGGGCGTAGGTACGCACCACGCGGGCCCCGTCGAGGTCGCCGCCGAGCCGGTTGCTCAGTCGGCGCCATGCGATGCCCACGCCGACCGCGTAGGCCAGCCCGTAGGAGGCCGCCATTCCCACGACTGCCCACTGGGCCGGAAGAATCACGTAGCAGAGGGCGGACGCCGCCGCATTGACCGCTGCGACGATGACCGTGTTGTAGAACGGGGTCCGGGTGTCCTCGTACGCGTAGAAGCCACGCAGGACGACGTACTGCACGGAGTACGGGATGAGGCCGAGGCCGAACGCCATCAGGATGAAGCCCATGGAGCGGGCTGCTTCGGTGCCGCTGGACGCGTAGAGCAGCGTGCACATCGGCAGACCGAGCGCCAGGAACGTGAAGGCGACCGGCACGATGGCCACCGCGGAGTTGCGCAGCCCTTGCGAGATGTCGTCGCGGACGGCGCCGGGGTCGTTGTCATGCGCCGCACGGGAGATGCGCGGCAGCAGGGCGGCCATGACCGAGACGGTGATGATGGCCTGCGGCATGCCCCAGATCAGCTGCGCGTTGGAGTAGGCGAGGAAGCCCGAACCGTCCTTGTCCGCGAGCTTGCCCGCGGACGTGGCGAGCTGCGTGACGACCAGCACGCCCGCCTGGTTGGCCAGAACGAACAGAACCGTCCACTTGGCGAGCCTTATCGTCTTCCCGAGCCCGTGGCCCCGCCAGTCGAAGCGGGGGCGGAAACGGAACCCTGCTTCGCGGAGATACGGGATCATCGCCAGGGCCTGGACGACGAGGCCGAGCAGCGTGCCGATGCCCAGGAGGCGGACGCCTTCCGCCGGGATCGTCTCCACGCCCATCCTGGACTCGGCCGACGTGCCGTAGACCCAGATGAACAGGCCGAAGGTGAAGATCATGACGATGTTGTTCAGGACCGGGGTCCACATCATCGCGCCGAATCGTCCGCGGGCGTTGAGGATCTGGCCCATCACCACATGGACGCCCATGAAGAAGATGGTCGGCAGGCAGTACCGGGCGAAGGTGACCGCGACGGTGTCCGCCGCCGGCTCGTTCGCGATCGTGCTCGACATGAGGTGCACGAGCCACGGAGCGGCGAAGACCGCGATCGCGACGATCACGCCGAGGGCGACCATGACGAGGGTCAGTAGCCGGTTGGCATAGGCCTCGCCGCCGTCCTCGTCGTCCTTCATGGAGCGGACGAGCTGGGGGACGAAGACCGAGTTCAGCCCACCGCCCACGGTGAGGATGTAGATCATCGTGGGGAGCGTGTACGCGATGGTGAAGCTGTCACCGAGCAGTGCGGCGCCCAGCGCCGCGGTGATCACCAGGCTGCGGATGAACCCGGTGAGGCGGGAGACGAGGGTGCCGGCCGCCATCAGGGCGCTCGACTTCAGTATCCCCGCGGCCCGTCCCCCGGACTTCGGAGGCACGGGAGCGGGAGCGGCCTGTGGCTCGGCAGGGGGCCCTGGAGGCCTGCCCGAGCCTTCCTGGTCACGGAAGAGGTGGGCGAAGGCGTCCTGGTCCCCGCGGTCGTCGGACGCCTGGGTCACCAGGTCGTCGACCCCCACGTACTGGGTCGTGGCGGCATTGTCCCCGTACGGGAGGTGGCGGGAGGGGCCTGCGGGCTCCGGTGGGGGCGTCTGGGCCCAGATACGGGGGTCGGGGGCGTGCTGGGCGGCGGGAGGCTGCTGGTAGAGCGCCTGCGGCTCCTGATAGGTGCCTGGAGGCGGCGGGGGGTGGGCGGCGCGGTCGTAGAGCGCCTCGGCCACCGGGTCCTGCGCGGCGAGGTCCTGAGCGCGGTACGGATCGTGGTCGTACGCGTGCTGGAGGTACGGGTCCGGCGTCTCTCCGGACGGGAGATACGGGTCGGGATCCCCGGGCCGGCCGCCGCCCTGTGGCACCGGCGGACCGCCGGAAGATCCAGCTCCGCCCGCGCCCTGGCCGCGGTCACCGTCGTACGGCGCGTTCATCGAAACCCCACCTCATTGTCCCCGGCCGACCGGCCCCGACAGACATCGCTCAACGGTCCACTTTCTCACCCGGGCCCGACGGGGCCTCGCTCACCGGACCGGTGTCCGGGGTCGGGTCACTCGGCTGCTCGGGTTCACCGCCGTTGTTTCCGCCCGTGTCGCCTGTCCCGCCCGCGGCGGCGCGCTTGCGGTGGGTGTACATCCTGATTCCTGCCAGCACCAGCAGCAGCAGCCCGCCGGCGATGACCAGCAGCACCGTCGGTGTGACCTCCGAGACCTTCACCGTGAAGGTCATCTCCTCGCCGTACGGCGCCCCGTCCTCCGTGAAGAGCCGCGCGGTGACCTGCGCCTGTCCGTTCGCGTTGGCGGCGGCGTCGAACTTCACGGACTGGCTGTGACCGCCCGCGATCGTGACCGGCTGCTCGGCGACGGCACCGCCGCCGTTGAGCTTGAGGCGGGTGGCGTTGCCCGACGTGAGCCGGAGCACGAGGTTGTCCACACCCTGGACCAGTTTGTTCTGCACGGTCACGGGGATCGTCGCGCTGCGCCCGGACAGGGTGACGTCCGACTTCGCGATCAGCTGGACCTCGTTGGTCAGGCCCTGCAGATAGGTTCGGACCGCGTCGCGGTACTGCTGAGCCTCCAGCTGCCTGCCACGCCACGACGTGGACACGGAGCGGTTGATCGCGTTCCCGAAGGGGGTCACCACCCGGTCCGGCTGGGTGAGGATGACCTGGAAGCTGTCGAGCGAGTCCTGAGTGGTCCGGATGTCCTGGAACGCCTGGGTGGGCAGCTCCTGGCTGCGCAGCTTCTTCGGGTACTGAGAGGCCCGCGGCACCTTGGTGGTCGCCTTCGCGTCCGGCTTCTGTTCGGCCGCCGCCGTCAGGTCGAGGGGCTGTGTCCAGCGCTCGCCGTCGAGTGCCTGGAGGGCTCGCGCCATGCTCTGTGCCTGCGCGGCCGTGGGCGTACGCTGCGGCGCCACGACGATGCTGCGCTCGTTGTCCGGCGCCTGTTCCGTCAGTGCCAGCGTCTGGGCGAGGAACTTCTGCACGGCGAGCGTGGAATTGCCGGCCTTGGCCATCTCGCCCGTGAACGCCGTGGAGAGCCGGTAGTCGGAGACGACCGCGGTGGTGCCGCCACCGATCGGCCTGGCCGCGGTCGGCGTGTAGAGCAGCCCGCCGGTCTCCTCGAGGCTGTCGCTGCGGGCGATCACCTTGTGGGCGCCGGCCGAGGTGGCGACATCGACCACGGAGGGATCGATCGCGCCGTTCACCGGCCAGGCGAAGTCGGTGGACGGCTTCACGTGCAGGACGGTCTCCACCGTTGTGCTCGCCACCTCGGTGGCCGTCTGCAGGTGGCTGAGGGTCCCTGAGACGTTCTTCCCGCGATGGGCGATGGAGGCCAGATCGGGGTCGGCGAACGGCAGGGCCACCACCTTGCCGTCCTTGACGGCCGCTTCCAGAGCCGTGAGCCACTTCTTGGCGATGGCCTGGTTCGTCCCCGCGACGGTGGTGTCACCGACGCGGACGCGGTAGTTCCTCGTCATCGCGTCGACAGAGGCGAGCAGGTCCGGGTCGATCACCCACGTCACCGGGAGCTGGCGACCGAGCGCCACCAGCTGTTCCAGCCGGCCGCCGGGCGCGAGTTCGAGGGCCAGGTCGTCGCTGGCGAAGACGGGAGTCTGCTGTTCGTCGGACCCCGTCTCGGCGGTGACGTGGGCCGAGGCGATCAGCGGCCAGAGGAAGGTCAGCTTGGTCTTGCTCGCGGTGTCCTCGGGCTGCCAGGGAAGGAAGGTTCGTTGGATCCCGAGAACCTGGTCGTAGGCGTAGTCGGTGGTCCTGCCGGTGATCGAGACCCCGAGCTGGTAGACGCCCTCGTCGTCCAGACCCAGCTTGTCCACCGGGACGGCGAGCGTGAAGTCCTGGCTGACCCCTGAGGCGAGCTTCGCGACCTTCACCGTGTAGGAGCCGCCGAGCTTGGCCGGGTCACTGCCGGGCTGGTAGCCGGTGCGTCCGGCCGCCTCGTCGATCGCGGCTCTTCCGGACAGCCTCGGCCCGACGCGCAGGTCGACCTCGGCGTCCGTGATCGTCTTCTTGCCCTTGTTGGTCAAGGTTCCGGAGACGCTCAGGGTGTCGCCCTCGACGGGTGCGCTGGGTGAGAGCGTGTCCAGGGACACAGCGACGGTGCGCGAGCCGGTCGGGGCCTTGGCTGCCGCCTCGGCATGTGCGGAGGGGGCCGCGGGCCCTGCCAGGAGGCCGGCGAGCAGCGGCGCACCGACGATCAAGGAGGCTGTGCGCCGGAGCCACCGGCGGGCAGGGGAGGGAGTCATCCCCTGAAAGTCTGCCGCCTCGGCCACGCGTATCCGTCCCTCGTCGTCGTCAGCTGGTATCGGTCTTGCCGGTCTCTGCGTCCCCGCATGGTAACGATGTGCCCGAGTGCTGAGTGCCGGGGTCCGCGTCACATGATCGCGAGAGTCTCGTGATCGGGAGAGTCTCGCAGGGCGGCAAGAAACGATGACGCCCGGGCCGGTCCGTGCACGTACCCTTTTCTGTTGTGCCGAACGCCAACGAAGACAGCCCCCGTGCACTGAGCCAGGTGCAGCACCGCGCAGTCAGCGAACTGCTGCGGGTGTCCCCGGTCGCCGACGACCTCGCCCGCCGATTCCAGGAGGCCGGGTTCGGCCTCGCCCTGGTCGGTGGGTCGGTCCGCGATGCGTTGCTCGGCAGGCTCGGAAACGACCTCGACTTCACGACCGACGCCCGCCCGGAGGACGTTCTCAAGATCGTCCGCCCTTGGGCGGACTCGGTCTGGGAGGTCGGAATCGCCTTCGGCACCGTCGGCTCGCAGAAGGACGGCTACCAGATCGAGGTCACCACCTACCGGTCGGAGGCGTACGACAGAACCTCGCGCAAACCCGAGGTGTCCTACGGCGACTCGATCGAGGAAGACCTCGTACGCCGCGACTTCACGGTCAACGCCATGGCCGTCGCGCTGCCGCACAAGGAGTTCATCGACCCGCACGGCGGACTCGACGACCTGGCGCAGCGTGTACTGCGCACTCCGGGCACGCCGGAGGAGTCCTTCTCCGACGACCCGCTGCGCATGCTGCGCGCGGCCCGCTTCGCTGCGCAGCTGGACTTCGAGGTCGCCCCGGACGTCGTCAAGGCGATGACGGACATGGCGGGACGCATCGAGATCGTCTCCGCCGAACGCGTCCGTGAGGAGCTCAACAAGCTGCTGCTCTCCGCGCACCCCCGCAAGGGCCTGGGGCTGCTCGTGGACACGGGCCTGGCCGATCAGGTGCTGCCGGAGCTTCCCGCGCTGCGTCTGGAGAGTGATGAGCATCACCGTCACAAGGATGTCTACGAGCACTCCCTGACCGTCCTGGAGCAGGCCATCGACCTGGAGGAGGAAGGCCCGGACCTCGTGCTGCGCCTGGCCGCCCTGCTCCACGACATCGGGAAGCCCAGGACGCGGCGCTTCGAGAAGGACGGCCGCGTCTCCTTCCACCACCACGAAGTCGTGGGGGCGAAGATGGCCAAGAAGCGGATGACGGAGCTCAAGTACTCCAACGACATGGTCAAGGACGTCTCCAAGCTGGTGGAGCTCCATCTGCGCTTCCACGGATACGGCGACGGTGAATGGACCGACTCCGCCGTGCGCAGGTATGTGCGGGACGCGGGGCCGCTGCTGGAGCGGCTGCACAAGCTGACGCGCTCGGACTGCACGACGCGGAACAAGCGCAAGGCGAACGCCCTGTCGCGCACCTATGACGGACTCGAGGAGCGCATTGCGCAGTTGCAGGAGCAGGAGGAGCTGGACGCGATCCGGCCCGACCTGGACGGCAACGAGATCATGCGGATCCTCGGCGTGGCACCGGGGCCTGTGATCGGTAAGGCCTACGCCTTCCTGCTGGAGCTGCGCCTGGAGAACGGGCCCATGGGGCATGACGCCGCGGTGGAGGCCCTCAAGGAGTGGTGGGCCGCTCAGGACTGAGGCTGGAGCCGGCGGTCCGATCCATGCGGCAGACCTTGGCCCGCATGTTCTGGGCCGCATGTTTCACGTGAAACATGCGGCGTGCTTCAGGGCTGGGAGCCGGAGGGGCGGAAAGTGAGGGGCGTTGTTTCACGTGAAACAACGCCCCTCACTCATTTCTCGGTGCGGGCGCGCTGGGGCGTGGCACGCACACGACGCCAACGGAGCAGGGCCACCGAGACGGCGGCATAGAGAGTGGCCACGGTGAGGACCACGGCGATGGACCGCCCGTCAGGGGGGAGGGCGAGAGCGGACATGGCTGCCGCCGCGACGAAGGCGACATTGAACAGCACGTCGTAGAGCGAGAAGACCCGGCCGCGGTAGGCGTCGTCCACAGAGGTCTGCACCTCGGTGTCTGTCGCGATCTTCGCTCCTTGGGTGACGAGACCGAGGACGAACGCGGCCGCCAGCATCGGTGCGGGCGCGAACGGCAGGCCCAGCGCCGGTTCCAGGACAGCAGCCGATCCGGCGCAGCCCGCCATCCAGCCGTAGCGCCCGAAGCGGCTCACGGCCCAGGGGGTGATCAGGGCGGCGACGAAGTATCCGGCGGCCGAGGTGCCGAGCGCCAGGCCGAGCAGGGCCAGGCCGTCGGACTCGTTGTCGGACCAGGCGTAGCGGCACAGCATCAGGACCATGACGGTGAGCGCCCCGTAGCAGAAGCGCATCACCGTCATGGCGGCCAGCGCTTGGGCGGCGTTCCGGCGCTCGGCCAGATGGCGCAACCCCGCGACCAGCCCGCGCGCCGTGGTGGCCAGTGCTTCCCGCAGGCGCACACGGTGCTCGCTCAGGTCGGGCCCCAGGAGCGGGCGCGGCAGAGTCAGCGAGGCCAGAGCCGAGAGCAGGTAGAGGGCCGCGCCCAGCAGGACCACGGCGGCATCGGATCCATCGGTCAGCAGACGGATGCCCAGGGCCAGACCTCCACCGGCCGTGGCCGCCAGCGTGCCGGCGGTCGGGGAGAGGGAGTTGGCGAGGACGAGCCGGTCGGCGTCGACCACGCGAGGGAGGGCGGCCGACAGGCCGGCCAGTACGAAGCGGTTCACGGCGGTGACGCAGAGGGCCGAGGCGTAGAAGAGCCAGTCCGGTACGGAGCTCAGGAGCAGCAGAGCCGTACAGCAGGCCAGGGCGGCACGGAGCAGGTTCCCGTACAGGAAGACCTGACGGCGCGGCCAGCGGTCGAGCAGGACTCCGGCGAACGGGCCGATCAGTGAGTACGGGAGCAGCAGCACGGCCATGGCCGAGGCGATGGCCGCCGGCGTCGCCTGTTTCTCCGGGGAGAAGACGACGTAGGTGGCGAGCGCGACCTGGTAGACACCATCGGCCGACTGGGAGAGCAGTCGTACGGCGATAAGGCGACGGAAGTTCCGAAGGCGCAGGAGTACGCCCAGATCACGCACGACAGGCATGTGGGCAAGGGTCACACACGTGGGGGGTCCCGCGGCGCATTGCCCCGGGACCCCCCAGATGAAGAAGCGGTGAGCTGCTGGATCAGCGCTCGACGTCGCCGCTGATGAACTTCTCGACGTTCTCGCGGGCCTCGTCGTCGAAGTACTGAACCGGCGGGGACTTCATGAAGTACGAGGAAGCCGAGAGGATCGGGCCACCGATGCCGCGGTCCTTGGCGATCTTCGCGGCGCGCACGGCGTCGATGATGACACCGGCCGAGTTCGGGGAGTCCCAGACCTCGAGCTTGTACTCGAGGTTCAGCGGAACGTCACCGAACGCGCGGCCCTCGAGGCGCACGTACGCCCACTTGCGGTCGTCCAGCCAGGCCACGTAGTCCGAGGGGCCGATGTGGACGTTGTCCGCACCGAGCTCGCGGTCACGGATCTGCGAGGTGACGGCCTGCGTCTTCGAGATCTTCTTGGACTCCAGGCGCTCACGCTCGAGCATGTTCTTGAAGTCCATGTTGCCGCCGACGTTCAGCTGCATGGTGCGGTCCAGGATGACACCCCGGTCCTCGAAGAGCTTCGCCATCACGCGGTGCGTGATGGTGGCGCCCACCTGGGACTTGATGTCGTCGCCGACGATCGGGACGCCGGCCTCGGTGAACTTGTCCGCCCACTCCTTGGTGCCGGCGATGAAGACCGGGAGGGCGTTGACGAAGGCGACCTTGGCGTCGATGGCGCACTGCGCGTAGAACTTCGCAGCGACCTCGGAACCGACGGGCAGGTAGCAGACGAGGACGTCGACCTGCTTGTCCTTGAGGACCTGGACGATGTCGACGGGGGCCTCGGCGGACTCCTCGATCGTCTCGCGGTAGTACTTGCCCAGGCCGTCGTGGGTGTGGCCGCGCTGAACGGTCACGCCCGTGTTCGGCACGTCGGCGATCTTGATGGTGTTGTTCTCGCTGGCGCCGATGGCGTCCGCGAGGTCGAGGCCGACCTTCTTCGCGTCGACGTCGAAGGCGGCGACGAACTCGACGTCGCTCACGTGGTAGTCGCCGAACTGCACGTGCATCAGACCGGGCACCTTGCCGGCCGGATCGGCGTCCTTGTAGTACTCGACGCCCTGCACCAGTGAGGCGGCGCAGTTGCCCACGCCGACGATGGCTACGCGAACCGAACCCATGCCGATTGCTCCCTGTGTGTTCTCGGTGTTCCCCGATGACGCCGTGCGGGTCCGCGGGGGTTTCACTTGGTGTCGTCGGACGGATCCGGCCGGGTGTTGTCCCGGTGCCGGGGCAGGCCGCCCGTCTCTCCTGTTGTGTCTTCTTGAGAGGAGCTCTCGGGTGAGGATCGTCGCTGATCCCGCCCCGAACGCTCACTCTCGATGAGCTCGTTCAGCCAGCGCACTTCGCGCTCCACGGACTCCATGCCGTGTCGCTGCAGCTCAAGCGTGTAGTCGTCGAGTCGTTCGCGGGTCCGGGCGAGAGAGGCGCGCATCTTCTCGAGGCGCTCCTCCAGCCTGCTGCGGCGGCCTTCGAGGACTCGCATCCGCACGTCGCGCTCCGTCTGGCCGAAGAAGGCGAAGCGAGCGGCGAAGTGCTCGTCCTCCCAGGCATCCGGGCCGGTGTGCGAGAGCAGTTCCTCGAAGTGCTCCTTACCTTCAGCCGTCAGCCGGTAGACGATCTTGGCGCGTCGCCCGGCCAGTGAGGACGCGGGGGCGACCCCACGGCCCGCAACGGGCGGCGACGCCGGAACGCTCCCCGGTTCCTCGATCAACCAGCCGCTGGCCACCAGCGTCTTGAGGCAGGGATAGAGGGTGCCGTAACTGAAGGCGCGGAAGATCCCCAGCGAGGTGTTGAGGCGCTTGCGCAGCTCGTACCCGTGCATCGGGGACTCGCGGAGCAGGCCGAGTACGGCGAATTCGAGGATGCCGGAGCGTCTGCTCACCTTCGCTTCCTCCTTCGCCTGGTGCTTCCGCGGGGCCGCTGGGCCGACCTTATGCCGTGCTGATGTATCGACTCGATACATCAGCACGATAGATCGGCTTGTGATGTTCGACAAGGGGCCGGTTCGTGAGCGGCGTCACATCAAGGATTCATAGGGAGTGACTTGCGTAATTTGGGGTGAAGTTCGGTCCCCGGAGGTTTTTGACCGTGCGTAGTCTGTGCGGCATGCAGACCACCGGGAACCGCGAGACGCCGCCGAGCGTCAGTCATCGCGGACTGCCGGATGTACTGCGGGTGAGCCTTCCGCAGGGCTTGTCCGTAATTCGGGGGGACCGGATCTCAACTGCCGCTTCCAGGCGCTCTCGCCTGCCCGAGGAGTAGTCGTTCCATGAGCGAGCACCGTCGCAAAGCGCCGCAACCTCAAGGTGGCGGGCGCGCAGCGGCCAGACGAGCCGCCCAACAGCCTGCTGGACGTCGCACCGACTCGTCACGCAGAGCAACGTCAGCATCACCTTCCGAAGCGCACGGCGAGGAGCCGACGTACGGAAGCCGTGCCGAGGCCCGCCGCGCCGCGCAGCGCGGCGGAGGCAGGCGGCGGGGGGCCGGGGACAGCACCGGTCACGAAGGCCGCGGCCGGGGTCGCGCGGACTCCGGCAAGAAGCGCTTCATCGACTACCCGAGAGCCGGAAAGTACGGCTTCCGGCGCTGGGTGCCCTCGTGGAAGCTGGTCTCCGGACTGTGCCTGGGCTTCCTGGGCCTCATGATGGGCGCGGCCGGCATCGCGTACGCCCTGGTGGTGCCTCCCGAGGTCAACGACCTGGCCAAGGCCCAGAACAACGTCTACTACTGGGCCAACGGAAAACAGATGGTCGCCACGGGCGGGTCCGTCAACCGCCAGGCGATCGAGTACGCCCAGATCCCCGAAGCGATGCGCAACGCCGTCATCTCGGCCGAGAACAAGACGTTCGAGACCGACCGGGGCATCGACCCCATGGGTATCGCCCGCGCGGTCTGGAACATGGCCAAGGGCGGTGAGACCCAGGGCGGTTCGACGATCACCCAGCAGTACGTGAAGAACTCGCGCCTGACCCAGGACCAGACCCTGAGCCGGAAGGTCAAGGAGCTCTTCATCACGCTCAAGGTCGGCGAGACCGTGGGCAAGAAGAAGGTCATGGAGGGGTACCTCAACGTCTCCTACTACGGCCGGGGCGCTTCCGGACTTCAGGCTGCGGCCCGTACGTACTACGGCAAGGACGCCCAGGAACTGGACGCGAGCGAGTGCGCCTTCCTGGCGACGCTGCTCAAGGGTGCGAGCTACTACGACCCCGCGGGTGCTCCCGACGTCGACCCGGTGCAGGCCACGAAGGCGAAGAACACCGCGCGGGCGAAGGCACGCTGGGCCTGGATCCTCGACGAGGAGGTCAAGGACGGGCGCCTGAGCGCCGCGGAGCGCGCCAAGTTCAAGACCTTCCCGATGCCCAAGCCCAAGATGGCGGACGCCAAGCTGGGCGGCCAGACCGGTTACCTGGTCGACCTCGCCACGAAGTACTTCCTGGCGCACAACGACCGGAACGTCACCGAGAAGGAACTGGCCCTCGGCGGCTACGAGATCCACACGACCTTCGACGAGAACAAGGTCAAGCAGCTCCAGAAGTCGGTCAAGCGCGTGTACGACGAGAAGATCGACGAGGAGAAGCGCCCCGACCTGGACTCGCACGTCGAGTTCGGCGGCGCTTCGGTGGACACCGAGACGGGCGCCATCGTCGCCACGTACGGCGGCCAGAACGCGACGGAGCACTACACCAACAACGCCGACGCGACCGGTGCGCAGGTCGGTTCGACCTTCAAGCCGTTCGTGCTGGCGGCCGCGATGCAGTACGGGAAGCGCAACCCCGAAGGCGGCGAGACGCAGAGTGAGTCGGAGCGCACCCTCGTCTCGCCGAAGAGCGTCTACAACGGCGACAACAAGCTGCAGATCAAGAAGTACAACGGCGAGGTCTGGCGCGACAAGGACCAGAACGACTGGCGCCAGACCAACGACGGCGACCACAACTACGGTCCGATCACCCTGCGGTACGCCATGCAGGAGTCCGCGAACTCCCCGTACGTCCAGCTCGGCATGGATGTCGGCACCGACAAGGTGAAGCAGGCCGCCCTCGACGCGGGACTGCGCGACGACCAGTACCTGGCGGACTCGAACTACCCCTCGTTCTCCATCGGTACCTCCTCGCCCAGTGCCATCCGGATGGCAGGCGCGTACGCCACCTTCGCCACCAGCGGCAAGCAGCGCGAGCCCTTCTCGGTGACCGAGGTGAAGCACGAGGGCACGGTCATCTACCAGCACAAGACGGTGACCAAGCCCGCGTTCTCGAGTGCGATCGCGGACAACGTCACCGACGTGCTGAAGAACGTCGTCGAGAACGGGACCGGCACGCCGGCCCAGCTGGAGGGGCGTGACGTGGCCGGCAAGACCGGTACCACCGACGGCAACAAGTCGGCGTGGTTCGTCGGCTACACCCCGCAGCTGTCCACGGCCGTCAGCATGTTCCGGCTGGACGACGACGAGACGAAGAAGAACCGCGAGTTCCTGGAGATGTTCGGGACGGGTGGCGAGGAGAAGATCCACGGTGCCTCGTTCCCCGCGCAGATCTGGCACGACTACATGGCCGAAGCGGTGAAGGGAACCAAGGTCAAGACCTTCCCGAAGCCGGAGCCCCTCGGCGACCTGGTCTAC
This sequence comes from Streptomyces sp. NPDC005494, assembly GCF_042872025.1. Classification (NCBI taxonomy): domain Bacteria; kingdom Bacillati; phylum Actinomycetota; class Actinomycetes; order Kitasatosporales; family Streptomycetaceae; genus Streptomyces; species Streptomyces sp. NPDC005494. The sequence goes on from NZ_JBIAJR010000006.1 coordinate 208,786, forward strand.
GGAGGCGGCGCGCCCAGCCCCAGCCCGACGCCCAGCCCGACGCCCTCGCCCTCGGCGTCCAGCGAGATGCCCGAGAGCCCGTCGCCCACCCCGACCACCCCGTCCCCCTCGCCGAGCAACACGTGCGCGCCGCTCGACTGGGAGTGCAAGAACAACCAGAACGGCGGGACCACCGACGGATCCACGGACGGCGGGACCACGGACGGCGGGAGCACCGACGGCGGGACGACCGACGGCGGGACGACGGACGGCGGGACGACGGACGGCGGGACCACCGACGGCGGGACGACGGACGGCACGTCGAACGGCAACGCCAACGGCAACGGCGGATTCATCGGAGGCGGCGGATAGCAGTACGGAGGGCGGTGGCCGGTGCCACCGCCCTCCGGGAGCCCGCTCAGGGCCCCGCACGCGCACGACGAGGGCCGTCGGCACCTGCCAGGTGCCGACGGCCCTCGTGTGTCCCGCACGCGGCCCACGCCCGTCCACAGCGCCGTACGGCAGGATGTGCGGCATGCCAAGCGCAGAAGACACGAGCGTGCACCAGGAGCCGTCCGTCGTACCGCCCACGCGGCAGGACGAGATCGCCGCGGCGGGGAGCGAGCTGATCGGCGGGCCCGCGGGCCGCTGGGCGCGGTTCGGGACGGGGCCGCTGACGCCGGTGCGGGTCATCGTGCTGGTGATGATCGGGATGTTCGCACTCGGCATGGTGCAGAAGATCCCCTGCTACGACTGGGCGTGGTTCCGCGGTACCAGTTCGCAGTACACGCACGCCTGCTACTCCGACATCCCGCACCTCTTCGCCGGGCGAGGCTTCGCCGACGGCCTCGTGCCGTACGCCGACCGGCTCAGCGGCGACATGGCGTACCTGGAGTACCCGGTCCTGACCGGCCTCTTCATGCAGATCGCGTCCTGGCTGACGCTGACGTCCTCGTCGGATCCCATCCAGCAGCGGGAGCAGATGTACTGGATGGTCAACGCGGGCATGCTGATGATCTGCGCGGTGATCCTCGTCGTCTGTGTCGCCCGCACCCACCGGCGCCGGCCGTGGGACGCCCTGCTGGTCGCCCTCGCTCCGGCTCTCGCGCTCACCGCGACGATCAACTGGGACCTGCTGGCCGTCGCGCTGACGGCCGCCGCGATGCTCGTGTGGTCCCGGGGCAGGAACCTCGCCTTCGGCCTCCTCATCGGCCTGGCGACCGCCGCGAAGCTCTACCCCGTGCTGCTCCTCGGCCCTCTGCTGGTCCTGTGCTGGCGGGCGGGGAAGTGGCGGGCGTACGGGGCCGCGCTCTTCGGCGCGGCGGCGGCCTGGCTACTGGTGAACCTTCCGGTCATGGTCTACGCCCCCGAGGGGTGGAAGAAGTTCTACACGTTCAGCCAGGAGCGGCAGATCGACTACGGCTCGTTCTGGCTGGTCATCACCCAGCGCACCGGCAGGCCCATCGACGTCGGCACGGTGAACACGGCCTCCGTCCTGCTGATGATCGTGCTCTGCGCGGGGATCGCCGGCCTCGCCCTCACGGCCCGGCACCGGCCTCGCTTCGCCCAGCTCGCGTTCCTGGTGGTGGCGGCCTTCATCCTGACGAACAAGGTCTACTCGCCGCAGTACGTGCTCTGGCTGATCCCGCTGGCGGCGCTGGCCAGGCCCCGCTGGCGGGACTTCCTGGTCTGGCAGGCCTGCGAGGTCATGTACTTCCTGGGGATCTGGTTCTACCTCGCGTACACGACCAGCGGCGACAAGCACCAGGGGCTGCCGCAGGAGGGCTACCAGGTCGCGGTCGCCCTGCACCTGCTGGGAACGCTCTACCTGTGTGCTCTCGTCGTCAGGGACATCCTGGCGCCGGAGAAGGACCCGGTGAGGCGCGACGGGTCCGACGATCCGTCGGGCGGGGTGCTCGACGGGGCGCCGGACCGGGGCGCCCTGGCACAGGTGCGCACCCGCCCGGCCCCGCACGCCGAACCCGCGGTCGAAGGACCGCGGGTCGAGTGGGGGGCCGCCGGCCGAGAGGGCTCCCGATAGGGGCCGTCTACCGGTCCACGAGGCGGTCGAACTGGGTGGTCGTGTGGCGCAGATGGGCCACCAGTTCGTCGCCGACCCTCGGCTCCTGCGCGTCCGAGGGCACGAAGAGGATGGACACCTGCATGTGCGGCGGCTCGGCGAACCAGCGCTGCTTGCCCGCCCAGACGAACGGTGACAGGTTGCGGTTGACCGTGGCCAGCCCGGCTCGGGCGACACCCTTGGCACGCGGCATCACGCCGTGCAGGGCCTTGGGGGCCTCCAGGCCGACGCCGTGGGAGGTCCCCCCGGCGACGACCACCAGCCAGCCGTCCGACGCCGCCTTCTGCTGGCGGTAGCCGAACCGGTCCCCCTTGACGACGCGCGTCACGTCGAGCACCGCCCCCCGGTACTCGGTCGCCTCGTGGTCACCGAGCCAGAGCCGTGTGCCGATGCGCGCGCGGAAGCGGGTCTGCGGGAACTGCTGCTGGAGCCTGGCCAGTTCCTCGGCGCGCAGATGGCTGACGAACATCGTGTGCAGCGGCAGCCGGGCGGCACGCAGCCGGTCCATCCACGTGATGACCTCCTCGACCGCGTCCGAACCGTCCGTGCGGTCGAGCGGCAGGTGCAGCGCGAAGCCTTCGAGGCGCACGTCCTCTATGGCGGCGTGCAGCTGGCCCAGCTCCTCCTCCTTCACGCCGTGCCGCTTCATCGAGCTCATGCACTCGATGACCACCCGCGCGCCCACCAGGGCGTGTACGCCGTCCACGGAGGAGACGGAGCGGATGACACGGTCGGGCAGCGGCACCGGCTCCTCGCCCCGGCGGAAGGGCGTGAGCACCAGGAGGTCGCCGCTGAACCAGTCCTTGATGCGGGCTGCCTCGTAGGTGGTCCCGACGGCCAGCGTGTCGGAGCCGAAGCGGATCGCCTCGTCGGCCAGCCGTTCGTGCCCGAAGCCGTATCCGTTGCCCTTGCAGACCGGGACGAGCCCGGGGAACTGGTCGAGCACGGACTTCTGGTGCGCCCGCCAGCGCGCGGTGTCGACGTAGAGGGAGAGCGCCATGGCCGGCCCGGAACCTTTCTGGTGGCTGCGGTGTGAGAGAAGGGGGGAACTGATGGATGGGGGTCGGGACGCGGTCAGCGTCGCGACATGTACATGTCCAGCGCCTTGTGCAGGAGCTTGTTCAGGGGGAAGTCCCACTCGCCGACGTACTCGACGGCTTCCCCGCCGGTGCCGACCTTGAACTGGATCAGACCGAAGAGATGGTCCGTCTCGTCCAGGGAGTCGCTGATCCCGCGGAGGTCGTAGACGGTGGCGCCCATCGCGTACGAGTCGCGGAGCATGCGCCACTGCATGGCGTTGGAGGGGCGGACCTCGCGGCCGATGTTGTCCGACGCTCCGTACGAGTACCAGACGTGCCCCCCGACGACCAGCATCGTGGCGGCCGAGAGGTTCACGCCGTTGTGCCGGGCGAAGTACAGCCGCATGCGGTTGGGGTCCTCGGAGTTGAGCACCGTCCACATGCGCTGGAAGTACGAGAGCGGGCGCGGCCGGAAGTGGTCGCGCACAGCGGTGATCTCGTACAGCCGCTGCCACTCGGCGAGGTCCTCGTAACCGCCCTGGACGACCTCGACGCCGGCCTTGTCGGCCTTCTTGATGTTGCGGCGCCAGAGCTGGTTGAAGCCCTTGAGCACGTCCTCGAGCGAGCGGTTGGCCAGCGGGACCTGGAAGACGTAGCGGGGCTGTACGTCGCCGAATCCGGCGCCGCCGTCCTCGCCCTGCTGCCAGCCCATCTTCCGCAGCCGGTCCGAGACCTCGAAGGCCCGCGGCTCGATGTGGCTGGCCTCGACGTCACGCAGGCGCTTCACGTCGGGGTCCTGGATGCCCGACTTGATGGCGGCCGAGTCCCAGCGGCGGATGACCACGGGCGGGCCCATCTTCACCGAGAAGGCCCCCTGCTGCTTCAGGTGGGCGAGCATCGGCTGGAGCCACTCGTCCAGGTTCGGGGCGTACCAGTTGATGACCGGGCCCTCGGGGAGGTACGCGAGGTACCGCTTGATCTTGGGCAACTGGCGGTAGAGCACCAGTCCGGCGCCGACCATCTCGCCGTTCTTGTCGAACCAGCCGAGGTTCTCCGAACGCCACTCGGTTTTCACGTCAGCCCACGCCGGGACCTGGCAGTGACTGGCCGAGGGCAGATTCTGGATGTAGGCCAGATGCTGTTCTCGGCTGATGGTCCTCAGGGTCAGGCTCATGCGGGGCGCTCCTCGGCAGGTGTGTCCCCATCGGTCAGGGGCTCCGGCTCTCGCGCCGAAGCCTACTGTGACCGACGGGCGCCCGGTCTGGCCCGTCTGGACCGGATCGGGCGCCACTCCCGCGGGACCGCCCCGCTGTGCGCTGCGTGGGGCGGTCGGCCTCGCCTGGTGCGGCTGTGCCGGTCAGGTGACGACGCCGCCGAAAAGGCCGCCGTGCGCCATGCCGAGATAGAAGCCGACCGCGGACGATCCGATCCCCATGATCAGACCGAACCGCTCCCAGGTGGTCCTGGAGATGTACTGCCCGTAGGCACCGGTCAGGATGCCGATCAGCCCGGCCCACGAGCTGATCAGGTGCAGGCTGTGGAACATCGCCGTGACGAACGCGAGGATCCCGAGGACCCCGGTCACCACCATCAGCGTTTCCTGGAGCGGGTGCGGCCTGCCGTCCGTCGCGAAGAGCGAACCGGTGGCCGGACGGGTCGCCCGGCGACGGACGGGGCTGCCGGCAGGTCGGAGTGTCTGTGCCATGGAGCACCTCCTGGCGGGAAGGGCGGTGCAATGTAGCGCCTCTCACACCGCATCTGTCTCGATTGTGCGCCCTGAACACCGGATTTCAACCGGAAGCCTGTCTGCGGGTACTCTGTACGGTCTGCACCGGTGTCTGCCCTGAGCCAGCACTGCGGCCCCCCTCGACTCTCGAAGACGGGCGTTGTCAGTGGCGGCTGTTTTACTCGGAGACACTGATGCTCACGCATCACGACCCTCCTGCCACGGAACGACCGTGGCCGCTGAGTCCAAAGGAGGTGGGTTCCACATGCGTCACTACGAGGTGATGGTCATCCTCGACCCCGATCTCGAGGAGCGAGCAGTCTCCCCGCTGATCGAGAACTTCCTTTCCGTCGTCCGTGAGGGCAACGGAAAGGTCGAGAAGGTCGACACCTGGGGCCGTCGTCGTCTCTCTTACGAGATCAAGAAGAAGCCTGAGGGCATCTACTCGGTCATCGACCTGCAGGCCGAGCCTGCGGTCGTCAAGGAGCTCGACCGACAGATGAACCTGAACGAGTCGGTCCTCCGGACCAAGGTCCTCCGTCCCGAGACCCACTGAGCATCTAGCTCAGCGGTCATCGGGTTCGAGTAGCAAGCAGCCAGAAGCAATCCCGCCGAGAGGTTCACCATGGCAGGCGAGACCGTCATCACGGTCGTCGGCAATCTCGTCGACGACCCCGAGCTGCGCTTCACCCCGTCCGGTGCGGCGGTCGCGAAGTTCCGTGTCGCGTCCACTCCCCGCATCTTCGACCGGCAGACCAACGAGTGGAAGGACGGCGAAGGCCTGTTCCTCACCTGCTCGGTCTGGCGTCAGGCGGCGGAGAACGTCGCGGAGTCGCTCCAGCGAGGCATGCGCGTCGTCGTGCAGGGCCGGCTGAAGCAGCGGTCCTACGAGGACCGTGAGGGTGTCAAGCGCACGGTCTACGAGCTGGACGTCGAGGAAGTCGGCCCCAGCCTGAAGAACGCCACGGCCAAGGTCACCAAGACCACCGGTCGCGGTGGCCAGGGCGGCGGCCAGGGTGGATACGGCGGCGGCCAGCAGGGCGGCGGCAACTGGGGCGGCGGTCCCGGTGGCGGCGCCCAGCAGGGCGGCGGCGGTGCTCCCGCTGACGACCCGTGGGCCACCGGCGCTCCGGCCGGCGGCCAGAGCGGGGGCCAGCAGGGCGGCGGGGGTGGCTGGGGCGGAAGCTCCGGCGGCTCCGGCGGTTCCGGCGGCGGCTACTCGGACGAGCCTCCCTTCTAGGGCTGCTCGTACCCCACTTCTTGATCACACAGGAGAAACACCATGGCGAAGCCGCCTGTGCGCAAGCCTAAGAAGAAGGTCTGCGCTTTCTGCAAGGACAAGACCCAGTACGTGGACTACAAGGACACGAACATGCTGCGGAAGTTCATTTCCGACCGCGGCAAGATCCGTGCCCGCCGCGTCACCGGCAACTGCACGCAGCACCAGCGTGACGTCGCCACGGCAGTCAAGAACAGCCGTGAGATGGCGCTGCTGCCCTACACGTCCACCGCGCGATAAGGGAAGGGTGACCGAATCATGAAGATCATCCTCACCCACGAGGTCACTGGCCTCGGTGCCGCCGGCGACGTCGTGGACGTCAAGGACGGGTACGCCCGTAACTACCTGGTTCCGCGTGGCTTCGCCATCCGTTGGACCAAGGGTGGCGAGAAGGACGTGGCGCAGATCCGCCGCGCCCGCAAGATCCACGAGATCGCGACGATCGAGCAGGCCAACGAGATCAAGGCCAAGCTCGAGGCCGTCAAGGTTCGTCTGGCTGTTCGCTCCGGCGACGCCGGCCGTCTCTTCGGCTCCGTCACCCCGGCCGACATCGCCTCGGCGATCAAGTCTGCCGGTGGTCCGGACGTCGACAAGCGTCGCGTCGAGCTCGGTTCGCCGATCAAGACGCTCGGTGGGCACCAGGTGTCCGTCCGTCTGCACCCCGAGGTTGCCGCGAAGCTCGGTATCGAGGTCGTTGCTGCCTAAGGGCACAGCTCAGCAGAGCTAGGTGAAGGGCCGCACCCCCTGGGTGCGGCCCTTCGTCGTGCTGCTCGCCGTTGTGTTCGTTGGGTCGTCGACGTGCGGCGATGGTCTTCGCGCCTGAAGGCGCCCTGTTTCACGTGAAACGAGGTGCAGGGTGCGTGGGCGGCTCCTGAGACCGGCCATCGAAGTCGGCCGTCGAAGGCGCGGAAGGGGCGCTCAGCGGGAGGCGCCGGTCACGATCCAGCGTCCTGACCGCATGCGCAGCCAGAGCGTCAGCAGGCGGACCACCATCATGAGGGCCATCGCCCACCACAGTGCGGTGAGGCCTCCTCCGAGGCTGGGGATGAGCAGAGCGACCGGGGCGAAGACCGCCAGAGTCAGGATCATGGCCCACGCGAGGTAGCGGCCGTCACCTGCTCCCATCAGCACCCCGTCCAGGACGAAGACCACCCCGGCGACGGGCTGGGAAAGAGCCACCACGAGCAGGGCGGGCAGCAAGGTGGCCCGTACGGAGGCGTCGGCGGTGAACAGCGGGATGAACAGAGGTCTGGCGAGCACGATCAGCAGCCCGAGGACCACGCCGGAGGCGATGCCCCACTGGACCATGCGGCGACATGCCTCTCGCGCCCCCTTGGCGTCGTCCGCACCCAGGTAGCGGCCGATGATGGCCTGTCCCGCGATGGCGATCGCGTCCAAGGCGAAGGCGGCGAGGCTCCAGAGCGACAGGATGATCTGGTGAGCGGCGATGTCCGTGTCACCGAGCCGAGCGGCGACGGCGGTGGCGATCATGAGCACAGCGCGGAGCGAGAGCGTACGGATGAGCAGAGGGGCGCCTGCCTGGGCGCTGGCCCTGATACCCGCGACGTCGGGACGCAGTGAGGCTCCGTGCCGGCGCGCCCCGCGCACCACGACGATCAGATAGGCAATGGCCATGCCTGCCTGGGCGATGACCGTGCCCCATGCGGAGCCGGCGATCCCCAGCCCGGCGCCGTAGACGAGTACGGCGTTGAGAGCTCCGTTGGCGGCGAACCCGCCGATGGCGACGTACAGCGGTGTACGTGTGTCCTGAAGTCCACGCAGGACCCCGGTCGCCGCCAGCACCACGAGCATCGCCGGAATGCCGAAACTGGAGATCCGTAGATAGGTGATGGCGTACGGGGCCGCGGTGTCGGACGCGCCGAAGACCTCGACCAGCCAGGGAGCCAGGGGAAGCGTGGCCGCGACGACGACGGCGCCGATCAGGAGCGCGAGCCAGATGCCGTCCATGCCCTGACGGATGGCGGACGCCAGATCTCCCGCGCCGACACGGCGGGCGACGGCGGCCGTCGTGGCGTAGGCGAGGAACACGAAGATGCTCACCGCGGTGGTCAGCAGGGCTGCCGCCACCCCGAGGCCGGCCAGTTGTGGAGTGCCCAGGTGGCCGATGATGGCGCTGTCCACGATGACGAAGAGCGGCTCCGCCACGAGCGCGCCGAATGCCGGGACGGCGAGTGCGATGATCTCGCGGTCGTGTCGTCGGCGGGAGGGCGGCTGCGCTGCGGAGGCCTTGGTCATGGGGGTCAATCTAATCTTCCACAGGTAAGAGATGCAATGCGCTCGTGGTCCTTACTTCTCCCTGGGTTTCAGGTTCGGCCGGTGGTCGGTTCCGGTGATCTTGTGCCGGGGGCAAAAGTTTTTCTCCCCCACAGCCGGTGGACGGAGAAAGGCCAGGTCAAAGCGGTCAAGCCTGGCCGCGTATGAGTTTGTCCACAGTGCTGTCCCCCGGTCCGTGCACAGGATCCGACGGGTTCTCCACAGCATCTGGTCCGTCGTCCACATGCCCTGTGGATAACCAGATTGGCTGACGGTGGAGACCGGCCTACCGTGGTGCGGCGCCCGCACTCCGTTCCGGCTTGGAAACCAGCAGAACTTGACGCGCCGGAACCGGAGTCGGGCGTCTTGTTTGTCGGTGCCGTGCCGTAAGAAAGAGTGGCACGGCTAGGTCCGCGAAGCGGACGGGAGGAGGTGGCCCGGTGAGCATTCCCGAGCCTTTGGACGATCCCTGGGCCGATGTCGGTCCCAGTGACCGTCTGCCCGTCTCCCGTCAGCGCCGCGGGGAGGGCAAGGGGCGCGACGAGCAGCACGAGCGAGGCCGGGAGAGCGGCTGGGACGGCGGGTCGTCGGGCTTCGAGCGGGTGCCTCCGCAGGATCTCGACGCCGAGCAGTCCGTCCTCGGCGGCATGCTGCTCTCCAAGGACGCCATCGCCGACGTCGTGGAGATCATCAAGGGCCACGACTTCTACCGTCCGGCACACGAGACGGTCTACACGGCGATCCTCGACCTGTACGCCAAGGGGGAGCCCGCCGACCCGATCACCGTGGCGGCCGAGCTGGTCAAGCGCGGCGAGATCACCAAGGTCGGCGGGGCGCCGTACCTGCACACGCTGGTGCAGTCGGTGCCTACCGCGGCCAACGCCTCGTACTACGCCGAGATCGTCCATGAGCGGGCCGTCCTGCGGCGCCTCGTGGAAGCCGGCACGAAGATCACCCAGATGGGATACGCGGCCGACGGCGACGTCGACGAGATCGTGAACTCGGCGCAGGCCGAGATCTACGCCGTCACCGAGCAGCGCACCAGCGAGGACTACCTGCCGCTCGGCGACATCATGGAGGGCGCTCTCGACGAGATCGAGGCCATCGGTTCCCGCAGCGGTGAGATGACCGGTGTGCCGACCGGCTTCACCGACCTCGACGCCCTGACGAACGGCCTGCACCCCGGCCAGATGATCGTCATCGCGGCCCGTCCCGCCATGGGTAAGTCGACCCTCGCCCTGGACTTCGCCCGCGCGTGCTCGATCAAGAGCAACCTCCCGAGCGTGATCTTCTCCCTGGAAATGGGGCGCAACGAGATCGCGATGCGCCTCCTGTCCGCCGAGGCCCGGGTCGCCCTGCACCACATGCGCTCCGGCACGATGACCGACGAGGACTGGACGAGGCTCGCCCGTCGCATGCCGGACGTGTCGGCCGCGCCGCTCTACATCGACGACTCGCCGAACCTCTCCATGATGGAGATCAGGGCGAAATGCCGACGCCTCAAGCAGCGCAACGAACTCAAGCTGGTGGTCATCGACTATCTGCAGCTGATGCAGTCGGGTGGGGCCAAGAGGGCCGAGAGCCGTCAGCAGGAGGTCTCGGACATGTCGCGAAACCTCAAGCTGCTCGCCAAGGAGCTGGAGCTTCCCGTCATCGCCCTCTCGCAGCTGAACCGTGGTCCCGAACAGCGCACGGACAAGAAGCCGATGGTCTCCGACCTCCGCGAGTCCGGTTCCATCGAGCAGGACGCCGACATGGTGATCCTGCTGCACCGGGAGGACGCGTACGAGAAGGAGTCCCCCCGCGCGGGCGAGGCGGACCTGATCGTGGCCAAGCACCGTAACGGCCCGACGGCGACGATCACGGTGGCGTTCCAGGGCCACTATTCCCGCTTCGTGGACATGGCCCAGACCTGAGTGTTCCCTGCGGGGTCTCGGATTGCGTGGCCGGATCTCACGGCCGACGGCCGAGCGATGGCATGTCCGCCACGAATCCGAGACCGGCAGGTCAAGCCGTTCGTTCGTAGAGGTGATCGGGCCGTGATGCCGGTGCCCGGCATCCGCCGGTCCGCTCAGGTGGACCGGATCTGCGGGAAGTCGCTCAGCGCCTTGTCTCGTATCTGGTCAGGACCACGCCGTCGGGAAACGTCCGCGTCTCCACCAGATTCAGGTTCACCCAGCTGTCCAGCACGGTGAAGAACGGCGTGCCGCCGCCCACCAGGACCGGCGCGGTGGCCAGCACGTACTCGTCGATCAGCCCGGCCCGCATGGCCGCCGCGGCGAGCGTCGCGCCGCCGATGTCCATCGGGCCGCCGTCCTCGGCCTTGAGCCGGGTGATCTCGGCGACCGCGTCTCCGGGGACCAGGCGGGTGTTCCAGTCGGTCCTGTCGATCGATGAGGAGAACACCACTTTCGACATGTCCCGCCAGCGGCGCGCGAACTCGATCTCCGCCGGGGTGGCGCCGGGCTGCTGGTCACCGGTCGGCCAGTACGAGCTCATCGTCAGCCACAGCTTGCGCCCGTACAGCGTCAGGTCGGTCGCCCGCAGCTGGTCGGACCAGTACTGGAACAGCTCGTCGCTCGGCACGCTCCAGCCGATGTCGTCGCCGGGGGCGGCGATGTAGCCGTCCAGGCTCAAGTTCATGCCGTAGGTCAGTTTCCGCATGACGCCAGCCTTCCGTGAGTGGGTCTCACGCGTACAGACCGACACGGCGCGGGAAACTCATCGGAGGACCTCGTCGGAGATCGGCATGTCGTCGGCGGCGAGACCCCCTGTGCCCGCGGCTCTCGGAAGCCGTGTGGCCCCCGGGCGGCCGTGCCGGGGCGACAGGGACCCAGGCACCTCCGCTCACGGCATGCATTCCGCGAGCAGGCCGACGACGTCGTTCCAGGCCCGCCGAGCGTGCTGCGGGTGGTGGCCGACGCCCGGGAGCACGGTCTGGTCGACCGGCGGGTGGTGGAAGGCGTGCAGGGCGCCGCCGTAGACCACGAGGCGCCAGTCGACGCCTGCGGCCTGCATCTCGGCGGCGAACGCGTCCCGTTGTTCCGCCGGCATGATCGGGTCCTCCGATCCGACCCCGGCCCACACAGGGCAGCGGATGCGTGCGGCATCGCCTGGAGGGCCCGTCGTCAGTGCGTTGACCGTCGCGATGGCACGCAGGTCGACCCCGTCGCGCCCGAGTTCCAGGGCGATCGCGCCCCCGGTGCCGTAGCCGACAGCGGCGATGTTGCGGGGATCCGTCCGCGGTTCGGCACGCAGCACGTCCAGCGCCGCGTGGCCGATGTTCCGCATCCTGTGGGGATCGGCCAGGAGCGGGTTCACACGGGCCAGCATCTCCTGGGGGTCGGTGAACCAGTGCCCGCCGTGGATGTCGAAGGCCAGGGCCACATAGCCCAGTTCGGCAAGGGCGTCCGCGCGTCGGCGCTGGAAGTCGTTCAGACCTGGACCCTCGGGCCCGATCAGTACGCCCGGCCGTCGAGCGGTACCGGCCGGGAGCGCCAGATGTCCGATCATCGTCATGCCGTCGGCCGGATACTCGACCGTGCGTGTCGTCACCGTAGTCATGGTCCGGACGTTAGTGAGGACGAGGGCCGGTCGGGGCGGACTTGTCCGTCAGCAGAAACGGGGGCGAGCCCGGCAGAAACGGGAACGGGGGCACCACGCTCTCCTGGGCGGCCTCCCCGGAACGCCTCCTGGCTGCACGCGTGCCTTCCCGGTCGCCATGAACCGGCGGGCGAGCGACCCAACCGGGGTACCCCCGCGCCGACTTCGAGGACACCGGCGGAGGCTTGCGCGATCACTGTGGCTGAAGCAGTGTGAGCGCGGTTATCGTGCCGGAACCCGCGGTGTGGTCCGTTCACGGCCGACAAGCCTTTTACGAACGGGGATCCATGCGCAAGCTCACGTACTTCGTCGCCTGCTCGATCGACGGCTTCATCGGGGATCCGGCCGGTGACGCCTCCTCGATGATGTCCTACGTCACCGAGGAGTTCCTGGAGTTCCTGAAGTCGGAGTATCCCGAGACGATCGCGGTGCAGGGGCGCGAGATCCTGGGAGTCGGTGACGCCAGGAACCAGCGTTTCGACACCGTGGTCCAGGGGAGGGCCAGCTATCAACTGGCCCTGGACGCGGGCATCACCAGTCCGTACGGCCAGATGCGGGAGCTGGTTGCCTCGCGGTCACTCGGTGAGTCCCCCGATCCGAATGTGGAGATCATCTCCGAGGACCTGGTCGGCCGGATCAGGAAGCTCAAGGCGGAGGAGAGCGGCCAGGACATCTGGCTCTGCGGAGGCTCCCGGCTGGCCGGTGAGCTGATCGACGAGGTCGACGAACTCGTCGTCAAGACCTATCCGCAGGTGTACGGAGCGGGCATGCCGATGTTCGGGACGGAGTTCGCGGCCATCGACTTCACTCTGGAGAGTGTGCGCACCTTCGACAACGGCGTGCTGGTCAGGACGTACAGCCGTATCCGCTGAGCCCGGACACCGTGTCCTGCCGGGCATGGGGCGCGGCTGATGCCGACAGGGGCCGGCGGCGCCCGGTAAATGGGTTCGTCACGCGGTGAGGGCCCGGGTCATCCTTGGGCATGACCTCATCCGATGCACTGCTTTCCAGTACCCGCCGAGCCCTGCTGCACCGCATCGCCAGGGCGCAGGCCGAAGGCCGGACCCCGTCCCTCGCCGCCGCCGTCCAGCGCGAGGGGCGGGTCGCCTGGAGTGGTGCGCGGAGCTGCGTGGACGGCCATGAGCCCGACGGCGACACGCAGTACAGGATCGGCTCCATCACCAAGACGTTCACCGCGGTTCTGGTGATGCGTCTGCGCGACGAGGGGCTGCTCGATCTGGACGACCAGCTGGAGAAGCATCTGCCCGGTACGGGGGCCGGGCAGGCGACCATCTTCCAACTGCTGGGACACAGCGCAGGTCTGGCGGCCGAGACGCCGTCCCCCTGGTGGGAGCGGACGCCGGGGAGCACCCGCCCCGAGCTGGCCGATGTGCTCGGTGAGAGGCCGGTGGTCCACCCGGCGGGGCACGGGCACCATTACTCGAATCCCGGCTACACCCTGCTCGGTTCGCTCGTCGAGGAACTGCGCGGTGCGACGTGGGCGGAAGTGCTGCGCCGCGAGATCCTGGAACCGCTGGGCATGGATCGTACGGCTCCGCACGCGTCGGCTCCGCACGCGGGAGGATGGGCGGTCCACCCATGGGCGGATGTCATGCTGCCCGAGCCGGCCGAGGACCTGGGGCTGATGGCGCCCGCAGGGCAGCTCTGGTCGACCACCACTGATCTTCTCCGGTTCGCCTCTTTCCTGGCGCGGGGTGATGAACGCGTGCTGAGTGCGTCCTCGGTCGAGGAGATGCGTGCCCCCGCCGCCCCGCCCGAGGCCGGCGACTGGACAGGAGCCTATGGGCTCGGCCTCCAGTCGGTACGGCGGCAGAGTCGCACACTCATCGGCCACTCGGGATCGCTGCCGGGCTTCCTCGCCACCCTGTGGTTCAGCGTCGAGGACGACGTGGCTGCCGTGGTGCTCTCCAACGCCACCTCGGGTCCGCTCACGGGGACGGTCGCGGGGGACCTCGTGGAGATCGTCGCCGAGGCGGAGCCGAGGATCCCGGAACCCTGGCGCCCCATGCCCGAGGTCGACGAGGAGCTGCTGGCGCTGACCGGTCCCTGGTACTGGGGGACCTATGCGTACGGCCTGAAGCTGCTGGCGAACCGCGGCCTGGAGCTCCTCCCGTTGCGAGGCCCCGGCCGGTCTGCACGCTTCAGGGCGTGCCCGGACGGGACGTGGACGGGCCTCAACGGTTACTACGCGGGAGAGACGCTCCGGGCCGTGAGAGCCGACGACGGCTCGGTGGACCACCTCGATCTGGGTTCGTTCGTCTTCACCCGGGAGCCGTACGACCGGAGCGCCGCTGTCCCCGGCGGTGTGGACGACGGTGGTTGGCGAGGTCTTCCCGTCTGAGCGCGCCGGTCCGCCGTTTCACGTGAAACGGCGGACCGGCCGGGCCGGGCGTGGGCCCTTTCGCTCCACGAGGACGGCTCAGGCCGTCAGCTCGCGCTCCAGAGGCGTACGGAAGCGGGGAGTGACCCGGGCTTCGCCCACCCATGCCGACAGTCGGGAGGCCTCCGCCTCGATGAGCTCTGCGGCCTCCCTGCCCACATCGGAGAGCAGCCGCCAGACCGGCTCGCCGTCTGCCCGCTGAGCCCAGCCGCCGACGATCTCGCCGTTCCACCAGACCGTGGGCCCGATGTTGCCGGCGCGGTCGAAGAGCGCGGGACGGTGGGCGGCGGGCAGGTGAAACCCGCGGTCCGCCCATCCCATCGCGCTCGGGTCCAGGCCGGGCAGCAGAGCAGCCCAGGGCTCGGGGGTGGGCTCCGCGTCGTGGTCGCCCGGGGCCACCCAACCGGACGCTCCGCTGTCGAGCAGAACCTCTTCGGCACCGCAGGCGGCCAGAGCCGCACGCGTCTGGCGGATGCCCCAGCCCGTCCACCACTTGAGGTCGGCCTCCGTCGCGGGGCCGTACGAGCGGAGCCAGCGGCCGGCGACGTCGGCCCGTGCCCGGTCGGGGTCGGCGGTGGGCCAGGGCTCGGAGGCCGTCCAGCGGAACTGGCTGGAGGTCCAGGAGCCGCGTGGCCGGTCCCGCCGGATGCGCCCGTCGGCGGCCAGAACCCGGATCACACGGGAGGCCACGCCCTGCACCGTCTCCTGCTTGGTGCCGGGGAAGGCGGTGATCTTCGTCCGCAGCGCCGGTACGGCGGCTGAGAGCTCGCTTCCCGTGGCCTGGCCGAGGGAGGCCAGAGCGGCCACGGTGTCCCGCTCGGTGTCGGCGAGCCACCGTTCGTCCAGCCCTTGCCCGTCCTCTCGGAGATGCTTGAGGAGCCGGCGGCGCTCGTCGGCTGCCACGGAACGGGCGTTGGACGCGTCGACGGCGGGCGCTACCTCCGTGGACATGGTGAAGAGGGTGTTCCGCATGGACAGCAGCCGCACCAGGGAGACGTCCTCGTAGAGCGCCCGCTCCACCGCCGCGACCGAGGGATCGGCCAGCCTCGCGCACGCGGAGAGGTACACGGTGGCGGCATCGGTCGCGTGCAGGGCCACCACGGCGTCGGCCACCGTGACCACGGAGGCCGCCCGCACGGAGGGAGCCAGCAGATGGCGTCGGCCGAGCCTGGCCCGGCGCTGTTCGTCGTCGATGCGCTGCACGTGCTTCCTTCCGCAGTGCTGAGAGCCGCCGCCCGGAGGCACAGGGTCAGAGTGCGAGTTTGAACCCCACATGGCTCGGGGTGAACCCGAGCCGCTCGTAGAAGCGGTGGGCGTCGGTGCGGCTCGCGTCCGACGTCAGCTGCGCCAGCTGGCAGCCTTGGCGCCGGGACTCGTCCACCGCCCACTGGATGAGCTGGGTACCGAGGCCGCTGCTCCGTTCATCGGCGTGGACGCGGACGCCCTCGATGACCGACCGGGTCGCGCCTCGCCTGGACAGCCCGGGCACGATCGTGAGCTGGAGGGTCCCCACGACGCGCGTCTCGCGCACCGCCACCACCAGGTGCTGGTTGGGATCGCCGGCCAGCCGCCGGAAGGCGGCGTCGTACGGGGCGAGGTCGTCCAGGGACTCACGCTGTGCACCGAGGGGGTCGTCGGCGAGCATGGCCACGATGGCCGGGATGTCGGTGAGTGCCGCGGGGCGTATGTCGAGATCGTTCATGATCGGCAGACTACGCAAACCGTCCGGTTCAGGCGGGGACCTTGAGTGCCTCGACCGTACGGACCAGAGGGGCGAGCTCCGGATTCTCGGCGGCCTCGTCCAGTGCCGCGCGCAGCGCGGTGTCGTTGGTCGGCCTGGCCTGGCTCAGCAACTCGAGCCCCGCTTCGGTGACGTCCGTGTAGATGCCTCGCCGGTCCGTGTCGCACAGATACCGGGTGAGCAGGCCCCGGTCCTCGAGTCGTGTGACCAGCCGGGTGGTGGCGCTCTGGCTCAGCACCACGGCGTCCGCGACCTGCTTCATCTGCAGGTGGCCGCCCGTGCCGCTGTGCTGGCGGCTCAGGACGTCGAGCAGCGAGAACTCGCGAGCGCTGAGGTCGTGGTGAGACTGCAGCGCCCGTTCGATGCGGGCCTCGATCTTGCCGTGGAGCAGGGAGAGGGCGCACCAGCTCTGGGCGAGGGCCGTCAGTGCGGGATCGGTCGCTGTCATGGGTCTCTCCTCCGGGCGGGAGCTGCTTGCCTCCAGGATAGGGCACGTACGCAATAGCCCGCGTTTGCAATTATCAGGCGTCTGCAATTATTGTGGACGCTCGTAAGGTGCACGCGCAATCTTCAGGGAAGGTGAACCCATGCCGCTCGCGCTCCTCGCCCTCGCCATCGGGGCATTCGGTATCGGAACCACCGAGTTCGTGATCATGGGGTTGCTCCCTGATGTCGCGGCGGACTTCCAGGTCTCGATCCCGACCGCAGGGTTCCTGGTGACCGGCTACGCGCTCGGCGTCGTACTCGGCGCTCCGCTCATGACGTTCCTGGGCACCCGGGTGACCCGCAAACGCATGCTGATGGTCCTGATGGGCCTCTTCATCGTCGGCAACATGGTCTCCGCACTTGCCCCGGTGTTCGGGGTCATGCTCGCCGGCCGGGTCATCGCCTCACTCGCCCACGGAGCCTTCTTCGGCATCGGTTCGGTCGTGGCCGCGGACCTGGTCGCCCCGGCGAAGAAGGCCGGTGCCATCGCCATGATGTTCACCGGGCTCACTGTCGCCAACGTCGTCGGAGTCCCCTTGGGGACGTACGTCGGCCAGAACTTCGGCTGGCGCATCACATTTCTCGTCGTCGCCGCACTCGGCGTACTGGGGCTCCTCGGTGTGGCGAAGCTTATTCCCGAGCAGCCCAAGCCCGAAGGCGTGCGCATCCGCCACGAACTGGCCGCATTCCGGAACGTCCAGGTGCTGCTCGCCATGGCGATGACCGTGCTGGGCTTCGGTGGCGTCTTCGCGGCGATCACCTACATCACGCCGATGATGACGGAGACCGCCGGCTACGCGACGTCTTCCGTCACCTGGCTGCTGGTGCTCTTCGGGCTCGGCATGGTCGGCGGGAACCTGCTCGGAGGGAAGTTCGCCGACCGTCATCTGATGCCGATGCTCTATGTGTCGCTCGGTGCGCTTGCCACGGTCCTGGCCCTGTTCACCCTGACCGCACACAACAAGGTCACCGCCGCGATCACCATCGTCCTCATCGGAGGACTGGGTTTCGCGACCGTGCCCCCGCTCCAGAAGCGTGTACTCGACCAGGCCGCGGGCGCGCCCACCCTGGCGTCGGCAGTCAACATCGGGGCCTTCAACCTCGGCAACGCGCTCTCCGCCTGGCTCGGCGGGATCGTCATCGCGGCAGGTCTCGGATACACCGCGCCCAACTGGGTCGGCGCGGCTCTGGCTGCCTCGGCACTGCTTCTGGCGCTGCTCTCCGGTGCGCTCGAGCGCCGCACGGTCACCCCAGGCCGGCTGGTCGCGACACACTCTCCCGAGCCGGCCGCAGCCGTCGGCCCCGGCGAGTCGGTCCCCACGGCTTCAGCACCGATATCGCGGTGACGAAGAGATAGGTGGCCGTGGCCACCGAGGGCGCGATGACGAGGTCGATGTCAGCAGCGCCCCGGGCCGCGGCCTCGTCGATCGCCGGGCGTAGGGCGAAGACCGACAGGCCCGCTGTGATCAGCGTCAGCCAGAACTTCGCCCAGACCCACCGGTGCCTGGCCAGGCCCCACGAGGTGCCGAGCGCCAGGGCCAGGCCGCTGACCAGGGACAGAAGAGCGACCGGCACGACGAGCCAGTCGCTGAAGACCTTCATGGCACGGGTGGCTGCCTCGGCCGTAGCGGCGTCGTGGGTGAGGAACGCGGTGAGGCCCAGAGCGAGCAGCCCCACAGCGAGGCCCAGCCAGCCCACGGAGATGGCCACATGGGCGACGAGGATGCTTCGGCGAGCCGGACGCTTGAGTGGTTTCACGTGAAACACAGTGGCAAGCACGCAGCGCCAGGTCATCTGACAGCGGGAGTATCCGCGTCTACCGGCCCGGGCGTACACGCAGTGCCGGGCTACCGGGCTCGGCCCGCCCCGGGTGCTGGGTCGCGGGCATCAGCCCGCGGGTCGGGTACCGGGTATCAGCCCAGGTCCGGTGCGTGCATCGCTCGCACGCCCTCGATGTTGCCGTCCAGGTAGTGCCGCAGGGACAGTGGCACGAGATGGACGGCCGCGATACCGACGCGGCTGAAGGGCACGCGCACGACCTCGTACTCCCCACAGGGTTCGTCGATCTCCGGGCCGTGCCGGAGCGACAGGTCCATGGACGCCAGTCGGCAGACGAAAAAGTGCTGCACCTTCACGCCGGTGACGCCGTCACCCGCGATGTGTTCGACGGTGTCGACGAAGCAGGGAACGACGTCGACGACCTTTGCGCCGAGTTCCTCGTCGAGCTCGCGGTGCAGCGCTTCGACGACGGTGGCGTCCTCCGGCTCGACGCCGCCACCGGGCGTGAGCCAGTACGGGTCTACTCCTGGCTTTGTCCGTTTGATGAGGATGAGGTCGTCGCCGTCGAGCAGGACGGCCCGTGCTGTGCGCTTGACCACTGGACGTTCGGTCATGGCAAGAGAGTGGCCCAGGAAACCCGGTCTGAAACTCCCCTGAGCCGACCGGTCACCAGTCCACGGCAGCGCGCACCAGCCACTCGTGCGCCCGCGCGATGTGCGGGAGACCGAGTGTGCCGGTGCGCGCGACGAGGAAATACGTGCGGAGCGGCGGCACCGGCGGGTCGAGCAGCGCCACGACCTCACCCCGCTCAAGTGCGGCGGCGCAGAGATAACGCGGCAGTACGGCGAGGCCGGCGCCCGCTGCCGCGCATTCCAGCACGCTGCGGAGATCCGGCGCGATCACGGCGGCGGAAGCGGCGGGGCGGCTGTCGAACACGGCTGCCCAGTAGCGGGCGACCAAGGGGAGACTTTCGTGCACCTCCACGACCGGAAGCTGTTCCAGGATGACGGGCCCCTTGTGCCGCAACGCCCCTGGCCCCAGGCGCCCGGCCCAGCGGGGCGCCGCGACCAGCACGTGTTCCTCGTCGCAGAGTGTGGTGGAGGTGAGCAGCCCACCGCGCGGACGGGCTGTGGTGATGGCCAGATCATGGTGTCCTGCGGCCAGGCCCTCCAGCGCCTCCTCGGAATGGGCGAGGAAGCTGCTGCGCAGGGCGAGCCCTTGGGCGACCAGCGGGGTAAGGGCGGGCAGCGCACGCATGGACGTGAATTCCGGAGGCCCGGCCAGGTGCAGGGTCCGTACCCCGGACTCCTCGTCGAGTCCGGCCTCGACGATGTCGACCAGCGCGTCCAGGTGCGGCGCGGCCCGGTGCGCGAGCTCGTCGCCGACCGTGGTCGGGGTGACTCCGCGGGCCCTGCGCAGGAACAGAGGGCGTCCCAGCTGGCGCTCCAGCGTCCGTATCTGCGAGGTCACGGCCGGCTGGGAGAGACCGAGCAGCGCGGCTGCCCGGGTGAAGGAACCGGCTCGGTGCACGGTGACGAACGTGCGGAGCAGGGCCAAGTCCATGGTTCGCCCCCCTCCGACACTGCGCCAGCCCGCACCGTCCGTCGCGATCGCCCAACCATAAATATGTCGATAGGCCGCTGTCGCTACTGTGATTGGACACTGACGCACAGTCAACTAGCCTTGTCCAGGCGGTTCTCGGCGCTGGAACCGGGGCGGTCCGAGCCATGAGGGGGGAGGCCCGGACCGCTCGTCCCGGGCGGGGCCGGTCCGGTGGACGGGGACGCCCGTCCCGGACCGGCCCCGCCAGGACCGGTCGTGCTCAGGGGGAGCGCGTCGGTCAGAGCGCGGCCTCGTCGAGCGCGCGCACGACGTCCGCCAGCAGGTCCTCGGGGTCCTCCGCTCCCACCGAGAAGCGGACGAAGCCCTCCGGCACGGCGTCTCCGCCCCAGCGCGCCCGGCGCTCGGCGGTGGAACGCAGTCCGCCGAAACTCGTCGCGTCGTCGACCAGTCGCAGCGCGGCCAGGAAGCGCTCAGCGGTGTCCGCGTCGGCCAGCACGAAGGAGACCACGGAGCCGAAGCGCCGCATCTGCCGGACGGCGGTCGGATACGAGGGGTCGCCGGGCAGCCCTGGGTAGCGCACCCCCGACACGTCCGTCCGCTCGGCCAGCACCTCGGCCAGGGACAGCGCGGTCGCGCACTGACGGTCGACGCGCAGCTGGAGGGTGGCCAGCGAACGGTGTGCGAGCCAGGCCTCCATGGGGCCGGGGATCGCCCCGACCACCTTGCGCCAGCGGCGCACGCCCGCAGCGAGCTGCGGATCCCGGCAGGTCACATGGCCGAGCAGGATGTCCCCGTGGCCCGTCATTCCCTTGGTGTCGCTGGCCACGGAGAAGTCCGCGCCCAGTTCGAGGGGGCGCTGTCCCAGCGGGGTGGCCAGGGTGTTGTCGACGGCGACGAGCACACCCGCCGCACGGGCCGCCTCGACGAGCCTGCGGACGTCACAGACGTCGAGTCCGGGGTTGGAGGGGGTCTCGATCCAGAGGAGCTTCGCACCCTGCAGGAGCTCCAGCTGGGCATCGCCGCCGGTGGGCGCGGTCCGCACCTCGACGCCGTACGCCTCCAGCTGTTCCCGCACCAGAGGAAGAGCCTGGTAGCCGTCGTCCGGGAGGACCACGACGTCGCCCGCGCGCGCCTGGGACAGCAGCACGGCGGAGACGGCCGCCATGCCGGAGGCGAAGACCGTCGTCTCGACCTGCTCCCCCGGCGCCTCCAGCTCGCCGATGGCCCGCTCCAGGTGGGTCCAGGTCGGGTTCGTCTCACGGCCGTAGGTGTAGGGGCCGACCGGTTCTCCGGACAGGTGGAAGTGCGCGGCGAAGACCGGACCGGGAAGGGTGGGTTCGTACTGTTCCGGCGCCGGCAGGCCCGCTCGTACCGCCAGTGTTCCGTCGCCCGTGGTGCTCATTCTTGATTCCTCATCTCTCCCCGGCGTTCACCGGACCGCTCTGCACTGTGTCACCAGGGGACGGATCAGTCCTCGTCGGGGAGCACGACATTGAGGGCCCAGGACACGACCGAGATGATCAGACCGCCCAGCACAGCCGTCCAGAAGCCCTCGACGTGGAAGTTCAGATCGACGAGGTCGGCCAGCCAGGAGGTCAGCAGCAGCATCAGCGCGTTGACCACGAGTGTGATCAGGCCGAGCGTCAGGATGAACAAGGGGAGCGTGAGCAGCTGCACGACCGGCTTGACGACGAAATTCACCAGGCCGAAGAGGAGCGCCACCAGGACCAGGGTGAGCGCCTTGCGCCCGGTGTCGTCCCCGGTGAGCGTGATGTCCTGGAGCAGCCAGATGGCCACGGCCAGCGCACCCGCGTTGGCGATCGTCTTGACTACGAAATTCTTCATGTGTCTGATCGTGGCAGACATGATCGGTGGCGGACACCGGCACAGCAGACCGGCACGGGCGCGAGGGGCGGACGGACGATGAAGGCATTCAGACTCGACGAGCTGGAGGCGGAACGCGCCGCCAACGACGGTGCTTATCTGCAGTTCATCCGGGAACGCAACATGTCGGTCGGCCTGTACGCCCTCGACGCCGGCGAGCTCGACCCTCAGCAGCCGCACAAGCAGGACGAGGTGTACTTCGTCGTGAGTGGGCGCGCCTCGATCACGGTCGGCATGGAGACCACTCAGGTGGGGCGGGGGAGCGTCGTCTACGTACCGGCGGGGACGGCCCACAAGTTCCACCACATCACCGAGGACCTCCGGGTGATGGTGGTCTTCTCGCCGCCGGAGGGCTGAGCGACCCGAGGTCTCCCTGGTGCCGGGCGCTCGCGGACCCGGGCGTTCCCTAGGGGATCGCTCAGGGGACTTCAAGGGCTCCCGGCACCCCGCCGGCCCCCCTCGCGCCTCTAGCATCGAAGCAGCAGGAACTCACAGAGACGAGGTAGCGGCGATGGCGGTGCGGGAGATTTTCGCGGGGATGCCCTGGTGGGTGAAGTGGGTCGCGGTGCCCCTCATCGCGATCGTGGTGTTCGGCGGACTGATCGCCAGTGTGATCGGCTTCGTCATCGGCCTGCTGTTCAAGGTGCTGGTCTTCGTCGTCCTGGTCGGCGGTCTGGTCTTCGTGGTGCGGAAGTTCCTGTCCTCCTCCGAGCGCAGCGACTGGTAAGGGGGCCGGCAGGCGTACGGTCGCTGCCGACGAGCCGGGCGCACGATCGTGGCCCGGCACGCCCAGGGCCAGGTTGACGATCTGGCCGCGCCCGCACTGACCAGGCGCACGACCGGCGCAGGCGCACGTACGGGGGCCTGCGCGCAGGGCCGGGCCGGCGCGCGGGCGGCAGGCGCACGCCGGAGCGCGCGGGGCCTGCGGTCCGGTTATGGGGCCGCGCATTCGGCGATTAGCCCAGCAGAGCTAAGTCCGGGACGAAACCTCACCCGTGACTGAACGTGCCGATACAGTGACGTAACGCTGCCGCCAGCTGGGAAATGACGGCCCGTCACCATCCTGCCCAGTGGTTTGTGCGACCGTCCGGTCTCCGGACCCCAGGCTCGCGGCGGGCCCGTGGGGGCGGCCCCCGCGGGAGGGCTGAGAGCCCGTCACCATGCCTGGGGGTGACCTGTGACCACGGCATCGAGTACCGCTGTCCCGACGTTGATCGGTTCGGTTCAGCGTGCGTTGAGACTTATGGAGGCTGTGGGCACTCATCGGGACGGGGCTCCGGCGAAGCAGCTCGCCCGTGAGGCGGGACTTCCCCTTCCCACCGCCTATCACCTGCTGCGCACCCTGACGCACGAGGGCTACCTCCGCAGGGAGAACGGCGTCTTCCTCTTCGGCGACGCCGCGGAACGTCTGGGCGGTGGTCCTGCGACCCCGCGGCCCGGCGTGATCGTCGACTCGCTCGCGCACTGGGCGGACGTCATCGGTGCCCCCGTCTACTGCGCCCTGTACCGGGACGGCGAGATCGAGATGGTCGCGGTCGCCGACACCCCCTCACTGCCCGCGGTGCGTGAGTGGGCCTCGTTCCGCGAGACGGGTCATGCCCACGCCCTCGGCCAGTGTCTCCTGAGCCAGCTCGACGAGCGTGCGCGGGAGGATCATCTGGACCGGCACCCCGTCCGCCCGTTGACTCGTTACTCCGTAAGGGACCGTCAGGCGTTTCTGGCCAGGCTGAGATCGATGAAACGTACGGAACCTGTCATCGAACGACAGGAGTACGTGATGGGAACGGTCTGTGCCGCCATTCCGATCACCGTCGGCTCCGCTGTGGCGGCCATGGCTGTTTCTCTCCCCTTGCGCCAAGAAGAACGGTTGCTCCCCGCAGTCGAACAACTACGCTGCGAAGTGACCACCCTCTTGCGCTCGTTCGTGTTCTCTATCAGTATCTGAAAAATCACTCCTTGTGATCTGCTATCGCTTGCACCACGATGGCGTCAATAGGGCCACGGGGGATCATTCCTGGCCAGTTTCATCTACTGCGGGGTTGAACGATGCGCGAGTCGGTTCAAGCAGAGGTCATGATGAGCTTCCTCGTTTCCGAGGAGCTCTCCTTCCGTATTCCGGTGGAACTCCGGTACGAAGTCAGCGATCCGTATGCGATCCGGATGACCTTCCATCTGCCCGGTGACGCCCCCGTCACCTGGGCGTTCGGCCGTGAGCTGCTGCTCGACGGCCTCAACAGCCCCAGTGGTGACGGCGATGTGCACATCGCCCCCACCGAGCCCGAAGGGCTCTCCGATGTACACATCCGCCTGCAGGTCGGTGCCGACCGTGCGCTCTTCCGGGCCGGGACAGCACCCCTTGTGGCCTTTCTCGACCGGACGGACAAACTGGTGCCACTGGGTCAGGAGCACACGCTGGGTGACTTCGACGGCAATCTCGAAGAGGCTCTGGGGCGCATCCTCGCCAAGGAACAGAACGCCGGCTGAGCTCGAAGGCCCGGCTGAACATCGAACACCGGAGGCCCGGCTCCATGTCTCCGGCCTCGCGGCTCACGCCTTGCGGCGCCGGCCCCTCCCGGTCCGCGCGGGTGCAGGAGCTCCGGCTTCCGCGCCGGGCCCCGTGCGGTCCGCGGAGACCACCAGGGCCGCGAGCACCGTCGTCACCGGCACCGAGGCGACCAGCCCGATCGATCCGACCAGTGTCCGGACGATCTCCTCCGCCACCAGTTCACTGTTGGCGACGGTCCCCACGCTGCTCTGGGCGATGGAGAAGAGCAGCAGCAGGGGCAGGGCGGCGCCCGCGTAGGCCAGGACGAGGGTGTTGACGACCGAGGCGATGTGGTCGCGCCCGATCCTGATGCCCGCCCGGTAGAGCCGCCGCACGCCCATTGTCGGATCGGCCTGGTGCAGCTCCCAGACCGCCGACGTCTGGGTGACGGTCACGTCGTCGAGCACACCGAGCGAACCGATGATCACACCGGCCAGGAGCAGGCCGCTCATGTCGATCTCCGGATAGAGCCCGTGGATGAGACCGGTGTTGTCGTCCGTGTTTCCGGACAGGCTGGCCCAGTCGATGAACAGCGAGCCCAGCAGCCCGATCAACAGGAGTGAGATGAGGGTGCCGATGACGGCCACGGATGTGCGGGCCGTCAGGCCGTGGCAGGTGTAGAGGGCGATCAGCATGATGGCGCTCGCCCCGATCACCGCGACGACGAGCGGATTCGAGCCCTGCAGGATGGCCGGCAGGATGAACACGGTCAGTACCCCGAAGGAGACGGCGAGCGCGATCAGCGCCATGAGCCCGCGCATCCTCCCGACCACGACGACCGCGAGGGCGAAGATCCCGGCCAGGATGGCCATCGGCAGCGCGCGGTCCACGTCCGTCACCGAATACTGCAGGTCACGAGGGGCGTCGGGGGCGTATGCCACCACCACGCCCTGGCCTTCGTGGAGTTGGCGGGGGGCGTCGGGCTGGACGACCTCGACGAACGTACGGCCCTTGTCCTTGCCGGTGGTCACCTCGACCGTCGCCTTCTTGCACTGCCCCGACTGCGCGTTGACGGCCTCCTGCCCCGAAGCGGTCGACGTGTCGCCGGTCGGCGGGACCTGCGACGCGTTGACGTCCGCGCAGTCCACCGACACGACCTTCGTCACCCGGCCCTCCTGGGTCTGCCGGTCGAAGCCGACCCCCGTGCGCTCGTGGGCGGGGGCGCCGCCCGGCCAGAACGCCACGAGACCCACCAGGACCGCGGTGGCGAAGGGGATGACCACGGCAGCGATGACCTTGCGCAGATGCTTGGACACCGGCGCGGCGGGGCCATGGGTGTGGCTGTGGGCGTGCACATGACTCTGCGTACTGCCTGTTGCGGGGCCGTGGGGTTCGGGGGCGCTTCCGGGAGACGTCACGGGGCGATCATCCCAAGAACCCGGGAGGCCCTCTGGCCAGCACGCCAGACGGGAGGTTAGCGTTGAGGCACATTTGTACACGCGGGAGCTCGGAGCACCGGGCTGAGAGGGCGCTGACCTCCGTACATCCGTACGGAACACGCTGCGCCGACCGCCGAACCTGTTACCGGGTAATGCCGGCGTAGGGAGTAGGTCTCATGACCACAGCGGACGCACGCACGCCTGCCTCGGGGCGGATTGCGCAGAATGCGCAGAACGACGAGGCCGGGAAGTCCATCGGCTGGCACAAGGGATACGTCCAGGGCTCACGCCCGGACCTCCGGGTGCCGGTCCGTCAGGTGCACCTCACCAACGGCACGGACGTGACGCTGTACGACACGTCCGGGCCGTACACCGATCCCGCCACCGACACCGACGTACGCCGCGGCCTCGCGCCCCTCCGGGAGAGCTGGATCATCGCCCGCGGGGACACCGAGGAGTACGCGGGCCGCCCCGCGCGCCCCGAGGACGACGGTCTCAAGCACACGTCGCCCCGTGGCGGGCTGCGCAACCTCGACGCGGTCTTCCCCGGCCGCCCACGCCAGCCCCGGCGCAGCAGGGACGGCGGGCCGGTGACCCAGCTCGCCTATGCCCGGCGCGGCGAGATCACTCCGGAGATGGAGTACGTGGCGATCCGGGAGAACGTCGGACCCGAGGTGGTGCGCGAGGAGATCGCGGCGGGCCGGGCGGTACTGCCGGCGAACGTCAACCACCCGGAGATCGAGCCGATGATCATCGGTAAGCGCTTCCTGGTGAAGGTCAACGCCAACATCGGCAACTCGGCGGTCACCTCGTCCATCGAGGAGGAGGTGGACAAGATGACCTGGGCCACCCGGTGGGGCGCCGACACGGTCATGGACCTCTCCACCGGCCGCAACATCCACACCACCCGCGAGTGGGTCCTGCGCAACTCCCCGGTGCCGATCGGCACCGTGCCCCTCTACCAGGCACTGGAGAAGGTCGACGGCCGCGCCGAGGAGCTGACCTGGGAGATCTACAAGGACACGGTGATCGAGCAGGCGGAGCAGGGCGTCGACTACATGACGGTGCACGCCGGGGTCCGCCTTCCGTACGTCCCGCTGACGGCCCGTCGCAAGACGGGGATCGTCTCCCGCGGGGGATCGATCATGGCGGCGTGGTGCCTGGCGCACCACAAGGAGTCGTTCCTCTACGAGCACTTCGAGGAGCTCTGCGAGATCCTCGCCGCCTACGACGTGACGTACTCGCTGGGCGACGGGCTGCGTCCGGGCTCCATCGCCGACGCCAACGACGAGGCGCAGTTCGCCGAGCTCCGTACGCTCGGCGAGCTCAACACGGTCGCCAAGCGGTTCGGCGTCCAGACGATGATCGAGGGTCCGGGCCATGTCCCGATGCACAAGATCAAGGAGAACATCGATCTCCAGCAGGAGATCTGTGAGGAGGCCCCGTTCTACACGCTGGGCCCTCTGACCACCGACGTCGCTCCCGCGTACGACCACATCACCTCGGGCATCGGCGCGGCGATGATCGCCTGGTGGGGGACGGCGATGCTCTGTTACGTCACACCCAAGGAACACCTGGGTCTCCCCAACCGCGATGACGTCAAGACGGGCGTCATCACGTACAAGATCGCGGCTCATGCGGCGGATCTCGCCAAGGGGCACCCGGGGGCACAGGAGTGGGACGACGCGCTGTCGGACGCCCGCTTCGAATTCCGCTGGGAGGACCAGTTCAACCTGGCGCTCGACCCGGACACGGCACGGGAGTTCCACGACGAGACGCTGCCGGCCGAGCCGGCGAAGACGGCGCACTTCTGCTCGATGTGCGGCCCGAAGTTCTGCTCGATGAAGATCTCCCACGACATCCGGCGGGAGCACGGGGACGAACAGGCCGACATCGAGGCGGGGATGGCCGAGAAGTCCAGGGAGTTCGCGGCAGCCGGTAACAGGGTCTACCTGCCGATCGCGGACTGAGGAAGGGCCGCTGTCCTCCGGGTGCGACCGGGGGACAGCGCCGGTCTCCCTCCCGGCGTGACCGGGGGACAGCGCCGGTCTCCCTCCCGGCGTGACCGGGGGCATGGCCGGGGTGCCCGCCGCTGCCGGTGAACCGCGCGCACTCCCGCGCGTGCTCACGGGCCGTTGCGGTTACTCCGGCTGGTGCTCGGGGCCCCCGAAGTCCGGGCTGGTGAAGTCGGGGCTGGTGAACGTCGGGCGCGGGCCGGCCGACGGCCCGTCCTGCGGTCCGGTGAAGTCAGGCCTGCTGTAACCGATCTTCGGGATGCGACCGGCCGAACGGTGCGGTGTGCGCGAGGCGGGTCCGGCGGTCGGGTCGGCCAGGGCGTCCCGCAGGAAGGGCAGGATGCCGCGTTCCAGCAGGGCGTGCCGCCAGGCTTCCCGGGCGCGCGCCACGTCCTCCGGAAGTTCCTCCTCCTCGTCCACGGCGGGCAGCGCGGTGGCGCCGTTGTGCAGCGCGGTGAGAAGGAGCCCCACCGCCGCGACGAGGATGGCCGCGGCGGCGACAGCCGCGAAGAACCATCCGGCGGTGACCATGGTCCCGGCGAAGGCGAGGGCCGGGCTGACTGCCTTCAGCACATAGCCGACCAGCAGAAATATCAAGGCGGCCGCGCCCGCTAGAACGGGAGCGAGCGCGGTGATCACCGCCAGGGTGCCGGCGCCCTCGGTGTCCGGTTCCCCGGTGGCGGGTTCGAGGACGGAGTCGCGATCCCCCGGATCGTCGGGCCCACGCAGCTCGCCCCGGACCTTCACGTAGTGCTGGTACTCGGTTGTGGCCGCCGCGGTGATCAGCGGTGTGGCTTCCAGCGCCATGGTCCGCAACTGTTCCGCATTGAGTCGGTCACCGATTCCGGCCAGATCCGGTCGTTCGTGAGCGTGACGCAGCGCGTCGGCAAGGATCCGCTCGTATTCGGGGCGGTCCTCGGCCAGCAGGTGCGGAGCGCTATTCATGTGCATCCCCCGATGCTCCGTAAGGCCTGACCGACCGCGCAGGGCCGGGCGATCGGGCGGAAACGGAGGAGAGCCTGCTACTGATAGGCCGATGGTAGAGCGCCTACGGCACGGCGTGACAGGGGGTTTCCGGAAATAGGCCCAGCAGCCCGCGGTGTCAGGTCGTGATGCGTCTTCCCTCGCGGGCGTCAGTCATGCAGGGGGAGTTGGACGACCAGCAGCTTTCCGGCCATGGTCACTCCGCCGTCCATGGCGATGGCCAGCCCCTCCGCGTAGACGTGCGGACCGTCCACCACGGGACGTGCCGCCTCCTCGCCGTCCTCCGAACCGACCTCGCCCAGCAGGTACGGAATGGGGCTGTGACCGTGGACGACGCGCTGTCCGCCGTACGTCGACATCAGTTCACGGACGGCCTGCGCCCCGCCCTCGTCGCGGAAGGCGAACCGCTTGGTGAGCTTGCGGAAGAGGTCCCAGCACTCGTCGGCGTCGTTCCGCGTGAGGATGGCGTGCACGGTGTCGTTGACGTCCTCGATGGTGGACCCGTAGTCGAGGTAGGCCGTCGTGTCGGAGTGCATCAGCAGATGCCCGTCCTCCTCGACCACCGCGTCGAGCCGCGCCATCCACTGGAGGTGGACGTCCTGAAGCCGCTCCATGTCCGTCTTCTGGCCGCCGTTGAGCAGCCAGGCGGCCTGGAAGGTCGCGGTGCCCGCACCGGAGTTCACCGGGGTGTCGCCGAACTTCTTGGCGCCGATCAGCAGCAGCTCGTGGTTGCCCATGAGGGCCTTGCAGTACCCGCCCGCCGCCGCGGCCTCCGCGGAGAGACGCATGACGAGATCGATGACGCCGATGCCGTCCGGGCCTCGGTCGGTGAAGTCGCCGAGGAACCAGAGTCTGGCGTTGCCGGCCGCCCAGCTGCCGTCCGCGTCGACGAGACCCTGCTCGCCCAGGGCGGCCAGGAGCTCGTCCAGATAGCCGTGGACGTCTCCCACGACGTACAGCGGTCCGCGGCCCTGGTCGTCGGCCGGCCGGGGCTCCGGGACGGCCTGCACCTGGACGGTGTCACCGCGGTTGATCACCGGAAGATCGCGCTCGGTGGGGGTGTACCCCTCCGGCGGCTCGTCGCCCACCGCGGCGTTGCCGGGGTGCGGCACCGGCGGGGGCGGCGGCATCGGCGCCTGCGCATACGGCGGTACGCGGAAGTCACGCAACGTCGCTGTCCGCACTACGGGTTCCTGACCGGCCCCCTGAGTCATCGACCCCTCCACCACCGTCGCGCCGCCGTACACCTGACGGGCCCTGCCTGGTAGAGGTGGTCCGCGGTGTCGTGCGCCCATCATAGGAATGCGGATCGTGCTGTGTGACGCACCAGGGGTGGTGAATCCTCGCGCGCACCAGGTTCACCGACCCTTTGGTCCGGATTGGACCGATCAGTCCCCGGCGGGCGACCGCGGTGCGCTGACCGTGGTGCGTGGCGGACGCCGCTGGGAGGACGTCCGGACGATGAGCTCCGTCGGTATCACCTGCTCCACCGGCCCCTCGTGCTCGACCCCTTCGATGGCGTCGATGAGGAGCTGGACGACTGCCGTGCCGATTCTGCGGGGCTTCAGCGAGAGCGTCGTGATGGGGGGCTCGGTCGACGCGTACACGGTGGACTCGCTGCAGCAGACCAGCAGGAGGTCGTCAGGGACCCGCAGACCGTAGCGGCGGGCGGCGGCGAGCAGATCGGTCCCGTTGGGATCGAAGAGCCCGTAGACGGCGTCGGGGCGGTCCGGGCGGGCGAGGAGACGGTCGGCGGCGACGGCCCCGGCGCAGGGGTCGTGGGCGGGGTAGGACTCGTAGACCGGGTCCTGGCCGACCCGCTCGCACCAGTGGAGGTAGGCGGTGGTGGAGAGGCGGGTGTACGTGTCGGTGGTGGTGCCGGTCAGCAGGCCGATACGGCGTGCTCCCGCGGCCGCGAGGTGGTCCAGCAGGTCGAGCACCGCCGCCCGGTGATCGTTGTCGACCCAGGCCGTGACCGGGAGCGACCCGTCCGGGCGGCCGTCGGAGACGACGGGCAGCCCCTGGCGCACGAGTTCGGTGACCACGGGGTCCTGGTCGGAGGGGTCGATCACGACCGTTCCGTCGAGGGCGACGTTCGACCAGACGTCGTGTCGTGAGGTGGCGGGCAGGATCACGAGCGCGTAGCCACGGGCGAGAGCGGCCGAGGTCGCGGCCCTCGCCATCTCCGCGAAATACGCGAATTCGGTGAAGGTGAAAGGTTCATCCCCGTAGGTGGTCACGGTCAGGCCGATAAGTCCTGACTTGCCGGTACGGAGGGTTCGGGCCGCCGCGGACGGGCGGTAGCCCAGGCGTTCGGCGACCTCGCGGACATGGCGGCGGGTGGCATCCGGGAGCCGGCCCTTGCCGTTGAGGGCGTCGGACACGGTCGTGATGGAGACCCCGGCCGCCGCGGCTACATCCCGGATGCCCGCCCGTCCTTGCCGGCCGTTGCGCCGGGGCGTATCTGTCCGGCTCACCTGGTGCTTCCCTGCTGCTGTCATAGCGAGCCGATAGTAGGGCTCCGACGCGGGGTCGGGGCGGACGCATATGCACGCATTGACAGGCACGTTTCTGCATGGTCAGTAAGGTGTAAATGCCTTGTGAAGCAAGGGCGTTGAGGCCCTGGAGGTTGATGTGTCATGCATCGACGCGCATGGACCTGCTGAATGGCCCATATCTCGAAGAGGTCTCAACTCACCTGTTCGAGGGATGCGCGCCACGGAGTGAGCGACCGGCGCGCGGCGGTATGCGTGACGCTCCCCCTCTCGGGTGGGGCGTCGGAGCCACGCGTGCCCGGCACCTCGTCCGCGGCGGACGATTTCGGATTCCGGCCATTCGCAGGAGAGCCCAATCCTCATAAGGTGAGCAGTATTGCTGTGAACGGACGGTCGAGGAGGACCTGCGGTGAGCGAGACGAGCCCCAAGCTGCGCGCCGAGCTGGACGGCGTCCCTGCGTATGTGCCGGGCAAGCCGGCGGGTGCCGAAGGAGCGGTTGCCTTCAAGCTGTCCTCCAACGAGAACCCCTATCCCCCGTTGCCGGGCGTCATGGAGTCGGCGCTCGCCGCCGCCTCCACCTTCAACAGGTACCCGGACATGGCCTGCACCGGCCTGATGAACGAGCTGGCCGACCGGTTCGGCGTGCCCGTCTCCCATCTGGCCACCGGGACCGGCTCGGTCGGTGTCGCTCAGCAGCTGCTCCAGGCCACGTCCGGGCCGGGTGACGAGGTCATCTACGCCTGGCGCTCGTTCGAGGCGTACCCGATCATCACCCAGGTCAGCGGCGCGAGGTCGGTCAAGGTGCCGCTGACCGGCGGAGAGGTGCACGATCTCGACGCGATGGCCGGAGCGGTCACCGACCGGACCCGGCTGATCTTCGTCTGCAACCCGAACAACCCGACCGGCACCGTGGTGCGCAGGGCGGAGCTGGAGCGGTTCCTGGACCGGGTGCCCGCCGATGTGCTGGTGGTGCTCGACGAGGCGTACAAGGAGTTCATCCGGGACGCCGACGTGCCGGACGGCATCGAGATCTACCGGGAGCGGCCGAACGTCGCCGTGCTCCGTACCTTCTCCAAGGCCTACGGCCTCGCGGGGCTGCGGGTCGGCTTCGCGGTGGCGCACGAGCCCGTGGCCGCGGCCCTGCGCAAGACGGCCGTTCCCTTCGGCGTCAGCCAGGTCGCCCAGGACGCGGCGGTGGCGTCGCTGCGTGCCGAGGACGAGCTGCTGGGGCGGGTCGGCACGCTGGTGGGCGAGCGCACCCGGGTGTACGACGGCCTCGTGCGCCAGGGCTGGACCGTTCCGGAGTCCCAGGCGAACTTCGTCTGGCTGAGGCTCGGTGACCGCACCCTCGACTTCGCGGGCGTCTGCGAGCGGGCGGGGGTGGTGGTGCGGCCGTTCGCCGGTGAGGGCGTACGGGTCACGATCGGGGAGACCGAGGCCAACGACGTGTTCCTGAAGGTGGCGGAGGCCTACCGACAGGAGCTCTGACGGTTCCCGTCGTCCAGGATTTCCGGTGGCCCCGGCCCTCGCTCGTCGAGGTCCGGGGCCACCGCCGTCCCGGGGTCACCGCCGTCCCGGGCGCGCGCCGACGCGTCAGCGTCACCCGGTGGAAGCTGTCCGGTATCCGGGTGTTCGGGGGGTCGGCCGGAAAGCACCCCCCGGGCGAATGGCTCGATCAGGTGTGCGCCATAATTGCTTGTGAATGTGAACGCGTTCACAAGCGGGTCCCGTTTCTCCCATGATCGGGGGAATTCACGAGGCAAGCCGCGGCTGTGACACGGCGACGTAAGGAGAAGCGGCGTGGACCTGGCTCTGGCACCGGAGACGCTGGCGCGATGGCAGTTCGGCATCACCACCGTCTACCACTTCCTGTTCGTCCCCCTGACGATCTCGCTCGCCGCTCTCACGGCCGGCCTGGAGACCGCGTGGGTGCGGACGGGCAACGAGAAGTACCTCAGGGCCACCAAGTTCTGGGGCAAGCTGTTCTTGATCAACATAGCCATGGGCGTGGTCACCGGCATCGTCCAGGAGTTCCAGTTCGGCATGAACTGGTCCGACTACTCGCGCTTCGTCGGCGACGTCTTCGGAGCTCCGCTGGCCTTCGAGGCGTTGATCGCGTTCTTCTTCGAGTCCACCTTCATCGGGCTGTGGATCTTCGGCTGGGACAAGCTGCCGAAGAAGATCCATCTCGCCTGTATCTGGATGGTCTCCCTCGGCACCATCCTCTCGACGTTCTTCATCCTGGCCGCCAACTCCTGGATGCAGCACCCCGTCGGCTACCGCATCAACGAGGAACGCGGCCGTGCCGAGCTCACGGACTTCTGGCACGTGCTCACGCAGAACACCGCGCTCGCCCAGTTCTTCCACACGATCACGGCGGCCTTCCTCGTGGGCGGGGCGTTCATGGTCGGCGTCGCCGCCTTCCACCTGGCCCGCAAGAGGCACATCCGGGTGATGCGGACCTCGCTCCGGGTCGGCCTGGTCACGGTGGTGGTCGCCGGACTGCTCACCGCCGTCAGCGGGGACATCCTCGGCAAGGTGATGTTCAAGCAGCAGCCCATGAAGATGGCCGCGGCCGAGGCGCTGTGGGAGGGCGAGTCCGGGGCACCCTTCTCGCTCTTCGCGGTCGGTGACGTCGCCGAGGGACACAACACCGTCGAGGTCTCGATCCCCGGAGTGCTGTCCTTCCTCGCGGACGACACCTTCACCTCGTACATCCCCGGCATCAACGACATCAACAAGGCGGAGCAGGAGAAGTACGGCCCCGGCGACTACCGGCCCAACATCCCGGTGGCGTTCTGGAGCTTCCGCTGGATGATCGGCTTCGGCATGGCCTCCTTCAGCCTCGGCATTCTGGGGCTCTGGCTGACGCGGAAGAAGTTCATGCTGCCGGAGGCGCTGCGCACCGGTGAGGACGACGTACCGAATCTGGTGCTCTTCAAGAGCAAGGCGCTCAGCCCGAAGCTCGCCAGGCTCTACTGGATCACTGCTCTGTGGACCATGCTCTTCCCGCTGATCGCCAACTCCTGGGGCTGGATCTTCACCGAGATGGGCCGCCAGCCCTGGGTGGTCTACGGCGTCTTCCAGACCCGTGACGCGGTCTCCCCCGGAGTGTCGCAGGGCGAGGTCCTCACCTCGATGATCGCCTTCACGGCCCTCTACGCGGTGCTCGCCGTCGTCGAGGTCAAGCTGCTCATGAAGTACATCAAGGCCGGTCCGCCCGAGCTCACCGAGGCCGACCTCAACCCGCCCACCCGGATCGGCGGCCATGACCAGGACGCCGACCGGCCGATGGCCTTCTCCTACTGAGAACAAGCGGAGCTGAGAGATGGAACTCCACGACGTCTGGTTCGTGCTCATCGCCGTTCTCTGGATCGGCTACTTCTTCCTGGAGGGTTTCGACTTCGGCATCGGTGTCCTCACCAAGCTGCTTGCCCGCGACCGCAAGGAACGCCGTGTCCTGATCAACACGATCGGCCCGGTCTGGGACGGCAACGAGGTGTGGCTGCTGAGTGCGGGCGGAGCGACCTTCGCCGCCTTCCCGGAGTGGTACGCCACCTTGTTCTCCGGTTTCTACCTGCCCCTGCTGATCATCCTGCTCTGCCTGATCGTGCGCGGGGTGGCCTTCGAGTACCGGGCGAAGCGGCCCGAGGAGCGCTGGCAGACCAACTGGGAGCACGCGATCTTCTGGACCTCGCTGATCCCCGCGGTCCTCTGGGGTGTGGCCTTCGGGAACATCGTCAGGGGCGTGAAGATCGACGCCGACATGGAGTACGTCGGCAACCTCTGGGATCTGCTGAACCCGTACGCCCTCCTGGGCGGACTGGTCACGCTCTTCCTCTTCACCTTCCACGGCGCGGTCTTCGCCGCGCTCAAGACCGTCGGGGACATCAGGGCCAGGGCGCGTGGGACGGCCCTCAAGCTGGGCGTTGCCACCGCGGTGCTCGCGCTGCTCTTCCTCGTCTGGACCCAGGCGGAGAACGGGAACGGATGGAGCCTCGTCGCCATGGCGATCGCCGTGGTGGCGCTCGTCCTGGCCATCGGAACCATCGCCGCAGGACGTGAGGGCTGGTCCTTCGCCTTCTCCGGCGTGACCATCGCCGCGGCCGTCGCGATGCTCTTCCTGACGCTGTTCCCGAACGTCATGCCGTCCTCGCTGAACGAGGCCTGGAACCTGACGGTCAGCAACGCCTCGTCGAGCCCTTACACCCTCAAGATCATGACCTGGTGCGCCGGCATCGCCACTCCGGTGGTGCTGCTGTACCAGGGCTGGACGTACTGGGTGTTCCGCAAGCGCATCGGCACGCACCACATCGCCGACGCGCACTGAACCCGCCGGCGCGCGCCCACCGCAGGGCGCGCGCCGACATCCGCTGACGCGAGGCGTGTACGCCGACGCGCCAGACATGAGCTCACTGGGGAGCTGTTTCACGTGAAACCGATCGACCCGCGCCTGCTCCGGTACGCCCGCGCCACCCGTTCCTTCCTGGCCGCGGTCGTGGCACTCGGGCTGGTCGGAGCGGCTCTGGTCATCGCCCAGGCCATGCTCATCGCAGAGGTGGTGGTGGGCGGATTCGAGGACGGGCTGACCGCTGCCGGTCTCCGCACCCCCCTGCTCCTGCTGGCGGTGGTCGCGCTGGGGCGGGCCTTCGTGGCGTGGCTCACCGAACTGGCCGCGTACCGGGCGAGCTCCGCGGTCAAGTCCGAGCTGCGCGGACGGCTCATGGAACGCGCGGCGGACCTGGGCCCCGGCTGGCTGAGCGGGCAACGCACCGGATCCCTGGTCGCGCTGGCCACCCGTGGGGTCGACGCGCTGGACGACTACTTCTCCCGTTACCTGCCGCAGCTCGGCCTCGCCATCGTGGTGCCGGTGGCGGTGCTCGCCAGGATCGTCACCGAGGACTGGGTGTCGGCGGCCATCATCGTGGTGACCCTGCCACTGATTCCGCTCTTCATGATCCTCATCGGGTGGGCGACCCAGTCCCGGATGGACCGTCAGTGGCGACTGCTGTCGAGACTCTCCGGGCACTTCCTCGACGTGGTCGCCGGGCTGCCGACCCTGAAGGTCTTCGGCCGCGCCAAGGCGCAGGCCGAGTCGATCCGCACGATCACCTCGCAGTACCGCACGGCGACGCTGAAGACGCTCCGGATCGCCTTCCTGTCGTCGTTCGCCCTGGAGCTGCTCGCGACGCTGTCCGTGGCCCTGGTCGCGGTGACGATCGGGATGCGGCTCGTCCACGGAGAGCTGGATCTCTACACGGGGCTGGTGGTGCTCATCCTGGCGCCCGAGGCCTACCTGCCGATCCGCCAGGTGGGCGCGCAGTACCACGCGGCCGCGGAGGGACTCTCGGC
Organism: Streptomyces sp. NPDC005494; assembly: GCF_042872025.1. Classification (NCBI taxonomy): domain Bacteria; kingdom Bacillati; phylum Actinomycetota; class Actinomycetes; order Kitasatosporales; family Streptomycetaceae; genus Streptomyces; species Streptomyces sp. NPDC005494. The sequence continues at coordinate 245,371 of NZ_JBIAJR010000006.1, forward strand.
CGCGGAGGAGATCTTCGCGGTGCTGGAGACCGAGACCGTGGCCGGTGGCACCCGGGAGGTGCCGCAGTCGCTGCGCCTTGAGCTGGAGGGTGTGACGGTCCGGCACGAGGGTCGCGTCGACCCCTCGCTCGACGGCGCGTCCCTCGTGGTCGAGCCGGGAGAGACCGTCGCCCTGGTCGGCCCGAGCGGGGTCGGCAAGTCCACGCTCCTCGACGTGGTTCTGGGATTCGCCGTGCCCGACGAGGGGCGGGTCACGGTCGGAGGGACCGAACTCTCCGCCCTCTCCCCCGAACGCTGGCGCGAGCAGATCGCGTGGGTGCCGCAGCGTCCGCATCTCTTCGCCGGGACGATCGCCGAGAACGTACGGCTCGCACGTCCGGACGCGGATGACGAAGCGGTACTCGCCGCCCTGCGGGACGCGGGGGCGCACGACTTCGTGACCGCCCTGCCGGACGGTGTGAGGACGCCTCTCGGTGAGGAGGGTGCCGGGCTGTCGGCGGGCCAGCGTCAGCGGATCGCTCTGGCCCGGGCGTTCCTCGCCGACCGGCCGCTGCTGTTGCTGGACGAGCCGACGGCGAGCCTGGACGGTGAGACGGAGGCCGGCATCGTCGACGCGGTGAGGCGTCTGGCGGCCGGGCGCACCGTGCTGCTGGTGGTGCACCGGCCCGCCTTGCTGTCGGTCGCGGACCGGGTGGTGGAGCTCGCACCGAGGGCCTCGGGCAGGCTGCCGGCGCGCGCGGCGTCGGGGGTGGGTGCGGGCGGCGTGGGTCCTGTGGCTTCCGCCGCTGTCTCCCGCGCGGGCCTTCAGGGCGACGGAGAACTGCCGGACGTGGGAGAGACCGGGCTGCTGAAGGACACCTCCCCGGGCGCGGGCGGCCGGGTGCTCGCACGGGTCCGCGAAGCCGCGGGTTCCCAGCGCGGGAAGTTGGGCCTGGCACTGCTGTTGGGCAGTCTCGCCGTGGGGTCGTCCGTCGGCCTCATGGCCGTCTCCGGATGGCTGATCTCGCGCGCCTCCGAGCAGCCACCCGTGCTGTATCTGATGGTGGCCGTCACCGCGACCCGGGCCTTCGGGATCGGCCGGGCCGTCTTCCGCTACGCCGAGCGGCTGGTGTCGCACGACGCGGTGCTCAGGATGCTCGCCGAGCTCAGGGTCGCCGTCTACCGGGGGCTGGAGCGCATCGCGCCCGCCGGTCTCCGCACGACTCGGCGGGGCGACCTGCTGTCCAGGCTGGTCTCCGACGTGGACGCCTTGCAGGACTACTGGCTGCGGTGGCTGCTGCCCGCCGGCACCGCGCTCGCGGTCGGGGTGGCATCCGTCGGGTTCGTCGGCTGGATGCTGCCGGAAGCGGGCGCCGTCCTGGCGGCCGGACTGCTTCTCGCGGGTGTGGGGGTTCCGTGGCTCACCGGCGTCTGCGCCCGGCGGGCCGAGCAGAGGCTGGCCCCGGCCCGGGCCGCGCTGGCCGTCCGGGTCGCCGACCTCCTCGGCGGGACGGCCGAGCTGACCGTCGCGGGCGCGCTGGGCGCCCGTAAGGAGCAGGTGCGGGCCGCGGACACCGTCCTCACGCGGATCTCCTCGCGGGCGGCGACGGCCACCGCGCTCGGCGGCGGGCTCTCCGCGCTGATCTGCGGGCTCACCGTGGTGGCGGCGGCGGTCGTCGCACTGCCCGCGGTGTTCGACGGGCGACTGGAGGGCGTCGAGCTCGCCGTCGTCGTCCTCACCCCGCTCGCCGCCTTCGAGGCGGTCACGGGGCTGCCGCTCGCCGTGCAGTACCGCCAGCGGGTGAAGAGGAGCGCCGAGCGGGTCTTCGAGGTCCTGGACGCACCCGTGCCGGTCAGGGAACCGGCCGAGCCCGTCAAGGCGCCGTCGTCGCCCTTCCCGCTCGACGTACGAGGGCTCTCGGCCCGGTACGAGGGAGCGGAGCGCGACGCGTTGTGCTCGGTGGATCTGACGTTGCTCCCCGGCAGGAGAGTCGCGGTCGTGGGGCCGTCCGGATCGGGCAAGACGACGCTCGCACAGGTCCTCCTGCGCTTCCTGGACGCGCGGGAGGGGACGTACAGCCTCGGCGGTGTCGAGGCCTCCGCGCTGGACGGGGACACGGTCAGGAGTTTCGTCGGGCTGTGCGCCCAGGACGCGCACGTCTTCGACAGCTCCATCCGCGAGAACCTGCGGCTCGCCCGCACCGACGCGACGGACGGCCTGCTGCGGGACGCTCTCGCCGGGGCCCGGCTGCTGGACTGGGCCGAGTCGCTGCCGGACGGGCTCGACACACTGGTGGGTGAGCACGGTGCCCGGCTCTCGGGCGGGCAGCGGCAGCGACTGGCGCTGGCCCGCGCGCTCCTTGCCGACTTCCCCGTACTCGTGCTCGACGAGCCCGCGGAGCATCTCGACCTGGCCACGGCCGACGCCCTGACCGAGGATCTGCTGGCCGCCACCCGAGGGCGTACGACCGTGCTCATCACGCATCGGCTCGCGGGACTCGACGCGGTGGACGAGGTCCTCGTGATGGACGAGGGCCGGGTGGTGCAGCGTGGCCCGTACGCCGCACTGGCCGCCCAGGACGGGCCGCTGCGCCGGATGCTCGAACGCGAGCAGGAGCCCGTGCGGGCGGGGGCGGAGGGAATGCGTCCGGTGGAGGCGGCGTCAGTGCGGGCCTGAGCACGGTGCACGGCCCCACATCCGACTTTCCGGACCTTTCCTCGCTCATTAGGCTCGGGGCATGCCGGAGCAGGAACCGAATGATTCGACCGAGGCCTCGCGGCCGACCGCCGCGAGGCTTCGGGGGCTCTCCGCCGAGCTGACCGCCCGGGTTCCCGCCCTGCTGGAAGCCACCAGGTCCGTCGGCACGGGACTCGAACTCCACTCCACCCTGGAGCGCATCTGCGAGACGGCGGCGGAGCTCGCCCGCGCCCGGTACGCGGCCATCGGGGTCGTGGACAGGCCGGGGGAGAGCCTCTGCGACTTCGTCACCTTCGGCGTTCCGGAGGGGACCGCCCGGGCCGTCGGGCGTCCGCCCGACGGTCACACCGGTCTCATCGGCGCGCTGATCACGGAGGGCGTCCCCATCGGTCTGGAGGACCTGGGCGCCGACCCGCGCTTCTGCGGCTTCCCGCCCGGCCATCCGCGGATGCGGACGTTCCTCGGTGTCCCGATCCGGGTCCAGGGCAAGATCTTCGGCAATCTCTACGTGATGGAGAAGCAGGACGGTGGCGCGTTCGGCGAGGACGAACTGCAGATGCTGCGGGTACTCGCCACGGAGGCCGGGATCGCCGTCGCCCACGCGCGGACGTACGAGGCCGCCCGTCAGCGCGAACGGTGGATCAACGGTTCGGTGGCCGTCACGACCGCCCTCCTCTCGGGAGGGGACGCCGACGAGGCCCTGACCGTCGTCGCCGAGCAGGCCCGTCGCCTCGCCGATGCCGCTGCGGGCATCGTGATGCTCCCGGCCGAAGAAGGGGGCCTGGAGATCGTCGCCGTCGCCGGGGACAAGCCGGCCGCGTCACTCGGGGTGATCATTCCGCCTCGGAGTCCCGTGGTGGCGGCGCTCCTCAGGGGCGAGGAGGTCTTCCTGGACGATCCGGCCACCGACCCTCGCATGATCACCAGGGTGGCCGACCAGTTCGGCCCGCACATGCTGCTCCCCCTGCGCAGCGGCGGCCGTGTGCTGGGCGCGCTCGCCATTCCGCGGGAGCGGGGCGGACGGCCGTTCACGCAGACGGAGCGGACGCTGGCGACGCACTTCGCCGCGCAGGCGGCACTCGCGCTGAAGCTGGCCGAGGCCCAGCGGGACAGGGAGCGGCTCGCCGTCTACGAGGACCGGGACCGGATCGCCCGGGACCTCCACGACCTGGTGATCCAGCGCCTGTTCGCCACCGGGATCATGCTGGAGGGCGCCCAGCGGCGCTCGCCCGTCCCCGCGGTGCGGGAGGGGGTCGGGCGGGCGGTCGACGAACTGGACGTGACCATCCAGGAGATCCGCACGGCGATCTTCGCGCTGCAACAGGAGCCCGCCGAGGCGCCGTCCGGGCTGCGGACCCGGGTGCTACGGGAGATCAACATGGCAGCGGTGCCGCTGGGGTTCACGCCCTCGCACCGCTTCCTCGGGCCCGTGGACTCACTCGTGGGGGAGCTCGCGGGCAAGAACCTCATCGCCGCGCTGCGCGAGGCGCTGTCCAACACCTTCCGGCACGCCAGGGCCTCCCGGGTCGAGGTGGGCGTGGACGCGACCGCCGTGCTGCCGGACGGCCGGGAGGCGGTACGGCTGTCGGTCACGGACGACGGGGTGGGCATCCCGGAAGGCGGCCGGCGCAGCGGTCTGCGCAACCTCGCGAGGCGTGCGGAATCGCTGGGCGGCTCCAGCTGGTTCGGGCCGGGTGCCGGGGAGGACGGCGGCGGTACGACCGTGATCTGGCAGGTCCCGCTGTGACGGCGAGCTGAGCGCCTCGAGGGGCCCGTGCCTGTTGCGCGGGCCTGCTCGGGCACCAGCCTGTTCCGCCGGCCTGGCGCGCATGTGCCTGTTCTGCTTCCGCCGGCCCGGCACCTGCCGGCGCGCACGTGCCTGTTCTGCGGGCGCCTGTGCATGCGCTGTCTGCGAACGCGCCGTTCCGCGGCCCCCCGCTCGCTGCTCTGTCGTCCCGGTACGCGGGCTCAGCGCGTGGCGAGGATCCGCTCGATGACGACCGCGACCCCATCCTCGTTGTTCGTGAGCGTCACGCCGGAGGCGGCGGCCACGGCGTCCGGATGGGCGTTGCCCATGGCGAACGAGGCTCCCGCCCAGCTCAGCATCTCCACGTCGTTGGGCATGTCGCCGAAGGCGACCACTTCCTCCGCGGCGATGCCGCGCTCCGCGCAGCACGTGGCGAGGGTGCCCGCCTTGGAGACCCCGAGGCCGCTGATCTCCAGCAGGGCGGTCGGGCTGGACCTGGTGAAGGACGCACGGTCCCCCGCGGTCTCGCGTGCCAGCGCCAGGAAGGCGTCCGGGGCGAGCTCGGGGTGGTGGGCGAGGACCTTGAGGACCGCGGTTCCGGTGCCCGGGGCCTCCTCGTGCAGCAGCTTCTCCGCGACGGCGACCGTGGCGCCCGGGTCCATGTGGAACGGCGGGTAGGCCGGTTCGTAGTGGATGCCGGTGGCCAGTTCGACGGCGAACGACACCCCGGGCGCGGCCTCGCGCAGGACCCCGACCACATCCAGGGCGACCGCGCGGTCCAGTGGGAAGACCTCGAGGAGCCGGCCGTCGTGGAGATCGGCGACGGCGGCCCCGTTCGCGCAGATGGCCATGCCGTGGCCCTGGACGTGGGCGCTGACGACGTCCATCCAGCGGGCGGGCCTGCCGGTGACGAAGAAGACCTCGATCCCCGCTGCTTCGGCCGCCGCCAGAGCGGCGATCGTGCGGTCCGACAGGGTCTTGTCGTCGCGCAGGAGGGTGCCGTCCAGATCGGTGGCAATCAGACGGGTCACGGCAGGCAGGGGTGAGTCGGAGGCTGAGGTCACCCGGTCATTCTCCCGTACGAAGTCGCACGGGCGTGCAGAGGGTCGCACATTTGAGAGCACAAGCCCCTGAACTGGGGTACATGACCACGGTATATGCCAAGGGCTCGCGGCCCGCCGCCTGGGCGGAACACACCGCGGGCCACGAGGCGGATCACGCGCCGGCCATCAGGCGGGAACGACTGACCACATGAGGTCCCGACGGCCCGTACCCAGAGCCGGGTCGCCCGTTCACCAGGGCCCGAACGGCCCTCGCAGGGCCGGGAAGGGCCGTCCCCCAGGCCGGGCGCGGACAGCGTCGGCCTGGGGAGAGGGGCCGGGCTCAGGTGAGCTGGGCAATGCCTTCCGTGGCGATGCGGTCGAACACATCGAGGTCCGCTGCGAAGTCGGAGTCCGGTACGGGCCAGTGGACGACGATCTCGGTGAAGCCCAGCTCGAAGTGCGTCCCCGCGAAGTCCACGAACGCGTCGAGGGACTGGAGCGGACGGTCCGGCGTGAAACCGGTGAGGAGGATCTTGTCCAGCTCGCCGGCGTCCCGCCCGACCTCGTCGCAGGCCGCGCCGAGCCGGCTGACCTGGCCGCGGATGGCGGCCACGGACTGCTCGGGGGTACCCGCCTCGAAGAGCTTCGGGTCACCGGTGGTCACCCACGCCTGGCCGTACCGTGCGGCGAGCTTCAGCCCGCGAGGTCCGGTGGCGGCGATCGCGAAGGGAAGCCGCGGCCGCTGGACGCAGCCGGGGATGTTCCGTGCCTCGTTGGCCGCGTAGAACTCGCCCTCGTGCGTCACGGAGGGCTCCCGGAGCAGACGGTCGAGCATCGGGACGAACTCGGCGAAGTGGTCGGCACGTTCCCTCGGCGTCCACGGCTCCTCACCGCTCCTGCGCAGGGTCGTGGCGTCGAAGCCGTTGCCGCCGGCGCCGATGCCGAGCGTGATCCGGCCGTCGGACACGTCGTCGAGGGTGATGAGGTCCTTGGCGAGCGTCACCGGGTGCCGGAAGTTGGGCGAGGTGACAAGGGTGCCCAGGCGCAGCCGGTCGGTGGCCGAGGCAGCGGCCGTCAGGGTCGGGACCGCGCCGAACCACGGGCCGTCACGGAAGGTGCGCCACGCCAGATGGTCGTAGGTGTACGCGGCGTGGAAGCCCAGGTCCTCGGCCCGCGCCCACAGGGCCCGGCCGCCGTCGTTCCAGCGGTGGATGGGCAGGATCACGGTGCTCAGTCGGCGGGAGGAGGTCATGGCCACGACTCTACGGCGACGGCTGCGGGGCTACGCGAGGCGCCTCGGGCAGGGGAGGAACGCCGGGCAGGGCGGGCGGCAGTGGTTGCCGGGGCGGGGGGCCGGAGCGACGCTGGAGAGGAACCCGGCCGGTCCTGCCCGCGCAGGTGCACGGCGCCTGCCGGGGTTCGCCGGAAGGAATGGTCGCCATGAGGATGCTGCTCACCGCGCACATGGACACCGAGACCGCCAACCACGCGGTGTCCGACGGAACCATGTCGAAGGTCATCGAGGAGGTCGTCGAGCACCTCAAGCCCGAAGCGGCGTACTTCACGCTCCAGAACGGTCAGCGCACCTGCCTGATGGTGTTCGACATGGAGGACTCCGCCCAGATGCCGCCGCTCCTGGAGCCCTTGTTCCACGCGAACTCCAGCATCAGCCTGCAGCCGGCGATGAACCTGGAGGATCTGAAGGCGGGGCTGGGTGGCATGAAGCGCTGATCCCCCGGGGAGCCGGCGGCGGGCGGTCATTCGCGTAGACGCAGGAACTCGGGCGGCACCGAGTCGATGAGCCATACCCCGTTGGCGCTGACGTGGAAGACGTGGCCGGCCCGGTGCATGGCCCCCGAGTCCACGGAGAGGACGACCGGCGCGCCCCGTCGCGCGCCGACGCGCACGGCCGTCGCGCGGTCGGGGGAGAGGTGGACGTGGTGCCGGTTCATGGGCCGCAGCCCTTCGGCGCGGATGCCGTCGAGAACCCTGGCCACCGTGCCGTGGTAGAGGTACGCCGGCGGCACGGCGGCGGGCAGGTCGAGGTCCACGGTCACCGAGTGGCCCTGGTTGGCCCGGATGCGGCCGGCGTCGACCGCGAAGCGCTGCTTGTCGTTGGCGGCGACCACGTGATCGAGCTCCTCCCGGGTGATGACGAAGCCGTTGCGGGCGCACGCCCTCAGCAGCTCGTCCACGTCCACCCAGCCGTGCGGATCGAGGCTGATGCCCAGCCGCTCCGGCTGGTGCCGAAGATGCTTCGACAAGTACTTGGACACCTTGACGGTGCGTTGTTCGTCCATGCCGTCAGCGTCCCGCGCCGGCATCCAGTGGCGCACCCACATTTCACTCGACGTTTTCGGCTTTCGTTACTGCTCGAAGGTTTGATCCACAGCCAACTCCACTTATCCACAGGTAATTTGACAATTCTGTGGACAAGTGGCGTGTCCTTCAAGGCATTTGCGCAACTAGACGCATGCTTACGTCAATTGTCCGCTCGGGGGCCGGCTGGGCGCTCCAGTCCTGCTTCCGTACAAGGGAGATGTGCAAGTGCACGCGCACAAGCTGGAGTTGGCTGCATCCTCGCCCCGCGGGGCCGAACGACGCAGTAAAGGGCGCCGGTTCGGCAAACAAGCCGCCAACTGCCGTTTGGCTCAGAGCGGCGGTTTCAGTCGTGCCACCCTCCGAAGCGCCCGAGGGCTGTACCGGGACAGCAGGCGCGCGCCACGCGCTTCGGGTGTCACCGGCACCACGGCGCGGTTGTGTGCCACCGCCTCCAGGATCGTTTGAGCGACCTTCTCGGGCGGGTAGTTACGCAGTCCGTAGAGCCGCCCGGCGCGTGCTCGCAGGCGCTCCTCCTCCGCCTTCTCGGTCCCGGCGAATCGTGCCGTGGCGGTGATGGAGGTGTTGATGAAACCGGGGCATACCGCACTGACGCCGATCGACTGCTCGGCCAGTTCGGCACGCAGGCACTCGCTGAGCATCAGCACCGCAGCCTTCGACGCGCTGTACGCGGGAAGCGCGCGCGACGGCTGATACGCCGCCGCCGAAGCGACGTTGACGATGTGGCCGCCTTGGCCTCGGTGGCTCATCCGCTCACCGAAGACCCTGCAGCCGTGGATGACTCCCCACAGATTGACGTCGAGGACGCGCCGCCAGTCCTCGGTGGTGGTGTCGAAGAAGGACCCCGAGACTCCGATGCCGGCATTGTTCACCAGGACGTCGACGACGCCGTGCTCCGAGGAGACCCTCTCGGCGAGCTCCTCCATCGCCTTCTCGTCCCCGACATCGGCCACTTCGCTCCACGCGCCGGGTGCACCGGCCTTCAGGGCCGCCTCCACGGTCCGGGCCACGCCCTCCTTGTCGACGTCCACCGCCACGAGCCGTGCGCCCGCCGCCGCGAAAGCCAGAGAGGTGGCGCGCCCGATCCCTGAGGCGGCTCCCGTCACCAGGACCAACTGGCCGCCGAATCGGTCCGCATGAGTTCCGGTCGCGCGCATGGGCGCCGTCACGGAACGTGCGGAGAGCTCACGACCGGGTTCCACGGGTGCGTCACGGCCGGGTTCCGCGCCTCCGGCGGGACCGGAGCCCTCGGACAGGACGAACTCCGACACCCAGGACGCGATTTGGTCGGGCCTCGTACGTGGAACCCAGTGCTTCGCGGGAAGGCTGCGGCGCACCAGTCGGGGCACCCACGCGTCCAGCTCGTCGTAGAGGACAGGTGAGAGGAAGGCGTCGCCGGTGGGCGTGATCAGCTGGACCGGGACGTGGGCGTGGGCGTCTGGACGCGGGCGGCGCAGGCGGAAGCGGATGTTGTCGCGGTAGAGCCAGGCACCGTTGGCCGCGTCCTGAGGGAGGGAGGACGTCGGGTACCCGTCCGCAGGAAGCTTCTCCATCCGTTGCAGGAGCCGTGGCCACTGCCTGCCGAGCGTCCCGCGCCAGGCGAGCTCGGGCAGCACCGGGGTGTGCAGTGCGTAGACGTACCAGGACTTGGCTCCCTGGCCGAGCAGCTGCGCCACGCGGCGTGGGTTCGGGTGCGACATCCTGCGCTTGATCCAGTGCCCGAAATGGTCCAGGCAAGGTCCGGACATCGAGGTGAAGGACGCGATCCGGCCTCTGGTCCGCTCCACCGTCGCGAATTCCCACGACTGTACGGAGCCCCAGTCATGGCCGACCACATGCACCGGATCGTCCGGGCTCACGGCGTCCGCGACGGCGAGGAAGTCGTCGGTCAGCTTCTCCAGGGTGAAGCCACCGCGCAGCGGGAGGGGAGCCGTCGATCTGCCGTGCCCCCGCACGTCGTAGAGCACCACGTGGAACCGGTCCGCCAGGCGTCGCGCGACCTCGGACCAGACCTCCTTGCTGTCCGGATAGCCGTGCACCAGCACGATCGTCGGCTGCGCCGGGTCGCCCAACTCGGCTACACACAGCTCGATTCCGCCCGTACGAACCCAGCGCTCACGCGCTTCTCGCAGATCCACGCCGTCTCCTCGTCCTGTTCCGGCGTCGCGGTACGCGTCCGTAACGTGACAACGACGAATGTGGCAACCGCCGGGCGGCCGCGTCAAGGGATGCCCGGAACCTGTGAACGGCGCCCTGTGGACGACATCCCCTGGACGACGCCCTGTGGAAACGGTCTGTGGATGTGTCGCCCCCCATGCCCTGCCGGTGGACCCCGGAGCCGCGTCCACCTCCGTGGGGTCCCCCTACGGGTCCGTACACCTGGAGTCGGACGCCGATACAGGCGTCTGGTCTGACGACGCCCGGGGCGCGCGCCACTACCTTCGTAGACGTGACTGTGATCGCAATCGAAAGCCTGAGCAAGCGGTTCCCGAGGGTGACCGCGCTTGACCGGCTCTCCTTGGACATCGGACCGGGCGTGACCGGTCTGGTGGGTTCCAACGGGGCCGGCAAGTCCACACTGATCAAGATCCTTCTGGGTCTCTCCCCCGCCACCGAAGGCCGGGCCGCGGTGCTCGGGCTCGACGTCGCCACCGAAGGGGCCGCGATCCGGGAACGGGTGGGGTACATGCCGGAGCACGACTGTCTGCCGCCGGACGTGTCGGCGACCGAGTTCGTCGTGCACATGGCGCGGATGTCCGGGCTGCCGCCGACCGCGGCGCGTGAGCGCACGGCGGACACCCTGCGCCACGTCGGCCTGTACGAGGAGCGCTACCGGCCCATCGGGGGCTACTCCACCGGTATGAAGCAACGGGTGAAGCTGGCGCAGGCGCTGGTCCACGACCCGAAGCTCGTCCTGCTCGACGAACCGACCAACGGTCTCGACCCTGTCGGACGCGACGAGATGCTGGGCCTGATCCGCCGCGTGCACACCGACTTCGGGATCTCGGTGCTGGTCACCTCGCATCTCCTCGGCGAGCTGGAGCGGACCTGCGACCACGTCGTCGTCATCGACGGCGGCACCCTGCTGCGCTCCAGTTCCACGAGCGATTTCACCCAGACCACCACGACACTGGCCGTCGAGGTCACCGACAGCGACGCCCACCCCGACGGGACGGACGCCCTGCGCGAGGTCCTCACACGCGCCGGGATCAAGCTCGTCGGACACGACGGCCTCGACGCCGAGGGCCTGCCGGGCGCAGGGCACATCCTCCTGGTGGAGGCCACGGGCGAGGAGACGTACGACCTGGTCCGCGACAGCGTCGCCGGGCTCGGACTGGGACTTGTCCGGATGGAACAGCGGCGCCACCGCATCGCCGAGGTCTTCCGCACCGAAGAGGCACCCCAGGCGGCCGTGGCCGCGGCGGCGGGTGCCGGACAGCAGAAGGGGAGCGGTCGCGATGAGCACTGAGACCGGGACCGTGGCCGGGAACGAGACCTCCCGGATCCACAACATCGGATACCGCTCCTACGACGGCGTCCGGCTGGGAAGGGCCTATGCCCGCCGTTCGCTCTACTCGCAGTCCCTGCGGGGCTCGTTCGGGCTGGGGAGGTCCGCCAAGTCCAAGGTGCTGCCGATGCTCCTGTGCGGGGTGATGTGCATGGTGGCGCTGATCCTCGTCGCGGTCGCCATGGCGACGCCCGGCATGACGAAGCTCCCCATCGAGTACACGGCCTTCGCGATCTACCTGCAGGCCGTGATCGGGCTCTTCATCGCCTCCCAGGCGCCCCAGTCGGTGTCCAGGGACCTGCGCTTCAAGAGCGTGCCGCTGTACTTCTCACGGCCGATCGAGCGCGTCGACTACGTGCTCGCCAAGTTCGCCGCGATGGCCTCGGCCCTCCTCATCCTCACCGGGCTGCCGCTCGTCATCCTCTACGTGGGCGCGCTGCTCGCGAAGTTCGACTTCGCCGACCAGACCAAGGGCTTCGGACAGGGGATGGTCTCGGTGGCGCTGCTCTCCGTCCTGTTCGCCGGGCTCGGGCTGGTGGTCGCCGCACTGACACCGCGACGGGGCTTCGGGGTCGCCGCGGTGATCGCCGTCCTGACCATCACCTACGGCGCGGTCTCCACCGTCCAGGCGATCGCCTGGGAGACGGACTCCGCGAACGCCATCACCTGGCTCGGACTGTTCTCCCCCATCACGCTGATCGACGGGGTGCAGACGGCCTTCCTCGGCGCCTCCTCCGCCTTCCCCGGTGGCGAGGGGCCCGGAGCCGCCGCCGGTGTCGTCTATCTGATCGTTGTCCTCGCGCTCGTCCTCGGCTCGTACGCCGTGCTGATGCGCCGCTACCGGAGGGTCGGGCTGTGACCACCATCGAGATCGATCACACCTCCCGCTGGTTCGGGAACGTGGTCGCCGTCAACGACGTGAGCATGACGGTGGGCCCCGGCGTCACCGGTCTGCTCGGCCCCAACGGAGCCGGCAAGTCCACGCTGATCAACATGATGGCCGGGTTCCTCGCGCCGTCGACCGGCACGGTGACGCTCGACGGCACGCAGATCTGGCGCAACGAGTCGGTGTACAAGGCCATCGGGATCGTTCCGGAGCGGGAGGCGATGTACGACTTCCTGACCGGCCGGGAGTTCGTCGTGGCCAACGCCGAGCTGCACGGACTCGGCGACGCGGCGGCGCACAGGGCGCTGGCCACGGTCGAGATGGAGTACGCGCAGGACCGCAAGATCTCGACGTACAGCAAGGGCATGCGCCAGCGCGTCAAGATGGCGTCGGCGCTGGTCCACGACCCCTCGGTGCTGCTTCTGGACGAGCCGTTCAACGGCATGGACCCGCGCCAGCGGATGCAGCTGATGGACCTGCTGCGCCGCATGGGCGCGGAGGGCCGCACCGTGCTCTTCTCCTCGCACATCCTGGAGGAGGTCGAGCAGCTCGCCTCGCACATCGAGGTCATCGTGGCGGGCCGCCATGCGGCGTCCGGTGACTTCCGGAAGATCCGGCGGCTGATGACGGACCGGCCGCACCGCTATCTCGTACGCTCCAGCGACGACCGGGCCCTCGCCGCCGCGCTCATCGCCGACCCCTCTACGGCCGGGATCGAGGTCGACGTCACGGAACAGGCCCTGCGCATCCAGGCGGTCGACTTCGGCAGGTTCACCACGCTGCTGCCGAAGGTGGCACGTGAGCACGGGATCCGGCTGCTGACCGTCTCACCGTCCGACGAGTCCCTCGAATCGGTCTTTTCCTATCTCGTAGCGGCCTGAGTAGTGGCCTGAAAGGAGCTGTGAAGCGTCATGTACGACCCCACAGTCGCCCGGCTCACCTACCGGGCCCTGCTCGGCCGGCGCCGGGCCGCCATCCTGTTCGTCCTGCCCGTCCTCCTGATCGCCATCTCGGTGGCGGTAAGGGCGTTCGCCGGCGCCGACGACGGTGTGGCCTCCGGCGTGCTGGGCGGATTCGCCCTGGCCACGATGGTGCCGCTGATCGGTGTCATCGCCGGGACGGGCGCCATCGGGCCCGAGATCGACGACGGTTCGATCGTCTATCTGCTGGCGAAGCCGGTGAAGCGCCCCACGATCATCCTGACCAAGCTGATCGTCGCGATCGCGGTCACGATGGTCTTCTCCGCGCTGCCGACCTTCGTCGCCGGCCTGATCCTCAACGGCAACGGCGGGCAGATCGCCGTCGCCTACACGATCGCGGCGCTGGTCGCCTCGATCGCGTACAGCGCGCTGTTCCTGCTGCTGGGCACGGTCAGCCGGCACGCGGTGGTCTTCGGTCTCGTGTACGCGCTGGTGTGGGAGGCACTCTTCGGCAGCCTGGTGCCGGGCGCCCGGACGCTCAGCGTTCAGCAGTGGTCCCTCTCGATCGCCGAGAAGGTGGCCGGGGACGGCCTGGTCACCGCGGACGTCGGTCTGCCGCTGGCGACGGTCCTGCTGGTCGCGGTGACGGTCGTGGCCACGTGGTACGCGGGCCAGAAGCTGCGGGCGCTCAAGCTCGCCGGCGAGGAGTGAGACCGGACCCCTCGCACACGCAGCCCTCGCCCTTCTCCTTCGGGCGGGGGCTGTCCTCTGAGCGGACAGTGACGGAGTAACTGTACGGTTATCGGCTCGTTGGTCCGGTTGCGTGGAGGCAACTGGAATCTGTGGCGTCGAGCTTTCGTGAATTCGGGGAATGCCGGAAGCGGTGAGGCGAGCGCCCCCACCGGCCGGTCATCGAGCAGTGGCAACCGTGAGCGACCTCCGCCCTCGCAGCCCGGGGACAGGGCTCTCCCTGCCGTTCCCCCGCACGAGAGGCACACCCATGCCCACGGAAGTCGCCCTGCTCGAATCCCAAGCCCTCCGGGCCGAGCAGATGGGCCGCGTCGAAGTCCTCGACAAGATCAAGAGCCTCGTCATGCTTCCTGATGGAATGCACCTCCGCGCGGAGGAAGTGGCTCGCTACTTCGAAGTATCCACAACCTCGGTCAGGAGGCTGACGGACCGGCACCAGAGGGAGTTGGTCGGTAACGGCATGACGGTGCTGCGGGGCGCTGAGCTGCAGTCCTTCCATAGCGAGATGGTGTCGCTGTGGAAGGGCGAGGGCCTGGGAAGTTATCCACAGGCCGCAGCCACGCAGCTCCGGCTCTACACCCGCAGGGCCGTGCTCAACGTCGCCATGCTTCTTCGCGACAGTGACATCGCGCGCAGCGTCCGCACCCGCCTGCTCGACGCGGAGGAGGACCTCAGAGCCCCCTGTGTCTCGCTCGAGCGGCGCGTCACCCGGATCGAGGGCTGCCTCGCCGACGTGGGGAGCGCGCTCCAGGAGCTCGGCCCCGTGCTCGGCCGGATGTCGCAGCGACTCGACTCCCTGGACCGGAAGCTCGATGTCACGCACCAGGTCGTCAATGCCGTCAGCATCCGGCTCACCGACGTATCGCACGACGTGATCCGCCTCGATGCCCGCATGGACGACCTCGCGCACCGGCTGAGGGATCTGGGCCGCCGTACGAGCGGCTGACGTGCGTCCGGGTGCAGCCGGAAAATGGGTGGCCCCCGGACTCCGGTCTCCGGCACAGTGAGGGGGCGGCGCGGGGAGGCGCCGTCCATGAGGACCGGGAGAGGAGCGCGGCGATGACCAGGAGTCCGAGTCCGTCGTGTTCCCGACAGGGCGGTCCGCAGCCGGCGCCGCGGTAGCTTCATCAGCTGCCCGCGCAGCCGCCGCAGCAGGACACCCGGGGTGGCCCACAGCGCGTGACGCGTGGCCACCCTCCCGGAGGATTGGCCGAGTGGTAAGGCAGCGGCTTGCTAAGCCGTCGTCGGGGCGCGAACCCCGCGCGCGTTCGATCCGCGCATCCTCCGCACTGGCCCGGAAGCGTCACTGCCCTCCGGGGCCACCACCTGCGCCGGTGGCCCGGAAGCGTCAACTGCCGCAGAGGCCACGACGAGCGCCGGTGGCCCGGAAGCGTCAGCTGCCCTCCGGCCCTCCGGACTCACCGCTCACGCGCGGGTGGCCGTCCGGAGCAGTTCCTCCAGCACCACCGCGATGCCGTCGTGCTCGTTCGACGCGGTGATCTCGTGCGCCACGGCCTTCAGTTCGTCGTGGGCGTTGGCCATGGCCACGCCGTGCTGGGCCCATCCGAACATGGGGATGTCGTTCGGCATGTCGCCGAACGCCAGCGTGTCCGCCGCCTTGAGACCCAGCCGTCGGGCGGCCAGGGAGAGACCGGTCGCCTTGCTCAGTCCCAGGGGCAGGATCTCGACGACCCCCGGGCCTGCCATGACCACGTTCACCAGGCTGCCGACGGCCTGCCGAGCCGCCTCCGCCAGGGCGTCGTCGTCGAGCTCCGGATGCTGGATGTAGACCTTGTTCAGCGGAGCGGTCCACATCTCGGCCGGATCATCCATGACGTGGGTGGGCAGCGGCCCCTCCTGCACCCGGTAGCCGGGCCCGACGAGAACCTCGCCCTGGAGTCCGTCACGGCTCGCGGCCAGCGCGAGCGGACCGACCTCCGCCTCGATCTTGGACAGCGCGAGTCCGGCGAGCTGCCGGTCCAGGGTCAGGGAGGTCAGCAGCTTGTGCTCGCCGGCGTGGTAGACCTGCGCGCCCTGGCCGCACACGGCCAGTCCTTCGTAGCCCAGGTCGTCCAGGATGTGCCGGGTCCAGGGCACTGCCCGTCCGGTGACGACGATGTGGGCCGCGCCGGCCGCGGTGGCCGCGGCCAGCGCCTTTCGCGTGCGCTCGGAAACAGTGTGGTCGTCGCGCAGCAGGGTCCCGTCGAGATCCGTCGCGACGAGCTTGTAGGGGAAGGTCACTTGGAGACCGGCTCCAGAAGCTCGCGCCCGCCCAGGTACGGACGGAGAACCTCCGGCACCCGCACCGAGCCGTCGGGCAGCTGGTGGTTCTCCAGGATGGCGACGATCGTGCGCGGTACGGCGCAGAGCGTGCCGTTCAGCGTGGCCAGCGGCTGGACCTTCTTGCCGTCGCGCATGCGGACGGAGAGCCGGCGGGCCTGGAACCCGTCGCAGTTCGATGCGGAGGTCAGCTCGCGGTACTTGCCCTGGGTCGGGATCCACGCCTCGCAGTCGAACTTCCGCGAGGCCGAGGCCCCCAGGTCGCCGGTGGCGACATCGATCACCTGGAACGGCAGCTCCAGGCCGGTGAGCCACTGCTTCTCCCAGTCCAGGAGCCTGCGGTGCTCGGCCTCGGCGTCCGCGGGGTCGACGTACGAGAACATCTCGACCTTGTCGAACTGGTGGACGCGGAAGATTCCCCGGGTGTCCTTGCCGTACGTACCCGCCTCGCGGCGGAAGCAGGGGGAGTAGCCGGCGTACCGCAGGGGCAGCTTGTCGGCGTCGATGATCTCGTCCATGTGGTACGCCGCGAGGGGCACCTCGGACGTGCCGACCAGGTAGTAGTCGTCCTTCTCCAGGTGGTACACGTTCTCCGCGGCCTGGCCGAGGAAGCCCGTGCCCTCCATGGCGCGGGGACGCACCAGCGCGGGGGTCAGCATGGGCACGAATCCGGCCTCGGTGGCCTGGGCGATCGCCGCGTTGACCAGGGCCAGCTCCAGCAGGGCGCCGATGCCGGTCAGGTAGTAGAAGCGCGATCCGGAGACCTTGGCGCCGCGCTCCATGTCGATGGCGCCCAGCGCCTCGCCGAGCTCCAGGTGGTCCTTCGGTTCGAAGCCCTCCGCCCCGAAGTCACGGATGGTGCCGTGCGTCTCCAGGACGACGAAGTCCTCCTCGCCGCCGACCGGAACGTCTTCGTGGACGATGTTGCCGAGCTGCAGGAGCAGCCGCTTGGCCTCGGCGTCAGCCTCGTCCTGTGCGGAGTCGGCGGCCTTGACCTCGGTCTTGAGCTGATCGGCCTTCTTGAGGAGCTCGGCACGCTCCTCGGGGGAGGCCTTGGGGATCAGCTTGCCGAGCGACTTCTGCTCGGAGCGGAGTTCGTCGAAGCGGACGCCGGACGACCTGCGCAGCTCGTCGGCGGAGAGCAGGGCGTCGACGAGTGCGACGTCCTCTCCACGGGCGCGCTGGGAGGCGCGAACACGGTCGGGGTCCTCACGGAGCAGGCGAAGGTCAATCACCCCTCAAGGCTACCGGTGCGGCCGTCCGCTGCTCGAACCGATATCGACAAGCGTGGCGCTTTGCCCGAATTGCCGGAATAAATAAACTTGAGGGGAATCGAGGTGCCGGTGGGGGTGACGCTCGTCAATAAAAGGGCTCCATTGCCTCGAAAAGGGAGCAACCGTGTCCGTTGTTTGACCCATCGGCGGTGCGAGGTGGGGGAGTTGGGGCCCTGGGGGCGACCTGTTGTCCACAGGGGGTGTGTGATCCGATTAGTTATCCACAGGCTGTGAAGAAGATCTGTGGATGCCGGAACTGATCGTTCCGAAACCGGCGAGACGGGGCAGAGATTCGCCGCTCAAACCTCTTCCGTGCACTCATTCGGGTGGGTATTCCTCGTTCCAAAGCGTTGATCTTGGGAATTGGAGTGACACGGGGGGAGCTGTGGGGCCGTGAGGGGTCTAGGGCTCCTGGGTGATTTGTCGACCATGTCGCGTTGCGGTGTCGACTTGTCCCCAGGTGCAGTGCCTGCCCTGTGGATAACTCTGTGTGAAGCAGCGGTCCGAAGACAGGACCGGTGAGCCACCCCGGCAGCCGCTCTCGGAACTGAGCCTCGGTCCCGCGCCTCTGTCCCGTGCCTCGGCCCTGAGCCTCGGTCCCCGCGCCTCGGTCCCGCGCCGGGCTGAGCCTCGGGCCTGAGCCTCAGTTCCCGCGCCGGGCTGAGCCTCGGGCCTGAGCCTCAGTTCCCGCGCCGGGCTGAGCCGCGGACCGAGCCTCGAGCCTGAGCCGCAGGCCGAGTCGCAGCCCGGGGCGGATATCGCCTCTGCCGCTCAGACCCGGCCGTCCTGGCTGCGGGCCAGCCAGTCGGACGCGTCCGTGAAGTCCCTGTCCGACGTCCCGATCCGCAGCGCCCGCACCTCTTCCGGTGTCACTCCTGCACGGGGGTACGAACCCAGGAAGCGCACATTGGGACAGATCCGCTTCAGCCCCATCAGGGCCTCTCCGACCCTGCGGTCGGCGATGTGCCCCTCGGCATCCACGGCGAAGCAGTAGTTCCCGATGCCCTCGCCGGTGGGCCGGGACTGGATCAGCATGAGGTTGACCCCGCGTACGGCGAACTCCTGGAGCAGTTCGAGCAGAGCACCGGGACGGTCGTCGCCGAGCCAGATGACCACGGACGTCTTGTCGGCCCCCGTGGGAGCGGACGGCCTGGCCGGGCGCCCTACCAGCACGAAACGCGTCTGCGCGTTCTCCGCGTCGTGGATCTCCGTCACCAGCGGTTCCAGCCCGTAGGTCGCCGCCGCGAACTCGCCGGCGAAGGCGGCGTCGTAGCGCCCCTCCTGGACCAGCCGGGCACCGTCCGCGTTCGACGCCGCCGACTCCCACAGTGCGTTGGGCAGATGCGCCGCCATCCAGTTGCGCACCTGCGGCTGCGCGGCGGGGTGGGCCGTGACGGTCTTGATGTCCGCCAGCTTCGTCCCGGGGCGCACCAGCAGCGCGAAGGTGATCGAGAGCAGCACCTCGCGGTAGATCATCAGCGGGGCGCCCGTGGTCAGCTCGTCGAGCGTGGCGCTGATCCCGCCCTCGACAGAGTTCTCGATGGGGACGAGTGCCGCCGCGGCCTCTCCGCCCCGCACGGCGTCCAGCGCGGCCGGGACCGAGACCATCGGGACGAGTTCACGGGTCGCGGCTTCGGGGAGGGTGCGGAGGGCCACCTCGGTGAAGGTGCCTTCGGGACCGAGGTAGGCGTAGCGCGTCGCTGACATGCGGTCAGCCTAAAGGGCTACCGGACCGTGCCGCGCGCCTCGCGCCACGCTGAGGGGCGGCACCCGCACGCCATGCCCTGGCTCGCCCGGGTGCCGCCCCGCGCGTCACGTCTCCGCTCGCCCGGGTGCCGCCCCGCGCGTCACGTCTCCGCTCGCCCGGGTGCCGCCCCGCGCGTCAGGTCTCCGCTCGCCGGGGTGCCGCCCCGTGCGCAGAGCCCCTCGGCTCCCGCGGACACCGCTCCGCCTCACGCCTCCAGCAGGCGCTGCCCCACGTACTCCCCGGCCGCAGCACCGCCCGGGACGGCGAAGAGGCCGCTCGCTTCGTGCCGGATGAACGGTGAGAGCGCGTCCCCGCGGTCCAGTTTGCGCTGGACGGGGATGAACCCCTTGAACGGATCCGCCTGCCAGCAGATGAAGAGCAGCCCGGCGTCCGGGGTCCCGTCGTCGGCGATGCCGTCGTGGTACGAGAACGGGCGGCGCAGCATCGCGGCGCCTCCGTTCTTCTCGGGGGAGGAGATCCGGGCGTGGGCGTTGGCCGCGATCAGCAGCTTTCCGTCCGGACCTGTCTTGTCCAGGTCCATCTCGGTGTCCTCGGAACCGCCGCTCAGCGGGGCGCCGTCCGCCTTGCGACGGCCGATGATCTGCTCCTGGCGCTTGACCGTGAGTTCCTCCCAGTCGTCCAGGAGCATCCTGATCCGGCGGACCACGGCGTAGGAGCCGCCCGCCATCCAGGAGTTCTCCGCCGAGCCGCCGGACGGCACGAAGATCCGCTCGTCGAAGTCGCTCTCGGCCGGCTTCGGGTTGTTTGTGCCGTCGACCTGGCCCATGAGGTTGCGTGCGGTCATCGGGCGGGCAGTGGCGCCCGGGGTGCGGTTGAAGCCGTTCATCTGCCACCGCACCCTGGCCGTCGGGCCGGCCTCCTTCTGGAGGGCGCGCAGCGCGTGGAAGGCCACGAGCGCGTCGTCCGCACCGATCTGCACCCAGAGGTCGCCGTCGGACCGCTTGGAGTCGAGGTGGTCGGAGGAGAAGGCCGGCAGCGGGTCCAGGGCGGCCGGCCGGTGGCTGGTCAGGCCGGTACGGGCGAAGAAGGTGCGTCCGAATCCGAAGGTGACGGTGAGGGAGGACGGCCCCGCGTCCAGCGCCACACCGGTGTCGTGCCCTCGGCCGCCTTCTGCCGGTTCCCCGGCCATCAGCCGTTCGGCCACCGCAGACCAGCGCCGCATCAGGGCGGCGGCCTCCTTGCGGCCCGCGTCGGCTGCCAGATCGAACGCGATCAGGTGGCCGCGTGCCTGGAGGGCCGTGGTGATCCCCGGTTGATGTTTCCCGTGAAACATGGCCTCGGTCGAGCCGACCGTGGTCAGGGCGGTCGGATCGTCCCCCTGGGCCGCGGCATGTCCGCCCACGCCGCCGGCCGCGCCCAGGACGAGCCCTGCCGCACCGGCCGCTCCGACGCCGCCGATCAGCTGTCGCCGGGAGACGACGCCCTCCCCGCGAGCGGCGTCGTCGAGACGGCCTGCGCCGCTCGCGGTACCGGCCTCTGCCCGGACATCCTTCTTCTTGCTCACCCTGCTCAGCCGATCTTCACGTTCTTGTCGATGGTTGTCTGGTCGATGTCCGAGGTACGCACCGTCACGGCGACCTTCCAGTCACCCGCGATCGGGATCTGTACGTTGCTCGCCGTCCAGTGCCCCTCGGTGAGGCGATCCGGGGCGACCGGCAGCGGGCCGATGTCCTTGGACTCCAGGGTGAAGGCGAGCTTCACCTCGGGTACGTCGAGCGGGCGGTTGCCGGGGCCGTCGACCCAGAGGTGCACGTTGTTGGAGCCGGTCCCGCCGGGGGAGATGTCCAGGCGGACGGTTCCCTTGCCGTTCCGGCCGCCGGTGTCGAACGGCAGGCTCAGACTCACCTGTCCGCCGGTCACCGGTGTGGCGGCCGCCGGGGCGGCGCCGCGCGCGGCTTCCTCCTCGGTGCGGCCGGGCTCGGTGGACGTCAGGATCGTCGTGACGGCGAGGAGCACCACGGCGACAGCGGTCTCCACCAGCACCGAGCGTCGCAGCCCCGCTCGTTCCGGATCGGCGTCGCGGGCGCGCTTCTCCTTCGTCGCCGTCAGGGCGGCGCGCTGCCGGGCGAGCTGCGCCGCGCGCTCAGGGGCGACCTCCTTGCCGGATCCCGGTCCTTCCCCGTCGGACCGCGGCTCCTCCTCGGCCACGCCCTGGGGCGCGGAGGAGACGGGAGCGGAGGAGACCGAAGCGGAGGAGACCGAAGGGTCGGAGGCCGAAGCGGCGGACGCCGAAGTGGACGACGCCGAAGCGGAAGAGACCGGAGTGGCGGACGTGACCGAAGCGGCGGAGGCCGCGGACGCATCCGACCCGGCCGAGGGCTCGGAGAGCTCCGGGTCCGCCGAGGCCCGGGCATCCGTCCGGTCCGCGTCGGCGGGGCCGGCACCGCTCCGCTCGATCAGCCGCGCCGTCCATCGCCGGGAGATCCAGGCGACCCCGACGAGCACGGCCACGAGCGCCACCTTGATGAGCAGCAGCTGCCCGTACCGCGTACCGGTCAGCGCGGACCACGAACCGACCTGCCGCCAGGACTGGTACAGCCCGGTCGCGGCGAGGACGAGAACACTGCCGAACGCCAGGCGAGAGAAACGCCGTACCGCGCCGCCGGTGATGTCCGGTGTGCGGTACAGGGCGACGAGCAGCGCGGCGAGCCCGCCCAGCCAGCCGGCGACTGCGAGCAGGTGGAGCACGTCGACGGGCATGGCGATGCCCGGCTGGATACCCGTGGAAGCGTGCTCCGCCAGCGCCCATGTACCCGCGATCCCGGTGGCGATGACCGCGCCGCCTGTCGCCAGCCCGAAGGTGAGGTCCTGCTTCTCCTTCTCGTCCTCGCGCTTCGCGTACGCCCCGAAGAGGACGGCGATGAAGAGCGCGGACGCTCCGAGGAGCAGCAGCCGGGAGACCAGCGCCGCCCCCGGCTTGGTGTCGAGCACGGCCTGCAGACCGTCGAGGTCGAAGGCGTCCGAGAGCTTGCCGGAGCCGGTGTACGGGCTGCGCAGGAGCAGCATGACCAGGGTCGCCGCGGTGAGCGCGATCCAGCCGCGCACGACGAGACGCTGGAGGGGCCGCGCGCCGGCGCCACGCTGCCAGCAGGCGAGCACGAAGGCGGACCCGCCCGCGAGCAGGATGAAGCCGGCGTAGGCGGTGTAGCGCGCGATGCCGTAGAGCGCGCCCACGAGACCGCCGCCCGCCTCGCCCGAGGGGAGCGCCACCGTCGTCTCCGAGGGTGCTCCGACCGAGAAGGTGAAGGCACCGGAGACGGGGTGGCTGTCCGCGGAGACGGCCTGCCAGGCAACGGTGTACGTGCCGTCGGGCAGCCCGCTGTGGAGCTGGACGCCGTACCGTACGGCGCCGCCGCTCGTCAGGTCGCGGGGAGCGCCGGAGTCGGCGCGCTTCCCACTCGGGTCGAGGACCCGGATCGAGTCGTCACCCATGGCGATCTGTTCGGAGAAGGTGAGGGTGACCTCTGCGGGGGCGGTGGCGACCACCGCCCCGTCCTGCGGGTCGCTCCCGGTGAGGGCGGCATGCGCGGACGCGGGACTCGCGCCGGCCAGCACCAGGCCGAACAGCAGGCTGATCAGTGCGGCGAAGGGCGCGACCGCGGCGAGCGGCCGTCGTATCGGGGAGGGCCCGGAGCGCGGGGCGGTGGCCGTCATGGGTGTCAGTACCTCACTGCTTCTTCGGGTCGTAGGTGGTCTCCTTCACGGGAATGTCGACCGTGATGGGGTCGGCCTTCTCGAAGTGCAGTTCCACGGAGACCGTCTCTCCTTGCTTGGGCTGCTTCTTGAGGTCGGTGAACATGATGTGGCTGCCGCCGCGTTCCAGGTCGAGCTCGCCCCCGGCGGGCACCTCGAAGGAGGAGACCATGCGCATCGTCCGGTTCACCGTCTCGTGGATCGAGACGTGGTCCGAGAGAGCACTGGTCACCGAGGTCAGCCGGTCGGTGGCGTCACCACTGTTCTTCACGAGGAGGAAGCCGGCCGCCATGTCGCTGACGGGCTGCGGCATGAAAGCGCCGGACACCTCCAGCCGCGGTGTGCTGTCCGAGGAACACCCCGTCAGTGCCAGCGCGGTGGTGAGGGCCAGGGCACCGGCGACGGCGGTACGGCGGTTCACGGGGTCTCCCCCTCGACGAGCTTCGGGAGGTCCTTGGTGTAGTCCTCCGCCGTGGTGTCCTCGCTGTAGAGCACGTAACCCTTGTCGGTCTTCGGGGAGAACGCGATGACCTGGGCGCCGTGCATCGAGACGACCGTGCCGTCCTTCTCCTTCTTCGGCGGGTCGATGCCGATGCCGATCTGACGCGCTCCCGCCTGGATGGTCGGGAAGTCGCCGGTGAGACCGGTGAAGTCGGGATCCTGGGCCTTGAGCCAGCTGCCCAGTGACGCGGGGGTGTCCCGCTCGGGGTCCGTGGTGACGAAGACGACCTGGAGCTTCTCCTGGTCGGCCTGGGGCAGGGCCCGCTTGGCGAGCGCGATGTTGCTCATGGTCAGCGGGCACACGTCGGGGCAGTTGGTGTAGCCGAAGTAGATGAGCGTCGGCTTGCCCTTGGTCTGCTCGCGCAGGTCGTACTTCTTGCCGTGGGTGTCCGTCAGGACGAGGTCGGGCTTGGTGAACGGCTGGTCGAGCACGGTCGCGGGCTCGGATCCGGTCGCGCCGGAGACCTCGGCGACGGACGTGTCCGCCGAGTCGCCGCCGCTGCCGCAGGCGGAAAGGGTCAGTGCGGCCACGGCGGCGAGCGCCGCGGCCAGCACCTTCTTCTTGCTGTGCATGGAGAGCTGATTCCTGGTCTGTGATGACGTGCGGGGCGGGGTGGATCAGGCGGCGCGGCGACGGCCGGCGAGGACGCCGAACGCGACACCCGCCACGCCGATGACGATGCCGACGATGCCGAGCACACGGGCGGTGCTGTCGCTCGTCGAGGAGGCCGTGTCGTCCGAGGACGCCGTCGTCTCCTTCGCGTGTGCGGTCTCAGCGCTCTTGTCGTCGGCCGCCGCGCCGTGGGCGTCGGCCGTCCCGGCGGTCAGGGCGAGGACGGGAGCGGGGTGCTCGGGCTCCTCGCCGCCCTCGGGGGTCTCCTCGATCCAGCGGACGACCTCACCCTCGCTGTACGTCTGGAGGGCCTTGAAGACCAGCTGGTCGGAGTCCTCGGGCAGCTGCCCGACCGAGAGCGGGAACTGCTCGAAGTAACCGGGCTCGATGCCGTCGCCGTCCGCGGTCCAGGTGACCTTGGAGACGGCCTCGGTGATCTTCTTGCCGTGTACGTCGAGCGGCTCGGCCAGCTTGCTCTTGGTGACGGCGATCTTCCAGCCCGGCACCGGCTGCGGGCTCACGGACGCCAGAGGGTGGTCCGTCGGGAAGCTGACCTCGAGCTTGACGGTGGAGGCGTCGTCCCGCTCGTTGGGGACCTTGAAGTTGACGGTCGCGTAGCCGCCCTTGGCGGCCTCTCCCTGCGG
Organism: Streptomyces sp. NPDC005494; assembly: GCF_042872025.1. NCBI lineage: Bacteria > Bacillati > Actinomycetota > Actinomycetes > Kitasatosporales > Streptomycetaceae > Streptomyces > Streptomyces sp. NPDC005494. Next base: position 270,015 of record NZ_JBIAJR010000006.1, read on the forward strand.
CTGCACGCTGACGTGCGCGGAGGCGGGGCCGGCGAGCAGCAGGACGGTGGACGCGGCGACACCGGCGGCGACGGCGATACGGGAAACGTTCATGGCAGGGATCACTCCACAGGGCACAGGGAAAAGGTGGTCCGGCGCGCGGACGCGCGACGGCATCACGACCACCTCTTCACCGGAATCCCCGGCGGAGGGGTCGCGTCAGGCTGCCTGTACGTATACGGGCGGCGGCCCGCGCCTGATCACCATGTGCAGCAGAGGGTCCCCGGAGGCGGGCGTGGGAGCGTCCACCACCTCACGGGGTCGGCGCGGCCCGGTCGTGGGCCGCCCCGGAAGACCCGCACGCAGTACGCGTACGAGTGCCATGGCCGCCCGGAGCGCCCGCAGCCGGGCTCCGGCGGCGAGCTGCCGACCGCCCTGGGCGGAGAGCTCGGCCAGCCGGAAGAGCGCGATCTCGCCGCGGCGCAGCAGCCAGCCCGTGGCGAGGGCGGCGAGCAGGTGCCCGAGGAACATCGGCAGGCTGGGCAGGCAGGCCGTCACCGTGGCCAGCGCCCCGGGATCGGCCGCACCAGCTGCCAGGTGGGTGTGGCCCTGGGCGACGGTGGTGGGGTCGATGCCCGCCGTGGTCACGATGCGGTGGGCCTCGCCGGCACTCAACTGCGCGGGGCCCGCCCCGCACACGAGTCCGGCGGCGAACCGGATCAGCGAATCGTCCCCGGACGCGGCGGTGGTGTCGGCCGTGTGCCGCCACGCTCCGAAGAGGACGTGCAGGGCGATCTGCCCGGCCGCCAGAGCGGCTGTGATGGAGAGCAGGGTCCGCTCACGTCCGGCGAGCGCCGCCGACACGGCGAAGACGCCGAGGAAACCGGCGAGCAGGGTCCAGCCGGACACACCCGAACCGCCCGCGATGCCGTGCCCCGCGGCGGCCAGCACGACGCAGACCGCGGTGAACACCGCGGTCCTCAGAAGCCGCATTCCGGCTCCGGCGCGTGCGACAGGCATAGACATGGCCGGGCCATCATCCCACTGGCCCCCCGGTTCCCGTACGGCAGGTCCGGAAGGTCGGCATCCGTCCCCATCGGGGAGTGAACGGGAGGTGTTGCGCCTGTTCAGGCGGGCCTGAGACCGGACACGGAACCGGGCATACACCGGCGAACGGAATATTCGCATCCGCCGAATGAGCGCTCTCACAGCGGATCCGTGCTTACGAAGCGCCTACCGAGGCAATACGTAACGGTATGTCGAGCCGCAGCCAGGAGGCTGGAGCATGAGCATGTGGTGGTCACTCCATTTGCGGCGCGAAGCTGCGAGCGTCCCGCTCGCCCGTCGTTTTCTGCTCGGCACCATGGAGACCGCGGGGGTGGATCCGGACATCTCCTACGACCTCTCGGTCGCGCTCAGCGAAGCCTGTGCGAATGCCGTCGAACACGGCGGCGACCGACAGGACGTGGGTGGCGCCACGGACGCCGCGCCCGGTCCCTCGGACGACGAGCAGCTGCCCGGGCGCGCCTGCGGGCAGTACCGGGTCACCGCTTATCTGGACGGCGAGAAGTGCCGTATCGAAGTCGCCGACTCGGGGCCCGGGTTCCCCGCCCGGCGCACGCTTCGCACCGCCGCACAGCCGCACGCCGGGTATCCGGCGGGCGAGTCCTCGTACGCGCGTGTGAACCCGCATCCACCGGCGACGGCGGAGAGCGGCCGAGGGCTCTGCCTGATCGAGGAGCTCGCCGATCACGTCCACTTCGGCAACGGTCCGGGGCGCGGCGCGGTGGTGAGCTTCGACAAGATCCTGAAATGGCGGAAGGGCCCGCTGCTCATGGTGTCCTGAGCAGCGCGCCCTTCCGGCGCACGGGCCCGCTGTCCGCGGCCCGTGCGTGGCCCCCGGCCGTCAGCCCTTGAGCCCGGCCATCCAGGCCTCGACCTCGTCGGCGCGGCGCGGCAGCGCGGCCGACAAGTTCCGGTTGCCGTCCTCGGTGACGAGGATGTCGTCCTCGATGCGGACACCGATGCCCCGGTACTCCTCGGGCACGGTCAGGTCGTCGGCCTGGAAGTACAGGCCGGGCTCGACGGTCAGGCAGACCCCGGGCTCCAGGATGCCGTTGACGTACGACTCGGTGCGCGCGACGGCGCAGTCGTGGACGTCCATGCCGAGCATGTGGCCGGTGCCGTGCAGCGTCCAGCGGCGCTGCAGACCCAGCTCCAGGACCTTCTCCACGGTCAGGTCGCCCAGCAGGCCCCACTCGACGAGCTTCTCGGTGAGGACACGCTGAGCGGCGTCGTGGAAGTCGCGGAAGGCGGCACCGGGCTTCACCGCGGCGATGCCCGCCTCCTGGGCCTCGTACACCGCGTCGTAGATCTTGCGCTGCAGCGGGCTGAACGTGCCGTTGATGGGCAGCGTCCGCGTCACGTCGGCGGTGTAGAGCTCGGTGGTCTCGACGCCTGCGTCGAGCAGCAGGAGCTCGCCCGGGCGGACCGCGCCGTCGTTGCGGACCCAGTGCAGGGTGGTGGCGTGCGGGCCGGCGGCGCAGATCGAGCCGTAGCCGATGTCGTTGCCGTCGACGCGGGCGCGCAGGAAGAACGTGCCCTCGATGTAGCGCTCGCTCGTGGCCTCGGCCTTGTCGAGGACCTTCACGACGTCCTCGAAGCCGCGCGCGGTGGCGTCGCAGGCCTTCTGCAGCTCGGCGATCTCGAAGTCGTCCTTGACGAGGCGTGCTTCCGACAGGAAGACGCGCAGCTCCTCGTCGCGCTCCGCGGTGACCTTGTCGGTCAGGGCGGACTCGATGCCCGCGTCGTGGCCCCGGACGTTGCGCACCGGGCCGGTGGCCTCCGCCAGTGCGGCGGGGAGCTCGCGGACGTCCTTCGCCGGGATGCCCAGCAGCTGCTCGGCCTCGGTGAGGGAGTTGCGGCGGCCCACCCAGAGCTCGCCCTGGCCGTCGAGCCAGAACTCGCCGTTCTCGCGGTCGGAGCGGGGCAGCAGGTAGACGGTCGCCTCGTGGCCGTCGCCGGACGGCTCCAGCACCAGGACGCCGTCCTGCGTGAGGTCGCCGGTGAGATAGGCGTACTCGGTCGAGGCGCGGAAGGCGTACTCGGTGTCATTGGAACGGGTCTTCAGGTTGCCCGCGGGAATGACGAGACGCTCGCCGGGGAAGCGCGCGGAGAGCGCGGCACGGCGGGCGGCGGTGTGCGCCGCCTGGGCGATCGGCTCCAGGCCGTGCAGCTCCGTGTCGGCCCAGCCGGACTTCATGTTCTCGGCGAGCTCATCGGAAATGCCCGGGTACAGGCCGTTCTTCCGCTGCTTGATCGGCTCTGCTTCAGCTTCTTCCGGGGTCTCCGGGATGAGCTCCTCAGACACGGTTTGTCCTCCTTGTACGACACTGGACCCTCTCCATCGTACGGGCGTACGGAAGGGGGCCCAGGGCCGGAAGACCTCTTACAGCTCCTACGGCCCCGTCAGTCGAAGCGAGCGGCCAGGACGACGACGTCCTCGGTGCCGTCGCTCCGGTCCGTGCCCTCGGGAAGGACGGTGTGCAGGATGTGGTCCGCGACGGCCCCCGGGTCCTGCCGTACGGCCTTCGGTACCCCTGCCGCCGCCGCGTGCAGCCGCGCGAACGCCCGGTCCGTGGAGTCGCCGGTGCGGCGCAGCAGCCCGTCGGTGTAGAGCAGCACCGTTTCTCCTGGGCGGGGCGTGAACTCCACACTGGGCGCCTCCCAGCACGACAGCATGCCCAGCGGTGCGGAGAGGGAGGTCTCCACGAACTCGGTGCGCCGGTCGCCGATCACCAGGGGCGGGGTGTGCCCGGCTCCCGCGAGCACGATCGAGCGCCGGTCGGGCTCGCAGTAGGCGTAGAGGGCGGTCGCCGCGCGGGAGGGTTCGGTGAGCCGCAGCAGCAGTTCCAGGTCGGAGAGCACGGCGACGGGATCCTCGCCCTCCATCACGGCGTAGGCCCGCAGCCCGGCGCGGAGTCTGCCCATGGCCGCCAGGGCTGTCGGTCCGGAGCCGCCGACCGAGCCGACGGCCAGGCCGAGTGCGTCGTCCGGCAGAGGGAGCGCGTCGTACCAGTCGCCGCCGCCCCCGGGCGCGGCCCGATGGCGGGCGGCGAGCCGTACTCCGGGAATCCGGGGCAGCCGGCGGGGGAAGAGTTCCTCGGCGATGACGGCGGCGTCCGCCCTGGCGCGCTCCAGTTCGAGCAGCCGGGCCAGGTGTTCCGCCGCGTAGCGGCCGTACACCCCGACGAGGTGGCACTGGCGCTCCAGAGGTTCCGCCGGTTCGTCGTAGAGCCAGACGGCCGCACCCAGGCGTCCGGCGGTTCCGGTGGCCAGGGGCAGGGAGTAGCTGGCGGCGTAACCGAGGCGGGCCGCGACCTCGCGGCAGCGGGGGTCCAGGCCGGTGTCGCCGAGGATGTCGGGACTGGCCAGGGGGGTGTCGGCACCCGCGTGACCGTCGAGGAAACGGCCGTAGGGGGTGGTGCCGCGGGGCACCGTCTCGATGTGCCCCAGGTCGGCGTGGCTGAGGCCGAGTCCGATCGTGCGGCACGGCCCGCCTCCGTCGGCGGGTTCGAGGACGAGGAGCCCCCGGCCGGCTCCGACGAGGGCCGCTCCGGCGTTCAGGAGTTCGCTCAGGGCGCTGTCCAGCGTGCTCGTCGCGGCCAGTCGCTCGGTGAGTTCGTGCAGGGTGGTCAGGTCGGAGACCCAGCCCGCCAGCCGGTCCTGGATGAAGGCTCCCGGTGCGGAGAGCGCACCTTCCGGAGGCAGTGCAGTGTGCGTTGAAACGGGAACCATGGGATCGATTCCAGCCACTTTCGGAAGGTGGGGGGCGCTCATGGCAGTCGGCTTCCCGACCGGTGTGTTGTGTCGAATAGCATCGCAAACCCCCATGTCGTTCTGCGCCGCTATCGGTGCAACCACATGTACACGCCCCCACATGTACACGCACAAGGAAGGTGATGTCCAGTATTGTCCTTACGATATTTATGGTGTCCGTTGGCCAGTTAACTTGGCCAAAAAGTGCACCCCTGGGCGGCTATTTGCGGTCGACTGGGGGCGGCTCGACAGTGGGGACCCTCGGGGTGAAATGCCGGAGGGAGCGTCATCCCGGGCATGCTGGGTACGTAATCGTGGACGGCCAGGGGCAGTTGTGACTGCTCCAGGAACCCGACAGCGCGCCCGAACGTCCCTACCGATGACGGCCGCCCACCCACCCCGAGTGTCGGGGTTGCACCAGGGACGGCACGCGCCCGATGCGCACGCCGGCCGCGCGATGTTTTGACTGGACTCGGTTCGGTGCGACTCGGTTCGACTCGGCTCAGCTCCATTCTGTTCGGTTCCACTCTGCTCGGCTCAGCTCATGCTCGGCACGGCTACTCGTCCGTACCGCAAGCCCGATGAGCAAGCACGCACAGCGAAGAGACACACACGTGGTGTAACGAGCACGTGCTGTGATGTGGACCTCGGCGTTCAACGGAAAGGAACGAGCGCTCATGCGCGAGATCCTCGGAAGGCGACGCAGGCACCGGCCCCGGCGCAAGGCAAGTCCCGCCCGGCTCGACGCCGCACTGACCTGCGCCACCGCCTGGGAATGGCCCGTCCTCCCCGGAGTGGGGCTGGCGACCACAGGCGTGCGCGGCGAACGCGGCCGTGACTGCGCCTGTCCCGACCCCGAGTGCGCCGTGCCCGGCGCACACCCCTTCGACCCCGGTCTCCTCGCGGCGACCACCGACGCGCGCATGGTGCGCTGGTGGTGGACCAACCGGCCCGCCGCACCCGTCGTCCTCGCCACCGGCGGCCGGGCGCCCTGCGCGCTGAGCCTGCCGGCCGTGGCGGGCGCCAGGGCGCTGGCCGCGCTCGACGTGATGGGGCTGCGGCTCGGCCCCGTGGTGGCGACCCCCACCCGATGGTCACTGCTGGTGGCCCCGTACACCCTGGAGCGGCTCGGTGAGCTGCTGCACGCGAAGGACTGGGTGCCCAGCTCCCTGCGGTTCCACGGGGAGGGCGGCTATCTCGTCCTGCCCCCTTCCGAGATCGGCACGGGGCAGGTGCGCTGGGAGCGGGCTCCGGCGGCCGGGGACCGCGCGCCGTGGCTCCCGGACGTGGAATCCGTCCTGGACGCGCTGGTCGAGGCGAGCAACAGCGCGCCGGACGGCGGCAGCAGACTCGCGTACTGACCGGACCGGCCCGGATGCTGACCGAATGGGCTTGCGTACGGACCGAATCGGCTCGCGTGCTCGCGAAGTCGGTCGGGTATCGCGCGAGTCCGGTCAAGCGCTGACCGGCTGAGGCGGTGCGCACCTGGCGTCCACCGTCGGTGGTCCATGGACCGGCCGTCTGCGAAGCGGTACGGAATCGGGCACGCGTGGATGCCGGTACGGGCGCAATTCATTCCGCACAAAAGCCCCTGACGGCAGGCCTTCTGATGACCTTTCCGCAGATTGCGTAATCGGTGCGCGGGGTGATGCGGGTGCGAATGTTTTCCGAGGTGCGGCTGTCGCATTCGGGAGGCCCGAAGCGCATCGCGCATTTCTGTCCGAAAGCGAACGGCTCCGGCGGCCGCCGCGTTCCGGGGAGCGCGCGCTCCTCCGGTGCGGCCGGCGGTCCGGGGTGCGTGAAGGGCCGTCGAGGCGTGGACCTGTGGCGCAACGGCGCGGGAGGGGTGGGGCCGAGAAGGGGGCCTGGCGGTCGGCGCAGGTCTGCGTCCGCTACGCGCTCCGGCGTGCGCCCTGGTCGTCGGCCGGGCCAGGAAACGAGGACGCCCGGCCGCTGGCGACGGGGGATGCACCAGCGACCGGGCTTCCAGAACCGTAACAAGAGATCTGCCGTTAGCAAATTCGATCTCGCCTATTCGGACAGGTATTTACCGACGAGTACGAGGCGTTGTGACGGGAGTCACGACGGCAGGGCGGCTCTCGTCACTGTCAGCTGAGCGTCACTTGGCGGTTGGTGAGCCCGCCGCGCGCCCTGCGCTCCTCACCCGTGAGCGGAGCGTCCGACGCGAGTGCTTCGGCGAGCCGCTCGGCGAACTGCGCCGCGGGCTTCTCGCACTCCTCGGCACCCATCCCGGTCGGCAGGTCCCAGACGGGCACCATGAGGCCGTGGGCGCGGAACGAGCCCACCAGGCGGGTGCCTTCGCCGAGCGAGGACGCTCCCGCCGCGTGCAGCCTGGCGAGGGCGTCGAGGAGCTGCTCCTCGGGGTGGGGCATGACCCAGCGCAGGTGGTTCTTCTCGGGCGTCTCGCACCAGTAGGCCGCGTCCACCCCGGAGAGCCGGGTGGTGGGGATCGCCGCCGCGTTGGCGCGTTCCAGGGAGGCGGACACCTCCGTCGTCGCGTTCTCCGCGTCCGGCACCCAGAACTCGAAGCCCGCGTGCACGACCGGCTCGAACGCCCCCTCGGGGTCGAGCAGATCCTGCAGCCGCGGGCCGTCGGCGGGTACCCGGCGCGCGGTCACGGGCGAACCCGGCTCCGCCTCCAGTGCGCGCTGCAGGGTGTCCGCGAGGTCGCGGCTCAGGTCGCCGGAGGAGGTGTCGTTCTGCAGGGCGAGCAGGACGGAGCCGTCGTCGCGGCGCAGCGCCGGCCACGCCATCGGGAGTACGGTCGCGAGCGCCACGGAGGGAACACCCTCGGGGCGGCCGCCCTTGAGCGCCAGCTCGACGGTGGCGGCGGGGACGAGCTCGCGCAGGGCGATCCAGTCGCACTCTCCGGCGAGTCCCTCGAAGGGACGCTGGACCAGCTCGGTCACGGCCTGGGCCGCGGCACGGCCGTGACATGCCTTGTAGCGACGGCCCGAACCGCACGGACAGGGCTCACGAGCCCCTACGACCGGGATCTCACCATCCTTGAGCTGCGGCTTTCCGGCCTTGGACTGAGGGCGCTTCTTGGCCATGGTGGGCGTTCTCCCGATTGCGACAGTGCGGTCTCGGGCGCGAGCCTAGCCGTCCCGGTCGGCGCCGGGGCCCACGTGCCGTGGTGGCTCGCGTCCCGCCGCTTCCCGCCGCGCCCTTTCCGCTCTCAGCCCGCGTCGTCAAAGGTGTCGAGGGCGTCCAGGGCCTCGGCGAGGTCCAGCCCGTCGAGTGAGCCGAAACCGATCGGTCCGCCCAGCCCGTCCAGCCCGGTCCGCCCGCGGCTCACGGGTGTCACGCGCTCGGGCGGCGCCGCCGGGAAGCCCCGGTGCCCGTGGTCCGCGGAGACCAGGGCCCAGACCGTGACCTCACCCGCGGTGTCGTCGCGTACGCCCCACTCCTGGGCCAGGGTGCTGATGATGGTGAGCCCTCGCCCGCCCCGCGCGGTCACCGACGGGGTGGCCGGAACCGGCCGGGTCGGCCCCCCGCCGTCCGTGACCTCGACGGTCAGATCGCCTCGCCTGTCCACGCGCCACGCGGCGCGGACGTCACCGTCACCCATGTCCGAGTGCTGTCCCAGCGGCCTGCCGTGCCGGCAGGCATTGCTGAGGAGCTCGGACAGGATCAGTACGGCGTCGTCGACCACGGTGTCCGAGACCCCGTTGCTGCGCAGCTGCTCGCGCATACGGTGCCGCGCCCGCCCCACGCCCGCAGGGCCGTGGGGTACGGCCATGCTCGACGACGTCGGCACTTCCTGTGCCACCACAAACGCCACCCCCGAGACCTCCTTCGCCCCACGCCACGGATTGGATGCCCTCCTGGACTGCGCCGGAAACCGGCCACGGCACAGTCAGTGATGCACTCGTAACGATCGATTGCGGAGCGAATGCGCCGGTGCACCCCCCGTAACTGATGTTAAGAACGACCAAGTTGTGACAGCACTTGTTTGGGGCGGTTCGTGATGATCGCCTCCACGCCCAGACCGGCGCAGAGTTCCACGTCCTCCGGCTCGTTCACGGTCCAGACGTGCACACGGTGGCCCGCGCGGTGGAGGCGCTCGATGTACGCGGGGTTGTTGCGTACGATCCGCATCCCCGGACCGGCGATCCTGGCGCCGGCGGGGAGCCGTCCGTCGCGCAGCCGCGGGGAGACGAACTGCATCAGGAAGACGGTGGGCAGGGTCGGGGCGGCCGCCCGGATGCGGTAGAGGGACCGTGCGGAGAAGCTCATCACGCGCACCGGGGAGGGCCCGTCGGCCGGGGGATCGTCCAGGCCGAACCGCTTCAGCAGATGGAGGAGGCGTTCCTCGACCTGGCCGGCCCAGCGGGTGGGGTGCTTCGTCTCGATGGCCAGCTGGAGGGGCCGCCCGCTCGCCCGGACGTCGTGCGCCAGCTCGAGGAGCCGCTCCAGGGTGAGTACGGAGGTGAGCTCGCCCGGTACCGGATCCCAGTCGGGAGACTCCTCGTGGTCCTTCCAGGACCCGAAGTCGAGGGCTGCCAGATCTGCCAGCTCCAGGGCGGAGACGGCTCCCCGGCCGTTCGACGTGCGGTTCACCCTGCGGTCGTGCACGCAGACGAGCTGCCCGTCCGCGGTGAGGCGCACATCGCACTCCAGGGCGTCCGCCCCGTCCTCGATGGCCTTCCGGTAGGCGGCCAGGGTGTGCTCGGGGGCGTCGTCCGAGGCCCCGCGGTGCGCGACGACCTGGATGCCGGGCTGTTCGGAGGGTAGGCGTGCGTGGGTCACTGCGACATGGTGTCACCGCGACGCGTCGGGTGCTGAGACCCTTGTTGCGTAGGACCGTTTTGCCTGATGTAAAGATTGGTGTGCGGATGCACAGGTCCTGCTTACAGTGGCCTGACGTGCTGTGGGAAAAGCTGACCGCAGACACGTGCACAGCGGATCTCTTGCCGAATGCCGAGTGGAACCGAGGAGTAAAGAGCTGTGAGCACCGAGAACGAGGGCCACGAGAACGACGCGGTTCCGTCCGTACCGTCTGTTCCGACCGCGCCTCCCGTGCCGGCCGCCGCTCCCGAGGGCTCTCCGCAGGGAAACCGGCCCGCCCCTGAGGTCCCGCAGGCCGCGCCCACGGACGCGCCGACGGCTGAGGTCCCGGCCGCGACGTACCAGGAAGGCGCCGGGTCCTTCTCCCAGCACGAGCAGCCCTACGCGCCGCCCGCGCCGGAGCAGCCGCCGGCCGCTTCGGCCGCCTGGCCGCCGCCCCCGCCGGCCGTCCCGTCGTACGCCGACGGCGGCAGCCCGCCGGCCTGGGGCGCCCCGGCGCACGCGGCGGAACCGCAGCCCCCGCGCAAGCGCCGCGCGGGAGGGCTCGTCGCCGCCGTGGCGGTCGCGGCACTGGTCGCGGGCGGGGTGGGCGGAGCGCTCGGTTACTGGGCCGCCGACAGCAACGACAGCGACTCCTCCGGGTCCACCACGATCTCGGCCTCCGACAGCCCCAGGGAGTTCAAGCGTGCGGCCGGCACCGTCGCGGGCGTCGCGGCGAACGCGCTGCCCAGCGTGGTCACCATCGACGCGCAGTCCGGCGACGGCGAGGGCGGCACGGGTACCGGCTTCGTGTACGACAAGGAGGGCCACATCCTCACGAACAACCACGTGGTGGCCTCCGCGGCGGACAGCGGCCAGCTGACCGCGACCTTCTCCAACGGCAAGAAGTACGACGCCGAGGTCGTCGGACGGGCGCAGGGCTACGACGTGGCCGTGCTCAAGCTGAAGAGCGCCCCCGACGGGCTGACCCCGCTCGCCCTGGGCAACTCGGACAAGGTCGCGGTGGGCGACTCCACCATCGCGATCGGTGCTCCGTTCGGTCTCTCCAACACGGTGACCACCGGCATCATCAGTGCGAAGGACCGCCCGGTGGCCTCGGGTGACGGTTCGAGCAACACGAACTCCTACATGAGCGCGCTCCAGACCGACGCCTCGATCAACCCGGGCAACTCCGGTGGTCCGCTCCTGGACGCCGGCGGCGCGGTCATCGGCATCAACTCGGCCATCCAGTCCACCAGCGGCAGCGGCGCGGGCCAGTCCCAGGCCGGCTCCATCGGCCTCGGCTTCGCCATTCCGATCAACCAGGCCAAGAACGTGGCCGAACAGCTGATCAAGACGGGCCAGCCGGTCTACCCGGTGATCGGTGCGACGGTGACGATGGAGGAGAAGACCGGCGGCGCCGTCATCTCGGACGAGGGCGCGGGCGGTACCCCGGCCGTCACCCCGGACGGCCCGGCGGCCGAGGCGGGCCTGAAGGCCGGCGACGTGATCACCAAGTTCAACGACACCGTGGTCGACAGCGGGCCGACCCTGATCGGTGAGATCTGGACGCACAAGCCGGGTGACAAGGTCACGCTCACCTACGAGCGCGACGGCAAGACCGCGACGGCCGAACTCACCCTGGGCGAGCGCAAGGGCGACAGCTGACCGGCTAGGCTGTTCCACGCATCGCGCCGGACCGGTCACGGACACGGCGCCGATGCGGGGTGGGTTGCCCGAGCGGCCTAAGGGAACGGTCTTGAAAACCGTCGTCGCAGCGATGTGACCGTGGGTTCAAATCCCACACCCACCGCAGTGCGAGAAGGCCCCTGACCAGTCGATACGGTCGGGGGCCTTCGTCATGGTCATTGCCCGCCGGTGACCGCTGTTCCCTCTGGTTTCCCGCTCTATCGGGCACGGATGGGGCACGCGGGGGGCACGGCTTTGGAGGTGCCGGGACAGCTCGTCAGCGGCTGATCGGGATCTCGTAGACGATCTCGCAGTGGGCTGCGGGCACCACGATGTCCGCCGTCTCCACGGGACGGCCCTGGTTGCTGTAGTACGTCCGCCGGATGTGCGTCACGAGCGCGGCTTTCTGGATGCCGAGTAGTGATGCCTCCTCGGCGGTCGCCTGCCGTGGCTCCGGCTGCTCCACGGCATGGCTGACGGTGATTCCGATCGCGGCCATGCGGTTCACGACACCTGCCCCAGCGTGCGGCCCTCCCTCGGGGAGGACGACGAGAGTGCCGGCGGTGAGGTCGTACGGCTCCCAACTCGTCGACAGCTGCACGGGCCTGCCGTCCGCCAGGAACTCGTACGTCGTCCGCACGCACAACTCGCCCTCGGCGATCCCCAGCCGCGCGGCGATCTCCGCCGGAGCCGGCACCTTCGCCTCGGTCCGGCTCTCCCAGTCGCTCTGCCTGCCGAGGGCCTTCATGTCCTGGCGGAACGGTGAGCCGCTGGGCTGCTCGCGGGCGGTTGACCGGACGACTCTCACGCGCTGCCGGGGCTCGGCGACGTAGGTGCCCGATCCGGCCCGGCCCTCCAGCACTCCCTGGGAGATCAGCAGCTCCTGTGCCCGGCGCACCACGTTCTCGCCGACGCCGCACTCCTGGCCGATCTGGGCGCGGGAGGGGAGGCGGTCACCTGGTTCCCAGACGTGCTCCGCGATGCGTTGCCGGAGTTCGTCGGCGATGCGGAGATACGGCGGTTGCTCAGACATATGGAAAATCTAGTCCACTAGCTCTAATCTAGTTAACTAGCTTTACTGAAAGTGATCGCTGGTGACGGAGGCTGCGCTGTGTCCGCTTCGGGAGTGACTGCGGCGGCTCTCGCTGCCCGCTTGTCTGCTGCTGGCCTCCGCCCGCGGGTGGAGGAGCACACCCGGTTCACGACGGTCGAAGCAGAAGTACCGGACACGCTTTCCGCCGAGTCATGGCGGGAGGTCCTGGACGCGGTGGCCGTGGCCGATCGATTCGGACTCCTGGCCACCAGCTTGAACGGCCGCACCTTATGGGCGGTCGTACGCAAAGCGGTCCCCACGACGGGCGATGTCGGGGGACCGGGCTATCAGCGATAGGAGCTGAACAGCATGCTCAACCGTATCCGCCGTGCTGCCTCGCGCACCAGAGAGCGGTACTTCTCCAAGGGCCGGCACCGCCGCCCCTTAACGCCTTCCCGGCCACTGGCCGCTGCCACTCGCCTCGCGCCCGCTAAAGCGTCGAGCACCGCCCTCGGGCGGGCTTCGGCCGCCGCGGTTCACCGTTACTCGCTGAGGGGCGAGGACGTCGCGCTTGTCCGTCCGTACCTGCTGGCGTGGGAAGAGCGTGTACGGACGCGCACGGTGCTCGTCGCTCCGCACCTGCCGGCCGAGGCCTGGTCAGCCCTCGCGGGGGCCCACTGATGCCACCTCGCCGACAACCACACCCCACGGGCACAGCTCCCGTCCCCTACCGCTCGATCGCCTGCTGGATCGGAACGCACCACTCCTGCATCGAGCCCTCCCCGTCTCTGGCGCCGACTGACGTACCGGTGATCTACGAGGTGTGTGGCTGCCCGTGCCACTCGACCCCAGACTCGTGGGTGCACGTGGAGGTGCCGGCGTGAGGGACCGAGCCCCCGTGGGTGCGCTGGCCTCCCCCGTCGAGGTCACCGCGGCAACCGTGCAGCGCGGCGACATCATCCAACTCGGCGGCCAGGCCTGCCGAGTGAGAGACCTCTTCCAGCTCCCCCACGGAGCCAAGCAACTGGTCTTCGAGTCGGGCGAACTGCTGGCCATACATGCCCGTACCCGGCTCGTCGCACTGCGACTGCTGAGAAGGCGGTGACCCGCTCCGTGCCCCGCCGCCATCACGACATCGCCGACGACCTACGCCACAAGATCACGACGGGCAGCATCAAGCCTGGCGAACGCCTCCCGTCCGAAGCCGGCCTGGCCGCCCGGTACAAGGTCAGTACCGTGACCTTGCGACGTGCTCTCGCCGTGCTCCAGGGCGAAGGACTCGTCGAGAAAATCCACGGCAAGGGCAACTACGTCCGTCGCCTCCGACGCAAGATCATGTACGTCGGAGGCTGGGGCACGCTGGACCCCTGGACCGCCGCTGAGCCAACGTTGCGCATCACGGTTCGCAGCACCACGGTCCCGGCTTCCGTGCACCTGACCACGTTGCTGAAGGTGCCAACGGGCAGCCCCCTCGCGGAGTACACCTGCCTCAGCCTCGAACAAGGATCACCGCACGGGCTGGCCCGCATCTACATCCCGCGCGACCTGGCCCCGGCCGGAGTCCTCGACGACGACTCCGTATGCCGGGAGGCAGTAACGCGATTCGCCGTCCTAGGCCCGTCGCCAGCCACCATCCGAGAGACGGTCTCCGCCCGCTCTCCCACTCCAGACGAAGCGTCGGCCCTCCGGCTCGGAAACAACATGGCCGTCCTCGCGATCACGCGCATCGCCACCGACACCAACGGTCGCGTCGTTGAAGCCGCGCTCCTGGCCTTTCCGGGAGACCGAGTCGACGCGGTCTTCACCGCCCACCACGTGCTCAACGAGAGGCCAACCCAAGGATGACGACACCGAACGAACTTCGGCTCCTCCCGTGGTCGGGCCCGGGGGACAAGCCCTGTTACCTGAGCACCGACGACCCGGACGGATACATGTCCCGCCTCGCGGACAGCATCGAAGCGATCCAACTCATGACGGCAAGCGCACTGTTGGAAGAAGCCTCAGAAGCTCTCGATGACCGGGGCACGTCGCTCGACGAGATGCGGTGCCTGATCACAGAGCTGACCGGGGCTCTGCGAGACGTCTTCCGCATCGCAACAAGCCGCGGTCGCCTCCTGGCAACGAGCGATCCGCGTGAGTCCGCCTATTGATCTACGATCCCGCCGAGCAGCACAGAGTGAGGCCCATGGCATCTGACCAGTTCAGATGCCATGGGTATTTGGCTTTCGGCCGACTTCCGTCGATCGGCCTGAGGACTGCTTCGTCCCGAAGCAACTTGGGATGGTCGCCGCCCTTGGCCTGCTGTGCCTGTCACCTGTGCTGATGGTCCGCTGACGTCCACGGTTGTTCGCGGTTGTGCATTGTGGTTGTCACGCAGTTAGACAACTCAGTGTGCTTAGTACGCAGCCCCTAGAGGGACGCGGTCCGGTGCGTCGATCTTAGTCCGCCGGTCGAGCGCGTGCGCGGTTGGCAGCTACGTCATGTCGGCACTTCAACACCTCGCCGGGCCCGCTCTGTGGCGGAGAAACAGGAGGCGAGCCACAGGGCCTCCGGCATGTTCAGGATCACCCCACTGATGACCGGGATCGGCGTGCTCCGCCGCAGCTCCTCTGGAAAGTCTCCGCCGAAATTGAGTCCCTGAGACCAGGCACCCGGCAGGAGCAACCCGCTAGGCATGATCGGGATTGGATCCCAGTCGAGGTCGCTGTGAAGAAGCGTGGCGTTGAATTCCCCAGGGCGCTGCCAGAAGATCAACTGCTCGTCGAACTCATTGACCCAGTACAGGACATGGTCCGAGCGATCGAAGACGACGCCTGCCATCTCCCCGAGGTGACTTAGGACAGCGTTCCGGCCCCGGTACCCTCCGACGTACGCACGGGCTTCATGGACGAAGGTCCCCACCGTGCTGGCGTCCAGCACCGATGTCCCAGACAGTCTGATGGTGCGCGGCCGGCGGCCCTTCTGCCCTCCAACACGGAGCTGTTTCGTAGCGTTTGCCCAGTACAACTGCTCTGTGTCCGGATCAAAGACGACACAGAAGACAGGCACATTGCCGTTTGCCCAAGTCTCGGAGTGCTGTCGCACCGGTACTGCGTAGCCGTATGACCGTCTCCATGAGACGCCGCCCTTCACCTGAACCTTGATGACGTCATTGGTCACCCGCCCGGCGTCAGCGAAGGTGACATACAGGTCCTCGCCATAGTCGTTCTGCCCCGAGATCTCCTCCACGACGTGATCGTGACTCTGCAGGAGAGTGCGCAAGGCGTTCACTGCTGCCTGTTCCATCCGCCGCCCACTCGGAATCACCGTCATGTTCCGTCCCCCTCCATCCGCATGGATACCCGCCTACCGTGCCATCCGGGTCTGACAATGGGGCGTTGCCAAGGCTGCTTCCAGAAGCTCGATCGCGTGCCATGAGCTTGGGAATCACTGGCGGTCGGGGCGACTTCGGTGCTCTGACCCGGTCAAACGTCTCCCTGAATAGCGCGACACACGCTCAAGTGGAGCCGGTGTTGACCGCGGCCTCCCCGCTTCATCTGGTGCACTTCTGGTGCGCAGCGTGAAGCCCCAGGACTGCAGGCGCAGGGCCGCCCGGGCGCCGAGAGAAACGGGCAGGCGACTCGACCGATAGTCGGATGCCGCCTGCCAAGTACGCCGAGAGTATCGACGCTGTGGCGCATAGCGGTCCCTGATCTCCGTCTCCGCAGATCAGGGACCGCTTCATCGCTCGACGCCGTCCAGCGGCGGAGTGAAAACGCCGGCCTACACGGCTGTGACGACTACCAGCCGACTGACCTTGTGATCATTTCCATCAGTGCTTGGGCTCCACCCCCCAGGATGCCCCCGAGCACGGCCATGAGTAGTTGGCTCCATAGGGGATGACGCACCATCTTGGCTTTTCGCCCCCGCATGTCCGACAACACTGCCTCCCTCAGCTAGCTGTACCTACGGCGAAGCACCCCTGACGGGATAACCGCTGTATCCATTGAGCCTGGACCGCAGGGGCGGCTCACCACCCGCTGACATCGACTACCAATGACGGTGCAGAGGCCTGCTGTTGTGCCGTTCGAGCTTCGTCTAGGCTCTGACACTTCGGGACAGTCAGTGACAGCAGGGGGCAGTGATGGGCACGCGGGGATCTGGAGGCATCGCGATGCCGAGCGCTGCGCTGGTACCTCCCGGACCTCGGCGCACCCTCCTCCAAGAGCTGCACAAGCTGTACCAATTGGGCGGTCGGCCCGGGGTGCGCTCGATCAGTTCATGGATCCAAGACGCAGACAGCCTTCCCGCTACCTTGAACCGGGATCTGGTATCAAAGATCCTCTCCGGACGACGGTGGCCTTCTGCGCCACAATTGGTCAGCCTTGTCCGCGTATTAGCGATTCGGGCAGTCACTAGACCCGATCCGACATCGGAAGCTGCGCGATTCATCGAGCTGTGGTCTGCCGCAGAGAATGAGATCCACGCAAACGCGCCGGATGGTGATCCAGCGAGAATGGAAGACCCGTACAGTAAAGTTCTGCGGGAATGCAGTGAGACAGGTTCGATTTCCGGACTGGTCGAACTCGCGCTTACTCAGGATGCGAAGTTCATTGTTAACACAGTTGAAAGTCTCCGCGCTCGCGGTTGGAGGCGATTTGCGCAGCAGCTCTTGACGGAATTGGCTACGCAGCACGAAGTGCGAAAAGTCCCGTCAATTGCAGCTGAGCTGAAGGTGGCAGATTACGACGATCACGCGCGAGGTATGCTCACGGGTTTCGGGGGCCGACGGACACCCGGTGAGGTGGCAGACCTAGTAGAGCTGCTGATGCGTGCCGGCGCTCGCGACTATGCCGATGTAGTTCTGTCTACGGCGAAAGAGAGGCGCCCCGCAAGGGACGTCGCGCAGTTGCTTAGCGTGCTAACGCAGCGGGAGCGGCCATGGGCGGTGGCGACAGGAAGTTCCACTCACTCAGAGCGCTGGTGTAGGTCGCATGAGTTCGTCGCTGATATTTTTCTTGAGTTTGATCGAATGGGATTTAGAGATGGCGTCTCGCTATTCCGTACGCATGTAGGGGAGGTAGGGGGGCAACCGGATATCCTCGAGTTGTGCGAAGCCCTAAAGGTGCGAGGGTTGGGGCGTGAACGGGAGAGCTGCCTTACTTGGGCTGGGGTGTTTTCCATTAAGTATGTGCAGCAGGCCTTTCGTGACGAGCGAATCTCCAAGGAAGATTTTGAAGTTGTGGTTCGTTCCGCAGTAGCTGAAAGTTCGGAACGATCATTGCGCTACTTGGTCAACGGTATGGGTGAGGAAGTGGCAACAGCAGTGCGTGACATCATTTCAACGTATGGACTGACGCCTGGGCTCGGAGCCACAGAATTGGAGGTCACGTTTGGTCTTGTTGCTGATACCTCCGACACCTGATTTGTAAGTTCGACCGATCGCCGCTGAGGCCCCCGCCTCCCGCCACCGCGACGGCCGGACGGGAACGCCCACGTGCACCCATGTCCAGCGTCGTTGATGTCAGCGGTAGATGTCAGAGACCTTCTGATCCGTAGCTCTAGCCGGATCGGTCATCGACGGCCATACCGGCTGCTACGAGGTCCCGAAGAGACGGTGGTGGGCGGGGGCGGTTGCTGTGGTTGCGGTACCCCGCTGCTGTACAGCAGCCCCAACCCTGGACGGACCCTTCGGATTCACGTCACCGTCATCATCGCTCGGCCTTGGCACCAAGCCAGTCAGCGGCAGGACCTCCCCCACCTCGTCACGACGACAGGCTCCGTCCGCTGCCGAGGCTCTGCTCACGCCTCATCCCGACCGGTGCCGGCCCGTGCCGAGCGACGTATCACCACCCGTTGCCCACGAGGAGTGACAAGACCCTTGTCTCGCTGCGTCATAAGGTGGCCGACCTCTGACTCCGCACTAGGTTGCCGAGCTGCGCATCTGTCACATCTCCTGACACGTAGGGGGAGTTGGCGTATATTCACGTCAGCTTGCTCACATCGGCCATGAGGGGATCGTGGGGTTGAATAGATCCGAACAGCCCACCACAGACCCAAAGAAACACTTTGAAAGTTTTCTCCTTGCTGAACCGAGTGACAAACGAATAGTAAATTCCAAGCTTCTCCACGGAGGGAGCTTCGCGCTTTCAGATGATCAGCACTTCGCCCTCAAGGAAGCCATCTCGGAGCGATTCTCAATCGCACCACATCAAGATATCTTTCTTGTCGGATCAGCGCGACTCGGTTTCAGCATCGCTCCCCACAAGAGATATCGACGATTCGGAGATGCGTCGGATATTGATGTTGCGATCGTGAGTCACGATCTTTACGAGCGGGTCTGGCATGAAGCGCACGTCTATGCAGACTCGGGAGCTGACTGGCCAAGAAGAACTCGGTTCGAGCAGTACATCTCTTGGGGGTGGATTCGCCCGGACATGCTACCAAGGTCACCCTCTTTCCAATTTTCCGAAGATTGGCGACAGTTTTTCCGGAAGCTTCAACAAAGCCGAAAATTCGGCCCGTACAAGATTGCCGGAGCCCTGTACCACGACATGCGCTTCCTAACTCAATATCAACAACGAGCAGTTCAGTCCTGTCGCGAGGCTATGGAGGATTTGTGATGCAGACTTCAGCGACGAATAAGAGGCTGCGCATGTTGCTCACCGGAATTCGAGACAAGACGCTCATCCCTAATCCCCACTTCCAGCGCCGCCTTGTATGGTCGAACGAACACAAAGTCGCCTTCGTTGCGACCGTCCTGGACGGGCTTCCATTCCCGGAAATCTTCATCTCGGCCGGTGACGTAAATCCCGACACGGGTGACGGAACCGAGTTGATCGTGGATGGTCAGCAGCGCATCACTACGCTCCATCAGTATTTCACGGCTTCGACCGAGTTGCGCATCACTAATAACGTTATTCCCGCATACAGGGAACTCGCGGACGAAAAGAAGCGCGAGTTTCTCGAATACGAGGTGGTAATCAGAGACCTCGGCCCCCTTGACGAGGAGGAAACTCGACAGATTTTCCATCGAATTAATTCTACTAATTACTCACTCAATGCGATGGAGGTAAATAACTCCCGTTTCGATGGAGCCTTGAAGCGCTTCTCCGAGGAAGTGGCGAATCATCAATTTTTTCAAGGCAGGAAGATCTTCACGTCGCTCGATGGTCGACGCATGAACGATATCCGATTCGCGCTAACACTGACTATTACCGTTCTGAGTGGCTACTTCAGGCGTGATGAAGATCACGAACAGTATCTCGATCAGTACAACGATGACTTTCCTGCGGGTGAGGAGGTGAAAGAAGGATTCGAGAAAGTATTTTCATTCATCGAAGAATGCAAATTCCCCACCAAAAGTCGCGTATGGCAGAAAGCCGACTTGTTTACGCTGATTGTCGAACTCTATCGCACGCTCGTGTACGAAAAGAAATCACTGCCGTCTGCTGATGTGGCAGCCAGGCTCGTCGCCTTTTACGAAGAAGTCGAGGGTGTCACGCACGCACCGAATCCATCACCTCAGGCAGCTGAATACTACCGGCGCGTAAGGTCGGGAATCAACGATCGGAACAGTAGGATTAATCGCGGTGAGGTTATTCAGGGGATTCTTACCACGATTTCTTCGTGACTGCCTTGGTCCGGGGAGAGGAACGCTTCGAAATAGGCCTCTTGGTCGAGCGCCGCTTTACCCCAGCCATTCGCTGACCAGGGCACGCTCACCTCATCCCAAGACCTACCTCAGCTCCCATCCCGTCCGCCTTCGACCCACACACCATGGAGCGGTCGTGGTTCAGGGCGTCAAGGTGGAGCGCGCCACTGTACGAACGACCTTGACGCCCTGGGCCGCGACTGCTCGGCTCTGCCTGGGTCGAAGGTGGTCGGGATGGGAGCCCCACAACGCTCACCACGCACCGGCCGGCACTCGCGAACGGCGCCCTTCCCATCCCGGAGTCTGAGCGCCCCCGCCGGAGGCATCCTCTTGAAGCCGCGGGCTTGGTTCTCGTCTCATGCCCCCGGGTCTATCCAGTTGTGGGCGCGCGTCGGCGGCGGCAGCGCCGAGCGGGCCGAAGGCAGGAGCGCGGGCGCAGCCAGAGCCGGGAAGCGCGCCCGGCGGAGCGGAGCGCAGCCGGGTGCCTTGATGAAGTAGAGAAAGTCTTATCCCGCTGTGATGAGCTGCTTGCCGTCGTGGCTCCGCACGTGAGGGCCGTTGCCGTCCAGGGCGTCCAGGAGGCGGACCGCGTAGACCTCGGCCATGCGCTCGCTGACCTCGTCGGGTGTGAGCCAGGAGACGGCTGTCGACTCGCTTGATGTGCGCTCGGTGCCGCCGGAGGGCTTGCAGCGGAAGACCAGGGCGACGATGCCGCGGGTCGTGTTCTTGTAGACGCCGGTGAGCTGGTCCACCTCGACGTGGATGCCTGTCTCTTCCCAGACCTCGCGGGCGACGCCGGCCTCGGGTGTCTCGTTGAGTTCGAGGATGCCGCCGGGGAGCTCCCAGGTGCCGTTGTCGGCTCGGCGGATCGCCAG
Source organism: Streptomyces sp. NPDC005494 (assembly GCF_042872025.1). Classification (NCBI taxonomy): domain Bacteria; kingdom Bacillati; phylum Actinomycetota; class Actinomycetes; order Kitasatosporales; family Streptomycetaceae; genus Streptomyces; species Streptomyces sp. NPDC005494. The sequence goes on from NZ_JBIAJR010000006.1 coordinate 290,833, forward strand.
GAGGCGGCCGTCCTCGCGCACCACTACTCCGGCGACGGACACGGAGTGCAGGGGAGTGGGTGCCGCTTCCTGTGATTGACTCATGTAGAGGAGCATAGGAGGCAGGGAAGGACTATGGGAACTGCGGCGGGAGGGGCCGGTTCCGGTCCTCGGTATGTACAGATCGCTGATGACCTCGTGCAGCAGATCCGGGCGGGGGTGCTCAAGGCCGGCGACATGGTGCCGAGCGAATCCGAGCTGGTGGACCGCTATGGCGTCTCCGGCGGGACGATCCGTAAGGCCATGGTCGAGGTCCGGGCGAGTGGGCTCGTCGAGACCAGGCACGGCAAGGGCTCGATCGTGAAGAACCGGCCCCCCGTACGGCACCGCTCCTCCGATCGCTTCCGGCGCTCGCTCCGGCAGGGTGGCCAGGCCGCCTACCTCGCGGAGTCCGCACAGTCCGGCGCCACCGCCAAAGTTAGCGTCCTCTACATCGGTCCTATGGACGCGCCCGAGGATGCCGCCGAGCGCCTGGGTGTTCCCGCCGGTACACAGGTGTTGGCTCGCCGGCGCCTCTACTTCCGTAACGGCACCCCGGTGGAGACCGCCTCGTCGTACCTGCCCTGGGACGTGGTGAAGGAGATCCCCGAGCTGTTCGCCGAGAACCCCGGGGGCGGTGGCATCTACGCCCGACTCGAAGACCACGGGCATGAGTTCGCTGAGTTCGTCGAGACGCTGCAAGCGCGCCCGGCCTCTAAGTCGGAGGCGTCGGAACTGGCGCTCAGCCCTGGTGCGCCCGTGGTTCACCTGATTCGGGAGGCTCGTACGACTGCGGGCCGGGTGGTCGAGGTATGCGACACGCTCATGGCCGCTGACCAGTTCGTTTTCGAGTATCGGATCCCTGCCGACGACTGACGTCCGCTCAACTCCCCTCAACCCGTCGCGAGTTCTTCTTCGCGGCGGGTTGACTCATGTACAGGAGTCATGCACTCTTCTTCATGTCACTCATATACATGAGTGGCGGAGTCCAGCATCTATAGAGGAGTGATCTGCTGTGCGTCAGATTCCCGTCGACACCTCCAGCGCCGTCGTGATGGTCGCCAAGATTCCGCAGGTCAAGGTCCGTGATCGCCGCACCGGTGAGATCGCCACCGACATGGAGACCGGTGCTCAGCTCATGACCGTGGACGTGATGTTCGCGGCGAACGAGGAGGTGGAGATCCTGTCCGTCACCGTTCCGGAGCCCGGGATCACCGGTGAGCTGGCCATGGGTACGCCGGTCGCGCTCACCGGCCTGGTCGCCCGTCCGTGGGAGAACGACTTCAACGGCCAGCGGCGGCACGGCATCGCGTTCCGCGCGGTCGCGGTCACCTCGCTCGCCGACGTCGCCGCCGCAGGGTCGAAGGCGGCCTGATCATGACCGCCTTCACGGTCGCTCTGGTGCTGGTCGTCGCCGCTGCGGGTCTCCTGCGGTGGCGGCGGCCCGCCTGGTACTGGCTGGCCTTCGGGGTCACTCTGGCCGCGCTGCGGGTCTTGGTCCGGTACCGCTCGGTCATGGACGCGTGCGGGTTGACCGTTCCGCCGGCGCGGTGGCGGTTATCTCTGGCTCGGGCCACCAACCGGCCGATATCTGAGCCCCGCCCGCCGCGTATCCGACGACTGCGGCCGACTCGCACCGGCCTGGTCCTCCGACTCAAGCTCCGTCCCGGACAGGACGTTTTCGACATCGCCGCGGCCTCGGACCGGCTTCGGCACTCGTTCTCGATGTTCGGCGTGACCTCGCGTGAAGTGCGGTCCGGGGTCGTCGAGGTGCGGATGACCGGATACGACGTGCTCAAGCGGGTGCAGATGCCTGCTGAGACGGAGACCCGGGCGATGCGGGTACCGGTCGCCCTTCGGGAGGACGGGTCGGTGCACTACCGCGACTACCGCGCGATACCTCACGCCCTCACCCTCGGCGCCACGGAGTCCGGCAAGTCGGTCTACCAACGCAACCTGGTCGTCGGCCTTGCTCCTCTGGACGTTGCCCTCGTCGGCATCGACTGCAAGCAGGGGGTCGAACTCTTTCCGCTGGCGCGCCGGTTCTCAGCGCTGGCCGACAGCCCGGACACCGCTGCCGAACTCCTCGATGCACTCGTGGCGCGGATGGCGGACGTCTACCGCCTCATCCGTACCCAGCAGCGCATCACCGTCGATGTACCGGACGCGGAGATCGCCGCCGACATCTGGGACCTGCCCGATGAGCTCCGCCCGACCCCGGTCGTCGTCCTGGTCGACGAGGTGGCCGAACTCGCTCTGTACGCAACGAAGGAGGAGGAGAAGCGGCGGGACCGCATCATCACCGCCCTGGTCCGTCTCGCGCAGCTCGGCCGCGCCGCCGGTATCTACCTCGAAATCTGCGGACAGCGCTTCGGCTCCGAACTCGGCAAGGGCATCACCATGCTCCGCGCCCAACTCACCGGCCGCACCGCTCACCGTCTCAACGACGAGACCTCCGCCAACATGGCCTTCGGCGACATCGCCCCGGACGCGGTCCTCGCCGCCATCCAGATTCCCGCCGAACTGCGAGGCCTCGCCATCGCGGGAGACGCGTCCGGCGGTTGGCACCGTGTCCGCGCTCCGCACACCTCGCTCCGCCAGGCCGTGAACCGCTGCAACCGGTACGCCGACAGGACCCCGGACCTGCCCGAGCTGGCCCCTTTCCGGCCGACCACCGGCACTGCCACCGAGCTCGTGCCATCAGCGAAGGCCTCTCCGGCCACCGCCTGATCTCTCCCCCACCCGGTAGGCGTGACCGTCTTCGCGCCGAGTCCCTACCACTGCCATGCCCAGAGAAGGGAGAACCGCCATGTGCCCTGACTGCGAGGACTTCGCCCGGACCGTGCTTCTGCTCGGCCAACTCGCCCTGTACGCCGACATGGTCGGCGCCGACCTCGACTTCGTGGACGCCGTCAGCCCGTCCCTCGCCGTGTCGCTGCCGAAGCCGCCGCCGGGCACGTTCCCGGACGACTCCGACCCCGCTGAGGACTCCTGATGGGCGCCCGGCACGGTCTCCGGATCGACGCGGTGTTGATCCAGGCGGTTATCGCCGGAGCCTTGTCCTTCGCCCACCTGCACGACCTCGCCGCCGCAGCCGGACAGGACGGCTGGAAGGCATGGGCCTACCCGGTCAGCGTCGACCTGCTCCTTGTTGCCGCGTGGCGTCGGCTGCGTGGTGAGGGCCCGTCTCGGTTGGCCTGGTGCTGGTTCCTTATCGCCCTGTTCGCGTCGCTCGGCGCCAACGTCGCCACCGCCGGGTTCCTCGACCTGGCCGACCCGCCGGCCCCGCTCCGTCTCGGCATCGCTGGATGGCCCGCGCTCGCCTTCCTTGGCGGCACTCTCCTCGCCCACTCGTCGGGGAGGCCGGAGCCAGCTCCGCCAGCCGCCGCCACGGAGACGAGAGACGCCGGGCCGGCGCGTGTGCCTGACGCCGCCCCGATCCCATCCCCGGCCGATGAACTCCCTGCGCCAACGGCCCTGTCCTCGCCACCGGCCCCGTCCCCGGATACGCCCGTTCCCGCCGTGCTGATCGACCACGCCCGCAAGGTCGCCGACGAGTACCGCACCCGTACCGGATCACCGATCGACACCGACACCCTCCGCTCCCGCCTCGGCGTTCCGCCCCACCTCGCCGATGCCATCGCCGCCCGCCTCAGCTGACCGCAAAGGAGAACTGAGATGACCCACGATCCCGCCGACCTGACCGTGGCCGATTACCTCGACGGAGCGCGTGAGATGGCCGCAGCCGGACGCCCCTTCCTCGCCCATCTGCTCGCCGAGGAAGCCGCACGGCGCGTCGACGACCCGGCCACCGCCCGCGGCATCCGCGCCCAGTACACCGACCCGACGACCGACAGGGGCTGACCGGCATGCCCGCCCGCGACAGCTTCCACTCCGTGCTGCGTATCGGCCCCGTGCAGATCGGCACCCACCGCGACCGCACCGGCCGCACCGCCCACGCCGCCGTCTGCACTGCCGACCGCTGCGGCTGGTCCGCCGACTACTCCAGCCGGACCGCCGCCCAACTCGCCGCCCGTACCCACCGCTGCACCGTCCGTTAGGAGACAGCGTCCATGGACGTCCCCCTCTGGATCGCCCTGCTGGTCGTCGGCTACCTCGGCATCAAGCTCTTCCGCCCGCCTGTGTGGCTGATCTGCGTGCTCCTCCTCGGCGGCTACCTCCTCGCCGACAGCCTCTTCGCCTCCGTCATCGACACCGCCGTCAAGTAACCCGCGCCCGGGAGAGGAGAACCACCCATGTTCCAGCCCAAGATCCCGACCATGCCGCAGCCCTCGGGCCTGGTCACCCCGCCCGCCGTCGTCCAGCCGACCACCATCACGCCGGGCACGCCTGCCCCGGCACCCGCCGTCGCCCCTGAGCCGTCCCGTCCGGCCGCACAGCTCACCCCCGGCACCGCGGTCGCGCTCGTCGGCGCCGGTACTGCCGTCGTCCTGGTCGCCGGCACCGTCCTGGTCTCGCTGCTCCTGGCGGTCGCCGTCACCAGCGCATCGGTCGCCGTCTGCGCGGTCGTCCTGCGCTCCCTGATCGCGTCCGACGCCAAACGCCGCTGACCGGCCCCCGGGCGGCCTCGATACCGCCAAGCATCCGCCGCCCGGGAGCCGTGCCCACCGATCGATCTCTCAACCGGAAGGAACCCCCAGCATGGCCCACCGGCCCTCACCCTCGAAACAGAAGCGGTCCATGCCCGCCCCACAGCTCGACCCGACCGTCCTCGGGGACGTCCTCCGGGTGGCCTCGGCCTCCGACTACACCCGCTGGGAGGACCAAATCCGCCGCACCGGCGGCTGTGCCGACCCCGTCCATCTGAGCGGCTGGGTAACCCACAAAGACAAGACCACCGGCGAGACCCTGCACCGCTACTCGACCGCGTACGAGCCTGGCGGGCGCCTCCGTATCGCCTGCGGCAACCGCCGTGCCTCCCGCTGCCCCTCCTGTGCCTGGACCTACGCGGGCGACACCTACCACCTGATCCGTGCCGGCCTCGCCGGGGACGATCGCCGCGACATCACCGCCGCTGTCCGCGACCACCCGCGCGTCTTCGCCACCCTCACCGCCCCCTCGTTCGGCCCCGTCCACAACCGCCCCGACCGGGGCACCTGCCGGTGCGGCACGGCGCACGCCTCGGACTCCGGGGACCTGGGCTCCGCCCTTGACCCGGAGACCTACGACTACGCGGGCGCCGTGCTCTTCAACAACCACGCCGGAGAGCTCTGGCAGCGTTTCACCACCCGACTCCGTCGCGAACTCGCCATCCATGCAGGAATCCCACGCCGTGAGCTGGGTGACCATCTCCGCGTCTCCTTCGGCAAGGTCGCCGAATTCCAGAAGCGCGGAGCCCTCCACTTCCATGCTGTCGTACGTCTCGACGGCCCGGACGGACCCGGCACACCTCCACCCGCCTGGGCCACGGTCGACGCCCTCACCAACGCGATACGAGCCGCCGCCGCGCACTCGTACACGTCGGTCTCCGTCCCGGCTGCTGGCGACCAGCCGACCCGGTCGTTCCGTTGGGGCCGACAGCTCGACGTTCGCCCGGTCAAGGCCTTCGGCGACGGATCCGACGTCACCGAACAGGCAGTCGCCTCCTACGTGGCCAAGTACGCCACCAAAGCCGCAGAGAACACCGGCACCCTGGACCGTCGCATTGGAGAGCTCGCCGAACTCGACCGCCACCGGGTCCCCGATCACACCCGGCAGCTCATCACCGCATGCCGTGAGCTCGACAGCCTCTATCCGGATCGGCGCCTCTGGGCCTGGGCGCACATGCTCGGCTTCCGCGGCCACTTCTCGTCGAAGTCGCGCACGTACTCCACGACCCTCGGTGCCCTCCGCCAGGAACGCGCCGACTACCGCGCCGCCCAGGAAGCGCCCGCCCTCGGCCTCGCCGACCGCGAACCGGACACCGTTCTCGTCCTGACGGACTGGCAGTACGTCGGCCACGGGCACACCCCCGGTGAAGGCGCACTCGCCGCGACCATCGCCCGTGACCTCCAGACCAACCGCGAGACCGCCCGTGACGCACTGAAGGAGCGCACTGCCGACGAGGGGGAGTGGTGACCGTGGCGGACCGACTGCTCACCGTGAACCAGGTCGCCGAACGCCTCGGCACCGGTCTCCGCTTCCCTCGCCGGCTCATCGAGGAACGCCGCATCACGTTCGTCAAGGTCGGCCGACACGTCCGTATCCCCGAGAGTGCCGTGGAGGAGTACGTCAGTGCCCACACGGTGGCGCCGATCGTCCTGCGGCCCGCCTCGGCGTACCCGTACCGGAGGGCTGCCTGATGGCCGCGAAGCGTAAGTCCCGACGCACCTTCGGTCGGATCCGGAAGCTGCCGTCCGGCCGGTTCCAGGCTCGGTATCCGGGACCTGACGGCGTGCTGCGTGCCGCTGATCAGACGTTCGCGACAACGACGGATGCCGATCGCTGGCTGGCACGGAAGCGAATCGAGATGGAGGAGGGCCGCTGGCTCGACCCCGCTGAGGGGAAGACCACCGTCCGCGACTGGTCGGCACGATGGCTCACCGCTGTCTCCCCGCAGCTCAAGCACAAGACACAGGCGTCGTACCGGTCCCTGATCAACTCGCTGATCGTTCCGGCGCTCGGTGATCGTGAGCTTTCCAGCCTCCGGCCGATCACCATCGTCGAATGGGTTGGTGCGATGAAGACCCGTGGTCTCAGCGCCTCGCGGATCAGGCAGGCCTACCGGGTGCTCTCGCAGATCATGCGGGCCGCCGTCGACAACGAGATGATCGGGCAGACCCCGTGCAGGAACGTGAAGCTGCCTCGCATGCCGCAGACTGAGCCGCACATCCTCACCCCGCTGGAAACCTCACGGATCGTGCGGAGCGCGACGAAACCGCATGACCTGCTGATCTCCTTGCTCGCCTACGCGGGTCTGCGGGTCGGGGAGGCGTTCGCGCTCCGGCGAGCGGACATCGATGTGTCCGGCGGCCTGGTCCTCGTCGATGAGAACCTGGCCGAAGCGAACGGCACCCTCGTCTTCGACACTCCCAAGTCCCATCAGAAGCGGGTCTTGCGGATCGGGCCGTCACTCGCGGCGCGGATCGGCCGGCACCTGGAGACGCTGCCCGGCGGGGAGGACGCTCTCCTCTTCGTCACGCCCGGCGGCAAGCCTCTGCGCTACAACCAGTGGCGCAAGGCGTACTTCGATCCTGCCGTGGCGGCTGCGGGGCTCACTGACGTCACGCCGCACGATCTCCGCGCCTCGCATGGGACGTGGGTCGCCGACCGGTACGGCGTCATGACCGCCGCGCACCGCCTGGGGCACTCGAACGCGAGCGTGACCACTCGGCACTACGCCCGGCCGGTCGCCGGTCGTGATGAACAGGTGGCAGCGGCTGCGGATGTTTGGCTCAGTGGCGGCGATGCGGCGGGTCCCGTCGACTGAGTTGCCACTGCATGCGAAATCCCCCTGATCGCAGGCTGGATCAGGGGGATTTGTGTGACCCGGTGCCTGACTGGGCCGATCACAGGGCCGAAATGTGACTGGTTACCGCCTGTTGCGACTGGGCGACAGTCACTACTGTGCGTGGTCATTGAGTAGTCATGCGGCTGCACTAGGGGTTCTACCGGTGGGCATCTCGGGCCTCTTGAGTGCCTGACTGGTCTGAGACGGCGAATCGAGACGGGGAACGTACTGCCACCACTACGACTACGGGGTGCTGTTTCGCTACATTCGCCGTGCATTCCCTCGTAGGGTAAGAGGGAACAGATTTGGGCCTACGGGGAGGGTGTATGGATCTGGCCACTTTGGCTGATGCTGCAGCAACCGCATACGTCACTGGCGTAGCTGGACACGCTGCAGCGAGCACAGATGGTGCAATCCGAGTGCGCTTCGGGCAGCTTCGCTCGTATCTTGCTTCGCGTCTGATCGGCGAAGGGCATCTTGAGAACGAAGAAGAATCAGTTCTATCCGCCCGAATTCTGAGATTGCTAGAAGCGGACCCTGATAGCGTCTCGGAGCTTGAGGAAATCCTGAAGGGGATTTCTGATTCAGCAAAGATTGAGGGTGCAGGAACCGTATATGGCAATGTGACACTTCGAGGAAAATATGTAGCAGGGCGCGACATCAGGTTTGATGGACGTTGATTCGAAACTTGATGCCCAAGTCATGGGCCGCACGTACAAGGAGTGCTCGGACCACCTTTGGTGACATCGACATCTCCGGCTACTTTGCCGCGGGTCGAGATATCAATGTGCGTAGTGTCACCGTTGCCGGGGCGGTGTTGGGTAAATCGGATATGCAAATCCGAAAAAAAATCCTCACCAAAGTGTTACCTGCATGGCTGAATGAGGGGGATTATTGGGAAGGTGCAGTAGAAGTTGAATTTCCCGTCTCGGCAGAGTTCTCTACTGATCAAGTTAGCTATCGGCGGCCGGACATCAATCTCATCAGTGAGAGTAATAGGGTTAAGCGTTGGCCGGGCGTAGACGTAGGACAAGCTATAGATAGGTCCTCTGGAAAGCTACTCGTTCTCGGTGATCCTGGATCGGGTAAGACGCGAAGCCTTCATCAGGTAATGCATTTGGCCATTGAGCGCGCCCTCCAAGATGATCAGGACCCGGTGCCTTTCTACCTCCACTTGTCTGACTGGTCGAGCACGCGTAAGGACATGAGGATCTGGCTCACGCGTTCAATTCGGGAGAACTATGGAATTCTTCCGAGTATGTGCGGGCGGTGGATTGACCGTGCGGAAGTGATGGTAGTTCTTGACGGATTAGATGAACTGCGGCTGCGTGAGCGGCGTGAGTGCATCTCTGCAATCAATCGCTTCGTTTCAGAATATCCGGCAGTTCAGGTAGTCGTGGCATGCCGTTTTAGTGAGTATCGAGATACCGGGAGGAAGCTGCACCTCAGGGCTTCCCTGGTGATCGAGAAAATCGAAGAAGGTGCGATCTCCGAAGTTCTTAACAAAGCGGGAGATGGGTTAGGTAGACTGAATCAGGCTCTGAATCGAGATAAAAAACTTCGGGACCTACTGCGCAATCCGCTGTTCTTTCGACTGGCAATCTCTCTTTACTCGGAGGGTGGCGACGTAGATCTTTCCAGCTCTACGGACCGGCGGAAGGGGCTGTTGGCGGCCTATGTTGACTACGCCGAGCGAAGGATGGCAAGTAGCGGTATCCAGGCCGACCGGTGGCTATATTTTATGGCGCGTGCCCTGAGAGGCCAGCAACGCGTCACGTTCTGCCCGGACCGCCAGTCAGTCGAGTTTCTGCCTATCCAGTTCAAGCGCATTGCAGAAAGGCGCATTCTGCTAACGGCGAGTCTGTTTGTGGCTGTGCCGTCCTTTCTGCTGCGCGGGGTTATGATTTTACTCGCTTCGGATTCCCCGACCAAAGCCACGTATATAGCTATTACCCTTATGGTTCCGTTGAGTTATGGATTCTTGGCCTGGAAAGTGGTGAAGGATGATCTGTGGGCTCCCCTTGTGGGGCGGAAAACGTCTGTAGTTAAGGCATTGCTGCTGTACGCGAAACGATCACTCATTGCCTGCTTGGTGGAGGGGGGTGCGGCGTGGGCCCTTGTCACCTCGGGTGCGGCAAATACTGCAATGGGTGGTGTGGCGCTCCTTCTGATGGTTTTAGTCGCTATATGGCCGGCTCTTCAGATGGCGCGCGAGTCGGACACTTCCGATCCGAGCGAGTTGCCAGACCGGGTGGGTGGAGAAATTCGCAGCCTTGTGAGAGCGACCGTCGTCGTTGCGTCTCTCGTGGCGGGCTCTACGTACATAACGCTGACTGTTATTTTTGAGGCTCTGAATCCTGTTCCTGTAGTGGGTGAAGGCTTGCTCTATTCTCCAATGCTGAATGCCTTCTTCTTTGTTGCCCCAATCGCCTTGATTGCAGCGCTGAGAAACGGAGGCGTGGATCTGATCCGAAGGTATCAATGTCGGCGTATCATGATCAAGTTTGGGTATTTGCCTAAGGCTCACAAGGCGGCCTTCGAGGCGGTTAGAAGGTCTTCGCTAGTGGTTCCACGGCGCGGTGCGCTGGAGTTTAGGCATGCCCTAATCAGGGACCATCTTGCGGAACGGTTTCGCGATGACGTGAACTTGTTGTCGTTTGTGACCATTCGAAGTGACTGAACCGGATTTGAATAGGCCTCGTCCGCTAGTCCTTCCCCAGAAGTGCAAACATGGATAAGGGGCACGCAGCGGGCACGATGACGACGGAAGTGGCTTTCCCGGAGTGCATGCGCCCGTCTGACCTGCGGCGGAGTTCAGAAGGCGTTCGCTCTGCAAAAGGTCTTGAAAACCGTCGTCGCAGCGATGTGACCGTGGGTTCAAATCCCACACCCACCGCAGGCGAACGGCCCCCGACCGGATGAACCGGTCGGGGGCCGTTCCTGTGTGCGCGGGATCCCGCCGTGGCCGTGAGGCCGCGGAGGCGGTGTCGTCGGCCGGGCGTCGTCTGCGCGGCCCGTGGTACGGCTCCCGGAGGGGGAGTTGCGGGAGTTACCGCGCCTCTGGACGGGAGTGCCGTAGCGCGCCGAGGACCAGGGGCATGTGCTTGCGGTGGGTCACGACGAGCACGGCCTCACCGTTGTCCTCGCACTCCAGGACCAGGGCGCGGCCCCCGTGGTCGGGGCGGTCGGCGGGGTCCGTCCGGTAGGGCGGGCGGACGCGGACCGGTGTCAGGGTGTGGGGGACCTCGCGCCGGTAGGCGGAACCGGTCGGGTCCGGGGTGGAGGCCAGACAGCCGGGCCCGGCCACGAGGAAGCCGCCGCCGCTGTCGGCGTACGGGGTCCCGCCCATGACGCGGCCCGGGAACACCTTCTCCTTCAGGAGCGGGCACGGCGTCAGGGTGACGGTGTCGTCGCCGGCCTGACGTCGCTTCAAGAAGGGTGCGAGCGCCAGCGAGACCAGCAGGACCACGATCGTGCCCAGTGCGACGAGCCGGAGCGCCGGTCCGATGCCGTCGGTGACGAAGGGGGCCGCCATCCCGAGCAGGGTGAGGGCGAGCCCTCCGCCGACCGGCAGCGCCGCCTGCCAGGGGTACGCCCTCAGGGAGGTCCAGGAGCGCCGGGACATCCAGTACGCGCCCCAGAGGGCGAGCGTCCCGTAGAAGGCGAGACCGAGGCCGGAGGAGGAGGCGAGCCGGTAGTCGTCGCGTGGGTCGGCGTTCGTGTAGCGGTGCGTGGTCCCGAAGTCGACGAACCGGATCTGCCCTCGCCAGTACGTCACCTCGACGTGTGCGCCCTTTCGGGCGTGTGGGGGCTCTTGCGGGCTGCCGTCGATGCGCGTGCGGGTGGACGACCCGTCCGCCTCGGTGACGTACAGCCAGTACATGGGTGTCTTGCGGCCGGACACGACGTGCGTCCGCTCGATCCGTGCGGGGGCGGTCCGCAGGCAGTCGTCCCCCTGGTCGTTCGGAGCGCAGGTGGCCGCGGCCCTGAAGTCGTGTCCTTCGGCGAGTTCGGCGCGGGTCGTGATCAGCAGCAGCCATGCCGCCGCCAGCACGCACAGGGTGCCGGTCACCGCGGCGGCACGTGTCGTCCCCGGGCTCCCGGGGCTGGGTGAACCGTTCTTCGCGAGTGTCACCGGCGCATTCTGCGCATGTGGCGGCAGGTGGGGGCAGGGGGGATGTGCGTACGCACGGGGGCCCGCTCGCTGCCGGGACACGGCAACGGGCGGGCCCGCCGGGGTCAGGGGGTGCGCGGGGCGGTCAGGCGGGCGGCGGAGGCGATGGCGGCGCGTGCCTCCTGTTCCGTGAGGCCGGTGCTGCGTGCGGCGTCGGTGAGGGCGTCCGCGAGGGCGTCGCCGAAGCCGTGCTCGTACGCGCGGCAGGCGGCCCAGAACAGGCGGGTGTTGCGCTGGCCCTCGTGGGCGGCGCGTACGAACTGCACCAGGCCTTCGCCCTGCCGGGCGGGAGTGACCCGGCCGGCGGGACGGCTGGGGCGCGGTGCGGGCGTGAGCAGGCGCAGGAGGGCGCGGGGGCAGGGGGCCGGTGGCAGATGGGCCGTGCCGGGCGCGAGCCGGTACCTGCCGTGGGTGGTGACCGAGCCGGGGCCGACCAGGTAGCCGCCCGCTCCGCGGACGTCGATGCCCGGGGCGAGGCGGCTGGCCGAGTTGGACACGGAAACGCCGGACGGCCCGGTCAGCCAGAGGTGCCGGCCGCCGCTCGGGGTGAGAACGGTGACCGTGGCCGGGATGGTGAACAGATGCTGGAGGGCCAGCTGCTGGAGCGCGGCCACGGAGTCGTTGCCGTGGGCGGTGTCGATGTCGAGGTCGATGCCGATGAGGCGGTGCGGCGCGCGTCCGCAGGCGATGCCGTATCCGGTGGCCCTGGGGGCGGCGGCGAAGAGCGCGCGGACGGTGGCGGGGTCGGTGGTGGCGTCGTGGACACCGTGGCCGGGCAGCCCGCAGGCGCCCCGGCAGTGCACGGGCGGGTCCTCGTCGTGGTGCGGCGAGCGCAGGGCGGGGAGCTTGGTGGCGGACAGGGGAAGACGGGGAGCCCGCGCTCGGCGGCGGAGAGCGCGTGCGCCAGGGCCAGGGTGGCGGTCTGCCGGTCGGTGGTGGCCATACGGCCATTTTCGTACACGCGTTCGAAGAAGGGAAGGGGCTTTTACCGGGCGGCCCGCGGAACCTCGTCCGGCTCTTACCGGGCGGCCCGCGGAACCTCGTCCGGCCCCGCTGCCACGGTCGCCGCCGAGGTCCTGCCGCCCTGCTCCGGAGTCCGGTCCGCCTCCTCGCGGCGGGAGGTTTACCGGGCGGTCCTCATACGTGCGAGGGAATCGCGCGGTGCGGGCGGTTCGCCGGGGACGCGGTGGGCAGTTCTGCTTCCGCGACGTCGTGACCAGCGCCGGAGCGGTCGGCCGGCCGCTTCGGAGACAGGCAGTCATATCCAAGACGTATCGAAGCCGTAGCAAGTCGCGTTCCCGGTTCCTGGAGGAAATTGACATGGCACGTATCCGCACCGCTCGCGCCCTCGCCGCCGTCGCCGCCCTGCCTCTCACCGCGGCCCTGTTCGGGGGCGTCGCGGCAGCCGACAACGGTGCGTTCGCGAGCGACGGATCGAACGCGGGGGTGGCCACCATCGGATCCGGCGGCGTCGGAGGGGACAACTCCGGCAACTCGTCCACTTCGCAGCAGCAGGCCGTGGGGGACGGTGCCTCCAACCACAGCAACCTGGCCCAGGTGAGCGGTTCGTACTTCACGTGGATCGACCAGTCCACGCACATCATCACGGTGAACTTCTCGCCGCTCTGGTGACCCGGCCGGGGCGGGCCCGTACGGCGGTTGCCACCGGCGCCGGCGTACGGGCCCCTCCCGTGCGGTGGGGTGCCGGGCCTCGGGGTGGGGACCCTGAGGGGGTGGAGTGCTCCTCCACCTTCAGGAGGTGGGGACCGCCCCACCCCTACAACCTGAGGCGGACGTGGCTTCGGGACCTGGGGCCGATCCCCTCCCGCGCGCCCGCTCCTAGCGTGGAGACATGACCACGCCAGTCTGCACCGGCGCCTCCAGGGCGGCCGCTGCTTCCGCCGGACACCGCCGCTATCCGTCGTTCTCGTCGTACGTGCGGGCGCGGGGGCCTGTGCTGCTGCGCACCGCCCGTTCCCTCACCGCGAACCCGAGCGACGCCGAGGACCTGCTGCAGACCGCGCTCACCAAGACGTACGTCGCCTGGGAGCGGATCGAGGACCACGGGGCGCTCGACGGATACGTCCGCCGCGCCCTGGTGAACACGCGCACCTCGCAGTGGCGCAAGCGCAAGGTCGACGAGTTCGCCTGCGAGGAGCTGCCGGAGAAGGAGGCCGCGCCCGCTCCCGACCCCGCCGAGCAGCAGACGCTCCACGACGCGATGTGGCGGGCCGTGCTCAAGCTTCCGGACCGCCAGCGGGCCATGGTCGTCCTGAGGTACTACGAGGACCTCAGCGAGGCGCAGACGGCCGAGGTGCTGGGCGTCTCCGTCGGTACGGTGAAGAGCGCCGTCTCCCGGGCGCTGGGAAAGCTGCGCGAGGACCCGGAGCTCAGCCCGGTCAGGTGAGAAGGTCCCGGCGGGACCGCCGCAGGTCGTGCGGGGCCCGGTTTCCGGCGGCCGACACCGATTCGTACTCCCGGAAGTAGTGACATACCGCGTGGTATGTGAGCAGAATCAGCGCACCCTTACTGCCGCGTAGCGCCCACCGGGAGGACGCCGTGCTGAGCACCATGCAGGACGTACCGCTGACTGTGACCCGCATCCTGAACCACGGGATGACCATCCACGGGAAGTCGCAGGTGACGACCTGGACCGGCGAGCCGGAGCCGCACCGGCGCACCTTCGCCGACATCGGCAGGCGTGCCTCGCAGCTCGCCCACGCCCTGCGCGACGAGCTGGGAATCGACGGTGACCAGCGGGTCGCGACTCTCATGTGGAACAACTCCGAGCATGTCGAGGCATATCTGGCGATCCCGTCCATGGGCGCCGTACTGCACACGCTGAACCTCCGGCTGCCCGCCGAGCAGCTCGTCTGGATCGTCAACCACGCCGACGACAAGGTCGTCCTCGTGAACGGGTCGCTGCTGCCCCTGCTCGCGCCGCTGCTCCCCCATCTGCCCTCCGTCGAGCACGTGGTCGTCTCCGGCCCCGGCGACCGCTCCGTGCTCGAGGGCATCGCGCCCCGGGTGCACGAGTACGAGGAGCTCATCGACGGCCGCTCCACCACCTACGACTGGCCCGAGCTGGACGAACGCCAGGCGGCGGCCATGTGCTACACCTCCGGGACCACGGGGGACCCCAAGGGCATCGTCTACTCCCACCGCTCGATCTACCTGCACTCCATGCAGGTCAACATGGCCGAGTCCATGGGGCTGACCGACAAGGACACGACCCTGGTCGTCGTGCCCCAGTTCCACGTGAACGCCTGGGGTCTGCCGCACGCGACGTTCATGACCGGCGTCAACATGCTCATGCCCGACCGCTTCCTCCAGCCGGCACCGCTCGCCGACATGATCGAACAGGAACGGCCTTCGCACGCCGCCGCGGTGCCCACCATCTGGCAGGGACTGCTGGCCGAGGTCACCGCCAAGCCGCGCGACCTCTCCTCGATGGCCAGTGTCACGATCGGAGGCGCCGCCTGTCCGCCCTCCCTGATGGAGGCGTACGACAAGCTGGGCGTCCGGCTCTGCCACGCATGGGGCATGACGGAGACCTCGCCGCTCGGGACGATGTCCAACCCGCCCGCCGGACTGACCGCCGAGCAGGAGTGGCCGTACCGCATCACCCAGGGCCGCTTCCCGGCCGGTGTGGAGGCACGGCTGACCGGCCCCGGAGGCGAACACCTGCCGTGGGACGGCGAGTCCGCGGGCGAACTGGAGGTCCGGGGGCCCTGGATCGCCGCCGCGTACTACGGCGGTGCGGACGGCGGGGAGCTGCGCCCCGAGGACAAGTTCAGCGAGGACGGCTGGCTGAAGACCGGCGACGTCGGCGTGATCAGTGACGAGGGCTTCCTCACGCTGACGGACCGTGCGAAGGACGTCATCAAGTCCGGCGGTGAGTGGATCTCCAGCGTCGACCTGGAGAACGCGATCATGGCCCACCCCGACGTGGCCGAGGCCGCGGTCGTGGCCGTACCCGACGACAAGTGGGGCGAGCGCCCCCTCGCGACCGTCGTCCTCAAGGAGGGCGCCACCGCGGACTACGGGGCGCTGCGGACCTTCCTCGCCCAGTCGGTCGCCAAGTGGCAGCTGCCCGAACGCTGGACGATCGTCCCGGCCGTGCCGAAGACCAGCGTGGGCAAGTTCGACAAGAAGGTGATCCGCAAGCAGTACGCGGACGGGGAGCTGGACGTCACCCAGCTCTGAGTGGCCGCCCCGGGCCGACCGCCGAGTGTGCGCCGGCCGCTCCCCGGGGCCGCTGCGAACGACGAGGGCGGTACGGGGTCTTCGAAGCGACGAGGGCGGTACGGGGTCTCCCGTACCGCCCTCGTCGTGCACCGTTGCCGCGCGTCCGCGTCGTAGCCGGGCGGCAGGCCGTCAGTTCGTCCCTATCTTCGCGAGGAGGTCCACGATCCTGGACTGCACCTCGTCGCTCGTCGAGCGTTCGGCGAGGAAGAGCACCGTCTCGCCGGAGGCGAGCCTGGGAAGGTCGGCCTCCTCCATACCGGCCGAGGTGTAGACGACGAGCGGCGTGTGGTTCAGCGCGCCGTTCGCGCGGAGCCAGTCGATGATCCCGGCGCGCCGGCGGCGTACCTGCATCAGGTCCATCACGACCAGGTTCGGACGCATCCGGGTCGCGAGATCGACGGCCTCGCTGTCGCCCGAGGCCCGCGCGACCTGCATGCCGCGGCGTTCCAGCGTCTCCGTGAGGGCCAGCGCGATCTCCTCGTGCTCCTCGATCACGAGGACCCGCGGCGGGTGCTGGTCGCTGTCGCGCGGGGCGAGCGCCTTGAGGAGCACGGCCGGGTCGGCGCCGTACGCCGCCTCCCTGGTCGCCTGCCCCAGACCGGCCGTCACGAGCACCGGCACCTCCGCCGCCACGGCGGCCTGCCGCAGCGACTGCAGGGCCGTACGGGTGATCGGCCCGGTCAGCGGGTCCACGAACAGCGCGGCGGGGAACGCGGCGATCTGGGCGTCGACCTCCTCGCGGGAGTGGACGATCACCGGACGGTAGCCACGGTCGCTGAGCGCCTGCTGGGTGGAGACGTCCGGCGCGGGCCAGACGAGCAGCCGACGCGGGTTGTCCAGCGGCTCCGGGGGCAGTTCGTCGTCGACGGGCTGCGGCTGGGGCCGGTTGGCGACCTCCACGGCGCCCCCGGGGCCGTCCAGCGGCTCCGGGCCCTCCGCGCCCTCGTCGGGCGCTCCTATGGCGTACGAGCGCCCCTCGGACGCGGGCGCGGACAGCAGCCGGCCCGTTCCCGAACCCTGCACCGTGCCTCCCTGCGCACCGACGGGCTGCGGCGGGACGGGTGCGGGAACGGGCTGCGGGGGCACGGGAGCCGTCGCGGCCGGTGTCTGGCGCTCGGGTTCCGGCGGGGCGGCGAGCTTGCGGCGCCGCCCGGCGCCGCCGAGCGTCTGGTTCTGCTGATGTGCGAGGTGCTGTGCGAAGGGCACGCCCTGACCCAGCGTCCGGACGCTGAACGCCCGGCCCTGGGTCGAGTCCGAGGACGTCGGCATGGGCGCCTCGGCCGGCAGCGGCTGCCGCCGCGCGTCCGGCGCGGGGGTGCGCGCGTCGGCGTCGGCCGGACGGGGCTCAGGCGTGGGACCCGCGGGAGTGGCGGTGCCCGTGGTGTGCGTGGTGCTGCCGGGGGTGGTGCCCGTGGTGTGCGTGGTGCTGCCGGGGGTCGTGCCCGGGGCGGGCGTGGTGCTGCCGGGGGTCGTGCCCGGGGCGGGCGTGGGGGTGCCAGGGCTCCCCCACGGCGCGTCAGCCGCCGGAGCCACGCCCTCCTCGTCGACCAGCGCGGCCAGCCCCTGGCCCGACGTGCCGCCCTGCGCCCAGTCGGGCTGCGGCGGGACGGCGGGCAGCGGCTGCCCCGGAACGGGGTGCCCGGGGCCGGTCGGCGGCTCGGGCGCCTCCGCGGGCCGTGCCCTCCGGCGGCCGGAGGGCAGCGGGTGCGGCTGCGGCGGGGTGTGGTCGGCGTCGGGCGCGGTCCGTACGGCGTCGTGGCGCTCGGCCGGCGGACCGTCGTCGATCACGACGGGCCGAAGGCCGCCGGGGGCGGGCACGACGGGCTCCCCCGGCGCCTGCTGGGGGTTCGCCGCCATGGGCAGCGGCTCCGGACCGGCCTGCTGGACGGCATCCGGGAGCGGAGGCGCGACGGGAGACGCGGCCGGAGGCACGGGGGCGGCCGGGGCCACGACGGGTGAGCCCGGAGCGGTCGGAGGGATGCGGTCCGCGGCGGCGGGCGGCAGCGCGAAGGCGGTACGGGGCCCGGTGGGCTCGGCCGCGGCAGCGCGTTCCTGAGCCGCCGCGAGGGCCCGGCGGGCGCGCCGCCCACCAGGCGGCTGCTGGGCCGGCTGGTCGTGCCGAGCCTGCTCGCCAGGGGTCTCGGGAGAGGCCAGGGCGGGCAGCGCGGGCTGGTTGCCCCCGGCCTGCCGCCCGGTCCGCCCGGCGGCGTTCTGCGGCACGCCCTGGGGCGGCACGGTCTGCCCGCGCTGCGGACGTCCGCCGCCTCCCTGCGCGCCCTCGGCCGCGGTCACCACGGCTCCCTCCGAGGGAGCGGGCTCCGCGGCGACGGGGGTCTCCGCGGGGGCGCCCGCCGCGGGGAGCGCCAGTGCCTGCCGGGGCTGGTTCCCGGCCTCCGCGGGACTGGGCCTGCCGCGCCTGCGACCGGAGCCCTCACCGCGCTGAGGCGGGGTCAGCTCCTGCCCCTGCTGCTGCTCCTGCGGGGCCGCGGCCTCCCGGCGCGCCCTGCGCCGGCCGGTCGGCTCCGCGGCCGCGGTGTCACCGCTCGCCGCGGCCGGGTCCACGGCGCTGTCCAGGAACGCGTCCGTGGACGACCTGCGCGCCCTGCGCCGGCCGCCCTGCGCGGGCTGGGGCACGGCTTCCGGGACGACGGGTTCCTCGACGGCCGGCACCGGCGGCGGCGCGATCGTCCCCGCGCCCGTGCCGATCGGCACCTCGAGGACGTACGCGCTCCCGCTCATGCCCGGCATCTCGTGCGTCTGGAGCACGCCGCCGTGCGCCCGCACGATCCCGCGCACGATCGGCACGTGCACCGGGTCGCCACCGGCGAACGGGCCGCGCACCTCGATCCGTACGACGTCACCGCGCTGGGCCGCTGCGACCACGACCGTCGAGTCGACGTAACCGCCGCCCGGCACCAGCCGGGCCTTGCCGGTCGAGTCGACACCGGCCACGTCGGCGACGAGGTGGGCGAGCGCCGTGATCAGCCGCCCCGCGTCGACCTCGGCCTCGATCGGCGGCGCGTGCACCGCGAACTGCGCCCGCCCGGGCCCGATGAGCTCGACGGCCCCGTCGATACCGGCGGTCACCACGGAGTCGAGCAGGACCGGCTGCTTGACGAGCTCCTCGGTGCCGCTGTCCAGGCGCTGGTAGCTCAGTACGTTGTCGACGAGCGTCGTCATGCGCGCGTAGCCGGCGGCGAGGTGGTGCAGGATCTGGTTCGCCTCGGGCCAGAGCTGGCCGGCCGGGTCGGCGGCCAGGGCCGAGAGCTCGCCGCGCAGCTCCTCCAGCGGCCCGCGCAGGGACTCGCCGAGGACGGCGGTCAGCTGGGTGTGCCGCTCGCCGAGGTCGGCGAGGCGCTCGGTCTTCTCCTCCAGCTCGGAGGCGTACCGCTCGGTGCGGTCGGCGATCTCGGCTGCGTGCTTCTCGGCCAGCGCGGTGACTTCGGCGCGGTGGCTCTCGGTGAGTTCGGCGATCTCGGCCGCGTGCCGCTCGGTCAGTCCGGAGACCTCGCCGGTGTGCTGCTGGGTCAGTTCCTCGTAGGGCCTGCGGTCGGTGAACGTCATGACCGCGCCGACGAGCTGGTCCCCGTCGCGTACCGGGGCTGTCGTCAGGTCGACCGGTACCTGGGCACCGCTCTTGGACCAGAGCACCTGACCCCGCACCCGGTGCTTGCGGCCGGACTTCAGGGTGTCCGCGAGCGGGGACTCCTCGTACGGGAAGGGCTCGCCCTCCGCGCGTGAGTGCAGGATCAGCGGGTGGAGTTCCTTGCCGCCGAGATCGCTGGCCCGGAAGCCGAGGATCTGTGCGGCCGCGGGGTTGACCAGGACGACGCGGCCGTCCGTGTCCGTGCCGACGACGCCCTCGGAGGCCGCCCGCAGGATCATCTCGGTCTGCCGCTGCGAACGGGCCAGCTCGGCCTCGGTGTCGACTGTGCCGGAGAGATCCCGTACGACGAGCATGAGCAGCTCGTCGCCGGTGTAGCTGGAGTGGATGTCGTTGTACCCGGCCTGGCCGCTGTCCAGGGCAGCGCTCGTGACCTCGACGGGGTACTCGGTCCCGTCGGTGCGGCGCGCGATCATGCGCGTCGGCTTGGTCCTGCCCTGCTCGTCCGCAGCATCCGGCCTGCGCATCGACCCCGGGATCAGCCTGGAGTCGAACTCCGGAAGCAGATCGAGCAGTCCGCGCCCCACGAGCGCGGTGCCCGGGGTCTCGAACATTTCGAGGGCGATGGTGTTGGCGTTGACGACCGTGCCGTTGCAGTTGACGAGCAGGAGCCCGTCCGGGAGGGCGTCGAGTATGGCTGCGAGGCGAGCAGCGCCTCGGGATGGCCTGCTGCTCACGAGACGCTTCCTCCCTGAATACCGCACCTTGCCGACAGCGGGCCCCATCCTGCCCCTCGGGCCTCAGGCTGTCACTGGAGGAGTCTAAAGGCAGGAGGCGCATGTCTGGCGGCGGATGAGGGGGAGCTCTCACCAAGGTTCTGTGCACACGGTGTACGCCGGTAGCTCGGCCTGCGACCCCGCGCGCCCCCCGTGACGGGCGCGGATACATGCCGGCGTATGCCTGGAATCACCCGAACTGCGCCTGGAACGAGGCCGTCAGGGATCTGAAGCCGCTCCGCGAGCGCCCCCGCGCACGCCGTCCGGCCCGGCCGAAGTCCCCGGCGTGCGCCCCGCCGAACCGGGGACGTCAGGGCCGGAAACCGGCTGCACCGGGGGACAGGCCCCGGGGGACGGGCCCCGGGGTCCGGACCGCTACCTCGCGGAGGGGAGCACCGGTACGAGCTTGTTCCAGCGCGAGATCTCGCAGCCGTTAGCCCGGCTGAACCGCGCGTCGACCTCCTCCCCCTGCCACGTGCCCTCGACCCGGGCGGCGGCCGGTCCGCCGGCCTGCTGGGTGCACATGGCATTGCGGTCCGTCGCCACGAAGGGGTTGTCGCCCGACTCGGCGGCCTCGTCCAGCAGGTCGCAGGCCCGCTGCGCCTCGGGGTGGCTGCCGGCCGCCGGACCGCACTCCAGTGTGAAGGCCCCGTCGGCCGCCGGGTTGCCCGACTCCGACACCGTCACGGTGAGCCGGGTCCGCTCGTCCGACTCCACGGGCCAGTCGCCCTGGAGCAGCGGCAGCGGGGGCAGCGGGACGAGGGGAGCGGCGGCCATGGCCGCGGGGGCCGCCGCGGACAGCGCGGCGAGGGAAGCGACGGCGGTGAGGGCGAGACGGCGAAGCATGCGGGGCTCCTGTTGTTCTGGCGCACCCTGGGGGCACGCCGGCCTGCTCCGGTGCACGCCCCGGTTCGAAGCATGCGCGCCGGACACACGAGGTGACGGACAGAGGGCGGAGCCCTCGCCTTCTCTAACGCTCCTCACGCCCGCACGTTGCGCAACTCATGGGGGGCCGACCGGAACGCCGGACCATTCGTGGGTACCTGGCCGTCCGCGCGGGCTTCCGCCGGTCCGCTCGACCTCCCGGCCGTCCGCGCGGTCCTCCGCCGGGCCACACGGCCACCCCGGCCGTTCGCGCGGCCCACCGCAGGGCGCTTTGCCTCGCCGCCCACCTGCCTAGTACCGTGGGCGGCGATTGGTGACAGCGCGCTCGACTGTGTCATCATCTGCACGCACCACTCGCGCTCGCGCGGGGTGTGCTGGAGGCGTCGCCTAGTCCGGTCTATGGCGCCGCACTGCTAATGCGGTTTGGGTCTTAAAGCCCATCGAGGGTTCAAATCCCTCCGCCTCCGCAAGATCCCGAAGCCCCGTGCCCCTGGCACGGGGCTTCGGTCGTCCCCGGGCACCTGAACCACGCCTCCGGAGGGCATTTCCGCAGGTCAGGCGGCCTATGGGTAATGGATTTCGCGTCACGGCGCAGGTCATGTAATGTTGTTCTCGCAACGCCGACCGGGGAGAAAAACCCGGGGGGCGGGACCGAGGCTCAGGCCGAGGAACAAGCACTCGTAGCTTAACGGATAGAGCATCTGACTACGGATCAGAAGGTTGCAGGTTCGAATCCTGCCGAGTGCACAGCACGCGAGAGGCCCTCAGGAGAAATCCTGAGGGCCTCTCGCGTTTCCCGGACGGCAGCGGGCATCGGGCGGTGAGCCGGGAGCCGTCGGTGGCCAGGGGACGCCCGTGACGTCACATCAGGATTGCCCGGCCCGGATGTACTGCGAGATCGAGGAGCGTACGAGGCGCTGAAGGGCCACCCTGATCGCTGAAGGGCTGCCGTCGGCGGGGGCCTGGGGCCGGGTCGGCGCGGCCCCCGCCGGCTGATGTTCGCCGCGGTCAGGCGGACTCCTGGACGGGCGCGCCCGTCCGCGCCGGTTCCCGCAGGAGGCGGCGGCTGCTGGCCGGCATTCCGAGCAGGGGGTTGGCGACGGCCCAGGCCGCGCCCTTGCAGATCAGTTCCTTGTAGACGGCGGCGACTCGGCCGGTCAAGGCCGCCCGGACGGCGCGGTCGTCGGCGGTGACGTACTGGATCAGGCCTTCCCTGCGGCCCAGGGAGATGCACTGGTTGAAGTAGCGCGGCTTCGTGGTCGGGAGCTTTCCGCCGGTCAGGCGTGCCGCGAGGGCGTCGGCGGCCTGCCACGCGGCGGGGGTGCCCGAGGCGCACGACATCCGCAGGGGCTTGTCGCCGGGGCCCATGGCCATGGCCGCGTCGCCGACGGCGTACACGTCCGGGTGCGAGACCGAGCGCATGGTCGAGTCGACCACGATCTGGCCCGTGCCGGAGACCTCCAGCGTGGTGGCCTGTGCGATCGGGTGGACCGCGAAGCCGGTCGTCCACACGGTGACCGCGGCGGGGACGGATGTTCCGTCGGCCGTGGTGACGTGGTCGGCCTCCACCCCGGCGACGGAGGTGTGTTCGTGCACCGTGATGCCGAGCTTGCCGAAGACCTTGCGCAGGTGCCTGCGGCCCTTGGGCGAGAGCCAGTCGCCGAG
The DNA here is from genome assembly GCF_042872025.1 of Streptomyces sp. NPDC005494. Lineage (NCBI taxonomy): Bacteria > Bacillati > Actinomycetota > Actinomycetes > Kitasatosporales > Streptomycetaceae > Streptomyces > Streptomyces sp. NPDC005494. The sequence continues at coordinate 313,653 of NZ_JBIAJR010000006.1, forward strand.
CTCGCCACGGGCGGCGAGGGCGACGTCGAGGTCGGGGCGGGCCTCGGCGATCTCGGTCGCGGCCTCCACGCCGGTGAGGCCGCCGCCCACCACGAGCACGGGCTGTCCGGCGTCCAGCCCGGCCAGGCGTTCGCGCAGGCGGAGCGCCCCGGGGCGGCCGGCGATCTGGTGGGCGTGTTCCGCTGCCCCGGGGACGCCGTGGGTGTTCCAGTCGCTGCCGAGGGCGTAGACGAGGCTGTCGTAGGCCAGTTCCTCGGCTCCGTTCGCGCCGGCGACGGTGACGGTCCGGCGGTCGACGTCGACGCCGGTGACCTTCGCGAGCTTCAGTTCGACGCCGGTGCCCGCGAACATCTCGCTGAAGGGCCGCGGGCGGAGGTCCTGGCCGGCCGCCAGCTGGTGCATCCGGACCCGCTCGACGAAGTCGGGCTCGGCGTTGACGAGGGTGATGGCGACGTCGTCGCGGTGGAGCCGCTTGGCGAGGCGCCCGGCGGCGATGGCTCCGGTGTATCCGGCTCCGATGACGATGATGCGGTGCTGCATGTCCTGGCTCCTGTCTCGCGCGGGTTCGTCCCTTGAACCGGACAGCCCGTCGTTTCCTGACAGGACCGCGATGTGAAGCAGCTCACAGTGCGGTCAGAAGGCGCGGAGCAGGGGTTCTCCGTGGTCGGTGGCCGCCCACTGCCTGGTCGCCCGTTCGAGCTTGTCGGGGTTGACCTGGTTGCGGAGCGCCGCGATGCCGTCGGCGGTGATCTCCAGGCACATGACGCCGATGACCCTGCCGTCGACGACCACCACGAGGGCGGGGGTGTTGTTGGCGGTCGAGGCGTAGACCTCGGGGGAGCCGCCCACGAGGGCGCGCTTGGCCGGGCTCGGCTTGAACAGCCCCCGGATGAACTTCGCGACCGCGACAGCGCCCTCGAACGCCTTCGCGCGGGCCGGCACCTTTCCGCCGCCGTCGCCGATCGAGACGGCGTCCTCGGCGAGCAGCCGCACGAGGGGCTCGGTCCGGCCGCTGGTGGCGGCCGAGAGGAACTCCTCGACGATCCGGCGGGTCGCGGCTTCGTCGATCTCCGCGCGGGTCCTGCCCGCGGCGAGGTGCTTCTTGGCGCGGTGGAAGATCTGCTGAGCGGACGCCTCGGTGATGTCGAGGATCTCCGCGATCTTCCGGTGCGGGTAGTCGAAGGCCTCCCGCAGCACGTACACCACCCGCTCGTCGGGGGAGAGGCGCTCCATGAGGGCGAGGACCGCGTACGAGACCGACTCGCGCTGTTCGGCGGTCTCCGCAGGGCCGAGCATCGGGTCCCCGGCGAGCAGCGGCTCGGGCAGCCACTGGCCCACGTAGGTCTCGCGCCGGGCGCGGGCCGAGGTGAGCTGGTTGAGGCACAGGTTGGTGAGGACCTTCGTCAGCCAGGCCTCGGGAACCTCGATGCGCTCGACATCGGCGGCCTGCCAGCGCAGGAAGGTGTCCTGCACGGCGTCCTCCGCGTCGCCGGCGGAGCCGAGAAGGCGGTAGGCGATGGCCTCCAGGCGGGGCATGAAGGCCTTGAACCGGTCCATGTCGTTCATGGTCAGTGCCATGGCCCGGATCCTAGTCCTCGCGGCGTGCGACCGGCCTCGGACCGGCTTCCGGGAGCGTGGCCCGGATGCACCGCCGCCGGTGGAGGCCGGAGGTACGGGGGAGGCCCGCAGGGGGAGTTCTGCGGACCTCTCGTGACGTACAACAGGCCGGAGTCGCGGGGGCGGGGGTGTGGCGAAGGGGGGGTCAGCCCGTGAGGCCGACCGCGCCTCCGGGGCGTCCGCCCCGCGTCACGGCAGCGATCAGGAAGGACACGGCGGCGGTCGTGACGAGACTTCCCACCATGATCATGCCTACGCCGATCACGAAAAGGCCGCTGGCGTCGTCGGACCAGTCGTACGCGGAGGCGGCGGTCAGCCCGGCGGTGATGCCGGCGACGGGCCCGGCGATGCTCTGCCGGGAGGCCGCCCAGTACAGCGGTATCAGGAGGGTCAGCACCAGCCCGGCCACCTGCCAGGCCGCGTAGGGCCCGGTCGTCGAGCCGTCGGGGTGCACGTCGTACTGCTGGTCCCAGCCGAGCCAGGCGGCCCAGAGGGCGGGTGCCGCCAGGGCCGGTACCAGGAACGCCCACAGCGGGAGGGAGGGATCGTCGAGTCGTCGTCGCATGGCTCCAGCATTCCGCCCGCCGTCCCGGCGGGCCGGAGCGCACGTACTCGTCCGTCCCTGAGTACTTCAGGCAACCGGCGTGGTCATGTCGCTCACGGACGGCAGGAGTTCACGGTTCTGGCCGTCAGCGTGCGTACGATCCCAGGCCGACCAGGCAGTACACGTATTCGTTCAGGGTGGCCCCGTTGAGGGTGTAGCGGTACGAGAAGGCGTACTGCGTGCGGGAGTTGGAGTCGCACCTGCTCATGTCGGAGGTCGCGGGGATCGTCTCGATCACCTGGTAGTGGGCGTCCGCGGCCGAGCAGGAGACCTCCTCCACGTCGCTGACCTCCTGAGCCGTGGTGGAGTCGGGCAGAGTGCCGTTGAGGCAGGTACCCGATGTGTACGGGTCGGGAGCGGCGCTCCCCGTGTCGTACGGGTCCTCGGTGTAGGTGTCCTCCGTGTCCTCCGTGTCGGCGGTGTCCCCGGCGTCGGTATCGGACGTGTCGTCCGTCGCCTCGGTGGAGGGCGCCTCGGTGTACGGGTCCTCGGCGTAGGGGTCCTGCGAGGAGGGGTCATCGGTGGAGGGCTCGTAGGCCGAGGACCCCGAAGAGGGCGGCGACGCGGTGCTGCTGTCGTCGATGACCGCGCTGACCAGCAGCACGGCACCGACGAACGCGGTCGCGACCGCGAGGACCGCCAGCCATTTGACCCCGTCCGACGGCCCTGCGACCCGGATGCGCAGGAGCACCTCACGGTCACCTGCGTAGGCCCGGACGAGGTCGCCGTCGTCCGTGGGCGGGATGCGGATCCGGGCGTCGCCGGTGGGCAGCGGCACCGTGACGACGGCGCCGTCGGCGGCCTGCCGCGGCGTGAGCGAGAGGGAAATCTCCGGCGGCGTGACGGGCATCTCCGATGAGGGCACGAGGCCAGTGTGGACTGCTGGGCCGACGAATTGGAGGTCTTTTCTAGAACTTCACTTCAGAAATGCCGCGGTCCTACGCTGGCCGTCGCAGCGGGCATCGTCCGCACGCCGGGCTGAGCGGGGAACGGGGAGCGGACATGGGTGGCTGGCAGTGCACGGGGCTGAGCTGGCCGCACGACGGGCCCGTGCTCCGGTGGGCGCGGGACGAGGGGGCTGGACGGGGGCGGTCGAGCGTACTGGCGTACGGGAAGGAGCTCGGGTTCCGTGCCGAGGGGGAGCGGCACTGTGTGGGGGCGCGCGGCAACGTGTGCCCGCTGGGGGCCGTGGTGCCGGTGCGGAGTACGGGAGCGCGCTGCGCGGAGTGCGCGCGTCTGGACCGGGCGCACTCGGTGGCCGCCGACACGATCGCCGACGACCCGCGCCCCTACCGCGTCTATCTGGCCTGGTTCGGGCCGGGCATGGTCAAGGTCGGGATCACCGGGGAGGCGCGGGAGGCGGCGCGGCTGCGGGAGCAGGGCGCGGTGGTGTTCAGCTGGCTGGGGCGCGGGCCGCTGATGGCCGCGCGGCGTACGGAGGAGCTGCTGCGCGCGGCGCTCGGGGTGCCCGACCGCATCCCGTACGCGCGCAAACGGGCGGTACGGGGTGAGCTGCCGGGGGCGGCGGAGAGGGCCGCCGAGATCGAGGAGCTGTACCGGCGGGCCGCCGCGCTGGAGGGTGCCGGCTGGCCGGAGGCCCTGGAGCGGCTGCCGTTCGAGGCGGTCGACCACGCCGGGGTGTTCGGGCTCGACGGTGCGCGTCCGGCGGCGCGGGTGGTGACCGGACTGGTGGACGGAGGCGTGGTGTCCGGGCGGCTGGTGGCGGCGGCCGGGCCCGATCTCCATCTGGAGACCGTGGACGGCGAGATCGTCGTCCTCGACACGCGGCTCATCACCGGATGGGACCTGGTGGCAGCCGGCGCACGGGAGGGGATGAGCGTGCCGCTCGTCGCTGTGGGGGGCGGTGGCGTGCAGGACGGGCTGTTCTGAGATCGTCGCCGGGAGCTCTCCCGAGCTGTACGAGGCGCACGAGGCAGGTGGGGCGGATGAGTAACAGCGACGACCGTGACCGTGATGACGTCGTCCGGTTCTGGCAGCGGCTCGGGCTGCCGGGGATCATCGACGTACACACGCACTTCATGCCGGAGCGGGTCCTCCGCAAGGTGTGGGCGTACTTCGACTCGGCGGGCCCGCTGACCGGCCTGGAGTGGCCCATCACCTACCGGCAGGACGAGGACGAACGCCTCGCGCTGCTGCGCTCGTTCGGTGTCCGCCGGTTCACCTCGATGCTCTACCCGCACAAGCCCGGCATGGCGGCGTGGCTCAACGGCTGGGCCGCCGGCTTCGCGGCAAGGGTGCCCGACTGCCTGCACACCGCGACCTTCTTCCCGGAGGAGGAGGCGCGGGTGTACGTGCGCGAGGCGGTCGAGGCGGGGGCGCGCGTCTTCAAGGCCCACCTCCAGGTGGGGGCGTACGACCCGAACGATCCGCTGCTGGATCCGGTGTGGGGGCTGCTCGCCGAGGCCGGGGTGCCGGTGGTCACGCACTGCGGTTCCGGGCCGGCGCCCGGCGCGTACACGGGACCCGAGCCGATCGCCCGGCTGCTGGCCCGGCATCCGCGGCTGCGCCTGGTGGTCGCGCACATGGGGATGCCGGAGTACGCGGAGTTCCTGACGCTCGCGGCCGGGTATCCCGAGGTGCGGCTCGACACGACGATGGCGTTCACGGACTTCACCGAGGGCCTCACGCCCTTCCCCGCCGGGCAACGGGGGCGGCTCGCGGATCTGGGGGACCGGATCCTGCTGGGCACGGACTTCCCGAACATCCCGTACGCCTACGCCCACCAGCTGCGTTCCCTGGAGCGGCTGGGTATGGGCGACGCGTGGCTGCGGGCGGTCTGTCACGGGAACGCGAGCGAGCTGTTCCGGCTGGGGTGAAGCAGCTGTACAGGCGGCTGTTCGGCTGAGGTGAAGCGGCTGTTCCTGCTTGAGGTGAGGCGGCTGTCCCTGCTGGGTGAGAGGCCGGGGACGGCCGTTTCTCAGGAAATTCACAGGTAGGCGAAAGGTCTCTCTCACGGCTGTCTCACAGGCTTGGGCCATGACGACGACCACGCCCCAGGGGCGCACCGAACTTCTCAGGCCGGACCGCAACCCCGTACGCGTACTGGTGGTGGACGACGAGGCTCCGCTCGCCGAGCTGCTGTCCATGGCCCTGCGTTACGAGGGGTGGGACGTGCGCAGCGCCGGGGACGGCGCCGGCGCGCTCCGTACGGCACGCGACTTCCGCCCCGACGCGGTGGTGCTCGACGTGATGCTCCCCGACATGGACGGGCTCGCCGTGCTGGGCCGGCTGCGGCGCGAGCTGTCCGACGTCCCCGTGCTGTTCCTGACCGCGCGGGACTCCGTCGAGGACCGGATCGCCGGGCTCACGGCGGGGGGCGACGACTACGTCACCAAGCCGTTCAGCCTGGAGGAGGTCGTCGCACGGCTGCGCGGGCTGATCCGTCGCTCCGGCACGGCCGCGGTGCGCAGCGAGTCGACCCTCGTCGTCGGTGACCTGGTGCTGGACGAGGACAGCCACGAGGTGAGCCGGGGGGACGACTCGATCCACCTCACGGCGACCGAGTTCGAGCTGCTGCGCTTCCTGATGCGCAATCCGCGCCGGGTGCTGAGCAAGGCGCAGATCCTGGACCGGGTCTGGAACTACGACTTCGGTGGCCAGGCCAACGTCGTCGAGCTGTACATCTCGTATCTGCGCAAGAAGATCGACGCGGGGCGCTCCCCGATGATCCACACCCGGCGCGGGGCGGGATATCTCATCAAGCCGGGTGAGTGACTCCGTGAGCGGGAAGAGCACGCGCCGCCCCTGGACGCTCCGCACCCGTCTCGTCGTGTACGCGGTGACGCTCATCGCGGTGGTCGCCGCCGTGATCGGTTCGGTCACCGCGATCGCCTTCCACGGCTACATGTACGGGAAGCTGGACAACCAGCTCCATGACATAGCGATGCGCGCGACGATCCAGGCTCCGGTGCAGAGCGGGCCGGCTCCGGGCGAGCTCAGGAGTGACGATCCCCTGGACTTCATCGGCCTCGGCGGCCAGCCCTTCAAGACGGTCGGCGCCGTCACCGTGGACGGCGCCGTCACCGAGTCGAAGTACCTCAAGGACGGCGGGCCGGGCGCGCAGCAGAGCGCGGAGTCCCTGACCGAAGCCCAGGAGAACGCCCTGGAGTCGGCCGGGGCCGTCGTGAAGGGCGAGCCCCGCGACGTCGAGCTGCCCGGACTGGGCGGCTACCGCGTCGAGGCCGTCGGCGCGAGTGACGGCACGACCGTCCTCGTGGGTATTCCCACCGCCGAGGTGAGCGGCGCACTCACCACCCTGATCCTCGTCGAGGTCTGTGTGACGGCTGCCGGGCTCATCGCCGCCGGGATCGCCGGTGCCGCGATGGTCGGTGTGGCCCTGCGCCCGCTGCGCAGGGTTGCGGCCACCGCGACCAGGGTCTCCGAACTTCCGCTGCACAGCGGCGAGGTGGCCCTGTTCGAACGGGTTCCCGACACCGAGGCTGATCCACGCACCGAGGTCGGTCAGGTCGGCGCGGCGCTCAACCGGATGCTGGGGCACGTCGGTTCGGCGCTGGACGCGCGGCAGAAGAGCGAGATGCGGGTGCGGCAGTTCGTCGCGGACGCCAGCCATGAGCTGCGTACACCGCTCGCCTCGATCCGTGGTTACGCCGAACTGACCCGGCGCGGGCGGGAGAACGCCGGACCGGACACGCGGCACGCTCTGGGGCGGATCGAGTCCGAGGCGGAACGGATGACGGGCATGGTCGAGGACCTGCTGCTCCTCGCCCGGCTCGATGCCGGACGGCCGCTCTCGTACGAGAGCACCGATCTCTCACCGCTGGTCATCGACGCCGTGAGCGACGCGCGCGTCGCGGACCGCGCGCCCGACGGCGCCTCCGGAGCGACCCACCACTGGCGGCTGGAGCTGCCCGACGTGCCCACGACGGTACGGGCCGACGCGACCAGGATTCAGCAGGTGCTGGTGAATCTGCTGGCCAACGCCCGTACGCACACCCCGCCCGGAACCACTGTCACCGTCCGCGTGCGTCAGGCGCGCCGGGAGGTGCCCTGGGTGACCCTGGAGGTCCAGGACGACGGCCCGGGAATCCCGCCCGAGCTCCAGCCCCGTGTCTTCGAGCGGTTCGCGCGCGGCGACGCCTCGCGCTCCCGTCACGCCGGGTCGACCGGGCTCGGCCTGGCCATCGTGCAGGCCGTGGTGGCCGCACACGGCGGCCTGGTCGAGGTGCGGTCGGTGCCGGGGAACACGGTGTTCGCCGTCCATCTGCCGGCGGACGCGCTGTACGACAGCGGGGGCGGTGCCGGGGGTGCGGCGGAGCCGGCGGACAGCTGGGCCGACGCCTTCGGAGCCTGGGGAAATGATGCCCAAGGCACCCCTGCGGCCTGGGAGAACAGCCTCGTGGGCACCCCCGCTGCGCACTCACAGGCCGACCACAGGCGCAGCACACGGATGTGACAGCGCGGTTCGCGAGTGTCTGTGTCATGCGAACCGACACTCCTTGGAGCACCCTGCCGGCCCGGGAACATCTCCTGGCCGCAGCGGTCGGCGCTGCCGGCGCTCCCGTACTCGACGTGGTGGTCCCCGTCTACAACGAGGAGAAGGACCTCGAAACGTGTGTACTGCGCCTGCACGACCACCTGGCGCGGACGTTCCCCTACGGCTTCCGGATCACCGTCGCGGACAACGCGAGCACCGACCGTACGCCGCAGGTGGCGGCCCAGCTCGCGGCCCTGATCCCGGAGGTCAGGTCCTACCGGCTGGAGGAGAAGGGCCGGGGCCGGGCGCTGCGGACGGTGTGGTCCCACTCGGACGCCCCGGTCCTCGCCTACATGGACGTCGACCTCTCGACCGACCTCAACGCCCTTCTGCCGCTGGTCGCCCCGCTGATCTCGGGCCATTCCGACCTGGCCATCGGCTCGCGCCTCGCCCGTAGTTCCCGCGTCGTGCGGGGATCGAAGCGGGAGTTCATCTCGCGGGCGTACAACCTCATCCTGCGTTCCTCGCTGTCCGCCAGGTTCAGCGACGCCCAGTGCGGATTCAAGGCCATACGGCGCGAGGTCGCGCAGCGGCTGCTGCCGATGGTCGAGGACACCGGCTGGTTCTTCGACACCGAGATGCTGGTGCTCGCCGAGCGGGCCGGGCTGCGCATCCACGAGGTGCCGGTCGACTGGGTGGACGACCCGGACTCCACCGTGCACATCGTGAAGACCGCCACCGAGGACCTGAAGGGCGTCTGGCGGGTCGGCCGGGCCCTGGCCACCGGCGCGCTGCCGCTCGACCGGCTGGCGCGGCCCTTCGGGGACGACCCGCGCGACCGGGCGGTGCCAGGGGTACCGCGCGGACTCGCCCGGCAGCTGGTCGGTTTCTGCGTCGTGGGCGCGCTCTCCACCCTGGTCTACCTCGCCCTGTACTCCCTCTTCCGGCTGGGCGCCGGCGCGCAGTTCGCCAACGCCGCGGCGCTCCTGGTCTCCGCCGTCGCCAACACCGCGGCGAACCGGAGGCTCACCTTCGGCGTACGCGGCCGGGGCGGTGCGGTGCGCCACCAGGCCCAGGGGCTCGTCGTCTTCGCGATCGGGCTCGCTCTCACCAGTGGCTCGCTCGCCGCGCTGGGAACGGCGTCCGGAGCGGCGTCGCACGGCACCGAACTCGCCGTGCTGATCGCGGCCAACCTCGCGGCAACGGTGCTGCGGTTCCTGCTCTTCCGCGCCTGGGTCTTTCCCGACCGGCGCAACGCCCACCAGGACGCCCGCAAGGGTTCCGCACATGAACTGAGGGACGCCCGATGACCGCCGCAACGCACTCCGATCATGGGCAGGCCCCGCCCGGCACCCCGTCCGGCGTCGAGCCCGGCACCCCGGCTCCGCCCGCTCACGCCGCGAGCCGCAGGGAACCGCTGTCGCGGCGCGTCCTGAGGGGCAGGCCCGAGGACCCGCGGTGGGCGCGGCCCGCCTTCCTCGGCATGCTGCTGGTCATCGCGCTCGCGTACCTGTGGAATCTGAGCGCCTCCGGTTACGCCAACTCCTTCTACTCCGCGGCCGTGCAGGCAGGCAGCCAGAGCTGGAAGGCCTTCTTCTTCGGCTCGCTGGACTCCGCGAACGCGATCACCGTCGACAAGCCCCCGGCGACGCTCTGGCCGATGGCCCTGTCGGTCCGGATCTTCGGCCTGAGCTCCTGGGCGATCCTCGCGCCCCAGGTCCTGATGGGCGTCGCCACGGCAGGCGTCCTCCACGCGTCCGTGCGCCGCCGCTTCAGCGCCGCCGCCGGTCTGATCACGATGGCGGTCTTCGCGCTGACCCCGGTCGCCGCGCTGATGTTCCGCTTCAACAACCCCGACGCACTGCTCGCGCTGCTGATGACCGTCACCGTCTACTGCGTGCTGCGCGCCCTGGAGGGCGGCCGGACGAAGTGGCTGGTCTGGGCAGGCGTCGCGGTGGGTCTCGCGTTCCTCTCGAAGACCCTGCAGGCGTTCCTGATCCTGCCGCCGCTGGCCGTGCTGTACGCGGTGTTCGCGCCGGTGTCCGTGCGGAAGAGGTTCGGGCAGATCGGTCTGGCCGCGCTGGCGGTGATCGTCTCCGGCGGCTGGTGGGTGGCGATCGTCGAGCTGTGGCCCGCCTCCTCGCGGCCGTACATCGGCGGTTCGCAGAACAACTCCTTCCTGGAACTCACCTTCGGCTACAACGGACTCGGCCGGATCAACGGCGAGGAGACCGGCAGCGTCGGAGGAGGCGGTGGCGGCGGCCAGGGCGGCGGCTGGGGCGAGACCGGCATCGGCCGGATGTTCAACTCCGAGATCGGCGGCCAGATCTCGTGGCTGCTGCCTGCCGCGCTGATCCTGCTGGTGGCGGGCGTCTGGCTGACCTGGCGGGCGAAGCGGACCGACACGGCCCGCGCGGCGTTCCTCGCCTGGGGCGGTTCGCTGCTGATGACGGCGCTCGTCTTCAGCTGCATGGCCGGCATCTTCCACCAGTACTACACGGTGGCGCTGGCGCCCTACATCGCGGCGCTGGTCGGCATGGGAGCCACGGTCCTGTGGGAGGAGCGGGCCAGGTGGTGGGCGGGCGCCGCGCTCGGCGCGACCGTCGCGGTGACGGCCGTCTGGTCGTACGTCCTGCTGGGGCGCACGCCGGACTACTTCTCCTGGCTGCGCTGGGCCGTCCTGATCGGCGGTCTGGTGGCCGCGGTGGGGCTGCTGCTCGCCGCACGGCTGGGGCGCGCGCTGGCGCTCGGAGTGCTGGGGCTGGGCCTCGCGGTGTCGCTGGCCGGGCCGACGGCGTACACGATCAGCACGCTGAACACCGGGCACCAGGGTTCGATCGTCACGGCGGGGCCGTCGAGCGGGGGCATGGGTGGTCCCGGCGGCGGCGGTAACGGCGGTGGTCCCGGCGGCGGTGGCGGTGACGGCGGTGGTCCCGGCGGTGGCATGCAGCCTCCCGGCCAGGGCACCCAGCAGGGCGGCGGCGGCTTCCCCGGCGGCGGGACGCCTCCCGGGCAGACCCAGGGCCAGCAGGGCCAGGGCCAGGCGCCCGGCGCAATGCCCGGTGGCGGCGGTACGGGTGAAGGCGGCATGGGTGGCGGCGGGATGGGCGGTCTGCTCAACGGCGCCTCCGTCGACTCCGAGGCCGAGACCCTGTTGCAGCAGAATGCCGACGCCTACACCTGGACCGCCGCGGCCGTCGGCTCGCAGAACGCCGCGAGTTACCAGCTCGCCACAGGCGACCCGGTGATGGCGATCGGCGGCTTCAACGGCAGCGACCCGTCCCCGACGCTCGCGCAGTTCAAGAAGTACGTGGAGGACGGCAAGATCCACTACTTCATCTCGGGCGGCATGGGCGGCGGGATGGGCGGCGAGGGGACCTCGTCCCAGATCTCGTCGTGGGTGGAGGAGAACTTCGAGGAGGTCACGGTGGGCAGCGCGACCTTCTACGACCTCACCACGCCGGCCGACGCCGAGTAGGACCGAAGCCGGACGGAAGCGAGAGGGCGGTGGCCCGGGTGATCCCCGGGCCACCGCCCTCTGTCGCGCTTCGGGCGCCCTGCCCCAGAACTGGGTTGTACGGCGTACAGGACTGCCATACGGTGTACGAGAAATCGTCCCGTACACCGTACAAGTGCACCGGAACCAGGAGCCCGCATGACGGCGACCGCCGCCGAGCAGCACGACCTCGCACCCCGGAACGGCCATGCGCAGCGCTGGCTGATCCTGGGTGTCATCTGCCTCGCCCAGCTCACGGTGCTGCTCGACAACACCGTCCTGAACGTCGCGATCCCCTCCCTCACCACCGAACTCGACGCCTCCACCGCCGACGTGCAGTGGATGATCAACGCCTACGCACTCGTCCAGTCGGGTCTGCTGATCACCGCGGGCAGTGCCTCGGACCGCTACGGCCGCAAGAAGCTCCTGGTGGCGGGTCTCGTCGTCTTCGGGGTCGGTTCGCTGGCGGCCGGACTCGCGCAGTCCTCCGGACAGCTGATCGCCGCCCGCGCCGGGATGGGCGTCGGAGGCGCGCTGCTGATGACGACCACCCTCTCCGTCGTCGTCCAGATCTTCGACGACGCCGAGCGCGTGAAGGCGATCGGTATCTGGTCGACCGTCAACTCCCTCGGCTTCGCCGCCGGCCCGCTGCTCGGAGGGGCGATGCTGGCCCACTTCTGGTGGGGTGCGATCTTCCTGATCAACATCCCGGTGGCGGTCATCGGCCTGATCGCCGTCGTGCGGCTCGTCCCGGAGTCCAAGAACCCCAGCGGCGACCGTCCCGACCTCTTCGGAGCCCTGCTCTCCACCGTCGGCATGACGGCGGTCGTGTACGCGATCATCTCCGGCCCGGAGCACGGATGGGGCTCCGGGCAGGTCCTGCTGACCGCCTTCGCCGGGGTCGCGGTGCTCACGGGGTTCGTCCTCTGGGAGCTGCACATCCCCCACCCCATGCTGGACATGCACTTCTTCCGCAACCAGCGGTTCACCGGCGCGGTGGCGGGAGCGATCCTCGTCGCCTTCGGGATGACCGGCTCGCTCTTCCTGCTCACCCAGCATCTGCAGTTCGTCCTCGGTTACGAGCCGCTGGAGGCGGGCCTGCGCACCGCGCCGCTCGCCCTCACCGTCGTCGCGCTCAACCTCACGGGGATCGGCGCCCGGATCGTCGTGCGGGCGGGGACGCCCGTCACCATCGCCGTGGGGATGGGCCTGCTCTCCGCGGGGCTCGGGGCCATCGCGCTGCTGGGCGGTCACGGATACGGCGGCCTGCTGCTCGGCCTGGTCGTGATGGGGGCGGGCATCGCGCTCGCCATGCCCGCGATGGCCAACGCGATCATGAGTTCCATCCCGCCGGAGAAGGCGGGGGTGGGCGCCGGGGTGAACGGGACGCTCGCCGAGTTCGGCAACGGGCTCGGGGTCGCCGTGCTGGGCGCCGTACTCAACTCGCGGTTCTCCGCGCTCGTCCCGGGTGCCGTCGGTGCGGCATCGCTGCCCGCGGTGCTCTCCGTGGCGGACGGACCCTCCGAGCGGGAGCGCATCACCGACGCGTTCGCCTCGGGTCTGGAGACCAGCCAGCTCGTCGGCGCGTTCGCGGTCCTGGCGGGGGGACTCCTGGCCGCGGCCCTGCTGCGGAGGGCGGAGCGCGCGGACGCGGACCGAGAGCCCCGGGGGCGGGCATAGCATCGGACGGGGGTACCGGTACACAGAAGTGCCGCCGTAGGACGAGGAGCGTGTGTCATGGGGTCCGCCGCAGACCGTGTGAAGAACCCTTCGCGGGTCAGTGTGTGGCTGGACCGGCGGACACCGTCGCGCACGCGCAGGACGGACCAGCCGGCCGGCCTCGACCGGGAGCGGATCACGGCGGCGAGCGTGCGGCTGCTGGACGCCGAGGGCCTGGCCGGGTTCTCGATGCGGCGCCTCGCCGCCGAGCTGGACGTCACGGCGATGTCTCTCTACTGGTACGTCGACACCAAGGACGACCTGCTGGAACTCGCCCTGGACACCGTCTTCGGCGAGCTGCCGGCCACGCCGGAGGACGCCGACTGGCGGGATCGGCTGCGCGAACTGGCCACCCACTACCGCACGTTGCTGGTCCGCCACCCCTGGGTGTCGGCGCTCATCGGCAGCTTTCTGAACATCGGCCCCCACTCGATGCTCTTCTCGTACGCCGTCCAGGACGTCATCCGGGCCACCGGACTGCCCCCGGCGACACGGACGGGAGCGATGGCGGCCGTCTTCCAGTTCGTCTACGGATTCGGCTCCACCGAGGGGCACTTCGTGCAGCGCACGGTGGCGGCGGGGCTCAGCCAGGACGAGTACTACCAGCGGGCCATGGGCACCATCCGTGCGGATCCGGAGCTCAAGAAGGCCATGGAGCCCTCGGAGGACCTGATGGACGCCCGCGGCGGGAACACGGTGGAGGAGATGCGCGAGCGGGACTTCGAGGTCGCGCTGGACCTCCTGATCGCCGGCATCGAGGCGATGTGTGGCCGCCCCGCGCGACAGGGCGGTGCGCCCGGCGCTCAGTAACCGCGCCGTGTGTCCACCGCCAGTGCGGGCGTGCGCCGGTCCTCGACCGCCGCCCAGCAGGCCGCGAAGTCGGCCACGACGTCCTCGTCGGCCGTGATGCCCGCCGAGTGCGAGGTGATCACCGTGCGCGGCAGCCGCCACACGGGGTCCCCGGGAGCGGCGGGTTCGCCGGGCAGCACGTCCAGGACCGCCCCGCGCACCGTCCCGGCGTGGAGCGCGGTCTCCAGCGCGGCCATGTCGACGGTCGCGCCCCGGCCCACGTTGATGAACGTCGCTCCCTCCATCGCCGTGAACCGGCCGCTGCCGTGGAAGCGGTGCGTGGCCGCGGTCGAGGGGAGGGTGGACACCACCCACCGGGCCTCACCCAGCGCCGTGGCCTCCTCGTCGGAACCGGCCGTGACCACCAGATCGAAGCCGGGTGCCGTCCCGCGCGCCGTGCGGCCGACGCCCACGGTGCGCAGGCCGCAGGCGCGCAGCAGCCCGCCGACCGCGGAGCCGATGCGACCGGTGCCGTGGACGACGGCGGTCCGGCCCGCGGCGAGTTCGGAGGGGAGGCGGCGCCACTCGGCCCGGGCGTGCTGGGCGGTGTGGAGCGGGACGGCCTGGCACTCGGCGAGCACCCAGCCCAGCACGTACTGGGCGATCCGCTCGCCCATCCGCCCCACCGTCCGTGTCAGCAGGGCCCCTTCGGGCCAGGCCCCGGCGGAGAGCAGCGCGTCCGTGCCGGCGTTGACGCTGTGGAACCACAGCAGCAGGGGTGTCCGCAGCGCCTCGGGCAGCGAGTCCCCGACGTACACGAAGGGCCCGTCGGGCACCGGCGCGTGCGCGGACAGGGTCGGCCGGCCGGCGATCCGTTCCAGCTCACGGACCACGGACGGGCTCACGGACGGAGAGGTCAGCAGCCGGGCCCGCGCGAGCGGACCCGGGTGGGGCGGTTCCATGGGTACGGTCAGCCGCCGTCCGCGAGGCGGGCCGGGAAGCCGCCGGTGGCGACGGGGCCCCAGCGCTCCGGGGTGATCCGGATGATCGACTTCCCCTGCTTGACCATCGCGGCCCGGTACTCGTCCCAGTCGGGGTGTTCGCCGGAGATGTTGCGGAAGTACTCGACGAGGGGTTCGACCGACTCCGGCGAGTCGATCACCTCGGCCGAACCGTCGATCTGGACCCAGGGCCCGTTCCACTCGTCCGACAGGACGATGACGCTCACCCGCTCGTCCCGCTTGGCGTTGCGGGTCTTGGCCCGCTCGGGGTAGGTCGACACGACGATCCGGCCGGCGTCGTCGACGCCGCAGGTGAGCGGCGAGCCCTGGGGGCGGCCGTCGGACCGGGTGGTCAGCAGGATCGCCCTGTGCCTCGGCCGCACGAAGTCCAGCAGTTCTGCGAGCTCCACGGCGGTGTTGGTCGCGATGTCGGGTGCCATGCGTCCCACCCTAGGCCCTGGTCCCGGGCCGTCTACCGGACCTGGACCGCGTCGCCCTGCACGGCCTGGATGTCGAGCTCCACGCGCAGGGTGGTGCCGATCGCGGAGATACCCGCCTGCACGACCTGGTTGTAGTTCATGGCGAAGTCGTCGCGGCGCAGTTCGGCGGCGGCGTGGAAGGCGGCACGCACCCCGCCCCACGGGTCGGGTCCGGTGCCCAGGTAGCTGAGGTCCAGGTCCACGTCCCGGGCGACGCCGTGCATCGTGAGCACGCCGTGCACGGTCCACCGGTCGGGGCCGGCGGGGGTCAGCGCCCGCGAGCGGTAGGTGATCTCCGGGAACGTCTCCACGTCGAGGAAGTCCGCCGAGCGCAGGTGCTTGTCCCGCATGGCGTTGCCGGTGTCGATGCTGTTGGACGCGATGAAGGCGTCCACGCGGGAGCGCTGGACGTCCTCGGCGATCTCGATCCGGCCACCGAAGTCGGTGAACCTGCCGTGCACGCTGGAGATCCCCAGGTGCTGCGCGACCGCTGCCACCGACGAGTGCACCGGATCGAGCGACCAGGTGCCCGGGGGCGGCAGTTCCACACCGCCCTGACGGGCCAGCACCACGGTGCCGGCCTCGACCCGGCCGCTGGCCGTGACGAGCGCGGTGGACGCGGCGGGGGCGTAACCGACCGCCGTGACGATCACCGTGTACGCGCCGGCCTGCAGGCGGTCGTCGGTGCGGACGGCCCCGTTCTCGTCGGCGGCGGCCCGGAGCACCTGGGTGCCCGTCATGTCGGTCACCGTCACGATCGCGTGCTGGACAGCCCAGCCGTCCCGCGTGCGTACCTGTGCGCGAAGTCCCATCCCGTGTTCTCTCCTTGCTCGATCACTCGTGAAGCGCGACTCGATGAGTCGGGCCCCGGGCGGGATCGGCAGGCCGTCCCCTGCCTGCCGATCCCGCCACGGGGCCCATTTCCGCCGGCGGCCACAGCCTCTCCGCTCGAAGCGCTGTTCCGCCAGTGGTCTTTGTGGATCTTTCCTACTCGCCCGGGTGGGCGAGCTCGATGTCGTGACCGTCGACTCCGCCGCCGGTCACGCTCAGGGCGGCGGCCACCGGCGGGTAGCCGGTCGCGATCACGGAGTACTCACCGGCGTCCAGGTCGGTGAAGGCGTACGCCCCGTCCTCCCCGGTCGTCGAGGTGGCCACCACGTTGCCGGCCGCGTCGATCAGCGTGACGCGGGCGTCGTTCAGCGGCGCCCGGCCCGAACCGGCCCGGACGACACCGCGCACCAGCGCACCGGCCCGCAGGGCCACGTCGACCCGGGTGACACCCTGGCCGCCGACCTCCACCGGCAGGGCCAGCGGACGGTAGCCCGCGGCCGTCACGGCGACGGTCACCGAGCCGGGGACGAGCTCACCGAAGGTGAACTCACCCGCGTCGCCCGAGACCCCGGTGGCCAGAACATCGCCGCGCACGTCGGTCACGACGACCATCGCGCCCTCGACCGGAGCACCGCCCTCGGCGGACCGCACGGCTCCGGAGAGGCCGCTCGTACCGGCGAGCAGGATGTCGTAGGCCAGCGGTTCACCGGTGACGACCACGGTCGACGCCTGCGGCTGGAAGCCGTCGGCCGACGCGATCAGGACGTAACTGCCGGCACCCGGTGCGTCCAGTACGTATCCGCCGTCGGCCTGGGCGACGGAGCGCCCCAGCTGCCGGCCGCCCAGCGAGATCAGCGTGACGGCGGCCCGGGCGACGGGTGCGCCCTCGGCGCCTCGCACCACACCGCGTACGGGGGTGCCCTGGACGGTGAGCTCGCTCGTGACCGCCGGGTCCTCGGACGCCGCGACCGAGGTGATCCCGGACGCCGCCTCGGCGACCGGCGCGGTGCCGGTGGTGGCCTCGACGGACTCCGTGGCCGCGGTGGCCGCAGTGGCCGCGGAGGTCTCGGTGTCGTTGCCCGCCCTCGTCTTCAGGGCGACCTCCTTGATGAACAGCGTCAGGACGAACGCCACCAGCGCGGCGGGCGCGGCGTACAGGAAGACGTCGGCGACACCGTGGCCGTAGGCGACCTCCATGACCGTGCGGAAGGGGGCGGGGAGCGTGTCCAGGTCGGGGATGCCCCCGCCGCCCGTTCCGCCGTGGCCCAGCGCGGCGCCCTCGGGGCCGAGGTCGGCGAGGCCGTCCTTGACGTAGTGGGTGACGCGGTTGGCCATGACGGCGCCCAGCGCCGAGACGCCGATCGCACCGCCGAGCGAACGGAAGAACGTCACGACGGAGCTGGCCGCGCCGAGGTCGGCGGGTGCCACCTGGTTCTGCGTGGCGAGCACCAGGTTCTGCATCATCATGCCGATGCCGAGACCCATGACGAACATGAAGATCGCGATGTGCCAGTACTCGGTGTCGTACCTGATGGTGCCGAGCAGGCCGAGGCCCGCGGTGACCAGGAAACCACCGGTGACCAGCCAGGCCTTCCAGCGGCCCGTCTTGGTGATGACCTGGCCCGACACCGTCGACGACAGGAAGAGACCGGCGATCATCGGGATGGTCATGACGCCGGACATCGTCGGCGACTTGTCCCGCGCCAGCTGGAAGTACTGGCTGAAGAAGACGGTGCCCGCGAACATCGCGATACCGACGAACAGCGAGGCCGCGGAGGCCAGTGTGATGGTGCGGTTGCGGAAGAGGCGCAGCGGGATGATCGGCTCGCTGGCCTTGGACTCGATCAGCAGGAACAGCGCGATGAGCACGACGGTTCCGCCGAGCATCGTCCAGGTCTGCCAGGAGATCCAGTCGTACTTGTCGCCCGCGAAGGTGACCCAGAGCAGCAGCAGGGAGACCGCGGCGCTGATGAAGAACGCGCCGGACCAGTCGACCTTGACGTCGCGCTTGACCACAGGGAGCTTCAGGGTCTTCTGGAGCACGATCAGGGCGATGACCGCGAACGGCACACCCACGTAGAAGCACCAGCGCCAGCCCATCCAGCTGGTGTCGGTGATGACGCCGCCGAGCAGCGGGCCGCCGACGGTGGCGACGGCGAAGACCGCGCCGAGGTAACCGCTGTAGCGCCCGCGCTCGCGCGGGGAGATCATCGCGGCCATCACGATCTGGGCGAGGGCGGAGAGACCGCCGACGCCGATGCCCTGCACGACACGGCAGGCGATGAGCATGCCGCTGCTGGTCGACAGGCCGGCGACTATCGAACCGCCGACGTAGATGATCAGGGCGATCTGGACCAGCAGCTTCTTGCTGAACAGGTCCGCGAGCTTGCCCCACAGCGGGGTGGTGGCGGTCATGGCCAGCAGCGAGGCCGTCACGACCCAGGTGTAGGCGCTCTGGCCGCCGCCGAGGTCGGAAATGATCTCCGGCAGGGCGTTGGAGACGACCGTCGACGACAGAATCGCGACGAACATGCCGAGCAGCAGCCCGGTCAGCGCTTCCATGATCTGCCGGTGTGTCATCGGCGCGCCCGACGAGGCCTCTGCGGCCCCGTGCTTGGCGTGGCCGCCCCGCACACCGGGTGGTGTGGTCGTAGCCATGAAATTCCTTGTCTTTGCTTCTGTTACACGGGTGTACGGGTGTGCGAATCGTCGGAGTGCCCCGAGCGGCAGTCGCCGCTGTGCCTTCCGGGGGTGCACCCTCCGGTGCCACGACAGGAGAAGCTGTCGCGCAGCCGGGACAACAAAGTGTTGAGCTGACCGACTTCCTCGTCGGTCCAGTCGATGAGGTTGTGCGCGAACATCTCGGTCGTCCGCAAGGTCAGCTCGTCGAGCAGTTCGTCACCGGCGGGGGTCAGCCGCAGGATGCGGGACCTCTTGTCCGCCGGGTCAGGAGACCGTTCGATCCAGCCGTTCTCCACCGCGTGAGCCACATGACGGCTGGTCACCGACATGTTCACGGCCAGGAGCTCGGCGAGCCTGGTGATCCGCATCTCGCCGTACTTGGCCAGCAGCGTCAGCACGGTGGCCGAGCCACCGGGACACTCGGCGGGCAGGATGCGGGCGATCCCCCGTTTGACGGCTCCGACGGCGCTGAGCTGCCGGGCCAGTTCTTCGTACTGGCTCCGTGCTGCCACCGGCCCTCCAGCCATCTCACGGGGTCATCTTGTTGCTTAGGGCAACGATAGAAGCGGTTGGTTGCCGCAGGCAAACGAAACGGGGCTTGCAGAAGTAAAGGAACGCAAAAGCCTGCGTAGAGGGCGGGTCAAGCGTGCAGCGCACAGGGGGTGGGTCCCGCCGGATGTGTTCCTCGCCACAGGCGCGGGGGGCGCGGAGAGGGTCCGTGGAGGCGGTGCGGAGCACTCCGGCGGACGGTGAAGAGGGCGTGCGCGGGCAGCAGGGGCATCGCCCCTTGTGGGCCCGGGGGTTGGGCGGAAGGCCCGCGTTCGCTAGGGTCCTGGACCATGGCACACAACCCCCACGCCCCTCAGCCGGGCCCCGAGGGCACTCACGACCCGGCGGGCAGTACGCAGATGTTCCGCGCGTTTGTCGACGAGGGCGAGCCGCAGCGCGGGCCCCAGCCCGCCGCGACCTCGTCCGGTTCGAAGACGGGCGTGATCGTCGCTGTCGTCGCGGTCATCGTCGTCCTCGGCGCGGTCGCCTGGCTCGCGCTCGGCTGACCGTCCGCTCTCATCCGTCGTGGCCGGCCCCGCCCCTCCTCGGGGCCCGGGGACCGGCCGGCGTCCGTGCACGCGGGACGCCGTCCTCGCGGCCGCTCCCGCACCGCCTCGTCGGTGCGGGAGCGGCCGCGTTCTCGTTGCGGTCCCCCTGCTCCCCGCGGGGCGCAGCCCGCTGGCCGGGGCGGTGGCCCGGACGCGGCGAGGCCGCCGGGGCAGCGGTCAGGATGCCCCGGCGGCCGGGTCTCGGTGTGCCGGGCAGGTCAGTCGGCGATGAGCCCTTCCCTGAGCTGGGTCAGGGTCCGGGTCAGCAGCCGGGAGACGTGCATCTGAGAGATGCCGACCTCCTCGCCGATCTGCGACTGCGTCATGTTGGCGAAGAAGCGCAGCATGATGATCTGCCGCTCGCGGGGTGCGAGCTTGGCCAGCAGCGGCTTCAGGGACTCGCGGTACTCGACGCCTTCCAACGCCGCGTCCTCGTACCCCAGGCGGTCCGCCAGCGAGCCCTCGCCGCCGTCGTCCTCGGGGGACGGTGAGTCCAGCGAGGAGGCCGTGTAGGCGTTGCCCACGGCCAGACCGTCGACCACGTCCTCCTCGGAGACCCCGAGCGCCTTGGCCAGCTCCGGCACCGTCGGCGAGCGGTCGAGCTTCTGGGCGAGCTCGTCGCTGGTCTTGGTCAGGGCGAGCCGCAGCTCCTGGAGGCGGCGCGGCACCCGCACCGACCACGAGGTGTCGCGGAAGAAGCGCTTGATCTCTCCCACGACGGTCGGCATCGCGAACGTCGGGAACTCCACGCCCCGTTCGCAGTCGAAGCGGTCGATCGCCTTGATCAGGCCGATCGTCCCGACCTGGACGATGTCCTCCATCGGTTCGTTACGGCTCCGGAACCGCGCCGCCGCGTACCGCACGAGCGGGAGGTTGAGCTCGATGAGTGTGTCCCGCACATAGGCCCGCTCAGGGCTGTCCGTTCCGTCGGGGCCCGGAGCGGGACCCAGCGCGGCGAGCCGCAGGAACAGGGAGCGGGACAGGGTGCGGGTGTCGATGGCTTCCGGCGAGCTGGTGAGCACGGCAGGTGCCGGCACGCTCTTCGTGAGCGTGAGCACCTTCGAGCTGCCCTGTTCTGCGGACATGCCACCCCCTTGAGGTCGCGGACGGTCGCGGTGGCCACGACCATCGGAGGAACGCAGCCTCCACCTGAATACCGGCGGTGGGGCTGCGGCAAACGCGGTTCCAGCAGAATGTCACATGTCGGCAACACGCTGTAGTGACAAGTCGACAAGTCAGCGCTGAAACTGCGCAGGAAACAGGGGGTGTGCGGCATTTACGCCCCCGGAACAGGCCCGTTGAGGGTCTACCCGTTCCGGTTATGCTTCGATCCTGTTTGCGGATCGCAATCGAGCGAAACTTCTGGCCAGAAGCCTTGACACATGCATCTGGGAGACGCCCAGTTCGGCGCTGATCTGAGACTGGGTCAGGTTGTTGTAGTAGCGCAGCAGCAGGATCCGCTGCTCGCGTTCGGGCAGCTGTACGAGCAGATGCCGTACGAGATCGCGGTGCTCGACCCCGGCGAGCGCCGGGTCCTCGTAGCCGAGCCGGTCGAGAAGGCCGGGCAGCCCGTCACCCTCCTGTGCCGCTTCGAGCGAGGTCGCGTGGTACGAGCGTCCCGCCTCGATGCAGGCGAGGACCTCCTCCTCGGAGATCTTGAGCCGCTCGGCGATCTCGGCGGTGGTCGGTGAACGCCCGTGGGCGGTCGTAAGGTCCTCGGTCGCGCCGGTGACCTGGACCCAGAGCTCGTGCAGCCGGCGCGGGACGTGCACGGTCCGTACGTTGTCCCGGAAGTAGCGCTTGATCTCGCCGACCACGGTGGGCATGGCGAACGTCGGGAACTGGACGCCGCGTTCCGGGTCGAAGCGGTCGATGGCGTTGATCAGGCCGATGGTGCCGACCTGGACGACGTCCTCCATCGGCTCGTTGCGGCTGCGGAAGCGGGCCGCCGCGTACCGCACGAGCGGCAGGTTGGCCTCGATCAGCGCCGTGCGCACCCGGTGGTGCTCCGGTGATCCCGGTTCGAGGTCCTTGAGCCGCCCGAACAGCACCTGGGTGAGCGCCCGGGTGTCCGCGCCCCTGGTCCTGGTGGGTGTCGTGGGGTCGGGTGTCTCGGTCTGGATGTCGTCCGTCTGGACGTTCTGGGGCGGGACTTGAGGCGCTGTACTGGCCGGCACGGTGTCGCCACCCCTTTGCGGTCAACTACGGTCAACTCATCCGTCAAAAGCGGTCATAGCATCACAAGACATGTCCACTGTGTGCAAGCACCGCATAGAGTCGTGTTGGGCATGTTTTGGTTTAAACATGCCGAAAAGCCCCTCTCCTGAAAGGGAGGG
The DNA here is from genome assembly GCF_042872025.1 of Streptomyces sp. NPDC005494. NCBI lineage: Bacteria > Bacillati > Actinomycetota > Actinomycetes > Kitasatosporales > Streptomycetaceae > Streptomyces > Streptomyces sp. NPDC005494. The sequence goes on from NZ_JBIAJR010000006.1 coordinate 335,759, forward strand.
GCCTGCGGGACCGGTTGCCCGAAAGAAATCAGAAGGGGTAGTCGGCGATCACCCAAGTGGCGAACGCGCGCCACTGCCCGGCCGCGGCCTGATGGTCCGGGTGCTCCACGTAGCGCTTGAGCGCGTCCTCGTCGGCGACCGCGGAGTTGATGGCGAAGTCGTAGGCGATCGGCCGGTCGGTGATGTTCCAGGCGCACTCCCAGAACTCCAGCTCGGGGATCTTCCCGCCGAGTTCCTGGAACGCTCGCGCGCCCGCCACGACCCGGGGATCGTCCCGCTCGACGCCGTCGTTCAGCTTGAACAGGACCAGGTGGCGGATCATGGGGCTCTCTCCTACTTCACCAGCTCGGACATGAAGTCTCCGACGCCCTCGGCGGCGCTGGAAATACCTTCGAAGCCTACTTGGACGAGGTCGGCGGCCCGCTCGGGAGAGGTGATGATCGTGTACAGCACGAAGACCACAACCATGTAGAGCGCGATCTTCTTCGCTTGCGCCACAGCCCTTCTCTCCCTCTCGATCACCTGTGCAGTCGCGTGATTCTAGCCGCACGTATGGCCGTATCTACTGGCTGTTTCCGATCACTGATGACGCTTTTAGGGCCGAAGGACCCGACGATTCAGGCCCTTTGCCCACGGGTGCGGCTTACGCCGAGGAGGAGGATGGGAGACGAGCCCGCAGCACGGCAGGATTGCGCGGGCCGAGGAACGGGACCTCCACCAGGTCCGCACCGCGTGATTCCCCCCTGACCGCGGCGAGGACCTCAGGTCCCTGTTCTCACCGGGGGAAGCGGCTTGTCCCCCCGATGCCGCTTCCCCCGACCTGACGCACGAAGGGCCCGGCGACGCGCCGGGCCCTTCTGCGTACCTACGGGTGCGGATCAGTCCTTGCGCAGACCGACCGCGCCGGTGTCCTGGACGCCGGAGTCGTCACCGCTGCGGGGGGCCGGCACGACGGCCTCGGCCACCGCCCCGCCCTCGGCGGCGAGACGCTCCATTCCGCTGGTCGTCTTGAGGGGCTTCTCCTTGACGAAGAGGACCGCGAGCAGGGCGAGGAAGGCGAACGGTGTGGCGATGAGGAAGAGGTCGCCGGTCGCGACTCCGTACGCGTGCTCGACGATCTGCTTCATCGGCTCGGGCAGCGTCGTCATGTCGGGCACGGCGCTGCCGTGACCGCCGCCGGTGACCGGGATCCCGCTCTCCGCGAGGCCCTTGGTCATCTCACTGGCGACCCGGTTGGCGAGGATCGCACCGAGCACGCTCGTGCCGATGGTGCCGCCGAGGCTGCGGAAGAACGACAGCACGGAGGTCGCGGCGCCCAGCTCGTGCGCGGGCACGTCGTTCTGCGCGGCGAGCACGAGGTTCTGCATCAGCATGCCGACGCCGATGCCCATGCAGGCCATGTAGAGGCTGAGCAGCCCGAAGTGGGTCTCGGCGTCGATGGTCGAGAGGAGGCCGAGGCCGGCCGTCATGATGACGGCACCCGCGATGAGGTAGGCCTTCCACTTGCCGGTCGCGGAGATGAGCTGCCCGGCGACCGTCGAGGAGACCAGCAGACCACCGATCATCGGAAGGCTCATGAGCCCGGCGACGGTCGGGGACTTGCCCAGCGAGATCTGGAAGTACTGGGACAGGAACACCGTCCCGGCGAACATCGCGATACCGACGAAGAAGCTCGCCAGGGTCGTGAGGGTCACCGTGCGGTTGCGGAAGATGTCCAGCGGGATGACCGGTTCCGCGGCCCTGGACTCGACGAACACGGCGGCGGTGAGCAGCACGACGCCGGTGGCGACCAGCGCCGCCGTCTGCCAGGACGCCCAGTCGAAACTGTTGCCGGCGAGGGAGGTCCAGATCAGCAGCGCGCAGACGCCCGCCACGATCAGGAAGGCACCCAGCCAGTCGATCCGGACCTGACGGCGCACGGTGGGCAGCTTCAGGGTGCGCTGGAGCAGCACGATGCCGGCCAGCGCGAACGGCACGCCGATGAAGAAGCACCAGCGCCATCCGAGCCAGGAGGTGTCCACCAGGACACCGCCGATCAGGGGTCCGGCGACGGTACCGACGGCGAAGACCGCGCCGAAGATCCCCGCGTACTTGCCGAGCCGGCGCGGCGGGATGATGGCGGCCATCACGATCTGGGCCAGCGCCGTGAGACCGCCGGCGCCGATGCCCTGGATGACCCGGCTGACGATCAGGGTGACGACGTCCTGGGAGAAGCCGGCCACCAGCGAACCGACCACGAACAGGCCGAGCGAGAGCTGGAGCAGCAGCTTCTGGTTGAACAGGTCGGCGAGCTTGCCCCAGAGCGGCACGGTGGCCGTCATGGCGAGCAGCTCGGAGGTCACCACCCAGGTGTACGAGGACTGGCTGGCACCGAGGTCGGCGATGATCCGCGGCAGGGCGTTGGCGACGACGGTACCGGCGAGGATGGCGACGAACATCCCGGCCATCAGGCCGGACATCGCCTGGAGTATCTGCCGGTTGGACATGGAGGTGGGCGCCTGTCCCGGCGCCTCGGTTGCGGTCACGGAGTCCTTCTTCGGTGCTTGTGCAGAACGGGGTCGGGGATGTGGGGCGTGGTCACCGGCGCAGGCCGGGTCACTCCGTCGGCCGCTGGAGGCCGTGGGCCAGGTGGACGAAGGCCTCCTGGAAGGCCTCCGAGAGCACGGATCCGCCGGGGCGGTCGCAGCAGTGCTCGAAGGCGACCCGCAGGGCGGTGTGGCTGACGGCGGCCAGCAGCCGGGGGTAGATCCCGGCGTCCTGGGGCTCCTCGGAGTCGGGCCGGGTGGCGTCGAGCCACTCGGTGACGGCGACGGCGAGGGCCCGCTCGTCCGCCACATGGGCGTTGAGGCCACGCTGGATGAGGTGCGGTGACCGCTGGAAGACCTTGGACTGGAGGGCCCACAGCTCCTGGCGGTCCTCGAAGCCGTCCAGTTCGGCCACGAACGCCTCACGGACGGCGTCGAGCGGCGCCAGCCCGGCGGGGGCGCGGCGCACGGCTTCCCTGATCCGCTCGCCCACCTCGTCGTCGATCAGGACGAACGCGTCGTCGTGGCTCGGGAAGTAGTTGAAGAACGTCCTGGGCGAGACACCGGCCGCCTCACTGATGGCCTCGACCGTCACGTTCTCCACGCCGTGCTCGGCGGCGAGTCGTACGGCTGCCTCCGCGATGGCGTTCCGGGTCGCCTGCTTCTTGCGCTCCCTGAGCCCGGGTACGGATGCCGTCGTCTTCGCCACATCGTGCATGGTAGGCAAAGATGCACATCCTGCAAAATTATTTACGCCCGGTTCGACGCGTTTCGGCCCAGCCCTGTCCAGGCCGTGAACCCCGAACGGACCCTCGGCTGCCCCGGACGGAGTGCCGCCGTCTCCCCGGTTCCCGTTCCCTGGGGCCGGGTTCCTGCCGGGGGAGCCGCGTCGCGCGTGCGGCACAGGGGCGGTGCTCGCCCTCGTTTTCTCCGTTGCGTGACGGCCGTTCATGCCCCCATATGGTGAATATGCCGCTACGTAGAGCCACTGAATGCGTGTGCTCCGTGACGGTCGGGCGTCAGGCGCAGCCGATCGCCCTCGACTACTTGGAAGGAGTGGGTGTGAGCACTCGCTTTGGCACGACTCGGTGGAAGGCCCTCGCGGCCACAGCAATGGCCGCGATCGTCGCCGCGACGCTTTCCGGGCCGGTGTCCGCTGCCGCGGACGGTGACGGCGGGGACCACGGGCGCGCTGCGGACCACTGGGGCGTGATCACCCGTAACACGATCGGCTCTCCCGTCGCCGATCTGCGGAACGGTCCGTTCGGCTCGTTCGGCGTGACGGGTCCCTCCGCCAGGCCGCCCTACGGACAGGGAAGCCTCGGTATCGAGGTGGCGGACGCCTCCACCTCGCTGACCCCTCCCAGCGAGAAGGTCGACTTCGGGAACGAGGTGGACTTCTTCGGAGATCCCGTGCGGGGCCTGCGGAGGGTCGGGTTCCACGTCTTCCAGACCGGGGAGAACGAGGCCTACGGAGGCAAGGAGAACATGCCGAACATCAGGTTCGAGATCGACCCGAACCTGAACACGTCGAACAGCAACTACGCCTCGCTGGTGTGGGTGCCGGACGCCGCCCCGGTGACGAACCGCTGGAGCGGCTTCATCGATGCCACCTCGACGGGCCACTGGTTCCTCACGGGCAACGTGGCCCCGGCGTGCAACCAGGCCGCCCGGTGCTCGTTCGAGCAGGTGCAGGCCGCACTCGACGACGGCGGTGCGGGAGCGACCGTCCACACGGCCGCGGTGGGCAAGGGCCGCGACCACATGTGGATCGGGGCGGTCGACGGCCTCCGCATCAACCGGAACGTCTACGACTTCGAGCCCGGCGGCGTCAGGACCCTCAGGGCGGGCTGAGAGGGATCGGGACGGCAAGCAGAGAAGGGACCGGCCCCAACGGGTCGGTCCCTTCATCCATCTGCGGTAGCGGAGGGATTTGAACCCTCGGTGAGTTTCCCCACACTCGCTTTCGAGGCGAGCTCCTTCGGCCGCTCGGACACGCTACCGAGAGAGAGCTTAGACCATGCCGGGCCTGGTTCGAAATCCGATTCCCGGCGCCCCGCCCGAAGCCCGTCCGGAAGGGGTCAGCGTTCCCGGAAGAACGCGGTCAACAGGTCGGCGCAGGCGTCCTCCAGGACGCCGTGGATCACCTCCGGGCGGTGGTTGAGCCTGCGGTCGCGTACGACGTCCCAGAGGGAACCCGCGGCTCCGGCCTTCTCGTCCCGTGCCCCGTAGACCACCCGGCCGACCCGGGACTGGACCAGCGCGCCCGCGCACATGGTGCAGGGCTCCAGGGTGACCACCAGCGTGCAGCCGGTCAGCCGCCAGGAGCCCAGAGCCGCAGCGGCGCGGCGCAGGGCGAGCACCTCGGCGTGCGCCGTCGGATCGCCGGTGACCTCGCGCTCGTTGTGGCCGGTGGCCAGGAGTGCGCCGTCCGCGCCGAGGACGACGGCGCCGACCGGCACATCGCCGGCCGACGCCGCCAGCGCCGCCTCGTCCAGGGCACGGCGCATGGTCGCCTGCCACGGGTCCCGTACGGGATCGGGGGGAGACGGTGAGGAGGGTGTGGGTGGTGGTGCGTTCACCCGCGGACCCTAACGGACGGCCTCCAGGACCTCGGCCGCTCCCAGCGCGTCCGCGATCTCCGCCAGCGCGTCGGTGCGCAGGGTCAGCAGATCCTTCTCGGACAGCCCGAGGTCGGCCAGGACCCCGAGATCGCCCAGCGGCCCCGCCGGTACGGCGTCGGGGTCGTCATCCAGATCGGTATCGGTGGCAGCGGCGCCCGGGCGGCCGTCGTCGCTGTCGTCTTCGTCAGGCTCGCCGTCCTCCGTACCGTCGAGGTCGACGAGCTCCTCCAGTGCGGCGATCTCGTCCTCGGCCCCCGGTTCGCGGCCGAGCAGTTCATCGGTGAGCAGGATCTCCCCGTACGAGGAGCGGGCGGCGGCGGACGCGTCCGAGATGTAGATACGGGGGTCCTCCTCACCGTCCACCCGGACGACGCCGAACCAGGCGTCCTCCTGCTCGATGTAGACGAGGACCGTGTCCTCGTCCACCGAGGCCTCGCGGGCCAGATCCGTCAGGTCGGACAGGGTTTCCACATCGTCGAGCTCTGTATCGCTCGCTTCCCACCCGTCTTCGGTGCGCGCGAGCAGTGCGGCGAAGTACACCGTGACTCTCCCACTGGTCATAGGTGAATCGGTCCGACGGGAGGGCAGACGGTCATCCGGCTGCTCTGGGCCCCGCCCAATCGGCATCGTGGCAGAAACGAGCGCGATGCGAGACCTCTTCGACCGTTGCGTCGGCCATCTGTTGTCCGGGCGTCCGCCGGTGGACGGAATCCGGCCGCGCCTGCCGGAGGCCGTCCGGCGGTCCCCGGCGGGCGCCTTCACCAGCGGAACGTACGCATCCGCATCTGTTGGCGCATACGGGCCGCACGGGCACGGCGCGGCTGGACGCGGTCGCGGAGCTGCTTCGCCTCGTGGAGTTCACGGAGGAACTGGGCGCGGCGCCTCCGGCGCGCCGCGTCACTCTCCTGCGCGTCCGTCACGTTCTCCTGCGCGTCGGGCAGGTCGCGCGCGTCGCGTCGGGCCTGCCGCTCTCCTGCCTGCTCCGCGTCGGGCAATCGTCACACCACCCCGTGCCTGGGTCCGTATGCCCCCACCTTCCCCCCGAACAGGTGCTTGATGCCAGTGCGGACCGGCGAGAGGCCGTCGCGGGGCCCGGTTACTGTTGAAGGCATGCGGATCCACGTCGTCGACCACCCGCTGGTCGCGCACAAACTCACCACGCTGCGCGACAAGCGCACCGACTCCCCGACCTTCCGGCGGCTCGCCGACGAGCTGGTCACCCTTCTCGCCTACGAGGCCACCAGGGATGTGCGGACCGAGCAGGTCGACATCGAGACCCCGGTGACGCCCACGACCGGCGTGAAGCTGTCCCACCCGCGTCCGCTGGTCGTGCCGATCCTGCGTGCCGGGCTCGGCATGCTGGACGGCATGGTGCGGCTGCTCCCGACCGCCGAGGTCGGCTTCCTGGGCATGATCCGCAACGAGGAGACGCTCCAGGCGGAGACGTACGCGACGCGGATGCCCGAGGACCTCTCGGGCCGTCAGGTCTACGTCCTGGACCCGATGCTGGCCACCGGCGGCACGCTCGTCGCGGCCATCCGGGAGCTGATCAAGCGCGGGGCGGACGACGTCACCGCGGTCGTGCTGCTCGCTGCGCCCGAGGGCGTCGAGGTGATGGAGCGCGAGCTGGCCGGCACGCCGGTCACGGTGGTCACCGCCTCGGTCGACGAGCGGCTCAACGAGAACGGCTACATCGTCCCGGGCCTCGGCGACGCGGGCGACCGGATGTACGGCACCGTCGACTGACCCGGCCGCTCCGGCCGGATCCCGCCCGGTGCCCGCCGGTCAGCAGGCCGACGGGGCCGGGGCCGGCTTCGTCAGGGCCGTGAGCGCCGATGCCGCCGCCGCGGGGGTGCTGAACGCCTTGAACTTCGTGCCGATGATCAGATCGACGTCCGCCGTGCTGCGGGCGTCGGTCTTCTGCGCGGCCCCGGGCAACTGGGTGGAGAGCACCGGGAACGAGCCGTTCATGGCCGCCGGGCCGCCGAGCAGCATGCCGGTGCCGGGCACCTTCTTGTCGTACGCCGCCGGAGCGTTGTCCACCTTGCCGATGACGAAGCCGCGCTTCTTGAGCTCGTCGGCGGCGGCCTTGGCCAGCCCGCTGCGGGGCGTCGCGTTGTAGATGTTGACCTTGATGGCGGCCGGCTTCGGCAGCACCTTCGCGGCGGCCGAGGCGCTCGGCGAGGGGCAGGCCTTCGGGTGGCCCGCCGCGTTGGCCGTCTCGTCCCCGCCGGTGAACACGTCGATGAGCTGGAGGGTGCCCCAACCGGCCAGCCCGAGGGCCACCACCGCGGCGGCAGCCGAGAGGACCAGCTTGCGGCGATGACGGGGGCGGCGCATACGCGGGTAGGTGTTGCCCGTGATGCGGTACTTTCCGCCCATGCCGGGAGGGGTCAGCATGCTCATGGGCGCAGCGTAGTGCGACCTGGGAGTGATGCCTACTAAACGATCAACCTATGGCACCCATATGAGCATAAAAGCACTCGAAAGGCCCGAAATGCTCCGTGGGTGGGAGTGGCGGGTTCAGCCCAGTTCGAGCACGCGTGCGTGCAGTACCTGGCGCTGCTGCAGGGCGGCGCGCACGGCCCGGTGCAGCCCGTCCTCGAGGTACAGGTCGCCCTGCCACTTCACGACGTGGGCGAACAGGTCGCCGTAGAACGTGGAGTCCTCGGCGAGGAGGGTCTCGAGGTCCAGCTGGCCCTTGGTGGTCACCAGCTGGTCCAGGCGGACCGGACGCGGCGCCACATCCGCCCACTGTCGGGTGCTTTCCCGGCCGTGGTCGGGATATGGCCGCCCATTTCCGATGCGCTTGAAGATCACACGGAAAGCCTACCGGTCAAGGCCCCTCGGGCGCAGCCAGGGAACGGGACCGTAATCCAGGGCAAATCCGGAGCAAACGAATGAAAGCTCCGGGCTGCCCGTCCCGTGACCGGTGGTGCCGGTGTGCCGTTCCGCCGACCGTGAGCGGGGCTCACGGCCGACGGAACGGCGGGTGCGGCTTCTCCGGGCCGCCCCCATACCCCTACCGGGTGAGGCCGTGCGCGTGGCCTTCACGAAGGGTGCCCTCGGCCCGGGGCGTCGCGGCGGCGGCCGGGACCGGGCGGGTCAGGGAGCTCAGATCGTAGGCGTAGGTGCCCACCGCATTGGCGATCACATCGATGTTGGTGTCGAAGTGCGCCATGTCGATGTTGTCCAGGTCGTCGCAGGCCGCGTGGTAGCAGGGGTCGTACGCGACGCCGGCCGTCCCGCCGTACGTCTCGGCCTCGGCGGCGGTCTTGATGCCTTCGGCGCCCGTGTCCGTGCCTCCGGACGGGATGCCGACCTCGATGAACGGCCCGTAGTCGGAGCGGCCGGTGAAGTCCGTGCCGGTGTGCGGCTTGCCCTTGCTGTCCAGGAACGCGTTGATGTCGCGCTCCAGTTGGGCGGAACCATCGGGCCCGGGGCCTTCGCCCTCGCCGTCGGAGTTGTCGCCGTCGAAGACGAACTGTGCGCCGTTCGGCGAGGCGATCATGTCGAAGTTCAGGTAGAGCGCGACGTTCGCACGCTGCGCCTCGGAGAGCTTCGCGACGTACGCCTCCGAGCCCAGCAGTCCGTTCTCCTCGGCCGACCACCAGGCGAAACGCACCTTGTTGGCGGGAGTCCGGTGCGACGCGGCCAGTTCCAGGGCGACTTCGAGGAGGCCGGCCGATCCGGACGCGTTGTCGTTGATGCCGGGGCCGTCGGTGACCGAGTCGAGGTGTGCGCCGAGCATGACCGTCTTCGAGGCCTTCCCGCCCCGTGTCTCGGCGACGACGTTGCGCGTGGTGCGCTCCTCCTGCAGCTCGCGGATCTCGAAGGAGACCTTCACCTCGCCCTCGGCCAGGTCCGCGACGAGCTTCTCCCCTTCGCCCTGGGTGAGTCCGCCGGTGGGGATCTTCCCCGACGCCACGTCGCCCAGCGTGCCGGAGAGGACGCCTTCGGTGTTGTTGTAGATCACCGCGCCCACCGCGCCCGCCACCGAGGCGGCCGCCTGTTTCTCCGCGAACGAGCAGCCGCCCCGCTTGATCAGGGCGATCCGGCCGGTGAAGTCGGAGGAGGCGTAGTCGGCCGCCTCGCACCCGGTGGTGTCGTCGGTGGGAACGGCGGTGAGGGACGCCGAGAGACCGCCCTCCGGGGTGGAGGGGGTGTACGTCATCGCCTTGATCGTGACGTCCCGGGGCGCGGGGGACACCACGGAGAGCTTCTCCGCGAGGGTCTCGGTGTAGATGAAGTCGAACGCCTGGTAGCCGACCCGGTACCCGGCCTTCTGGAGCAGTCGGTACACGTAGGCGGCGGAGGCGTCGTGCCCGAGCGAGCCTGCCGCGCGGTGGCCGTCCGCCGAGTCGGCTATCGCCTGGAACTTCTCCAGGTGCCGGTACGCGTCCCTGGCCGACGAGCGCTCGACCAGCTTCCGCGCGAGCTTGGACGCGTCCTTGGCCGAGTCGTGCGGCGCGTGTCCCGCGTGCGGGGAGGCGCCGAGAAGGAGCGGTGTGGCCAGGGCGGTGGCGGCCACGACAGCCATGGCTCTGCGACGAGTTGCGTGCACAGGAGTCCTTCCGGTGTGAACGGATGTGGGGGAAAGTTAGCGAGTCGGCTGTCGTCTGTGAACAGTGCGAGACGGATTCTGATCGCGATACCGGGCCGCTCTGATCAAGGCCGCGGACCGGGCTTCGTGGGATTCACCGCGGGCGGCACGCTCACCGGGACCGGGCTCACCGGGAGCGGCAGCACGCTCACCTGGACCGGGCTCACCGGGACCGGCGGCACGCTCACCTGGACCGGGACGCCGACCTGGCCGCCGCCTTCGCCTGCTGCTTGTACGCCCGCACCTCGGCCAGTGACTCGGGTCCGGTGATGTCGGCCACCGACCGGTGCGAGCCCTCTTCGCCGTACGCCCCCGCCGCCTCCCGCCAGCCCGCCGGACGCACGCCGAACTGCTTGCCCAGCAGGGCCAGGAAGATCTGCGCCTTCTGGGTGCCGAAGCCGGGCAGCGCGTTGAGCCGTTTCAGGAGATCGGCGCCTGTGCCGGCGTCCGCCCAGACCGCTTCGGCCTGCCCGTCGTACTCGGCCACCAGGTACTGGCACAGCTGCTGCACCCGCTTGGCCATGGAACCCGGGTAGCGGTGCAGGGCGGGTTTCGCGGTGAACAGCGCGGTGAACGCCTCGGGGTCGTACGCGGCGATCGCGCGTGCGTCCAGGTCGTCCGACCCCATGCGCCGGGCCAGCGTGAACGGGCCGCTGAAGGCCCATTCCATCGGCACCTGCTGGTCCAGCAGCATGCCGACGAGGGCGGCCAGGGGGCTGCGGCCCAGCAGTTCGTCCGCGTCCGGCTGCTGGGCGATCCGCACCGTGCGGGCCTTGCCGTCGTCGCTCTTGGTCATGTCTTCGATGATCGCGAGGTGTGCGGGGATCGGCGACTCGGTGTCACGCCCCGCCACGGCTGCCGGAGGCGGCGGGACCGGGCCGCCCGCGCCCGCCGGTCCCTGGCGCTGGAGTGGGCCGGGCGTGTGGCCCGTCCTCCGGCACCGGGGCGGACGAGGCATGTGGCCCGGCCCCGGGCGGGCGTGCGGCGCAAGGATGGGGGTGCCTGCCCTCCGGGGGCGGTGCGGGCGGCGCGTGGCCCCCGTCCGGGCCACGCGTCCCCCGGGGTGCGACCGGCCCGGCTCTCAGGCGGAAGCGGCGGTGAGCTCGCTCGCGACCGGCCCGGCTCTCAGGCGGAAGCGGCGGTGAGCTCGCTCGCGACCGGCCCGGTTCTCAGGCGGTGGCGGCGGTGAGCTCGCTCGCGACCGGCCCGGTTCTCAGGCGGTGGCGGCGGTGAGTTCGCTGCCGTCGTCCATGACCGGCCGGATCAGCACCGGGTGGACGGGCGCATCCGCGGGCTGGGGGCACTGCGCGATGCGCGCGGCGATCTCGGTGACCCTCTCCAGGCTCGCGCAGTCGAGCACCCAGTACCCGGCGAGCCGCACCTCGTCCTTCTCGCCCGGTCCGTCCGAGACGACCGGGCGTCCGTCCTTGCCCGGCGGCAGCACCGCGCGGGTCCTGGCGGGCTCGGCCAGGCCCTGGCCGTCGAGCAGCTCGCCGGACTCGACGAGCTCGCCGTTGAGCCCCTCCATGAAGGTGAACATCGCCTGTACGTCCTGCTCGTTCCACGCGGGACTGCTGTCCGACGGCGTGCCCGCCATGGCGTCGTAGTCGGCCTGCGAGCCCTGAACCATCACGAAGTACTTCACGGTGCCGCTCCTCGGCTTCGTCGGTCGCCGCCCCGTGCGAGCGGCCCTCCCAGGGGACGCCGGAGCCCGTGACCGGTGCCTCGCACCACGCGGCACACCCACCGAAATCACTCCGCCGCGCGGGCCCGGATACGGCCCCCGTAGAGTTCGGCTGCGTCGTCCCGCCAACCCCGAGGTAACGGTCGTGTCCCCCGCTTCGCCCCCGCCCGCAGTCCCGGCTCCCGCGTCCGCCGTGAGCGTCGTGGGCATCGGCGCCGACGGCTGGGCGGGCCTGCCCGGGACGGCACGCGCGGTGCTCCTGGACGCGGAAGTCCTGATCGGCGGTGAACGCCAGCTTCGGCTGCTCCCACCGGAGTGCGCGGGCCGGCGGGTGTCCTGGCCGTCCCCCCTGCGGCCCGCCGTGCGGGGCCTGCTCGCCGCGCACACCGGGCGCAGGACCGCCGTGCTGGCCAGCGGCGATCCCATGTTCTACGGAATCGGCCGCGCCCTCACCGAGGAGCTGGGGGCGGGCGCACTCAGGGTGCTGCCGCACCCGTCCTCGGTCTCGTACGCCTGCGCCCGGCTGGGCTGGCCGGTGGAGGACACCGAGACGGTCACCCTCGTCGGCCGCCCCACGGCCCGGCTGGCCGCGGCGCTGTACGACGGGCGGCGGCTGCTGGTCCTGTCGGCGGACGCGGCCACGCCCGCCGCGGTCGCCGCCCTGCTGCGGGACCACGGCTTCGGACCCAGCCGGATGCGGGTGCTGGAACAGCTCGGCGGTACGGCCGAGGACTGCCTGGACGGTACGGCGGACACCTGGGAGCACCCTCCGGGCGATCCCCTCAACGTCATCGCGGTGGACTGCCGGAGGGACCGGGACACTCTGCGGCTCGGATCCGTCCCGGGGCTGCCCGACGAGGCGTACGAGCACGACGGCCAGCTCACCAAGCGCCATGTGCGCGCGGCGACGCTCGCGGTACTCGCGCCGGCTCCCGGTGAGCTCCTGTGGGACATCGGAGGCGGCTCCGGCTCGATCGCGGCGGAGTGGATGCGGGCCCATCCGTCCTGCCGCGCGGTCACCGTGGAACGCGACCCGGTACGCGCCCGGCGCATCACCCGTAACGCGGACCGGCTCGGGGTCCCCGGGCTGCGCGTGGTCACCGGCAGGGCGCCGGACGCCCTGGCCGGGTTGCCCGTTCCCGATGCCGTGTTCATCGGTGGCGGGCTCACCGCGCCCGGTCTGCTCGACACCTGCTGGGACGCGCTGTCCCCCGGCGGGCGGCTGGTCGCCAACACCGTGACGCTGGAGTCGGAGGCGCTGCTCGCCGACCGTTACCGGCGGCTCGGTGGAGATCTGGTCCGGCTCGCCGTGGCCCACGCGGTGCCCGTCGGCGGGTTCACGGGCTGGCGCCAGGCGATGCCCGTCACCCAGTGGTCCGTACGGAAACCCGTTGCCGAGCCGCAGGACACCGCACCGGCGGATCCGTCGCCCGGCCCTTCGCCCGCCCCCGCAACCACGCACGCTCCAGGAGACGACAGATGACCGTGTACTTCATCGGCGCGGGACCCGGTGCCGCCGACCTGATCACGGTGCGCGGTGCCCGGATCCTCGCCGCCAGCCCGGTCTGCCTGTACGCGGGCAGCCTCGTGCCGCGCGAGCTGCTCGCCGAATGCCCGCCGGACGCCCGGCTGGTGGACACGGCTCTGCTCGACATCGACCAGATCACCGCCGAGCTGGTCCGGGCCCACCAGGAGGGCCATGACGTCGCCAGGCTGCACTCGGGCGACCCGTCGGTCTTCAGCGCGGTGAACGAGCAGATGCGGCGGCTCGACGAGGCGGGCGTGTCCTACGAGGTCGTGCCCGGGGTGCCCGCGTTCGCCGCCGCGGCGGCGGCGCTGAAGCGGGAGCTGACCGTGCCCACGGTCGGCCAGACCGTGATCCTCACGCGCATCGCGCAGCAGGCGACCGCGATGCCCGAGGGCGAGGACCTGGCCACACTGGGCCGCAGTGGCGCGCTCATCGTGCTGCACCTCGCGGCGCGGTACGTGGACCGTGTGGTCGGCGAACTGCTGCCGCACTACGGGGCGGACTGTCCCGCCGCCGTGGTCGCCATGGCCTCGCGCCCCGACGAGATCGTCCTGCGCGGCACGCTGGACGACATCGCGGAGCAGGTGAAGTCGGCCGGAGTCGTCCGCACAGCGGTGATCATGGTCGGCAGGACGCTGGGCGCGGAACAGTTCCGGGACAGCCACCTCTACTCCCCGGCGCGGGACCGCCACACCTGCTGACGGGGCCGTACGCGCGGGGCGACGGGTGCGCGCCCGTACGTGCGCGCGGGGCGAGGAGAGCGCCCGTACGTACGCGCGGGGCGACGGATGCGCGCCCCTACATGCGCGCGGGGCGGCGAGAGCGCCCGTAGGTGCGCGCGGGGGGAAGAGAGCGCCCCGTACGTGTGCCGTCAGCGCACCTCGCTGCGCCCCACGACCGCCCCCGCACGGTCGATACAGATTACGTCCACGGCCACCGGCGCGCCCCGCAGCACCGAAAGTGCCTGGTCCCGGGCCGCCACCGCCACCAGGTCGCCCAGTGGCACACCGGCCGCCATGCACAGCTGGAGCGCGGCGAGGCCGGTGTTGGCGGACTCGATCTCGGCCGCCAGTTCCTCGCTCGCCCCGCCCTGCCGTGCCAGCCCCGCCAGGAACGGCTTGTCGACCTGGGAACGGCCCGAGTGCAGGTCCAGGTGCCCGGCGGCCAGCTTGGACAGCTTGGCGAAGCCGCCGCAGACGGTCAGCCGCTCCACCGGATGCCTGCGCACGTACTTCAGCACCGCACCCGCGAAGTCCCCCATGTCCAGCAGGGCGATCTCGGGCAGTCCGTACTCGGCCACCACCGTCTTTTCCGAGGTCGAGCCCGTGCACCCGGCGACATGCCGGTGACCGGCCGCGCGTGCCACGTCCACACCGCGGCGGATGGAGTCGATCCAGGCCGAGCAGGAGTACGGCACGACGATGCCCGTCGTGCCCAGGATCGAGATTCCGCCCAGGATGCCCAGGCGGATGTTCCACGTGAAACGTGCGATCTCCTCGCCGTCGTCCACGGAGACCGTGATCTCGACGTCGCCGGTACCGCCGTGCTCCGCGGCCACCCTCGCGATGTGCTCACGCATCATCTGGCGGGGCACGGGGTTGATGGCCGGCTCTCCCACCTCGAGCGGCAGCCCGGGCAGCGTCACCGTGCCCACGCCAGGGCCGGCCCGGAACACCACGCCCGACCCGGCGGGGAGCAGGCGCACGGTCGACCGCACCAGCGCACCGTGCGTGACGTCGGGGTCGTCGCCCGCGTCCTTGACCACTCCTGCTGTGGCCTGCCCGTCGGCCAGTTCCTCGACCGCGAGTGCGAAGGCGGGCGTCTGGCCCTTGGGCAGCGAGATGGTGACCGGGTCGGGGAACTCGCCGGTCAGCAGGGCCGTGTACGCCGCGGTGGTCGCAGCGGTCGCACAGGCACCGGTGGTCCAGCCCGGCCGCAGACCGGTGTGCTTGAGTTGGGCGGCGCGCCCGCCCTGCGCCTCACTGCTCATGGATGGACCGACCGATGCCCTTGCACATACTCGTCCTCGGCGGCACGACGGAGGCCCGTCGGCTCGCTGAGGACTTGGTGGCCGTGGACGGGATGAGGGTCACGAGCTCGCTCGCGGGCCGTGTGGCCCGGCCGAAGCTCCCGCCCGGGGAGGTCCGCGTCGGCGGCTTCGGCGGTGCGGACGGCATGGCCGAATGGCTTCGCGCACACCATGTGGACGCGGTCATCGACGCCACCCATCCCTTCGCCGGCACGATCAGTTTCAACGCGGCCTCGGCCGCCGCCGCTGTCCATGTTCCCCTGCTCGCTCTGCGCCGGCCCGGCTGGGTGCCCGTCGAGGGCGACCGGTGGCATGTCGTCGAGTCTCTCCCGGCGGCGGCGCGGCTGCTGCCCGAGCTGGGGCGGCGCGTCTTCCTCACCACCGGCCGGATGGGTCTGGCCGCCTTCGCCGGGCTGGACTCGCTCTGGTTCCTGATGCGCTCGGTGGACGCCCCGGAGGCCCCGTATCCGTCGCGGATGGAGGTCCTGCTGGAGCGGGGCCCGTTCTCCCTGGAGGGTGAGCGGGAGCTGATACGACGGCACCGTGTCGACGTCCTCGTCACGAAGGACAGCGGCGGTGAAGCCACGGCTCCCAAACTCACCGCCGCGCGCGAGGCGGGAATCCCGGTGGTCGTGGTCGGGCGGCCGCCGGTCCCGCCGGGTGTGCCTGTGGCCGCGACGCCGGAGGAAGCTCTGGACCTGCTGCGGGGGCTTCTGCGGTGACGCGATGACCGGCAGCGGGTCCCGGGCGACCTAGGCCCCCCGGCGCTGTCGGCAGGCTCTGGGGCGCCTCCGCCCCGGCCCTGTCGGCAGGCACCGGCCGTCGCGACTCCGTTCGTACGGCGTCACGACGGCCGGACGTCTTGACCCCGTTCCGCAGGGCGTCACGACGGCCGGACGTCTTGACCCCGTTCCGCAGGGCGTCACGACGGCCGACCGTCGCGACTCCGTTCCGTACGGCGTCACGACGGCCTGGCCGGTTCAGGCCTCCGGGTAGCGGCGGGGCGTCCAGACGATCTGCCGGCCGTCGCCCCGCCGCACCCATCGGGTCTGCGAGGACCCCACGATGAGGATCGTCCGCATGTCGACCTCCATCGGGTCCAGGTCGGCCAGCCGCACCGTGCGCACACTCTCCGACGGGCCCCCTACATCACGGCCGAGCACCACGGGCGTGTCCGGGGAACGGTGTTCCAGCAGCAGGTCGCGGGCCTTGCCGACCTGCCAGGTCCGGCTGCGGGAGCCGGGGTTGTACAGCGCCATCACCAGGTCGGCCGAGGCTGCCGCGCGCAGCCGTGCGGCGATGACCTCCCACGGCTTCAGCCGGTCGGAGAGCGAGATGGTGGCGTAGTCGTGGCCGAGCGGCGCACCCGCCTTGGCGGCGGCGGCGTTCGCCGCGGTCACTCCCGGCAGCACGCGTACCGGGATGTCCGCGTACGCGTCCTGCGCGGCCACTTCGAGTACGGCCGTCGCCATCGCGAAGACTCCCGGGTCGCCCCCGGAGACCACGGCCACGCGATGGCCCCGGCGTGCCAGGTCCAGCGCGAACTCGGCGCGCTCCGACTCGACCTTGTTGTCGGAGCCGTGGCGCCGCTGGCCCGGCCGGACCGGCACCCGGTCCACGTACGTCGTGTAGCCGACCAGGTCGTCGGCCGCGGCCAGCGCCCCGCGTGTCTCGGGCGTCAGCCAGAGCGGGCCGGCCGGGCCCGTGCCGACGACGACCACCTCGCCGTTGCCGGGGCCCGCTGCCGGCGCGGGGCGGGGTGCGTCGATCCGGCTGGGCAGGACCGCCACCGCGAAGTACGGCACGGAGTCCGCATCGGTGTCCGCGAGTTCACCCGTGCGCTCCCCGGCCATCGTGGCGCGCTCGACGTACCGCGCCTCGGACAGCCGCCCGGACGCCTCGAACGCCCGGCGTACGGCGGGGAAGGTGCGGCCCAGCTTCATCACCACCGCGGAGTCCGTGGCCGCCAGACGTGCGGTCAGCTCCTCCTCCGGCAGGGTGCCGGGCAGGATCGTCAGCACCTCCTCGGCCTCGACGAGCGGGGTGCCGAGGCGGGCGGCGGCGGCGCTGACCGAGGTGACGCCCGGGATGACCTCGGTGTCGTAACGGTCCGCGAGGCGCTTGTGCATGTGCTGGTACGAGCCGTAGAAGAGCGGGTCGCCCTCGGCGAGCACGGCGACGGTCCGCCCGGCGTCGAGGTGCGCCGCGAGCCGGGCCGCCGCCTCGGTGTAGAAGTCGTCCAGCGCCCCCCGGTAACCGCCCGGGTGGTCCGTGGTCTCCGTCGTGACGGGGTAGACCAGAGCCTCCTCGATGTGGTCGGCGCGGATGTGCTGCGCCGCGATCGAGCGGGCGATGGAGCGGCCGTGCCGGGCGGAGTGGTACGCGACGACGTCGGCCTCGCCGATGATCTGCACGGCCCGCACGGTCATCAGGGCCGGGTCACCCGGGCCGAGTCCGACCCCGTACAGGCGCCCGGTGCCCGTGCCGTCGGTCCGCTGCTGCTCGGGCACGCTCACTCCTCCTCGCTGGCGATCGCGTTGAGCGCGGCGGCGGCGATGGCGCTGCCACCGCGCCTGCCGCGCACCACGAGGTGCTCGAGCCCGGACGGGTGGGCGGCCAGGGCTTCCTTGGACTCGGCGGCGCCGATGAACCCGACGGGCACCCCGATGACGGCGGCGGGGCGCGGGGCACCCTCCTCGATCATCTCCAGCAGGCGGAAGAGCGCGGTGGGGGCGTTGCCGACGGCGACGACGGCGCCCTCCATCCGGTCCCGCCAGAGCTCCAGCGCGGCGGCGCTGCGCGTGGTGCCGAGCTCGGCGGCCAGCCCGGGGACCGCGGGGTCGGACAGGGTGCAGATCACCTCGTTGCCGGCGGGCAGCCGCTTCCGGGTGACCCCGCTGGCGACCATGGCCACGTCGCACAGGATGGGCGCGCCGGACCGCAGGGCCGCGCGGGCGTCGGCCACGGCGTTCGGCGAGAAGGCGAGATCGCGTACGAGGTCGACCATGCCGCAGGCGTGGATCATGCGGACGGCGACCTGGCTCACATCGGCGGGCAGCCCTGCCAGATCCGCTTCCGCGCGGATGGTGGCGAAGGACTGGCGGTAGATCGCCGGTCCGTCCTTCTCGTACTGATGCACAGTGCTGTCGCTTTCTTCATCGAACAGGGGGGTCGTACCGGATGGTCAGGTGTGCGTGTCCCGGGCCGCCGCCACGGCGGCGGCGAGCGCGGCCGGGTCGTCCCGGACCGTCGCCGCCTCGGTGCTCCGGTCTCCCCGCACATGGGAGATCCGGTGTCCGCCGGGAGTGACGACCACGTCGATCCACTCCCCGTGCGGGTGGCCGCACCGGCGTTCGCACCCGGACCAGTACACAGGGAGCCGTCCGGCGGGTCCGACGGCGGCCCCCGCGTCGGCCCGTACGTCGGCCAGCGACTTCGCGCAGCCGGGGCGGCCGATGCAGGCCCCGACACCGGTCCAGGGGGAGCCGGGGCCGGTGATCAGCCCGGCTCCGGAGAGTTCGGCCAGCAGGTCGTCCGCCCGCGCGGGCGGGATTCCGGTGAGGACGGCTCCGCGCCAGGGTGTGAGGCGCAGTTCACCGGCGCCGGACAGCAGCCGCCACTGCGCCGGGCCGAGCCGGCCCAGCGGTACCCCCACGGACAGAGCGGCCGCGTGCGGGGGGCCCGGGACGCGTCCGGGGGCCGGGGGCAGGGCTTCGGGCGGCCGGGGCCGGTTCCCCGTCACGCAGGTGATGCCGGCCGGCCCGAACCGTCGTACGACATCGCCGGTCAGCGCGGTGACCGCGGCGGCGGGCAGGTCCTTCGTCCGCCAGGCACCGGTCTCCTCGGCCGCGTCCAGGAAGGCCTCGGCGGCGAGGAGCGCCGCGCGGGGGCCGTCGGCGCCGGGGACGCGGAGGACGGCCTCGCCCTCCCCGACGCGCAGGAGCGCGTCACCGCCGGCGTGGCCTATGAGTGTGAGGTCGGCGCCGAGCGCGTCCACGTCGCCACGGCCGTCGTCGAGGGCGAACAGGAAGCGTCCGGAGAGCGCCGTCGCTCGGTCACTCGCGCACAGGAGCTGGTCCAGCTCGGTCAGCCACGGTCTGACGTCGACGGCTCCGAGGCCGTCCAGCCCCGAGAGCGGGGAGGCGACCACGTTGCGCACGCGCTCGTGGCGTTCGGAGGGCAACAGCCCGGCCCTGCTCAGCAGTCCGGCCAGCTCCGCACCGCAGTCCTCGGCGAGTCCGCGCACCTGCACGTTCCCCCGGGACGTGAGATGCAACTCACCGTCACCGAGCCGCTCGGCGGCCTGCCCCAGCGCCGCCGCCTGACGGGGTGTCAGCACCCCGCCGGGTATGCGGATCCGCGCCAGCGCACCGTCGTCCGCCCGGTGCAGCCGCAGTGCGCCGGGGCACGCGTCACCGCTGCTCCGGGTGCACGCGGCGCCCGGAGACCGGGGCGTAAGGGGGGAGGCGGACATGGCGGCGAGCATACCGACCGTGACCGGGGCGCAGCCCTACGGTCACTGTGACCTACGGGACACCTCGCCGCGGGCCCGGCGCCGGACCGTCGGCCAGAACCCTGGGGCCGTGCCATGACCCCGTCCGGTCCGAACGCCCCCGGCCCGGCTCGCCAGGCCCCGTGTCGTCCGGCCGGAACCCCCTCGGGCCCTGCCGGGCCGGGGGCCGTCTGGTCAGGACCCCCCACCTGCCGCCTACTATGCCTAGCGGCGGTCCGTTCGGCCCGCCATCGCCAGACGGCGACATGGGAGGAAGCCCGGTGAGATTCCGGCGCGGTCCCGCCACTGTGAGCCCGGCCCCGCGAAGGCCGTGCGAGTCAGGAACTCCTGCCGTCCGACACACCGCCCGGGGCGTGGACACCCCGAGGAAGGGCTGACGCCGCATGATCCTGCTCCTGTCGACGTCCGACACAGACCTGCTGAGCGCCCGTGCCTCCGGTGGTCCGGTCGGCTTCCGCTACGCGAACCCGTCCCGGCTCTCCGTCGAGGACCTGCCGCAGCTCCTGGACGGCACGGACCTCGTCGTCGTACGTCTCCTCGGTGGCGTCCGCGCCTGGCAGGAAGGGCTCGACCAGGTGCTGGCGACCGGCCGGCCCGTCGTCGTCCTCACCGGTGAACAGGCCCCCGACGCCCAGCTGATGGCGGCCTCCACCGTGCCGATCGGCATCGCGGCCGAGGCCCACGCCTACCTCGCGCACGGTGGCCCCGCGAACCTGGAGCAGCTGGCCCGCTTCCTCTCCGACACCGTGCTGCTCACCGGCCACGGGTTCGAGCCGCCCGCCCCGGCCCCCGCGTGGGGACCGCTGGAGCGGACCGCCCGGGAGGTCGACGGCCCGACCGTGGCGGTGCTCTACTACCGGGCCCACCACATGAGCGGGAACACCGCGTTCGTCGAGGCGCTCTGCACCGCCGTGGAGGACGCGGGCGCCCGCCCCCTCCCGCTGTACGTCGCCTCGCTGCGCACCCCCGAACCCGAACTCGTCGAGGAACTGCGGGCCGCCGACGCCGTCGTGACGACCGTCCTCGCGGCCGGCGGCACCAAGCCCGCCACCGCGTCGGCCGGCGGGGACGACGAGTCCTGGGACGCGGGTGCCCTGACCGGGCTGGACGTCCCCGTCCTCCAGGCGCTCTGCCTCACCAGCCCGCGTGCCGCCTGGGAGGAGAACGACGAGGGCGTCTCCCCGCTCGACGCGGCCACCCAGATCGCCGTACCCGAATTCGACGGCCGCCTGATCACCGTGCCGTTCTCCTTCAAGGAGATCGACGAGGACGGCCTGCCCGCGTACGTGGCCGACCCCGAGCGCGCCTCCCGGGTCGCCGGGATCGCCGTACGGCACGCGCGTCTCCGCCACATTCCCGCCGCCGAGAAGCGGATCGCGCTCGTCCTGTCCGCCTACCCGACCAAGCACTCGCGCATCGGCAACGCGGTAGGCCTCGACACCCCCGCCAGCGCCGTCGCCCTGCTCCGCAGGCTGCGCGCCGAGGGTTACGACTTCGGGCCGGAGGAAGAGATTCCGGGCCTGGTCTCCGGTGACGGCGACGAGCTGATCTACGCGCTCATCGACGCCGGTGGCCACGACCAGGAGTGGCTCACCGAGGAGCAGTTGGCCCGCAACCCGGTCCGCATCCCCGCCGCCGACTACCGCCGCTGGTTCGCCACGCTGCCCGCCGAGCTCCGCGAGTCCGTCGAGGAGCACTGGGGCCCGGCACCCGGCGAGATGTTCGTCGACAGGTCCCGCAACCCCGAGGGCGACATCGTGCTCGCGGCACTGCGCCGGGGCAACCTGCTGATCCTCATCCAGCCGCCGCGCGGCTTCGGCGAGAACCCGATCGCGATCTACCACGACCCCGATCTGCCGCCCTCGCACCACTACCTGGCCGCGTACCGCTGGATCGCCGCGTCCGCCGACGACAACGGCTTCGGCGCGGACGCGATGATCCACCTCGGCAAGCACGGCAACCTGGAGTGGCTGCCCGGCAAGAACGCCGGCCTCTCCGCCGCCTGCGGCCCCGACGCCGCGCTGGGCGACCTCCCCCTCGTCTATCCGTTCCTGGTCAACGACCCCGGTGAGGGCACCCAGGCCAAGCGCCGCGTGCACGCCACGCTCGTGGACCACCTGGTGCCGCCCATGGCACGCGCGGACAGCTACGGCGACATCGCCCGCCTGGAACAACTCCTGGACGAGCACGCCCAGATCGCCGCGATGGACCCGGCGAAGCTCCCCGCGGTCCGCGCCCAGATCTGGACGCTGATCCAGGCCGCGAAGCTCGACCACGACCTCGGCCTCGAGGACAGGCCGGAGGACGAGGGCTTCGACGAGTTCATCATGCATCTCGACGGCTGGCTCTGTGAGATCAAGGACGTCCAGATCCGGGACGGCCTGCACGTCCTGGGCGGCGCCCCCGCCGGGAAGGACCGCGTCAACCTGGTCCTCGCCGTCCTGCGCGCCCGCCAGATCTGGGGCGGCACGGCCTCGCTGCCCGGCCTGCGCGAGGCACTCGGCCTCGACGAGTCCGCGGCGACCCGTACCGCGGCCGACGAGACCGAGGAGAAGGCCCGCGCCCTCGTCCAGGCGATGGAGGACGCGGACTGGGATCCGGAAGCCGTCACCGGTGTGGCCCAGGGGCTCCCGCAGGCCGTCGCCGACATCCTCACCTTCGCCGCCACCGAGGTCGTGCCGCGTCTCGCCGCGACGACCGACGAGCTGGACCACGCGGTCCACGCGCTGAACGGCGGCTTCGTCCCCGCCGGCCCGTCCGGATCCCCGCTCCGCGGCCTGGTCAACGTGCTGCCGACAGGCCGCAACTTCTACTCGGTCGACCCGAAGGCGGTCCCGTCCCGCCTGGCGTGGGAGACCGGCCAGGCCCTCGCCGACTCGCTCCTGGAGCGCTACCGCGCCGACAACGGTGACTGGCCCACCTCCGTCGGCCTGTCCCTGTGGGGCACCAGCGCGATGCGCACCGCGGGCGACGACATCGCCGAGGCGTTCGCCCTGCTCGGCGTACGCCCCGTCTGGGACGACGCCTCGCGCAGGGTCACGGGTCTGGAGGCGATCCCGTACGAGGAACTGGGCCGGCCGCGCATCGACGTCACCCTGCGCATCTCCGGATTCTTCCGCGACGCCTTCCCGCACACGATCGGGCTGCTCGACGACGCCGTCCGCCTCGCCGCCTCGCTCGACGAGCCCGCAGAGCGGAACTTCGTACGCGCCCACACCCAGGCCGACCTGGCCGAACACGGCGACGAGCGGCGGGCGACCACCCGCATCTTCGGCTCCCGGCCGGGGACGTACGGCGCGGGGCTGCTCCAGCTCATCGACTCCCGCGACTGGCGCACGGACGCCGACCTCGCCGAGGTGTACACGGTGTGGGGCGGCTACGCCTACGGCCGTGAGCTGGACGGGCGCCCGGCCCGCGACGAGATGGAGACCGCGTACAAGCGGATCGCGGTGGCGGCGAAGAACACCGACACCCGTGAACACGACATCGCGGACTCGGACGACTACTTCCAGTACCACGGCGGCATGGTCGCGACCGTGCGCGCGCTGAAGGGGACCGCCCCCGAGGCGTACATCGGGGACTCGACCCGCCCCGAGACGGTCCGTACGCGGACGCTGGTCGAGGAGACGTCCAGGGTCTTCCGCGCCCGGGTGGTCAACCCGAAGTGGATCGAGGCGATGCGCCGCCACGGCTACAAGGGCGCCTTCGAGCTCGCCGCTACCGTCGACTACCTCTTCGGCTACGACGCGACGACCGGCGTGGTCGCGGACTGGATGTACGACAAGCTCACCGAGACGTACGTCCTGGACCCGGCGAACCGCGAGTTCCTCCAGCAGGCCAACCCCTGGGCCCTCCACGGCATCGCCGAGCGCCTCCTGGAGGCCGAGTCGCGCGGTATGTGGGCGAAGCCCGACCCGGCGGTGCTCGAAGCGCTGCGCCAGGTGTTCCTGGAGACGGAAGGCGAGCTGGAGGGCGAGGACTGAGCGGGGAGTGAGAGGCACGCGGTGGGGCGCGGCCCTGCGTTGCCGCCTCCCCGCGCCCGGTCCACTCTGGTGGAATGGGTGACCAGCCGAGCCCTCCGCTCCGCACGTCCGTGCGGCGAGCGTCCCGCCTGATGGAGGCCGCGGGGGCCCACACGGGCGGCGCCCCCGCAGGGCGCCTGGCGCGGGAGGCGGGACTCGAACCGGACTCCGCGAACCGCCTCCTGCGCGCGCTCGCCGACGACGGGTATCTGACCAGGCTGGAGGACGGCGGGTACGTCGTCGGAGGCATGCTCGACCGGCTGCGGACCGTGAGCCGGAGGGAGGGGGCGCTCGCCGGTGTCCGGCCCGCCCTCGCCGCGCTGCGGGACGAGATGTCGGCCGCCGCGTATCTGACCTTCTACGAGGACGGTGAGATCCGGGTCGCCGAGATCGTCGACGGGCCCAAGGCGCCCCGTGTCGACCTCTGGGTGGGCTTCGAGGACGCCGGTCACGCCACCGCCCTCGGGAAATGCGTCCTGCGCGAGCTGGACGAGGGAGCGCGCGGCGAATACCTCTCCCGGCACCTTCTCGGTGACCTCACGCCACGCACGATCACCCGCCGTGAGGAGCTGGTCCGGCAGCTGGAGACGCTGTCGACGCCGTCCGTCATGGACCGCGAGGAGTACGCCCTCGGCACGGTCTGCATCGCCGTGCCCGTGTACGACGGCGACAAGCTCGGCTCGCTCGGTGTCTCCTTCCGGGCCGACCGGATGTACCGGATCACGCAGCTCCGCGAGTCGCTGCTCTCCTCGGCGGCCCGGGTGAGCCGGGGCCTGTCGTTCGTCCTCTGACGGGCCCGGCCGCACGGCTGAGCCCGTGGCCAGCACGAACACCGCCTCGCCCGTCATTCCTGCGCACACCGTCGATCACGGGCTCGATGTGCTGTGGCATTCCTCACAGGGAAATCACAGAGCGCGTAGGCAACTGCACCCATTCGTCTGCTCTGTCTCTCCCGATGTTGTGGTACTGGGCGGGAGAGGTGAAAAATCCGTGACGGCAGATCGTTGCCCCGGCCATACGATCACCTCCGAGTCGCATCTGCGTGTCCCATTCCGCTGCGACCCCTTCTTCTCATCTTTCGGACCCTGAAGGGCACTTGTGAAGATTCGCCGGATTCTCGCCACTGCTGTAGCCGCAGCGGTGACCACGCCCGTCCTCCTGCTCTCCGCGGCCCCCGCGTTCGCCGACGCCAAGCCGGCGGCGCAGACGCAGGAGAAGCCGTCGATCGCGGAGCTGGAGAAGGCGGCTGCCGCGGCGCAGACCGCGTACGACGCCGCTGTGGCGGCCGAGGCCGCCGCCGAGGCGGAGCTCGAGGCGATCCTGTCGGACACCGCCCCTCTGGCCGTCGCCGCCAAGGCCGCCGCCACGGCCGCCGCGGATGCCGCCACCGCGAAGACCGCCGCCGACCAGGCCGTCGTCGACGCCAAGGCGGAGCTGGCAGCCCTCCCGGGCACGGCCACCGACGAGGAGAAGGCCGCCGCGACGACGAAGGTCACCGAGGCGGAGACCGCCGCCGTGGCCGCCGACGAGGCCAAGACCGCAGCCGACGCCGCGCTCGTGGAAGCCAACGACGCGCGGGACGACGAGCGGGTCGCCGCTGTCCGGAAGCTCGGCCAGGCCCAGAAGGCCACCGAGGACGCCCTCGCCGCCAAGACCGCCGCCGACGAGGCGCTGGCCAAGGCGAAGGAGGAGGCGGCCGAGGAGGGCGAGGAAGGCGAGGAGGAGGGCGACTGCGTCCCCGAGGCCAAGCTCACCACCGTCGTGACGGGTCTGCCGTCCGTGGTCGTCGCCGGCAAGAAGGTCGACTTCAAGCTCCGGGTGACCAACGGCACCGACAAGACGATGGACGAGGTGTTCCCGTTCGCCTACGTCCACGCGACCGACAAGAGCGGCCTCAAGGACCTCGACGAGCTGGTGCGTCTGCAGTGGTCCAACGGCTCGAAGTGGAAGACCGTCGACAACGAGCACTACATGGACGCCATCAGCCCGCTGAAGGCCGGTGCCCACGCCGACGTCAAGATGCGCCTCACGATCGACGCCTCCGCTCCCGCGGGCAACGGCGTCACCTTCGTCGCCGGTGACTACTGGAACGACAACGGCACCTGCGGCGGGACGCCCGACCTCGAGGGCTACGAGTTCCTGATCGCCGCCGCCGGTACCGACCCCGGCAAGGTCGACGACGCCAAGCCCGGCAAGACCGAGCCGAACAACTCGAACCTCACCCCGCAGACCGGCACGTCCGCCGCCCCGACGGGCAGCCTCGCCGCGACCGGTACGTCCTCCGCGATGTCGCAGGCCGCCCTCGCTGCCGGCGCCGCCGTGGCGATCGGCGCGGGCGCCGTGTTCGTCGTACGCCGCCGCAAGGCCGGCTCGCACGCCTGACGCGTGAGGCGGGGTACCGGCCAGGCACCCCGCCCCGCACGCCGACCTCCGGTGGGCCCGGCACCTCCAGGTGCCGGGCCCACCGGCGTCGTGTGCGGGCGGGTGCAGGCCCCCGCCGCCGTGTGCGGCAGGGGGCCGGCCGGACCGGTCAGGAATCGAGAAGCGCACCCTGGCTGCCGCGCATAACTTCGTCACATGGCTTCCATCGCATCCGTCACCCTCGAGGTGGCCGACCCCACCGCTGCCGAACGCTTCTACTCCGCCGCCTTCGGGCTGGGCCCCGAGCTGCGCTTCCGGGCCTCGGAGGCGCCGACGAGCGGCTTCCGCGGCTTCACGCTCTCGCTCACGGTCTCCGGCCCCGCCACCGTCGACGGCTTCATCGAGGCCGCCCTCGACGCCGGTGCCTCGCCGGTGAAGCCCGCCACCAAGTCCTTCTGGGGCTACGGCGGCGTCGTACGCGCCCCGGACGGGGCCCTCTGGAAGATCGCCACCTCGGCGAAGAGGGACAAGAGCCCGGCCACCCGCGAGATCGACCAGTTCGTGCTTCTGCTGGGCGTCGACGACGTGGTCGTCAGCAAGCATTTCTACGTCGAGCAGGGGCTCACCGTCGGGAAGAGCTACGGCCGCAAGTACGTGGACTTCGACATGGCGTCGGGTCCCGTCAAGCTCGGCCTGTACGGCCGTCCCGCACTCGCCAAGGACGCCGGGGTCTCTCCCGACGGCAGCGGATCGCACCGGCTCGTGATCGGCACGGACACCGGGCCCTTCACCGACCCGGACGGCTTCGTCTGGGAGAAGGAGCAGTCCTGAATCCGGCTGCGCCACCCGGCGGGGCATGGCACGATCACGCGGGTGACGAGCAGACCCGCCGGGACCCCGCAGCTGCGTGACCTCGCCCGGCTGCGGCGCGTGCGTGACCGGATCGACCGGGAGTACGCGCAGCCGCTGGACGTCGAGGCGCTGGCCCGGGGCGCGAACATGTCGGCGGGCCACCTCAGCCGCCAGTTCCGGCTCGCCTACGGGGAGTCCCCGTACAGCTATCTGATGACGCGGCGCATCGAGCGGGCGATGGCGCTGCTGCGCCGGGGGGACCTCAGCGTCACCGACATCTGCTTCGAGGTCGGCTGCTCCTCGCTGGGCACCTTCAGCACACGCTTCACCGAACTGGTCGGTATGCCGCCCAGTGCCTACCGGCGCCAGGTGGAGAGCGGGGCGGAGGGGGTGCCGCCGTGCGTGGCGAAACAGGTGACGAGACCCGTCAGGAATCGAGAAGCCCGTACCCCCGAGCCGCCGCTAGCGTGACGGGCATGGACATCACCATTCACACCAGCGTCCTCCCGCACGACGACCCGGACGCCTCGCTGGCCTTCTACCGCGACACCCTCGGTTTCGAGGTCCGCAAGGACGTCGGTTCCGGCGCGATGCGCTGGATCACGGTCGGCCCCGCCGACCAGCCCGGCACCTCCATCCTGCTGGCCCCGCCGGCCGCCGACCCGGGCATCACCGAGGAGGAGCGGCGCACCGTCCTGGAGATGATGGCCAAGGGAACGTACGGCTGGATCCTCCTGGCCACCAAGGACCTCGACGCCACCTTCGAGCGGCTGCAGACGGGCGACGCCGAGGTCGTCCAGGAGCCGACCCAGCAGCCCTACGGGACCCGCGACTGCGCCTTCCGCGACCCCGCGGGCAACCTGATCCGCATCCAGGAAGTGCGCTGAGCCGTCCGCACCCCGGTCCGCCCGTGAACCGCTGACGTCGGGGGCGCCCATCGCGAACGGTGCGCGCCCCCGACGGGGCGGGACGGCTGCCGGGGAACTCCTCAGCCGGCGCTGGGCGCGGTGGAGGGGGACGTCGTGGTCCGTTCGACGAGGCCGTTGACCGACTGGTCACCCTGGGAGTTCAGGGGCGTGGAGTAGTGGCCGACGGCCCAGAACCCGTCGGAGCCCCCGGTCGGCGCCAGGTCGTAGAAGGTGTACGAGGGCCACCGGGTGTCGCCGTCGGGCGCCGTCGCTCCGGATTCCTTGGTCCAGCTGGTGCCGTCGAAGTGCCAGAACACCGGGCTCGCGTCGGCGGGTTCGGTCTGGTCGTTGCCGGTGACCCACAGACCGCCGTGGCCGTCGGACGCGATGGCGTGGACGTAGAGGGCGGAGAGCTCGCCGGTGATGTCCTCCCAGGCGGAGCCGTTCCAGTGGGCGACGCCCGGCACGGGCTCGGTGATCTCGGGGTCGGTGGCCCACCCGGCGACGTAGACGCTGTCCGCGGACGCGGCGGCGATCTTGGCGGTGTCCGTGCCGGTGCGCACGGGAGGCGTCTCCATGAGCGTCCAGGTGGTGCCGTCCCAGTGGTACGTCACCGGGTGCCCGCCGTTCACCGGGTACTTCATCCCGGTGGCGTACGCGTCGTCAGCCGACAGTGCGTCGATGTCCCGGATGTCGACGAGGGCGGGGAGCGCGAACGTGTTCCAGACGCCGTCGGAGTAGGTGTAGAGGGCGTTGCCTCCCTTGAAGAGGCGTCCGGGTACGGCGTCGATCGGCACCTCGGGCCAGTTCTGATCGGCGGCGCCGGCCGCCGTGACGGTGTTCCAGCGCGTGCCGTCGTAGTGCACGAGCACCTGGTCCCTGCCCACCGTCCCGTAGGCCCAGACGTCGTCGGCGGCTGCCGCGCTGACCGCCGACCACTGCCAGACCTCGGGCAGTCCCGGAGCGGTGTCCTTGCTCCACCTCGTCCCGTCCCAGCGCATGACGGCGCCGCGGCCGTCCTTGCTGCCGACCGCCCAGGCGAGGTCCTCGTCCACGGAGGAGACGGAGAGCAGGGACCCGGCGGGGCTGGTGCCGGAGAGGGAGACCTCCCAGCCGGAGACCTCGGCGGCGCCGGCGCCACCGGCGGTGAGCAGGGTGGACGCGAGGGCCAGCGAGACGGCCGCGGTGCGCAGGAGGTGCCGTGGGAGCATCGGTGAGCGTTCCTTTGCGATGGGGGAGGACTTCTCCGGAGCCCGAGTCGGGCACATGCCCTCCTCGACCACGGGACGAGACTCGCGGGGCGCGCCGATGGTTGTAATGGGCACGGCATGTGACGCGTCCGACTCAGGGTGTCTGCCGTGGTCCGGGCGCACGGCACGCGGGGCCGGACTGCGGCCGGCGCCCCGGACGCCACCGCAGATGACCGAGATGCGGGGGGTGGCGGAGGGCGTTTTGATCACAACAGAGTGACGGTATCCGAGATAAAGCCCAACTAAGCGCACAGAACCTTCACTTGATGTCATGCTGCTCCGGCTGAAACCAGAACCAGCAGATGGAGCAGGGCACATGGCCGAAACTCAGCCCAACACCGCTACCAGCCAAGGCGCTTCCGCTGCGGCTGGAGGCGTAGTCGCGACCGGTGACGCCGGCGCCGTCCAGTTGTCAGGGGTGGCCATGAAGCGCCGCGGTCCCGTCGCCGTGTGGCTCGGCCTGACCCTCATCACCCTCGGGATCTACCAGCTGGTCTGGTACTTCAAGATCCACAAGGAGCTGCACGAGTTCGACCGCCGGCGGCCCCTGAACCCGGGTGGCAGCCTGATGGTCCTGCTCTTCCTGGGCTGGACCGTGATCGCGCCGCTGATCTCCTTCAAGAACACCGGCAAGGCGATAGCGAACGCCCAGCGCGCGGCCGGCCTGCCGGTGACGTGCAGCCCCGCCGCGAGCATGTGGCTGATGTTCGTCTTCGGCCTGAACGTCTGGTACATGCAGCGCCAGCTCAACCTGGTCGTCGATGCCTACCCGGGCGCCGAGCCGGGCGCGCAGGTCACTCTCGCGGCCTGAACCCGCTGCCGCGTCGCGCCCCCGGGCGGACCGTGCCGCGCATTCCGGAGGCGCCCACCGCACGCGGTGGGCGCTTTCGCGTGTCGCCTTCCGGCGTGCACGAACCGAGACGGAGGCGGGGTCCCGATGGAACGGGTGGACTGCTCAGGCGCCGCGCGCCCGCAGGATTCCGTCGACGCCGTGGTGGAAGGTGTCGGAGATCAGTTCCGGGTCGAAGAGGCAGCCGGCGGCCATCGCGCCGTCGCGGAGCATGACGAGATGCCGCCCGGCCGCATCGGCGGGCTCGTCGCCGACCTGGGCCAGCAGCCCGGTGACGGTCTCCAGGAACCACTGGCGATGGGTCAGGACGGCCTGGTGGATGGGGTGGGCGGGGTCAGGGTATTCGGCCACCGCGTTGAGGAAGGCGCAGCCGCGGAACCCGGGGCTCTGAATGCCTTCGGTGATGAATCGGGCGATCGCCCGGACCGTATCGGCCGCCGACTGCCCGCCTGCCGGTGAGCCGACTGCCGGCTGCCCGCCTGCCGGTGAGCCGGGCCCGTCCACCGGTGAGCCCCCCGGAGCCGGCTGCCCACCCGCTGTAGCCGCCTCGATCCCTGCCCGGATGCCCCGGTCGGCCTGGTCGAGGTAGGCGAGGACGAGATCCTCCTTGCCCGCGAAGTGGCGGTACAGCGTGGCCCGGGTGACCTGGGCCTCCGCGATGATCCGGTCGATGCCGACGGAGTGGATCCCCTCCGCGTAGAAGAGTTCGGTCGCCTTGCCGAGCAGCCGCGCTCGTGCCGCGGACGTACTGCTGCTTCCCGTGCCCTGACCCATGCGGCCCAGAGTACTCCAAGGGTGAGGGAGAACGGTCGGTCTTGACAGCTGGAGAACCCGCCCCTTGAATAGCAACGAGACCGAACGTTCTCCCTCGCAATGCCTGTATCGCCGAGCGCGAGGCATGCAGACCTCTCCCGCGCTGTGACGATCGGCTGCCCGGCGCGGTGACGCGCTCGATCGGGAAGCGGGCTGGGCCACCGATGAACGATCCGACCGGCACCACCACACCTGAACCGAAAGGCACTGCCGTGGACACCCTCGTCCGAACCACTCCTGCCGACGCGACCGCACCCCTGCGCAAGCTGTACTTCCTGCGCTTCGCCTTCGCCGCAGTCTGGGCCGCGCTGCTGTTCGCGACCGCCGAGCCGCTGGGTGCGCTCACCGCCACGCTGCTGGTGATCTACCCGCTGTTCGACATGGCGTGCGCGGTCGTGGACATCAGGGCCGCCCGCAGGAACGGCAGCCCGGCGCGCGGCCTGTACGTGAACATCGCGCTCAGCGCCCTCACCACCGTCGGCCTGGCCGTCGCGGCCACCTCCGGCGTCCCGGCGGTCTTGCGGGTATGGGGTGCGTGGGCCGTCACCGCCGGCATCGTCCAGCTCGTCGTCGGCGCCGCCCGGCGCCAACTCGGCGGCCAGTGGGCGATGATCGCGAGCGGCGCCATCTCCACCCTCGCCGGAGCCTCGTTCTTCGCCCAGGCCGGCAAGGACGGCGCCTCCCTGACCAACCTGGCGGGCTACGCCTTCCTCGGTGGGGTCTTCTTCCTCGTCTCCGCACTCCGCCTGGGACGCACCCGCCAGGCGTGACCCCTCGCCCTGACACGGCCGGTGCCTGGAGGGCCACACCGCGAGCGGTGTGGCCCTCCAGGCACCGGGCCTGCGTCGCACGCCGCCACATGGCTCTACCGATGATGCGGGCGAGGCGCTCGACGAGGTCGACGGCTCCGGCGCTGCGATGCTGACCACGCGGGGTCAACAGCGCCCGCACCTGCCGAGCGCGAGCGGGCCCCGCGCCGCCGGGCACAGGGTGAAGACCCGTTCGTCGTCGCTCAGGTGGCACCAGACGTACAAGGGTCCTGGACCAGCAGTCCCCGCTCCAGTGCCCAGCGCGCACCCCGCTCGGAGTCGGCCGAGGGGGCCCTGAACGTGATCAAACGCGCCGGTGATCGAGCCTGTTCACCCTGGTGAGACGCTTGCCGCGCAAGCAACTTCCGGGTGACACAGATGCCGAAGTGATCACCGCGGTCATCCGCTCCGGATTGCTGTGGTGTTCCAGCAGGGCGGTCAGCCGATGCTTCTTGCGGTGCCGGGCGCCGGGATGCCCAGGGCCACCAGCATGCGGTGCAGTTCCTCGGAGGTCGTGTTCGCCAGTAGCCGGGTGAGCCGAGCGTCCGGCCCCAGTGGCGAGCCCCACGCCTGCCGCAACGGCGCCGCCATGCGCAGCAGCCCTTCTCCGTCCGGCCGGACGAGTGCGCGGTCGGCCGGCGCCTCCAAGGCCGAGTCCAGCCCGCGAGTGCTCTCCGTTCCGGTCGCCTCCAGCAGATCGGCCAGGGCGGCACATGGAACGGGTCCCAGTGCGGCCAGTGCCTCGGCTACCTGCAGGTGTGGCAGCGCGAGTCCGGGCAGCACCGGGGCCACCGACGCCGGGCGCTGAAGGCGGTCCGCGAGTTCGCCGAACGACCGTGGTTCCGGCGGGGACACGGCATCCGGGCGAGCTGCCAGGACCCGCTCAAGCCCGGTCGACCTCCAGATCACTCAACCACGTGGCCAGAGTCGATCCGCTGGGCTTCTGCAACCAGCAACGTCGCAGGGCCCCGCAGCAAGCTGCGGGGCCCTGCGACGTATTGCCCGGTGAGAGCAATGGCGGAGGATACGAGATTCGAACTCGTGAGGGGTTGCCCCCAACACGCTTTCCAAGTCTTCGCTCGGCCGTTCGGCAACAGTCGCGGGCGTCTGGACCTGTGGCGGAGCCGGCGGCTACAGGCTCGATGAACTGTGGTGAACGCCTGCGAATGCGACCGGAACTGAGACCAGGCGCTCGTTCATTTACCGGACACCGGGCCGTACCACTGCATGGCCTGACCGGTGATTGCGGCGATACATTCGAAGTCGTGGTCGCGGTGCAGGAGGGTCAGCCCCTGGAGTTCCGCTGTGGCGGCGACGACGAGGTCAACAGCTCCTGCACTGCGGTGCTGACCGCGTTCGGTCAGCAGCTCCTGAACCCGCCAGGCGCGGTCGTACGCGCGGTCATCGACGGGCACCCAGCCGAACAGCAGCCGCATGTCCTCGATGCCGCGCGCACGGTCGGCGGCGGAGCGGGCGCTGTAGAAGAACTCCAGCTCGGTAACGGGGCAGGTCGCGATGAGCCCTGCTGTGGCGGCCTGATCCCATCCGTACTGTTCGGCGTCGTCGCGGAAGAATCGGGCGAGCGCACTTGTGTCGATCAGGAACTGTGCCGCGCTCACCGCCGGTAGTCCCTCTTCTCCTCGAAGGCATCCAGATCGAACGCGCCCTCGCCCGCTGCGGCCCGCAACCGAGTGAGAGCGAGGGCCCGTCGGCGGTTGTCCAGCACCTCGCGCAGAGCAGTGTTGACCGTCTCCTTCTTGGTGCCAGTCCCCAGCGCCTGAGCCACGTCGGCCAGCAGTTCGTCGTCCAGGTCGATCACCGTTCGACTCACTCGCGCACCTCCTGAGATATCAACTGTGGAGTCAAATGTATCATGGTATGCGCCTTAGGTGATGTCGCGGGCGGCCGGGAAGGCGGACCGGTGGCCGGGATCATGTTGCGGAATCACGCAGGGGCGGTGACTCCTCCCAGCTCGTGATCACCTGCAGGCAGTACCGTCCCGAGAGGGCCTTGACCGGTCGGAACAGGCCAAGGCCTTCTTGGTATTGCCCGGTGAGAGCAGTGGCGTCGCCAGAAGCGCTGACCGGAGGCTTGTCCGTCATGCCGACCGAGTGCGACAGCCACCGTCCGAGCTGGGCGAGCCGGGCGACGAACTCGTGGGTGCCGCCGCAGCAGTCGGTACGGATCAGCGTCCGGCGTCCGCGCCGGTACTTCTTCGGCGTTTGCGCCCGGGCGAGCCCAGCCGTGGTGATGTGGTCGGCGGCGGTGTTGCTGCCTGCGTTGCCCGGTCTGAGCAGGCCGGGGACCGGCTCACCGCTCCCGCCGCTTCCGTGATTCACGAAGCGCATCAGGGGGTGGTGTCCGAAGGTCTTCTTACAGGTCGCGGTGGCGTCCTGCTTCTCGGAGTGGGCCGGCACGAGTACCCCGCGCTGCACGCCTACTACGCGGCGCGAGGGCTTCCCGTGAAGGGCTGATGCGCATCAGCAGTAACCGATGAGCCCAACATCGGAGCAGGGTTCGACTCGGGACGGGAGAGCCCTGCAGACAGCCCTGTGGCCAAAGACCAGAACAACGAGGACTGAGACAACGTCGAAGGGCCCCACCGCAAGCGGTGGGGCCCTTCGACGTATTGCCCGGTGAGAGCAATGGCGGAGGATACGAGATTCGAACTCGTGAGGGGTTGCCCCCAACACGCTTTCCAAGCGTGCGCCCTAGGCCACTAGGCGAATCCTCCGCCGCAAACAATACAAGACGTTGGAGGGTGCTCGCGAACACGTTCCCCAAAGATCGTTCCGGACCGTCCTCCGGGAGGGCCTAGGCCGGAGCGGGTGGACGGCGGGGGGGCCGGATCGGCTAAGGTGGGCGTCAGCCCCTCACGTGGCGCTATCTGACTGAACTCCCCCAGGGCCGGAAGGCAGCAAGGGTAGGTTGGCTCTGGCGGGTGCGTGGGGGGCCCTTGCGTGTCCGGGGTGAGGTGTCCCGCCGGGTGCCGCGTTCCGGGGCGGGACGGTTTGTCGGTCCTCCCCGATAACCTCGTATGTGTGTCGTCCCTTGCGCTGTACCGCCGCTATCGCCCCGAGTCCTTCGCCGAGGTCATCGGGCAGGAGCATGTCACTGACCCGCTGCAGCAGGCCCTGCGGAACAACCGGGTCAACCACGCGTACCTGTTCAGCGGGCCGCGCGGCTGTGGAAAGACGACCAGCGCGCGCATCCTCGCCCGTTGCCTGAACTGCGAGCAGGGGCCCACACCGACCCCGTGCGGGGAGTGCCAGTCGTGCCGTGACCTGGCGCGCAACGGACCGGGTTCGATCGACGTCATCGAGATCGACGCCGCCTCGCACGGTGGTGTCGACGACGCTCGTGACCTGCGGGAGAAGGCGTTCTTCGGGCCCGCGTCGAGCCGGTACAAGATCTACATCATCGACGAGGCACACATGGTCACCCCGGCAGGGTTCAACGCCCTGCTGAAGGTGGTCGAGGAGCCGCCGGAGCACCTCAAGTTCATCTTCGCGACCACCGAGCCCGAGAAGGTCATCGGCACGATTCGGTCGCGCACGCACCACTACCCCTTCCGGCTGGTTCCGCCCGGGACGCTGCGCGGTTACCTCGCGGAGGTCTGCGGCAAGGAGAACAGCTTCGTCGAGGACGGCGTGCTGCCGCTCGTGGTGCGGGCCGGCGCGGGTTCCGTGCGTGACTCGATGTCCGTCATGGACCAGTTGCTCGCCGGCGCGGGCGACGACGGTGTGACATACGCCATGGCGACCTCGCTCCTCGGCTACACGGACGGGTCCCTGCTGGACTGCATCGTGGACGCCTTCGCGGCCGGTGACGGGGCCGCGGCCTTCGAGGTCGTCGACCAGGTGATCGAGGGCGGCAACGACCCGCGGCGCTTCGTCGCCGACCTGCTGGAGCGCCTGCGTGACCTGGTGATCCTGGCTGCGGTGCCGGACGCGGGGGAGAAGGGACTCATCGACGCCCCCGCCGACCTGGTCGAGCGGATGCAGGCCCAGGCCTCGGTCTTCGGCGCCGCGGAGCTCAGCCGTGCCGCCGACCTGGTCAACGAGGGGCTCACCGAGATGCGCGGGGCAACCTCTCCCCGGCTCCAGGTCGAGCTGATCTGTGCCCGGGTGCTGCTGCCCGCCGCCTTCGACGACGAGCGGTCGCTCCAGGCCCGTCTCGACCGGCTCGAGCGCGGCGCGTCCTTCGCGGCGGCCGGGCCGGGCCCGGCCATGGGTTACGTACCCGGTCCTGAGGCCCAGGCCCATGGCGCAGGGGCGGGCCTGCCCGCCGGAGGGCCCGCCGCCGCCCGTGCCGCGGCCCGGGGGGACGTGCCCCCGGCGGCGGCCCCCGTCGACGTACGTCCGGCTGCGCCGGTGGCCGCCGAGGCCGTCGCGCCGCCCGCCGCGCCTCAGGAGGCGCCCCCGGCAGCTCAGCAGCCCGCGCCGGCCGGGCAGCGCCCCGGGGCGTGGCCGACCGCGGCCGGGGCGGGCAGCGGTGCGGAGCCCGCGCGGCGGCCCGGCGGCTGGCCGACCGCTTCCGCGCCCGGCAGCGCACCGCAGGTGCAGTCCCCCGCGCCCGCCCCCGCCCCCGCCTCCGCCTCCGTTCCCGCGGCCCCGGCCCCCGCCGCGCCGGCCCCCGCGCCGGGCGGGCAGAACATGGCCCAGGGCGCGGCCCAGGTGCGGAACATGTGGCCGGACATCCTGGAGGCCGTGAAGAACCGCCGCCGCTTCACCTGGATCCTGCTCAGCCAGAACGCCCAGGTCACCGGCTTCGACGGCAGCACCCTGCAGCTCGGCTTCCTCAATGCCGGAGCCCGTGACACCTTCGCCAGCAGCGGCAGCGAAGAGGTTTTGAAGCAGGCTCTCGCCGAGCAGTTCAATGCCACCTGGCGGGTCGACGCGGTGGTCGACCCCTCGGGTGGTGGCGGACAGCCCGCGCAGACCGGTGGCGGCGGTGGCAGGCCCCCGGCCGCCCCGTATCAGCCCGCTCCGGCCGCACAGGCCCCGGCGTACGAGTCCCGGCCCGCCCCCGCCCAGTCGGCTCCGCCGCCGGCGCAGCAGCAGAGTGCGCCGCAGCAGGCCCGGCCCGAGCAGTCCTCGTCCTCGTACGACAGAGCCGCACCGGAGCCGCCTCGGGCGGTCGCGCCCGAGGACGACACCGCCGAAGCGGACGACCCCGACCTGGTCGACTCCGCGCTCTCCGGCCACGACCTGATCGTCCGCGAGCTGGGCGCCACGGTCGTCGAGGAGTTCACCAACGAGTAGCGACGGGTAGGTACCGCGCGCCCCGGGCCGGGTCGGTAGGTACCGGCCGCCCTTGGGCCCTGTCCCCGGACTCCCTGCCCGCGCCGCCCCCGGGCAGCCTGTGAGCGGCCCCGGGGCTCCCTGCCCGCGCCGCCCCCGGGCAGCCCGTGAGCGGCCCCAGGGCTCCCTGCCTTCGCGCCCTCCGGCGGCCCGTGAGCTGTCCACGGAGCGGAGCCCGTCCGGGCTCCCGGCTCCCGGCGGCTAGGCTGCACCCCGTGAAGGTCCTCGTCATCGGCGGCGGCGCCCGCGAACACGCCCTGTGCCGCTCTCTCTCCCTCGACCCCGATGTCACCTCTCTGTACTGCGCCCCCGGCAACGCCGGAATCGCAGAGGTGGCCGAACTGCACCCGGTCGACGCGCTCGACGGTGACGCCGTCGCGCGCCTCGCCACCGAACTGGGCGCCGAGCTGGTGGTCGTCGGCCCGGAGGCGCCGCTCGTCGCCGGTGTCGCCGACGCCGTGCGCGCGGCCGGCATCCCCTGCTTCGGGCCCTCGCGCGAGGCCGCCCAGCTCGAGGGCTCCAAGGCGTTCGCCAAGGACGTCATGGCAGGTGCCAACGTCCCGACGGCCCGCAGCTACGTCTGCACGACGCCCGCCGAGATCGACGAGGCCCTCGACGCCTTCGGCGCCCCGTACGTCGTCAAGGACGACGGTCTTGCGGCCGGAAAGGGGGTCGTCGTCACGGACGACCTCGAAGCCGCCCGCGCCCACGCCCTGGCCTGTGACCGGGTGGTCATCGAGGAGTTCCTCGACGGCCCGGAGGTGAGCCTCTTCGCGATCACCGACGGGACCACGGTTCTGCCCCTGCAGCCCGCGCAGGACTTCAAGCGAGCCCTGGACGGCGACGAAGGGCCGAACACCGGCGGCATGGGCGCCTACTCCCCGCTGCCGTGGGCCGACCCGAAGCTGGTCGACGAGGTCATGCAGACCGTCCTCCAGCCGACCGTGGACGAGCTCCGGCGCCGGGGCACCCCGTTCTCCGGTCTCCTGTACGCAGGCCTCGCGATCACCTCGCGCGGTGTACGGGTCATCGAGTTCAACGCCCGTTTCGGCGACCCCGAGACGCAGGTGGTCCTGGCCCGGCTGAAGACTCCGCTGGCCGGGGTGCTGCTCGGCGCCGCCGACGGCACGCTGGACGTCGTACCGGCGCTGACCTGGCGTGACGACGCGGCCGTCACCGTGGTCATCGCCTCGCACAACTACCCGGGTACGCCCCGCACGGGAGACCCGATCGAGGGCCTGGCCGATGTGGCGGCCAAGGATGAACCCCACGCGTTCGTCCTGCACGCCGGCACCCGTCAGGACGGCGACGCCGTCGTCAGCGCCGGAGGGCGCGTGCTCTCCGTCACGGCGACCGGCAAGGACCTCACGCAGGCCCGGGACCGCGCCTACACCGCGGTCGGCCGGATCCGGCTCGACGGTTCCCAGCACCGTACGGACATCGCCCGCAAGGCCGCCGAAGAGGCCTGAGGCCTCCGCCCGTCGCAGACCTGTGCCCGGCATCTCCCCTTGGAGGTGCCGGGCACAGGCATGTCCCCTCGGAGCGCCCGGCACAGCCCTGGCGGAGAGCTGGACAGGCATGAGGGCGGGGCCCGGGCGACCCGTCGCGCAGGGCACCCGGAACGCCGGTGGTATCACCGAACCCCCGTACCCCGGCGCGTCAGCAGCTTTGCCCAAAGCCATTCCATCGGGTGACGACTCAGCCATCCGGATGACGCCCGGCGAGGCCCCAACTAGGGTGCGGCGCAGGCATTCCGGCACTTGGCCCACCGGCATTGCGATGTCGGTGGCGGGTGCCACAGTGGGGGAGTGACCAACACCGTCGCGGGGGCAGAGGGGGTGACGTCCAGCCGTGTCCGGTTCCGGTTCGGTTGAGGAGTTGGGTGCGCACGCAGCGCGGGCCAGAGCCATGGCTCTGCTGCGCATCCGCAGCAGAGCGACGGCCCTGGCGATCCTGCCGACGGGCGCGGCTGTCGTGCTGCTCGTCGCGGTTGCCCAGGGACGCATCGGCGGTGACGCGTGGGCGACGGTGAGCTGGGTCGTGACGGCCTGCGCCGTCGCGGTCCTGCTGATCGCCGCCGCGGTCGCCCTCGCCGTGGCGCGCGCGAGGCCCGCCGTCAGCCCGACCGTTCCCCTCACGGAAGCAGCTGCCCCCGACCTCTACCGGCTGGTCCGTGATCTCGCCGACCGGCTCGACGTCCCGGTCCCCTCCGCCATAGAGCTGACCCCGGACTGCGACAGCTGGCTGGAGGACCGCACGCACCCCGCGGCACAGCCGAAGGTGACGGGCCTCGCCAAGGGCGCCAGGGACGCCGGGGGGCCGGCAGGCGCCCGGCGCGGCCGTCGGGTGCAGGCGGCTCCCGTTCTCGTCATCGGCTCCCCCTTCCTCTGGTGGATGCGCGTCGCCGAGCTGCGCGCGGTGCTCGCGCCCGTCGTGGCCGGCACCGGGCCGTCCGCGCACCCCGACATAGCCGCCGCCCGCCGCTTCGTCCGCGGGCTGGACGCCGCGGTCGCCGAGGCCACCCAGCCGGGCCGGGGAGCCGTACGCCGGATGTACGCGGCCTTCGTCGGCTGGATCGCCCGGCTGATGCTGCGCGGCTGCCGTGGCCACGCGGCCGAGATGGAGCGCTGTGTCGCCGCCGCGGCCTCGGGGCGCGCCCAGGACGTGGACTACGGGCTGCGGATCGTCGCCCAGGAGCAGGTCGGCCTGGCCTACGCCGGCTGGGACCGCCTGCTGACCCGGGTCGCCCTGCCCGCCTGGCGGATGGGCCGGTGGCCGTCACAGCTCGATGCCGGAGTCGTCTCCGCGCTCACGGAGCTCTCCCGCCGCGACAGCCTCGCCGAGGGCTTCGCCTCGCGGCTGGGTGAGCGCCCCGCCTGCGATCTGATCGAAGAACCGGGCGCGGCCGACGAGGCGGCCTCGCTGCTGGCCGCGCGGCTCTTCCACGGCGGTCCTGCGGAGGCCGGCCCCGGTTGGTCCCCTGTCGACTGGCAGCAGTACCCGGAAGAGGTCGTGGACCGGAAGTGGCGTACGGAGGCCGCCCGCCTGCACCGGGTGCTCGACACCTTGGGCGTGACCACGAGCGTCTCCGTGGGCGGGCCGGAGGCGCGCGGCGCCGAGGGCTCTGCCGTGCCCACGCTGGCGCGCGTCATCGACCACCTCGCGACCCCCGGTGCCGACAGCGAGGCGCTCGCGGCCGGGATCGGCGCCGCCGTCGCCCGCGACGAAGCGGCGGAGACGGAGCGGCCCCGCACCGACGGCGGCTCCGGCGCTCCGGAGACCGGCGCCTCGGCCGGAGCGGACCCGGACCCTCTCGATCTCTGGGGCCCCGCCCCGCTCCCGCTCTTTCCTCTCCAGCCGCCGCGTACGGGCACCGAGCTGCTCACCGACCACGTCGTGGCGATGGTCTGCTGTGCCGCGGTGGACACGGCGGGGGCGGCCCCCGGGCTCGACTGGCTGGACGGCCCCGCGCTGCTGGTCGACGGCGGGCGCAGATCGGACCTGGGCGCCCCCGTCCTCAGTCTCGTCGAGGACGGCGACGCGGAGCCGCTGCGTACGTGGCTCACCGCGGTCGGCGTGCGGACCGACAAGCCCGTGCGCCTCGGCTGAGGCAAACTCCGCACAGTGGCTGAAGCGCACATCCCCCTCGGCTGATGCGCACGTCGCCCCGAGGCTGGGGCACATCGCCCCGGAGCTGGGGCACACATCGCGCCGGAGCTGGGGCACACATCGCGCCGGAGCTGGGGCACACATCGCGCCGGAGCTGGGGCACACATCGCGCCGGGGTGGGCACACATCGCGCCCGGGGCGCTCGGTTGAACGACCGTGCGTCCATGCAGATGCCCATATGTCCTGCATGTGCGCCTCATACCCGGAAGATTTCGCTCCGCTCGCGTCAATTCGCGACGAACGGTGACGGAGTGCGTGCGTTATGTGATGTGCTGTGAACGGCGTCGGTGTCCGGCGCT
The DNA here is from genome assembly GCF_042872025.1 of Streptomyces sp. NPDC005494. Taxonomy (NCBI): domain Bacteria; kingdom Bacillati; phylum Actinomycetota; class Actinomycetes; order Kitasatosporales; family Streptomycetaceae; genus Streptomyces; species Streptomyces sp. NPDC005494. Next base: position 376,401 of record NZ_JBIAJR010000006.1, read on the forward strand.
CCACAGCTTTCGGGGGACGAGGGAGGGGTGCGGGATGGGGGCGGAGCAGATCCGGCGATGGGAATCGGGAGCCCTCGCGCACGCCGTGAGCGACCCTTTCGGGCAGGGCCCGCTGCCCTGGCTTCGCGGCAGTGAGACCTACTTCGACGACACCGGCCAGGTGGTCCCCTGGTACGCCGACCCGGCCCTCGGCCGCGGCGGAACCGGCGGCGGCACGCGCACCGCCGACGACGTGCACCGGCAGATCAAGGGGTTCGCGTCCCCCGGAGCGGCGGCACCCGGCGAGGCGATCGACTTCCACATCACCGTGGACCCGCCCCAGCAGTTCTCCGTCGACGTCTACCGCATCGGGCACTACGCGGGCGACGGCGCCGCCAAGATCACCACGAGTCCGCGTCTCTCCGGCATCGTCCAGCCGCCGCCGCTGACCGCCGAGCGCACGGTGTCCTGCCACCACTGGTGGCTCTCCTGGCGGCTCCAGATCCCCAGTTACTGGTCGGTCGGCGCGTACGTGGCGGTCCTCACCACCGCCGACGGACACCGCTCGCACGTCCCCTTCACGGTCCGCGACAACCACCCGGCCGATCTCCTGCTCCTGCTCCCGGACATCACCTGGCAGGCGTACAACCTCTACCCCGAGGACGGCCGTACGGGCGCGAGCCTCTACCACGCCTGGGACGAACAGGGCCGGCTGCTGGGTGAGGAGGACGCCGCCGTCACCATCTCCTTCGACCGTCCGTACGCGGGCGCCGGTCTGCCCCTCCACGTCGGCCACGCCTACGACTTCATCCGCTGGGCCGAGCGCTACGGATACGACCTCGCGTACGCCGACGCACGCGACCTGCACGCCGGCCGCGTGGACCCCAGCCGGTACCGCGGCCTGGTCTTCCCCGGCCACGACGAGTACTGGTCGCTGCCCATGCGCCGTACCGCCGAGCTCGCCCGGGACACCGGCACCTCACTCGTCTTCCTCTCGGCCAACACCATGTACTGGCAGGTCGGCCTCGGGCCGTCCCCCTCCGGTGTCCCCGACCGCCTGCTCACCTGCCGCAAGCGGCGCGGCCCCGGAAAGCCCGCCCTGTGGCGCGAGGTGGACCGGGCCGAACAGCAACTGCTGGGCATCCAGTACGCGGGCCGGGTCCCCGAACCCCACCCTCTGGTCGTACGGAACGCCGGGCACTGGCTCTGGGAGGCCACCGGGGCGGGCGAGGGCGACGAGATCGACGGTCTGGTCGCCGGTGAGGCCGACCGCTACTTCCCGCGCACGTCGCTTCCGGAGCACGAGAACCGCATGCTGCTCGCGCACTCCCCGTACGCCGACAGCGAGGGGGCCACCCGGCACCAGGAGACCTCGCTGTACCGCGCTCCCTCGGGGGCGCTCGTCTTCGCCTCGGGCACCTTCGCCTGGTCCCCCGCACTGGACCGGCCCGGCCATGTCGACACGAGGATCCAGCGGGCCACGGCCAACCTGCTCGACCGGATCTGCAAGCGCGACTGAGAAGCATGACCGGAGCACGGGACCGGGACGCGTGACCGGAGCGCGGGGCGAGACGCATGACCGGAGCACGGGGCCGGGACGCGTGACCGGAGCACGGGACCGGAGCGCGGGGCGGGACGCATGACCGCCGCGTGCGACCGGGGCGCGTGACGGAGCGCGGGACCGGAGCGCGTGACCCCGCGCGACCCGACCGGGAGGCTGGGCCACGAGCCGGGACGGAGAAGCGGAACCCCGCCCTTTCCCGGCCGCCGGCCGCCGCGTACGAGCGTTCCACCGCCAGCGCTCCCCTCCAGCGCTCCCCTCCAGCAGCCCCGACCTGGTCCACCTGGCGACCCCTGTCGGCGCGCTCTCCTCGCATGCGGGACAATCGGAACGACTCCTGGATCAACCTACGCGGAGGCAGCGTGTCCGGTTTCGTAGAAAAGCCCGAGCCCGTGCAGGTGCCGGGGCTCACCCATCTGCACACCGGCAAGGTGCGCGACCTGTACAGGAACGAGGCGGGCGACCTCGTCATGGTCGCCAGCGACCGTATCTCCGCGTACGACTGGGTCCTGCCCACCGAGATCCCGGACAAGGGACGCGTGCTCACCCAGCTGTCGCTGTGGTGGTTCGACAAGCTCGCCGATCTCGTCCCCAACCACGTCCTGTCGACGGAGCTGCCCGCCGGGGCACCCGCCGACTGGGCGGGCCGCACGCTGATCTGCCGCTCGCTGCGGATGGTCCAGGTCGAGTGCGTGGCGCGCGGCTATCTCACCGGCTCCGGCCTGACCGAGTACAACGCGACCCGCACGGTCTGCGGCCTCGGCCTTCCCGAGGGCCTCGTCGACGGCTCCGAGCTGCCCGGGCCCATCTTCACCCCGGCCACCAAGGCGGCGGTGGGCGATCACGACGAGAACGTGTCGTACGAGGAGGTCGCCCGCGAGGTGGGCGCCGAGACGGCGGCCCTGCTGCGCAGGAAGACGCTGGACGTCTACGGCCGGGCCAGGGACATCGCCCGTGAGCGCGGGATCATCCTCGCCGACACGAAGTTCGAGTTCGGCTTCGCTCCCGCCGCGGACGGCGGCGAGGAGCTGATCCTCGCGGACGAGGTGCTGACCCCGGACTCCTCGCGCTTCTGGCCGGCCGAGAGCTGGGAGCCGGGCAAGGCGCAGCCTTCGTACGACAAGCAGTTCGTGCGTGACTGGCTGACCTCTCCGGCCTCCGGCTGGGACCGGCACAGCGAGCAGCCGCCGCCGGCGCTTCCGCAGGAGATCGTCGACGCGACGCGGGCCAAGTACCTTGAGGCGTACGAGCTTCTGACCGGTCTCAGCTGGCCGGCCCAGGGGATGTGACGGAAGAAGGCCCCGGTCCTGAGGACCGGGGCCTTCTTGTGTGGAGCGAACGACGAGGTTCGAACTCGCGACCTCAACCTTGGCAAGGTTGCGCTCTACCAGCTGAGCTACGTTCGCATGCGCCGCAGCGCGCTGCCTACTATACCCAACCTCTCTCCCGTGCGAGACGCACTGCCGCGTGACGGTTCTCGGCCCCGAGTTTGGAGACGGCCGCCGACAGGTAGTTGCGCACCGTGCCCTGCGACAGCGACGCCCGTGCGGCGATCTCGGCGACCGACGCACCGTCGGCGGCCAGCTCCAGCACCTCGGCCTCCCGGGCGGTCAGCGGAGAGTCCCCGGCGGAGATGGCGTCGGCGGCCAACTCCGGGTCCACATAGCGGTTTCCGGCGTGCACGGTACGGATGATCTCCGCCAGGCGCCGGGCGCTGACCGTCTTCGGCACGAAAGCCCGGACCCCCGCCGCGAGGGCCCGCTTGAGATGGCCGGGTCTGCCGTGGCTCGTCACGATCATGGTCCGGCAGCCGGGCAGTCCGGTGCGCAGGGATGTGGCGACCTTCACACCGTCCGCCCCCGGCATCTCCAGGTCGAGGACCGCCACGTCCGGGCGGTGCGCCAGCGCCATGGCGAGCGCCTCCGGACCGGTGGCCGCCTCGGCGACCAGCACGATGTCGTCCTCCAGCGCGAGCAGTGCGGCGAGCGCGCCGCGGATCAGATGCTCGTCGTCGGCGAGGAGGACCCGCACGGGCTGTTGTCCTGTGGTCATGCGGCGACCTCGTCGTCGGTGGGGCGGCCGGGGGCGTGATCCTGTTCCGGCAGGGGCACCCGCGCCGTGAGGCGGAAGAAGTCCCCGGACGGGTCCGTGCCCGCTTCGAGCGTGCCGTCGTGCGCGGCCAGCCGCTCCCGCAGCCCGGCCAGACCGGTTCCGGGTGCGGCGCGGGTGCCGGTTTTCCCGCCCGTGACCGGGGCGGCCGGCCCGGGCACGCCGTCGTTCTGCACCATGAGGACAACCTCCTCCTGCCGCGCGTTCCCGCGCTTCTTCCCTCCGCCGGACCGGCCGGCCGTGGAGACGCGGATGACGCAGTTACGGGGGTCACCGTGCCGCAGGACGTTCGTCGTCGCCTCCCGCACCACCCATCCCAGCGCGGACTGGAGCTCGGCGGGAAGCGCCGTGTCCTCGTCGTCGAGGCCGTGGACCACGCAGTCGATCCCGGCAGCCTTCAGGACACTGATCGCACCCTCCAGTTCGGTGCGCAGGCTCGCCTCCCGGTATCCGCGGACGATGTCGCGGATCTCGCGCTGCGACTCCTGCGCGATCCGCTGCACCTCGGCCATCTGCGACACGGCCTCCGGCCGTCCCCGTTCGGCGAGTTGGACGGCGAGTTCGCTCTTCAGGGCCATGACCGCCAGATTGCGCCCCATCACGTCGTGCATGTCCCGCCCGAACCGCAGCCTCTCCTCCGCCACCGCGACCCGGGTCTGGAGCTCGCGGGCGGCGTCCAGCTGCCGTACGACACCGGCCAGCCAGGCCGAGAAGACGTAGGTGACGACGAACAGCGCACCCGCGCAGGCGACGCCGACGAAGTCGAGCCAGGTCTGGTGCCATCCCATGCCCAGCGCGGCCGTCGCCACGGCGGTGGCCGTGGCCGCGCCGAGCACCAGCCACACCCGCTCGCGGGTCGTGCGCAGACCTACGGAGAGGGCCCCCAGGCCGAACGCGGAGACACCCATCAGCAGCATGCCGAAGTCGTCCTCCTTGCTGACCGTCCCGGTGTCGAGGAGCAGGACGAGCACGAGGAGAGAGGCACCCGTCGCGACGGCGGACGCCACCGTCAGCCGGACCGGGCGTTCCCGGTGCCCGAGCCGCCAGTCGAGCGCCCTGCAGGACAGCACGGCGCACAGGGCGGAGTGGACGAGGAACAGGAGGCACAGCCAGGCGCCTGAAGGCTGCCGGTCCTGGAAGAGCAGCGGCACGCCGAGCGCCCCGAATTCGAGACCCGCCATCGCCTGGAAGGTGGCGCGCGTGTACAGCTCGACCTTCGCCGCGTCGCTCCTGGCGAACCGCCCGTCCCCGAAGCCCATCGCCCCGGCCCACCCGCGTGTCTTTCCCGGGCCGCGGCCCGTCATCACCTCTGCCACGGTGTTCCCCGTCCTCACCCGGGCCTCGGCCCGATGTCGTGATCCGGCTCCGCCGGCCCCGGCAGCGCCGTGCTCCCGCAGGGAGTCCTCCCTCAGCGCCGCGGGTCCCACCGGAACCACCGCTGGACAGCAAACACGGAGAGCGCGGTCCAGGCCAGCGCCGACAGCCCCGCCCCCAGGACGTCGTCGCCCGCTCCGGTGCCCAGCCAGCCGGCCCGTACGAGCGTCATCACGCCGGTCAGGGGCAGGAGTTCGCACAGCGAAGCGGCCAGGTCGGGGAAGATCTCCAGGGGCAGGAAGAGCCCGGAGCCCAGCAACGAGACCATGAACAGCGGCAGGGTGGTGAGCTGGGCGGTCTGCACCGAGCGGGTCAGCGCGGACGTGGCCGCCGCGAGCGCCGCCATCAGCACGGCTCCGAGCAGCAGCCCCGCCAGCAGCAGGTCGGGCCGCTCGGGCGCCCCCAGATCGAAGGCGAGCCCGCCGACAACGATCATCAGCGCCGACTGCGCGAACGCCAGCAGCACGGAGGGGAGCGCGGTCCCCGTGAGGATCTCGCGGTCGGAGACCTCTCCGGTGCGGAGCCGCTTGAGTACGAGTTCCTCGCGGCGGGCCACATAGGAGGCCACCAGGTTCATGTAGACGACCTGGAGCAGGACGATGCCGAGTCCTCCCGTCAGCGCGAGCCCGGCGACGGAGAGTCCCGTACCGCCGAGGTCGATCCGATCGAGGGAGGACTTCACCGCGACGATCATCAGCAGAGGCATCAGCAGCGCCACGAACACCGCTGTCCTGTTGCGTACGAGGAGGGTCAACTCCGCCCGTCCGAGGGCGGTCAGCCTTCCCGAAACCGTGGTGCCCGTCATGCCGTCTCCACCCTTCCTGCCGTTGCCCGGGTCTGTGCGATGTCGAGGAACGCCTCTTCCAGCGAGGCGGAGCGGGCATCGAGCTTCTGCAGGTCCACCTGCGACTCCTCGGCCCAGCAGAGCAGTTCGTGCAGCGATTCCTGGAGCCGGTGGGTGCGGATGTCGATCCGCCGGCCGTCTGCCGCCGCTTTCAGGGACAGCGGGAGGCGGGCCGCCGGCACCCCCTCGGGCAGGTCGAAACGGATGCGCGCGGGCCGCGCCGCCGTGACGTCGGCGATCGTGCCCGAGGTGACGATGCGGCCCTGGTGCATGATCGCCAGCCGGTCGGCGAGCGCCTCGGCCTCCTCCAGGTAGTGCGTGGTGAGCAGGACGGTGGTGCCGCCGTCCCGCAACTCCCGCACCAGCCGCCAGGTGTCGCGTCTGCCCTCGGCGTCCAGACCCGTCGTCGGTTCGTCCAGGAAGAGGACCTCGGGCCGTCCCAGCAGGGCCAGCGCCAGGTCGAGCCGGCGGCGCTCACCGCCGGAGAGCTGCTTGACCCGGACCCGCGCCCTCGGCGTGAGCCCGACCAGGTCGAGGACCTCGCCGGGCGGCCTCGCTCCGCTCGTGCACCCCGCCCACATCCGCAGGGTCTCGGCGACGGTCAGATCGGACGGGAAGCCGCCCTCCTGGAGCATCACCCCGGTCCTGGGCCGGACGGCCGCCCGTTCGCGGTACGGATCATGGCCGAGGACGCGCACCGTTCCGCCGTCCGGCCGCGCCAGGCCCTCCAGGAGCTCGACGGTGGAGGTCTTCCCGGCGCCGTTCGTGCCGAGCAGGGCGAAGAGTTCACCGCGTGCCACCGAGAATGAGATCCCTCTCACTGCCTCGAATCCGCCCGCGTACCGCCGCCGGGCGGATTCGGCCTCGATGGCGGCGTCGGGGTCACCGGTTTTCGTGGTCGGAATGTCGTCGCTGGTCATACCCCCAGACTTCCGCCGGAGCGGGGCCGCGGGCAGTGCTTGCTGTCATCACCGCGCATGACAAACGTCATGACCTACACCGGGAAACGTCAAAGGCCCCGGTCGATATCGACCGGGACCTTTGAATCAAGAGCGGACGACCAGGTTCGAACTGGCGACCTCAACCTTGGCAAGGTTGCGCTCTACCAACTGAGCTACGTCCGCATTGCCGCCACTCGGCTTTCACCGGTGGAGCGCTCACTACTCTACCTGATCCACTGAGTGGATCGGTAAGGCAGTGCAGAGCGGGTGACAGGAATTGCACACTGCGCCTTCCCCCTGGAAGGGGGATGTTCTACTACTGAACTACACCCGCACGCTGCGTCGGACCCGGCTTTTCGGCCTTGCCCTTCGGCGTGCTCCAGACTCTAGCCGACCTGCAGGGGTGTTGTGCAAGTCGGCTCTCCGTGGCGTTGCTCGGGGGGTCTGGCGGAGGGGGAACCGGAAGGGGGCATTCCGGGCGCTGCCCTCAACTCGCGGCCTGGAACGCCTCGTAGACCTTCTTGGGGATGCGGCCGCGGGCCGGCACCTCCATCCGGTGCGAGCGGGCCCAGGCGCGTACGGCCGCGGGGTCGGGCGCGAGGGAGGTGTGGTGGTACGAGGCGGGGGCCCTGCCACGCTTGCCGGTATTTGTCTGCTTTCGGCCGGCGGCCACGTACGGGGCCAGCGTCTTGCGCAGTTTCTTTGCGTTGGCGGGATTGAGATCGATCTCGTACGACTTCCCGTCCAGGGCGAAGGTGACCGTTTCCGCCGCTTCTCCCCCGTCGATGTCGTCGGAGAGCGTGACCACTACGCGCTGAGCCACGGATATCGGTCCTTTCCTACGGCACCGTCGCGTCTGACATGCGTCGATGCCGGCCTTCGGGCGGCTGGGCGGATACGGATCGACTGGTGTCGACTGTTCCGGGGCAATCGTGCTTTCCCCGGTATTCATTTGTACAGCGGCAGGAGCCGCATTGTGAAGCCCGGGCAATTGCGTCAGCGTGTTGCCTCCGCCTGCCCGTACGCAATACGGCCGAAGATTTTTTTCCTGAACTTTTCCTGTGTGTTGTCTGCGTCCGTTATCACGGCGTGATCGGGTCCGCCCTATATCTACCCGCGTAGAATTTCCGGCCAGGTACGCTGATAGGACCCGCGGGGATCTGGGGAACCCCTCGGAGACACAGCCGCACCACACCACCGGGAGTGCCAGTGGCACGCGTCGTAGTCGACGTCATGCTCAAGCCGGAGATCCTCGACCCGCAGGGACAGGCTGTGCAGCGCGCACTGCCCCGTCTCGGCTTCGACGGAATCGCGGACGTTCGTCAGGGAAAGCGTTTCGAGCTCGAGGTCGAGGGGCCGGTCGACGATGCCGCCCTCGCCCGTATTAACGAGATCGCCGAGACCTTCCTCGCCAACACCGTCATCGAGGACTTCACCGTCAAGGTGGAGGAGGAGAAGTGACCACCCGTATCGGCGTCGTCACTTTTCCCGGCACGCTCGACGACCAGGACAGCCTGAGGGCCGTACGGATCGCGGGCGCCGAGCCCGTATCCCTCTGGCACCGTGACAAGGACCTCCACCAGGTCGACGCGGTGATCCTGGCGGGCGGATTCAGTTACGGCGACTATCTGCGCGCCGGCGCCATCTCGCGTTTCTCGCCCGTGATGGAGACCGTCATCGAGCAGGCGAAGGCCGGCCTGCCGGTCCTCGGGATCTGCAACGGCTTCCAGATCCTGACCGAGGCACACCTGCTGCCCGGCGCGATGCTGCGCAACAACCACCTCCACTTCATCTGCCGCGACCAGAAGCTGCGGGTGGAGAACGCGGAGACGGCCTGGACCTCCGACTACTCGGTGGGCCAGGAGATCTCCGTACCGCTGAAGAACGTGGACGGCCGGTACACCGCCGACGAGCGCACGCTCGACGAGCTGGAGGCCGAGGGCCGCGTCGCCTTCCGTTACGCCGACGTCAACCCGAACGGCTCGCTGCGCGACATCGCCGGCATCACCAACGCCGCGGGCAACGTCGTCGGTCTGATGCCGCACCCGGAGCACGCCGTCGAGCCGCTGATCGGCACCGGTCGCACCGACGGCCTGGGTTTCTTCACCTCGATCATCAAGAAGCTGGTCAACGCATGAGCCTGGACACGGTCAAGCACGCGGCCGAGACCCCGGACGCCGGGCAGCCCTGGAAGGAGCTCGGCCTCAAGGAGGACGAGTACGCCAGGATCCGCGAGATCCTGGGCCGCCGCCCCACCGGCGCCGAGCTCGCCATGTACTCCGTGATGTGGTCCGAGCACTGCTCCTACAAGAGCAGCAAGGTCCACCTCAAGCAGTTCGGCGAGAAGGTCCCCGCCAACGACGCGATGCTCGTCGGCATCGGTGAGAACGCCGGTGTGGTCGACGTGGGCCAGGGTTACGCGGTCACCTTCAAGGTCGAGTCGCACAACCACCCCTCGTACATCGAGCCCTACCAGGGCGCGGCCACCGGCGTCGGCGGCATCGTCCGCGACATCCTCGCCATGGGCGCCCGCCCGGTCGCGGTCGTCGACCCGCTGCGCTTCGGTGCGGCCGACCACCCCGACACCCGCCGGGTGCTGCCGGGCATCGTCGCGGGCATCGGCGGCTACGGAAACTGCCTCGGCCTGCCGAACATCGGCGGCGAGGTCGTCTTCGACGCCTGCTACCAGGGCAACCCGCTCGTCAACGCCGGCTGCATCGGCGTGATGAAGCACGAGGACATCCACCTCGCCCAGGCCTCCGGTCCTGGGAACAAGGTGATCCTCTACGGCGCCCGCACCGGCGGCGACGGCATCGGCGGAGTCTCCGTGCTGGCCTCGGAGACCTTCGACGACACCAAGCCCACCAAGCGCCCCGCCGTCCAGGTCGGCGACCCGTTCCAGGAGAAGCTCCTCATCGAGTGCACCCTGGAGATCTTCAAGGAGAAGCTCGTCGCGGGCATCCAGGACCTCGGCGGCGCCGGGCTCTCCTGCGCCACCAGCGAGCTGGCCTCCGCGGGTTCCGGCGGCATGCGCGTCGAGCTGGACACCGTGCCGCTCCGCGACTCCTCCCTCTCGCCCGAGGAAATCCTCATGAGCGAGTCGCAGGAGCGCATGTGCGCGATCGTCGAGCCGCAGCACGTCGACCGCTTCATGGAGATCTGCGAGAAGTGGGACGTCATCGCCACCGTCATCGGTGAGGTGACCGAGGGCTCGCAGCTGGAGATCTTCTGGCACGGCGAGCAGATCGTGGACGTACCCCCGCGGTCCGTCGCCCACGAGGGCCCGACGTACCACCGGCCGTTCGCCCGCCCGTCCTGGCAGGACGCGCTGCAGGCCGACGACGCCGGCAAGCTGGCCCGCCCGGCGAACGGCGCCGAGCTGCGCGAGCAGGTCCTCAAGCTGGTCAGCTCCCCGAACCAGGCCTCCAAGTCCTGGATCACCGACCAGTACGACCGCTTCGTGCAGGGCAACACCGTGCTCGCGATGCCCGAGGACGCCGGCATGGTCCGGATCGACGAGGAGTCGAACCTGGGCGTGGCGATGGCGACGGACGGCAACGGCCGGTACGCCAAGCTCGACCCGTACACGGGCGCGCAGCTGGCGCTCGCGGAGTCGTACCGCAACGTCGCCGCCTCCGGTGCCAAGCCGCTCGCGATCTCGGACTGCCTGAACTTCGGTTCGCCCGAGGACCCGGACGTCATGTGGCAGTTCGCCGAGGCCACGCGTGGTCTCGCGGACGGCTGCCTGGAGCTGGGCACCCCGGTCACCGGTGGCAACGTCTCGCTGTACAACCAGACCGGGGAGACGGCGATCCACCCGACGCCGGTCGTCGCGGTGCTCGGCGTGATCGACGACGTCACCCGGCGTACGCCGGTCGCCTTCGCCGAAGAGGGCCAGCTGCTCTACCTCCTGGGTGAGACCCGCGAGGAGTTCGGCGGCTCGGCGTGGTCCGAGGTCATCCACCAGCACCTCGGCGGCATGCCGCCGAAGGTGGACCTGGGCCGCGAGAAGCTGCTCGGCGAGATCCTCATCTCGGCCTCGCGCGACGGCATGATCGACGCGGCGCACGACCTCTCCGACGGCGGCCTGATCCAGGCGGTCACCGAGTCCTGCCTGCGCGGCGGGAAGGGTGCCCGGCTGGTCGTGCCGGACGGCCTGGACGCGTTCACCTTCCTGTTCTCGGAGTCGGCGGGCCGTGCGGTCGTGTCGATCCCGCGCAGCGAGGAGCTCCGCTTCAACGACATGTGCGGGGCGCGGGGCCTGCCCGTGACCCGGATCGGTGTCGTGGACGGGGAGGAGATCGAGATCCAGGGCGAGTTCAGCATCCCGCTGAGCGAGCTGCGCGAGGCGCACGAGGGGACCCTGGAGGGTCTGTTCGCCTGATCTCCGCCTTTTCCGAAGCCCCCGTCCGGGTCGACCGGGCGGGGGCTTCGCCGTGCTCACCGGAAACCTTTGATGGATGTTACGTAATTACGTAAGGTTGTGTTCTGTGGATCTCGAGGAACGCGTCGCCGAGCTGGAACGCCGGCTGGCCGTGCTGGAGCGGGCGGCGGACGGCGGGCCGCCGAGCCTGGGCGACGGCGACTTCTGGGCGCTGGACGGGCTGAAGGACCAGCTCGGGCAGGTCGGGGAGGCCGCGGCCGACGGAGGAGTGCTGTTCACGGGCGCGGTGAGGCTGCCGGCCGGTGAGCGGTACGAGTGGCAGTACGGCGCGCTGACCGCGGGGCTCCTGGGCCAGGAGGGGGACCGGCCCGACTGGTCGGAGGCCGCGGAGCCGCTGGCCGCGCTGGGGCACCCGGTCCGGCTGCGCCTGCTCCGCGAGATCCTCGGCGGCCGCCGCACGGCGGCCGAGCTGGCCGAGCTGGACGAGACGGGGACGACCGGCCAGATCTACCACCATCTGCGCCTGCTGACCACGGCGGGCTGGCTGCACACGACCGGGCGCGGACGCTACGAGGTGCCCGGACCCCGGGTGGTGCCACTGCTGGTGGTCCTCACGGCCGCCCGGCCCTGAGGAGCCCTACCGGCCCCGCGGAGCCCGACCGGTAGGCACGCATGACCCGGTACGCATGACCCGACCGACACGAGCGAGCTGTCCGACACGAATGAGGGGGACGTCATGTCCGCACGCAAAGCCGCGATGGTCCTGTACCGCTGTTGCTGGATCGCCTTCGTCGCACTGGTGGTCGTCACGTCCTTCACCGGGCCGCTGGACCCGTTCGCCCTGGTGTTCCTTCCGGCGGGGGCGGCCCTGGTCATCGGTTTCGTCGTGAGCCGTTCCGGCGGCCGGGCCGGGGCGCACCCCCGGCCCGCCGTGGAGGTCGGTCCGCCGGTGGCGGGCCGCTGGACCGCTCTCAACAGCCCCGCCGACAAGGTGCCCAGCCATGGCACGCACGCGTACGGGCAGTCGTACGCGATCGACATCGTCGCCGAACCGGAGGGGGAGAGCCGCCCGCCGTTCCGTTGGCTGTGGCCCGTCGTGCGGCCCAACCGCGACTTCCCTGCCTTCGGTGCCCCGCTCCTCGCGGTGGCGGACGCCACGGTGGTGCACGCGAGCGACGGGCAGCGCGATCACCTCAGCCGGAACTCGGGTCCCGCGCTCGCCTATCTCATGCTGATCGAGGCGGCTGTCCGGGATCTGGCCGGTGCGAGCCGGATCTGCGGCAACCGTGTCGTGCTGGACCTCGGTGACGGGACGTACGCCGCGTACGCCCACGTCCGGCGCGGTTCGCTCCTCGTGCGGGCGGGGGACTCCGTGCGGGCGGGCCAGCAGATCGCGCGGTGCGGGAACTCGGGCAACTCCACCGAACCGCACGTGCACTTCCAGCTGATGGACCACCCGGACCTCGACACCGCACGGGGAATCCCCTTCACCTGGCGGGGCATCGGCGTACCCGCCGGAGGAGAGACGTTCACCGTCGACGAGGCTGTCAGTACCGGCTGTTAGCTTGGAACCCGTTGCGTGCGGTGTGTACGGGGGGACGACGATGGACGATCTGCGCGGTCCGCAACAGGCGGAGCCACCGGAGCTGTCGCCTTGGTGCGGGCGCTGGCGTGGTGCCACGAACAAGCTGCTGTGCGTGCTCGCCGTGGCGGGCATCGGCCTGAGCCTCTGGGTCTTCGTGCAGGAGGTCATAGGCCTCCGGGACCGGGCCGAGAGCCGTGAGCGCATCACCGAGGCGTGCGGGGGCCTCATCGACCCCGACCCGGTCCTGGGGCTGAACGGCGGCGGGATCGACCGGGTCAAGCTCTCCGACGAACACGAGACCGACCTCGGCGAGCGCTCCAGCGGTTGTCTCGTCTACCGGGTCGGCGACCCGGGCACGACCTACGGGCACTTCTCCATGGCCGTGCTCCGCCGTTCGGCCGAGCCGGACGCCGACGAGACCGCACAGGACCGGACCGAGATCGACGAGCAGAGCGACGAGCCGTTCCGCCGTCCTTACCGCGACGAGAAGAGCTCGCCCGGCCCGGTGGTGAGCCACGCCCTCCCGCACCCGCTCGGAGACGGCGCGCTGGGCGAGTACGACGAGTACAAGGTGACGGCGCGGGCGGTCTGCGAGAAGGGCGGGAAGATCTCCTCGATAGAGGTCTCCGCCGTCGCCCAGTACGACGAACCCGTCACGGCCGAGGACCGGCGCACGCTGGCCGGCCTGGCACGCCAGGGCGTGGACCGGGCCGCGGACCGCACCGGCTGCCGGGCGGATCTTCCCGGGCTTCCGGCGGAGCTCGCCGAGCCTGAGATGAAGTTCGGTTCGGCGGCGAGCACCGGCGGCACCTGCGACTGGTACCGGCGCTTCCTGGCCCAGGGGGAGCGCGGCAGCCTTCCGGACCGCGCGTTGGCCGCTCCGGCGGGGATGGCGAGCGATCATGACGCCTGTGTGCTGGCGGTGGGGGAGAAGGAGACCCGCAGGATCTATCCCGGTTTCGTGAAGACCTCGGACTACCCGCAGTCGCTGGAGGACGTGCTGAAGTACCTCCCCTGGTGGGTGAAGACCGAGACGTACGTCGGCGACGGGACGCGAGGGCTGCGGACCGGTCACTTCAAGCAGCCGACCGAGCTCACCCCGGGCTCGGCGGGCACCGACTCCGACCAGACCTGGTGGGCGTCCTCCGTCTGCGGCGGCCGGCCGGCCGTGCATGTGCTGTGGGTGGCCTATCCGTACGACCGCATAGCCGCCGACCGGCTGGAATCGCTGTTCCTGGCGTACGTCGACGATGTGACCGAGCGCCGGGGCTGCACCGATGTCGTCCTTCCCGACGCGAAGGACTTCGCCAGGAGCTGACCGCCGGCACGAGGCCACCCCGGCCCGCGTATGCGTGGTCCGGCTGCCACGAGGAACGGGCCCCGGAGGTGCGGCCCAGGTGCGGCCCGACTGCCCGACTGCCCGAGGACGGCTGGGCGGCTGGGCGGCCCGACTGCCCGAGGACGGCTGGACGGCTGGACGGCTGAGCGGCCGGTGGTGTGGCCGCACTGGCCGAGGGCGGCCGGACTGTCGGAGGCACCGATTAGTCTCGCCTCCATGCCACCGGCCAAGAAGCGCCCCCGTTCGTACGACTTCTCCAGGACCCGGACCGCTGTCCTGGCCCAGTTCGGCCACGTACAGGACGCCGTCCGCGCCCTGACGCCCGAACAGCTCGCGCTGCCGGGGCTGGGGGAGTGGACCGTGCGGGAGCTCGCGGCACACCTGACGACGGCCCTGGAGCAGGTGAGCAGGTCGATGGAGCTCCCGGCTCCGACCGGTGGGCCCAAGCCGGAGATCACACTGCTCCAGTGGCCGTCCTCCACCGCCCGGAACGCGGCCGGGACCGCCGGTTCCACCCAGGCGCTCACCGCCGACCGGCCCGACCTTGACGCCCTCTACGAGGAGACGGCCGCCCGGTTCGCGGAGCTGGTGCCCGCCGACGGCGCCGAGCGGCTGGTGGCGACCCGCGCGGGGACTATGCGGCTGGGCGACGTCCTGGTGACCCGCACCGTCGAGCTCGTCGTCCACACCGACGACCTCCACCGGGCGACCGGCCTCGACATCCCGTACGACCGGCAGGCACTCGCCGCCTGCACCCGGCTGCTCGCCGACGCGCTGGCGGACAGGGCACCCGGCGGCTCGGTCGAAGTGCGCGTCCCGCCCTTCGCCGTCGTCCAGTGCATCGGCGGCCCCAAGCACACCCGTGGCACACCGCCCAACGTCGTGGAGACCGACCCGCTCACCTGGATCCGGCTCGCCACCGGTCGTACGGGGTGGACACAGGCTCTCGAATCGGCGCAGGTCAGGGCGAGCGGTGAGCGGGCCGAACTCGCCCACCTGCTCCCGCTGATGGGCTGAGGGGAACCGGATCGACCACTCGATCCGTCCCAGGGCCATGCGCAAACCACGTATGGCCGTCAGCGTCCTGGCCCTCCTCACCCTTGCCGCCTGCGGTACGGATCCGGGCTCCGGTGGCGCCGGGGACGGAAGCGGCACCGTACGGAACGAGGAGCCGGTGACCGGTGTCCACTGGAACGTGTCCTCCCTGACCGTCGGAGGGAAGACGACTCCTGCTCCCGCCGCGGCCCACGTCTCGATCGACTCCGCGGGGAAGGCCACGGGCAACCTGGGCTGCAACCGCTTCACCGCCGACGTGAGGGTCGAGGGCGACCACGTCACCGTCGGGCCGGGCACGACCACCGAGATGGGCTGCGAGAAGGATGTGCAGCAGTTCGAGAAGGCGCTGGGGGCTGCCTTCACCGGGAAGCTGAAGGCAGCCGTGGCGGGCAGCGGTGACGAGAAGACGCTGACGCTGACCACGGCCCAGGGCGACTCCATCGCCCTCACCTCCGAGCCCCCGGCCCCGCTCACCGGCACGGCCTGGAAGGTGACCGGACTGACCTCGGCCGGCCTCGCCGCCTCCCTGCCCGCCGGTACGGAGGACAAGGCGCACCTGACCTTCGGCAAGGACGGCTCGGTCGAGGGCAGCCTCGGCTGCAACCCCTTCCACGCGAAGGCGGCGGTCGCCGGGTCCACCATCACCTTCGGCCCGCTCTCCTCCACCCGGAAGATGTGCCCGGGCCCGCGGATGAAGCTGGAGCGCGCGCTGATGGGCGTACTGGAGGGGAGGACGACGTACACGATCGGCCACCGCTCCCTCGCGCTCACCGCGCAGAGCGGCGAGGGCCTCCACGCGTCCGCCCCGGCGGCCGGGAACTGACCGCCGGGAGCGTGACGGCGGCGCCTCAGGAACCCGTCGGATACGGGAGCAGACCGGCGTTCGTCCTCTCCCACGCGGCCTTGAGCTCGGCCAGCCGCTCCGGCTCGGCGGCTGCCCGGTCCGCCTGCTCACGCTGGTCGTCGGCCAGCTGGAAGAGCTGGTCGGTGCCGCTCCTGCCCCTGTAGTACTTCCAGTCGCCGCGGCGCAGCGCCCGCTCGCCCCGGACGCGCCAGAACAGGTCGCGCTCCTTCGGCTTCTCGTCCCGCAGCAGGTATCCGGCGAGGCTGACGCCGTCCAGCGGATAGGCCGGGTCAGGGCGCGCGCCGCCGAGTTCCAGCAGGGTCGCCGTCCAGTCGGGCGAGAACACGGGAAGGTCGCTGACCTGGTGGCCGTCGATGCGCGCCGGCCAGCGCAGCACCGACGGGACCCGGATGCCGCCCTCCTGGAGCGAGCTCTTGTTGCCGGACAGCGGCCAGTTGTAGGAGAAGCGCTCACCGCCGTTGTCGCTGGCGAAGAAGACCAGGGTGTCCTCCTCCTGGCCCGAGCGCTTCAGCGCCTTCAGCACCTGACCGACCGAGCGGTCCAGGTCCTCGACCATCTCGGTGTACTTCTCGACCGAGCCGCCGTCGGCGTTCCAGAGCGCGGAGCGGTCACCGGCCTTGATCCGGCGGACGATCTCGGCGGAGGCCTCCGTGTCCCCGTCGGCGATCCACGGCCAGTGCGGGGTGGTGAAGTTCAGATTGAGCAGCCAGGGCTTCTCGTGGTCACGCTGGACGTACTCGCTCGCCCGTTCCGTCAGGACCCGGGTGTAGTAGCGGAGGTCCTTGTACTCGGCGTCGCCCTCGTACAGGTCGTACTCACCGCCGAGGCCGAGCTTCGAGTAGTACTCCAGCGCTCCGCCGAAGTTCCCGAAGAACTCGTCCCAGCCCGACCTGACCGGGCTGTAGTCCGGCAGGTAGCCGCAGTGCCACTTGCCGATCAGCGCGGTCGAGTAGCCGGCGCCGCGCAGCAGGGAGGCCAGGGTCGGGTGGGTCGGCTCCAGTCCCACCGATCTGTCGGCGATGGGCTCGGCGAGCCCGCCCTTCGTGCGACCCGGGTATCGGCCGGTGTAGAGGCTGAAGCGGGTGGGGGAGCAGGTCGCGGATCCTGAGTAGGCGTCGGTGAACCGCACTCCCTGGCGCGCGAGGGCGTCGAGGTTCGGTGTGCGGATGTGCGGGGCCCCGTACGAGGAGAGGTCCGCCCAGCCGAGGTCGTCGCCCAGGATGAACAGGATGTTGGGCCGCCGCGCGTGCTTGCCGCGTGCGGCGCGGAACGGCTTCTCCCGGGCCGCGCTCCCGGACTCCGCCGCGGCTGCCGGGGCCGCGGCGGCCTGTATCCCTACGGCCGCGGTTGCGGCGGTCGCGCCGACGGCGGTGGTGAAGGCACGGCGGCTCAGTGCGGCGCCGGAAGGCTCGTCCGCACTGGTGCTCGAATTTGCAGAGGTCATGAGGTCTCCTGGGCAGGCCTCGGGCGCCGGCCGGGCCGGCGTACGAGAAGGGGAACGAGGCGGGGAACGAGACGCGAACCGCGACGGACGGCTACGCGGAAAGCAGCGGCCGGACGTCAGGGTGAGATGAGGACGAGCGGAGCAGAGGCCCTGATCCGGAAGACGGAAGCTCTCGGGAGACGAAGTCCCGGGAAGACGGCGCCCCGCGGAAGCCCGGCAGTAGTTCCGGGCGAGCCTCACGGCTGCTCGGTGGAACGGCTGTCCGGCTGGGGGCCCACGGACAGGGCCGGGGCTTCAGGGGTGCGGCAGGCTCAGGCGTGGCGACAGATGGCGCTCGACACACGTCCCAGATCGACGTGGCGGCGCTCCACGAGCGTGACCGAATGATCACCGAGGGGCTGCATGGGGGAGGAGCCTGCCAAGAGGCCCATGGCCTGTCAACGCCGGTCTCGAACTGCGGACAAGAGCCGTCCGGCGCCGGAACGCCACCTTCCTCGCCGGTACCCGAATCCGTACCCGGTCTGGGCGCTCCGCGGCATCCGGAACCGTTCGCCGCGGCGCCCTCCGAACCTTCGGCCCGTCCTCCGGCACGGCTTCCGGGCCGGCTTCCGGGCCCCGGCTCCCGGCTTTCCGGAGTCTCGAAGCGGCCCTCAGAGCTCCGCCCAGAGCGCCTTCGATGTGAGGCTCGCCACGAAACGAGCGTTCGGCCAGCGCCCGGGCCGGGCCGCACCCCGGCTCACCGAGCGCCACGAGAGAGGCCCGCGTGGGCGCGATTCCGCCACCTGCCCGGACCCGCCGGTAACCGCCGTCCATCCCGGCATCAGCAGCCCTGCGAGGGTCCCGGGGCCTCGCAGGGAAGCGGGCCATGATCACGTGGAGTGATCGATCGACGCCACCTGGAACCGGCACGGAGACCGCCCCTCGGGCCGGGTCCCACCGGTCGGTGCACCCCTGCGGGGCGGTCACCCAATTCGGACCGGTGGTCGATCTCGCCTACACTCGGTGCCGTGCCTCGTGGTGATGGACGACTCAACCACGACCTGCTCCCCGGAGAGAAAGGCCCCCAGGACGCTTGCGGCGTCTACGGTGTCTGGGCTCCGGGCGAAGAGGTCGCCAAGCTCACCTATTTCGGACTGTATGCCCTGCAGCACCGTGGACAGGAGTCCGCGGGCATCGCAGTGAGCAACGGGTCCCAGATCCTGGTCTTCAAGGACATGGGACTGGTCTCGCAGGTCTTCGACGAAACGTCTCTGGGATCGCTCCAGGGCCATATCGCGGTCGGTCATGCCCGCTACTCCACCACCGGTGCCTCGGTGTGGGAGAACGCGCAGCCGACGTTCCGTGCCACCGCGCACGGCTCGATCGCCCTGGGTCACAACGGCAACCTGGTCAACACGGCCCAGCTCGCCGAGATGGTCGCCGACCTCCCTCGCAAGGACGGTCGCGCCACCCAGGTCGCGGCGACCAACGACACCGATCTCGTGACCGCTCTGCTCGCCGGTCAGCGGGACGAGAACGACAAGCCGCTCACCATCGAGGAGGCCGCCGCAAAGGTGCTCCCCGAGGTCAAGGGCGCCTTCTCGCTCGTCTTCATGGATGAGCACACCCTCTACGCCGCCCGTGACCCGCAGGGCATCCGCCCGCTGGTCCTCGGCCGGCTGGAGCGTGGCTGGGTGGTGGCCTCCGAGTCCGCCGCCCTCGACATCTGCGGTGCCAGCTACGTCCGGGAGATCGAGCCCGGGGAGCTCGTCGCCATCGACGAGAACGGCCTGCGCACCTCTCGCTTCGCAGAAGCGAAGCCCAAGGGCTGCGTCTTCGAGTACGTCTACCTGGCCCGCCCCGACACCGACATCGCCGGGCGCAACGTCTACCTCTCCCGGGTGGAGATGGGCCGGAAGCTGGCGGCCGAGGCCCCCGTCGAGGCCGATCTGGTCATAGCGACGCCGGAATCGGGAACCCCCGCGGCCATCGGCTACGCCGAGGCGAGCGGAATTCCGTTCGGGGCCGGACTGGTCAAGAACGCCTACGTCGGCCGGACCTTCATCCAGCCCTCGCAGACCATCCGTCAGCTGGGCATCCGCCTCAAGCTGAATCCGCTCAAGGAAGTCATCAAGGGCAAGCGCCTGGTCGTGGTGGACGACTCGATCGTCCGCGGCAACACCCAGCGTGCCCTGGTGAGGATGCTCCGCGAGGCGGGCGCCGCCGAGATCCACATCCGGATCTCCTCCCCGCCGGTGAAGTGGCCCTGCTTCTTCGGGATCGACTTCGCGACGCGCGCCGAGCTGATCGCCAACGGCATGTCCGTCGACGAGATCTCCACGTCCATGGGTGCCGACTCGCTCGCGTACATCTCGCTCGACGCGATGGTCGAGGCGACGACGATCGCCAAGCCGAACCTGTGCCGTGCCTGCTTCGACGGCGAATACCCGATGGAGCTGCCGGACCCGGAGCTGCTCGGCAAGCAGCTGCTGGAGACCGAGCTGGCGGCCGGCCCCGCCGCCACCGCGGCGGCCGACGCGCTGCGTCGTCCGTGACCCGGACCGGCCGGCTTCCCCACCAGCCCCGTATTCCCACACGAAAGATCCCGGGCCATGTCTGAGACAACAGGTGCTTCCTACGCTGCGGCGGGCGTCGACATCGAAGCCGGTGACCGCGCCGTCGAGCTGATGAAGGAGTGGGTGAAGAAGACGCAGCGCCCCGAGGTCGCCGGCCTCGGTGGTCTCGGCGGGTTCGCCGGCCTCTTCGACGCCTCGGCGCTCAAGCGTTACGAGCGTCCGCTGCTCGCCTCCGCCACGGACGGCGTCGGCACCAAGGTCGACCTGGCCCGGCAGATGGGCGTGTACGACACGATCGGGCACGACCTGGTCGGCATGGTCGTCGACGACCTGGTCGTCTGCGGCGCCGAGCCGCTCTTCATGACCGACTACATCTGTGTCGGCAAGGTGCATCCCGAGCGTGTCGCGGCCATCGTGAAGGGCATCGCCGAAGGCTGTGTCCTGGCGGGCTGCGCTCTGGTCGGCGGCGAGACGGCCGAACACCCGGGCCTGCTGGGTCCGGACGACTTCGACGTCGCGGGCGCCGGTACGGGTGTGGTCGAGGCCGACCGCCTCTTGGGCCCGGACCGTATCCGTAAGGGTGACGCCGTGATCGCGATGGCGTCGTCCGGTCTTCACTCCAACGGGTACTCGCTCGTCCGCCACGTGGTCTTCGACCGCGCCGGCTGGACCCTGGACCGGCAGGTCGAGGAGTTCGGCAGGACGCTCGGCGAGGAGCTCCTGGAGCCCACCAGGATCTACTCCCTGGACTGCCTCGCGCTGACCCGCACAACCGAGGTGCACGGCTTCAGCCACGTCACCGGCGGTGGTCTGGCCAACAACCTGGCCCGGGTGATCCCGGACGGGCTGCACGCCACTGTCGACCGTGCCACCTGGACGCCGGGCGCCGTCTTCGACCTGGTCGGCAAGGCCGGACAGGTCGAGCAGCTGGAGCTCGAGAAGACGCTCAACATGGGTGTCGGCATGATCGCGGTCGTTCCGGCCGACTCGGTGGACGCGGCGCTCACCACGCTGGCCGACCGGGGAGTCGACTCCTGGGTCGCCGGCGAGATCACGGACCGTGGCGACCACGCCACAGGCGCCGCGCTGACCGGCAGCTACGCACGGTAGGACCCCGTCACGCCGGGCCCGGTGCACCACCGGTCCCGGCGGCGGGCGGACGACCGTACGGAGGTCCGGCGGGCCCGTCCGTCGGCGTTCCGCGCTTGGACAGCACAGAACCCGGTCCGGGCAGGCCCGGACCGGGTTGATGTGTCAGCGCGAGGTCAAGCGCCGCGGCGCTGTGACGACGGACCGGACTGGCCGTCCTCGTCCGCGTCCTCGTCGTCGTTGTACAGATCCGCGTACTGTGCGTACGGGTCATCTTCCTCGTCGTCGTCCTCGAACGGCTCGGCGTTCGGTGGTTGACTCGAAGGCGATGCGCCCAGCTCATTGGCCAGACGCGACAGGTCAGTCCCGCCGCTGCTGTACTTCAGCTGGCGGGCGACCTTGGTCTGCTTGGCCTTTGCCCGGCCGCGCCCCATGGCTCGACCCCCTCGGTGACGGGGCTCGACGGCCCCAGAGTCTTGACACGCGTTCATGTTTCAGGACGGACTCTCGGCTGAGAGACCGCGCCCGTGGCTTTAACGGTACCTGCTTCCTCGGCCATACGGTACGCCGCCCGCATCACGCGCCTCCGTGCAGGACCGCAGAGGAGCCCGTCCTCGCTGGTCAAGCCCGATTTTAACCTCTTGTGGACGGCCGACCCGCCGACCGGAGTGAGTCTTGTCTCCCCCGGTCGGCGGGTTGGCCCCACAGGTACGGCTCCCGGCCGTCACCGGGCCGGTCGCACCGTCGGGCCCCACCCGGTCCTGTGACGGAGTCCCGACGCCGCGTCACGCGTCAGGGCCGACGCGCTTCGGCCATCCGCTGTTCGGCGATGCGGTCGGCCGCCGCGGCGGGCGGAATTCCATCCGCCTTCGCACGTGCGAATATGGCCAGCGTGGTGTCGAAGATCTTCGCCGCCTTCGCCTTGCACCGGTCGAAGTCGAAACCCGCGAGCTCATCGGCGACCTGGATCACGCCACCGGCGTTCACCACGTAGTCGGGCGCGTACAGGACCGAGCGGTCGGCAAGGTCCTTCTCCACACCCGGGTGCGCGAGCTGGTTGTTGGCCGCGCCGCACACCACCTTCGCGGTGAGCACGGCGACGCTCTCGTCGTTCAGCGCGCCGCCGAGTGCGCACGGGGCGTAGATGTCCAGGCCCTCCGTGCGGATCAGCGCGTCCGTGTCGGCGGCGACGGCGACCTCGGGGTGCAGGTCGGTGATCCGGCGTACGGACTCCTCGCGCACGTCCGTCACCACGACCTCGGCGCCGTCGCTCAGCAGGTGCTCGACCAGGTGGCGGCCCACCTTGCCGACGCCCGCGACGCCGACCTTGCGCCCGCGCAGTGTGGGGTCGCCCCAGAGGTGCTGTGCGGAGGCCCGCATGCCCTGGAAGACACCGAACGCGGTCAGCACGGAGGAGTCACCCGCGCCGCCGTTCTCGGGGGAGCGGCCCGTCGTCCAGCGGCACTCCCGGGCGACGACGTCCATGTCGGCGACGTACGTGCCGACGTCACAGGCAGTCACGTAACGCCCGCCGAGCGAGGCGACGAACCGGCCGTAGGCGAGGAGGAGTTCCTCGGACTTGATCCGCTCCGGATCGCCGATGATGACGGCCTTGCCGCCGCCGTGGTCGAGGCCGGCCATGGCGTTCTTGTACGACATGCCGCGCGACAGGTTCAGTGCGTCCGCGACGGCCTCGGCCTCGGAGGCGTACGGGTAGAAGCGGGTGCCGCCGAGGGCCGGGCCCAGGGCGGTGGAGTGGATGGCGATGACGGCCTTGAGGCCGCTGGCGCGGTCCTGGCAGATCACGACCTGCTCGTGGCCGCCCTGATCCGAGTGGAACAAGGTGCGCAGGACGTCGACAGGGGCTGGCACGCCGGTCACATCGGTCACTGTGGTGACTCCCAAGTACGAAGCGGCGGATGACCCTCCTGAAGGTGGGGAGGGCCCCGGACCGACCGGCTCCGGCCGGTCCGACTGGGCAAGAGCGTAAGTCCTCGGGACACGTGGATCCGCCCACTGCCGGGGATCACCTCCCTGTGGCGTGGCGGCGTGACACGATCTGCCGCATGTCGGTGGTGTCTTCGGTGCTCGTTCCCTATACGTCCTACCTGCGGGTGTACGAGCCGCTGGCCGCCTTCAGGGAGCCCGAGCGGACTCACTGGACGCGCTACGCGCAGCGCTCCGAGCTCCCCACGGCGCAGGACGAGCTGCGGCGCTCGCTGGCCGACCTGGTTCCTACGCCGCCGGTGCCGGTGCCGGTCCACGAGAGCGACGACGCCTTCGTCGCCGTGCTCGACGGGGTGGTCTGCGTCTGTCCGTGGCGGACCCGGATGCGGAGCTGGCTGGCGCTGAGTGAACTGGGGGGTCTGTTTCCGGCCACGGTGCTGGACGCCGTGCTGCCTCCGGTGGTGCGCGGTCAGGCGGCCGCCGACCACGAGCGCTGGGCCGAGAGGAACCCGGACGCCCGCCCCTGGATCCGGACCACGGTGTGGCACGTGCCGGTTCGCTGGTTCGTCCTCTTCGACAACGAGGAGCGGGAGTACGCGGCGGGCGGCGCCGACGGCGGCGGGCCGATGCTGCGCTACCGGACCCCGATGGTGCAGGCCCGGCGCCGGCTGGCGAGGGCGCTGCGGACCCTGCGGGAGACCGTGGACGAAGGGCCGCTCACCGAGGGGCTCGTGGAGGTGGGGCGCTGGCTGGAGGAGTTCCATCCGCGCGCCCTGGTCGAGCTGGACTACGGCGGTCTGGTGCACGCGCTCAGCGGGGAGCAGCTCGCGGCGGACCGGTCGGCCGCCGATGTGGCCGAGGGCATCGCGGCGTTGCGTTCCGGGGACAGCGACGCTGCGGGTGCGGCGTACGGGCGTCTCGCCGACCGCTGGCGGGCCGTACGCGACCTGCAGTCGGCTAACTAGGCTGAAGCTGTGTGAAATGGCATGCACCGCCGCATAGAGGCGCTTTCGGCAGGGAAGGGACACCGTATGAGGTGTCCGACATCTGCGGGCGCCGAGGGAGTGCGGCGGAGGTGAACAGAGATGTCCCGAGGGGATCTGACGGCCCGTGAACCGACACCGGATGTGACGCGTGTGACAGGCGAGGCATGAAGTGACTCACGAGGCGCGGGACCTACGTCCCGAACCGGGCCTTTGCCTCAAGCGTGACGGACAGCACTAACGGGGCCCTTGCGCCCTTCCCTACTCCTCATGCCAAAATAGGACAAGGAGTCCGGGGAGGACTCTGTCCGTCCAACTTTGGGCGGAATGCTCAGCATTGCACGCTATGGGGGGTCTGACGACTTCTGGTGACTCCTGGTTGTCCTGTGACTGATCGTTACTGGGGCGTGACTGTCCGCTATGGCATGGTCCATCGGCTTCCGTCGCTGATGAACACCTGGGAGGGCAATTCCATCGGTTTGGCCGACGTGGCTGGACGGATGGTGTAGTTGTAGTGCCGAGGACAAGCCGTTCGTCCTATAACCGACTCGGCCCGCGTCCGCCATTTCGGGCAACGCGGGTCAAGGTGCAGAATTTAGAGGAAAGAACCGAGAAGGTTCGGTTCTCCCGAGGAGGCCGCTCATGACCGCTCGCACCCCTGATGCCGAGCCGCTGCTGACCCCGGCTGAGGTCGCCACGATGTTCCGCGTGGACCCGAAGACGGTCACCCGTTGGGCAAAGGCTGGCAAGCTCACGTCCATCCGCACGCTCGGTGGACATCGCCGGTACCGCGAGGCAGAGGTCCGCGCACTGCTTGCGGGTATTCCGCAGCAGCGCAGCGAGGCCTGACACACCCCTGTCGCCGCAGCCACAACAGGGCGCTGAAGGGTCCCCCAACCCCCGGTGTTCCTACTCATAGCTCCATACGACGGGCGCCTGCCCCAACGGGCGCCATACCTGTGACATGCGGGCTCGTCGTCGATCGCGCTGGACTCCGCCGGGTCCAGCGCGATTTTTTTGTGCTCCGTGAGGATGCTGTGCGCCCCGCGAAGTCGCCGGCGTGGCGCCGGGGGTGGCCGGGCGTCGGGGCGCCCGAACCGGGCCCGAAGGGTCCGAGGGCTGCCCGAACCTGCCGACGGGTCGGTTTGCGGAGACTTCGCGTGCGACCGTGGGCGAGCCTGTTCGGGCCTGTTCGCCCGGGTCCCTGGCGCCGTGGGCGGCTCGGGTGGAACGGTCCGGGATGTGCTGTGGAGAGAGTGCAATTGCACATATTAAATTCGTCAGTTGTAGGAAGTGCGTAAAGTACCCCCTGCCCAAAACTGATTCGGTGACTCCCGTCACACCGGCGGGGCCTTGCCAACTACGAGCCTGCCACTGTGCGAGGCGTGCCGGCTGCGGCACTTGGTCATGCGGCGGGAGGGCTTTCGTCCTTCGGCTGGTCCCTGAGGATGCCCACCGTGTGGTCCCTCGGCCGGTCCGTGGGCCCCTCTCCGGCCTCCGCCGAGGGGCGGAGCGGGCCGTGGGCCGCCTCGTGGTCCTCCCCGGAGGCGCCGGCGGCCGTCTCCGGGTCCGGTGGCGCGCCGTCCGTCGCGCGGGGCTCCCTCGGCGCGTACGGCGCCTGTGGGGCCGTCAGGGGCTCCATGGCGAGCCGCAGCAGGCGATAGCAGATCGGGCAGTTACGGGTGAGGTGGCGGTAGCCGGAGGCCGCTGCCAGGTGGGCGCGCAGGAGCGCGCGGGTCTCGTGCCTTTCCGTGGACGCAGACATGCGTGCCTCCCGGTGGACCCGGCCGCCCCGCGTCGGGAGAACAGGGGCGGACTCCGTCCTACGGAGTTACTCGCGGCGGGCTCCGGCGTCAAGACGCGTGAAAGCCCGGATCCAGGGGATCCGGGCTTTCGTCTACTGCGGTCCTGACGGGATTTGAACCCGCGGCCTCCACCTTGACAGGGTGGCGAGCACTCCAAACTGCTCCACAGGACCTTGCTTTCGCTGCCTGGCCTTGCGGCCTGCTGCGAAGCAAGACTGTACAGGAGGTCCGGCGGCCAGGTCGAACTCACTCTGCGTGCGGGTCCCGTCACGGCCCCGCGAGGGGCCGGTTCAGGGTGCGGCCGCGTCGATCGCCTTCACGATCCGCTTGTCCGAGACGGGCTGTGCGGTGCCCAGCGCGTGCGCGAAGTAGCTCACGCGGAGCTCCTCGATCATCCAGCGGATGTCCAGCACCTCCTGCGGCACGGGCCGCCCCTGCGGCAGCTGTTCGAGCAGCCAGGCGTACTCGTCCTGCATCTCGTGGACCTTCTCCATGCGCGTGGTGTCGCGCTGGACGTTGGTCGGCATCTGCTGGAGCCTGCGGTCCTCGGCGACCAGGTAGCGCATCAGGTCGGGCAGCCTGCGCAGCCCGGTCGAGGTGACGAAGCCGGGCGGCACGAGGCGGGCGAGGTGGTCGCGTACGTCCGTGACGTTGTTGATCAGGACCAGGCTGTTCGTGGCCTTCAGCCGGCGCTCACAGGCCTGCCAGGCGGCCAGGATCTGCTGCACCTGGCCCACCGTGCGGACCGTGAGGTCCACGAGCTCGGCGCGCACCTTGTCGTACAGCTTCCGGAACGACGCCTCGTCCCAGGCCGGGCCGCCGTGCGCGGCGATCAGCCGGTCGGCCGCCGCCGTCGCGCAGTCGTCGAACAGTGCCTGGACCGAGCCGTGCGGATTGCGGGACAGGGCCAGCTTCTGCTGGTTGGAGAGCTTGTCCGAGGCGAACTTCGCCGGGTTCACCGGGATGTTCAGCAGGATCAGCTTGCGGGTACCGCGCCACATCGCCTGCTGCTGCTCGGCCTCCGTGTCGAAGAGCCGTACGGCCACGCTCTCGCCCTGGTCGACGAGGGCGGGATAGGCCTTCACCGGCTGGCCCGCCCGCCGGGTCTCGAAGACGCGGTCGAGAGTGCCGATCGTCCAGTCGGTGAGGCCCGAGCGCTCCACAGACTCGCCCGAGGGCCCGGCGGTGGCCGCGGCGGCCTTGGAGAGTGCCTGGCGCGCCTTGGGGCGCAGCTGGATCTTCAGCGCCTCCAGGTCCTTGTCCTCCGCGACCTTGCGGCGCCGCTCGTCGGTGATCCGGAAGGTGATCTTCAGGTGGTCCGGGATCCGCGTCAGATCGAAGTCGTCGGCCGTGACCGGTACGCCGACCATCCGCTGGAGCTCACGCGCCAGCGTCTGCGGCAGGGGCTCCTGGAGCGGGACGGCCCGGTCGAGGAACTTGTCCGCGTAGTTCGGCGCGGGGACGTAGTGCCGGCGGATGGGCTTGGGCAGCGAGCGGATCAGCTCGGTGACCACCTCTTCGCGCAGGCCCGGGATCTGCCAGTCGAAGCCCTCGGACGTGACCTGGTTCAGGACCTGGAGCGGGATGTGGACGGTCACACCGTCGGCGTCCGCGCCCGGTTCGAACTGGTAGGTCACCCGGAACTTGAGCCGTCCCTGGCGCCAGGAGTCCGGGTAGTCGTCCTTGGTGACCGCCCCGGCCTTCTCGTTGATGAGCATCGAGCGCTCGAAGTCGAGCGCGTCGGGCTCGTCGCGCCGCTTGTGCTTCCACCAGGAGTCGAAGTGCGCGCCGGAGACGATGTGCTCGGGAATCCGTTGGTCGTAGAAGTCGAAGAGCGTCTCGTCGTCCACGAGGATGTCGCGGCGCCGGGCACGGTGCTCCAGCTCCTCGACCTCGCCCAGCAGTTTGCGATTGTCATGGAAGAACTGGTGATGTGTGCGCCAGTCCCCCTCGACCAGGGCGTTCCGGATGAACAGATCGCGGGACGCTTCCTGGTCGATACGGCCGAAATTGACCTTGCGCTGGGCGATGATGGGCACTCCGTAGAGCGTCACCCGCTCGTACGCCATCACCGCCGCCTGGTCCTTCTCCCAGTGCGGCTCGCTGTAGGTGCGCTTCAGCAGATGCTGGGCGAGGGGCTCGATCCACTCCGGCTCGACCTTCGCGTTGACGCGCGCCCAGAGCCGGGACGTCTCGACCAGCTCGGCCGACATCACGAACCGGGGCTGCTTCTTGAACAGCGCGGAACCCGGGAAGATCGCGAACTTGGCGCTGCGGGCGCCCAGGTACTCGTTCTTCTCGGTGTCCTTCAGCCCGATGTGCGAGAGGAGGCCGGCCAGCAGCGAGGTGTGCACCGCCTGTTCCGGGATGCCGGCGTCAGCCTTGGGCTCCTCGACGGTGATGCCCATCTGCTTGGCGACCGTACGCAGCTGCGCGTAGATGTCCTGCCACTCGCGGATCCGCAGGAAGTTGAGGTACTCCTGCTTGCACATCCGGCGGAAGCTGGAGGAGCCGCGCTCCTTCTGCTGCTCGCGGATGTAGTTCCAGAGGTTCAGGAACGCCAGGAAGTCCGACGTCTCGTCCTTGAAGCGGGCGTGGTTCTGGTCCGCCTGGGTCTGCTTCTCCGAGGGGCGCTCGCGCGGGTCCTGGATGGAGAGCGCCGCCGCGATGACCATGACCTCGCGGGCACAGCCGTTCTTGTCGGCCTCGAGGACCATGCGGGCCAGCCGCGGGTCCACGGGCAGCTGGGAGAGCTTGCGGCCGAGCGGGGTCAGCCGCTTCTTCGGATCCTTCTCCGCCGGATCCAGCGCGCCGAGCTCCTGGAGCAGCTGGACGCCGTCGCGGATGTTGCGGTGGTCCGGCGGGTCGATGAAGGGGAACTTCTCGATGTCGCCGAGGCCGGCCGCGGTCATCTGGAGGATGACGGAGGCGAGGTTGGTCCGCAGGATCTCGGGATCGGTGAACTCCGGGCGGGTGAGGAAGTCGTCCTCGGAGTACAGCCGGATGCAGATGCCGTCCGACGTACGGCCGCAGCGGCCCTTGCGCTGGTTGGCGCTGGCCTGGGAGATGCGTTCGATCGGCAGCCGCTGGACCTTGGTGCGATGGCTGTAGCGGGAGATGCGTGCGTTGCCCGGATCGATCACGTACTTGATGCCGGGGACGGTCAGCGAGGTCTCCGCGACGTTCGTCGCCAGCACGATCCGGCGCCCCGTGTGGCGCTGGAACACGCGGTGCTGTTCGGCGTGCGAGAGGCGCGCGTAGAGGGGGAGCACCTCGGTGTGCCTGAGGTTGCGCTTGCTCAGGGCGTCCGCCGTGTCGCGGATCTCCCGTTCCCCCGAGAGGAAGACCAGCACGTCGCCCGGGGCCTCACCCGACAGCTCGTCCACCGCGTCGCAGATCGCCGTGATCTGGTCCCGGTCGGAGTCGTCCGAATCATCCTCGAGCAGGGGCCGATAGCGGACCTCGACCGGATACGTCCTGCCGCTGACCTCCACGATCGGCGCCTCGCCGAAGTGCCTGGCGAAGCGCTCCGGGTCGATGGTCGCCGAGGTGATGACGACCTTCAGGTCCGGGCGCTTGGGCAGCAGCCGGGCCAGATAGCCCAGCAGGAAGTCGATGTTCAGCGACCGTTCGTGCGCCTCGTCGATGATGATCGTGTCGTACGCGAGGAGCTCGCGGTCCGTCTGGATCTCGGCCAGCAGGATGCCGTCCGTCATCAGTTTGACGAAGGTCGCGTCCGGATTCACCTGGTCGGTGAAGCGCACCTTCCAGCCGACGGCCTCGCCGAGCGGGGTCTTCAGCTCGTCCGCGACCCGCTCGGCGACCGTGCGCGCGGCGATCCGGCGCGGCTGGGTGTGCCCGATCATGCCCCGGACCCCGCGCCCCAGCTCCATGCAGATCTTGGGGATCTGGGTGGTCTTGCCCGAGCCGGTCTCGCCCGCGACGATCACGACCTGGTGGTCGCGTATCGCCTCCAGGATCTCGTCCTTCTTCTGGCTGACCGGAAGCTGCTCCGGGTACGACAGTGCGGGCATCCGCGCGGCACGGCCGGCGAGCCGCTCGGACGCCTTTCCGGCCTCGGCGGAGATCTCGTCCAGCACGGACTGGCGGGCCTCGGGCTTACGGATGCGGCGGGCACCCTCGAGTCGACGGCCGAGCCGGTGTGCGTCGCGGAGCGAGAGCTGCCCGAGCTGGGACTGGAGATCGGCGAAGGAAGTAGACATACGGACCCCAGGATCTCACCCGGGCGCGAGGAGTGGCGAACGTATTTCACCCGGCCCCGTCACTTCTTCCGGCTCCCTGCCGGAGGCCGGTCACCGAACGGGTCGGCGGGGTCACAGCACGTACTATTCCGGGCAGCTGATCACCCGTTCCCCACGCAAGGCGGTCCCATGCACCGGGGCATACCCGACACCGCCGAGCGCTCCGTGCCGAGGGCGCAGGCGGACCACACGCCTCTCCCCGCCCGTCCCCACGCATTCGCACGGAGCGCCGCATGCCCGCACCCACCCGTTCCTCGTCCTCCGCGAAGAAGCCGGTCCTCATCGGCCTGGCGGTCGTGACCGCCGCCGGGATCCTCGGCTACGTCTCCTACCGGGCGACGGCCCCCGAAAGCCCGGCCTCCGGGACCCCTGTCACCGCCGCCACCGCCGGTCCGGACTCCGACCTCTACCGGGAGCTGGCGGAGCTCGCCCGGCGCGACGCGGACGACAAGCTGGCCCAGGGGCGCACCGACGCCCCCGTCGTCCTCATCGAGTACGCCGACTTCCAGTGCGGCTACTGCGGGAAGTTCGCGAGGGAGACCGAGCCCGAACTGATCAGGAGGTACGTCGACGACGGCACCCTGCGCATCGAATGGCGCAACTTCCCGATCTTCGGCGAGGGGTCCGAAGCAGCCGCGCGCGCCTCCTGGGCGGCCGGTCAGCAGGACCGCTTCTGGGCCTTCCACCGGGCCGCCTACGCCGAGGGCGCCAAGGAGAAGGGCTTCGGCAAGGCCCGGCTGAGGGCGCTCGCGCAGCAGGCAGGCGTGAAGGACCTCGACCGCTTCGCGCGGGACACCGACAGCACTGCGGCGGCGAACGCGGTCGGCGAGGACCGCGAGCAGGCGTACGGCATCGGTGCCGGCTCCACCCCGTCCTTCCTCGTCAACGGCCGCCCCCTCGCCGGTGCCCAGCCGACGGCCGTCTTCACCCAGGCCATCGAGGCGGCGGCCGCGGAGGCCGCGAACGTCGGAAGCGCCGGGGACCCCGCGAAGTGACCCCGGACATCGGCTACTTCGCCGCACTGCTCGGCGGTCTGCTCACCCTGGTCAGTCCGTGCAGCGCCCTGCTGCTCCCCGCCTTCTTCGCGTACTCGGTCGACTCCGCCTCACGGCTGCTGGCACGTACGGGCATCTTCTACGCGGGTCTCGCCACCACCCTCGTGCCGCTCGGTGCCGCGGGCTCGTACGCCGGGCGGCTCTTCCACGGTCACCGGGACGCACTCGTCCTCGGCGCGGGCCGGCTGATCATCGCTCTCGGCCTCGCGCAGATCCTCGGCCTCGGCTTCGCCTCCCGCCGGCTCGCGGCCGTCGGCGGCCGGATCCGTCCCACGACCGCGCTCTCCGTGTACGCCCTCGGAGCGGTCTACGGACTGGCGGGCTTCTGCGCGGGCCCGATTCTCGGCAGCGTCCTCACGGTCGCGGCCGTCAGCGGCAGCCCCGTCTACGGAGGGCTGCTGCTCGCCGCCTACGCGCTGGGCATGGCGGTGCCGCTGTTCGTGCTCGCCCTGCTCTGGGAACGCTTCGACCTCGGCCACCGGGCCTGGCTGCGCGGGCGGCCGTTGCGCGTGGGCCGCTTCGCACTGCACAGCACCTCGCTGCTGTCCGGCCTCTTCTTCATCGGCCTCGGGGCGCTCTTCCTCGTCCACGACGGGACGGCCGGACTGCCCGGACTTCTCGACGTGGACGACTCGTTCGCGGCCGAGCAGTGGGCCCAGCGGCTGGGGGAGCGTGTGCCGGACGCGGCGGCGCTGGCGGCCGTGGTGCTCGTGACGCTGCCGGTGCTGGTCCTGAAGGCGGTGCGGCGGCGCCGGCACGGACGGGAGGAAGCGGGGTGAGCGGTCGCCCGGAACGGCGAAGGCCCCGTCCGGTGGACGGGGCCTTCGGGTGGTGGCTGGGGCCGGGATCGAACCGGCGACCTATCGCTTTTCAGGCGATCGCTCGTACCAACTGAGCTACCCAGCCACGCAGCTCATACGGGCTGCAGCGGTCCTGACGGGATTTGAACCCGCGGCCTCCACCTTGACAGGGTGGCGAGCACTCCAAACTGCTCCACAGGACCAAGCTAATGTGCGAGACAAGTCTCGCACACGGTAAAGCGTGCCCCCAACGGGATTCGAACCCGTGCTACCGCCTTGAAAGGGCGGCGTCCTGGGCCACTAGACGATGAGGGCTAAGGGCCCACCTGCGCGCTTTCCAGCGCGTCGGGGACGTGAGAAGCATATGGGATGCGGGGAGGTATCGCCAAAACGGTTTGGGCCTCGTTCGGATCAGGCCGGGCTCGCGTGCCCTGGCACCGCACTCCCCCGGACTCCGTCCGGGGGTACCCCCACGCGGCGTTGTCGTCGGCGACGCTCCGCGTCGACTCCCTCCTCCGCCTTGCGATGCACGGCACCAGGCCCCGCTCCCTGATCCGCCTGATCCGAGCGAGAGGCCCTACGGGGAGGTCGTCGAGACGCTCGGGGAGGGGGACGTGCTCTTCAGGTTCTCCTCCGGGAGATGGCGGCTGACCTCGGCCGTCGTGAGGCCGAGGCCGCCGAGGGTGATCTCGTCCCAGGCCTGGAGATGTCGGGTGGTGCGGTCCAGGTAGAGCACGGACGCCCGCACCTTCTCGGGCTTCTCGTTCTGCACCGCGCGCAGTCCGCCACCGCCTGTGGAGCCCTCGACCTTCAGTCGCGTACCCAGCGGCATCAGTTCGTTGACCCGGTGGTGCACATGGCCGGCCAGGACGAGCGGAACCGTTCCGTCGGTCTCCCGGGCCGCGTTCGGGTCGTGCGCCACCGCGATGTCCACGGGCGTGCCCGCCCGCTTCTGGTCGCGCAGCGCGGAGGCGAGGCGCATGCCCGCGAACTGCTCGGACGCCTTGCCGCCGGTCGGGCGTGAGCGGTCGGGCGTGAACTGGGGGTCCCCGGTGCCGGCGATCCGCAGCCCGGCCACGTCGACCGCGCCGCCCTCGTCGAGTACGTGGGCGTTCCTGGTCTTCTCCAGGTAGGCCTGGGTCTCCTTGGAGTCGTGGTTGCCCCGCACCCACACATAGGGCGCGCCCAGATCGCTCACGGGGTCCAGGAACCCGTTCTCCGCGGCCGTGCCGTGGTCCATGGTGTCGCCGGAGTCGATGATCACGTCGATCTCGTACTGCTCGACGAGCGAGCCGATGATGTGCCAGGCGGCCGGGTTGAGATGGATGTCGGAGACGTGCAGGACCCGGATGGTCGCCGGGTCCGGCTGGTAGACGGGGAGCGTGGACGTGGCGTCGTACAGCTTGGTGACGTTGGTGACGAGGCGGGCCAGTTCCTGCTGGTAGACGTCGAACTCCGTGACGATCGAACGGGCGTCGCCCACGACCGAGGGGGCGCTGGAGAGCAGGCCCGAGAACTTCGGCTCCAGGACGGACTTCGGGTTCCAGGTGGCGTACGCGCTGATCCCCGAGGCCGCCAGCAGCGCCAGCGCGAGCCCCCCGGCGGCCAGGGCGCGGCGCGGCCGGCGGTAGACGACCAGGCCGAGGGCCGTGGCTCCCGAGACGACGGCCACGCAGGAGCGGACGGCCAGCTCGCGGGTGCCGGAGGCGACGTCGCCGGTGACCTCGTCCTGGAGTCCGGAGAGGCGTTCGGGGTGCTTGACCAGGGCCTGCGAGCGCTCCGGGTCCAGCTGGTCGACGTCCACGTCGAGGCGGACCGGCGCGTGGTGGGAGTCCAGTTCCAGGGCGCCGAGCGGTGACACGTTGATCTTGGTGCCGCCGCTCACCGAGGGGCGCAGGGTCATGGTGGTGTCCATGGGGCCCACGGGGGTCCGCACGCTTCCGACGACCAGCAGCCCGAGCCACGCACCCAGGACGACCACGGCCAGCAGGCCGAACGCGCGCTTCCAGGGGTGCGCTGCGGGAACGAGTCCGCCGGCCGGTGCGGCGGAGCGTGAGCGGGAACGGCGGAGGCGGCGGAATCGGACGGCTGCTGCGTGGAACGGGCGTGCCATTGGGCGCGTATGCCCCGTCCGGACGGCAGGCATGCGGCCGGGGCGGCGGAGGTGGGCCGGGCGGGTGGCCGCAGGGGCGGGTGCGGCCCGCCCGTCCGAGGCGTACGTGCGTGACAATGGCGGAGTGCTGGAGATGACGCGCGAGGAGTTCGAAGAGCTGGTGAGCCTGGCTCTTGACCGTGTCCCGCCTGAGCTGATGCGGCTGATGGACAACGTCGCGGTGTTCGTGGAGGAGGAACCGGAGGACCCGGAGGACCGGGAGCTCCTCGGCCTCTACGA
The DNA here is from genome assembly GCF_042872025.1 of Streptomyces sp. NPDC005494. Classification (NCBI taxonomy): domain Bacteria; kingdom Bacillati; phylum Actinomycetota; class Actinomycetes; order Kitasatosporales; family Streptomycetaceae; genus Streptomyces; species Streptomyces sp. NPDC005494. The sequence continues at coordinate 410,770 of NZ_JBIAJR010000006.1, forward strand.
AGGCACGCCGCTCACCGAGCGCGGTGAGTGGTACGCCGGGGTGCTCCCGGACCGGATCACCATCTACCGCGGCCCGACGCTTCGGATGTGCGAGACCCGGGAGGACGTGGTCGCCGAGACGGAGATCACCGTGGTCCACGAGATCGCCCACCACTTCGGCATCGACGACGAGCGGCTGCACGAGCTGGGGTACGGGTGAGCGACCGGAGCCGTCCGGCGGAGCGGCCGGACGCCGGGCCGGAAGACGGCCCGTCCGTATCCGGGCAGCGGGCCGGGCAGCGCGGCGGCGGCAGGTGGCGGGTCCTGGCGGTGATCGCCGCGGGCGGGGCGGCGGGGGCCACGGCGCGCTACGCGGCGTCGCTGGCCTGGCCGGCCGCCGAGGGGGAGTTCCCGTGGGCGGTGTTCGCCGTCAACGTGGTGGGCTGCGCCCTCATCGGCGTGCTGATGGTGCTGACCGTCGAGCGTGGGGTCGTCACCCGTCCGCTGGTGCGGCCCTTTCTCGGGGTCGGGGTGCTCGGCGGGTTCACCACCTTCTCGACGTACGCCGCCGACGTGTCGCACCTGCTGGTGCGTCAGGAGGTGGCGACGGCCGTGGCGTACATGGCGGGGACGGCCGTGGCGGCTCTCTGCGCGGTCTGGGCGGCGGCCGCGATGACCCGGGCAGTGGCGAACCGTGCCGGGAGGGCCGGGTGAACTGGCTGCTGGTCGTCCTCGGCGGCGCGGCGGGGGCCCCGTTGCGCTATCTGACCGACCGCGCCGTCCAGGCGCGGCACGGGGCGGGGCTGCCGTACGTCTTCCCCTGGGGGACCTTCACCGTGAACGCGGCGGGCAGTCTGCTGCTCGGGCTGCTGACGGGAGCCACGGTGTCCACACCTGTGTACGCCCTGCTGGGTACCGGCCTCTGCGGGGCTCTGACGACGTACTCCACGTTCTCGTACGAGACGCTCCGGCTGGCCGAGGCGGGGCGGGGCTTCCTGGCGGGTGCCAATGTGCTGGCTTCGCTGCTGGTGGGGCTGGGGGCGGTGTTCCTGGGGGCCGAACTCGCGGGCGGTTCCGGGGCCTGAGAGGGGCGAGCCGACGGGGGCCGCGGGTGTGCGGGTGTTGTGTCCGGGCGTGTCCCCGGCGGGGGCGCGGGAGTTGAACACATCGCTCCCCCTCCCGCCGTCCCTCTCCGTCCCGGAGGTGCACCCCGTGCGCCAGTTGTCCGTACGCGTCCGCTGGGCAGCCGTCACCGCCCTGACGATCGCCGCGTCCACAGGCTGTATGAGCGTCGGCGGCGACGCCGGGAAGCCGGCTCCCTCCCGCCCGGCGGGTGAGAAGGGGGTCTCGGCCGAACGCCCCGGCGGCGAGACGGTGTCCGGCACCGGCCGTTCCGGCGGCTCCGGCAGCCGGGGTGCCGAGGCGCAGTCCGACCGGGGCGCGTCCCGCGGCCCCGGCTCCAAGGCCTCGGGAGCCGCGCCGTCGGCCGGCTCCGGCACGGCCCGTCCGCAGCCCGTGGGTCCGGGCACCCCGGAGCCGACGCCGGGCGGCCATCTCCCGACCCCGGAACCCAGCGCCCCGGGCCCCGGCGAGCCTCCGCCCCCGGAGGCCAGCCCGGAGCCGCCGCCGCCCTCGCCCGAACCCGAGCCCTCGGTGCCGCCGGAGCAGCCCTCGGCTTCGCCGGCCGCGCAGTTCCGTACGGACGCCATGGGCGCGCCGGGGCGGGTGGAGGTGTGGCCCACCCCGAGGGCATCGCCGCAGGTCGCGCCGGTGTGAGGGCGGTCTCGGCCGACCCGGTTTGCGCAAAGTGGGGGAGGGTGCGTATGGTAGTAGATCGTTTGATCCCATTGCCCGGCGCCGACACAGAAGAGCGCCGTGTGGCGCGTACTCTCCCTTGCCGTGGCTGGACCGCATTGAGGCGGTCGAAATTGCGAAAACACGGAGTTACGGGCGCGTGCCGAGACTCCGGAAGGTTTCGCATTTCGCATGTCAATTTCCAGTTCTGACCGCACCGTCATGCCCGAGAACGTCGAGAACGACGTCGAGAACAACGTGGCTGTCGAGGCCGCCGAGGCCGTCGTCGCCCAGGCCCCCGCCTCCGCCGAGGCCACCGTCACCGTCGCCGACGTGATCGAGGACGCGGTCGCCGAGGACGTGAAGGACGCCGAGCCCGGCATCACCTTCGCCGACCTCGGTCTGCCCGAGGGCATCGTCCGCAAGCTCGCCCAGAACGGCGTGACGGCGCCCTTCCCGATCCAGGCCGCGACCATCCCGGACGCCCTGGCCGGCAAGGACATCCTGGGCCGTGGCCGCACCGGCTCCGGCAAGACGCTCTCCTTCGGCCTGCCGACCCTGGCCGCGCTGGCCGGCGGTCACACCGAGAAGAAGAAGCCCCGCGCGATCATCCTCACGCCGACCCGTGAGCTCGCGATGCAGGTCGCGGACGCGCTGCAGCCCTACGGCGACGTGCTCGGCCTGAAGATGAAGGTCGTCTGCGGCGGTACGTCCATGGGCAACCAGATCTACGCGCTGGAGCGCGGTGTCGACGTCCTCGTCGCCACCCCGGGCCGGCTGCGCGACATCATCAACCGTGGCGCCTGCTCCCTGGAGAACGTCCAGGTCGCGGTCCTCGACGAGGCCGACCAGATGTCGGACCTGGGCTTCCTGCCCGAGGTCACCGAGCTGCTCGACCAGATCCCCGGTGGCGGCCAGCGCATGCTCTTCTCCGCCACGATGGAGAACGAGATCGGCACGCTCGTCAAGCGCTACCTGAGCAACCCGGTCACCCACGAGGTCGACAGCGCCCAGGGCAACGTCTCGACCATGTCGCACCACGTCCTCGTCGTGAAGCCGAAGGACAAGGCGCCGGTCACGGCCGCGATCGCCGCCCGCAAGGGCCGCACGATCATCTTCGTCCGCACCCAGCTGGGCGCCGACCGCATCGCCGAGCAGCTCATCGAGTCCGGCGTGAAGGCCGACGCGCTGCACGGCGGCATGACGCAGGGTGCCCGTACCCGCGTCCTGGAAGACTTCAAGAAGGGCTACGTCAACGCCCTGGTCGCCACCGACGTCGCCGCCCGCGGCATCCACGTCGACGGCATCGACCTCGTGCTGAACGTGGACCCGGCCGGCGACCACAAGGACTACCTGCACCGCTCGGGCCGCACCGCCCGCGCCGGTAAGTCCGGTGTCGTCGTCTCGCTGGCGCTCCCGCACCAGCGTCGTCAGATCTTCCGCCTCATGGAGGACGCGGGCGTCGACGCCTCGCGCCACATCGTGCAGGGCGCGGGCGTCTTCGAGCCCGAGGTCGCCGAGATCACGGGTGCCCGTTCGCTGACCGAGGTGCAGGCCGACTCCGCGAACAACGCGGCCAAGCAGGCCGAGCGCGAGGCCGCCGACCTCACCAAGCAGCTGGAGCGCGTGCAGCGTCGCGCCGTCGAGCTGCGCGAGGAGGCCGACCGCCTGGTCGCCCGTGCCGCCCGCGAGCGGGGCGAGGACCCGGAGGCGGCGGTGGCCGAGGTCGCCGCCGAGGCCGAGGCCGCGCTCGTCGCAGCCGCGTCCGTCCCCGAGCAGCCGGCCGCGCGCGACGACCGTCGCGACGACCGGGGCAACTTCAACCGCCGTGACGACCGCCGCGACGACCGCGGGGGCTACCGCGGTGGCAACGACCGTGTCGGCGAGCGCAGTGGCCGTCCGTCCGGTGGCACCGGCTACCGCGGCAGCAACGACCGGCCGTCCTTCCGTGGGAGCAACGACCGTCCCTCCGGCGGCTTCCGCTCCGGCGGCGACCGCCGTGACGACCGTCGTGACGACCGTGGTGGCCGTTCCTTCGAGCGTCGTGACAACGACCGCCCGGCGTTCAACCGCGACCGTCGTGACGACCGCCCCTCGGGTGGGTTCCGCTCCGGTGGGGGTGACCGTCGTGACGACCGTGGTGGCCGTTCCTTCGAGCGTCGTGACAACGACCGCCCGGCGTTCAACCGCGACCGTCGTGACGACCGCCCCTCCGGTGGTTTCCGCTCCGGTGGCAGCGACCGCCCCTTCAACCGCGACCGTCGTGACGACCGCCCCTCGGGCGGCTTCCGCTCCGGTGGCGGCGACCGTCCGCACGGCCGCCGTGACGACCACCGTGGTGGCACCGGCACGGGTACCGGTACCGGCACCTTCGGCCGCCGTGACGACAAGCCGCGCTGGAAGCGCAACGGCTGACCGTCGCTGACCGACTGACGCGGGGCCCGTACAGCACTCTCAGGTGCTGTACGGGCCCCGCTGCCGTTGTGAGGGCCTGCCGGGTCGTGGAGGCCCGCTGCCTCGAACGGGTTCGAAACGCATCTCCGTTCCTGTGCGCGGGCTGTTAGGATCCGTCCACTCGCGTGGGGGGTACGTGCCGGGGGGCAGGTACGGGCGGCCAAGTGCGCCCGACAGCGGTCCAGTTCCGATGACAGCCGTTCTTCGATGACAGCCGTTCGCCGGTCCTCCATGCCTGTGTACTCATCAGCCAGGGGAGGAACCCGAGTGGCCAACCGTGCCCTCAGATCCGGCGTCGTCGCCGCGTCGCTCGTGCTGTCCGTCACCGCGGGACTCGCGCCCTCGGCCGTCGCCGCGCCGCAGGCCGCTCCCGCCGCCGCACCGGCCGCGACCGCCGCGGCGGCCGACCCCGTGGTCGTGCCCGCCGCGCTGAGCAGTTCCGTACAGCCCTTCACTCTCGTCTCCACGGGCGGCGCCCGGGAGGCGGACGCCGTGGGTGAGCAGGGTGTCTTCAGCCGTGTACCCGGCTCGTCCGCCTACCGCTGGACGCGTTTCTCCGACGGCGCCCACCTCTCCGCGGCGCCGACGGGCAGCGGCACCGTCACCCGGATGTACGGGACCGGGACCGACACGATCGCCTATCTGCGGGCGAACGAGGTCGAGCTGCGCGACATGGTGGCGGGCACCACGACGTTCGTGACCATCCCCGAGGGGCTCACCTTCTCCGGTGTGTACGGGCACACGGTCGTCGCCGTGAAGCTGGTGACCGTGGAGTCCGGCGGGACGACCAGCACGGGGGCGCCCGAGGCACACCTCCTCGACGTACGGGAGGACGGGACGACCCGGGACCGTACGGTCGGAGGGCTTCCCGAGGGCGCCAAGTACTGGCTGTCGCAGGCCGCCGCGGCGGGTGACGAGAACGGCATCCTGCTGCGCTACGTCCACGAAGGCGTCGGCCGGATGGCGCTGGTCGACGTGGAGACCGGCCAGATGTCCGCGAGTTCGGCCCACATCCGGGGAGCCGCGCCCGGATACCTCCTGACGCCCCGGCACGTGGTCTGGTACTCCTACGGCGCCGACTCGACGATCAGCGTGGTCCCCCGGTCGGACCTGGGGGCCACCCCGAGGGTGCTGACGGCACCTGCGCCCACCGAGCGCAACGGGTACCACCTCGCCGTCGTCGGCGACTGGCTGCTGCACAACAAGGGCGGGAGCGCCCTCATGGCCACCCCGCTCGACGGCGGCCCCGCCCTCCGGCTGCTCGGGACGGCCAGGACGGACATCGCGGCGGCCCAGGACGGTTCCGCCGTGGTCGTCGGCGGAGCCACCGGTTACGCCTCGGACAGGACCTGGGGGGCGTACCGCGTCGTGGAGGGGCCGGACGGCGTGCCGCAGCTCACCCGCGTGGTCGACCTGGCCGCCCTGCCCGTGGACCTGGAGGGGATTGGGCTGTCGTCGGGCAAGCTGACCGTCGCGTCCAGCCGCGGCTCGGTCCGTGAGGGGACGGAGAGGGAGCTGGCGGTCCAGGGGACCCCGTCCTACGGGCCCGCGTCCGACTCGTTCATCTCCTTCTCGACCGACTGCGGTCCGGAGGACCCGGACTGCCACGCGATCCACGGCACACCCTGGGGAGCCCCCGTGGTCCTCAACCGGCAGCCGTCCGGAGGCGGGGACGAGATACGCGTATCCGGCTGGGGTTCCGTCCGCACCGGCCTGTCCGGAGGCACGATCACGGACACCGACGGCTCCTGGACCGTCTACACGCACGCCGCTTCCGGGCAGCAGATCGTCTACCGGGGCTCCGACCGGGAGAAGGTACTGACCCGGGCTCCCGTGGCCTCCGCCGTGTGGGCCGGCACACTCTGGAGCGCCGGGACCACGCCGGGCACGGTCACCTCGTACGACCTGGCCGCGCGCAGGACCACGGCGACGGTGTCCCTCGGCACGGACTGCGTGCCGGACGAACTCCAGGCGCTGGGCCGCTGGCTGTACTGGTCGTGCGCCGGTTCCGGCCGGGCCGGGGTGCTCGACCGTACGACGGGGAAGTCGCAGACCGTGCCCGTCGGCGAGGCGCTGCTGGGGGACGGATACCTCGTACGCCACGACAAGGCCGCCGGGAAGCTGGTGCTGACCGACCTGGTGTCCTCGGCGGCGACGGGATCCTCGGTGAGCCGTGTGGTGGCGGACCTGCCCGCGACCGCGAGCCCGCAACGCCGGGTGGACTGGACGGTGGACAAGTACGGCGGGCACCTCGCCTACGCGGACGCCGGCCAGCAGGTGCACGTCGTGCCCACCGGGGTGCCGACCCAGCCCCTGTCGGCCGGCGCGGAGTCCTGGGCCGACCAGCACTGGACGTACCAGGCCACCCTCTCCAAGCCCGCCGCCTCCTGGAAGGCCGTCTTCACGGACCTGCGGACGAAGAAGGTGGTCCGCACGGTCACGGGAGGCGAGGTGCGGGGACAGCTCTACGCGGACTGGGACGCACGCACCGACGGCGGCACACTCGCCGTCAACGGCCCTTACGGCTGGAAGCTGACCGTGCAGCCGGCCGACGGCCACGGCGCGGCACTCGTCCGGAGCGGGGAGGTCGCCCTGATCCGGGGTGCCGCCGCCTGGCGTGACTTCGGCCGGGACGGGCTCGGGGACCTGTTCGTCGCCGTGGACGAGGGCTCGGTCGGGCAGCGCCCGGGGAAGCTGCCCGGCACGGTCGGGCCGCTCACCGGCTGGTGGGGTCAGGAGGACACGGCCGCGAAGCGGATCCTGCCGACCGGAGACCTCACCGGGGACGGGTGCAACGACTACCTGGCCGCGAAGAACGACGGCACGCTGCTCCGGCTGGACGGCACCTGCGGCGAGGGCCACGGCTTCCCCACGGAGTACGTGAAGATCGGCACCGGCTGGAAGGCGTACGACATGTTCGCGCCGGGGGACATCAACGGTGACGGGGTCGCGGACCTGCTCGCGCGCCAGCAGTCCACCGGCTACCTCTTCCTGTACCCGGGCGACGGCAAGGGCAGGCTGAAGGCCCGCACGCAGATCGGCACCGGCTGGAAGGGGCTCACGGTCGTGGGCGCGGGAGACCTCACGGGCGACGGCGCAGGGGACCTGCTGGTCCGCGACGGCGCAGGGGTCCTGTGGCGCTACGCCGGGACGGGCAAGGGCAGGCTCGCGGCCAAGGTGCGGATCGGCACGGGCTGGCAGCAGTACAACGCGCTCGCCGCGGTCGGTGACATCACGGGCGACGGGAAGAACGACCTGCTCGCACGCGACAAGGCCGGGGTGCTCTGGCGCTACAACGGCACGGGCACGGGCACGTTCGCCGCACGGTCCAGGATGGGGCCGGGCTGGCAGAAGTACCCCGCGCTGTTCTAGGCGCACGAGCGGGGTCTCCCGCGGGGTTCCCGGTGGGCCTCCCGCGGGTTCCTGGTGGGGACCTCCCGCGGGGCCCTCGCCGGGTTCCCGGTGGGCCCCACAGGGCCTCTCGCGGGCGCTCCGGCGGGGTAACGGGTGGAGGGCGGGGCGCATGTGATGCCTCCGGCGAGGGCATCGCTGGGGGCATGACAAACGACGAAGCCGCCGTGGCGGTGCCACCACCCGACGCTCCCGCGGGCGAACCCGCTCCCCCGTCCGACGAGGAGCGGCTTGCCGAACTCGGCTACACCCAGGTGCTCGCGCGCCGGATGTCCGCCTTCTCCAACTACGCCGTCTCGTTCACGATCATCTCGGTGCTCTCCGGCTGCCTGACCCTGTACCTGTTCGGGATGAACACGGGCGGTCCTGCCGTCATCACCTGGGGCTGGGTCGGCGTCGGGCTGATGACGCTGTTCGTCGGCCTGGCCATGGCCGAGATCTGTTCGGCGTATCCCACGTCCGCCGGTCTGTACTTCTGGGCGCACCGGCTGGCCCCGCGGCGCTCGGCCGCGGCGTGGGCCTGGTTCGCCGGCTGGTTCAACGTGCTCGGCCAGGTCGCCGTCACCGCGGGCATCGACTTCGGGGCGGCCTCCTTCCTCGGGGCCTATCTGAACCTCCAGTTCGGCTTCGAGGTGACACCCGGCCGCACGATCCTGCTCTTCGCGGCGATCCTGGTCCTGCACGGCCTGCTGAACACCTTCGGCGTCGGCATCGTCGCCGTCCTCAACAACGTCAGCGTGTGGTGGCACGTGGTCGGGGTCGCCGTCATCGTGGGCGCGCTGACCTTCGTACCGGACTCGCACCAGTCGGCGTCGTACGTCTTCACCGAGTTCGTGAACAACACCGGTTGGGGCAGCGGGTTCTACGTCGTGATGATCGGCCTGCTGATGGCGCAGTACACCTTCACCGGCTACGACGCCTCCGCCCATATGACCGAGGAGACCCACGACGCGGCCGTGGCGGGCCCGCGCGGCATCGTGCAGTCCATCTGGACGTCCTGGATCGCCGGGTTCGTGCTCCTGCTGGGCTTCACCTTCGCCATCCAGTCGTACGAGGGCGCCCTGAACTCCCCGACCGGCGCCCCGCCCGCCCAGATCCTCCTGGACGCGCTCGGCGCCACGAGCGGCAAACTCCTGCTGCTCGTTGTGATCGGCGCCCAGCTCTTCTGCGGCATGGCCTCCGTGACCGCCAACAGCCGCATGATCTACGCCTTCTCGCGCGACGGGGCGCTGCCCTTCTCCCGCGTCTGGCACACGGTCAGCCCCCGCACCCGCACCCCCGTCGCCGCGGTCTGGCTGGCCGCACTCGGCGCCCTGGCCCTCGGCCTCCCGTATCTGATCAACGTCACGGCGTACGCGGCGGTGACCTCCATCGCGGTCATCGGCCTCTACATCGCCTACGTCATCCCGACCCTGCTCCGCCTCCTGCGCGGCGACGACTTCGTCCGGGGCCCCTGGCACCTGGGCCGCTGGTCCCGGCCCATCGGGATCGTCGCGGTGTCCTGGGTCGCGGTGATCACGGTGCTGTTCATGCTGCCCCAGGTGTCCCCGGTCACCTGGGAGAGCTTCAACTACGCACCCCTGGCCGTCCTGGTGGTCCTCGGCTTCGCCGCCGTCTGGTGGCTGGTCTCGGCCCGCCACTGGTTCCTCAAGCCGTCCGCGGCCGATCACAAGCGCACGATCGCGGACGAATCCACGGACTGACCGGCCCCGTCTCCGGCCACGACAGGGCCCGGCACCGATACCCGATCGGCTGCCGGGCCCGGGGCGGCTATGCTCGGGGGGTGATCGATCCGGGGCCGTTAGCTCAATTGGTCAGAGCAGCGGACTTTTAATCCGTTGGTTGTGGGTTCGAGTCCCACACGGCCTACCGACAGCGGGGGAGGGGAAACCCTCCGACCTGCTACTGAGCGCCCCCGACCGGCTTCGGCCGGTCGGGGGCGCTCAGTCGTACCCGGACGGGATCGTGAGCGGGTGCCTCCGGCGCCGGCCGCCCGTGCCCCCGGCGCCGCCGTGAGTGGTTCCGGTCAGCCGATCGCGCGCAGTGCCAGTCGCACCATGGTCATGACGCCTCGCCCGATCCAGCCGAGCAGCCCCAGTTCCGCAGCCAGTTCCGCGCCCTCCACGGCCGTTTCCGCCCGATCCGACGACGTGGAACGGCACCGGGAACAGGAGCGGGGCCAACGGCGCTTCCGCGTGCCGCACTTCTTGCACTTCGTCATAGCCTCAGGTTCCGTCCGCGCGGGGGTCGTGTCCGTCGATGATGCGTGCTCAGGCGCCGGCGGCGGCGGTGCGCCGTGAGGTCCGGCCGAGAGCCCAGCGGTACGCGGCACCGAGGGCCAGGGCGTGGACAACGGCCCCGACGGCGACACCGGCGAACGGCAGTACACCGGGAAGGGCCGAGAACAGCAGCGAGGTCGGGGCGGTCACGGCGAACAGCCAGACCCCGGCGAAGCTGCTGTCCGCCTGCTCGACGAGGAGCGTGTCCAGTCCGACCCATACGCCGACGGCGGCCACGACGGCCAGGTAGCCGAGGGCGACGGGGTTCGTCAGGTAGCGGCGAAGGGACTGGGGCAGGGTGCGCGACGGGGCGGTCATCTCTGACTCCGATGTGAGGAAGCCGTGTTGCTCGGTGTATGACCCACCATGCCGTCGGGGCGCGGCTGCGGCATGAGTACTCATACCCATGTTCGTACAGTGACGGCCGACTCGGCTCCGAGGACGGTGCTCAGGGGGGGGTGCTGCCGGGCTCGCGACGCCGCTCGGATCACCTTCGCCGTTCAGCCGGCGTCTCCCTGTGGCGTACCCGCACATCCCGCGCACAATGAGAAGTGGGTCCGCCGACCGGCGGGTGCCCGAGCGAGACCTCGGGCCGGGTGCTCCCGCCCGTCCGTTGCCGATCGCGCCGTGTGAGGCGGGTCGGTCCATGTCGGTTGCCTGCTGCCTCCTTGTCGGCACGTGCCCGTGTCGTCCCGTCGACGATCCCCATCGATCAGCGGCCCCCGAGGCGCCTGCTCCGGCTGCCTGCGTCTTGCCTACCCGAGGAAGGGCCGTGGCCATGGCATCCAGGCAGAGCCGACTTCCCCAGTTGCTGACAGCGGCGGAAAAGGCGGCACCGGTGGAGGCCGTCGACGTGTTCGCGGAGAACCTGCGGCGCCGGTTCGGGGCTACACAGGTCTCGTTCCTGATCGTGGACCTGACCGGCAGGGCGGTGGCGCGGCTCACCACCACCACCGCTGCCACGACGGTCGGTCATGAGGCGGAGCACATCCCCATGCGCGGCAGCGTCTACGGGCAGGTGATCCGCGCCCAGCGGTTGTATCAGGAAGCAACCGGTGAAGGACACAGGGTGATCACTCCGGTCACCAACAGAGGAGACGCCATCGGTCTCCTGGAAATAATTCTGCCGACCCGTCCCGACGAGAACGTCCTGCACGCAGTCGGTGAAGCCGCCCACGTCCTGGCCTACGTCGTGATCGCCAACGGGCGTTTCACCGACCTCTACACATGGGGCAAACGCACGAAGCCCCCCACCCTTGCGGCGGAGATCCAGTACCAGTTGCTGCCCCAGTCGCTGTCGTGCGAAGGCGCGCAGTTCACGCTGTGCGGAAATCTGGAGCCTTCAGCAGACCTCAGCGGAGACACCTTCGACTACGCCGTCGAGCGCGACGTCCTGCACCTGTCGGTGACCGATCCCATGGGGCACGACCTCGCGGCAGCTCTCGCCGCCACTGTTCTGGTGGGCGCCCTGCGTGGTGCCCGCCGCGCGGGAACCGGCCTGGCCGAGCAGGCCCGCCGGGCCGACCGGGCGCTGGCGGACTACGGGCGGGGCCATGCCACCGGTCAGCTGTTGCGCATCGATCTCCACACCGGGCAGGCCCAGCTGGTCAACGCCGGCCACCCCTGGCCGCTGCGTATACGCGAGGGGGCGGTCGAGGAGATCCCCTGCGAGGTGGACCAGCCCTTCGGGCTGTCGGTGGTCGCCTCCCAGCACTACAGGGTCCAGGACATCGACCTTCGCCCCGGTGACCGCATCCTCATGCTCACCGACGGCATGCTGGAACACCACGAGGAGGACATCGACCTCCCGGCCCTGCTGCGGCGAACCCGCAACCTGCACCCCCGGGAGACCGTTCTGACGATGGCGTCCGCGGTCCGGCAGGCCGCCGGCGGCCGGCTCGAGGACGACGCCACGGTGATGTGCCTGGACTGGCACGGCCCCCAGGAGACGCAGCGGCGCGTCAGCTCAGGCGCAGACGTGCAGCAGGCCTCGCCCGGCGTCGCGCGGCTGTGACCACTGTTTCCCCCGGACGGCGCGGCCGGCCGGATCTCGGCTGCGCTCGATGTCAGCGTGCGAACTTCTCGACAGCCGCTGGGGTGACGGGGGTGAAGAAGTTGACGAGGTTGCCGTCCGGGTCCCGGAACAGCAGCGAACGGTTGCCCCAGGGCATCGTGGTGGGCCCGGTCACGAGGTCGGTGACGAAGCCGCTCAGGTTCTGGTGCACACGGTCCACGTCGTCGACGAGGAACTCGGTGATCACGCTGCGGTTCTCCGCCGGGCTCGCGGAGCCGGGGGCGAACAGGGGGACGGTGCGGGTGCTCGCGATCGCGAGGGTGGCGGTGGGTGTCCTGAGTTCGGCGAAGTCGTCGCTGGCCCACTCCGCCCGCACGTCCGTGACCCGCTCGTAGAACGTGACGAGGCGTGCGACGTCACTGGTGATGATGCGGATCGAGACGAGGTTCATGAGGTTCTCCCTGGTCGTGCCGGTGTCGTGCACGTCGGAGGCTAGGGGAGATAGTGGACAGTTTCCGCCCTGTATCGCTTCTAGGCTGTGCCCATGACCCGACCCGCCGGACGTGTGCTGACCCTCCTGGAGTTGCTGCAGTCGGGCGGCACCCGCACGGTTGCCGAGCTCGCCGGCCGGCTCGGCGTCGACGGGCGTACCGTGCGGCGGTACGTGGACCAGTTGATCGACCTCGATGTGCCGGTGGAATCGGTGCGGGGCCGGTACGGCGGGTACAGGCTCGGCGCCGGCTACCGCCTGCCGCCCCTGATGCTGAGCGACGACGAGGCGCTGGCGGTGCTGCTCGGCCTGGTGGCCGGGCGTCGGGCGGGGCCGGTCGCGGGACACACGGCGAGCGGGACGGCCTCGGCCAAGATCCGGCGCGTGCTGCCCAGGCACCTCGCGGGCCGGCTCGACACGCTGCTCGAGTCCCTCGCCTTCACGGACGGGCCCGGTGAGCTCAGCGTTCCTGACGCCGGGGTCCTGCTCACGATCGCCGACGCGGTGCGTCACGGCCGGCCGGTCTCGATGAGATACACCGGCGGCGACGGCCGGCGCGGCGAACGCACGCTGCACGCCTACGGGATCGTCGCCCACGCGGGCCGGTGGTACGTCACCGGCAGGGACCCCGGGACCGGCGAGGACCGGACCTTCCGGCTCGACCGCATCACCGGCGCACGGGCCCTCCCGGGATCGTTCGAGGTGCCCACGGGTACCGATCCGGCCGCGCGCGTGCTGTCGGGGTTCGCCACGGCCGAGTACCGGTACGAGGTGGCCCTGCGGATCCATGGAACGGCCGAGCAGATCCGCGCCCGGCTGCCCGCCGCCGTCGCGGTCCTGGAGGAGGAACAGGGGCCCGCGGCCCGGGACGACCCGACGCCCGGACGCTGGTGGCGTGTCGGCATCAGGGCGGAGCGGCTCGACTGGCTGCCCCCGGTGCTGGCCGCGCTCGACCGGCCCTTCGTCATCGAGCGTCCCGACGAACTGCGCGGCCTGGTCGCCGCGCTCGCCGACCGTCTCGCGTCCTTCGCCCGCCGGGCCCCGTGAGGAACCGCCGCCGGCTCAGGGGCGCGGCCAGGGGCGGCCGCCGATGCGCTCGATGTCGGAGTTGAAGCGCCGCAGGTAGCCGGCGAAGGCGGAGATGTCCTCGTCGGCCCAGTCGGCCATGACGCGCTCCAGGGAGCTGACCATGCCCTCGCGTTCCGCGTCGAGGGTCCTCGCGCCCTCCTCCGTGATGCGGAACTTGCGGGCCATGCCCCCGTCCGGGTCGGGGATGCGCTCCACGAAGCCGGCGCGCATGACCGCGGCGGTCTGCCGGTTGAGGGTGGAGACATCGAGGTCGAAGGCCTCGCTGAGCTCGCCGACGGACATGGGGCCCTGCACGCGGATCCGGCTGAGCAGGACATACGCGCTGCGCTCCAGGAGGCCGTCCTTGCGGCGCCCCTTTCTGTGGGTCAGCAGGCCGTGTCGGCTGAGCAGCATCTGCTCGTACTCGACCTCATGCGTTGCCCTCTTCATCGTGGGCACCTCCTGCTTCCTGCCGGGCGGGCCGGTGTGTCGTCGTGCCGTCGTGCGTGCCAGCTTCATCGTATGTTTACCAAGGCTTGCATAAGCCACACGACATGCATGATGCAATAGGTGTGTACGATACCAATCTTCCCATCGAACCGACCGGATAGCCGAGGACCGAGATATGGACACACCCCAGCCCGCAGCCCGCGCAGGCGGTGTGATCACGACGCTGGCGCTCGCCGGCACCGTCGCGGCCGTGATGCAGACGCTGGTGACCCCGCTGATCGCGGAGCTGCCGCGGATCCTGGACACGTCGTCCTCGAACGCGGCCTGGGTGGTCACGGTCACCCTGCTGGTCGCCGGCGTGTGCGTGCCGGTCACCGGCCGGCTCGGCGACCTCCTCGGCAAGCGCCGCATGCTGCTGGCCTGCTCGGTCCCGCTGGTCGTCGGGTCCGTGGTGTGTGCGCTGGCCTCCTCCGTGGTGCCGATGATCGTCGGGCGCGGGCTCCAGGGCATGGGCATGGGCATGGTGCCGCTGGGGATCGCGCTGCTGCGTGACGTGGTGCCCGCGGAGAAGCTCAGCAGTTCGATCGCCCTCGTCAGCGCCTCCATGGGGATCGGCGGCGCCCTCGGCCTGCCGATCTCCGCCGCCGTCGCCGAATACACCAGCTGGCGCGTGCTGTTCTGGGGATCCGCGGTGCTCGCACTCATGATCGCCGTGCTCGTCTTCGTCTTCGTCCCCGACGTCCCGGCCGGTGCCAAGGGGCAGCGCTTCGACGCGCCCGGAGCGGTCGGTCTCGCGATCGGCCTGGTCTCGCTCCTGCTGGCCATCTCCAAGGGTGCCGACTGGGGCTGGGGTTCGGGCACGACGCTCGGCCTCTTCGCCGTCGCGGTCGTGTCCCTCGGCCTCTGGGGCTTCTACGAGCTGCGCACCCGTGACCCGCTGGTCGACCTGCGCACCACTGCCCGCCCGCGGGTGCTGCTGACCAACGTGTCGTCGATCCTCGTCGGCGTCGGCATGTACTCCTTCATGCTGATCGCCCCGCAACTGCTGCAGTTCCCCGAGGCCACGGGATACGGCCTGGGCCAGTCGATGCTCGCCGCGGGCCTCTGGATGGCCCCCGGTGGCGTGATGATGATGATCGTCTCACCGCTCGGCGGGAAGCTGATCAACGCGCGCGGCCCGAAGATCGCCCTCGTGCTCGGTGCCCTGGTGATCTCCCTCGGCTACGGGCTCTCGCTGTTCCTGATGGGCTCCGCCTGGGGCCTGATGATCGTCGGCATCGTCATCAACAGTGGCGTCGGCCTCGCCTACGGCGCGATGCCCGCGCTGATCATGAGCTCGGTCCCGCTCTCGGAGACGGCGGCAGCCAACGGCTTCAACACCTTGATGCGGTCGCTGGGTACCACCATCGGCTCGGCCGTCATCGGTGTCGTGCTGGCCCAGATGACCATCAGCCTCGGCGGCTTCTCGCTGGCCTCCGAGGACGGCTTCCGCGTCGGCCTGATGATCGGCTGCGGGGTGGCCCTCGTGGCCGCCGCGGTCGCCTCGTTCATCCCGGGGCTCCTGCGCCCCGCGGGTGACGGCGACAAGACGGGTCCGGCAACGGCCGGCAAGGTCTCCGTCGAGGCCTGACGGAAGGCCGGCAGCACCTGCGGTACCTGCGGCACCTGCGGTACCTGCGGCACCTGCGGTACCGGCAGTACCGGCGGTGCCCGCAGTACCGGCGGTGCCCGCAGTACCCGCAGCGCCCGCAGCACCCGCAGTACTCACAGCACCCGCAGCGCCCACAGCACCCGCGGTACCCGCAGCGCCCCGATCGGTTCGCCGGTCGGGGCGCTGTCGCGTCCCCGCCTCCCGGAACTTTCTCGTGCACGGGCATTGACCGTGGGTGTGGGCCGACTTACGTTCTTCGCGTTGTCCTTCGTATGTCATATATGAGACGCGATATGAGAGCCGAGAGCCGTATGCAGTCAGCACCGCGCCCTCTTCCCAGCCGTCCCCGGCGCCGCGGAAGACGCTGAGGAGCGCCTGCCGCAGTCCCGCCCTGCGGACCGGCCCGCATCCCGCCCCGCAGGGGAGGGAGCGCCGGCCCCCGCCCCCCGTTCGCGCCCCCTTTAGGCCCCGAAGAACACACCCCCGCACGGCTTCACCCCGCGGCGCCCTGCCGTCCCGCGCCCCGCCGGTGAGCACCCAGAGAGAGAGCCGACCATGAACAAGCCACGCAGCCGCCGCCTCGCCGCCGCCGTATCCCTGGTCTCCGCCCTTGCCCTCACCGCGACCGCCTGCGGTGACGACGGCAGCGGCACGGCAGGCGCCAAGGGCGCCGAGGGCTCGGGCACCGGGAAGATCGTCTTCTGGGACGAGAACGGCGGGGTCCGCACGGCGATCTGGAAGGAGATCATCGCCGACTTCGAGAAGGCCAACCCGGACATCGACGTGCAGTACGTGGGCATCGCCTCCACCGAGGCGCAGTCCAAGTACGACACCGCCATCCAGGGCGGCGGGCTGCCGGACGTCGGCGGGGTGGGCGCCGCCATGGTCGCCGGGATCACCGCGCAGGACGCGCTGGAGCCGCTGGACGACCGGATCGAGGGCAGCTCACTCAAGGGCAAGCTCAACGACGCGATGATCGAGAACGTGCGGAGCGCGGCCGGCCGGGACGAGGTGTACACGGTGCCGATCTCCGCCACCAACGGCGTCCTGTACTACCGCACCGACCTGTTCGAGAAGGCCGGGCTCGACGAGCCGGACACCTGGGACGAGTTCTACGCGGCGGCGGCGAAGCTGACGGACAGGAAGAAGAACCAGTTCGGCTACACCATCCGGGGCGGCCCGGGCTCCATCGCCCAGGCGCTCGACGCGATGTACGGGCAGTCCGGCATCGAATCCTTCTGGGACGCCTCCGGGACGAAGACCACGGTGAACGACCCGAAGAACGTCGCGGCCCTGGAGAAGTACGTCGGGCTGTACAAGAAGGTCACCCCGGAAGCCGACCTGAACAACGACTTCACCAAGATGGTCGCCCAGTTCGACTCCGGCAGCATCGCCATGCTCAACCACAACCTGGGCTCCTACCAGGACCATGTGAGCTCGCTGGGCGTGGACAAGTTCCGTGGCATCCCGCAGCCGGAACTCGCCGACGGCACCCGGGTGATGGTCTCCAACCCGGTCTCCGGCCTCGGTCTGCTCAAGTCGTCCGAGAACAAGGCGGCGGCCTGGAAGTTCATCGAGTTCGCCGCGTCGCACGCCTCGAACTCGAAGTTCAGCGAGTCCGCGGGCCTCATCCCCGCCAACAAGGAGGCTGCGGAGGACCCCTGGCTCGACAAGGCCGAGACCACCAAGCTCGGTGCCGAGGCACTGTTCTCCGGCGACACCAAGATCGTCCAGCTCCCGTACTACCTGCCCGACTGGAACACCCTGTCCAAGGCCGACAGCGAATCGGGCTTCCAGAAGGTGCTGCTCGGCAAGACGAGCGCCGAGGAGTTCCTGAACACCTTCGCCGAGGACCTCGACGCGGCCCAGGCGGAGTGGAAGGAACAGCAGGGCTGAGAAATCTCCCGGCCTCCGGGGGCCCGTGGTCCCCGCCCCCGGCATGCGGCTCCAGCCGGTCGCCCCGCACGACGTGGCCGCCCCGGCTGGTCGAACGGGCCCCGGGGGCCCCGCGGGGCCGGGTCGCCGGCCTGACCGGGCCGACGGTGTACGAGCTGTCCGACCTGATCCGGGGTCACCTGAAGGCGCGCGGCAAGCGCCGTCCCGTGATGCCGGTCAGGATGCCCGGGAGGCAGGGCGGGCCTACCGGGCGTGCGAGAACCTGTCGCTCGACGGCGCCGGCACGGGCAGCCGGACCTGGGAGGACTTCCTCGCGGAACGCGTGCATGTCTGAGCGCGGACCGGCCTTCAGTCCAGGCCCTCCTCCCGCAGGTCGTACATCAGGAGGAACGTCCGGTAGGTCTCCTCGGACACGTCCAGGCAGACGTCCGGCCGGTCGGTCCACGTCGACGTGTTGTCGAGGGCCCGCCGGCAGGCCGCCTCGGTCTCGGCCCGGGTCGGGATGTTCGAGAGGAACGCGGCGATCAGCAGGACCACTGCGAGGACCAGCACGCCGATACGGATGCGCATGGTCTCCCAACGACCGTACGGCCGGGCCGGTCACTGGACCGGTCGCGGCCGTCCGGTCATTCCGCTTCGTCGGTGACCGGCGGCAGGTCGGGTTCGATGAACAGCCCCGCGTACTGCGGCGAGGGCAGCGGCGCCGACGCGCCCGTCTCGGCAGTGGCGGTCGCGCCGTCGGGGTGCCGCTGGGTCGTGCGGACGGGCATGTCGGTCATCTCGGTGTCCTGTACGTAGGTGTGCGGTGAGAGCCCTGTGACCGTGCCGCTGGGAGAAACAACCGGACTGGTCCCGACCGGTACGGCGAACGAGGTGCCGCTACCGGTGCCGCGCCGCTCCGGGGGCGTCCGGTTCATGCGGTGCATGCAGACTGTAACCCTCCCGGCACGGCTTTCCCCCGGAATTGCGAGCCCGGCGTCAGGGTCAGTGTGGCGGTGCGGGCTCGATGTTCTGGTTTGCGTGGAAGAGGTTGTGCGGATCGTAGACCCGCTTGACCTCGGAGAGACGGTCGTAATGGCCGCGGTAGGTGGCCTTCACCCGGTCCTGGGACTCGCCCGCGCCGATGAAGTTCACGTAGGAGCCGCCCATGGAGTGCGGGTGGAGCGCCTCCCAGTAGGCGACGGCCCAGTCCCGCAGCGCGGGGGCGTTGGCCGGGTCGGGGTCGATGCCCGCGATGACGCCGGACCAGCGCGCGTCACGGTAGGCCCAGGCGGTCTCGTCGGGCCCGACGCGGCCCGCAGCGCCGTCGACGGGGTACAGGTGCATGGTCGACAGCCCGGTGGGGAGGTTCTCGGCGAAGGTGGCGTGCACGTCGACGGCCGCGTCGGTGATGTCGTCGAAGAAGTCGCCGCGCCAGTACCACTGGAGCCCGGTCGGGAGCAGCTCGTCGAACATGGTCTGCAGGGCCGGGTAGGGCATCGGTGAGGTGAAGTGGAAGGCAGGGGCCCCCGGTTCCGCCACCACGGCGAGGGTCTCCTCCAGTGCGTCCGGGTCCGCGGTCGAGGACCAGACGACGCCGCACATCTTCTGCCCGTGGATCTCCTCGGGGAAGGGCGGTCCGGGCGGGACGGTCAGCGACGCGAAGAAGCCGTACAGGTCGTCCGGGGCCTGCGGCAGGAACTCGCGGTACCAGCGCATCACGTCGTGGAAGCGGTCCAGCGGCCACAGAGTGATCCCCACGCCCACGGTGTCCACGGGATGCAGCTCGAAGTCGAACGAGGTGACGATGCCGAAGTTGCCGCCCCCGCCGCGCAGCGCCCAGAAGAGGTCCGCGTGCTCGCTCGCGTTCGCCGGGACGAAGGTGCCGTCGGCCAGGACCACGTCGGCGGAGACCAGATTGTCCGCCGTGAGGCCGTACTTGCGGGTCAGGTAGCCGTGGCCACCGCCGAGGGTGAGTCCGCCGACACCGGTCGTGGACATGATGCCCGCCGGGGTGGCGAGGCCGAAGGCGTGGGCGGCGTGGTCGAGATCGCCGAGCTGCGCGCCGCCGTCGGCCTGGGCGGTCTGGGTGGCGGGGTCGACGCGTACGCCACGCATGGGCGACAGGTCGAGCGTGACGGCGTCGTCGGCGAGGCAGAGGCCCGGTCCGCTGTGCCCACCGCCGCGTACGGCGACGGTCAGGCCGTTCTCGCGGACGAAATCGACAGCCGCCATGACGTCCGCCGTGTCGTGGCACTTGACCACCGCGCCGGGCTTCTTGTCGATCATGGCGTTGTAGACCGTGCGGGCCTGGCCGTACTCCTGGTCGTCCGGACCGATGACGGGGCCGCGCAGCCGGCTTCTCATCGTCTCGAGGGTGGTGCCGTCCATGGTCGTCTCCTAGCGCGCGTGCGCCCGGCCTCCTCTGGGCTCCCTGCATCGGGTGAGGCTGCTGGGCCGACGCCGGCACCTCAGGATGCCGCGCAGACGGGACCGAACACCGAAGGGCTGTCCCTCCAGCGTCCCGCCGTGGCCGAGGGCCCGCAATCGCGGGACGCCGTGCCCCGGCCGGCAGCCGGGGCACGGCGCGGGATCACGCCTGCGGTGGGGCGGTCGCGCTCTCTCCCGGCACCGCCTCGGACGCCTCCGGCACCCTCGTGTCCTTGCGCAGATGCACCATGAGCCCGATGAAGCCCGCCGCGAACCCGCTGAGCAGGCCCGATATCCCGTGGTTGAGCGCGTTGACCGAGGCGCTGCCGGGCACACCGACGAGCAGGTAGTTGACGGCGGCGCTGATCACCGCGCCGAACGCGGCGCCGATCAGCCCGTTGACGAGAGAGGCACGTACGGGTGACGGCGCGGAACCGGGGATTCGGGCAGGTCTGTGCGATGTGGACATGGCAGGAGGCCCTCCAGACAGGCGGGAAGCGAGTTCGGGGGGCGTGAGAACCCCCTTGGGCACGGCACTATGCCTGCCAACTGCGCCCGGCGCACCCTCTGTTGGCGCGACGGGCCGGTGACGAGGGGCCTCGCCTCCGGGGGCGGCGCGGGCGGGAGTGGTCAGGACCGCGTCCCGGATGGCGTAGAGTTACAACCACAACGACGCGGGGTGGAGCAGCTCGGTAGCTCGCTGGGCTCATAACCCAGAGGTCGCAGGTTCAAATCCTGTCCCCGCTACTGAAGACAGAGGCCCGGATCCTTCCAAGGATC
This sequence comes from Streptomyces sp. NPDC005494, assembly GCF_042872025.1. NCBI lineage: Bacteria > Bacillati > Actinomycetota > Actinomycetes > Kitasatosporales > Streptomycetaceae > Streptomyces > Streptomyces sp. NPDC005494. Next base: position 431,445 of record NZ_JBIAJR010000006.1, read on the forward strand.
CGGGCCTCTGTCGTGTGCCCGCGCCGTCCGCGCTGCGGGCCTCTGTCGTGTGCCCGCGCCGCGCGCTTGACCTTGACGTTACGTAAAGATCTACCGTTTCCCGCATGGAGTGGTCCATCCAGGAAATCGCCCGGCAGGCCGGCACCACGAGCCGGACGCTCCGGCACTACGGGGACCTCGGCCTCCTGACGCCGAGCCGTACGGGCGCCAACGGCTACCGCTATTACGACCAGGAGGCCCTGGTCAGGCTCCAGCGCATCCTGCTGCTGCGGGAGCTGGGACTCTCGCTGCCCGCGATCAAGGACGTACTGGAGGGGCAACGGGACACCTCGGCGGCGCTGCGGTCCCATCTGCGGCTGCTGGAGCAGGAGCGGGAGCGCATCGGGCGGCAGATCGCCTCGGTGCGGACCACTCTCCACAGGACCGAGGAAGGGGAAGGGCTCATGGCCGAGGAAGTGTTCGACGGCTTCGATCACACGGTGTACGAACAGGAGGTCACCGAGCGCTGGGGCCGCGAGGCGTACCAGCGCGGCGACCGGTGGTGGAAAGGACTGGGCCCGGACGGGCGCGCGCGTTTCCAGGAGGAGCACGAGTGGATCGCCCGGGACTACGGCGAGGCCAGGGCGGCCGGTCTCGACGCGGGCTGCGACGAGGCGCAGGACATCGCGCGCCGGCACTGCGAGTGGCTCGCGGTGACCATGGAACCCACCCGTTCGTATGTAACCGGCATCGCCGAGATGTACGTCGCCGATCCGCGCTTCGCGAGGAACTACGATCGGTACGGGGACGGAACAGCCGTCTTCGTACGGGATGCACTGACGATCTACGCGCGGCACCGGCTCACCGGCTGACCTCCGGGGGCGGGCCCCGGCGCGCTCCTCCCTTCGGCCGATGACGGGTCGCGGTTCGGCGCGGCTCCGGCGAGCCTGGGTGGGGCGCGGTACCGTCCGCAGCCGTGGACGGACCGGGCAGGAGCACACAGGTGGGGAAGCGGGACGGACGGCGAACGAGCGCTGCCGGGAACGCCCGTGCCCGGCGCTTCGTGCGCGCGCTGCCCGCCCTGATGATCGGTGTCGGCGTGGTCTTCGACCTGTTGACGCCGACCGAGGTGTCCGCCGTACCGCTCTTCGCGGCGGCCCCGCTGATCGCCGCCCCGTTCTTCTCGCTGGCCTCGACCGTGCGCACCGCGGTGGCCGCGGTCCTCGTCGTACTCGCCATCCGGATCTCGGACGGCCTGCTCTTCAAGGTCGTACCGCTCACCGACCTGCTCACCCTGCTGACGGTGTCCGTACTCGCTCTCGTCATCAACGGCGTCGTGCGGCGTGGGAACGAGCAGCTGGCCTCGGCCCGGGTCATCGCGGAGACCGCGATGCGCGCCGTGCTCCCCACGCCCGAGTCACGGATCGGCGGGTTGCAGGTCGCGGCGCGCTACGAGCCGGCCCAGGCCGACGAGTTCGTCGGCGGTGATCTGTTCGCCGTGACGGACACGCCCTACGGGGTGCGGCTGGTGCTCGGGGACGTACGGGGCAAGGGACTGGACGCGGTGGCGGCGGTCGCCGTCGTGATCGGGGCGTTCCGGGAGGCCGCCGAGCAGGAGCGTTCGATCGAGGGGGTGGTCCAGCGGCTGGAGCGGGCGCTGGCGCGGGAGGGCTCACGGCGCGGCGGGTTCGACTCCGTGGAGGGCTTCGTCACCGCCGTGCTCGCCGAGATCCCGGCCGGCTCGGAGACCCTGCGAGTCGTCAACCGCGGGCACCCCGAGCCGCTGGTCCTGCAACCGGACGGGGCGGTCGACGCGCTGGCGCCGACCGTGCCGGCCCTGCCGCTGGGCATGGGGCTGGGTGCCTGGCCGGACCGTGCGGACGAGTGGCCGCTGCCGGCGGGGGCGACGTTCCTCGCGTTCACGGACGGCCTGTCGGAGGCGCGGGACGCGCACGGTGTGTTCTACGACCCGGAGGCACGGCTGCGTGGCCGGATCTTTCCGGGGCCGGAGGAGCTGCTGTCCGCACTCACCGACGACGTGCGTCTGCACACCGGGGGCCGGTCGACGGACGACCTGGCGCTGCTCGCGGTCGGCAGGCCGTCCCGGGGTCAGCCGGAGCGGCGGACGACCGTGAAGATCGTGGGGCGGGACAGTGAATGACGGACAGCGACCGTCCGTAATCGCGGGGCACCTCTCCGATAACATTTGACACACCATCAGAAACTGACAGCGTGTCGTGGGCCGCTCAACTCGCCCGTTTGAGCCCGTTTGACCCCTGAAAGTCCAGGCCAAGGCCGTGAACGATCTGCCGGAACAGCTTGGAATCGGACCCGGGTGTCTATTAACGTTCGATAACGCAGCGCGGTTGTACCTGTCGTCGCAAGAGGCGGCACCGTGCGCAGCGCCGAATTCCGCAAGGGAACCGGGGAACCACCTACATGGGGTGAATCGGGCACCTGTGTCTCGTGAGAGACGAAGGGGCCCGTAGGAGACCTTCCTGCTCCGAACCCGTCAGCTAACCCGGTAGGCGAGAAGGAAGGAAAGGAGTGCGCCCACGTGGCGTCGAATCAGCCTGCCCCCGAGGCCCCGTCACCCTTCAGGACCGACAGCCTCGGTACCGAGGACAGGACTTGGGAGGAATGGAACCCCACCGAGGAGTCCATCCGTCCCGTACGCGGTCGGCACCGTGTAGCCAAGCAGCGCGGTCTCGCCCGTAGCTCCACCGTCCTCGGCGTCGGCGTCATCGCGGCCGTCGGAGCGGGTGGCATGGCCACCGCGCAGAGCAAGCCGCCGGTCTCCATCTCCCTTCCCGATTCCATCGCGGACAATCTCCCCGACGCCAAGTCCCTTCCCGGCGTGGGCGCGTTCATGTCCGGCGACTCCGACGCGGACCAGCAGACGGTCGCCTCCTCCCCCCTCACCTCCGCCGGCATCACGGCAGCCGAGGCCGAGCAGGGAACCACCGACGCCGGCGAGGCGCTGCGCGCCCGCATCCTCCAGCAGGCCGAGCAGCAGCAGGCCGGAGCCGATGCCGAGGCCAGGGCCGCCGAGGAGACGGCGGCAGCCGAGGCAGCCGCGGCCCAGGCGGCGAAGCAGCAGACCGTGGCCGAGGCCGAGGCCGCCGCGAAGAAGAAGGCGGCGGAAGAGGCGGCGAAGAAGAAGGCGGAGGCCGAGCGCCTCGCCAAGCTCGCCGCCAGCTACGCCGTCCCGACCTCCTCGTACTACATCAGCTCGAGCTTCGGTCAGGCCGGTTCGATGTGGTCCTCCGGCTACCACACCGGGCTGGACTTCGCGGCCCCGACCGGTACGCCGGTCAAGGCGGTCCACAGCGGCACGGTGAAGTCCGCCGGCTACTCCGGTTCGTACGGCTACCGCACGGTCCTGGAGCTGGAGGACGGCACCGAGGTCTGGTACTGCCACCAGTCCTCGATGGACGTGACCGCGGGTCAGAAGGTCACCACCGGCCAGACCATCGGCCGCGTCGGGGCGACGGGCAATGTGACCGGCGCGCACCTGCACCTGGAGATCCACACCGCTGACGGCACGGGCATCGACCCGATGGCCTGGCTGCGCGGTAAGGGCCTCACGATCTGAACCCGCGCGCCGTCACGCGGCGCACCGGACCCCGGCGGCCCTGACGCACAACCCCCCGACGTCAGGGCCGCCGGTTCGGCGTTTCCCGGCTGTGTGTCCCGGTCGTTCATGCCGTCGGACCCTGTGTGTCCCGGTCGTTCATGCCGTCGGACCGTGTGTGTGCTCGTTCGTTTGTGCCGTCGGGTTCGTGCGGGCCCTCGCTGAGCTCACGCTCGCAGTCCTGACGGGCTCACGACGGCGGGGGAGCGCGGTGGCCGGCACCGTCCTCCAGGTAGGGGTTGTAGCCGCCGTAGTGGCGATGCGGCGCCGGCGGCTGCTGCGCCGCGACGGTCCCGTGGGAGAACTGACGGGGGAACGGCTGCGGAGCGGCCGGCCTGGACGGCCGTACCCGGCCCGTCGCGTGGGCGGCGTACGTCAGGGCGGGGCCCGCGACGGCCCGGCGCTGCCACAGGTGGTGCAGCAGCTCCTGCTCGCGGAGTGCGAACTCCGGCCCCGCGCCGTCGTGGCGGGCCCTTCGGCGGAGCATGGCCAGGGACGTCGCGAACGACTCGTACTCGGCGACGGCACGGGCCGCGGCCCTGCCCCGGTTCCGGTCGGGGTGGCTGTGCCAGTGCCTGGCCATGTCGCGGGCCATACCCCGCGCCCGCATCGAGGCGAGCGCGAGCGGCTCGGCGGGGGCGAGCCAGCCGGCCGCCGCGTACACCGGAAGCTCGGTCGACAGGGTGCGCAGCTCCCGCTGGCGCGACCAGATGGCCAGCCAGGTCACCAGAGCGAAGCACGGGACCATGAACGCGCCGTACACCGCGTAGAAGCCGTACGGGCCGAACGTCGACGAGCCGTTCCACACGGCGTGCATGCCCATGGCGAGGACGAGTCCCAGCAAGGGCGCCACGATCCGGCGTACGCGGTGCCGCGCGCCCCCTAGGGCCGCGATGCCGAGTCCGATGCCGGAAAGCACCGTGAACAGGGGGTGCGCGAACGGCGACATGACCACGCGCACGAAGAACGTCCCCGCCGTCACGGAGGCGAGGCCCGTGGTGCCGAGCTGCTGATCCTCACCGAAGGCGTTGCCCAGGTAGAGGATGTTCTCGGTGAAGGCGAAACCGGTCGCGGTGAATCCCGCCACCACGATGCCGTCGACGATCCCGCCGAACTCCCGTCTGCGGAACAGGAAGATCAGCAGGACGGCCGCGGCCTTCGCGCTCTCCTCCACGACCGGGGCGATGACCGTCGCACCGAGGGTGTCGGCGCTTCCCGGATCAGCGGTGGCCGTCGCTATCCAGCGCGTCGCGAAGGAGTTGGCGATGATCGCCACCAAGGCGGCGGCGCACGCACCCCAGAAGAAGGCGAACAGCAGGTTGCGCCAGGGGCCAGGCTCGACCCGGTCGAGCCAGCGGAACGCGGACATCAGCAGGGGGACCGGCAGAACGGCCAGGCCCAGGCCCACCAGAAAGCCCTCGGTGCCGGTCTGTTCGCGGACCAGGGCCAGAATGACGAGACCGCAGAGCGTCAGGACGGTGATCACCGCACCGGCGCGGAAGGCCTTGCTGCGCCAGACCATGCCGACGCGGCGCGGCCGGTACCACTGGCCACGCTCCGGGACGGCCCCCAGGAACTCGTCGAGCCGCTGCTCCTCGAGAACCGGGACGGCCGGCTGCTGATGCTGCACGGACCCCTCGGACACCTGACGACCCTAACGAGGGGGACTGACACCTGGCCACGGTGCGATGGCCGATGCGCCGGCCGTTGGCCGATCAGCGACGGGTGAAGAGCACGTCGTGCACGACGTGGCCCTTGTCCAGGCCCTGACCCTCGAAGCGGGTGAGGGGCCGGAACGCCGGACGAGGGGCGTAGCCGCCGTCCGCCTGGGTGTTCTCGAACAGCGGGTGCGCCGTCAGCACCTCGAGCATCTGCTCCGCGTACGGCTCCCAGTCGGTCGCGCAGTGCACGACCGCGCCGGGCTTCATGCGCCCGGCCACCAGATCGAGGAACTCCGGCTGGATCAGCCGTCGCTTGTGGTGCCGCTTCTTGGGCCACGGGTCGGGGAAGTACACCCGCAGCCCGTCCAGCGCCTCGGGCTCCAGCATCTCGCGGAGCAGGATGATCGCGTCACCGTTGGCGACCCGGACGTTGGTCAGTCCCGCCCGGTCGGCGAGTCCGAGCAGGTTGCCCTGGCCGGGGGTGTGCACGTCGACGGCGAGGATGCCGGTGCCGGGGTCGTCCGCCGCCATCTGTGCCGTCGCCTCGCCCATGCCGAAGCCGATCTCCAGGACCACCGGGAGGCCGTCGAAGAGCGTGGGCAGATCGAGGACGCTGCGGCCGTCGATGTCCAGGCCCCACTTGGGCCACAGCCGCTGGAGGGCGTCCTCCTGGCCCGTGGTCACCCTGCTGCGGCGTGGCTGGAAGCTGCGGATGCGGCGCTCGTGGTGGGAGCCCGCCGGGTCGGCGGCGGGACCGCCGGGGAAGCGGGGCTCCTGGCGCAGCCTGCGCTGGCGCTCGAAGGAGGCGGCGCGCCGCGCCGCCGCGTCGGAATCGGCGTCGCCGGGCGTCACCGCCTCGGCGTGTGGCTCCGCGCTCGTCCCGGGGTGGGTCTCCGCGTCCGTCCCGGGGGTGGAGCCGGGCGTCTCTGGGGTGGGGTTCACAGGCTCAGACACAATGCCCCGATTCTACGGCGGGAGGAGTCCACCCCGTCGCGCGTGCCCGCAGCAGAGCCCGCCGCGCCACCTCCCTCCCGATGGGCAGCGACGCGGTGGCCGCGGGCGAGGGCGCGTTCAGCACATGCACGGTGTGCGGCGCGTCCCGGATCAGGAAGTCGTCGACCAGGGTGCCGTCACGCAGGACCGCCTGGGCCCTGACCCCGGGGGGTGAGGGGCGCAGATCGTCCTCCGTGACCTCGGGCAGCATGCGGCGGACGGCCCGGGTGAACGCGCTCTTCGACAGGGACCGGTGCAGTTCGCCCGCCCCGTACCGCCAGTGCCGCCGGGCGATCCGCCAGGAGCCCGGCCAGGCCAGGGTGGCCGCCAGCTCGCCCGGGCGCACGACCGTCCGGCCGTACCCCTCACGGGCCAGGGCCGGCACCGCGTTCGGCCCGACGTGGACCGTGCCGTCGACGCCCCGGGTCAGATGCACCCCCAGGAAGGGGAAGGCGGGATCGGGCACCGGGTAGACGAGCCCGCGCACCAGCTCCGGCCTGGCCAGCTCGTAGTACTCCCCGCGGAACGGCACGATCCGGGCCCCGGGGTCGTCGCCGGCGAGCAGCGCCACCCGGTCGCTGTGCAGTCCGGCGCAGTTGACCAGCACCCGGGCCCTGACCACCCGGCCGTCGGCCGTGCGCACCGCGACGCCCCACGGGCGCCGGTCGACGGCGACGACCTCCGCGCCGTAACGGACCTCTCCGCCCGCCGCGCTCACCTCGGAGGCGAAGCGGCCGGCGACCGCGGCGAAGTCGCACACGCCCGTCGTGCCGACCCTGATCGCGGCGAGACCGCGCACCTGCGGCTCGTACTCCGCGATCTGGGCGGGACCGAGCTCCCGGACCGGCAGCCCGTGCGCCCGCCCGCGCTGCACCAAGGCGTGCAGCCGGGGCAGCTCGGCGCTGTCCGTCGCCACGATCAGCTTGCCCGTCACCGCGTGGGCGATGCCGTGCTCCTCGCAGAAGTCGACCAGCTCGGTGGCACCCCGCACCGCGTAGCGCGCCTTGAGCGAACCCGGCGCGTAGTAGATCCCGCTGTGGATCACCCCGCTGTTGCGGCCGGTCTGGTGCCGGGCCGGACCCCACTCCTTCTCCAGCACCGTGACCCTGGTGCCGGGCGCGGTGCGCGTGAGCGCGTACGCGGTCGACAGACCGACGATTCCGCCACCGATCACCAGCACATCGCAGTCGTACGCCGCGTGCGTCATCATCACGCCACCTCCCACCCCGATAGTGCACTGACCCACTGACAACGAGCTCAAACCAGGGAGTGCCACGGGCGTGGCGCGCGGCGTGTTCCATGACGGGCCATACCGGGGCGTTCCGGTCCCGGCGGGGTGCAGGGCCCCGGACGCGCCGTGCGGGCAGGTGCGCGGACGGGTCAGGCCGGTGCGACGAGCAGAGGGCGGGCGCGTTCCCTGAGCTCGGCCACGCGCGGCTCGTCCCCGTACGGCTCCAGTCGGTGCAGCAGGTCGCGTACGTACTCGGTGGTGCGCGCCGAGGAGATGCGGCCCGCCACCTCCACCGCACGCGTCCCCGCGGCGCAGGCGGCGTCGAGGTTGCCCGACTCCAGCTCGGCGACCGCGGACACCACGAGCCGCAGTCCGTGCGAGCGCACGAACTCGTCCGTGGGTTTCGACAGGGCCTGCTCGGTGAAGCGGCGCACCTGGCGGGGCGCCTTCAGATCGCGGTAGCACTCCGCCGCGTCGGCAGCGAACCGGTCGTACGAGTAGAAGCCGAGCCAGGCCGGGTCCGAGTCGCCGGTCCGGGAACGCTCCAGCCAGCTCTCCGCCGCCCTGAGCGCGGCCCCCGCGGCCGGTGCGTCGCCGGCCTTGGCATGGGCGCGCGCCTCCACCAGACGGAAGAAGCTCATGGTCCGGGCGGTGGCGAGCCCCCGGTTGCGTTCCACCGCGGCCTGCGCGAGGTCCACTCCCTCGTCGGCGAAGCCCCGGTAGGTCGCCTGGAGTGACATCGATGCCAGGACGTAGCCGCCGAGCGGTACGTCGGCCGCGGCGCGGGCCAGACGCAGCGCCTGGATGTAGTAGCGCTGGGCTGCTTCCTGCTGGCCGGTGTCGAAGGCCATCCAGCCGGCGAGCCTGGTCAGCTCGGCGGAGGCGCCGAAGAGGGCGCGGCCCACCTCGTCGCTGTAGGAGCCCAGCAGGAGGGGAGCGGCATCGACGCGTAAGCACTCCGGGACCATGGAGGAACGCCAGTCGCCGCCGCCGTACTTGGAGTCCCAGCGGCGCGCGTCCTGGGCGGCCTCGCGCAGTTTGGTCACGTCGCTGTGCCCCACACGCAGGAGCGAGGTGGCGGCGGCGGTGTCCGGACCCGGCTGGACGGGCAGCACCCCGGGGGAGCCGTCCGGCCCGACGGCGGACGGCTGCGCGGCCGAGGGACCCCGGGCGACCGACGGATCGGCAGGGGTTATGAGCCAGCGGGACGCGGGGGTCGCATAGGCGCTGACCGCGAAGGAACCGGCCAGCGACTGCCAGATCCCGCCGCCGCCCCTGCGGCCCGCGAGATCCAGCCGGTACAGATCGGTCGCCGATCGCACCGCCTCGCCGACGTCACGGGGGAAGGCGAGGCCGACCTCGGGGGCCGGATCGGCATCCGCGAGACCGATCTCGTGCAGCGGGACGGGGCGGCCGAGTTTGGCCCCTATCGCCGCCGCGATGAGATGGGGCGCGGCGCCCTGCGGCACCATGCCCTTGGCGACCCACCGGGCCACCGAGGTCTTGTCGTAACGAAGTGTCAGACCGCGCTGCGCTCCGAGGTCGTTGACCCGCCGGGCGAGCCCGGCGTTGCTGATTCCCGCGAGGGCGAGAACCGTGCCGAGCTTCTCGTTCGGCCCGCGTTGCTCCCTGGACATGCGCCACCCCTCGACACACAGACGGCCGCCGCGTCACCGTCGGGCGCGCGGCATTCGTACCGTGTCCTCCCCAGCTACGGCCCCGGGCACTCCGGCCGCACACGCATTTGGCCGAGCCCCGTGGAATATGCCGCTCTGCTGAGAACATCGGTACACCCAGCGTAGTTCGCCGCATCCCCACCGTTAAGGGGCAGACCTCCGTATGGCGGGAATGTTGTCCGTGTGCCCTGCGGGCCCGGGGCCCGTGCTCCTGGTGTGTGGCCGTGCGCCCGGCCGTGCGCTCTGGTCCGGCCTGTGCGCAAGCGCTTCGATGGGTCCTGCGTGGGTCGGCCCGCCGAACTGGACACGGCGGGCTGGGGGAGACCGCCGCCCCAATCCCCGCGGGCGGCGAACCGGTCCGGGAGGTGACGAACACCTCCCGGACTGTGCGCCGTACGGGCAGTGCCACGGGGACGGACGTGCGGGCCGGCGCACCGGGGGGATGCGCCGGCCCGCACGTCACCGCCGCGAGGCGAACCGGCGGGCCTGAGTCGCCGGGGCGCGTCCAGAGGCTGTTCCCATGGGGCGCACGGGGTCGGGTGAGGCCCCCCCCGAAGGGCTCCGGAGGGCGAAACGCGCGGTTCCTCCACGATCGGAGAATGGCCGAATAGCGCCGGTCGGGCGGAGCGTCGGGAAGTGGTCCGACTATGGCCGGATTACGTCTGTTGCGTGAACCCGCCGAGGCGGACCCGGGTTTCGCGTCCGTCTCGCGCAACTCCCGGAAACCCCAATTCCGTTACCGGGGGATCCCGGCGGCGTGGCCAGGCCTTTGCCAGGGGCGCATGCGCATCCGGTGTGCGCCGCCCGTACCCCCCTCCGGGCCGCCGTTGTCGTGGCAGCATGTCCCGCAGCGGCGTTCCCGTGTCCTGGTGCGCCGGTTCGTCCACAGCCTGTGGAGGCGGCGGTGCGTTGGTTGGTGGGGTGGAGCAGTATCGCCGCGAGCTTCGGCACCGTGGGCGCGGTCGGCCACCACGGGGAGGGGCGCACGGTTCAACCCGTGGGGTCACAACTCCTGTGGGGTGACCCCGATCCGCTGTGGGCCGTGGGTGACTGGCGGCCCGACGAGATCCGCGTCATCACCGTCGCGACCCCCGAGGGCGCGCCCACGACCCGCCTCGCCGTCCTCGGCTGCTGCGGAGCGACCGACGAGCAGCTCAGGGTCGGGCTGCTCGCCGCACGCGGAGGGGCGCTGCGCCATCTCACCGCCTGGCCGGGCAGTTACACGGCCGTCGTGCAGATCGGCCGCCGCATCACCGTTGCCGGAGACCTCGCCGGAGCCCGCCCCGTCTTCCACACCCCCTGGGCCAACGGAACCGCGTACGCCACCGCCGCCCTCCCGCTCGCCGACCTCATCGAGGCGCAGCTGGACATCGGGCACCTGGCCGCGCTGCTGGCCTGCCCCGAGACCCCGGAGGCGCTGGGCGACGGCACACCGTACGCGGGGGTGAAGCGGATCCCGCCGGGGCATGCGCTGATCCTCCGCGAGGGCTCACGCGAGATCACGGGATACGAGGCGGTGGCCTCCCTCGCCGTGGCGGCCCCGCAGGCCGACCCGGTGAGCGCCGTCGAAGGGGTGCGGGACGCGCTGGTCGAGGCCGTACGAGCCCGCCTCACCGCGCCCAGGCACGCCCCGGAGACCATGCCGCCCGATCCGGGCCCGGTCCCGGGGATGGGCCCTGCCGAACGCCGTGCGGCGCGCGGGGCGCCCGTGCCCGGCATCGGCGCGGACCTCTCCGGCGGCAGCGCGTCCGCGACCCTCGCCCTGCTGGCGGCCGGGCTGCCCGGACTGCCGGGCACCGTGCTGGGCCATGGCACGGGTGCGGGCGAGCGGCTGCTCGCCGTCACCTTCAACGACCTCTCCACGCAGGGACGCGAGGACGAGCTGGAGCGCGCCCGGGTCATCGCGGCCAACCCCCGGCTGCACCACGTGGTCGTGGCGGCGGGTGAGGAGGCCCTGCCCTACGCGTCCCTGGAGAGCGGCCCGCTCACCGACGAGCCTGCTCCCACCCTCGTCGTCGCCGAGCGCCACCGCCGCAGGCTGGCGGCGGGGAGCGCCGACCACTTCGTCGGCCACGGCGCACGCCAGGTCCTGGACGCGCACCCCGCACGGCTGGCCGACCTCCTCATGGACCGGCGCAGACGCCATCTCCTGCGGCCCGTCGCGGCGCTCGCCCGGGCCGAAGGACCCTCCCCCCACTCCCTGTTCGTCCCGCTGGCCGTCTACCGCGCAGCCCGCAGACTGGCCCGTACGTCGTACCGCACCGGTCTCGAGACGGCGGCGTCCCTCCTGCCGGACGCCAATCGCGACACCCCCGACCTCGACACCCCGGCGGACGCCTCCCTCGCCTCCCTCGCCTGGTCCCGGCCCGGTCCGGCCGCGCGCTGGCTCACCGGGGAGGCGCTGGCGGAAGTATCGGTTCGCCTCCAGGAGGCGGCGATCCGGCCCGCTTCGGTCCAGCGTCCGGGAGACGCCCGCGCCCGTGCGGCGCTGGCCCGGCACGCGGCCGACCAGCGGATCCTGGAACAGGCCGCGGAGATCCGAAGCCAGCGGCTGCACGCCCCCTTCCTGGACAACCAGGTCGTACGCGCCGCCCGAGCCCTCCCCGAATCGCTCCGGGTGCAGCCCGGCGCCCGGGCCGCGATCCTGCGCCGGGTGCTCGCGGGTGCCGGCATCCACGACCTGCCGCCCGGCTGGGGGACCCCGTCGCAGGCCACCGCGAACGCGGCCGGCCGCATCGGGCTGCGTACCGCCCTCCCCGAACTGATCGCGCTCTTCGACGCGCCGCTGCTCGCCGACGCCGGTCTGGTCGAGGCCCGCGTCGTACGCAAGGCCCTCCGCGCCGCCTCCGAGGGCGAGCCCCTGCCCCTGGACGGCCTGGCCGAGCTGGCGGCCACGGAACTCTGGCTGCGCCGCCTGGTCACCCGCCGGGGCACCTGCTGGACGGGCACGGCCGCCCCGCGCCAGCGGGCGGTGGCGGGCGGCGTGGTCCCGGCCCGCCGCACGCTCCAGCCGTAGCGGGGGAAACCCGACCGTGGTGGTCTGCCTTGCTGGGCGCGTCGGCCGTGGTGGGGAACCCAGACGCGGCGGCGTGCCTTGCTGGGCGCGTCGGCCGTGGTGGGCGGGCACGGGTCCGGCGTTCTCCGGCCGTGGTGGGCGTGCCGCACGCTCCCCTTCGCGGGCCGGCCGGAACAGGAAGCGCGCGCTCCGCCCTCGCGCGTCCCGCCGTGCGTCCGGGTAGGGAGCCCGCCGCGACACAATGGCCCCGTGCGGTATCTGATCCTGGGCGTCACCGAGGCGCGAGACGAGCACGGCACGGTGCTGCCCGTCGGCGGTACGCGCCTGCGCACCCTGCTCGCCGCACTCGCCCTGCGCGCGGGCCGCCCCGCTCCCGTGCCCGCGCTGATCGACGACGTATGGGCCGGCGAACCCCCGCAGGACGCCCCCGCCGCGCTGCAGGCACTCGTCGGCCGGCTGCGACGCGCCCTGGGTAAGGAGGCGGTCACCGGAACCCCCGGCGGTTACCGGCTCGCAGCCGGTCCCGAGGACATCGACCTGTACGTCTTCGAGCGACTCGCCCGCCGGGGCGCCGCCGAGCTCGACTCCGGAGACCCCGAGTCCGCCGCGCGCACCCTGCGCGACGCGCTCGCCCTGTGGCGCGGGCCCGCTCTCGCCGACCTCCCGGGAGACGCACACGGACTCCAGGCCGAGGCCGGACGGCTCACCGCGCTCCAGCAGCGCATCGAGGCCGACCTCCGACGCGGGGCCCTGACGGGCCTCGTCCCGGAACTGGGAGAACTCACCGCGGCCCATCCGTACCACGAGCCCCTGCACGCCCAGCTGATCCGAGGTCTGCGGGCCGAAGGCAGGCAGGCGGACGCACTCGTCGCGTACGAGACCGCCCGGCGCGCCCTGGCGGACGGCCTGGGCACCGACCCCGGACCCGAACTCACCGCGCTGCACCGGGAACTCCTGACCGCCGGGGACCCCCGCACAGAGGGCCCCGGCGATCCGTGGCCGGCCGAGGGCAACATCCGCCCCCGGCTGACCTCCTTCGTGGGCCGCGAACCCGAGATCCGCCTCATCCGCTCCGACCTTTCCCGTGCACGCCTGGTCACCCTCACCGGGCCCGGCGGCTCCGGGAAGACCCGGCTGGCCGAGGAATCGGCGGCGGGCCAGGGCGCCTGGATCGCGGAACTCGCCCCGGTCGACGATCCCTCCGCCGTCCCGGGAGCCGTGCTCTCCGCCCTCGGCCTGCGCGCGACGGCTCTCCTCCAGGGCGGCTCCCGCGACGGGCACGCCGTGCCCGCGGACCCCACCGCACAGCTCGTCGACCACCTCTCCCACCGGTCGCGGCACAATCCGTTCCTCCTCGTGCTCGACAACTGCGAGCACGTCATCGCCGCGGCGGCGACCCTTGCCGAGACCCTCCTGACGCACTGCCCGCGGCTGCGCATCCTCGCCACCAGCCGTGAACCCCTCGGCGTGCCCGGCGAAGCCGTCCGGCCCGTCCACCCCCTGCCGGCGGACCCGGCGCACCGTCTGTTCGCCGAGCGCGCCCGCGCCGTGCGGCCGGACTTCGACCCGGACGCCGTGCCGGCCGGCCACGCGGAAGCCGTCGCCGAGATCTGCCGCCGGCTCGACGGACTCCCGCTCGCCATCGAGCTGGCCGCCGCCCGCCTCCGACTGCTCACCCCGCGCCAGATCGCGGGCCGTCTCGACGACCGCTTCCGGCTGCTCAGCAGCGGCAGCCGCACCGTGCTGCCCCGCCAGCAGACGCTCCGGGCGGTCGTGGACTGGTCCTGGGATCTGCTTGCCGAGGACGAGCGGACCGTGCTGCGGCAGGTCTCCGTCTTCGCGGGCGGCTGGGACCTGGCCGCCGCCGAGGCGGTGGCCGGCCCGGACGCCGCCGGGCTGATCGGTGCGCTCGTCGACAAGTCACTCGTGGTCGCGACACCCACCGACGGCGCGGAGATGCGCTACCGCCTCCTGGAGACCATCCACGAGTACGCCATCGAGCGCGCCGCCGAGACCCCCGGCATCCTGGCGGGTGCCGTCGACGCCCACCTCGGCCACTTCACCGCGCTGGCCGAGAAGGCCGACCCGCAGCTGCGCTCACGGGACCAGCTGGTCTGGATCCGGCGCCTGGAGACGGACCTCGACAACATCCGCGCCGCCCTGCACCGCACGGTGTCCTCCCGCCCCTCCGAGCCGGACGCGCTGCGCCTGGTGCTCGCCATGGGGTGGTTCTGGTGGCTGCGCAACTTCCGTGACGAGGGCCTGGGCTGGGCCGACCGTGCCGTCGCGCTGGGCGAGGACCCCGAGGACCCGGAGGACCCCCGCTACTGGCCGCGCATGCACACGCACATGCTCCGGTTCTTCCTCGCCGTGGAGAGCCGGCCGGTCGAACACATCTACGAGGATGAAGAGTTCCAGGACCTGGTCAGCAAGGTGACCGAGGTCTTCAGTGCGGGCGGCCCGGAATCCGTCCGCTTCCCCGGCCTGCTCTGGCCGATGACCTCGTACATGCGCCGCGAGTACACCCCCGACGCGCACGCGACCTTCGACGCGGCCATCGCACACACCCGCGAGTACGGCGGCGACTGGGAGTACGGCGTCATGCTCATGGCCCGTACTCACATGCTGGTGGACACCCCTCGGGGCATGGACGGCATCGACGAGGACATCGCCGAGCTGCGTGCGCTGAGCAGACGGGTCGGCGACCGCTACCTGCTCGCCCAGGTGGCGAGTGCCGTGGCGGAGGCAGGGATGACGCGCGGGAGGTTCGACGAGTCGCGGGCGGCCTACCAGGAGGCGCTGGACCTCGCCCGCGAGGTCGGCGCGCACGCGGAGACGCCCTTCCTGCTGGGGCGCCTCGCCGAACTCTCCTACCGGAGCGGGGACCTGGAGGCCGCCCGCAAGGGGCTCGACGAGGCCGAGGCGGAAGCGGAGCGCCGGCAGGTCCGGGACGCCCGTGCCTACGTGGACTACCTACGGGCCGCGATCGCACTCACGGCGGGCGAGATCCCACTGGCGCGCCGGTACGCCGACGCGGCACTCGAAGGCCAGGCGTACGGAAGCAGGCCGCCGCAGTTCACGGCCGCGCTCCAGGGGGTCTCGGCGCGCATCAGCGTGTTCGAACCCTCGGGCGGACCCGCTGAAGGGCTGCGCGAGGTGACGGGGGCGCTGGCCCTGGCCGTGGCGGCCGGCTGCGCGGAGGTCTTCACCGCCCATCTGGCGGAGGCGGCCGGGACCATGCTGGTGAAGCTGGACCGGTTCGAGCAGGCGGCCCGGGTCCTCGCCGCGACCGAGGTGTGGAGGGTGCACGGCCCCCGCTCACCGGTCGAACAGGCCGAGGTCGCCGTGGCGACGGAGCGGCTCCGGGACGCCCTGGACCCCCACCGGTACGAGGAGGAGCGCGCCGCGGGCAGCAGCCTGACGGCGGAGGACACGGTCGTCCTTCTGCAGCGCATCGCCGGAGAGCTCAGCGACAGCTGAGCCGCAGGCCCGCCCGGGTCGCCAGCAGCTGATCTGCGGGTCCGCCCGGTTCGCCAGCAGCTGAGCTGCGGGTCCGCCCGGCTCAGCGGCAACTGATACGGGAGTTCGCCCAGTCGGCCAGCGCGACTCCGCCGAGCGTCCCGGACGGTTCCACCACGAGCCGGATCGTCTCCTGGCCCTCGATGCCGACGCTCAGCGGCACGGCCGGCTCTCCGCCCCGAACCACGGGGGACTGCCACAGCTGGGCTCCGCCGCCGTCGTACACCGAGAAGCGCACGGCGCCGAGGCCCAGGGTCATGTCGTCGACCCCCAC
The DNA here is from genome assembly GCF_042872025.1 of Streptomyces sp. NPDC005494. NCBI lineage: Bacteria > Bacillati > Actinomycetota > Actinomycetes > Kitasatosporales > Streptomycetaceae > Streptomyces > Streptomyces sp. NPDC005494. The sequence continues at coordinate 447,428 of NZ_JBIAJR010000006.1, forward strand.
CATGGCTTCGTAACGGGTGCACGACCGGTTCAGCTGGACGGTGACCGACGAGCGGGAGTGCGCGGTCACTCCGTGGGCGTACGTCGTGGAGGCGATCGACAGTCCGCTGCGCTGCCAGAACAGGCCGTTGCTCCGCCCGAGCAGGATCTCCGGCCCGGTGTGGTCGCCCAGGACCGAGTACGCGAGTTCGTTCACCTGGTAGACCTCCGGCGCGGGTGCCGGGGCCGGTGTGGGTTCGGGCGGCGTCGGCGAGGGCTCCGGCGTGGTGGGCTCGGATGTGGGCTCCGGAGCCGGTGGCGTGGGAGTCGGTGGGGGCGGCGGTGTGGGCGCTGGCTCCGGCGCTGGCTCCGGCGCGGGAGCGGGTGTGGCGGACGGGGTGGGCGTCGGCTCCGGGGGAACGGACGGGGACGGGGTGACCGGTGCGGCCGCCGGTGGCTTGGCCACCGGCGGTGGTTCGGGCGCGGGCCGGTCGTCGCCTGCCATGGCCCACACCAGGCCGGCCGCAGCGGCCATGGCGAGCGTCGCGGCGATACCGGCCTTCACGGGGGCACCGAGACCTTCCGACGCGGCGGCGCCACCAGCCGCCGCGCCGCCACCGGACGACGCGCTGCCCGTGGCCGCGGCAGCGGCACCCGCCGCGGCTCCGGCACCGGCCACACCGGCCGCGCCGCCCGCTACGAGACCTGCCGCCTTGACCGTGTACCCCGCGGCGAACCAGCCGATGACGGCGATCGGCAGCAGGGCGGGAATGCCGGCGTTCACCCGCTCCAGCTCACCTGCGGCGACCCGGCACTTCGCGCACTCCTCCAGATGCTTGCGCAGTCCGCGTTCGGCTCGGGTGCGCAAGCCACCGCGGGCGTGGGCACCGAGCCGGTCGGCGTAGCGCGCGCAGTCGCCGCCCGCTGTCAGCGACTGGCTCACGTGGGCCTGCAGATAAGCCTGCTTGAGGCCTTCGCGGGCCCGGACGGCCAGGACCGCTGTGGCGTTGGCCGTCAGGCCGAACAGCGGAGCCACCTCGCTCGGCGACTCCTCCTCCACGGTGGTGTGCCACAGCACGGCCTGCCATCGCTCCGGCAGGCTGCGGAAAGCCTGCATGGCCATCGACCGGTCCGCTTCGTGCATGGCCAGGACATCGGCGCCGAGTTCGAGGGTGTCGGCCTCGGACAGTTCGGCGGAGCGCGTGGCCTGCGCGGCGAACACCGCGAAGTCGTCGACCAGATGCTCGCGCTTCGAGCTCTTCGTCCATGCGGCGGCGACATGCCGTACGGCTGTCATGAGGTAGGCCCGGACGGCCTCCTGCGGCCCCTTGCCGCCCCGCACCGCCTGGAGGGTCCGCGCGAACACCTCGGCCGTCAGGTCCTCGGCCGTGTCCGCGTCGCGGCAGCAGGTGCGGGCGTAGCGGCGCACCGCTCCTGAGTGGCGCCGGAACAGCACCTCGTACGCCTGGTCGTCACCGGCGCGCATGCCCTCGATCAGCTGCGCGTCGGACGGTTCGAGGTCGGCGGAGCCCGCGCGGCCCTCCCGCTGCAGCGGAACGACGTACGGCGAGTCGCCGCCGCCCCCCGGTTCCGCTGCGTCGACGGCCGCAGGCCAGGGGCCGGGGAGCACCGTGCCACCCTCGGCGGTGTCCTCCGCACGGCCAGGGCCGGAGGGGGAGGTCCGTGACCTCGGCTCCGGTGCCGGGCCCGCCGTGCGCGCGGCTCGGGTGCCTTCGGCCTCCACGCTCCCGCTGCCGCCGCCCGGGGTCTCGACGCCTTCGGCCGGTTCCTCCTGCTGCGCGTCACCGCTCATCGCGGAAGCCCCCGTCATGCGTCCTCGGACCCGTAATACCGGGGCCAGAGTGCCACAGGCCCTTGCCGTCGCGACCCCTGGGAAGGGAGGCAACCACTCGTCCGGGGTGTCTTCCCGGGTCCGGAGGTGCGACGTCACTCCTACGGGGCAGGAGCAACAGCCCACATTCGCACCGGTGTCCGGGCGGACAGAGCCGCCATCTCTCGGGGCGGTGTACTGAGCCGGCCCAGGGATGCCCGGCGCACCCGTTACGCCTGCGAGCGAACCAGGCGCCCCCTGGCAGCACTTGTCGTGCCCGGGCGCATGCAAGCGTGCCTGGGCGAGGCCGGTCGCTCCCGGGCGCGATCAGCCGCACCCGCGCGGGAGTCCTGCCGCCCCCAGGTCACCCACCGACCCGTCGCCGGGCCGCCCGCATCCGAGGGGCCGCCCGCATCCGAGGGGGAGGCCCACAACCGCGAGGCCCGCCCGCATCCGAGGGGCCCGCCCGCATCCGAGGGGGCCGCCCACAACCGCGCCGCCCGCCCGCATCCGCGCGGGATGCACGATGCCCGCAACCGCGCAGGGTGCCCGTACGCCGTGCTCGGCCGCCCGCGCCGGAACCGGCCCGCCCGCACCCGAGCGTGAGCTCTGGCCGCAGGGCGGGGCGGGACCGCCGGAGGCGTCGGCTACGCGGGCCGGGAGCGGAGGCCCTCCAGGAGGATGTCCAGCAGCCGCGAGGAAGCAGCGGCCTGGTGAGCGGGGTCCGGCAGAGCCGGCGCCGCCGTGGCGATGACCAGCAGCACATCGCCCACCGTCACATCACCCCGCAGCTCACCCGACTCACGGGCCCGGTCCACCAGCCGGCCCACGACCTCGAGCAACTCGGTCGCCCCGGGGTCGTCGTGGAGACCCTCCTCGACATCGGAGCGCTGCCCGGCCACCCGGAGCCCGGGCTGTCCCACGCCCTGCCGCTGATGCGGCACGCGGCTCTCACCCTCGGGCGCGCCGGGGCCGGATATCGCTTCCTGGTCGTCCGGCCCGGCCCCGACCCGGAGCACCTGCGGCGGCAGCAGCCGTCCCGCACCCGATGCCACCGACGTCCGCAGGAAACGGGAGAGCGCCGACCACGGCTCCTCCTCCTGCCCGAGAGCCGAGCGCGCCTGGTCGGTCAGCCGTGACGTCTCCTCCTCGGCGATCCGGCGCACCAGCACGTCCTTGCTGGGGAAACGCCGGTAGACCGTGCCGACACCCACGCGTGCGCGGCGCGCCACGTCCTCCATCGGCGCCCCGTAACCCAGCTCCCCGAACACCTCGCGCGCGGCGCGAAGGACGTGTTCGAGATTGCGCTGCGCGTCCACGCGGAGCGGGACGGAACGGCTCGTGTCGCCCGACATCGCTGCGGCAGCGACCGTGCCGACCGATCCCAGCCGCGCGTGCCCCTCGGCAGAAGAGGTGACAGCGCTCGGCCCATGCAAATCCTGAATGTGCATAACTTCCCCCGGTTATGACGTCTCCCCCCGGAGACTTCCCCGCCTGTCGGCCGGCGTGCGGACCTTCGTTCCGAACCCGACACCCCGACGAGACACGAACATAGTTGAGCCCGGCTCAATTCAGAAGGGGGTAGTTCCGCACGGTGCGCCCCCCGTTCGGAGCAAGGAGCGTTCAGGCCCTGTTCCGGCCCCCGCGGGACCACCCTTCCGGCCTACCTGACCTGCGCGGCTCCGAAGCCGCACGGCGGCCGGACCCCTCCCGGTGATCGAAGAGCTCCGGTCACACAATTTGCCGGGCCTGTGGACAAACTCAGGACTCCGTTGCGTCATGGGATGGTGATGGCACCAGATTCCCGGGGGACGTCCCCCGGCACCCGGCCAAGTGTGCGCATTCTCGTCGTCGGCGGCGGCTACGTGGGGATGTACACCGCCCTGCGTCTCCAGCGGAAGCTGCGGGAGAGACTGAAAAGCGGCGAGGCCGAGATCGTGGTGGTCACGCCCGAGCCCTACATGACGTATCAGCCGTTCCTGCCGGAGGCAGCCGCCGGGTCGATCTCGCCCCGCCATGTCGTCGTACCGCTGCGCAGGGTCCTCAAGCACTGCACGATCGTCATCGGTGAGGCGGAGCGCATCGACCACGCCAAGCGCACCGCCACGGTCACGACGCTCGCCACGGGCGAGGACGGCACAGGCGCTCTGGAGATTCCGTACGACGAGCTGGTCCTCGCTCCCGGCTCCGTCTCGCGCACCCTCCCCGTCCCCGGGCTCGCCGACTTCGGCATCGGCTTCAAGACCGTCGAGGAGGCCATCGGCCTGCGCAACCACGTCATCGAACAGATGGACATCGCCTCGGCCACCAGGGACCCCGCCATCCGCGACGCCGCCCTCACCTTCGTGTTCGTGGGCGGCGGCTACGCGGGCGTCGAGGCCCTCGCCGAACTGGAGGACATGGCGCGCTACACCTCGCGGTACTACCACAACATCAAGCCCGAGGACCTGCGGTGGATCCTGGTCGAGGCGACCGGACGCATCCTGCCCGAGGTCGGCGAGGCGATGGGCAAGTACGCGGTCAGGGAGCTGCGGGGCCGCAACATCGACGTGCGGCTCGACACCCGGCTCGACAGCTGTGAAGGGCGCGTCGCCGTGCTCAGCGACGGTTCGAGCTTCCCGACCCGGACCCTGGTGTGGACGGCCGGCGTGAAACCCGCCCCGATCCTCGCCGCCACCGACCTCCCGCTGACCGAGCGCGGCCGGATTCGCTGCACGGCCGCGCTGCGGGTGGAGGGGGTCGAGCACGCCTGGGCGGCCGGAGACGCGGCGGCCGTCCCCGATCTCACCTCGTCCGAGCCGGGCACGGAGACCGCGCCCAACGCCCAGCACGCGGTACGCCAGGCCAAGGTCCTCGCGGACAACGTGGCCGCCGCCCTCGCAGGCCGGCCCGCCGAGGACTACCGGCACTCCTACGCCGGGTCCGTCGCCTCGCTCGGTCTCCACAAGGGCGTCGCCCATGTGTACGGCCGCAAGATCAAGGGGTATCCGGCCTGGCTGATGCACCGCGTCTACCACCTCAGCCGCGTACCCACGTTCAACCGGAAGGCGCGGGTCCTTGCCGAGTGGACGCTCGCGGGACTGTTCAAACGCGAGATCGTCTCCCTCGGTTCGCTCGAACACCCGCGCGCCGAATTCGCTCTCGCCGCCGGTGGACACGCGCAACCGAACCCTCCGGACGACCGCCGTCCGAAGGAGGACGGCCCGCCGGGAACGTCGGACTGACGCCACGCCAGGCACGCCCGGTTCCCCTGGAGAACGGCCGTAATTCAGCGGTCGGACCCGCAGCCGTAGGGCAACTGTCAGTACGGTCGGTCACACTGGGCGTGTGACCATAGGTGGGCCCACACCTGCGCAGAGTGACCCGGCGGGCAGTCACCTACAGTGACCGCCAGCGAGATCAACCGCAATGAAGGCCCGGCTGCGCATTCCGGGAGTCCCGCCCCGCCGCTTCCACCAGGGAAGAAGCAACGGGGCGCGGCACAGGACCGGCAGACGAAGCAGCTCGCCCGAGCGGACCAGACCGACACACGAGGCCAGAATTTCCGTGAACTTCACGCGCTGGAGTGCCCGCCTTCCCGGAACGCCGCGCCGAGCCGCCGCGCGGGACGAGCACGGTTCCGTACCCGCCGCCCGGGCCGAGGTGCCGTCCGCGGTCTCGCCCCCGGACGGCCCCTCGGAACCCTCCGCCCCTGTGCCCGGCAGCTCCCTGGAGGGCCTGCCCGCCCGTGAGCTCCTCGGCCGGCTTCCCGCGCCCGTGGCGCTGCTGCACGGCCCCGATCACCGCGTCACCTACGTCAACGCCGCCTACACCGCGGCTTTCGGCCCCCGGCCGTGCGGCGTGCCCGCGGCCGAGGCGATGCCCGAGCTCGGCGAGCTCAGCCTGCTGCCGCTCCTGGACCAGGTCCTGCGCAGCGGCACCCCGCGCACGGTCAAGTCACGCAAGGTCCTCGCCGGCAACTCGTACACCGTGACCTGCACCCCCGTGGCGACCGACGACCCGGACGGCGGAGCGGGCGTCCTCGTCTACGCCACCGATGTCACCGATCACGCCGAGGCGGCGGAGCGGCTGCGCGCCAGCGAACGCCGCCACCGCGAAACGGCCGTGACCCTCCAGCGCTCCCTGCTGCCGCAGGACCTCGAACAGCCGGACGACCTGCGGATCGCCGCCACGTACCAGCCGGGCGGCACCGACGCGGCGGTGGGCGGCGACTGGTACGACGTCATCACCCTGGGCGCCGGGCGTACGGCGCTCGTGATCGGGGACGTGATGGGACGCGGTGTGCGGGCCGCGGCCGTCATGGGCCAGCTGCGCACCGCGGTACGCGCCTACGCCCGGCTCGACCTGCCGCCCCACGAGGTGCTCCAGCTCCTCGACGTCCTGGCCGCCGAGATCGACGCCAGTCAGATCGCCACCTGTGTGTACGCGGTGCACGATCCCAACGAGGGGCACCTCGTCTACGCCTCAGCGGGCCATCTCCCCATCCTCGTGTGCGACGAGGACGGCACGGTACACCGGGCGGAGGACCCGACAGGGCCACCCCTCGGCACGGGCGGCTGGCTGCACACCTCCGGATCGATCGCGCTGCCGCCCGGTTCCACCGCGGTGCTCTACACGGACGGGCTGGTCGAACGCCGCAGTGAGGACATCGACGAGGGCGTCGCCTCCCTGGAGCGGGCCCTGTCCGGTGCCAAGGGCTCACCGCAGGTGGTCTGCGACAGACTCATCCGCTCACTCGGAGTGACCGCGGAACACGACGACGACGTCGCGGTGCTCGTCGTCCAGCACCCCGCTCGCACGGGCACGAGCGCGGAGCTCTTCCACAACGCCTCGCTCGAACTGCTCGGCGGTATCGAGGCGGCGCCCCGGGCCCGGGCCTTCGCCACGGGCGTGCTGGCGTCCTGGCGCTTCCCGGTGGAGCTCTGCGACCGGGGTGTCCTCGCCGCGAGCGAACTCGTGGCGAACTCCCTCCAGCACGGAACACCGCCCATGCGGCTCGGCCTGCGCCGCACGGACCGGCGGCTGATCATCGAGGTGACGGACGGGGACGACCACCTGCCCCGCAGGCGCCGCGCCGAACCCGCCGACGAGGCGGGACGCGGCATCTCCATCGTGGCGAGCATCGCCTCGTCGTGGGGCAGCCGCCGTACCCCCGGCGGGGGCAAGGCGGTCTGGTGCGAGTTCTCGCTGCCGGGCTGAGCCCTCTCAGCGCACGGCGGCGGAAGCGGCGGCCGGCTCGCTCCCCGGGAGGGACACGGCGACGACCCGGGACGGTGCCGCCGCGAGCGGCGCGTCCTGGACGGGAGTGAGCTGCCGGCCGAGCTTCAGCGCCAGCACGGTGATGCCCAGGGAGAAGAGCACGAAGGTCACGATGTACGGCCCGTGCAGCGTCGCCCCCATGGGCCCGCCCACAGCGGGTCCGACGGCCAGTGCCAGCTGCTTCACCAGGGCGAACGCCGAGTTGTACTGGCCGACCATGGCCTCAGGCGCCAGATCGGCGACCAGCGGGGCGACCGTCGGCGACAGCATCGACTCACCGAGGCCGAACAGGGCGTACGTCGAGATCATCGCCGCGGTGGCCATGGTCTGGCTGCCGTCACCGAGCCCCGCGTAGCCCGCCACGATCCAGGCGAACGCCCAGATCAGCCCGACCCATGCGATGACCCGGCTACGGCGCCGGCGCTCCACGAGACGGAGCACGACGAACTGCGCGACGACGATGACCGCGGTGTTGGCGGCCAGCGCCACACCCAGGGTCGACGGCGCGATTCCAGCGGCCTCTGTGCCGTAGGCGGCGAGGCCGGACTCGAACTGCCCGTAGCAGGCGAAGAAGATGACGAAGCCCAGCACGCACAGCTGCACCATCGCCCTGTGGGAGAGGAGCACCCGCAGCCCGCCCTTGGGGCCGGAGCCCTCGACGGACGCGGTCCCGGTGAGGGAGGGGGCGCGGGGCATGCGGACCGTCGCCGCGACGACGCCGAGCACCAGGAACATCGCCGCCTCGATCAGGAACAGCATGGTGAAGCTCGACGGGCTGCTGACGTCCACCAGCTGGCCGCCGACGAGACCACCGATGCCGAGGCCGAGGTTCTGCAGGAAGAACTGAGTGGCGAAGGCACGCGTACGTGTCGCGGCGGTGGAGCACCACACCAGCATGGTGGCCAGTGCCGGCTGCATCACGGCGGTGCCGGCACCGAGGACCGCGGCGGAGAGCACCGCCGCCGTCACGCTGCCCGAGACCCCCAGGGCGCAGGCACCCACGGCGGCGGCACCGGCGGCGACGATCAGTACCGGCAAGGGGCCGCGCCGGTCGATGGCCCGTCCCGTGAACGGCAGCACGGCCAGCGCGGCCATGGCGAAGACAGCCAGCACGACACCTGCCGTACCGGCACCAAGATCCCGGACCTGTGCCACGTAGACGTACAGATACGGGACGGTGAACCCGAGACCGAACGCGCTCAGCGCGCTGCCCAGCTGGATCCGCCGCAGCGCTGCACCCATCTCCCTGGTCACACTCACCTACCTCAGACATGAAGTTCGAACAACACAGACCCGTAGACTTTAACACTAAACTTAGACGCTGAACTCTTCAGGTCGAAGGACTTCGATGGCGATGAAGAGCGTGCGATACTCCCGCCATGTCTGACACCACCGAGCAGCCCGAGCTCCAGGAGCCGAGCCTCGACGAGCAGATCGCGGCCTACCAGCGCGAATTCCGGGACCTCGACCCGCAGGTCGAGCAGATCGTCTCCGCGCTGGGCCGGCTGAACCGGCGGATGAACGTCGCGTACGGCAGACAGGTCGCGACCCTGGGCATCAGCAACGCGGAGTGGGAGGTGCTCAAGACCCTCGTCCTCTCGGGCTCCCCGTACCGCCTGGGTCCCGGTGAACTCGCCAAGCGCCTCGGGCTGACCCCTGCGGCGATGACCCATCGCATCGACCGCATGGCGGGCGAAGGCCTGGTGACCCGGGACCGGGACGAGAACAACCGGGTGCGCGTCATCGTGGAGCTGACCGACGAGGGCCGGACGAAGTGGCTCGAGGCGATGCGGATGGCCACCACCTTCGAGGAGGACCTCCTCCAGGACCTCTCGGGCGACGAGCGCGGAGCACTCGGCGAGATACTGATCCGCCTTCTGCGGCGTGTGGAGCACGAGCAGCCGGACGCCGGCGGCAGGCTCACCGACCTGGACTGACGGTGGCCAGGGAGGGGTTGACACGCCCCTCCCTGGTCCGTAAGGTTCTTCGAGTTGTCACGGAGCCGGTACGGTCCGGCGGCAACCGATTCCGCCGCGAATGCGGCAACCAAACTCAGCACGATCTCCCATCGGGGAGAATTTCGGCGTGCCCGGAATTCAATTCGAAGGCTCGATTATGAGCTGCCGGGAGAATCCGCTAGAGTTTGAGCGTCGGAACGGCCCAACGGCCGGGATGGCAAAGCCCGCTGACTGGGAATCAGGCCCGAAAGGATCTGATAGAGTCGGACTCGCCGGAAAGGGAAACGCGAAAGCGAAGAACTGGAAAGCGAAACAAGCAGTAACCCGCTTCGGCCGGGAATCGGACACGAAAGAGTCTGATAGAGTCGGA